>JAEUHX010000067.1 GCA_016792805.1 Planctomycetota bacterium
GCGGCTCGATCGATTGAGCGATCCTCCGCTGAAGCACGATGAGGAGCGCATCCGCGAGGAGCTTGCCGAGTTGAAAGCGCTGACCGTCGATTGTCAGCGCGCCATGCACCATTGGTTTCTTCAGGGCGAGCCGCTGTCCGAACGGGGAGTGTGGCTGAAGCTCACCCCGGGGATGGCGATGGCGATGCCCGGCACCCTCGGACGAGCCGAGTTTGTGGTGAGCTCGGCATGTCACAATTCGGTTGCGCTTGGAGTGCGAGCCAGCGATGGCCTGATGCTGGCGCCGCACCGAACGATGAAGCCCAATGAGGAGTTCGAGCTCAGCATCTACGGGAGCTCTTACAGAATTCGCCTCAATTCCATTCATTGTCTTGAGGTGGGCGGAGAGGTTCAGACAGTCACGATTCGGCTTTTCCCGATGGCGGCCGCGGCGAAGCACGCATCGGTGGATTCTCCCGCTGTACGAGAAGGCGAGAAGGAGACATTCGTGCGCGCCTCGGCGACCGCGTCCCTGGATTCGCTGCTGAACCCAGAAGTCGAGGATCTCGGCTGGATGCCGCTCGAGGCGCAGGTAGTCGCGGTGCTTGCCCAGCAGCTCGACGCCTGTGCAAAAGCGCTCGACGACGCGGGATCGCTTTCGGAGGAAGGTCCCGAAACGCTTTTGAGGCTTCGGATGGACGACGCGCTTTGCCTCGCGAGAAATGTGGGAGTTGGATTGGCTCAGATGCTAAGGCTGCGCAACAAATCGGCGAGGCTTCCCTGCATCACCGAAGACCTCGGCCTCGCCATCGCGCGATGTGTCGGGGAGACGGATGGAAGGAGGTCTTCGCGCGTTCGATTCAAGGTCGTGCAGCATCTCCGCGCGCCCAAGCGGTATGGCTCCTGGACAGACGGCGCCCGTGCGTTTCCTGAGCTTGTCGACGCCGAATTCATCCAGCAATCGAGCTCAGGAATCGATCTCGAGGTGTCGCGTCTCGAGCATCCGCTCACCGAAGGCGCGACCTATTTGTTGGCCTACACTCCAGCCATTCCGACCGGCAAGTACTTCAGCAGCTATGACAACTCCAGAACGACTCGCCGCATCGTCCTTGCTGTGGAGCTGAATTGACAGCGGAGTGAATCTATTCAGGGGGAGGGACAACGCGCAGCCGTATTCGTCCAACATCCTCTCGACTCGCACAGAACTGATTCGTTGCGACGATGGAGACGGAAGACTGGCGCCAACCGGATTCGGATCGTTCCTCGTACAGGCTCCTCCCCATGAAGCACGCTGCCTGGCTACTGATCTTGGCACTCGGTTGTCGCGCGTCGGACGCGCCGGACATGCGGTCGAGCGAGGGCGCGTCCGCAGAGCACATCGCGCGAATTGAGCGCGGCCTTTTGCCGCCTGTCCTGGTGAAAGGGGAGGTGACGCCATGGACGCTCGAGGAGCGCATGCGCGAGCACCGCATTCCGGCCGTCAGCATTGCAGTCTTCGACAACTATGAGCTTCAATGGGCGAAGGCGTACGGCATGGCCGAGGCCGAGACCGGGACGCGCGCCGACGAAGAGACGCTGTTCCTCGCCGGCTCCATCAGCAAATCGGTGAACGCGCTCGGTGTGATGCTTGCTGCCGCCGACGGAACCCTCGACCTCGACAAGCCGGTCCACGAGCTTCTCGAAAGTTGGAAGTTGCCACAGAACGACCTGACGCGCGCGACGCCCGTCACGATCCGGCGGCTTCTGAGCCATACGGCGGGCACGACTGTGCATGGATTCCCGGGCTACGCGCCCGGAGTGCCCATCCCGACGTTGCAACAGATTCTCGACGGCGAGAAACCCGCAAATACGCCGGCGGTGCGCGTCGATCTCGCGC
>JAEUHX010000073.1 GCA_016792805.1 Planctomycetota bacterium
TCGGTCTTGGCGCGGCGAGTTCCGCAGATGCGAGGCCATGGCGCGCGCAGAATCCGACTGGCGCGAAGCGCCGGTCGGATTCTGCGCAGCCGATGAGCCGCCGAGCGTCGAGGACTGTTCGCTGCCGCGCCAAGACCGACCCACGCCCCATTCATCCCGAGTCGCAAGTCGAATGTCGTGCGCGCACGCGCGCACTCACCGGTCGGCGCACGCGCCGACCCCACTTATCCATCAACGAAAAGCCGAGCGCACGCGCCGACCCCACTTCTCAGTTGTTGAGCAGCTGCACGCACGCGCCGATCCCATTTATCGATTGTTGAGATTGGCGCAGACGCGCTGAATCCGCAATGCGGTCGCAGCCCGACTCCGCGATGAGGTCGGAGCCAGGTCGCGACCCGCTCGCCTCTAGAACAGCTTGCGCGGAACGCCGAAGGCGGCGTCAGGCACCACCGAGTAGATCGGGGTCACCACCTTCGGGATCCCAGGCATCTTTACCGATCGCTCGCCGACCTTCACAAACCGGACGCGCCAGACAGAAACCGACGCCTTCGACGAGAGTCCGGGCGCTGCCTTTTCCAGTTCCTCCAGCAGCTCCGTGCTCACGCGTTTCGACAGATTCACCAGACCTTTGCGGATCTGTGCTTCGATCTCGTCCTCGTCCACGCAGAGCCCCACGATGAAGTCGGGGCCCGGGAGATCGATGTCGATCTCGCCGGCCTTTACCGTGATCACGCGGTCGAGATCCGCCGACGTGCTGCCGCGGACGAACGCCGAGAACTTCACATCTCCGCCCTTCTTCTCCGCCGTCACCGCCGCGCGATTCGAGAGGATCGTTGCGCGGAGCTTGTCCAGTTTCAGATCCTTGCGGAGATCCTTCACAAGCTCATCAATCTCCTTCTGAGTGATCCCCTTGTCATCGGGAGTCTTCGCGCGGTGGATGTAAATATTCTTCGCCGCCGCCCAATCGGCGGACGCAATATCATTGATCGCGAAGGGGGCGCAGCGGTAGATCGGGTCGAAGACAGGGATGGGGGGCATCCCCTTCATCGGGTTCGGCATCTCCGATTGCCGGAAAACCACAATTTGGCCGCGGAAGCCCTTCAGCGGCTTTCCAACGTCGAAGCTGAACCTCCCATCGCGATTCGAGTCGGTCTTCATCGACATCGAAGGCGGGAACCCCCCAGCGAACTTCTTCGAGGGAAAGTCGGTCGCCAGATGAACGCGCGTCTTTCCCATGGCCTCGAATCCGGCCGTCGGACGCCCGCCCGTTTTCAAGTAGCTTGCAACAAAAGAAGAGAGATTCGTAATCTCGTGAAGTCTGCCGCGAAGAATCATGGTGTGTGGCCTCGAGCGCCATGGCTCGATCTCGTGCGATGGCATGGAGGGGCGACGAAGCCTCCGCGCCGCCGGCATCGATGCGCCCCAATGGTTGAAGATGGGACTGCTCGATCTCAATCCGGAGCCGGCGGCGCTTGTGACTCGCAGACGCGGCGTATGAGGGGGGTTGCGCTACCGCTCCACGTAGTCGACGTAGCCGATCATCATCTCGTCGGTGGACTGCTCGCCGAAATGCACGGAAGCATTCGGATTCGGATTATTGGGGTTCGCAGGCGAGTTGTCGAAGATCGCTTGGCAGTGGATCTCCGTTCCCGCCGGCAGCTCGATCGGCACTTCCGGCCGGTAGAGCGTCTGCCAGGCGAAGTCGTAGCGCGGAACGTCGAGGAGAGGCACGCGCATGCCGTTCGGCAGCGTGGCGTCATAGCGGAACGACTTCCCCCGGAGGTGCATGTGGGGCATCAGTCCATAGATAATCGTGTCTTTCTTGAGCTCCCAGCGTGCGTCGACGCGAACGGCCGGGTCGAGCGGCGGAATATTGAGCGGGCGGTGGTGGACGCCGCGCGTCATCAAGACTTGTGACGGCTTCTCGGGGGCGAATCGGAGCGCAAGCGTCGAGCGGTCCGTCGATTCCACGCCGTTTGGGGTGTAATGAATCTGAAACAGAATCTTCGAGCCTGCCGGCAGGAAGCGCCCCGCTCCTTCCGGCCACGGCTCATAGCGCTCGCCCGGCACCAGCGTCGCGATTTGTCGCTGAGAATAGCCGGCCGTGAGGCGCGGTGCCTCCGAGCTCGTCGGGAGGTCGGTCGGATAAATAGCAAACGCCTGGATGTGGTGCACGACCGAGCGGTTGCCGGCGCGCAGCTCCGCGCCCGAAAGCCAACGATCCTCCGCGAGCCCGGTGTCGACAAGCTCATAGCGCAGATCCACAATTCCTTGCGGCGGAATCTGTTGCTCGGACGTCGTGAGCAGGAGGTCGGGCTTACCGAGGTGCCAGGAGCCAGCGGCGGCGGGCGCCGGCAAAGGCTGCGTCGCAGGGGCGCCCTCCGGCGCGCCCGCGTCGACCCACGCGAAAATCGTGGCGCGCTCGGCCTCCGTGAGAGAGCGATCGTTGCGCCATCTGCCGACCTCGGGGGCCGCGTGCCACGGCGGCATAAGTTGGCGCTCGACGACGTCGCGCATCATCGCCGCGACCGAGCGGGCGTCGTCATAAGTAAGAAGTGAAAATGGCCCGATCTCGCCCGGCTGATGGCACTCGGCGCAGCGCTTGCGCAGGATCGGCGCGACGTCGGCGTGGTAGCTCGGCGCCTTGGTCGAGGGGCGTTGCGGCTTCGCCGGCCGCGTCAGCGCGCAGCCTGCCGGCTGAGTCCGCTCGGCGGCGGGGGCCTTCCCCGCGAGAAGAGCTTCCAGCGCTTCTACGAGATAGTGGCGTTCGGGCTTGGGCTTGCGCGCTCCGACGGAATATTGGTCGTCGAGGGCGCCGCGGTATCGGATGCGCCGATGGAAGTCGACGACGAAGACTTCCGTCGTCCGATGCACTTCGAGAGCATTACAGATTTGTTGGTCCGGATCCCGAAGCACTGGAAACTGAACACCACTTTTCTTTGCGAAAGCGGCGAGTTCCTGTGCGCTCTCCGAGGAATTCGGGTTTACCAACAAAAACCGAACGCCGCGCTCCTCATAGCGGCGTGCGAGCTCGGCGAGGCGCGGGGCGTGGAGCGCCGCGATGGGGCAGCGCGTCGAGGTGAGTGCTACGACGACGAGCTGCGGCGGAATCCCCTTGGCAGGGAAGAGCGGCGTGGTGCCGCCCTGCACGTCTTCCAGCGCGAAATCCGGCATCGCACCGCGGTCGATCGACGCGGCGGGCGGAGCGCTTTCGAGGGGCGGCGCCGGAGCTTCGCGCGAGCAGCCACCCGCGAGCGCGACCGCGGAAAGGCCACAAAAAAGAAGGGCCAGCCGGCGCATGGGCGCAGTGGAGCTCAGACGCCGCGCAGGTCGCCCAGGTCGGCAGAGAGGTCGATCCCTTTTTGTTTGGCCTCCTCCAGCAGCCGCTTCGCCGCGGTCGCCTTCTCAGGGAGCACACGCAAATAATACCCGGAGTGATCGAGGGCCTCCTGGGCGCTCATGCCGTTCGGCGCCGCGCCGCGGAAGACGCGATCCTCTACGCGCACATCGTCGAGCCCGTTCGAGAGGAGCCACGCGCGCGCATGGCGCGCCTCGACCCGATGGGCCGCACGGTAGACGTCGACGCGCTGAGGATCCGCCATGGCCTCTACACTAGCTTCTCTTCCGGCATTCGGCATTCCTTCACAAAGCGCGGCGAAGGTACGGGCGGTGAAATCCGATTCTCAGAGCCCACCGATGACAACCATGTGGAACCTCGACGTGCCGAGAACCGAAACCTCTGTGTCGCTCCCGTTCGCCGTCGTCCAGGACGACGTGACGCTGCTGGAGCTGTATGAAGGCGCCCACGCCTGCTTCGACGGGGACGACGACGCCTACGCCGAGGAGGCGCTGGCGGAGCTCGACCCCGACGTGCCTCTCGTGGCGTAGGCGCGCGCGGCGTCGCGGCGCGGGATTCCCGCGCCTATTTCGTCTTGACGGGCGCCTGCGGCCGCGCCGGGATCTTCGCCGGCTTCCCGGCGGCGAGCTTCAGGCACTCCTCGACGGCGCGCTCGAGCTGCGGATCGCGGCCGTCGAGCAGCGAGCGGGCGTCGTTCTCGACCACGATGTCGGGATCGACGCCGTGCCCTTCGACGTCCCACTGCCCCGCGGCATTGGCGTAGCCGAATTCAGGGACGTTCACAGATCCGCCATCCATGAGCGGGCCGTGGTCGCTGATGCCGACGACGCCGCCCCACGAGCGCTTGCCGATCAGCGGACCGAGTTTCGCATTGCGGAACATCCACGGGAAGATGTCGCCGTCGGACGCCGAATTTTCGTTCAGCAGGCAGACCATGGGACCGGTGAAGACTTTCTCGGGGTAGGGCGCGGCCCAATCGGAGTTTCTGTTGAAATCCATCCCGAGGAGCGTGCGGCGCAGGCGCTCGAGGATCATCTGCGAGACGTTGCCGCCGCCGTTGTTGCGGTCGTCAATAATCAGGCCGTCTTTGCGGATCTGGCCGTAATACCACTTAATGAACTCGCGGATGCCGTCCTCCCCCATGTCGGGGATGTGGATGTACGCGAGCCGCCCGCCGGAGAGCTTCTCGACGCGCTCGCGGTTGCGCAGCACGAAGTCGAGATAGCGCAGCTCCGACTCCGACGTAATGGGGCGCACCTTCACGGTGCGGGCGGCCTTGGGATCGGGGGAGGTGCCGACCCGAAGCTCGACAGCGGCGCCGGCCTTGTGGCGAAGCAAGCGGTAGGGATTGTCGTCGCCGCGCAGCTCCTCGCCGTTGATGGCCAACAGATAGTCGCCCTGCTTCACGTCGACGCCGATTTCGCGCAGGGGAGATCGGTAACGTTCCTCCTCGTTCTGGCCGGGGAGGATGCGTCCGATTTTGTAACGGCCGGCGGCGGCATCGAGCTCGAACTCGCAGCCAAGCAGCGCCACGTCGGCGCGGCGCGGCACTTGCCAATCGCCGCCGCTCACATAAGCGTGGGAGACGTTGAGTTCCGCCACAAGTTCGCCCATCACATAGTTGAGATCGGCGCGGTGGGCGACGTGGGGGAGGAGAGCGGCGTAGCGCTCGCCGAGAGCCTTCCAGTCATAGCCGTGCATGTTCTCAACGTAGAAGTAATCTCGATAGCGGCGCCAGACCTCGTGGTAGATCTGTTGCCATTCCGCCTTAGGGTCGCGGTCGGACGCGACAGCCCCGAGCGAAATGCCCTTGCGCGAGCCTTTTCCGGAGCTGCTCGCGTCGTAGAGGGCGAGGCCGCCCTCCTCGCGGGCCAGGAGCTTCTCTCCCGTCGCCGAAAGCACATATCCCGAGCACCCCTCGGCGAGCGCTGTGCTCTCGCGCTTCTCGATCGAGAAGGCGTGGAGCACGGGCTTTCGGTCGCTCTCCCGGCCGTAATAGAAGGGGCCGCCGGAAATGTAGAAAAGGTGGCCCGCGTTGGCCGTGAGCGACCGCAGATTGTCGGCGGGGATCGGCGCGCGCGCGACGCGCTCGGCAATCCCGTCGAAGTCGATCTGCACGGGCGCCGGCTTCTTCGCACCGGAGTCGGCGGCACCCGAGGCGGGCTTGTCGGCGGCCGGCTTCTCGTCACTCTTCGTCGAGCTCGCCTTCTCGGGGGCCGACGCCGCGCCTTCCGACGGAGCGTCGACCTTGACCTCATCGCTCTGGGGCGGGAACGGGTGAGCTGTATCTTTCTTGAGCGCGAGGGCAAAGATCCCAGTCGTGCGCGAGGTCGCGAAGTTCCACTCGGCGCCCGAGATCTGCGGAGCGTAATCGCGGTCCGAGAAGAACCACAAATACTTCCCGTCGGGGGACCATGTGGGTTCTGCACAATTCCAAAGGACGGGCGTCACCATGTGGTCTTCGCCGGATTCGACGGAGGTCACATGCACCGAGCGAAACGTCGTCTCGTTGGCGAGGCTGAAGGCAAGCCAGCGGGAGTCGGGCGACCAGGTGTAGTCGCCCATGTTGCCGCCTCGGTCGCGGGCGAGCTCCTTCACCTGGCGCTTCTCGATATCACAGATCAGGAGGCGTCCGGATTTATCAGAAAATGCAACCCATTTGCTGTCGGGAGAGAACCGCGGGCCGAAGCGGCGAGCTGTGCCGCCCTCGGTCAGCTGCTTCGGCTCGCTCTGACCATCCTGCGGCACAAGCCACAGCTCCTCCTCGCCTGTGCGGTCGGAGAGAAAGACGATCTGCCGGCCGTCGGGAGACCAGTCGACCTCGCGGTCGTGGGCGTTGGGGGTGCGGGTCAGGTTGCGCGTCGGCCCTTTCTCGACGGGCACGGAGAAGACCTCTCCGCGGGCGGCGGCGACGATGCGCTCGCCATGGGGGGACACGCCGAACGACTCCACGAGCCGCGAAGCATCGACGCGCGTCGGGCGCGTGTGGAGGCCGTCGTCGGGAACTGTGATGGTGAGGCGACGCTGCTGGCGCGTCCGAAGGTCAAGAATCTCAAGTTCCCCACCGAGCTCAAAAATCACCTGTTCACCGTCGCCCTTGCTCGGCCAGCGGACATCCCAGGTCGTGGAGGACGTGAGCTGGTCGACGTTTTTCGACGCAAGATCGAAATCGTACAGATTCAAGGTGCCGTCGCGGTCCGAGGCGAACACGATGCGGTCGCCGATCCACATCGGGTCGCGCTCCGTGCGCACGTGGTGCGCGACGGGCTCGAGCGCGTGGGAGACGATGTCAAAAATGAACAGATCCTGCGCCCAGCCGCCCTCGTAGCGCTTCCATGTGCGGAAATCGCGCGTCAGCGGCGAGTAGACGACGCGCTTGCCGTCGGGGGAGAGATCGCCGCCGCCGGAGACCGGCATGGGCAGCGCCTTGGGCAGCTCGCCCTGGAGGGAGACTGTGTAAAGCCGCGTATCGGTAAGGTCCCAACCTTCCCGCATGGAGCGGAACAGCACCTTTCCGTCGGACGTCCAGCCGTAGACCTGGTTGTCGAATCCCCAGCGCTGCGGCAGCGGCCCGCGGGCCGGATAGTGAGTGAGGCGGCGCGGCTCGCCGCCGTCGGCGGAGATCACATAAACTTGCTCGTCGCCGTCGTATTGCCCGGTGAAGGCGATCCAGCGGCCGTCGGGCGAGAACTTCGGGAAGAGTTCGAGCCCGGGGTGCGCCGTGAGCCGACGCGCGAGGCCGCCCGGTACGGCGCAAAGCCATAAATCGCCGCCGTGGCAAAAGACAACGCGATCGCCGTGGAGGTCGGGGAAGCGCAGGAGCTTCGTGCCTTCGGCCGGCGCGGCCTGGGGGATCGCGGAGGGAGCAGGACCTGCCGCGGCAGCCTCCGGCGAGGCGGTTGTGCAGGCGAGCAGCAGGGGAGAGAGCAGCAGCGCAGTCGGTCGGGAAACCATGGGGCGGGGATGTTGGCCGCCACCCCGCCCGCGTCAATCACCTTCCTGCGCCGCCGGGGCGGTCGAGCCGCTACGCGACGCTTCCCCGGAGGGCGTCGCGCAGCTCGGCCCAGCGGTGGCTCGCCGCGGCGTTGCGCCGACGCTCGTAGGCCGTCGCGAGATTCGCACACATCCGCACCAGCGTGTCGCGTGTGCGCGTCGCGGTGAAATTCTCTTTTGTTACGGGGATGCCGCGGACAGAGAGCATGCGCATCGCCTCGTCCAGCGCGAGGCGGCGGCCGGTCATGGGATCAAGATACAAATCCCAATCGGCCGGGCCGTAGCGAAGTAAATAATGTCCGGGGGCGCCGACTCCGTGGAGCGGCAGCTCCGCGCGCTTCGCCACAAGGAGGTAGACCGCGGCCAACGAGATCGGGATGCCCTTGCGTCGGTCGAGCACGCGCTGCACGAACGAATTGTCGGGATCGTCGAACTGCTCGTCGTTGCCGCGCAGGCGCCACTCGTGGGAGAGCAGGCGCGAGAGCTCGAGGACGACGGCATAGGGCGGGTGGCGCGCCGTGACCCGCTGGCGGAGCTGCTCGCCCAGCGCGTCGAGGATCGCCGTGTAGGGCGTCCGATCGAGCTCGGGATAGTCCACTTGAGCCAACAAAAAGACACCCTCTTCGAGGTCGATCGCCTCGTCGGGCCTGCGCGCCAGCTCGTGGATCTTGGCGATGGCCTGCTGGCGGCGCAGGTCGGCGAGCACTTGGCGGGCGCGCACGCGAAGCCGCGCGTCGTCGCCCGTGGCGGCCTCGCGGAGCGCCTTCTCACCGCCGTCGCCCATGCTGGCGAGCTTCTGCTTCGCGGCGGCCACGACGCGCGGCGAATCATCGAGCAGGAGCTCGAGCAGGGCTCGCAGCGTGCGGGGTTCGACGGAGGTCATGGGATGCGCTGGGCTTGTAAGGCCGCGTCAGAAGGGGCGCAACGTGTGGATCCACGCCGCGAGCCAAGAGTACCCGACGGCGTTCTCCCTCGCGCGGCTTCCGGCGCCGCGGGCGGGCTTACGATACGAGGCCATGTCGACGCTCCCCAACGTGGTCATTACCCACGCCGTCCGCACGCCGATCGGAAAGTTCCTCGGCGGTTTCAGCAAGCTTTCGGCCGCCGACCTCGGCACGCAGTGCGTCCAGGCGCTTCTGGCGCGTTCGGGCGTGAGCCCGGAGAAGGTCGACCGCGTGTACCTCGGCGTGGGGCGCCAGGCGGGCGGCGGACCGAACCCGGCGCGTCAGGTGACGGTGCGGGCCGGCATTCCTCACAAAACGCCCGCCATGACGGTGAATATGGCGTGCGCGTCGGGGTTGAAGGCGATCACGCTCGGCGCCGACGCGATTGCGCTCGGGCAGGCGCGATTTGTGGTGGCTGGCGGCGCCGAGTCGATGACCAATCTTCCGTTTCTGTTGCCTCGGATGCGGCAGGGGTATCGGCTCGGGCACGAGAAGGTCGTCGACGCGATGTATCAGGACGGATTTTTGTGCCCCCTGAGCAAGATGCTGATGGGGGAGACGGCGGAGAAGCTCGCGCGGGAGATGTCGATCGCCCGGGCGGAGCAGGACGCGTTCGCGCTGGCGAGCCAGCAGAAGTGCGAGGCGGCGCGCAAGGCGGGGCGATTTGAAGACGAGATTGCTCCGGTCAAAGTGCCGGGCGATCGCGGCGGGGAAACTGTGATCTCGGCCGATGAGCATCCGCGCGACGGCGCGACGCTGGAGTCGCTCGCGAAGCTCCCGCCCGTATTTGATGCAAAGACCGGAACGGTGAGCGCCGGGAATTCGTCGGGGATCACCGACGGCGCGGCCGCTGTGCTGCTCTGCTCCGAGGAAGACGCGCGGCGCGCGGGGCTGCCGATTCTGGCGCGGATCGGCGCGGCCACGGAGGCGGGGGTCGACCCGTCGATCATGGGCATTGGTCCGGTGCCGGCGATTCGCGCGCTGTCGGAGCGCACGGGCTATGGAGTCGACGGATTCGATTTGATTGAGCTCAATGAAGCGTTCGCCGCGCAGGTGATTGCGTGCGACCGAGATCTCAAGTTTCCGGGCGATCGGCTGAATGTGAATGGCGGCGCGATCGCGCTCGGCCATCCGATCGGCGCCACCGGCTGCCGAATTGTGGTCACGCTGCTGCACGAGATGCGCCGCCGCAACGCCAAGCGCGGTCTCGCCACGCTTTGTGTGAGCGGCGGGATGGGCGTGGCGCTGGAGCTGGTGCGCTGAGCGTGGTTCACAATAGCGCACCCGTGGCAGGCGCTCGGCGAAGCCCGGGAATCGGCTGCGCGGGGCGCTGCGCCGAGTTCAAGATTCCGGATCGAAATGGAAGACGCGCAGCTCCTGATCGCAGCGGCAGGCTTTCGCGAGGCGCGCGGCCCACGAGATGGCCTCCTCGCGCGTGGGCACCTCCAGGACCGCGAATCCACCGTTGAGCGGGGGCGCCCATGGGTAGCCGCCCTCGGTGGCCGTGCCGTCTGCCGAGACAAGGAGGGGCGGGATTGCCTCGTTGATGCCGCCACCAAAGACGTAGACCCCGGCGGCCTTCGCTTGCGCGATCACCGCGTGCGAGTCGCGGTCCGCAGCCTTCAACTCCTCGCCGACGACGACCATGGCTGCGCTCGGAAAGGAGATCAAGTATTTTGCCATGGAGGCGTTCTCGTATTGGCGGGGTGATGGCGTGCGTGGCGGTGCTGCAAGAATAGCGAGCGCTCTTGATGGAAGAGTGAGGTCCGCCCGCGAGAGATTCTCGGAGGCTTCGTCGCCTCGACTTCGCTGGCTCTCGGCTCGGCTTCTGCTTCTGCTTCTGCTTCTGCTGGCGAGTATCCTCCACCGAAATGTAGCGTGCCATTTTTCCTGTGCCCTTCAGGAGCTTCCTCGGGTCGGGGATGGCGCGATGGGAGGACAGCCGCACGCCATCGGCGCGAGCCGAGCAAGCGAGCACAGCTTCGATGTCTCGCTCCGACGCCGAGTACCCGATGACGAGGGAGTCCTTGGAGTCGTACACCCGTTCGTTGGCTGACGGCAGCCGCTTGCGCAGGGCCGATCGCAGCGAGCGGACGAGTGCGCGGTCCTTCGATTGGACCCTATCGATGAGTGATCGAAGCTGAGCTTCCGCGGCGCCTCGCGTGGCTGCGACTCGAAGTGCCATGGGTGAAGCAGGGGGTGGTTGGAACTGCTTTGTGAGACATGAACATGCAGGCACTGGCTTGCACTGAGGTCCATTCCCATTCGATGCACGCGCCCGAATTGTAGAAACGCAGTGGACTGTGCTGGGTTCGGATTGTCGATCTCAGCGGCGCCCGCCAGCCTCGGTCGCGCGATTCTGGTGCAATGCGAGCTGGATCGGAATGTGGAGCGGCTCCGATGTAGAGCGCTCCACGATGGTCGCAGAAGTAACGATGCTGCCGCCCGGAGCCATGATCGTCATGCTGCACTCCCCGACGGGCAGGATCATTTGTGTCGACGGAAGATCCTCGTACTGGCCTTGAAGGTGGAAGCTCCCGCAGCGAATCTCCACGGAGGCACTCGGCAGCGGAACTCCTGCTGGATTCGTGACCACCAGGCGGCACGCTTGAACTGCAGCAGTGAGCGGGATTGAGATCTCGGGATCGGAGTCGGCGGTGATCTCGAGGTTCCGCTTGGCCAGAAGTGAGTTGTATGAGATCGGCTGCGCAGAGACAGCATAGTTCCCCAATGGGAGATCGAGTTCGCGACCGGGCTCGACGACGATGGGGAGATCCTTGATCCTGGAGTCGGTCGGATGCAAGTAGAGGCGTCCCATCGGTACCGTTCGTCCCTTCGGATCCGTGACGGTCACTCGGATCCTTCTGAGGCGGAATGGCGATGCCGAGCCGATGGGGGACACGATCTCGGATACCTGCAACCCATCCGCTACCGGCCGAAGCACCACTGTCGTCTCCACAATTCCTCCCTTCTGGAGGAGAGCCTTGACCTGCATTTCGGTGTGGGTGCCGTACTCACCGCACGCGGCGACGACGATGGCCTCGGGGTGGGAAGCTCGCAAGCTCCGCTCGACTTCTCGAAGGTCCAGGGCCGCAGCGTGCGACGCGGCAGGGAACTGTCCTCGCGGCGTGACAAGCCATGACACAATTTGGTCGCCGCTCGCACGAAGGACCGCGGCGAGGATCGGAGCCAGCACGATGCTGCATGGGTCTCCAGGAACAACAAGTGACTGTTCGGCGGAGGCGATCGAGTATCCGGGTGCGATGGTATAAATCGCATATTGGCCCGCATGAAGCGCGTGAAAGGAGGCCAGGCCTTCTGCGTCGGTTTTCGCGAGGTGAATTGCAGTCTCTGGCTCGAGCCCGGCGATTTGGTCCACATTCGCAAAGCTCCGGAGTTCAGCCGGCCGAGCCATCCAACGTGATAGTGCAACAGAAATTCCGGGTATGGCGCGGCCCTGGAGATCCCGAACCTTCACCGTCGCCTCCTGGGCGGGCTGGAGGATAACCCGCTGCGTCTCTCCAATCTCTGGGAGGCGCTCGAGGAGGGTTGCGCAGAAGCCCTGGGCAAGTACACCGAAGTCAGAAGGTCCTTGATGTGTGGATCCGTGAAGAGTAAGGATGCCGCGGGCGTCCGAGCTCGCTGGGAACTTCACGAGGCTGCGTGCCTCGATGCACCTAGACCCCGTGGGAACAGCTACCAGCTCGGCCCCCTCGATTGCAGCTCCGGAGGTCGAGACGATCTCCAGGCAGCGCGCGGGCGCTGGAGCTTGTGTGCGCGAGGGCTGGGCGCTGGGTGTTCTCTCGGAAGGGGGCTTTGGTGAAGCTTCGATCGCGCGCTCCGCCGACGCGTGCGCGCTGCCGCTGAGGATGCCCGCCGCTTCTTGGGCGCCGAGCCCCGATGGGGCACTCGACGGAGCGCCCTCGTGCTCCTGCTTTCCAGCGATTGCGAACGCAAGGAGCGCTCCGAGCACGGCCGAGAGAGCCATCAAAAGTGCAACGATTCGAGGACGCATGCATCTGCCTCAATCCAATGTGCGCACGTTCTACTGGAAGATCGCATTCGATGGAAAGTATGCGCGATGGGTGCGGATTTCTGTGTTTGCTGCTTGCTCGACGGGCTGAGGTGAAGCTTTCTTTTCTTGCGAGCGAGATGGGTGGTGGCTTGGCGCAGTAGTACACGGCCGCAATCCTGTGAAGATTCTGTGCGGGCGAGTTCGCGCGCGCACGGGAACGGCAGCGCAGGAATCATCGTCCGCGCGGTCGAATGCTCTGCGAGCCGGCACCATGAAAACCGCGCATGCGGTGGCGGATTTTCATGGTCCTCAACTCTCGTCGTCCGGGAGCCGTTCGCGATGCCGGGGAGAGGCGCTGCGAGCGTCGCCGCACGCGCTGGCTCGCCACGGGGCTGGCTCTGAGGGAGGTGTTCGGCTGTGAGGGAGCAGCTCTCTGCAGAGTGAATCCACTCTGCAGAGAACTCGAATGGAGCCGGCTGATGGACCGAACTCTCGGACGCGCACAATCCTTACACGCCAGGGTCCTCCATGCAGTTCGTCCCGGTCGACGCCAGCCTCGGGCAGCTTGCTCACGGATTCTGTTGTGTTTGCGCGCGCGGATCTGCGAGTGCGACACCGAGCACAAAGAGACCCAAGAGGCCCACGGCGCCCGGCCATGGCACGTTCGCTCCGGTTGTGCTCGCGAGGCGGTGTGAGAGAAATGCCGTCGCACCGAGGACAGGAAGTCCAGTCGCCAGGATGGCCCAGCGAGCCCAGAGTTGACCTCGCCGGATTGGATACAGAAGCAAGGCGCCAAGTGCAATGCCGACGGCGAGGTGCGTGCTCCCGTAACCGTTGAGCAAGGTGAGCAGCAGCATGCGCGCGCCCGGCTCAAGCTGCGACCATTCCGAGCCGAGCGCCTGCTTGTGGTACGGCATCGCCTCCGACGCGGTGAGGTAGACCAAGCCGAGCCCGATCTCGGAGATCGCGACGATCGCAATGCAGAGAAATGCGGATTGATTTCTGATACTCACAGTTCAATGGTCCGGGCGGGGCGCATCGACCGAGGCCAGCTCGATGCGCCACTTCATGCATTGTAGATGTCGCGACTCCAAGAAGGACTCGCTCAGATGCATCGAGCGTTTCGAATCACGCACGGACCACGACTCAGAAGTGCTCCGCAAAGCGAGCGCGACGAGGCCCGCGCGCAGATCGGAGGACCCTTGAAGCGTCCTCCACGGGCAAGTCCCGCAGGCCGAGCAGACTCGCGCCTTCGCCCCCGGTCATGGCACCTGCAGGCTGGCACTCCCCAGCTCGGTGGTTCGCTCGTCCACGGCGCGAAGCCGGTACTTGCCCGCCGGGAGCATCAAAAGTCCTGGCGCGTCGGGCCGCTCCAGCAGCAGCTGGTCAGCGGGGATTGCGGAAGAGGGCTCTCCCGCGACGAATGCTTGAACCAAGCGCCTGCCGCTCCCGGCCCGCAACGCGTCCGGAATTGTGATCGGCTTGCGCCCCAAGGTCTTCATCATCCAATCCGGCCGGCCATCTTTGACTTCGAATCGAGGCCAGAAGACATACGCATCGCAAGGATCGAAACCCAGTGTGCGTCCAGTTGCCTTCTCGACGAAGATCGTCGGCTGCAGAAGGAAGCCGCCGGAATCGGCGGCGCGATACCACGGATGTTCCTCTTCCCGCGTTAGGCGCTGGCTCATCGTCGGGGCGTATATTGTGAACGGGTCGATACCTGTCATCTGCTTCAGTGCGGCTGCCATCGGGGTCCATCCATCCGCGGCGGCCATCTCCGATGCGTGAAGGCGGCCAGCGATGACGAACACCTTGGCGTCCGCGTCGCGGTCGAGTACGCGCGCTTTAATGTGAGCGGCCTGCGTGCGGTCTCGGAAACTGTTGTCTCCCTCCGGGCCGCGCTCTCTCGTATCATAGGCGATGAGTTTGTAGCCGAGTTGCTTCGCGGTGCGGATCGCGGAGGCGAACACCGGATCCTGGATGTAATAGCCGGACCGATAGTTTGGATATTCAAAATTCGATTCCATCACCTGCTCGGAAAACGATTCGGCGGCGAGATAGCGGTATCCTTGATTCCAAAGCCGGCGAAGCAGCGGCTCGAACAGCGATCGCGTCTGAGGCAGGTGATGTTCCTCCGCCCAAATGACAACGCGCGTTTTGCGGGCCGCGCGCTCGACCACGTCAACGGCGGCTTCCGGCACAAACCCATCGGGAATCGCCTCGTCCTTCGCGCGGTCTGCGCGGAAAGCCGGAAGTGACATTGCTCGGACCCCGGCCATGGGGAACCCGAGGAACTCCTCGAAGTTGAATCTCACTTCATCGTAGACGCCGGCAAGCGGCTTGGATCTCCGGTAGCGGTCTTCGAGGTCCAGCATCGCCGCGTAGGTCGCCAGCGGGTTTCCGGCCTCCAGCGCCTCTCTCTGAAGGAGCATGGGCGGTTCCAGCGGAGCAGGCGCGCTCGAAGCGGGAATGGGTGCACTTTGGGGGTGTTGCGTGATCGCTCGCCTCTGCAGCCCCAGGAGGACGGAAAGCAATAAAACCAAGGTGTGCGGCCAACGCATCAATCCACTTTCTTCCCACGCGGATTGTTTGCGGCGCGACGATGCGATCGTGCGGACGTCGGCTGGAATCGGCGCTCGGGCGACATGAGAGTCCTAGAACTACCGAGGTCCGGTGGATTGTGTGAAAAAATAAAAGGACCTCGCGGCATGGGAATGCACGACAGACCTGTCCATGGAGCCGAGGGCAGGCACGCGCGCTTGCGACTCCGAAGTCCGCGTGGCCCGGAGGACTCTGCGCCCTTCAATCCCATGGCGCCGGAGCGCAGCGTGCACAGTGGTGAGCGCTCGCGCTGGTTCGCCACGGGGCTGGTTCTGGGGGAGGCGTTCGGCTGTGAAGGAGCGGTTATACGCAGAGTCGTGGCACCCTGCGTATAACCCGAATCGACTAGCCCATGGACCGACTTCCTGAAGACGCCCAGACGCTTCACGCCGAGACCCTGGCTTTGCTCCTCGCGCTCGAGAGCGAGCGCAGTTGGTCACATTTGTCGGGATCGTTCGCAACGAAGTCCATCAAAGGGATCGACTATGTGTACTTTCAGTATTCTGATCCAGGAGGAACGAAACGCCAATTCTCGGTTGGGCGCCGAAATGCGGCGTTGGATGAAATCATTTCCGAATATGGGAAGCGGCGTGATCGTCATGAGTCGGATCTCGTACAAGTACGCCGCTTAGCCGGGCTTCTGCGCTCGGCCGGCCTCGACTCGATTCCGCACGGCCCTGCGCGCGTGCTCGGTGCCCTCGCTGACGCAGGGGTATTCCGACTCGGTGGTGTACTCATCGGATCTTATGCGTTCCAGGCTCTTGGCAACCTGCTCGGTGTAAAGTGGCCGGCAGCAGCTTGGCGTACTCAAGACGTCGACGTCGCTGCACATTTGAGGATCGCTGTGCCCAAGCTCGATGCCGACGTGCCCAAGACACTTGAGAGCCTACAGATGGGATTTGTCCCGATCCCCCAGTTGGACCCCGACCATCCATCCACGTCTTTTCGAGTGCGCGGTCAGCCGTTGCGGGTCGATCTGCTAACACCCGGACAGGGGCGCGACGAGAGTCCTGTTTACATTCCCCGATTCAAGGCTGCCGCTCAGCCGATTCCGCATTTATCCATCATACTGCATGAAGCACAGCCAGCCGTGGCTATTGATGGCGGCGCGACGCTGGTTGTGGTTCCGTCACCCGCACGCTATGCACTTCACAAGCTCTTCGTGAGCCAGACGCGTTCCATACCTCAACAATCGAAAGCGGGCAAGGAAATGCACCAAGCCGCACTCTTGTTGGAGATTCTCGCAGAGGATCGGCCGACCGATCTGGAGCAGGCGGCGAGAGCCGTAGCGGCAGCTGGGCCCACAGTTACTAGTAAGATCTCCCGCGCGCTCGATGTTGCTCTCAAGCGTTGGCCCGAAGTGCAACCCGGTGCGAGCATCATTCGGCAAGGGCTCTCTCAGGCGTAACATGCCTCTGGGTACGCCCGACAACGGCGGAGCAGAAGTCTCCATCCTTGCCGCGAATGTTGAAGGCTATTTCCCCTCGCGCACGGTGAGAAGTGTGCGCTGCTGGAATTCGAACCCCGGCACTACGAGCTGCGTGACAGTGACCGCTTCCGCCGTGCGCGCCTCCTTGGTCTGCTCGCCTTCCCAACAAGTGAAGATCTGCACCTGCGCGCCCCCGCTCACGGCGGGCGAGAGGATGGCCGCGAGGGCGCGATAGTTTTGTTGGCATTGCTCCAGTTCGTCGCCATCCTTGCCGTCCTTGGCGAAGCCGCACCCGCACCCTTCGTGGGAGCCGGCGTAGTAGACGTGGGCGCTGCGAAACTGTCCGCGCACGGCCTCTTTCGTGGGCACCTGCTCGAGGAAGAAACCGGGTGCGTTCTTGTCCCACGCGCTCTCCGGAAGGGGAGCCTCGCAGCCGACATAGATGGCAAGACACATATCGCTTAGGCGCGCCGAATGGTGAAGATGAATTGATATGCGTGAGAGAGGCGCTAAGCGCTCATGGCGACTTCGCGCCATGGGGTCGGCTCTCAAGATTCGCGTTTTGTGGGATCCACTCGAGTTGTCTGCTGTCCGATCTCTTGAGCGAGGCCGATGAGGATGCCCTCGGGCCCTCGGATGTAACAGAGCCGATAGATGCCTTCGTAATCGACGACCTCATCGACCACCATCGCGCCGAGCTTGCTAAGGCGCGCGAGCGTGTCGCCGAGGTCCTCGACCGCGAACATCGCGCGAAGATACCCGAGCGAGTTCACCGGCGCTCGGCGATGATCCGACACGATCGCGGGGGCGTCGAATCGGGAGAGCTCGAGGCGACTGTGTCCGTCGGGGGTGCACATCATGGCAATCTCCACACGCTGGCCTCGCACTCCCGTGACGCGGCCGGCCCATTCCCCATCGATGCGCATGCGGCCTTCGAGGGTGAGCCCGAGTTCGGTGAAGAACTGAATTGTGGCATCGAGATCCGCGACCACGATGCCGACGTTGTCCACGCGCTTGACGGTCATGTCTGTTTCCGGAGAAGCAGGCCCAGACAAACCGCCTATCGCCTGGAACTTGCCGATGCTCTCTTATCGCGCTGTACCATCGCGGGCGGGCTCTTCGTGACGCCTAACGTTCGCCGGAGTTCCGCGCGGAACTCGCCTCAGCGGATCGAGGAAGGCTAGCTCTGCTCGCTGCTCTCTCCATCACGTTCTGACGGCGCGACCTTCTTCACCAAGTACTGATCCATAGGAATGTCAATGTACCGAAGCCACATTACGCTTCGGAAGTCCCGGCTCTCGAGCAGCGCATCAACGATTGCGGCCCTGGCTTCGCGCCCAAGTGTGACAAAGGATACCCAGTCTTTGCGCATGTTGTCGATGAAGCTCTGAGGGTATCGATAGATGAAAAAAGTCTGGTCATGCAGTATGAGGTAGAGTTGCTTCACGACGGGTCGCCGCTCCTCTTCCACCTCCGGTAGTTGTGCCTCCTCGAGTAACGGCTTCGGGATGCGAATTCCCCGAGTGTTTCCAATGCGAATGATCCGAGTCTTGCAGTCATTGTAGCTCTATTGTAATCACCGTACCGCCCCGGTGCATCCTCGCGATTCAGCCCAGCCGGCTGTCAGACGGCATAGGCACCAGACTTTCCAGAAGTCCCATTCGCGGCGAGCGGCGGCACCTCGGGGAAGAGAGTCCTCGGTTGGGACCGCGCAGCACTCGGTCCCGCAGCAACCGTGTTGGCGGGGCCGCTGCCTCAGGGGAGGACCAAGACGTGGAGAGTAGTTCTGAGAAGCGCTTGAGCCGACGTCATCCGCGCCGTGAGGACGCGCACAATATCGATCGGCTCACGGAACCGTAAAGTGCGCGAGCGCGAGCGGCTCGCGCGTGCGGCTCAGCTCGTAGACAGCCAGCTCGCCGAGTTCGCGGCGGTGTAAGAAGAGGTCACTCTTCTCGGGGAGCACGACCCTCGGATCCTGGTGCTTTGGCACCACGAAAATGCAGGCACGGGAGCCGTTGCATTCGACGGCGAAGGGGAGGCAGCCGGCCGACGCCGACGCGGGGCCGGTGAGGGAGCCGAGGATGGTGACGGGCGCGCCCTGCGCAAGCCCGATTTCTGCGTTGCACCATTTGCGGCACTCGGCGGCGAGCTCGCCCATGTCGTCACAACAAGTCGGCTCGCGCTCCTCCAAAGCCACATACGACGCGACCCAGCGCTGGGCCAGTTCGGCGCCTGCCGAGGCCGCGCTCTCGCGAAGCGCGAAGAAGGCGCCCGCTCCGAGCACCGCCAACAAAAGCGCCGCCGCCATCGCCCAGAGCGCCCCACGCGCCGGCCCGCGGCGCGCCGCCGCATCGGCGCGCGCTTGCGCCGCCACGCGCTCGACAAGCCCTGAGAGCGTCGGCGGTTCAAAGGCGCGCCTCACGCGCTCGTCGAGGAGCCGGTCTTGCTGGTCCGGGGAATGATGAGGATCACTCATAGCGATCGAATCGTGCGGTCGGCGGGGGTGAGCCGCTCGCGCAGGACGGCGCGCGCCCGATGGAGGTGGCTCGAGACGGTGTTCTCCGGAATCTGGAGGTGCGCGGCGATCTCGGCCGTCGACTGCCCGAGTACCGCCTGCAGCAGCAGGCACTCACGCGCCGCCGCGGGCAGTGCCGCCAGCGCACGTAACAAATCCTCGTCAGGCGGCTCCGTCTGCCCTCGGCTCGGGACCGCGTCGGGCTCCACCCCGCGATCCGCCAACAGCTCCGCGCGCCGCTTTCGCCGCGCGTCTGAGGCTACGAATCGAACAATTTGAGACATCCAAGCAGAGAACCGCGTTCCCGGAGTAAAAGTATGAAGTTTCCGCAGCGCCACCAGCGCCGCCTCTTGCAACACGTCGTCAGCTTCGGCGCGCGACGCATGTGCCGCCGCAACAACCCACAAAAACCGCGCCTGCTCCTGAAAGAGCGCAGCAAACCCCTCCGCCGTGAGTGAACGCGCGGAGAATGCACTAAAGAGTCTTCGCATCGCGAGCGCGGGCGATGCCGCGCGATGGTCGAGGAGCAGGCGTGGCTGCCTTCGGAGGCACGGCCCAGAGGTTACTTCGCCGGTGCCTCGGCGCAGTGGTCCGGTTTTCCTCCATCGGCGCAGCAACCGGCCGGCGCATCACCACAGCCGCCGTCCGTCGCGCCGCAATCGGCTGCCTTGGGCGCCTCGCCGCACGTTGCGCCCTTCGGCATCTCGCAGCAGACGGGGGTCGGCTCGTCGCAGCAAACCGGCGGACAGGGGACGCAGCAGTCCTGCTTCGCCGACGGCGCCGTCGGGTTCGCCGTCTGGTTCTGCAACATGGGAACGGCGCCCGCTGCCGCGCAGCTGAGCACAAGGCACGTCACAAGGATCTTCATCGGTCGACTCTGAGAGGTGAGGCCGGGCACGATCGCCCGGCACCCACCGACGGCTTGTCGCGCGCGCCGGCTTGCAGCCTTCTGTCGCGTGGGGACCGCCAAGGGGGGGCTCCCCGATCCGAGGCCTCCTTCGACCGCACCGAACTGTTCGCTCCCCGCCGGGGCCGCACTTCTTAGAAATACCATGCCCTACCTCATGCGCGAATCGGAGTCATCGGTTCTGGGAAAAGCCGAAGACGGAAGCCTGAAATACCCGAGCAAGCTGACCGGGATGGCCGAATGTGTGGCGTTTGTCCAAGCCGTGACAAGTGCCCCGCCGACGACGCAGTGGAGACGGGGAGAATTCGTCAAGGAAGCCAAGGCTGGCTCCATCGCTCGTGGAACCGCAGTTGCAACCTTTGACGAGAATGGGAAGTACCCAACGGACACGAAGGGAAAGCATGCCGCGATCTATCTCAGTCACGACGCCGCTGGGATCACAGTTCTCGATCAGTGGGCTGCACAGGGAGAAGTCAACAAGCGCACAATTCGTTACAAAGGGACCGCGTCTACGGAGACTCGGAGCAACAACGGCGATTGGTTCTACGTGATCGAATAGTATCTACTTCATGAGGTGCTCTCAGGCGCCGCTGCGCTTGCGACCTCGGAGATCGGTAATTGTTGATCGACGCCCGCCCTCGCGGCGAGGCGCGCGGCCTAGGACTCACACCCGGCGCCCACCGACGCAATCATGTGATCGCGTGAGATGCTCGGCAGCCAGTTCTCACCCTTTCCGGCTTTACTGATAAGGGACGGCTTCGAATGGGGCGTGGTCGGTCTTGGCGCGGCGAGTTCCGCAGACGCGAGGCCATGGCGTGCGCAGAATCCGATGGGCGCGAAGCGCCGATCGAATTCTGCGCAGCCGATGAGCCGCCGAGCGTCGGGAGGTCATGACAGGATTCCTCCGCAGAGCGAGCGCGAGGAGTCGGCGCTTAGCGCAAGGCGCGCGGCCGCAGGCGTAGCGAGAAGCTACGCCGAGGTCGCGCAATGCCGCGCTGGGTGCCGAGGCCCGCGCGCAGCTCGGAGGAATCCTGGAATGGCCACTTGGACTGTCCGCTGCCGAGCCAAGACCGACCACGCCCCATTCTTCCCGAGGCGCAAGTCGAAAGCCGCGCGCGCACGCGCGCGCTCACCGGTCGGCGCACGCGCCGACCCCACTTTTCGATTTGGGAGTAGCTAGCACGCGCCGACTCCATTCGGGGCTGCCGTCTAGCCGCCGACGAACGGCCCGACAAAAATCCTTGGACTGCGGGGCCCACCGTCCGCTTCTTGAGCGCCTGTGACCACGACCTCGACGAAGCCCTCCGCCGACGCCGCCAGCTACCCGCGCTCCGTGCCGTTCATCATCGGCAACGAAGCGAGCGAGCGGTTCAGCTTCTACGGCATGCGCAGCATTCTGACGGTCTTCCTGGCCGAACAGCTCTTCTCGGCGCTTCCGACAGAGGAGCAGCGCAAGGCGGAAGCCAAAGCCGTCTTCCACGCATTTGTGATGGGAGTCTACTTTTTCCCGCTGCTCGGCGGCTGGATCTCTGACCGCCTGCTCGGAAAGTACAGAACCATCTTTTGGCTTTCGATCGTGTACTGCGTCGGCCAGGCTTGCCTCGCCGCGTCGACGACCTCGAAATGGGGCTTCTACACGGGGCTCACGCTCATCGCGCTCGGCAGCGGCGGCATCAAGCCGTGCGTCTCGGCATTCGTCGGCGACCAATTCACCGCCGCCAACAAACATCTCGCGGCCAAGATCTTCGCGGCCTTTTATTGGTCGATCAATCTCGGGTCGTTTTTTGCGTCGCTCTCGATTCCGAAGATTCGTGAACATTACGGGGCACCCGCTGCCTTCGCCGTCCCCGGCGTGCTCATGGCGATCTCAACGATCGTGTTCTGGGCGGGGCGAAGCACCTATGTGGAGATTCCGCCGAAGCCCAAAGATCCGCACTCGTTCTGGCGCGTCGTGATGAGTGCATTTCGCGGTCGGAAAGGCGGCGCCCATTGGCTCGACGCCGCGCGCGCCGAGCACCCGAGCGATGCCGTGGAAGGGGCGAAGGCCGTGCTGCGCGTGCTGCTCGTATTCCTGCCGACGCCGTTCTTCTGGATGCTTTTCGATCAGAAGGCCTCCACGTGGGTGCTCCAGGCGAAGCGAATGGACTTGGTCGTCGGACCCTGGAAATTTGATCCTTCCCAGCTGCAGTTCATCAATCCCGCATTGGTGATGGTGCTGATTCCGCTCTGCGCCACGGTGCTCTATCCCGCCGCCGCGCGCCTCGGCTATGAGCTGAAACCGCTGCGCCGGATGACGATCGGCATGCTGCTCGCCGCGGCGAGCTTCGCCATGGTCGCCGCCATCGAGCGCGAGCTCGACGCGGGAGTCAAGCTCTCCGTATTGTGGCAAGTGGCCCCCTATGTCTCGCTCACCCTCGGCGAAGTGCTGCTTTCCACGACGGGGCTCGAGTTCGCCTATTCACAGGCGCCGCCCGCCATGAAGAGCACGATCATGAGCTTCTGGAATCTCGCCGTGTCGGCGGGGAATCTGGCCGTCATGATCGTGGAAGGGCTCAATCTGTACGGTCAGGGACAGGTGGTGGAGAAGCTCCTTCTGTATGGAGGAATCACTGCTGTGGCGGGGCTCGCGCTCGGCGTGATCGCACGAAGTTACAAGACGGTCGACTACTACAGAACGGCGTGAAGACACCTTTCGCTCTGGCCGCTCCGGCGGCCCTCCTGCTCCTCGGCGGCGACGGCGCCTCGCGCGTCGCGCCGCCGCCCGCCGCCATCGTCGAGCGCTTCGGCCTCGTCGAGCGCTACACGCAGTGCCTGCTCGTCGAGGGCACTCCTTTTGTGGCAACGGCCGCCGTGGCGCCGCAGGCGCTGCTCGAAGCGGAGTTCCTCGCGCGCGCCATGGTGGGGCCGCGCTCGGAGATCCTGCGCGCGCTGGGTGAGAGCGGCACTCGATTTGTGGCGATGTCCGTCCGCGAGCGCACCTGCGACGTGGACGAGCACGCGGATCTCTATCCTTCCGCTTATTGGAACAAGCGCGCGCGCGGACTCGGCGCCACGGCGGAGCGTCCCGCGGTCAGCGCGGGCGAGGAGAACCTGCTCGGCCTCGAGGGCGATCCCTATTCCACGGAGTCGATCTTCATCCACGAGTTCGGCCACGCGATTCACGAGCGGGCGCTCGCGCGCGTCGATCCCACTTTCGACGGCCGACTGCGCCGCGCCTTCGAGTCGGCTCTGGCGGCCGGATTGTGGAAAGGTACCTATGCGGCCAGCAACCGTATGGAATATTGGGCGGAAGGGACGCAGAGTTGGTTTGACACTAATCGAGCCAACGACGCGCAGCACAACGACGTGGCGACGCGAGAAAAGTTGCGTTCCTACGACAAAGCGCTCGCCGCGCTTTTATTAGAAGTCTACGGCGATCGTCCTTGGCGCTACCGCAAGCCGACGCAGCGCAAGAACGATCCGCACCTCGCGGGCTTCGACTGGCGCACAGCTCCGAAGTTCGCGTGGACGCCGCAGGAAAGCGACGCCTACCAGAAGTGGGAGAAGCTCGAGAAGGAGACCGCCCGGCGCGCGGGCGAGCCCGAGCGAGCTTGGCTTGAGCGCAGCGCTGCTGCCGGCATCGCGACGAGCTGCGTCACCCTCGGTCTGCGCTACCGCGACGGCGCCGACGGCTTGGCTCGCGACGATCGCGAAGCGGTCCGCTGGTTCCAAAGAGCGGTCGAGCTTGGCCTCGTCGAAGCAATGGATCACCTCGGCTGGATGGTGGCCCAGGGGCGCGGTGCGCCGCGCGATGAGCCCCAGGCCGTCGCCCTCTACCGGCGCGCCGCCGAGCGCGGCTGCGCCCAGGCGATGTGGAATCTCGCGCGCCACCTCCAGGACGGGCGCGGCGTACGCGTCGACCTTGCCCAGGCCAAGGTGTGGCTTGCGCGGGCGGCGGCGCGCGGCCACGCCGCCGCCCGCAACGCGCTGCCCACGGCGCCGGCCTCCCGCCCGGGCGGACGCTAGCCGGGCGACGGCACCGGCGGCTTCGAGTATCTTCGTCGCCCGATTTTTCGCCCCGGGGCCCCCGGGGTTCCCCGGTTCCCCAAGGATTCGAACTCCATGGCAATTCAAAGCGTTGGCGTGATTGGTTGCGGCCTGATGGGCCACGGCATTGCACAGGTGGCCGCCACGGGCGGCTGCGAGGTGACGGTCGTCGAGGCCGATCCGACCGCCCTCGACAAAGGCGTGAAGCGCATCGAGGGCTCGCTCATGAAGCTCGTCGAGAAGGGGAAGCTCCAGGCGACCGAAGCGACGGCAATCCGCAATCGCATTCATCCCTCGACGAAGCTCTCCGACGTCGCGCAGTGCGATCTCGTCGTGGAGGCGATTGTTGAGAATCTCGACGCGAAGAAGTCGCTCTTCGCCGAGCTCGGCCGCATCACGAAGCCGAGCTGTATTCTTGCATCCAACACTTCGTCGTTCCCAATCGGCGAAATGGGCGACGCGTCGGGCCGCCCGCAGCGCATGGTCGGATTGCACTTTTTCAATCCGGTGCAGCTGATGGCGCTGGTCGAGGTGGTGCGCACAACGAAGACTGAGGAGAGCGCCTTCAAGGATGCTTTCGAATTCGGCAAGCGGTGCGGCAAGACGCCCGTTGCGGCAAAGGACACGCCCGGATTTATTGTGAATCGCCTCTTGGTTCCGTATCTGTTGGAAGCGATTCGTATGATTGAGCGCGGCGACGCGACGCCGGAAGACATCGATACGGCGATGCGGCTCGGCTGCGGCTACCCAATGGGGCCGCTGCATTTGCTCGATTATGTCGGCCTCGACACGACGCAGTTCATCGCCGACGGCTGGGAGCGCCGCTTTCCAAGCGAGCCGCTCTTCAAGGTCCCCGGCGAACTCAAGGACCTCGTGAAGCAGGGTCGGCTTGGCCGCAAGAGCGGCCGCGGCTACTACGAGTGGGAAGGCGACAAGATCAAGGGAAAGTAGCTCGATCCGGTGACCGCCGCGCCGTCGCCGAGTGATCCTCGGCGGCGGGTGTGGCGGGGCGGGCGCGCGATTGTTCGGTTCGGGAGGCGTTCCCCGCTCGATGGCGCAAGATGCCTTCGATGAACTGCCCGTCGTGCAACAAGTCCTCAAACCTGCAGGATCTCGCATGGTCGGGGGCATATTTCGGATGCCACCACTGCGGCAAGGCCGGCTCCAACGCGAGCTGGATTGCTAAGAATCCAAGCCAGAAGGGGACATTCTTTTTCAAAGACGAGGCCACGGAGCAGAAGACGGGGTGGCTGCGAAAGCAGATCGAAGCGCAGGTGTTCGCTCGCGGGAATTTCCAGAGCGACAACATGAAGAACGCGATGCCGCTCAATCTCGACGCCAACGACGGCACGGCGGCTCGAGTCAAGATTCACATCGTGCGCGACGGCGTCGATTTGATCGGTCGATACTATTCGCCGCCTTCGGGGCAGGGGAGGAAGACGATTCTGCTGCTCTCAGGGAGCGGCGCGGCAGCGGTCGAATATTGCAGGCCGATCGTGGAAGGCTACTTAAGGCTCGGCTATTCGGTGCTGCTCGTCGACTATCGCGGCTTCGGCGCGAGCTCCGGCAGTCCCACTTCCAAAGGCACCTATAAAGACTCGGAGGCAATGTGGGCGTACTTGACGTGGCCGGAGGTGGGGTTCGGGCGCGCGCTGAAGCCGGACGACATCGTAGTACACGGATACTCGCTCGGCTCGGGTCCAGCCGTGCATTTGTGCCGAAAGCACACGAATCCATCCCCGGCGGGGCTCGTGCTCCACTGCCCGATGGCGAGCGCGGGAGCGAACGCGAGCTTGGCATTCGGCGGAGGCGTGCTGGGTGGCGCAGTGGGGCGCTTGACGAATTGTTATGCGGCGTTCAACAATGAGAAGAAAGTCGGCGCGCTGAAGCTCCCGACGATGGTAATCACGGGAAGCACCGATCGCATGAAGGCGCAGGGGGTGAAGCTGAAGGGGCTGATGTCGCAGGCGGTTGCGCACGAGTACACGGGCGGCCACATGGACCAAGGGAAGATCTTCTCGAGCGGCGACCTCGCGAACTTCCTGGCGAAGCTCTAGCCGCTTCACGGAAAAGTGGGGTCGGCGCGTGCGCCTTCATCTCACCCGAAAAGTGGGGTCGGCGCGTGCGCCGACCGGTGGAAGCGCGCGTGCGCGCGTGGCGGGCGGGCGGGTTGTGCCTCGGGATGAATGGGGCGTGGTCGGTCTTGGCTCGGCAGCGGACAGTCCAAGAGGCCATTCCAGGATTCCTCCGAGCTGCGCGCGGGCCTCGGCGCCCCGCGCGGCGTTGCGCGTCCTCGGCGTAGCGTCTCGCGACGCCTGCGGCGCGCGCCTTGCGCTAAGCGCCGAGTCCTCGCGCGGGGTCTGGGGATTTTTCGTTAATTCCCCCCCGGAGGGTGCGGGGCCTTCGTGGTGCGTTTAACCCTCGCGGGGGTTCGGGCGTTTGTTTTTGGGCCCGCGCCCTGGCCTCGCATCTGCGGAACTCGCCGCGCCAAGACCGACCCACGCCCCATTCCTAGCCGTCTCCCAATTGGTGAAGCCGGATCATGGCACTCTCGGACGTGTGGGGATCACTCGTGATCGCCAACCCACTAGCTATTTGTGCGCGACTGCATATTTGCTGAAGTAGGGCGCGGGCTTGCCCGCGACGATCTCGGCGGCGCATGCGCCGCCGGAAGAGACATCGCGGGTGGGCCGCCGCTTCGTGACCCACCCGCGATGAGTGACTTTCAACGATTACGGGACCAGCAACGTGATTGCCAAGCCCCGCGACGTGCTCAGGTTATACGGCGGGAGCAAGCAGGCCGTCCACGCCCAAAGCGCCATCGCATAATAGGTGTTTCCAACGAGCGCAGGAGCATAGGGGATCGGCGCGGCGGCCAACCCGTTGCCCGACGCATCGCTCAGGAAATCGAGGCTGATGATCTCCGACGCCGCAAATAAGTTCACATGAAGCAGCACGCCGATTCCAAATGGATCGGAGCCGGCTGCGTCTTGTGCATTCGCAAGAATCCCAAGCCCGAGGGACGACGGCGGCGCGTTGTTACAGGTGATTCCGAAGTGCGGCGAGCCGATCATCGGCGCATGCGTCACGTCGAGCGCGTGCGCGCCAGCGCAGCCGGGCGTGCCGGTGCCGTAGCTCGATGTGCCGGGATTATTATCAAGGTCGAAGATGTAGGCCGTGCCTGAGTTGAAGGCACTGTTGTCGGTCTGGTTGCCGTTCACTCCGTTGGCATTGCTGTCTTCTTGCCGGGCCCCGACCACTACCGTGTCGCCGCTGATGGCCACCGAGCCTCCGAAGTAGTCCTCCGCCCCCGTGTTCGACGCCTTAACGTACGCCTGTTGGCTCCATGCGCCGCTAGAACGAACGAAGATGTAGGCGGCGCCCGAATCCATGAAGCTGTTGTCGGCCTGATTGCCGTTCATATCAGTTGCGCTGCTGTCCTCGCCCACAGCCCCAACAACCACCCTGTCGCCGCTAATCGCCACAGAACCGCCGAACCCGTCCCCGATACCGGAGTTGGGGGTGTTGGAGGCTTTGAGGTAGGCCTGCTGGCTCCAGACACCGTGCGCGCGTACAAATACGTAAACGGCGCCCCCGCCGAGGGTGCTATTGTCGGATTGGTTGCCATTCACTCCAGTTGTGTTACTTCCCTCCCTCCAAGCCCCGACCACCACGGTGTCGCCGCTGACAGCCACGGACCACCCGAAATAGTCGCCCGCCTCTGTGTTCGAGGCCTTGAGGTAGGCATGCTGGCTCCAGTTGCCGCCGGAGCCGACGAAAACGTAGGCGGCTCCGGCGGACCATAAACTGTTGTTCGCCTGGTTGCCGTTCACGCCCGTGGCGTTGCTGTCTTCTTGATAAGCTCCTACCACGACGGTGTCGCCGCTGACTGCTACAGAAGAGCCGAAGAGGTCGCCCATATCTGTGTTGGAGGCCTTGAGGTAGGCCTGCTGGCTCCATGTGCTTCCGCTGCGCGTGAAGACGTAGGCGGCGCCGGATCTGCTCGCTTGATTGTCGGGTTCCCAGCCATTCACTCCTGTGGCGGCGCTGTCCTCGCCGTTCGCCCCGACAACCAGCGTGTCGCCGCTAAGGGCTACTGAGATGCCGAAGAAGTCCAGCGGCCCTGAGTTCGAGGCTTTGATGAACGCCTCCTGCCTCCAGGCGCCGTCGATCGAGCGGGTGAAGACATAGACGGCGCCGGAACTGAAGAATGCGTTGTTGATATGATTGCTATTCACGCCTGATGCGCTGCTTGCTTCCGCATACGCACCAATTGCCACCGTATCGCCGCTAATGGCCACAGAAGCGCCGAAGTAGTCGTATGCCTCGGAGTTGAATGCCTTCAAGTAGGCCTGCTGGCTCCAGACGCCGCCGGAGCGGACAAAGATGTAGGCCGCTCCCGAATTCGTCGCGCTATTGTCCGCCTGGTTGCCGTTCACGCCCGTCGCATTACTGTCCTCGCCGTACGCCCCCACCACCACGGTGTCGCCACTGACGGCCACTGCGTAGCCGAAGAAGTCGCCCGCCCCGGTATCGGAAGCCTTCAGGTAGGCCTGCTGCACGACGGGGTCAATGATGAGCGGGTAGTTCGCATGGGCATCCTCGACCTGCAGGCGCAGCCGGTTGCTTCCGATCGGGCACCACTTCGCGGTCACTGTCTTCCCTGCGGCGTCGAGGACCGCAAGCCCGTTGTAGTTCAGCGCCGAGCCGCTATGCGCATCGGTGAATGTCACATTGCGCCCGTCGGGCGAGACAGCCGCTCGCAGGCCGCCACGAATTGAGAGATCCACGGTTAGCGGCGCGTTTGCGCTATTGGGTCGGCTCGCGACGGTCAAGCCATGCTCGAGACCGCGTGAATCGTTGACATACCACTCGGTGAGACGGGTGTCCCACGCACGCGAGAGGCGGCCGCCGTCGGTGGAGGTGGCGCGCGGCTTGGTGACGGAATTTGTGGCACCCCAACCGTAGCCTTGAAGCTCGAGACCCCAGCTCCAGCTGCCCGCGTCGGGCTTTGTTGTAAATCCACGCTCGTCGAACGTGGTGTTCAGGCCCTGTCTTGGGTTGCGCGCGGTCCAGCTTCTCTCGGTTCCGGAGACACCGTTGAGGGCAAAGATCTTGTGTCGGCCGGCTTCGTAGGCGGCGCGGATGCTTGACCAGTCGGAGGCGGCGAGTCCTTTGGAGACGGATCCGGCGGGCGCCGCGGCAGGTCCGATTGCAGGCGGGGAAGCGGTCCCCGTGCTGAGGTCTTGCGGTCCTGTGAAAAGGAATGTGGCGAGGGCAAGAAGACTCGGAGCGAACATGGCGTGGCGTCTCCCGTTCTGGAGCCAGGGGTCGCAGCGATCCCGCATCACGGATCTGCGGTGTCGAGTCTGAACCCAACCGGGAACTGACGCAAGGGCCTGGACGACACCCCGAAACCAGAGCCATGTCGCCGATTCCGAGCCGACATCCGTTGCGTCGCCGAGCGGGGCGCGCCCCGCGGAGACCGGTCGGCGCACGCGCCGACCCCACTTCAGAAATAGGGGACAAAGGCACACACGCCGAACCCACAGAAATGAATAGTGAGTTCGCGTTCTGACCTCGAGCCGATGATTGAGTTGTCCTGCATTAGGGCGCGGGCTTGCCCGCGACGATCTCGGCGGCGCATGCGCCGCCGGATGAAGAACCCAGCCACGGATTCAAGACCAACATCCCGGTCGCCATCGCACGGGGCGCGCCTCGCGGAAGCTGGTAGGCGCAGGGAGGACGTTTCAAAAGTCATCCGAGCTGCGCGCGGGCCTCGGAGCCCATCGCTGCGTCACCTCGTCCTTGTCGTAACTCCTTGGCTACGCCTGCGGCGAGGCTCTTCGTGCGGGGCAACGATTCCTCGCATTCGCTTCGCGGAGCGCTCCTGTCCCTGTTCGCCACGGAGCCACCTCGCGTTGGACAGACCCGCAGGGATTCGTTCTCATATCGCCATGGCAGGCTCCGTCTCCCGCGCGTTGCGCGTCGTCGACTCCCACACCGAGGGCGAGCCCACGCGCGTCGTGCTGGAGGGTTGCCCCGACCTCGGCGCGGGGCCGATCGCGCAGCGGCGAGCGCTGCTTCGAGAGAAGTATGATTGGGTGCGCCGCGCTTGCTGCCTCGAGCCGCGGGGAGCGGACGCGTGGGTGGGCGGAGTGCTCGTGCCGCCGCATGACGCAAGCGCCGAGTTTGGGATCATTTACTTCAATAATGTCGGCTACTTGAATATGTGCATTCATGGCACAATCGGCCTCGTCGCCACGCTGGCGCATCTGCGCCGCATCGGCCCCGGCGCCCATCGGATCGATACGCCGGTCGGCGTCGTGACCGGCACGCTCCACGAGGACGGCCGCGTGACAGTGGCCAACGTCCCGAGCTATCGACACCAGACGCGCGTGCGCGTCGTGGTGCCGGGCTACGGGCCCGTCACTGGCGACATCGCGTGGGGCGGCAATTGGTTCTTTCTCATCGAGGGCGGGCCGATCCCTGTCGACACCTCCCGAATCGCCGAACTCACAGAATTTACTTGTGCGGTGAAGGACACGCTCGCGCAACAAAAGATCACGGGGCGCGACGGCAGCGAGATCGATCACATTGAGGTATTCGCTCCGGGGCGACCGGGCCATTCCGACTCGCGAAATTTTGTGCTTTGCCCCGGCTCCGCATACGACCGCTCGCCCTGCGGCACCGGCACGAGCGCCAAGCTCGCCTGTCTCCACGCCGATGGAAAATTGAGCCCCGGCACGCCGTGGCGGCAGGCGGGCATTCTCGACACAGTGTTCGAGGGGCGTGTCCGCCTCGAGAACGGCGCACTGATCCCGGAGGTGGCCGGACGCGCCTGGATCACCGCCGAATCGACGCTCTTGCTTTCCGCGGACGACCCGTTCGCGGAGGGAATTGTACTGTAGGAATCCCATGCGACCGACGATCCGCTGGCACGGCGTGATGCCCGCTATTACAACTCCGTTTCGACCGGAGGGGACCGTGGACCACGAGCGCGCCGCGGCGCAGGTGGTCCGGATGATCGATGCGGGCTGCACCGCCATCGCGCCCCACGGCTCCCTCGGCGAGGGCTCCACGCTGACCTTCGAAGAGAAGTGTGAGCTTCAACGAACGTGCGTGCGCGCCGCGGCGGGGCGCGTGCCCATCATCCCCGGAATCGCCGCGCTCTCGACGCGCGAGGCTGTCGACTTGGCGCAAGCGGCGCGCGAGAACGGCTGCTCGGGGCTCATGGTGCTTCCGCCTTACCAATATTCGACCGATTGGCGCGAGATGCGTGCGCATGTGGGCGATGTGATGCGCGCGACCGAGCTCCCTTGTTTGCTCTACAATAATCCGGTTGCATACAAAACCGACTTCGTTCCCGAGCAAGTGGTGGAACTCGCTGCCGAGCACGCCAACCTGGAGGCGGTGAAGGAGAGCAGCACCGACGTGCGGCGCGTCACGGCGATCCGCGCGCTCCTCGGGAGCCGCGTGGCGCTCGGCGTGGGTGTCGACGACGCGCTTGTCGAGGGAGTCGCCGCCGGCGCCACCTTCTGGATTGCCGGACTGGTGAATGCCTTCCCGTGGGAATCGGTTCGGCTTCTCGAGCTTGCGAAGCTCGCTGCCGACGAAGGCGGTCCGGTGGCCGAGCTCGACGAATTGTATGCTTGGTTCCTTCCGCTCCTGCGTCTCGACACCGTGCCCAAGTTCGTACAGCTCATCAAGCTGGCAGAGGAGGCCGTCGGCGTCGGAAGCGAGCGCGTGCGGCCGCCGAGGCTCATCCTGACGGGATCCGAGCGCACGCAGGCGCTGGCGCTAATCCAGCGTGCGCTCGACACGCGGCCCCGGATGGGACCGATCGGATGACGCTCGCGCTCACGGGACGTTCGTGGATCGCGGGGCTGCGCTCCGCCGGCTCGGCTCCCGCCGGGCGCGCCATCGAGGCGGCGACGGGGCGCCCGCTCGAGCCTCTGTACCTTGAAGCGACAGATGGTGAGCTCGATCGCGCCTGCCGGGCGGCGGCCGAAGCGTTCGAGTCGACGGAGCTTACCGAAATTTCGAGGCGCGCCGCGCTCCTGCGCGCCGTGGCGGATCGCATCGAGGCGCTCGGCGAGCCGCTCCTCGAGCGGGCGCACCTGGAGACGGCGCTCCCAATGGACCGCATGCGGACAGAGCGCGGCCGAACCTGCGGACAGTTGCGATTCTTTGCATCTTTGATCGAAGAGGGGAGCTGGATCGGAGAGCGGCTTGACCCCGCGCAGCCGCAGCGCACGCCGCTTGCCAAGCCCGAGATTCGTTGCTTTCGCGTGCCCATCGGTCCTGTCGCGGTTTTTTGTGCATCCAATTTTCCACTCGCGTTCTCCGTCGCCGGCGTGGACACAGCGGCTGCGTTGGCCGCCGGCTGCCCCGCCGTGGTGCACGCCCACTTTGCCCACCCGGGGACGGCCGAGGCGATCGGGACCGTGATCACAGAGGCCGTGGCAGCGCTTGGGTTTCCCGAAGGTACTTTTTCACTTTTGTATGGAGCGGGGCACGGCGTCGGGCGCCGTCTCGTGGAGCACCCCGCAATTCGCGCCGTCGGATTCACCGGTTCGCGCGCGGGCGGGCGTGCGCTCATGGATCTCGCTGCTCGCCGGCCGGAGCCGATTCCGGTGTACGCGGAGATGAGCAGCGTGAATCCACTTTTCATTCTTCCAGGCGCGCTGGCGGGGCGCGGCGCGGCGATCGCGCGCGGTCTGCACAGCTCTGCGACGCTCGGCGTGGGGCAGTTCTGTACGAAGCCAGGATTGATCTTCCTGGAGCGCGGGGCGGCAGCCGCCAGCTTCGAGCGGGAGCTCGCCGCGCTCTACTCGGCGACCGCGGCGCAGCCGATGCTCCACGCCGGCATTCGCGCCGGCTACGAAGAGAAGCGCCGGCGCGTGCGCGCCGGGGCGCGGCTTGTGGCGCAGGGGGCGGAGCCCGCCTCGCCGCAGCAGGCGCAGGCCTTCCTTCACGCCGTGGAGGCCGAGCGCTTTCTGGCCGATCCGCGGCATCAGGAGGAGGTGTTTGGCCCGTCGGCGCTTCTGGTGATCTGTGATCATCACTCACAGATGCTTCAGTGCGCGCGGTCGCTCGAGGGCCAGCTCACGGCGACGCTGCACGCCGAGCCGTCCGACCGCGACAGCGCGCATGCGCTCGCCCGCATTCTGGTGCATCGCGCGGGCCGCCTCGTCTGGAACGGCTATCCCACGGGAGTCGAGATCTCTCCCGCGATGGTCCACGGCGGTCCCTATCCCGCCACATCCGACAGCCGCTCGAGCTCCGTCGGCTCCTTGGCGCTCGAGCGATACAGCCGCTGGGTAAGTGTTCAGGGAGCTGAGGGAGACGCTCTCGCCCTCGCACTTCGGAAGCCACAGTAAAGTTTTATGGCATTTTCCGTCGCCTCCGTGGTGCGCGCGACCACGCTGACAGCGGCGGCGGCGAGCGTCACGGGCGCGGCGCTCGTCGCGCTGGCGCTTTCGTATCGCACGCTTGGGAGCGATGTTCGCGTTGCCGGATTCGCCTGGGGCGGACTCGCAATCGGAGTGCTCATCGGACGGTTGCCCTTTCTGCGCCGCCGTCCGGGGCGGACTTTCGGGGCCGCACTCCTTTTTGTGGGTGCGTGGCTCGCGTTTCTCACGATGCCCATGCTCGAGGGCGGGCTTGGGATGTTTGGCGAGATCCTGTGGTCGCTGCCGTATCGCGCGGCGCTTTTGTATGCAGTACTTCCGGCGAGTGCCGCCGCGGGGATGGGTCTGCTCGCGATGCTGCCTTCGCGTCTGCCAGACGCGGCGGGCCAGCTCAACGCGCTCGCCGTTGGAAGCCTCCTCGGAGTATTGTGTGCATTCGGGGCGCCCATGGAATCTTGCCGCATGGAGCGTTTGGGCGAACAACTCTGTGGTCTTGCATCGCTGATCGGCGTGGTGTGTACGCTGGTTCCCGCGATCTTGGAGAGAGGCCTCCACGCGCTGGAGTCGCGGCCTACCGAGAACGCTCCGCCGGCGATCGGCGCCGTCCTGCTTGGTTCTGCCGCAGCGGGCTTTTGTGAGATCTCCGAAAGAGCGATCGCGCTTTTCGTGCCGCGGGCACCGCTGCAGCCCCCGGACTCCAGCGCGCCGGCCATCCTCTTGGGGCTCGCGATCGGCGTCGTGTGTCACTCCGCACTCTCCCGCAAATCCGTCGCGGAGGTCTTCTGGCCGCTCTGGCTCGCCGCCGCGGGAGTGTGTGCCGCACTGCTCGGCACGGGGCTCGGCACACCGCACGCGCTCTCCGCCGTCGCTTGCGCCTGTCTCTCCTTCGGCGCGCTGTCCGCACTCGAGCGGCGGCCGACCACAGATGTCTTTTTATGTGTTCTCTCGGGTCTCTCGCTCGGCGCGCTCACCACTTCAGCGACCGATGGAGTTCCGCTGACCCTGCGCACGCTCACGCTGTCGTGGATGTTTGCGCTTGCAACGGCTACGGCCGTTCTATCTTCGCGTCTCGTTCCACGGAGCCGGCTCGCCGGCATCGGCTCGGCCGCTCTCCTTGTGACGGCCTGCGCAGCTGTGGGTTTTTCTCCGGCACCACAAAAAGCGTTCGCGGGCTGGACCCTCCCTTCGGTCGTGCGGCTGCGCTCCTCGGAGGATCGCCTCGGCCTCGTCGAGCTCGTCGAGGATCGCCAGCGCGGCACGCGATCACTTCTTGTGAACGGCACAGAAGTCGGAGCCACTACGGCACAGGGGCGCCTCGACGGCCGCCTCCACGCCCACTTTTCCGCGCTGCTCCACGCAGCGCCTCGGCGAGCGCTGCTCGTCGGCCTCGGCTCGGGAACTGCCCTCGAGGCTCTTCTTACTCATCCCATCGATTCGGTCGATCTCTTGGAGCCCTCGCCGGCGCTCCTTGCAATGCTCCGCGGCGGCGCATTCGATGCCGACGTGTCGCGTGCACTTACAGATTCCCGCGTGCGCTTGTTGACCGCCGATCTCCACTCCCATCTAAGGCAATCTGCGGATAGTTATGATCTGATTTTGTGGGATCGCAGCGCCGAGTCTCCAGGACCCTCGCTCTTCGAGAAGGCGGCCGATTACTTGCCTCTGCTGTCACGTTGCCTTGCTCCAGGCGGGATTCTCTGCCGGCGTTCGCCGCAGATGACGATGGGTGCCTCCGCAGATGTGCAGCACTTCGAGATCCCTTCGACGGCCACAACGATGGGAAGTTACAGTGGGCACCAATCGAAGTTCGACGTGAGCGCTCGCGGCATATCGGAAGAAAACGCCAGCATCTGGAGGATTCGTGCCATGGAGCCTCCTGCTGTCACCCGGTCCCTTCGAGATGTGGGAATTGATTTTCCCGATGCGTTGCTTGCGATGCGGTACCCAACCGCGCAGTCGGATTTTTCCCTGGCGGAGAGTGCACTTTTTCGCGAATGGCCCGAGACGCCTCGCGAATCGCTCGCTCTTGCGCGTACCGCGAAGCTCTACCAGCCGTTTCGAAGTGTGCACGATGCGACCGGCGCGTTCCTCGCGCATCTTCGAGCCGCCGAGCCGGGCGCGCCTCGCGTGGTCGATCTTCTCCTCGGTCTCTCAGAGTGTGAGTCGCGGGCGGAGTTCCACGACCCCGAGCTGGATCGGCTCCTTCGAAGCGCCATCGCCACCGTGCAGCTCGAGCCTTACCCCAAGTCGGCGCACGAGCGCGTGCTCGACAAGCTCGGCGAAGCGCTGACGCTCGAGCCAGCCTCCGTGCGGGCGCGCTGGATCGGCGCCTACGCACACTCGCGCGCGGGTGCTCCTGCTCGCGCACTGGAGGAGTTGGCTGCCTGCGCGGAGCGGCTCGGCAGCGAGTCCGATTGGTTCTTTGAGTTTGCCCGCCGCGAGACGGAGCGGCTGGCCGAGGCCGCCGACCGGGGCGGTCCCGCGTCTGCGGAGGCCCACGAGTTTCACCGCTGGGTCCCCGACGCGGCCCTGCGCGCCGCGCCAGTGAAGGCCGATGGGTGGCGCTCCCACCGGAGTGCGTTCGAGCTCGACGCCCGCGAACGCCGCTGGCGTCGCGTGCGGGCCGCGGGGCACTTTTGAAACGTCCTCCCCACTCGGCTTCGCGTTTCTTGAAGGCGCGCTCACGCGCCGCTGGAATGCGACGCCCGCGCCATTGAAGTCCGCGATGAAGATCCTAGCCGAAGCCCACGCATCCGCCTCCGATCCGCTCCTTGCCGTTCTCTGCTTCGAAGGGGAGAAGCCACAGCTGCCGAGCGGCGTGTCCGTTCCCGCTCGCGCACTGGAGGACTTCCGCGGCCGATTCCGGCAGGTGCTCCTCTGCTATCCCGAGGGGCGGACCAAGGTGGAGCGCGTCGTGCTCGTCGGCCTCGGCAAACGCGAAAAAGTAACAGCCGAGGAAGCGCGCCGAGTATCGGCGCTTGCTCTTTCTGTTGCAAAGGACCGCGGTGCCCGGCGGTTCGGAATTGTGGTGCCGCCGCGGCTCCTTGAGGAGCTCGAGGCGGAAGTCGCGGGGCGCGCGCTCGCCGAGGGTATCGGCCTCGGAGCTTACAAATTTGATAAGCACAAGGGATCGCTGAACGGCGGCGCCGGCAACGGCAACGGTTCGACGCTCCCGGAGCGCGCGACGCTCTACGCGCGCGGCGCGGAGTTCGAGCGCGGCGTGGAGCATGGCGTGCGCAACGCGGACGCCGCCAATTTCGCGCGCGAGCTCGGCGACACGCCTGGGAATTACGCGACGCCGACGGCGCTCGCCGCCGCCGCGAAGAAGCTCGCTGGCGGCCGCATCTCGGTGCGCGTCCTCGAGGAGAAGGACATGGCGAAGCACGGCATGGGGGCGCTGCTCGGCGTCGCCCAAGGCTCGGCGGAAGACGCCAAGCTCATTCTGTTGCATTACAAGCCCAAGCGCCGCGCCAAGGAGAAGATTGCGGTGGTCGGCAAGGGGCTCACGTTCGATACGGGCGGCATCTCGATCAAGCCCGCCGCGTCGATGGATGAGATGAAATATGACATGTGCGGCGGAGCGGCCGTGCTCGGACTCTTCCATGCGCTGCGCGAGATGGATCTGCCGCTCGAGGTGATCGGTCTCGTTCCGTCGACGGAGAACATGCCCGGCGGAAAAGCTTACAAACCGGGCGATGTGCTCAAAGCGTGCAACGGCACGACGATCGAAGTCCTCAATACCGACGCGGAGGGGCGCCTCATTTTGTGTGATGCGATCGCCTACGCCGAAAAGACCTACGAGCCCGACGTGATGGTCGACCTGGCGACGCTCACGGGCGCCGTCGTGGTGGCGCTCGGGCACGAGATGACTGGCGTCTTCGGCAACGACGACGCCACGCGCGATGCGGTCTGCGACGCCGGCAATCGCGCGGGCGAGCGCTGCTGGCCGCTCCCGCTCTGGGACGTGCACAAGGATCAGGTCAAGAGTGAGGTTGCCGACCTCAAGAATATCAATTCTCCCAAGGATGGCGGCGGCTCCATTGCGGGCGCGGCGTTCCTCGCACACTTCGTTCGCAAGGCGAAGTGGGTGCACATGGACATCGCCGGCACGGCATGGGGCGGGCGCGAGCGCGATTATTTGCACGCTTCGGGCGCCTCCGGCATGGGTGTCCGCACGCTCGTGCAATTCTTGATAGACCGGGCGGAACGCCAGTAATCCGCGGAGCCGATCGGTGGCACGCGGAGCCTCCCGACATCCGCTTCTCGGCTCCCATGTCTCGGTGGCCGGCGGGCTGCACGAGGGTGTGAGTCGCCTTGCGGCTCTGCGGTTCGGCAACGGCCGGCGCGCGCGGGCGTTGCAGGTTTTTACAAAAAACAGCAGCCAGTGGGTCGGCAAGCCGGTGACCGCCGAGGCGGCCGCCGCGTTCCGCGCGGCGCGCGCGGAGCACGGCGTCGAATATTGTGCAGCGCACTCGAGCTACCTCATCAATCTCGCCGCCGAAGGGGAGATGGGTAAGAAGTCGCGTGCGGCATTCGTCGACGAGATCGAGCGCTGCGAGGCCTACGGCATCGAAGATTTGGTATTTCATCCCGGCGCTCACCTCGGCACGGGCGTCACTCCTGGGCTGAAGCGCGTGGCAGCCGCCATGGATGGAGCTCTCAAGGCGACGGCGGGCTCCTCCGTGCGCCTTCTCATCGAAATGACCGCCGGCCAGGGTACTTGCCTTGGGTGGCGGCTCGAGGAGATTCGCGATCTGTTGGATCTGCTCGGCGCGCCGCGGCCGCGCGTTGCGATTTGTGTCGACACCTGCCACATGCACGCCGCTGGCTACGACCTCTCGAAAGAGGAGACCGCCGCGCAGGCGCTCGACGACCTCGACCGCACGATCGGCGCCAGCGCGATTGCACTTTTCCACATCAACGATGCGAAGAAGCCGTGCGGCTCGCGCGTCGATCGCCACGAGCACATTGGCCGCGGCACGATCGGCCTTGCCGGCTTCCGCGTCCTCGCGCGCGACGCCCGCTACCGCGCGATCCCCAAGGTGCTCGAGACGGAGAAGGGGAGCGACGAGGCGACGGGGCGCGAGTGGGATGAGATCAACCTGGACGCGCTGTCGAGCTCGGGGATGTGATCGCGGTGCGGCGCCCGCCGAGGCGAGCGCCGCGCGTGCGACGCTATTTTGTGGTGTCTGGCACGAACGCCAGCGGCACCTTCTTCCAGGAGGTCGCTTTGTAACCCATGAGGTTGCTGCTCGCGACCACGAGGAACGAGCGCGCCGTGGCGATTTGTGAGGCGATCGCCTTTGCGTTCGGCGCGGGCTTGTCGAGGAGCGCGAGCGATTTATTGCACGCCGAGACCACGCGCGTCAGGTTCTTACCCGTCAATGAGAATTGTGTGTTCGGCAGCAGCTGGACGGCCTCGGCTGCGGAGTCGAGCATGCCCGAAGCCTCCTCACACAACGCGCGCGCCGACTGGCATCGCGATTCCGCGTTCGCGAGGCCGAGCGGGAGACCCGCGGCTGCCGAATCAAGCTCAGTGAGCGCCTCCTCGAGAAGCTCAAAAATCGTCGACTCCACGAGCGGGCTTGCCGGCGTCACGAGCTCGTCGAACCGAGCGAAATCGAAGTATACTTTTCCGCCCTTGTGGATGAAGTCGGCGCCGAAGCCGAGGAGCGCGGGCGCGAGCGCATCGGGAGCGACCTGCGTCGCCGAGCTGAGCAGCGTCCAGCCGGTCTCGAGCAGCAGCGACGTGGGACGCGGCCGGCGATAATAGAGAATCGACCCACCGGTCTGGAGGAGCCGCAGCTCCACCTCCAGGGTATTGTTGAAAGTTACCACAGGTCCAACGCCCGTGGCCGTTCGCGTCTCAATCGAGAAGCCCTGCGCGCCCTCGTTCCAGCGCGCCACCAGCGCGTGATAGGCCGTCGACTCCTGCCCGAAGGTCTCTTTTGTGAAATCCGCCTGCAGCCGACCGGCGCTGGCGCTGTCCATAATTCCATTGAGCGACGTGAGCGCGATCGTCATCCGCGCGTCGAACTCGCTGCGCACCTCGCGCCGCGCCGAAGCGAAGCCGCTGCTATACATCGCGGTCCCCGTGAAGCAGAGCCGATGGTCGGGGGCCGGCGGCGTCGGCGATTCGCCGGCGCACACAACGCCGACGAATGGGTTGTAGAGCCCTTGGGTCGTGCCCGGCTCCTTGGCCACGAAGTGCTTTGCCTTGCCGCGTACCGCGAGCGAGAGCGAGTTCACGGGGCACCCGCACCCACATCGAGGGCGATCGCCTCCGACCCCGCGGCCGCGCTCGACGCCCCGGGCTCGCGGACCAGGGGACATGCCATGAGGATTGTTGGAAGAAGCAGAGAGACGCAAAAGAAAGGACGGCGCATGGAAGGAACCTCGGAGCCGCCTCTCCCAACGAGGCCCCGTGGATTTCGCAACGCGGCGGCGATACTGCCGCCATGAAGAAGCTCGCTCTGCTCCTCGCCACCTTTGCGCTCGCCGCGCCAACGCCCGGCTGCCTCTTCGCGCACACGCGCTCGCCGCTCGACACAAATCTCGATACGACGCGGCTGGGACCCAAGCGCGGGACCTCGTCGGCCCACAGCCTTTTGTGGCTTGTGGCGTGGGGCGATGCGTCCTCGGCGGCGGCCGCCAAAGATGCCGGTATCACGACGCTCAATCACATGGACAGCGAGCAGCTTTTCGTGTTTTTCGGCCTCTACACGTCTTGGACGACGATCGTCTATGGCGAGTGAACTTCACAAAATCGCCGGAGGCATTGCCCCGCGACGGCGCGCGGCGCGATGGGCTTGCGTCGTCGCCCTGGCGGCGCTCTCCGGATGCCGTCAGCCGTTCGGGCTTCTGTATCATGACGTGCGGCTGCCTCTCACGACGGACTTCGACCGGACGCCCGCCGGAGTGCGGTCGAGCGACTCCGACGTGAAGGGAATTAAGGACCCGTTCTTCACAGGAATCGAGGTGCTGTGGGACAGCAACGCGATTGGTGATATCGCGAAGGCGAACGGAATCGAGGATCTGTACTATGCCGATTCCCACAATTTCCGCATCCTCTTCGGCCTCTGGTCGCAGTCCTTCGTGGTGCTCCACGGCAAGTAGCGGGACGGCGCGATCGCAGCGGCGGGAGCGGTACGGTGCGCGCGTTGTTCAGAACTCGGGAGCAGCGTCCGCAAGTCGTGACCGATAAGGCACTTGCGTCTTCTCGACTTCTGTTCGTGGTTTGTTAGGCTGCGCCCGTGAATGTCGATCGCATCCTCCGGCGCCTGCAGTCCGACCCCTCCTTCGGGCCGCACCTCAAGCACGTCGAGACGATCCCGGCCGTCGCCGGGCGTTTTGAAGAATTCCCCTCGTGGACGCACCCGGCTCTGCGCCAGGCGCACGCCTCCCGCGGGATCGAGCAGCTCTATGCACATCAGCGCGAAGCGCTCGATGCCGCGCTCGGACCGAACGGGTTCGACGCGGGAGCGCGCGCCGGCGATGTGTGTGTGGTGACGCCGACGGCGTCGGGCAAGACGCTTTGTTATAATTTGCCGGTGCTGGAGGCGGCGCTGCGGACGGACGGCGCCTCCAAGGCACTGTATCTTTTCCCGACGAAGGCGCTTGCGCAGGATCAGGTGGCGGAGGTGACCGACCTGATCGGCCGGGTGACTGCGATCGAACGCGGGCTCGACCTGCGCTGCTTCACCTACGACGGCGACACGCCGCCTTCGATTCGCCGCGCTCTGCGCGAGCGGGGGAATATTGTAGTCACCAATCCGTGGATGCTCCATAGCGGGATACTTCCGAACCACGCCAAGTGGGTCGATTTGTTCCGTGGGCTGCGCTTCCTCGTGCTCGACGAAGTGCACACATTGAACGGCGTCTTCGGCTCCCACGTGGCTAATGTGCTGCGCCGGCTGCTGCGGATCGCACGCCACTATGGAAGCGATCCGGCGATCCTTGCGTCGAGTGCCACGATTGGCAACGCGGCCGAGCATCTGGCGCGCCTTGCGGGGCGGCCCGTTCGGATCGTCGACCGCGACGGTTCGCCGCGCGGCGAGAAGCGATTTGTGGTGTACAACCCGCCGCTCCTGAACGCCGTGGCGGGCCTGCGCGCCAACGCGCTGGAGGAGGCGCGCAAGCTCGCGGCGCACGTGACGGCGCGCTCGAGCGGCGGCGCCGCGATCGACGGGGCTCCTGAGGAAGACGCAACGCGCGAGCACCAGACGATCTTTTTTGTGAAGACGCGTCCGCAGGTGGAGGTGCTGGTCAAGTATCTGAAGGACGCGGCGCTGAAGCACGGACGCGATCCGGAGTCGATCCGCGGCTACCGCGGCGGCTACCTCGCCGACCTACGCCGCGAGATCGAGCGCGATCTCCGCGGAGGAAAAGTAAAAACGGTCGTATCCACCAATGCGCTCGAGCTCGGCGTGGATATCGGCTCTCTCGATGTGGCTGTGCTCGTCGGCTATCCGGGCACCATTGCGTCGACGTGGCAGCAGGCGGGCAGAGCGGGGCGTCGCGGGCAGCCGTCGCTCGCGATCCTGATCGCGCGATCTTGGGCGATGGATCAGTATCTTGCCGAGCAGCCGCGCTATTTGTTCACGGCGTCGCGGGAGCGGGTGACCTGCGATCCCGATAATCCGGTGATCTTGGCGAATCAGGTGAAATGTGCGGCGTTCGAGCTGCCGTTCGACCGGCGGCGCGATCTGGCGGCGGCCGGCGGCGAGGAACCGGGAGAGAATCCGCGCACGGCGTTCGGTCCGAGACGCAAAGATTTGGCCGACGTCCTCGATTATTTGGCAGAAGACGCGGCGCTGCTGCACCGAGACGGAGATGTGTATCATTGGGCCGCCGACGCGTATCCCGCCGAGGACGTTTCTCTCGAAGGCGAGGACAACGACGATGTCACGATCGTGCGCACAGATACGAATACAGTCCTCGGGTTCCTCGCTCGGCCGGCTTCGATCGTGGAGCTGTATGAAGGCGCCATCTATGGCCATCAGGGCGAGATCTTCCAGGTGGAGCGCTTCGATTACCCGGGGAGGCGCGCCTACATCAAACCGGTCGTGACCGATTTCTATACGGATGCACAAACCGACACCGACGTGCGGTGGCTGCGCGAAGACGCGCGCGCGGAGCGCGGCGCGCTGCCGCAGGAGCAGGGCGGGGGCTCCCTGTTCGACGTGGTGCTCGGCGAGGTCGACGTGCGCACGGTCGCCACGCTCTTCAAGAAGATTCGCTTCTACACGCGCGAGAATGTCGGCGGCGGCGAGATCCACCTTCCGCCGGAGGAGATTCTTACCGATGCCTTCGGCCTCGTGCTGTCGGAGTCGGCGGCCAAAGTGATTGGGCTGCAGGATGCCAATCGCGGGGGCGGGCTGCGCGGTTACGCATCGCTGCTGCGGCAGCTTGCGCCGCTTTTTGTGCGTTGCGAGCCGAGCGACCTCGGGCACAGCGTGGAGCTGCGGTCTCCCCATTTCCGTCGGCCCACGATCACACTCTTCGACCGACATCGCGATGGCGTCGGTCTCGCCGAGGCGATCTACCACGGGTTTCAGGATTTGTTGGATGCGGCGCGCACGGTGCTCGATCGGTGCGCCTGCGAGCTCGGCTGCCCGGGATGCATTGGCCCGCCCGATGAGGTGGGCTCGCGCGGAAAAGTGACAGCTCGAGCGGTGGCGGCTCTGCTGGCCGGTGATCCGAAGGCTGCGCTTTCTGTGATTGCCGGTGAGGACGCACGCTGATGGGCGACCTGCGCGATCGGCTGCGGCGTGCTGCACAGATGGCGCCGCCTCCGAGTGCGGAGGCGGCTGCTCCCGCGGCTCCCGCCGCCAAGGAGCCGACCGAGCCTGGACTGCCGTCGGTGCGCGCGCGGCTGCGTCGCCGCGAGGAGCGCAGCGCCGCGCGGCCGGAGGCGTCGGCGGCTGCGGAGCCCCATCGCCTGCCGCCTGGATTTGTGAGTGCGCCGGGCCCGCTCGGGGAAACCTGGGTGCGCGAGCTGCGGGCGCCGCTCGAGGATGTTGAGGAGCTGCTGGCGGTCGACGTCGGCACGCTCGCGCTGCTGGCGCGCGATGACCGGCTCCGTCGGCTCGATTTGAGGCGCGCGGTGTTCCTCGACACGGAGACCACGTCGCTCTCCGGGGGTGCTGGAGTTTTGGTGTTTCTGGTGGGGCTCGGGCGCGTCGATGCGCAGGCGGGGGAATTCTGCCTGAGACAGCATTTCATGGTGTCGCCGACGCAGGAGCGCTCGATGCTCGCTGGCGTCGCAGCCGACCTCGCGCAGTCGGATTCGGTCGTTACTTTTTTCGGCAAGTCGTTCGACCGCCATCGCCTCGAGGACAAGTTTACGATTCACGGTCTGACGTCGCACTTTCCGACGGAGATCCATGCCGATCTCTATCATGTAACAAGAGCGCGATTCGGGTGGAAGCTGGCCGATTGCAGGCTGCGGACGGCCGAGGAATCGCTGCTCGGGATACGCCGCGTCGACGATCTGCCGGGATCGGAGGCGCCGAAGGCTTATTTTGACTTTCTGGCGCGCCGCCCGACGCTCCTGCCTCGCGTGGTGGAGCACAACGAGCGCGATGTATTGTCGTTGCCGAGGCTGCTGGCGCGCTTGGCGAAGGCGCTTCCGGGCTCGCGCGCGCAGGAGTGCTTGGCGGGGATGAAGGCTGCGCTCGCGACCAAGCGTTGGGAGACGGCGAAGGGTTTGGCGGAGGCAGCTCTCGGCGGCGCTCCGCCCGTTGGGCGCGAGCTCGAGATAGACGCGCTTCGCGGTCTGGCGGAATCCACAAAAAGGCTCTGCGGCGCGGAGGCGGCGCTGCCGATCTGGAGGCGGCTCGCGGAGCTTGGATGCGTCGAGTCGGCGCTCGATGTGGTGCGCCAGCTGGAGCGAACGGGCGCCCCTCGGGAGGCGCGAGCCGACGCCCTCGCGCGCGTGCGAGGATTATTAGCTTCGATGCAGGCTGGGCCGCAGCGCGATCGGTGGCTTTCCGAGTGTGAAAGCGCGGCGCGAAAGACGGGAGTCTCCGGCGCTTGAGAAGGAGACTCCTGCAGGCAGGTGCGCGCGCGAAGGGGCAGAGGGTCGAACAGCGCGAGGCCAGAGCCGATTCGGTCCGGCCGTGCACTTCCATTGAGCTTCGCGGGGTCAGCTCCCAGATCTTCGAGCGCGGATGCGTCGCGGCACGGGCGCGCACATCGCGCAGGCACTCCAGCGAGTCGTGGCCCAGGCGCTCGAGAGCCGGGATGGCTCGCTCGTGGGCTCGAAGCTCTGCTGTCGCTCGGTCGCGTCGGTCTCAAGGCGATCGAGGGCTTGGATCAACCGCAGCCCTTGCGACGCCCTGGGATCATGGGTTTCGAGAACCACAGTGATCCTGAGCCCAGCAGCCCACTTCGTAGCCCTTGGCGAGCGCATCGCACATCCCGAGAAGGCATCGGTCTCGAGGATGCCGACCGACTTCCGTGAGAAGGCAACGGGTGGTCTCGCAGACGGCTCATGTTGAGATTGAGGGCCGCCTCGAACTCGTCTCCGAGGTAGACCCTGAAGCGGCCAGCGCGGCACTTTCCCCTTGATTACAGTGGCCCGACGATCTCGAGGTCGTCGACGTCGACATTCCCGCGGCCGTTCACCTCCACGCGCGCTGTGAGGTCGAAATGACTGCCCGCAGGCACTTCGAACGTCACCTCCTCGATCCGGAATCGGCGGGAAGCCGCCGCAACAAAGCGGATCTCGTGAATCGCAGAGATTGGCTGGTCGGCGTTGCCAGCAATCAAAAGCGCGACCGGACCGTCCGAAGGCCCGTCGTTGACGCGCAGGCGAGCGCGGGCGGCGTAGCGCCCGGGGCCGTAGCTCCAGCGAGGAGTCTCGGCGACGGACCCCTGGGCGTCGATCGGGGTTCGCCTCACAAATCCGCTGCGCGCCGATGAGTCGGCCACGCGCGTGCCGGCCCCAGCGCGCGCGTCGGCCGCGCACACCCGCACTGCGGGGCCGAGCGGCGCCGACTCGCTCGGGCCCGCCGTGTCGACGCGAATCTCGCTCACGGCGAGGATCGGCGCTGTGCCGACGCGCTCGAACTCGAGGCGCAGCTCGCCGCCGACAATGGCCGCGGCGGGAATGGGAAAACTCCACAAAACCGACTCAGCTGGCGGAGAAACGAATTCGGCGATCACCACCTCGCCGGCCCGGATGCGGCACGCGGGAAATGCGTGGTCGAGCATCGTCGGCAGGTGGAAAGCCGGAATCGATGGGCGGCCGATCGATCCGCCGATGAGGCCGACATGGAGCCAGAGGGGCTCAACCGGCGTCGCCATCGGGAATCGATACACCACTTTTTCGAATTCAATCACCACATCGGACTGCGGTCCTGGGAAAAGCAGCCGATTGGGAATCCGTTGCGGATATCCGCGCTCGCGTCCGGGGTCGTATGCGCCGCCGCAGTCGGCGTAGGCGAGCGCTCCTTCGAGACGGCTCGCCCGCGGAGAGAACAGCGGTGCAAGAGTGAATAGTAACATAATCCCCGTGGCGGCCGCGGGGATCGCCGCGAGTGCGAGGGCGGCGCGCCGCCCCGTCGTGAGTGAGAGCGCGCGACCGAAGCCGAGGGCCAGAAGCGGCACCGCAAAGGGGGCGGCCGGAATGAGATATCGGCCCTGTGCTTGATGGGCAATTGTGTGCCCCGCGAACGGGATCGCAATTGTGACGGCTGCCGCCGGAACTGCCACCGCAAGGAGCGGTACAAGCCGTGCGCGCTCCTCGCCGCCGGCGCGCCACGCGCCGATGGCGCCCGCGAGGGCGCCTCCGAGCAGCAAAGCCCACATTACAAAAAAGAACTCCAGCGGCGCGACGCCGGCCGCTTGGATCCCGAAGTAGGTTTTCAGGACCTCGCCGGTCCAGGAATCGAAGTCCGACGCGGAGGCCGGGGACGCGCGCAACATCTCGGGCAGCGTCTCATAGAACTCGCGGACCACGATCGGCGCTCCGAGGTTTTGTAGATTGTAAAGTAACCACGGAGAAAGGCAGGCCGCCGCCGCCAGTGCCGTGAGCACCGCCTCCTTGGCCGTGGCGGCGCGCCCAGAGCGGCGCATGCGAACCCACAGAACGCCCAGGGCGGCGGCGGCCATGGCGGCCCCCGCATGTCGCGTCACCATGGCAAGCCCGCATGCGAGGCCGAGGCGGATCGGCGAGAAGCGCGCGCCAGCACGCACACCGCGGGAGCACTCGAGCGCAGCCCACCCGCAGAGCGCGAGGAGCGTCGGCTCCATAGCGACGGCGCCGCATTGGATGGCGAGGGTCGGCGTTAGTCCGAGGAACGCCGCCGCACCAAGTGCCCAAGTGCGGCGGTCGGGGAGCAGCCGCTGTGCCGCGAGCGCCATGAGTGCCACGCCGACGCCCCCTAGAATCGCCGAAAACCATCGCAGCCCGAGGATCGTCGAGGCGCGCATCGTCGCGGGGCCGGGGCGCGTCGCGGGACCGAGCCCGCGCGCGGCGAGTTGCGAAGGCTGGTTCAGCGGAATCGTGATGTGCAAGGCCCAGGGCCAGATCACTTTTTCCGGAAGCAGGGGCGCGATTGCTTCGAGCGGCACAACCGCCAGTGACTGCAATAGAAACGACAGCGGCGGATGGACCGCTTGCCGAAGTCCGTCTCCCGGCTTGCCGAGCCGCCCCGTGCGGATAAGGTGGTCGACGTACGCGAGATTCTCCGCCTCGTCGGGGCCGTCGCCAGCCGGATGGAGCACCGCGCCGAGGCCCGCGAGAAGAGTGAAGATGACTCCGAGCGCCAGGGCCGCGAGCCGTGGCGCACGCACCGCGCGAAGCTCGGCGCCGCCGCTCAGCATGCAACAATCCGGCGCACGCGCTTTCCCTCGATGCGCAGCGCTCCCGAGAGATGCAGCGCGATGGCGTGCGGAAGGGCCTCCATCTCCTCGGAGAACACGCGGGCCGCCAGCGTGTCGGCCGTATCGCCGTCGGCAACCACCACGGCGCGCTGCTCGATGATGGGACCGCCGTCGACTTCGTTTGTTACATAATGGACGGTGCACCCGGAAATGCGCGCCCCGCTCGCGAGCACCGCTTCGTGGACGTGGTGACCATACATGCCGCGTCCGCCGAATGCCGGAAGCAGCGACGGATGAATATTGATCACTTTTCCGGAGTACCGCTCCGGAACGCGGATCACTTTCAAGAATCCGGCGAGAACGACAAGGTCGACACCGGCGGCATCGAGGCGGCGGAACAGCGCCTCCGAGTAGGCTTCGGGAGATGGGAATGCCTTCGAGTCGCAGGTCTCCGCGGAGATGTTGCGACGGCGCGCACGCTCGAGCCCGAAGGCGGCCCCGTTCGACGAGAGGACGAGAGCGACCTCGGCGGAGAGCTCGCCCCGCTCGATGCGCTCCAACAGATTCTCGAGGGAGCGGCCCGATCCCGAGATCAGCACGCCGAGCTTTTTCATGGTGAACTGCACAAATCGGTTGCGAGCGCCTCGATGAGCTGCGCGGTTTGCTCGCTCACGGCCCCCGCGGTCGCGGCCATGCGCGCAGGATCTGTGAATTCTCCGCGGCGCCGGACGCCTTCCAGGATTCCCGCGAGTGCGAGCACGCGCAGCCCCGCATGCCGAGCGGCGATCACCGGGGCCACGATCGACTGTCCGACTGCGTGAGCACCTGCGACCCGCAGAAACCGCCGCTCGGCGTCCGTCTCGAGCGTCGGCCCGGGGCTCGTTGCCAGGATACCGGCGCGAGCCGGCACGCCGGCCTGCGCGGCCCGAATCTCTGCGGCGCGGAGGAGGGCGGGATCATAGGCATTGGCCAGATCGAGGAACGGTGGACCGAGGCGCGGGTCGATGGGCGGGCGAAGGGGCGAGTGACCGCCGAGGTGAATGTGATCTTCAATGATCAAAAGGGAGGGGGCCTCCAGGGCGGGCTCGAGGGAGCTCGCGCCGCCGGTCACGACGGCGACGGATGCACCGGCGCGCGCGAGTGCATAGATCGGCAGCGCGGCGATCGCCGCGTCGGCACCGGCCGAGAGCAGCGGCCCGCCTTCGAAAGCGACCACCATCGAACCACCGAGGGGAATCCACAGAAAGTGCCCCTCGAGATCCGGTCCGAGACCGTCGATCCGGGCCGCGGGCACGGTGGCAGTCGAGAGAGCCTGCGTCCGGAGACGTCCGACGCCCCCTTCGGCATACCAGGCGATTGCGGGCGGGCTCGGGCTTCGAAGTAGGAGCGCTTGCGCTGCGGCGTCCGCACGATCGGCGAGAGCGGGGATCGTCATGGCGCGGGCTCGCTGGCCGCCAGCACGCGCGCGAGCCGAGCGCGCACGGTGGCTGCGTCAAGCGAGGAGACGGCGAACGATTTGCGGGTCGATGCCGCTCCGGAGCGCAGCTCGACGGCTGCGGGGCGCACGCCGAGGACTTCCGCCAGAATCGCAGCGATGGCGGCATTGGCGCGCCCGCCTTCCGCTGGCTCGCGAACTGTGATCTTCACACATCCATTCCACTCGCCTGCGACTCCCTCACGGCGCGCCCGCGGCTGCGCCTTCACGCCGAAGACGGCTCCGTGGGACGTTTGAGTCACCTCGACGCCCATCGATCGGCTCGGGACTCAGCGCGGAGCGGGCGCCTGGGGCATCGCCGACGAGCCGTCGCTGGCGAGAGCGAGGCAGAGCGTTCCGGTGAGCTTCAGCAGCTGGCCGAGGGCGCTCTCGGCGTCGAGAAACTTTCCGGCCGCAAGCGAGCTGAGCCCGCGATGCCACAAATTGAGCGCATCCATCTCGGCCGTGAGCCGGGCGCGGGCCGCCTCCACCTCCGCCGTCGCGCCGTCGGCGGTGCTCGGCAGGAGAGCGAGTGCATCCGCCAGCGAATCGAGCTGCAGGGCGGGAGGTTTCTCGAATGCCGGCGCGTCGAGGCGAAGTGATTTCTGATGATTTCGAAGCTTCGTCGCCTCGAACGCGCTCACCGATGCCAGCGCGGCTTGTGCGAGCTGAGCCGCTCCGGCAGGGGTGCGGTCGGCGACGCGCATGCCCAATGCAACGAATCCCGACGCGCCGAGGCGCTCCCAAGTCAGCGAGATAGGGGTCGGCTTCGCGTCGAGCTTCACTCCGCTCGCATCGATACTCACAATTTTGAGGGACCGGCCGCTCGTCGGGTCGGTCATCGGATCGGCGCCGAGTTGCTTGGCTTGCGAGGCTTGAGTGAGCCGATCGACGAGCTGCGCCGCCGCGGCTGCCTGCGCGGCGAGCGAGGCGAGCACGCCGCGGTCGGTTTCTGTTGCATCCGCCGGCGCGCTCTCGAGGACGCTCTTCGCCTGCGCGTAGCGACCTTGGCGCATCTGCTCGAGGGCGTTGTCGAGAATGGAGCGCACTGATTGGTGTTCGGCGAGGGCGGCGACTTTGGCCGCGCGCTTTTCGGCCTCGCGAATCGACAGAAGGCACTGCTCCGCCCCCTTGGCAAGCGGCGCAAGGGGCGCGGCGAGCTCCGGCGCAAGCGCTCCTGGAGCGAGAAGCGGCTTCAGCAGCGCCTCGACCTCAGCGGCAGCGGCCCGCGCCTCCGCAATCTTGTTCGCCGCGAGATGTGCATTCGCCGCTTGCAGCTTTTCTTTCGCAGCGACCTGCGCGCCGGACGACACGCGGCTCGGAACGGCCTCGATCGCCGCACGCGCTTCTGGGTTTTCCTGCGCTTCGGCGAATCCGTCGATGGTCGCGGCGAGCGCCAGCGCCTCGGCGAACTTGCCGGTGCCCAATCGCGTACGCAGCCCCTCATCGAATTGTTGCATGAAGGCGCTTGCGCGAGCCGCCTTTGCGGCCGTCGCCGCGGCCTTCGCCTTGTCCTCCTCCCGCAGGCGCTGGGCTTCAGCGCGCGCGCGGGGCGCAACCGACGTGGAAGAATAAGCTTTTGCAACTTCATCGAATTTTGTTGCAAGCTCGAGCGTTCCGACCCCCTGGAGCACCTTCACCTGCATGTAGGCATTCTCCGCCCTCTGCTCCTCGAGCTCCCGCTCGGCCTTCTCGCGCTCGGCGCGCTCGCGCTCCGTCTCGGCTGTGTCTTTGATCACGATCGGCTGCGTCGTCGCCTGCTCCTTCTGCTGAAAAACCAGCCAGCCGGCTACGCCGGCCGCGGCGAGCGCCACGGCCCCGAGTCCGGCGACGAGCTTCTTGCTGGTGGCGGCGGGGGGCGCAAGGATCGCGTCAATGGTGGCGATCACCTCGGCGGCATTGGCGGGCCGCTCCGACGGGCTCTTCTTGAGCAGCCGGGCCACGAGCTGCTCAACGGCCTCGGGCGCCTGCGGCTCGAGGGAGCGCAGGGCCGGTGCCTCCTGGGTGCGCGCCGCCTCGAGAATCTCGGAGACGCTCGCTCCGGTGAAGGGCGTGCGCCCGGTGACCATCCGGAAGAGCGTGGCGCCGAGAGAATACAGATCGCTCCGATGATCGACGGGCCCGCCGCGCGCCTGCTCCGGAGAGACGAAATGGGGAGTCCCAAAAATTTGTTGTTTCTCAGCCGCGCCCTCCGCCTGCGCTGCCGTCGCCGCGAGGCCGAGATCGGCCAGCTTTGCAGCGCCCTGGGCCGTGAGCATCAGGTTGTCCGGCTTCACGTCGCGGTGCAGGAGCTTCTTGCTCTCGGCGAATTCGAGGGCGCGCGCGGCATCGCGCGCAATCGAGAGAGCGCGCTCGACGGACAGCTTCTTCTCGCGCTTCAGAAGTGATTCGACGCTTCCGCCTTCGAAGACCTCCATCGAATAATAGTGAAGATCATTTTCCGAGGCGACGTCGAAGATCGTGACGACGTTCGGATGGTGGAGCTGGGCCGCGGCCCGCGCCTCGGTCAAGAATTGTGATACAAACTTCGGATTGTGAGCAAGGCGCGGCGAAAGCACCTTCAAGGCTACAGTTCGGTGGAGCGACACCTGCGTCGCCCGATACACGACGCCCATGCCGCCGCGGCCGAGGATCGACTCGAGGCGATAGCCTCCGAGGATCTGGCCGCTCAGGTCGCCATCGCCGCCGTTGCCCGACCGTGGGGCTGGCCTTTCGCTGACCGGCCTCTCTGTGGCGGGCATCGGTTCGGGAGCCGCTGTCGGCGGTGCCGGCGGCGACTCGATGCCAAGTTCTGTTCCGAAGGAGATCTCGGTGCCGCCGATGCGAATGCGATCGCCTGGCGCGAGGCGCGCAGTGCTGACGCGCTTGCCGTTGACAAATGTGCCGGCTGCGCTGCCGAGGTCCTGGATGCCGAAGCCGCCTCCCTTGATGGCGGCGATGCGGCAGTGGATCGAGGCCACCTCGGGATCGGCGAGGATGAGGTGGGCTGCGCTTTCGTCGGTGCCGAGCGTGAAGCTTCCGCTCGGCAGGTCGATCTGCTCGCCGCGGCGCGCTCCGTTCAGAATGAAGAGTCGGCTCACGCCCGAGGTTCCTCGCGAAGCGGGAGACCTTCGAACAGCGCCGATCCGACGCGGACGAGCGTCGCACCCTCCTCGATGGCGATCTCGAAGTCGCTCGACATGCCCATGGAGAGCTCTCCACCTTGGCGCGCGCTCGCCGCGAAAAGCCCTTCGACGCGGGCGCGGTCGCGCAGCAATCGAAGCGCGCGGAAGTGGCTTCGCAGCTCGGGTTCGGCCGCTTCGGCGCGGGCCATGGTCATCAGGCCAATCATCTCGATCTGGGAGAATCGCTTGGCGTCCCGCAGGAACGCAAGCGCCGTATCGGGCGAGAGCCCGTGCTTGGTGCCCTCGCCGCTGATGTTGATCTCGAGAAGCGCTCGGACGGGTTTCGAGAGCTCCAATGCGATCCGGTCAAGGCGGGCGAGGAGGTCGAGATCTTCCACGGCATGGAGGATTGGGGCGTGGGTGACAGCTTTCCGGGCTTTGTTGGCCTGGAGCGGACCGATGAGATGCCAACGGATGGCGGGTGGGAGCGAGACCGCCTTTCGGTGAAGCTCCTGAACGCGGTTTTCGCCAAGGTCGAGCTGCCCGAGGTCCGCCAGCTCACGCGCGACGGCTGGCTCCACATACTTCGTCACGGCGACGAGAGTTACGTCCGCAGGCGGACGCCCCGACCGCTCTGCCGCAGCCGCGACGCGGGCGCGGACGCGGTCGAGGTTGTTTGCGAGGAGCGAGGCGTGCATCGGGGGACAGGGTACCCGCTCGAGGATCGCGAGCTTCAGGTTCGGAGCTGGGCAGTTCCGATAGCGAAGTCGATCCACGCACGGGATTCGCGGTCGAAATGGGGAGGTCACGCGGTCATGCAGATCGAGGTCTTGAGCTATGCCGTTTCGGAAGGGTGGAGCCGGCCGCTCCCCCGATGGGATTCGCCCTCGACGCTGGTGCTCGTTTTTGGAGCACCGGAGTTCGCAGAACATCGCGGGCCTCTCGACGAGATCCGCGAGACGTATCCGAATTCGCAGATCCTGGGCTGCTCGACGGCGGGCGAGATCCTGCGAAGCGAGCTTCGCGACGGAACCCTGAGCGTTGCGATTGCACAGTTCGAGCACACGAGGCTGCGCGCGGCGGATGCAACCGTTGCGACTTCGGAGGAATCCCGCCTCGCTGGACGGAGCCTGGCGCAATCGCTTCGCGGGGAGGATCTGCAGGCGATCTTTCTGCTCTCCGACGGGCTCGGCGTGAACGGCACGGAGCTCGTCGAAGGGCTCAATTCCGAGCTGCCTTCGGGGGTTGTTGCGACGGGAGGGCTCGCGGCCGATGGAAACCGCTTCCGCCGCACATGGGTCTTCGACGGAACTGAAGCGCGTCAGCATGTGGTCCGTGCCGTGGCGCTCTATGGGAATCGCGTGCGCGTCGGGCATGGCTCGAAGGGCGGGTGGGATATGTTTGGTCCGCTGCGCACCGTGACGAAATCGAGAGGAAGTGTGCTGTATGAACTCGACGGGAAGCCCGCGCTGGCACTGTACAAACAATACCTAGGCGATCGGGCGCGGGACCTTCCGGGCTCCGCCCTTCTGTTCCCGTTGGCGCTTCGGGAAAGTTCGGAGGACTCGAAGGTCCTCGTGCGGACCATTCTCGCCGTCGATGAGGGAGACCAGTCGATGACCTTCGCGGGAACGATTCCGCAGGGGCACCGCGCGCAGCTCATGCGCGCGAATTTCGAGCGGCTGATCGGCGGAGCTTGCGACGCAGCCCTGGAGACGCGGGAGACCCATGGCCAGTGCGACGGCTCGGTGCTTTCCGTCGCCGTGAGCTGCGTGGGAAGGCGGCTGATTCTGGGAGAGCGCACAGAGGAAGAGATCGAGGCCGCATTGGCGGAGCTTCCACGGCAGGCTCAGCAAGTGGGATTTTACTCCTATGGGGAGATCTCGCCTTACGGAGTGGGTTCCTGTGATCTTCACAATCAGACGATGACACTGACGACGGTCTCAGAAAAGTAGACTCCGTGGATTCGTTGCACCCTCTCCTCTCGCGCCAGCTTCGGCGCTGCGGCATTGATCCGAGCCAGCCGCCGGCTCAGGAGACGGCATGGCGTGCGTTCCTGCAGGCCGTCGGCCGCGCCTATCGCGAAGCCGACGATGAGCGGTACACCGTCGAGCGCTCGCTGCTGCTCTCCTCGGAGGAGCTGGCTCAGCTCAATGCATCGCTGCGCGAGTCACAAATCAAACTCGAGGCCGAGCGCGACAAGCTGGCCGTCGCGAATGCAGCGCTCGCCCTGGAGAATCAACAGATTCAGGCGATCGCCTCCTGTGCCCCGGTTGCTATGGCGATGCTCGACCGCGAGCTTCGATATGTTGCACACAGCGACGCCTGGAAGGCGCAGCATGGCGGAGGAGCCGGATCGTGGATCGGTCGCACCCATGGCGAGATCTTTCCCGAAGAGATGGCGCTCTGGGAGGATCGATTCATGCGATGTCTCCAGGGCAATACGCTGTCGTGCGCGGAGGAGTCGCTCGAGCGTAGCGGAAGGAAGCATGTGGTCCGCTGGGCCATGACGCCGTGGCGGGATCCGCAGGGGCGCATCGGCGGGCTGGTCATCGTCCGGGAGCCGATTGATGAGCTTGTGGCTGCGCGCGAATCCGCGCTCGAGGCCGCCAAGGCGAAAGCTGCATTCCTTGCCAACATCAGCCACGAGATCCGCACACCGATGAATGGTGTGCTCGGCATGACGGATCTGTTGCTTCACGCGGACCTGAACACCGAGCAGCGGCACATGGCCGAGACCATCCGAGGCTCCGCCGAGGCTCTGCTGGAGCTGCTGAACGATATCCTGGACTTCTCGAAGATGGAGGCCGGCAAGCTCGAACTCGAACATGTTGAGTTCGAGCTTCGGAAGGCCATCCGCGAGCCGGTTGAGCTGATGGCCGCCCAGGCGCATAGGAAGGGGCTCGAAATCGCGTGGATGGTCGACGAAGCAGCGCCCGCGAGCGTCGTCGGCGATCCGCTGCGGCTGCGTCAAGTATTGGTGAACCTCCTCGGGAACGCGGTGAAATTCACAGAGAAGGGAGGCATCCTCGTTTCTGTGACTACGGTGGCGCAGACCTCGAGATGCGCGCGCCTGCGCATCGAGGTGCGCGACACGGGAATCGGGATCGAGCCCGCTGTCCGAGCGAGGCTCTTCGAGGCGTTCACACAAGCCGATGACTCGATCACCCGACGGTATGGGGGCACAGGTCTTGGCCTCGCCATTTGCCGGCAGATCGTGGAGAGGATGGGGGGGGCGATCCGCGTCTCGAGTCACGTCGGCAAGGGATCGACATTCACCGTGGAACTCGAACTCCAGACGGCGGCCGCTCCCGGTCGAGCCGCCGCCGTCGACGCCGCTGGATGTGGCAAGAAGATACTGATTCTCGACGGAGGCAGCTTCACCCGAGTCGCCTTGGGCCACATCGCGAGAAACCTCGGAATGGCACCGACGGTTGTGGGCAGCTTCGATGCGGCTTGCCAGGCACTTGCCGATGCAGAGATGGCCGGGACCCCATTTGATGTATTGCTTCTTGAGGCTTCGGGCCACGGCGCGAGGACGCGACAGATCGTCGAATGGGCCCGAACGGAAAGCTCTCGTCCTCCGTCGAGCTGCATTCTGATGGTGACTTCCGCAGATCGGGCAGCCGGGTCGTCGTTCGATCGGCAGGTGTCACAGCTCCTGAAGCCGATCGACGAAGTGCAACTTCTGGAGGCGATTCGGGACGGCCGCGTGACGCCGCGGAGCGAGGTGCCGAAGGCTCCTTTTGAAGGGAGTCCCGCTTCCCGCGGCCGGCTACTTCTCGCGGAGGACAACCCGGTGAATCAGCAGGTGGCCGCCCAGGCCTGCGAATTATTGGGTTTCAGCGTCGACGTCGTCGGCAACGGGCAGGATGCAGTCGACGCCTACGAACCTGGGAAGTATTGTGCAATATTACTGGATTGCCGCATGCCGGTGATGGACGGGCTCCAGGCCGCGCGTCTGCTCCGGCGAAAGGAAGCGGCCGCAGGAGGGACTCGAATCCCCATTCTCGCATTCACGGCGCAGCTGCAACAATCGGAGCGCGAGGAATGCCTCAGCGCAGGGATGGACGCCATCCTTCCGAAGCCGGTGACGGTCGAGACGCTTCGTCGAACGCTCGATACCTGGTGCAAGGCCCCCTGGGCGGCCGATCTCTCGAGCCGCTAAGGTTAGCCCACCTGGGGCCGCAGCAGCCGCTCAAGGCGAGGCCGCTCGAGGTCAAGCAGGAATCGCCGCTCACCGCTGACGATCACTTTTCCTGGCGGGAGTCCGCGAGCCTTGGAGACAAACTTCCTTTGAGTGACGATCACTTCCGCGCGTGCTGCGCCGCGGGACTGTGAGTAGTGCACTGCGAGCGTTGCGGCATCGAGCAGCGTCTCCTGCGGGCAGGACGCCTCCTGCGAAAGCCGGACCACCACATGGGATCCGCCGGCGCCGCCGCCCACATGAAGCCACAGATCGTTGCCACGCGCGACGCGAAAAGTGAGCCTGTCGTTTTGCTCCGCGTTCTTCCCCACGAGAATCTCCACGCCATCGGCGGACTGGAAGCGCCGGAACTCGGCCTCCGGATCCCTCCGTCGTTCGGACTGCGAGCGGGTTTTCGAGCGCGCGGGAGGCGGCAAGACTTTCGCTGCCTCGAGCTCCTCCGCAAGCTCGGCGAGGGCGGCAAGGTCAGCGCAGTCCTCCAGCGACCGACGCGCCTCCTCGAGCCTGCGCTTCTCCTGCTCCACGATCTCGACTTCCCGCAACACGAGATGGAGCCCCTCCTCGAGCTTTCGAGCCTTCAAGAAAAGGCGCTCCGCTGCGCGCGCGATTGGGACGGACGGATCGAGTGCAATGCGTATCTGTGGCAGCTCAGAATCGTAATAATCGATGAGCACCGCCTCTGTGGCTCCTCGCGGAATCGTGTGTCTGGCGGAGCTCAGCAACTCGGCTCGGCGGCGTATCGCGGGAGCATCCTTCGCCTCCTCGATGCGCTGGCGTAGGCCGCGGCCACGATCGGAACGATTTGTGAGCCGCGCATCGATTCGCCGAGCGAGAGATTGCAGGGCGTCTTCTCGAAGCGCGCGTTCGGCGATCGGCCCATACATCGCCTCAACGGCTCGATTGGTATCGAGCCGGGAGGCGTCGGGAGCGGGGAAGCGCGACGGAGGAGGCTCAAAGGGGGGTGGCGCCGGAGGAGAATACTCACCTCCCGGGACGAGGCTGCGCGTCTTGGTCTGAACCGGCGCACGAATTGCAATAATTCTTTCTGCAGCCCCAACCAGCACCCATGTGGTGTGCTTTGAGAAGAGTTCAAACCAGAGAGCCGCGGTGCGCGGCTCCTCAGGTTCCCCGGCGGACGCTGGCAGCTGAAAGTGCATCGCGACGACTCGATCGGAGCCGGAGGCCGAGATCGAGAGGAGCTGCGCGCCGCGCAGCTTGGCGGCGAGTCCGCGCGTCGCCGCGGAGGGTTCGGGCGCGCCTCGCACTTTGGGGCGTGTCGATGCGTGAAGGCGGGCGAGCCCGCTGCGCATCGAAACGAGGAGACAGAAACGAGCGGGATCGGTCTCGAAGAAAAAGTGAATTTCTTCGTCGCCGATCCCGGAGATGTCCGCCAGCCGAGAGCCGGCGACCCGCGGCGCGAGCTCCCCGACAACGTCGGCGAGCTCTCGGGCGGTGAGGCTCACGGTGTGAACGTTACTTCTTGATCTCGTCCTGGACGTCGTACACCCACTCGAAGTCGGTGGGCTTCCACTCGAGGAGTTCCTCGCCGCGGAAGAACAGCTCGATCTCGCGTTTGGCAGTCTCCGGGGCGTCGCTTGCGTGAATGAGGTTGAACGAGCGGCTTGCACCGAAATCACCGCGGATCGTCCCCGGCTCGGCCTCCGGGCCGAAGGTCTTGCCGACGAGTTTCCGCACGATCGCGATGACATCCTTGCCTTCGAGGCAGAGTGCCACGACGGGGGACGAGGTCATGAAGCGGACGAGCCCCGGGTAGAACGGCTTTGACTTGTGCGCCTCATAGTGGCGCGCGGCGAGGTCGGGCGTGATCTGCATCAGCTTGAGGCCGACGATTCGAAGGCCCTTGTCTTCGAATCGGCTCAGAATGCGGCCGGAGAGGCGGCGCTGGAGGGCATCGGGCTTCAGGAGAATCAGCGTGCGTTCAAGCGACATGGCAGGTTCGATTTGGGGTCTCGTCGAAAAATCGGGCGGAGAGCATACCCGCAGTCCTTCAGCGCGAGGGGAACTGCCTTGCGGCGGCTGCGATCGTGGGCGAGGGGAGGCTCCAGCCGGCACGGTTGTGCGCTCCTCCGGCCATCCGACGACGATTCTCACAAAAAAGCCGGCGCAGGGGTTGCCTGCGCCGGCCTTCTCTGGGGATCGCTTTGCGAAACGCTGTCGGAGTTACTGCACCGTGAAGGCGTAGCCCTGCGTGCCAATCAGGCCGTAGGTCGGCGCCGGGACGCACGTCGCGAGGAGCGGCTCCGCCCAAATCGTCTGAGCGTAAATCGTGACATTGAGGAGGTTCAGATCGTTGGGAATCGGAACCGCAACGCTGCCATTGCCGCTTGGACCGCTGAACGCGTCGGCAGCCACCACCACGGTCGACGTGAGCAGATCGACGGTCAGGACGCAATAAACCGTGAGGTAGTCGCTCGCCGCCGGCACGTCTCCAAGCAACAGCAACCCGAGCGATTCCGGCGGAACGTTGCAGGTCGTGAGACGGAAGCCCGCGTTGGCGACGGTCGCCACCGAGTTCTGGTTCATGGCCGAGATGCCGCGGCAGCCATAGGTGCTCGCAACGCCCTGGGTGACACCGGCGAACTGCGCCGTCGTCTGAAGGTTCACCGTCACGCTGCCCGTCGGGGCGGTCGTATTCAGGATTCCCTGGTTGCCGATCACGATGTCGAGCTGGCCGTCGCCGTTCATGTCGTGGAACTCGACCTGGAACGGATTGATCTGGCTCGCCACCGTGCCGAGCGACGCGAAGGTGCCCGCTCCGGAACCGAGGAAAACCTGCACGTTGTCGACGCCCTGCTGGCAGACCGCGATGTCGTGGTCGCCATCGTGGTCGAGATCTCCAACAGCCGTGTTGAAGCTCACCGTTCCGATCGTGAGGGGCGTCTGCGTGCCGGGGCCGAAGACACCGGCCGTATTGTCGAAAAACACCAGTGTGTTCGCGACGTCGTTCTGGAGCACTGCGTCCTCGTCGCCGTCGCCGTCGAAGTCGCCGAAGTCGATGTCCTCCGACGAGCTACTGGTGGAGGAGCCGAGCGTCGTCACAACCTTCGTGAAGACGCCTCCCGTATTGTTGAACACGGCAAAGCCCCCCAAGCCGGCTCCGTAGAAACGGCCGCTCGCCCAGTCGAGGTCGCCGTCGTTGTCGACGTCGGCCACTCCGAGGTTGCCGGTCACTGTTCCATCCGGGCTCACATAATCAATAAACACCGGGGCCGCGAAGGTGAGGCCGCCCGTGTTCGCGAAGAAGTGAAACTCATCGGAGGAGAAGCTCGACAGCACCACGTCGGGGAGGCCGTCGCCCGTGAAGTCTGCTACAGTTCCATTTTGAACTGAAACAGGCGTCAGCAGCTGCGAAGACGTCGGAACCGTCAGGCCGCCGAGTCCATTGCCGACAAGAACGGCGGCGCCGCGCACCGTCGCCCCGGACGAGGAGCAAATATTGAGCATGTCAAGATTTGCATCGACGTTGAAGTCAGCGAGGAAGCAATCGCCGTTGGCGGTGCCGCCGGTTCCCGTGTTGAACGGGATGACCGTTGCAGCTCCCAGCGTGCCGCCCGCGGATCCGAGGAATACGCTGATCGTTCCCGAGGTTGTGGATGCACCGTTATTGGTGACCACATCAGGGAATCCGTCATGATTGAGATCGCCCACGGCGAGGCCGCGTGGGCCGGTTCCTACCGAATTTCCAGTAGGTGTATTTGTAGCAGCGAAGGTCTGCGCGGCCGAAGTGTTCGCCGAGGCAAGCCAGACGGCTGCGATCGCGATGGGAGACAGGCGAAGAGTCCACGAAGCCATTCTTTCACCCAAGGGGGTTGCCCCCACGAAGACGGGAACTGAAGCGGGGTTAGGCTCCATCGGGAGCAGGGGGATTTACCCTGCCTTCGAAGGAGACACCCCATCATCCGAAGCGACTCTCGAGAATTGCGCAAGGGATCTTCTTCACGCGCGCCTCACGCCGACTTCATCCAGTCTCCTCGCATCGTCTTGGTGCCATCCCGGAGATAGGGGCGCAGCTGGGCCTGAAGCGATTCCTTTGCCCGATAGAGCCGCCCCTTCGCAGTGCCTTTTGCGATCCCGAGACGCGTGGCGATCTCGGAGTAGTCGACGCCCTCGATCTCGCGAAGCTCGAAGACGAGCCGCTCGGCGCAGGGAAGGGAGCCGACGGCTTCCTGGAGAAGGGAGCGGAGCTCGGATCGCTGGCATTCCTGCCAGGGAGCTCGCGTCGTTGAAGGGAGCACGCGCTCCGGCTCGCCTTCGTCGGTAGGGTGCATCGACACGAGGCGCAGCCGACGGCGCTTGCGCACGTCGAGGCAGTAGTGGCGTAAGAAGGCGTAGAACCAGGTGGAGAACTTGGTGCGCCGCCGGAAATCGAAGGAGCGAATCGAGACGGGAAGCTTCGCGAAGACCGACTGGATGTGGTCTTCGAGGTCGGCGTCGGAGGTTGGCGCAAGCCAGCGGCGCACTCCCGCCGCCACGATGCGCCGGTACTGTTCTGTAAGTTCCGTGAGCGCTGCGCGATCCCCGGCGATGGCGGCTTCGAGCCGGGCCACCTCCCGTGCATCCATGTCGCCGGTCCCCGCCGGCACGACTCCGCGACCGCGCCGGATACCGGCTGCCGGTCGAAGCTCAGCTGCTTGTTGGAATCGGGACGGATCAGTGAGGGTGGCAACCATGGCGCGTACCGGAATGGGAGGTTCGCGCCTTCGATGCCGGTCCCCTCCGCCGGTTACGGCTCCGATTCCAATCGCCCGCGGAGGCCGAGTCGCTTCGAATCCGTTACTTTTTTGCCGGCGGCTCGTGAATGCGGCGCGTGAGGTCCGTCTCTTCGTAGAGCGACTTCAAGGTTTCTTTGACATATGCCCGACTGACCACGATGGTGCGGCTCGTGAGCCGATCGGGCGCCGCGAAGCTGATGGGGGCGAGGAGTTGCTCGACCACCGTGTGGAGCCGCCGCGCGCCGATCTCGCCGAGTGCAATATTCGCGCGGTCGGCCAGGATCGCGATCTCCTCAATTCCGTCGGGTTCAAACCGCAGATCGACGCCGTCGACGCCGAGCAATTGGGCGTACTGCTTGGGAAGCGCGTTGACCGGCTCGGTCAGGATTCTTACAAAATCTTTTTGTGTGAGCGCATCCAGCTTCACGCGAACCGGGAAACGCCCCTGCAGCTCGGGGATCAGGTCGTCGGGAGATGTAATGTGAAATGCGCCGGCGGCGATGAAGAGAATGTGATCGGTGCGGATCGGACCGTAGCGCGTGCTGACGGTGCAGCCCTCGACGATTGGTAACAAATCCCGCTGCACGCCCTCGCGCGACACGTCGGGGCCGCCGTCGTGGGAGCGCCCGGCGACCTTGTCGATCTCATCAATAAAGAGAATCCCCATCTCCTCCACGCGACGCATCGCCTCGGCGAGCATGCGGTCCTTGTCGAGGAGAGCGTCTTGCTCCTCTTTTTCGAGGGCGCGCCGAGCGTCGGCGATGCGCATGCGCTTGGCTTTGCGCGGCACGGCGCCGCCGCGAAGCGTCGCCATGGTCTGCGCATCGATTCCCATGTATTCGGTGCCGCTGCCGGAGAAGACCTGGGCGAGCGGGGCAATGCCTTCCATCAGCGAAACGACGGCCGTCTCTTGGTCGAGCTCCCCAGAGCGGATCTTGGCGCGCAGCTCCTCGCGGAAGGCCACGTTGGCGTCGACGGTTTCGGCGGAGCCCAAAGGGGGCTCCGGATCCCAGGGAGACCGGCGCGACCCCGGCGCGAGAGCGTCGAGCAGCCGCTCCTCCGCCTGCTTGCGCGCAGCCTCCTCGACTTCGCGCACCATCTCCGAGCGCACCTCGTCAATGCCGACGTCCAGCAGGTCGCGCACCATCGACTCGACGTCGCGACCCACGTAGCCGACTTCGGTGTACTTCGACGCTTCAACTTTCAGGAGCGGCGCGCCGACGAGGTGCGCCATGCGCCGCGCGATTTCAGTCTTCCCGACGCCGGTATTGCCAATCAGCAGAAGGTTCTTGGGCGTCACCTCGCGCCGCATCTCGGGCGGCAACTGCATGCGCCGCCATCGGTTCCGCACCGCAACGGCGACGGCGCGCTTGGCGGACGCCTGTCCGACGATGTATCGATCGAGCTGGGCAACGGTCTCCGCGGGCGTCAAATCGCGCATGGGGGGCGAGAGCATCGGAGCTGCCGTGGTCCTTGGTCAAACGCTGCTTGTCGGCGGGGGGCGCCGTCGCTAGCTTCTTCGCCTCGATTTTCCGAAGGCAGCCTCCGCACGTGCCCCTGCGGCTGCTCCGGCTCTCGAGCGCGACCCCCTTTGATTCTGTTGGAGCTGGGTAGCGCTCCGGAGGCGGGAGCGCCCCGGAGAGCGACGACGGTGGTGTGGCTTCGGCTGTTCTTTTTGTGAGCCGTTCGACCTGTCGATTTCCGTGAGCTCCCACACTCCCTCCGCGCCGGGTCCGGACGCCCATCCGGGCGGATCGGATCCCGGTGACTCGAAGGCGCCCGCTGTTCCTTCGAAGTCCTCGGGGACTTCGAAGTCCGTCGGCGCGAGCCCTAGGGGAGAGCGCGATTCCGCGCCGAGCCAGATGGGTGAGCACCTGACCGCCGGGCTTCAATTCGGCGCGACGTTCATCCTGTTTGCCGCCGGCGGGTACTGGCTCGATTCCAAGCTCGGAACTCTCCCTTGGTGTCTTGTGGTTTGTTCATTTCTTGGCTTTGCCGGTGCATTGATTTCCCTGGTACGTCGCGTGGATGGCGGCGCCGGGAAGGACCGACCTCGCCGAGAGGAATCAACCCGGCGCTCTAAGGAATCCTGAGACAGTCCTTTCTCGAGGATCTCGAGGATCTCGACGATCTCGAGGAGCCCATCGGTCGGTAAGACTGAGACCTCGAAAAGTGCATCGATGAATCGGCCAATCCTCCGGGTCGTTGCCGGAATGGTTCTCGCCCTGCTGGCAACAGCGGGCGGGGCCCTTGCGTTCGGCCTGGAAGTGGGTCCCGAAACGCCGCGAATCGTCCGATCGATCTGGCTCGGGGGGCTCCTCGGGCTCGCGATCGCTGCAGTCTCTGTTGGCTCACAAGTTGCCTTTACGATGCGCCGTCCGACCTCCAATGCCTCTTTCGGGGCGATGGTCGGGGGTTTTTTTGCGAAAGGCCTCGCGCTCCTCGCGGGAGTTTTCGTGCTGCATGGAACGGGCTGGGGTCACCCCGCGGCGTTCGGTGTGGCGCTGCTGGTGAGTGCCGGCTTGGTCACCGCTTTTGGCCTCTCGGCTCTGGCGACGTCGCGCCGGTAAGGCGCCGCTCTTGAGCTGGCTTCGCATCGGATTGGCTTCTGCTCTCAGCTGCAGTTGCTTACAGATTCCCATTTCAGTGGTTCTCGATCGGTTCCCATTCGCACAGATCCCGAATTCCCCAGCCCTCCGCTCCTAGCCTCTAGCCTCGAGTTCCCTTGTCCCTCCTGAACCACCTTCTGAGCTTCGCTCTCCAGGGCGCGGCCGCCGCCGAGCATGCCTCGGGTGCGGCGCAGCATGGGGCGGATGCGCATGCGGGCCCGCCGTCGGGCGGAGAGATCTTCACACATCTCTACCACCACGTGCTGCCGGAGCGCGAGTTCTACGGAATGCATCTGCCGGAGCTGAAGGTCGCCGGATATGTACTCCCGATTTGGAATCTCCAGATCTATCAGGTCCTGGCGGTAGTCCTGGTGCTGGGTCTGTTCCTCTGGGCGATGTCGGGGCTCAAGTCGGGGCGCCCGAACCGCGTGCAGCGGACGCTGATCGGATTTGTGCTGTGGATTCGCGACGAGATGGCGGTGCCGGTTCTCGGCCACCACCACGCGCACGCACTGCTGCCCTACTTCCTGACGGTCTTCTTTTTCATTGCCGCGAGCAACCTGATGGGGCTCTTCCCGTTTGGGTCGACGTCGACGGCCTGCATTTATGTGACCGGCGGCTGGGCCATCACGACGCTCGCGATGATGATCGGCGGGGGAATGATCGCCAACGGCCCGGTCAAGTTCTGGCTCGGCCTCGTGCCGCACGGCATTCCGGCCTTTTTGTGGCCATTGATGTTCATCGTCGAAGTGATCGGCCTCCTCGTGAAGCCGTTCTCTCTCACGATTCGTCTCTTTGCCAACATGACGGCCGGGCATCTCGTGGTGCTCTCCCTCATGGGGCTCATTTTCTACTTTGGCCAGGAGTCGCTGATCGGGAAGGCGGCCTATGCGGTGGCGCCGGGCGCGCTCGCATTCGCGGTCTTCATCATGATCATTGAGTCCTTCGTGGCGCTCCTCCAGGCCTACATCTTCACTCTGCTTTCGATGCTCTTCGTGGGAGCTTCGCTGCACCCCGAGCACTAATCGCCGAACACGCATCGCGCCAGGCCGATCTCTCGCTCGCCCCGGTCCGTCGAAAGCTACAGAACTCGATCTCGATTCTTCTCTTCTTCTTACTTCTCACTTTTTCCACCTCTTCTCTCGACTCGACTCGAAAGGACTTCGAATGCTGCCTGCCTACTTCGCAGAAGCTGGGATCAACTTCGCTCACCTCGCTGCCGGCATCGGTGCGGGCGTCGCCGTGATCGGCGCTGGCCTTGGCATCGGCAAGATCGGCACGTCGCAGGCCGAGGGCGTCGCGCGCCAGCCGGAGGCGGCCAAGGACATCCGCGGCGGCTCGCTGATTCTCGCGGCCATGATCGAGGGCGCCGCCCTGTTCGGCATCCTCGTGACGCTCCTCCTCAGCCTCAAGAAGTAAGCGCATGCTTTCCGTTCTCGCCCTGATGCCGGCTTCGCTCGCGGTTTCGTCCGCGGCGTGGGCCGCGCCTGCAGCGGCGTCGATCGGCTCGCCTGCTTCGATCCCCATGGTGGGATTCCGATTCGAAGGGGGCGGCTTCGACCCGCTCAGCCTCTCCTTCGGCTCGAACACCTTCTGGACGCTGGTCATCTTCCTCCTGGCGCTTCCCGTGATGTGGAAGATGGTCTGGGGGCCGATGGCGCACGCGCTCGAGGAGCGCGACAAGAAGGCGGAGGAGGCCGTTCACGCGGCTGAGGCCGCAAAAGCGGCCGCCGAGAAGGCGCAGTCCGAGATGGAGCGCCGCCTCGCTGAGGCACAGAAGCAGCTTGCCAAGGAGATCGCCGATGCGCGCGCCATGGGAGAGCGTCAGGGACAGGAAGCCCTCGCTCAGGCCCAGCAGCAAGCTCAACAATTGCTGGAGCGCGCGAAGGCAGAGATCGAGCGCGAGCGCATGAAGGCGCTCTCGGAGATTCGCGAGACGGTGGTCGAGCTGTCGCTCGACGCCGCGACGCGGGTCGTCGGGCGCTCGGTGGGTGACGACGATCAGCGCCGGTTCGTTCGCGACTTCGTCGCGAGCGCGAGCGGTGGAGGCCGCTAAGCCGGGGTTCTCTCGGCTGCCGTTTCCATGCTCGCACCCGTCGTTTCCAAGCGTTACGCCGAAGCCCTGTTTGCTGCGGCGCAGGACGCCCGGCTCGTGACCGAAGTGGAGAGCGACCTCATGGCGCTCGCCACGGGGGTCCGCGAGCCGGCGATCGCTGCGGCGCTTCGCAATCCGACTCTGGATGCGAAGACACAAAAAGCGACGGTCCTCGGAGCGGTCGACGCGCGCCTGCGCACGAATCTCGTGCGCAACGTGATCGCGCTCGCGATCGACCGGCGCCGCGCCGAAATGTTGTTTTCGCTGGCCGATGCCTACCACCGCCTCGCCCTTGAATCTCGAGGAGAGGCGGAGGGCGTCGTCGAGTCGGCGAAGGCGCTCTCGGAAGCGGAGATGCGAGACATCGAAGCGACTCTGTCGAAGGCGACGGGCAAGCGCGTGCGGCTCCAGGCCCACGTGCGTCCGGAGCTCCTCGGCGGGCTTCGCGCGACGGTCGGCAGCCTTCGCTACGACTCCACGGCCAAGACGCGTCTCGCCGAGCTGCGCGAAAAGCTCCTCTCGGCGCGCATCGAAGGCTGATGAGATCTCGGACCGGTTGCGCGACGGCGCCATGCGCCCCGCGGATCGCAAGCCGAGTACACACATTCATTATTACTTTTCCTGCACAATTGAGCCGCCCTTGCCCGGAGCACGTCTCCGGGCCCGTTGACAATGGTTGATCTCCGTCCCGCTGAAGTTCGCTCGGTTCTCAAGAAAGAGATCGAGGGCTATCAGGGCAAAGTCGGCGTCGAGAGCGTGGGCACCGTCCTCCAAGTGGGCGACGGCGTCGCGCGAATCTATGGCCTCGACAACTGTCAGATGTCGGAGCTTCTCGACTTCGGCAACGGTGTCTACGGCATCGCCCTGAACCTCGAAGAGGATTCGGTCGGCGCCGTGCTCCTCGGCTCCGATGAAGGCATCCGCGAAGGCGACACGGTCCGCTCGACGGGCCGCGTCATCTCGGTGCCCGTGGGCGAGGCGCTCGTCGGCCGCGTGGTCGATTCGCTTGGCCGTCCGATCGATGGACGCGGGCCGGTCGATCTCAAAGATTACATGCCGATCGAAGGGCGCGCGGCCAACGTCGTGGAGCGCGAGCCGGTGAAGCAGCCGGTGCAGACCGGCATCAAGGCGGTCGACGCCATGATTCCGATCGGCCGCGGCCAGCGCGAGCTCATCATTGGCGACCGCCAGACGGGCAAGACGGCGCTGATCGTCGATACGTTCATTTCACAGAAAAACACCGGCGGCGGAGATCCGAAGAATCCCGACCAGGTGATTTGTGTGTATGTGGCGGTCGGCCAGAAGCAGTCGACGATCAAGGACGTCGTGGTGAAGCTGCAGGAAAACGGCGCACTTCCGTACACGATTGTCGTGTCGGCGCCGGCAGGTGCCGAGGCGTCGATGCAATATATCGCCCCCTATGCCGGCGTGACGATGGCGGAGTATTTCGCCTTCCGCGGCCGACATGTGGTGATTGCGTACGACGACCTCTACAAGCACGCGCTCGCGTATCGCCAGATGTCGCTTTTGTTGCGCCGCCCGCCGGGTCGCGAGGCGTTCCCGGGCGACGTGTTCAATCTTCACAGCCGTCTCCTCGAGCGCGCGTGCAAGCTCAGCAAGCGCGCCCACGAGTTCAATCCCAAGCAATACAAGGCCGGTGGCGGCTCGATTACGGCGCTGCCGGTCGTCGAGACGCAGGAAGGCGACGTGTCGGCGTACATCCCGACGAACGTGATCTCGATCACCGACGGCCAGATCTTCCTTGAGGCGGATCTGTTCTATTCCGGCGTGCGCCCTGCGGTGAACGTCGGTATCTCGGTGTCGCGCGTGGGCGGATCGGCCCAGGTGCCGGTGATGAAGAAAGTCGCCGGAACCATCAAGCTCGACCTCGCGCAGTACCGCGAGCTGGCGGCATTCGCACAATTCGGATCCGACCTCGACAAGGCGACGCAGCGCCAGCTCACGCGCGGCGAGCGTCTCGTGGAGCTCCTGAAGCAGGGGCAGTACCGCCCGGTGGCGGTCGGCGAGCAAATTGTGACGATCTACGCCGGCTCGACGATGGGCGCCTTCGACGATCTGCCGAAGTCGGCAGTTCGCGGATTCGAAGAGCATCTGTTGCAAGTCGCGCGCACGAAGTACGCCGAGCTGCTGAAGAAGCTCCCGACCGAGAAGAAGCTCACAGAAGAGCTGGAAGCTCAGATCAAGGTCTGCGTCGAGGACGCCAAGAAGTCGTTCTCGAGCAAGTAGCGCAGGCTCCAACCCTCATCGAGCTTACAAAACGCGATGGCTTCGCTCCGCGACATCCGACGACGCATCAAAAGCGTCAGCAGCATCAAGCAGATCACGCGCGCCATGGAAATGGTGGCGACGACCAAGCTTCGTCGCTTCCAGGGCCGGGCGCAGGCGTCGCGCCCGTTTGCCAACCAGATCGAGGCGATCGTCGGCAAGCTCGCCGCCGTGGCGCCCGAGGGCTCGTCGCGCCTGCTTCAGCAGGGCGCGAAGGACGCTCCCGTCGGAATTGTGGTGGTGACTTCGGACCGCGGCCTCTGCGGAGCTTACAACACCAATCTTCTCGCCTCGCTGCACCGCTACCTCGAGTCTCGGGGTTTCGAGACCAAGGGTGCGGGACCCGCGTCGCCGAAGAATGTGCGCCTCTATGTGTTCGGTAAGAAAGGCTACATGTACCTTTCGAAGCGCGGATACGAGGTGGCGCGCTATTTCGCCGAGCCGCCGCTCGAGAAGTTCAGCTATCAAGACGTGCGCGTCGCGGCGAAGCAGCTGGTGAAGGATTTTGAAGCTGGAGCCATCTCCGAGCTGCAGATCCTGTCGACTCGGTTCGAGTCGATGGTGACCTACAAGCCGGGGCGCGCGCAGTGGCTGCCGGTGGAGCCGCCGAAGGCTGCGGCCGGCGCTGGCGGCGAAGCAACGCTCGATGCCATCGTCGAGCCCAATGTGCAATTCCTCCTCGACAAGCTCGTCCCGAAGTACCTCGAGATGAAGCTCTGGAACCTGCTGCTCGAGGCGCTCACCTCCGAGTACGCAAGCCGCCGCGTGTCGATGAAGAATGCAACCGATGCGGCCGAAGAGATGCGCTACTCGCTGCTGCGCACCTACAACCGCGCGCGCCAGGAAAACATTACAAAGCAGCTCCTCGAGATCGTCGGCGGCGCCGAGGCGCTGCGGTAATCTCCGGGGCAAGCAACCGAATATCTCTCAACGAATACGATCTGATCGGAAACCATTTGTAGCAATCCTGTGACTACCTCCACTGCCCAGAACGTTGGCAAGATCACTCAGGTCATCGGCGCCGTCGTCGACGTCGCCTTCCCCGAGAAGCTGCCGCCGATCAACTCGGCGATCGCGGTGAAGGACGAGGGGCGTGGAATCGATCTGATTCTTGAGGTTGCCCAGCACCTCGGAAACGACCGCGTTCGCTGCGTTTCGATGGCGTCGACCGACGGCCTCGTGCGCGGAATGGCGGCCATCGACACCGGCGCACCGATTTCGGTGCCGGTCGGAGCCGCGACCCAGGGACGCCTCTTCGATCTGCTCGGCAACGCGCTCGACAGCGACGCGGAGCCGGTCGGCAAGCCCGGCGCCAAGATGGGCCCGGTCGACCGCAGCAAGCTCTGGCCGATCCATCGCACGGCGCCGAGCTTCGAGGATCAGCAGCCGATCACACAAATCTTCGAGACGGGCATCAAGGTCGTCGATCTCCTCTGCCCGTTCGCCAAGGGAGGCAAAATTGGTCTCTTCGGCGGCGCCGGCGTGGGCAAGACGGTGCTCATCCAGGAGCTGATCCGCATCACGGCGGTGGAGAAGGGCGGCTTCTCCGTGTTCTGTGGTGTTGGCGAGCGCACGCGCGAGGGCAACGACCTCTGGCTCGAAATGCGCGAGGCCGAGTTCAAGCGCCCCGATGGCACAAAAGCGGCCGTGATTGATAACGCCGTGCTCGTGTTCGGACAGATGAATGAGCCGCCCGGCGCGCGTCTGCGCGTGGCGCTCACCGGTCTCACGATGGCTGAGTATTTCCGCGATTCGGAAGGCAAGGACGTGCTTCTGTTCGTGGATAACATTTTCCGATTCGTGCAGGCGGGATCCGAGGTGTCGGCGCTCCTCGGCCGTATGCCGAGCGCCGTGGGCTACCAGCCGACCATGGCGTCGGAAATGGGCGACCTCCAGGAGCGCATCACGTCGACGAAGAAGGGATCTGTGACTTCGATGCAGGCGGTGTACGTGCCTGCCGACGACTTCACCGATCCGGCGCCCGTTGCCACCTTCGCTCACCTCGACTCGACGATTCTGTTGGATCGCGGCATCTCGGAACTCGGAATCTATCCGGCGGTGCACCCGCTCAAGAGCGCGAGCCGCATGCTCGATCCGAACGTGGTCGGCGAGGAACATTACAAAGTCGCGCGCGAGGTGCAGCGCGTTCTGCAGCGCTACCAAGACCTGCGCGACATTATTGCGATTCTCGGAATGGAGGAGCTCTCCGACGAGGACAAGCTCGTCGTGGCGCGCGCGCGCCGCATCCAGAAGTTCCTCTCGCAGCCGTTCTTCGTGGCCGAGCAGTTCACCGGTCTCCAGGGCCAGTTCGTGCCTGCGAAAGACACGGTGCGCTCGTTCAAGGAGATCCTCGAAGGGAAGCACGATTCGCTGCCCGAGAACGCCTTCTACCTGGTCGGCTCCATTGAGCAGGCTGTGGAGAAGGCCAAGAAGATGTAACGAGGCGGGGATCCCACCGTGCGATTGCTCGTCATTACTCCCGAGAAAGTGGTCCTCGACCGCGAGGTCGATTCGGTCCGCATTCCCGGAACGGAAGGCTCCTTTGGAGTCTTGAGCCACCACGCGCCGCTGCTCGCGGCCGTGGAGCCCGGAGAATTGACGGTCACAGAAAAGGGAGGAAATCACACCTCCTTCTTCGTGGCCGACGGCTTCGTGGAAGTCGGCAAGAACGTCGTGCGCCTCGTGGTCGATTCCGGTGAGCCCGTCACCGACATCGATCTGAAGCGCGCGGAGGAATCGGAGAAGCGCGCGCGTGAGCGCCTCGCGGCGCGCGTGAAGACCGACATCGACTTGCCGCGCGCCGAGGGCGCGCTGCGCCGAGCGCTCCAGCGCACGAAGCTCGCCCGCAAGTACCGGATGTAGCGCCGCGTGGCGCGGGCCGCGCGGCATGGGCACGGTGCGTCCTGCGGGTGCGCCCTGCGGGTGCGCCCTGCGCGTGGGTGCGCGGGCATCGAGGTGGCGCAGGTCGCGCAAAGCCCCTCTGGTAACCGGAGGCGCGAGGTGGCATCCAAGGGGCTGTCTCCTACGAACAGATCTCCCATGCCTGCCGCTTGCCCCCGCGCGTTTTGCTCCATGGCTGCTCTCGCAGCCGCGCTCGCCGTCGTCAGCTGTTCCACGACCCGCGACAGCCTCGCCGATCCGTCTGAGTCGCATCATTCGATTGCGTCGCCTCGGGTTCTTGTTCTGGGGCCCGCCATGGCGGGCTTTGTCGCGGGCACGCACTCACGCCCCGACCAGAAGCCGGTGACGACGCTGATCTCGGGAGAAGTGGTTTTCTTTCGGAATCCCGACACCGCGAAATTTGTGCAGGTGCGGATTGATGGCGATTTCGCGGGGTGCGCCCATTGTGTGACCGTGACCGGATTCGCCTGCTTGAAGGATGGAGCGATCTCGCGCGCCATTGAGCCCGGGGGCGTGGCTTCTGTGTGCTTCCACAAGCCGGGGCGATTCCAACTACTCGTGGAGGCGGATGGGCATTCGAGCTCGGGCGTGCTGGAGGTGACTGCGCCATGAGCAGAGTCTTTCGTGCGCGCGCCTTGCCGCTCGTGATCCTCGCGGCGCTCAGCCTCGGCGCCTGCAGCTCGGCCCCGAAGGTGCCGCCGTTCGCGGGCACTCCGCCGAAGCGAATTGTGCTGTTACCTTTCGAAGGCTCACTCTCCGTGCGCGGAAAGGCGGCACTGCGTCGGCTGCTCGGGAGCTTTCTTGTCGATCGGCAATACATCAAGATCGACGATGAAATTGTGGATACTCGGGTTGCACAAATGGGGTGGAGACCTTGGGAGCGCGGCTGGATACCCGACGACGCATCCCTCGCTGGCGTCGCGCGAGCGCTCGGCGCCGGTGCCGTGGTCGTGGGCCAAGATCTGCGCGACGAGAGCGTCTCCGCCGGAATCCTCTACAGGCGCGGTGTCTATGGCACCGTGCGCTGGATCGATGCGGCTACAGCGAAGACGCTCTGGAGCGTAGAAGTCGGCAGTTCCCGGACGGGAGGCGTGGCTCTCGAAAGCGGCCAAGTTCTGAAGGCTCTGTCGGAGACGGTGGAATCGTCGAGCGATGACGCATTTGTGAGGCTGGCTGCCAAGCTCGCGTTTGAGCTTGCCGAGGCGGTGCCCGCTCACCCGGAGTCCTCGGAGGTGGCCGTGAGGCCACAGATTGCACAGGTTTCGGCTCAGCCGGGGGATGGTGTCTTGCGGCCCGGGGATATGTTGACTCTCCGGGTGAATGGAACCCCGGGTGGGCGCGCGCGCGCCTCCTTCGCCGGAATCCCCGGTGCGGTGCCGTTGGCGGAGAGTGAACCGGGCGTCTACGCCACATCGGTGAAGATTCTCCCGGGAATGGGTGTCGCGCAGGGCCCCGTGATCGCCACCGTTTACGATGTTACAGGTCAGCCGAGCGAGCCCCGCTCCTCGCTGACTCCAGTGCGCATCGACGCGCCCAGAGTGGATTCTCCGTCGGATTTCACGGCGAGTGTCGAGCCCGGCACGCGGCGAGTGCGTTTGGCTTGGAAGAGCGCACCTGGCGCCGTTCGCTATTCTGTGGCAAGGATCGCGGGCGGACCGCCGGTGACTTTGGACGCGGGCGCGGCTCAGGAGTGGGTCGATACAGTTCCGGCGGGGCCATCGCAAGTCACTTATGCCGTTGCGGGCGCCGGGGCATCCGGCCTCTTTGGACCTCCTTCCGCGACGGTCGTCGTCAATCTCAATTAGGAGCCTTTCGATGGGGTTTACGAAGCCAACTGTGATTTCTCGCTGGGCGCTTGGGGCGGCGATGCTAGCCCTTGCTGCGCCCGCCTGCCGCTCCTCCTGGAAGGAAGTGCGCAAGGCGCCGTCGTTCGCGCCGACGGAAGCGCGGCCGGTGCGCGTTGCCGTGCTTCCGTTCCGCGATGACACCGGCGGCACGAGCCCGCTGCTGTATCCATTTGTGCCGTTGATTTGGCTTGCGAACGCTTTGTTGCTCTCGGTGCCTGAGGGCATGCCTGATTCGGAGAAGGGGGCCCAGAGCTTGCGCGCGCTGCTGGCGGCGCGGCTGCGCGGTGGCGCGTGGAGCGTCGTCGACTCGGCCACGGTCGACACGACGCTCGCCCACAAAGGGCTGCTCGCTACCGCGCCGACGCTCGATGCTCGGACGCTCGGGAAGCTCCTCGGAGTCGACGCCGTTCTGTATGGAACCCTCGACTCCTGGTCGGGGCGCTACTACGTGCTGGAATCGAGAACCGTCGTCGAGGGAACAGTCAAAATTGTTTCCACGGTCGACGGCTCGGAGCTTTTCCGCGGAACTGTTGGCGTCTCGGACGCGGCGGGGCTGAGCGGCGGACCCACAGGATATGTGAGCGCCGCGGCGACGCCGGTGGCAGCGCTCGGAAAGGGGCCCTATCGCGAGCTCGCGATCCAGTGGGCCGAATTGATGGGATCACAGATCTCGGGCGCCTACTCTGACGAGGCGGCTGCGCAGACGCCCGCACCGTATTTAAGCGTTGCCGCGCTCGCCGGATCGCCGAAGGGAGATCAAGAATACGTGCCAGGCGAGGTGATCGAAGTGCTCGCTCTCGGGCGCCCCGGCTGCACGGCGACGTTCGATCTCGGCACGCTGCGCGTGCGCATCCCGATGAGTGAGTTCTCCCGCTTCCCGCGTACCTCCGATGCCGCAGAGGGCGAGATCACCGGCATGTACCGCGGCGCTTACATCGTCTCGAAAGGCGACCGCGCAGCAGGCGCTCCCGTGACTGTCACGCTCGAATCCGCCGGCGGCCGTGCAACGGCTCTCGCGCAGGGTGGATCGGTGACGATTCGCTAAGTCCCGTACCCGAATCGATGTGCAGACGTCCTTACAGTCCGCGACGACATGCGCGGTCTGTCGAGGACCATACAAAGCCGCCTCCCGATCTGCGCGTCCACAGGCTTGCGCGGAATTGTAAATCGAGCCGTAGGGCGCGGGCTTGCCCGCGACGATTCGCGCGCGCTTGCGCGCGCGGATGACGAATCCCGCCTTCGACGGTTCGTCATCGCGCGGGGCAAGCCCCGCGCCATCGTTCGGCGCGAGCGCCGACCCTACAAATCGATTGGAAAGTTGCGCGCGCGATGGCCTCGCGTCTTCGGAACTCGTCGCGCCAAAGCCGGCCCACGCGGCATTCCAATCCGTTGTCCAATTTGTGAAGTCCGATGAGCTCGCCCCCGGCCGCCCGCAGGTTGATCGAGACTCCAGAACTCCGCCATGGGGAGTACTTCTGCTTCTCCAAAGATCTGCTGATACGGAACACGAGGCGCATGTTGCATGTCGCCTTCTTGCTGAGCGGAATCGACGGGAGAGTTCGCCCGCCGCGCGGTCTCCTGTAGGATTCCGGCCCATGGAACCGGGATCCGACGCACCCCAGTCGGCGGCCATCGAGGCCGCGTTTGCGGAGTTTCTCGACCGCCAAAGCCGCGGAGACTCGATCCCATCTGCGCTCAGGGCTGATCATGAGTAGATTTGTTCTCACGTTCATCAGTTTGATTGCCCTAACGGGAGGTATCTCGTCGTGCTCATCGGCCCGTCTAAGTGAACATGATTCCGAGAACACGGAGTTTGTCATGGTGGGTTACTTCTTCTGCGAAGAACGTGAGAATCCGCAGTTCGCAGAAATCCGTGCGCGGTTCGCTAAAGCGAATGTGAACTGGATATCACTCCATACATTCGATGGGTGGAATTGCGTAGCGGCAGTTACCTCCCACGCGAGCGCGGCAGATCGCATTCTCCGGGAGATTGCTTCCCAGCCGCGGTATGCCTCGAAGATTTGTTTCCCTGAGAATCCGCCACTTCCGAATCCTAAGTTCGAAGATCTCGGTCGATGATTGAGGTTATCCCTCTGGTTCGTCCGGCCACCAATTTGAGCTTACTGATCGCGCGACCGCGCTCTGCACCTATCAGGTCATGAGAAAGCCTTTCGCACTCTTGAAGCTCCTTGCGGGCGCCCTGCTCGTCGCTTGCGCTGTGGCCTATTGTCGGCCACAGGAGCAGAAGTGGAATTCCAGCGTGGTGTCGGAGAGCCAAAAGCGAGGCGAGGAAATTGTGAACGCGTTGGATCGGTTTGTCCATGTGCGTGGGGAGTTTCCCGAGAAGCTCAGTCTGCTTTTGCCCGAGTTCCTTGCAGAGCTGAGGCCGCCTGTGGCGGGGTCTCGGCAATGGGACTACGAGCCCATTCGGAGCGCAGAGGGAAAGGTGATTTCTTACTTTCTTTCGTTCGAATGCTCACCGGACTCCTATCCGTTCAGTATCTATCAACCGGGAGCTGGGTGGTACACAAATCAGTGACCGCCCAGGGTCTCGATTGAAACTATAAGAAGCGGACCGATTGACCGATGGAGTTGCCGATTGGCATTGCTGAGGCTTGAGGCCCGCGCGTGATCGCAATGGAAATGTTCGACGGCGTGACGCAGCCGCCACGGCCGCGGCACCTGCCGCTCGGCATCGAGAGCCTCCACGGAACACGCTCTGCTTGCCTCGCTCCGAAGTCGTAGCCGATTCGCGCGCTCGGATTCCCGCGGTGCGATCGTCCCGTTGGGCCGTTGTGTCCGCGCCGCCTCATCCTCGAAGCCACGATGTCGCAAACTCCCGCCCGCCGCTGGCGGGAGGCGCGCACTTGCGGGCTGCCGTATGCTCTGGGGATGGACGACCCGTCGCGCCAGTGGGTCGACCGCGCCTCCCGCGGCGACACCGAGGCGATTGAGGCTCTCCTTCGGGAGAACCTCCCGAGGCTGCACGCCTACTTCCGGCTGCGGTCGGGGGCGCTCGTGCTTGCCCACGAGTCGAGCGCCGATCTTGTCCAATCGGTCTGCCGCGAGGTGCTCCAGGGGCTGAGCGGCTTCGAGTATCGCGGCCCCGCACAATTCCGCGCGTGGCTCTTTACCGCGGCCGCCCGGAAAATTGCGGATCGTTACGAATACTACATGGCACAAAAACGCGCGGCCCACCGCGAGGTGCCGCTCGACGAGCACGGCGGCGACGCCCACGCGCTGGCCGAGCTATATGCATCGGTGGCCACGCCGAGCCGCGCGCTCTCCGAGCGTGAAGACCTCGCACGCTTCGAGCGCGCGTTCTCCCAGCTCACCGACGAGAAGCGAGAAGTGATCTTGCTCGCCCGCTTCGCCGGGCTCACCTCTGCCGAGATCGGCGAGCGCATGGGGAAGACCGACATGGCCGTCCGTGCCATGCTCCGCCGCGCGCTCGCCGAGCTCGCCGTGCGCCTCGATCCTCCGGTCTCTCGCTAGGCTCAGGCACCCATGTCGAGCGGCATCGGCTCCTCGAGCGAGCGCCTCGCCGGATTGGTCGAGCAGGCGCTCGAAGCGCTGGAGCTCGGCGGCGATCGCGCCGTCGAGGAGTTCCTCGCGCAGCACCCGGAGGACGCCAGCGCGATCCGCGCGCGCGTCGACGTGCTCGCCGCGTCGGGCCTCCTCGGCACGCTCCGCGGCGGTGAGCCCGGGCGCGATTCCCTCGATCGCGACAGCCGGCTCGGCGAGTACGACCTGCTGCGCAAGCTCGGCGAAGGAGGCATGGGAGTTGTGTACTTGGCGCGCCATCGCACGCTCGGGCGCCGCGTGGCGCTCAAGGTGGTGCGCCCCGAGCACCTGCTCTTCGATACGGCGCGCGAGCGGTTTCGCCGCGAAGTGGAAGCGGTCGCGCGCCTGCGGCACCCGGGAATTGTGCCCATCCACTCCGTCGGCGAGGAACGCGGCATTCCTTACTTTTCCATGGAGCTCGTGGAAGGGTGCTCGCTGGCGGAAGTGATTCGTGGACTTTCGGCCCAGGCGGCGGGGAGCCTGACGGGCGCCAGCGCATCCGCCGTGATCGCGAGCCACGATTCCGGCGACGAGGATCGGCGCGCGACGCGCGGCTCGAGCTATGTGTTCGAAGGGAGCTGGCCGGAGACCTGCTGCCGCCTCCTGCGCCAAGCTGCCGACGCCCTCGACCATGCTCACAGAAAGGGCGTGGTCCATCGCGACGTGAAGCCGAGCAACCTCATGGTGACGGTCTCGGGGCATGTGTTGCTTTTGGATTTCGGGCTCGCGCAGGCCGAGGGGGCGACGCCGCTCACGCGCAGCGGCGTCGAGCTCGGCTCCCTGCCCTATCTCGCGCCGGAACAGATCGACAGCGCGCGCGGCACCGTCGACGCGCGCACCGATGTGTATGGTCTTGGGGTGACGCTCTACGAGTGCCTTACGCTGCGGCTGCCTTATGTGGAAAGTTCCGCCGAGGCGCTGCGCCGGCGCATTCTCGAAGGGCGTCCGGAGAGTCCGAGAAAGTTGAATTCCGCGGTGTCGTGGGAGCTCGAGACCGTGTGCCTCACGGCCATGGAGCGCGACCCCGTGAGACGTTACTCTTCGGCGGCCGACTTCGCGCGCGATCTCGAGAATGTGCTCCAGCGGCGCCCGATCGACGCGCGGCGGCCAGGGGTCTCGCTGCGCACGCGCCGCTGGATCGAGCGCCGCCCGGCGGCCGCTGCGTCTGCGGCCGTCGCGACCGTCGTTGCGCTCGTCGGTTCGCTCTTTTATGGCATCGAGCAGCACCGCTCCCTCGTGCGCCTCGAGAGCGAGCACCGCCGCGTGGAAGGGCTGCGCCTTGCCGCGCTGTCGACGAGCCTCCTCGAGACGGACCCCGCGCTCGCCGTTCGCCTAGCGCTCGAAGCTCATGAATACGCGCCGGGGCTTGTCTCACGGAATGCACTTTTCTCCGCGGTCGCCCGTCACGATGGAAAAGTGATTTATCGCGGGCACTGGGGGCCGATCGTCGACGCTCACTTCGGCGTCGGCGGCGCCGTGGCGCTCTCGGCGGGGGCTGACGGCACGTTGCGCGCGATCGACGCCGTCACCGGGAAGGCGCGGTGGTGGGTGCAGGCGCACGACATGCGGATCTCAACTCTCGACGTCTCGCGCGACGGGCGTCTCGCGCTGACGGCGGCGCCCCAGGGAAATGTGGTCATTTGGGATGTGGATTCCGGCGCCCTCGTTCGGCGCATCCAGGAGCGCCCCGGCACGTTGCTCGGCGCGTCGTGGAGCCCGGCGGGCGATCGATTCGCGGCATGGGGCAAAGACGGGGAAGTGCGGCTCTGGAGCCGCGACGGCGAGCTGCTCGCGGCGGCGCTTCGCGGCCATCGGCGCGCCATTCTGAGCGTCTCGTGGAGCGAGGACGGGGCTCGAATCTTGACTTCGTCGGAAGACGGAACAGCGCGTCTTTGGTGCGTCGCCGACGGATCGTTGATTCTCACGATTCCCCATGAGAGCGCGATCAATGCAGCGGTGCTCTCGCCCAAGGGCAACCTGCTCGCGACCTCGGAGCGTGAAGGCTACGGGCGCCTTTGGAGCGATACGGGGGAGCTTCTCGGAGTGATCGAGGAGGAAGGCAGGCCGATCCAACATGTGTCGCGCCTTCGGTTCAGCCCCGACGGCGACCGGCTGCTGGCCGCTTCGAGCGACCATGACGCCCGAATTGTGAACCTCGCCACGCGCGCCGTCACGGCGCGCCTCAAGCAGCACGATCGCGTCATGCGCTCGGTGGCGTGGAGCCCCGACGGACGGCGCGTCGTGACCACGAGCGACGATCGTAGGGCCATCGTCTGGAGCGCATCGACGGGGGATATATTACAGATTCTCTCAGGCCACCGCTCCCGTGTCGATTGGGCGGAGTTCAGCCCCGATGGGGAATCATTGATCACCTGCGGCGACGATCTTCGAGTCTGGAGCACACCAGCTTCGCGTCTCATCTCACCGGAGCGCGACCACTCGGGGAAGATGAACCGGATGTACTTTTTCGAGGACGGCGAGCGATTCGGGAGCGCTTCGTACGATGGATACGGGCATGTGTACTCTTGGCGCGAGGGAAGAATTATTGCATCTGCCGGGCCGTTTCCACCGGCGATCTCCTCCGTGAGAGGAATCTCCAAGAACACTCCGATCATTGCAACCGCCTTTGACGGAAGTGTGCGCATTCTCCATTGGGATGGAGCCGTTGTTTCCACGATTCCGGTGGCCGATGTTCGGCTGACGACTGCGTATCTCTCCCCGAGCGGCAACCTCCTCCTGGCGCTCGCCATCTCGGGGCCCGCCAAGCTCTTCGACGTGAAGCGCGGCGCGCTCCTGCAGGAGTTCGGCGCGCGTGGTGAGGACCCACATTTCGGCGCGTTCTCTCCCGACGAGAAGCAGATCGTCATCGGCGATCGGCGCGGAGTCCTGCGCCTGTACTCGGTCGACGAGCAGGAGCCGCGATGGACCACGTCCGCCCACAAGGGAGCGATCCATTGTGTGCGCTTCCAAAGCGACGGCTCACAAATCGTGACGGCGGCCGCCGACCGCACAGCCGCCCTGTTCGACGCGGCCGATGGCCATGCCATTGCCCGCTACTCGGGGCACGATGATTTTGTATGGTCCGCGGCCTTGAGCCGAGACGGCCGATGGGTTGCAACCGGCGGTGCCGATCGAAAAGTGAGACTCTTCGATGCCGCGACCGGCGAGCTCGTTGCTGCGCTGCCCGGGCATCAAGACATTGTCTACGATGTGTGCTTCTCTGCGGACGGCGCGAACGTGGTGAGCGTTGCTGCGCACGACGGCGTGCGGCTATGGCCCGTCGATGCGCTCGCCGCCGCACGCGCAAAGCCCACACGCCGCATCGAGCCGCGCGAGCGCATTGAGCTTGGGCTTGGCCCCACCGAGGCGATTCAAGCGGCGAGCGATTGGATCGAGCAGCTCAAGAAAGAGTGTGCACTTTTGTCGCAATTGCGTGCGCGTATCGAGTCCGACCGCGATGTCTCCGACGCGGTCCGCGCCGCAGCGCGCGAGCTGGCTGCCGAGCTCGAGGAGACACCGATGGAGCTCGCGCGCATGGCGTGGGGCATCGTCACGCGCAACGACATGGAGCCGGCGAGCTATCGCCTCGCGTTGGAGCGCTCGCGCGAGAGCGCGCGGCTTGCGCCTCAGGCTTCCGATTTTGTGAGAGTGTACGGAGTGGCGGAATACCGCGTCGCCTGTCTCTCGAGTCCTCCCGATCGGGAAGCTCTCACTCGTGCTGTGGCGGTCCTCTCCCGCAGCGACCTCCAGAATTATTGTGACATCCCGGAGGAGCCGCCGGTGACAAGAGCATTCTTGACTCTGGCGCTCGCGGCCCTCGGTGAGCGCGAGCGAGCCCTTGCGGAGTTTGCCACTTTTCGCGCGGAGGTGGCAACACTTCCTCCGCCCATCGACTTCTTCCGCGAGCTGGAGCGTCTGTGCGTCGCAGCGCTCGAGCTGCGTTGAGTCCCAAGAAGCCGACGCCCAAGCTCCTGAATGCGGCTGCCGCGAAGGCGGATCGCTCGGAGATGGAGATGCTGCCCGTCCGGGGAGCCGACCCCAACGGCGCCGACTTGGAGAGGCGGATCTCCGTCCCCCTGGAGGACTCGCGGGAGCGCCACGCTCGTCGCACTTCTCGCGCCGTGGCCTCCACGCCCCGCTCCGGGCGAGCCGCGCGACGTGCCCCCAGGCCGGGCCGCCGCTATCCTCCTCGCCCTTTTCGCTTCGACTGCCATGTCCCTTCGAACGCACACCTGCGGGGAGCTTCGCGCCTCGCATTCCGGTCAGACCACCACACTCTGCGGCTGGGTTGAAGGTCGCCGTGACCACGGCGGCGTCTACTTCGTCGATCTGCGCGACCGCTACGGCGTGACGCAGATCGTCTTCGAGCCCGGCTCCGATGCCCACAAGGTCGCCTCCGAGTTCGGCACGGAGTTCAACGTGCGCGTCACGGGGACTGTCCGGCTTCGCCCTTCGGGCACGGTCAATCAAGAGCGCGCCACGGGCGAGATCGAGGTGTATGCATCCTCGGCGGAGATCTTGAACGCGAGCAAAGTGCCGCCGTTTGAGATTACAGATAAGCTCGACACGACGAGCGAGCTTCGCCTCAAGTATCGATTCCTCGACTTGCGCCGGCGCCCCATGCAGCGCTCGCTCATCGCGCGCGCCGATTTCACGCGCGGAGTGCGCAATGCGCTCGCGGGCCGCGGATTTGTGGAAGTGGAGACGCCGATGCTCACGAAGGCGACTCCGGAGGGGGCGCGCGACTACCTGGTGCCGTCGCGCGTGCACCCGGGCCAGTTCTATGCGCTTCCCCAGTCCCCACAGATCTTCAAGCAGATCCTGATGATCGCGGGGTTGGATAAGTATTTTCAGGTGGCGCGCTGCCTGCGAGACGAAGACCTCCGAGCCGACCGCCAGCCGGAGTTCACACAGATCGATATCGAGATGAGCTACCCCGAACCGCAGGATGTGTGGGCCGCCGTCGAGGCGTCCATCACCGCCGGCTACCGGGAGGCCTTCGGCGTCGATCTGAATCCGCCGTTCCCGCGCATTCCGTATCGCGAGGCCATGGCGCGCTTCGGCATCGACAAGCCCGACCTGCGATTCGGCATGGAGCTCGTCGACCTCACAGAATTCTCGAAGAGCTGCGGGTTCCGCGTGTTCCGCGAAGCAGCCGAGCAGGGCGGCATCGTCCGCGGTATCAACGCGAGCGGAGCCGGCGGCTGGTCGCGCAAGGAGATCGATGCGCTGTCACAATTCGCCGTCGACCACGGCGGAAAGGGCGTCGCTTGGCTGCGCGTGACCGACGCGGGGCTCGACGGCTCCATCGCGAAATTCTTCGATGACGGCGCCAAGGAGGCGCTGCGCAACGCGCTTGCCGGACGCGTCGGCGATCTGTTGCTATTCGGCGCAGGCGACGAAACCACAGTCAATAATGTGATGGGGCCGCTGCGCCATCACCTAGGCGACAAGCTCGGTCTCCGTCCCTTCGGCACCTTCAAGCTCGCCTGGATCTCCGACTTCCCGCTGTTCGAGAAGAACACGAAGACCGGCGCTCTGGAGCCGACGAACCACCCGTTCACGGCGCCCTCGGAGATGAACCTGGCGAAGCTGTCGGCGGCGCTCGAGTCGAATCCGCTCTCGCTCGGCGGGCGCGGCTACGACCTCGTGATGAACGGCTGGGAGCTCGGCTCGGGCTCGATCCGCATCCACCGACGCGACGTGCAGGAGCGCATCTTCGAGTTCCTTGGGCTGTCGCGCCGCGAGTACGAGATGAAGTTCGGATTCCTGCTGGAGGCGCTCGAGTATGGCGCGCCGCCCCATGGCGGCTTCGCCTACGGCGTCGACCGCTGCGTGGCGCTCGGTCTCGGGCTCGACTCGCTGCGCGACGCCATCGCCTTCCCCAAGACACAGGCGGCTTCCTGCCTCATGACGGGGGCGCCATCCACCGTCTCCGACCAGCAGCTCTCCGATATCCACGTCCGGACGGTCCTCTAGCGGAGCCGATCCGCTCCTTGACCTCGAGGGGGTTGGGGACGACTCTCTTGCTCGTCGTAGGCTGACCCCCTTTGGGGGCTAGCTGCCCGTGGTAAAAGTCATCCGAGCTGCGCGCGGGACTTTTTCGCGATCTCATTGTTGGACTGCCTCGTCGTAACTCCTTGGCTACGCCTGCGGCAGTCCTCCTCGATCTCGCGAAAAATCCTCGCGCTCGCTCTGCGGAGCACTTTTTCCGCAGGCAGCAGCCGCGACTTTTCCAAAATTCGCATTCGCTTCGACTCGGGATCTGCCGACGATTCTCGGCAGCCCCGAATTGATCCGCCTCATCCCTTGATTCCACGGGTCTCCGACCCAGGAGCGCAGCCATCGCAAACCTTGAACAGAGCTACCGAGTCAACGAAGAGATCAAGATGCGGGAGGTCTGTCTGATCGACCACCGCGGCGAGAAGATCGGTAATGTTCCGATCGAACGAGCTCGCGAGATTGCACATATGGCAGGGCTCGACCTCGTGGAGGTCGCCCCCAACTCTCGCCCGCCCGTCTGCAAAGTGATGGATTACGGGAAGTTCCGGTATGAGCAACAGAAGAAGCACCGGGGCACCAAACATCACGAATCGCAGCTCCATGAGGTGCGCGTGCGGCCCAACATCGGCAAGCACGACCTCCAGATCAAAATTGATAAGGCGCGTGAGTTTCTGCTCCGCGGCGACAAGGTTCAGGTCGATTGCCGGTTCCGCGGCCGCGAGCTTGCCCACCCCGAGATCGGGCATCGCGTGTGCCAGCAGGTGATCGATGCCGTCGCGGATGTCGCAAAAGTGGAGACTCCGGGACGCCTCGAAGGAAAGCGATATTTGATCTTGCTCGCGCGCAAGGCGCAGGCGGGGGCGGCGGCCCATGTGGGCGCTCCTCGGCCGGCAGCCGCGCCGGGAGCCGCGCCGCGGGCGGCAGCACCTGCGAAGGCCGGTGCGCCCGAGGTTCGTCCGACGGAGCCGAAGCCGGCCGAGGCGGCAATCGCCGGCAAGGAAGCGGCTGACGGTAAAGAGCTTCCGCACATTCCCGCCGCGCCGAGCATTGTGGGACGCCCGCAGGCTCGCCCGGCGGCGGCGCCGCCGAACACCGCGTCGACTCCGAGCGCTCCGCTTCCTGCGGCCGGCCCGGCGGCACAGCCGGCGCCCAAGAGCGAGACGGTCGCCACCGAGCCGCTCTCGAAGTCGAGCGCGCCCGCGGCAAAGACCGGCGCACCGAAGCCGTCGAGGTAGCCCGAGCGGTCCCGCTCCCTCCCCACGCTGTGTGGGAGCGCGCGCGGACTGCGGCGAGAGGTTGACCGCGCTGCGCGCGTCGCTAACCTACTCGACCCTTTCCAGCCCCGGAGCCCAGGTTGGCTCTGGGACTCCTTCCATGCCCAAGCAGAAAACCAAGAAGTCGCTGAAGAAGCGCATGTGGCTCACGAAGTCCGGCAAGGTCCGCCATTTCAAGGCGGGCACCGGACACATGCAGGTGGCGAAGCGCAGCAAGCGCCGCCGCATGCTTCGTCGGGCCGTGATTCTCCCCGGCAAGATGGCACAGAACGCCCGCAAGATGCTGGGGGCGTAAAGACCTCGCCGATTCGCAATCGCCGAAACGAGATCGCCTTAGCGGTAACGTTCGGCATTTGCGGCTCCGCATAAATCGGTGGTCCGTACGGCTTCCACGACTCGCACCCATCCTCGTTCGCTACATCTGTAAGAATTTTCGGTAAGATCCCATGGTTCGCGCACGACACAACCCCGCCAAGCTCCGCCGCAAGCGTCGCCTTCTGAAGGCGGCAAAGGGTTATTGGGGAGCGAGGAAGAACCTCCAGCGCGTGACGCGCGAGGCGGTCCACCACGCATGGAATTATGCGTTCCGCGATCGCCGCGCGAAGAAGCGCGACTTCCGCCAGCTCTGGATCGCCCGTATCACGGCGGCCTGCGAAGCCCGCGGCATGAAGTATTCGCGCTTCATCAATGGCCTGAAGAAGGCCGGCGTGACGCTCGACCGCAAGGCGCTCGCGGAGCTCGCGATCCACGACGCCGGTGCATTTGATGCCGTCCTCACGACGGCGAAGTCGCACGCGCCTGCCTGCTAAGAGCCCCAGCTACTAAGAGCACGGTGCACGAAACCGCCGTCCCGCGCGAAGCCCGCGCCGGCCGGCGGTTTTTTGTTGGACTGACTTTTCCCTGACGAGTTCACAAATGGATATTGTCGCTATTCAAGCGGAGCTGAACGCGCTCGAGGCAGACTGCCTTCGCGAGCTGGAAGCGGCCACTGACGCCGCGCAGCTCGATGCCGTCGAGCGGAAATACCTCGGCAAGCAGGGCTCGATCAAAGCGATGCTCTCGCGCCTCGGGCAGCTCCCGAAGGAGCAGCGCGCGGAGCTCGGAAAGCTGCTCAATCAGTCGAGCGCGCGCGCGGAGGCGGCTGCTGCGGCGGCCCGCGACCGCGTGAAGAAGGGTGCGCTGGCGGCGGCGCTCGAGGACAAAGGATTCGATGTCACTCTTCCGGGGCGACTGCCGGCGGGCGTGCTGCGTCCGGGGTCGCTCCATCCGCTCACGCGCGTGCGGCGCGAGCTCGAAGATCTGTTTACTTCCATGGGATACGCAGTGCTCGACGGCCCGGAGGTGGAGCTCGAGCATTACAATTTCGACGATCTCAATACTCCGCCCGACCATCCCGCCCGCGAGTCGCAAGATACATTCTGGACGACGACGCCCGGGATTTGTTTGCGATCCCACACATCGCCCGTGCAGGTGCGCGGCATGCGGTGGTGGCGCAAGCAGGGCTTTGAGCTTCCGATGCGCGCCATCGCGCCGGGGCGCGTGTTCCGTAATGAGACGGTCGATGCGTCCCACGAGCACACGTTCCACCAGCTCGAAGGGATCGTCGTCGGCGAGGGCATCTCGATCGCCCATCTGCTGCATTCGATGAAGACGCTCCTGCGTGGCGTGTTCGGGCGCGAGCTCACGGTGCGGCTGCGGCCAGGGTTCTTCCCGTTCGTTGAGCCGGGCTTCGAGCTCGACGCGCAATGTTTGCATTGCGGCGGCAAGGGGTGTGCCTTCTGTAAGCACTCCGGCTGGGTGGAGCTGCTGCCCTGCGGGCTCGTGCATCCCCACGTGATCGCTGCCGGCGGATTCGATCCCGGGAAGCACACGGGATTCGCGTTCGGCCTTGGCCTTTCGCGCCTCGTCTGCCTTCGCCACGGCATCGACGACGTGCGCCACCTTCTCTCCGGCGACGTCCGCGTGCTCGGGAGCTTCGTGTAATCATGAAAATTCCTTACTCTTGGCTCGGCGAGTACGTCGACCTGCGCGAGACGGCGCCGCAGCGCGTCGCCGAATTGTTGACGCTTCGCACTTGTGAAGTTGATGCGGTGCACCACGTCGGCGGCGGGCTCGAAGGCGTGAAAATTGGGCATGTCGTTGAGTGCGGCAAGCACCCGAACGCCGACAAGCTCTCGGTAACGAAAGTCGACGTCGGCATCGGTGAGACCTTACAGATTGTCTGTGGCGCGCCCAATGTGGCGGCCGGCCAGCGCGTGGCGGTTGCGGTCCCCGGTTCGAAGCTGCCGAACGGGATGGAAATCGGCGAGCGCGCCATGCGCGGCGTCACCTCCCGCGGGATGATCTGCTCGGAGCGAGAGCTCGGGCTCGGCGACGAGCATGACGGCATTCTCGTGTTGGAGAGCGAGGCCGAGGTCGGCAAGCCGGTCGCGAGCCTGCGCTCCTTCGAGGATTGGGTGATCGAGATTGACAATAAATCGGTCAACCATCGACCCGATCTGTGGGGTGTGTACGGCTTCGCACGCGAGCTCGCCTGCGTGCTCGGCCGCGAGCTGTGCACTCTTCCCGGCGCCGATCTCAGCAAAGCGCCCGCGGGCGAGAGCTTCCCCGTGGTGGTCTCCGACGACGGCCGTTGCCGGCGCTACCTCGCGGGCGTGCTCGCTGGCGTGCAGGTGGGAGCTGCGCCGGCGTGGATGCGCCGGCGGCTGCGTCTCTGCGGTGCGCGAGCGATCTCCAATATTGTGGACGTCACCAATTATGTGATGTTCGAGATCGGGCAGCCGACGCACGCCTTCGATCGCGCCAAGCTGCGCGGCGGGCGCATCGACGTGCGCACGGCGCGCGACGGCGAGACGCTCGTGACCCTCGACGGCCAGACGCGAAAGCTCCTCTCGAGCGATCTCGTGATCGCCGACGGCGAAGGTGCGACGGGGCTCGCCGGCGTGATGGGGGGCGCGATGAGTGAAGTTTCCGAGGCGACTTCCGAGATCGTGCTGGAGTCGGCGAGCTTCGACGCGGCCACGGTGCGGCGCACCGCGGCGCGCCTCGGTTTGCGCAGCGAAGCGTCGGCGCGATTTGAGAAGTCGCTCGACCCTGAGGGAGCCGACGCCGCGCTCTCGCGTATTGTGGCGTTCGTGGAGCAGGGGCTCTTCGGCAGCGCCGCGCGCCTTGCGGCGCCCGTTACCATGGCGGGCAAGGGGCGCGGAATCCGTAGAAAAGTGATCTTCACTTGGCGCGGCGTCGAGGAGCGGCTCGGACTCACGGCCGAGGAGGGGCGCTCCGAGCGCGCTTCCTGGGCGTCGATCCTCTCGCGGCTTGGAATTGTGCTGGAGCCTGCTGCGGCGCAAAGCGCCGAAGGCGAGATCACGGCGACGATTCCCACCTATCGGTCCACGAAGGATCTCACAGAACCGATCGACCTCGTGGAGGAGATCGCGCGGCTGCGCGGCTACGAGAACGTGGTGCCGCGCCCGCTCGCCGCGCCGGTGCTGCCGCCGCCTTCGCAAGGGGCGCGCCGAGCGCTCGTGCGCCGCGTCGAAGACCGGCTCGCCGCGCTAGGCTTCCGCGGGCTCGAAAGCTACTCGTTCTTGCCGGATGCGCTGATTGAGAAGCTCGGACTCAGCTCGCGGTCTTTTGTGACGGTCAAGAATTCGATCGTCGTCGACCAAAGCCGCGTTCGCCGCGCCGTGCTCCCGTCGTTGCTCGGTCTCGTGGAGCGGAACCTTGCCCTCGAGCCCGATCTGCGGCTCTTTGAAGTGGGAAAGGGATACCTCCCCGAGCGTCCCCGCCAGGATCCTTGGGTCGGCGGCCAACCGGGAGAGCCGCTCGAAGTCCACTCGGTCGCGGGCGTGCTAGCCCGCTCCGGCCCCCAGAGCGATCATTTTGACGGCGCGATCTTCTACGAGGCGAAGGGATTTGTGGGCTCTTTGCTCGACGGCCTCGACTTGCGGGCGGAGTTCGTTCCGCTCGACCGCCTCGTCCGCCCCGATGGAACTTTCGCGGCGAAGGTGCCGGCGTATCTCCACCCGAAGCGCTCGATGATCGTCGGCGTTAGCCACAAGGCCCCTCGCATCCTTGGCTACTTTGGCGAGCTGCATCCGGAGGTCGCCGAGCGGCTTGGGCTCTTGGGGATCTCGGTGGCCGGATTCGAACTCGACCTGGACGCGATGGAGGTCGCCTGCGGCGAAGCCGGAGCGCGCCGGTTCACGCCGATCCCGAAGTTCCCCGGGATCACCGTCGACGTGGCGCTGGCCGCCCCGGAGTCGGTCCGAGCCGACGAGCTGGAGGCGCTCGTGCGCGCCACGGACGCCAAGCTCTGCCGGTCGATTGCCCTCTTCGACGTCTATCGCAGCGCGGAGCTCGGTGCCGGGCTGCGCAGCGTGGCGTTCCACGTCGAGCTGCGCTCCGACGAGCGCACCCTCGGAGACGCGGACGAGTCGAGCTTCCTGAAGGCGCTGGCGGGGCGGGCGGAGCAGGCCGGCTTCACGCTGCGCGGCTGGAGCGCGAAGTAGTGGCGGGCGCCCTCGCCGGCTGGAACTTCTTTCCGGCCGGCGTCCGCGGCTGCGGCTTTGGGGCGCGATGGCTTAACCTTAGCAGCCCCGAAGTCCGCCGCACCGCGCACCCTTGAAAGTTCACTTCACGAATCCGCCGAGCCCTAAGGAGTACCGCGTCTCGCGCGGGCTCATGGGGGGCTTCGGCATGGCGGTGAATTCGCAGCTCCTCTACCCGCCGATCGAGCTTGCCCACGTGGCCTCGGTGGTGGAGGCCGACGGCTGCACGGCGTCGATGTTCGACGGAGATGCCGAAGGGGCAGACCTGGAGGCAACGGCAAAGGCGGCGGTGGCCGCCGCGGCGGATCTGTACGTTTTCGATTCTTCGTCGACGACGTTCGACCTCGACCTCGGGCTTGCAACAAAAGTTCGCGAGGCGACGGGCAAGCCGGTGGCGCTCCTTGGGTCGCAAGTGACCAATACGCCCGAGGAAGTGTTCACGCGCTCGAAGGTCGATTACGTCGTGCGCGGCGAGCCCGAATACAGCGTGCGCGACCTCGCCCGATTTTTGCGCGGCGATTCCCGGTGCGACGCGATCGAGAAGGCGCTCGGGCTCTCCTATCGGGGGAGCCAGGGTGTGGAGAGCACGCCCGATCGAGAGAAAATTGAGAACCTCGATGAGCTGCCGTTCCCTGCGCGCCACCTGCTGAAGAACGATCGGTACCGAATCCCGGGCATGGAAGGGCCGGTGACCACGGTGAAGAGCAGCCGAGGCTGCCCGCTCGACTGCGCTTTCTGCGGATACACGCTCTCGCAAGGGCTGCGGTTCCGGCTGCGGGGACCCGAAAGCGTCGTGGCGGAGCTGGCGGAGATCCGCAATCGCTTCGGTCTTCGGAATATTGTGTTCCGCGATCCGATTTTCTCGATGCGCAAGGATCGGGTGGCGGGGATCTGTGATGGGATTCTTGAGAAAGGGATCGACATCCGCTGGCAGTGCGAGACGGCGGTGATGTGGCTCGACAAGCCGCTTCTCGAGAAGATGGCGAGGGCAGGGTGCGTGCATATTTCACTCGGCGTCGAGAGCGCCGATCCGGAGATCCAGAAGCGTTATTGTGGGAACAAGCTGCGGAACCACGAGCACGCGCAGAAGGTGTTCGACGCGTGCCGGGAGCTCGGGATCGAGACCCGGGCATTCTGTATGATTGGCTTCCCCGGTGAGACGCCCGCGCAGGCGGAATCGACGGTGAAGCTCGCGCTTTCTCTCGATCCCGACCAAGTGCAATTCTGCACGGTGACGCCCTACCCAGGGACGCCGCTCTACAAGGAGCTCTACGGGAACGCACCGATCGACTACAGCAAGCTCACCGGACATTTTGTGAACCACATCAATCCGGTGATGTCTCCGACGGAAGTCGAGGCGAAGATCAAGGAAGCTTATCGGCGTTTCTATCTGCGCCCGCACCGGATCGCCCGCGAGCTCCGCCACCCGGTTCGCCTCGCGAACAAAGCAGTTCGTTACTTCACGCTGTTTAAGTCGCGCGCAAGCTAGCCCGCGCGCGTGCGCGGCAAAGTGGATGCTCCGCCGAAGGGCGCGGGCGCGCGCAGAACTGTAAACAATGCCGCGGGGGGCGTCGCAAAACTGTAAGTAATGCCGTGGGGCGCGGGCGTTGCCCGCGCCGATCTCGCGCGCGCGTGCGCGCGCGGATGACGAAACCCGCCTTCGACGGTTCGTCATCGCGCGGGGCAAGCCCCGCGCCATGGTTCGGCGCGTGCGCCGACCCTACGGGTCGATTGGGAAACCACGCGCGCCATGACCTCGCATCTGCGGAGTTCGCCGCGCCAAGACCGACCCACGCTCCATTCCAAGCTGTCACTTATTTGTAAATGAGTGGGCGTGCTCAAAACTGTAGACAATGCCCTGCGGCGCGGCGTCGTAAAACAATCAACAATGCCGTGGGGCGCGGGCATTGCCCGCGCCGATCTCGCGCGCGCGTGCGCGCGCGGATGACGAAACCAGCCACCAATTCCTCACACCGCGGGGCGCGCCCCGCGGAGACCGGTCGGCGCGTGCGCCGACCCCACTTCTCCCAAAGAGCGATGTCGATTGCGCCAACCCCACTTCAGGCAGAGTGAGCGACGTCGATAGTGCTGGTCCCACTTCAGGCAGAGTGAGCGACGTCGATTGCGCTGGTCCCACTCCAGCCAGAGGGAGCAAAGGCAAACGCACAGACCTCCCCGCAGCCCTTCTTACTCAAGCACGAGGGCGATCGGGGAGGTTCCATCCTCGATTTTGAATGAAACCTCAGCGCGCACCTTCGCGCCGTCGGTGTCGCGCGCCGAGAAGGTGTAAGTTCCCGGGCGCAGCGAAAGAGGGAGGGTTGCCGACTTCGATTTGTGGGCACCGAAGGAGCCCGACCAGACGGTAGCTCCCGACGCATCGATCATGCTGCCTTCGAGTGTCCCGAGCGGCGCCTTGCCATCCTTGCGCGTGCACTGGATGGATCTCGCGACTCCCGCGGCGAGCTCCACGTCGCGCGCCTCCCGCGCCCCCGGCTGCGCGTCGAACTCGAAGCGTTCGGTTGCAATCCCTTCCCCGGAGACCGTGACGGCGTGGAGTCCCCTGGCCAGCGGCGAAGAGACGAGCAGCGCTCCTTGCCGATCAAAGGTGGTCCAGGTGGAGCCGCCGTCGCTGCCTTCCAGTCGAGCGGTCGCCTGCAGGTTCGAAGGCAGCTCGGCGCCGACGCGGCGCAAACGAAGTGTAAGAACTGCCCCGCGCTCGAGTCGCACCTCGCCGAGGTCGACGGGGCGCCCCGGCACTAGGTCGTGCATGCTCTTGACGAGCGGCGGGAAGCCTTCGCACTCAAAAGTGAGAGTGTGCTTGCGCGCCGCAGCTATCGGTCCGACGCGAAAATGCGCCTGCGAGCCATTGGCGGAAAACTGAGTCGATCGGCGCTCTCCCACGATCTGGTGCGACACCGTCGCGGCCGGCAGGGGCCTGCCGTCGGGATCACAAATCGAGCCTTCAACAAAAACCGTCGGCCGCGATGCCTCCGTCACCCTCAGCACCACTTCGGCCAACCCCGGCGATACGTGCTCGAGTACGGCGCAAGGCGGATCGAAGCCCATCGGGTCGGGTTTCTTGCCCTTCGGCGGGGGCTCGAGGGCCTCCACCACAAATTCGCCCTCGCCGAGGTGTCTGGCTTCGAATCGTCCAGCGCCGTCGGTCGCGATGAAAGGCACCCCGAGCACATTCCCGTAGATCGACTGCGGAATCACTCGAACGAGCCAGCCGGCGAGCGGCGCGCCCTCGTCGTCGAGCACGCGTCCGACGAGATCGCGCGACGCAGGAAAGACAGGATCAAAGCGCACAGTGGCGCCCTCATCGACGACGACTGTGGCTCTCTGCGAAGGAGCCTCGCCAAAGCTCGCCGTGATCTCGAAGGATCCGGGCCCGAAATCGGTGAGCTTGTAGGTGCCATCGGGCAAGGATCGGGCCGCGCGAAATTGTGGAGTGTCCCGCCGGCCGCATGTGATTGAGGCGCCTTCGAGCGGGCGCCCGCTCCCGTCGCTGACGCGCCCTTCGACGCTCGATGCCACAGGCAGCGCGATCTCAAGGTTCGTTGCGCCGCCCGCGACGACCTCAGTTTCGATGCTCACAAATCCATGACCTTCGGCGCTGGCTGCCACCGGCCACGTCCCCGGCGCCAAAGGGAAGAAGCGGAATCGCCCCTGCTCGTCGCAGACGGTATCTGTGGCAAGGCGCGAGCGCGGAGTCTCCGACGCGCCGCCCTCGGCAACCCAGGGCACTCCGTCGCCGAGGAGCAACCGCGCTCCTGCGACTGCGTGCCCGGTGCGATCGACGACACGCCCCTCGATCCGTGCGCCCATCGCGCCGAGCGTCAGAGTTTTCTCGACGCGGTCCTCCGTGGCTCCCGGCTTGGGTCGAAAGAGCCACGGCTCCGATGGGGCGGCGGCGCCTGAGGTCGCCACGATCACCACATCTTCCGAGACGTCGAATAGTGTGATCTCGCCTTTCGAGTCAGCGCGTCCCGATTCAACGCGCCGAATCGGCATCTCCCGAGGGCTGCCGAGCCAGACTGAGGCTCCCGCTGCCGGCCGTCCGTCGAAGTCTAGAATTCGAAGAGCGACCTCAGTTCCCTTGAGAAGATCGATGCGATGGGTCCGGTCGCTGCCGGGCGCACACTCGAGAATCAACACAGTAGATCGCCGGTCGACCTGCACGAGCACACGTCCGGCGGGCACAGCCTCGAATCGTGCGATCCCGTGGCTATTCGTAAACATGCCGAGATGCTTCACATATCCTGAGAGATCCGCGAGGATCGGCAGGAGCCGAATCCCGACCTGCGGGACCGGCGATCCGTCTCGGGGGCTGCGCACTTCGAGGGTTAATGCGCCGGTGTCGCCCGCCTGCGCCGCGCGCCGCGGGGCGGGCTCGCTCGATTTCGATGTGGGCTTGAGTTGTTCCTTCGATCCGCGATCGACCTGCGCGACGGCGGGCTCCGCATCGGCGGGCCCGGGCGACGGCGCGGGAGCCGCGATGGAGACTTCTCGCTGCGGTTCCGTATTGGTTGATATCCGCTTCGCACTGATCATCGGCCAGAGAGCTGCGCCAAGGCCGGCCAGCGCCAGCGCCGCGATTATCCCTTTTGTTTTTGTGGATATCATAAGAAGCGGTCCGGTGCTGGAGAATGGGAGAGAAGCGCTCGGAGTCCCGGCGAGCGCCGCCATCCACCCGTGGAGAGGACGGCCGCCGATCGGTGCAGCCGCTGTCACCCGTTCGCGCAGCTGATCGAGCGCGCGTCGCAGCCGCGTTTTCACCGTGTCGACCGGGAGCTCGAGCCGGCGCGCGATCACTCGTGGCGGGAGCCCGTCGTAGTAGCGAAGCAGCACAACGGTGCGGTACGGCTCGGGCAGCGCGACGACGGCTGCGAGAAGCTGCGTGCGCGCCGCCTCGCGCGCCGCCAGCTCCTCCAGGCTCCCGTCGACTTCGGAGCGCGCAGTCGATTGCTCGCGATGGCTGCGCCGACGGTCGCTGCGGAGTTCGTCGAGGGCGAGGCGTCGGGCGACCGTCGCGAGCCAACGGCGCAGGGAACCGCCGGATGTCGGCCCGCAGCGCAGCGCGGCGAGCCAGGTGCCCTGCACCACGTCGTCGACACGGCTTTCGTCCGCCAAGAGCTGCCGCGCCACGGCCCGCACGAAGCGGTCGTGGGACAGGAGCGCGTCCAGTTCGGCGTGGGGGTCCATCGGTTCTGTATGGAATAGACGGCGTGCGGTGCGGATCGAGTTCACGCCCCTCCCGTCGCGCCTCGCACCGAGCGTGCGGAGGCGGTCGGGCTGCCGATAGTGTCGAGCCATGCCGCTCCCCGAACAGACGCCTGATTCGGCACAAAGCCGTGATCTGCTGCTCGACGCCATGCGGGCGCTCTCGGTGCTGCGCGTTCTCGTGGTGCATACACTGAATCGCTACAACACCGATGCGTTGACGGTGTTGTCGTTTGTGCACCCCGGAATGCCGTTGGTGTTCGCAGTCAGCGGTTCGCTCACCTATCGGGCACTGACGCGCGAGGGCGCTGACATCGAGTCCTTCTACCGCGGACGGCTGCGCCGGATTCTGCTCCCGCTCTGGCTCTACGGCGGCCTTGTCCTTGCCCTCCTCGTTCCTCTCGACCTGCTCTTACGCCACCCCTGGCATGACGTGCCCTGGGAGCAGACATGGCGCTGGATTGTTCCCCTTGCCGGTCCCATCGCGAGCCAAGCCAGCAAGATTCTTGTGCTCCATTTGTGGTTTGTGCCCCCGTTTCTGTGGCTCATCGCTATGGCGCCACTCCTCGTGGCGCTCCATCGGCGCGCCCCAGGGCTCGGTGCCGCGGCGGCGCTGGCGGCTTCCGCGGCCCTTGAGCTGTCCCACAATAATGTTCCGGGCGCGTTCGCAGATACGCTGGCCTTTTCTGTGGCTTTCCAGGCCGGGTTCTTCTGGGCCGATGGCAGGCTCCAGTCGCTGCACAGCGTGTCCCTCGCGGCAGCGGCCGCGGCGTGCTGGACGCTCGGGTTTCTATTGCATCGGCACCTGACCCCTGGACTTCTGTTGTACTCGGTGCCTGTTGCGCACGTCCTCGTCGGCCTCGCCGCGCTGCCTCTGTGGAACCTCGGGCGCGCGCCGCTGGAGCGCGCCTTCGCGCAGACCTGGCTGGCGGCATTCAGCTCGCTGCTGAATCGCAGAAGCTACACGCTCTTTTTATGGGGTCCTGGTGCGGGCGCGATCGCGTGGCGGCTGTCCGAACACGTCCCCGAGGAGGCCAAGTTTCTCGCTCACGCGGGGGGATCCCTGGCGATCCTCGCAGTTTTTGTGGGGATCTTTGGACGCGTCGAGGATGCCGCAAAGCGGCGGACCCTGAAGTTACAGCCCGCCGCGTGAACTCCCACGGAGGCGATTCGTTACGAAGCGAACGCCTTGGGCACCTGCTGGTGCCACTGCGTTGCACGCTCGAAGGCGCCGGCGGCGGCGAAGATGGAATCCTCGCGGAGGGCGGGTGCCACGAGCTGAAGCCCGAGCGGAAGCGGGCCTTTCGGCCCCTGCGCGAATCCACAGGGAATCGAGATTCCCGGCAGGCCCACCAGATTGATGGCGGCTGTAAAGAGATCGCATAGATACATCGCCAGCGGATCGTCCATCTTGGAGCCGATCTCAAATGCGGGGAACGGGCTTGCCGGGCCGGCGATCACGTCACACTTTTCGAATGCGCGCTCGAAATCCTGCTTCAGCAGCGTGCGCACTTGGAGGGCTTTCTTATAGTAAGCATCACTATAGCCGGCCGAGAGCACGAAGGTGCCGAGCAGAATGCGCCGCTTCACCTCTTCGCCGAAACCCTGGTCGCGCGTGCGGCCATACATTTCCTCGAGGTTGCGCCCCTCGGCTCGGAAACCGAAGCGCACGCCGTCGAACCGCGCGAGGTTGGACGAGGCTTCCGCTGTCGCGACGAGGTAATAAGTGGGAATCGCGAGAGGTGCGTTGGGAAGGTCGATACTGACGAGTTCCGCCCCCAATTTCTCTAACTGTGCGAGCGCTTCTGTTATTGCATCCCTTGTGTCAACATCCATAAAGAACCGGCCCTGGCTCCGAGCCTGTTCAATGGCCACATCTAGGGTTTGCGTGCGCATACTCGCGTAAATCTCATTCGGAATTCCGTCAATAATCTCGCCGCCATTCGCTTGCCTAATCTGATCCTCAATCTGAAGCCTCTCAAGCCTCGAGGGTTGTCTTTGCAGATACCCTGGCGACCTGACAAGCTGATATATCCGCTGCAGTTCCTTCGGATATGTCGTTAGGTACCATTCAGATGGATCATCAGTCCATTCCCTCGGAACGCCAATCCTCAGACCCTTAACGCCCTGTCTTAGCGCATCGGTAAGGTTCGGAGCTGCAGCGGCGACGGTAGTGCCATCGCGCGGGTCATTGCCGGCGATCACCTCGGTGACGGTCGCAGCATCTTCGAGGCACGTCGCAAACGGGCCGATCTGATCGAGCGAGCTTGCGAAGGCAATTAATCCATAGCGCGAAACGCGCCCATAGGTGGGTTTGAGTCCCGTAATACCACAAAGCGCCGCCGGCTGGCGAATGGAGCCGCCGGTGTCGGTACCGAGGGACACCGGTGTGAGGCGCGCGGCAACCGCCGCCGCCGAGCCGCCCGAGGAGCCGCCCGGCACACGCGCCGTATCCCACGGATTGCGCGTCGGGCCGAAGCTGCTGTGCTCCGTGGAGGAGCCCATGGCGAATTCATCCATGTTGGCGCGCGGGACGAGCAGCGCCCCGGCGGCGCGCAGCCGCTCCACGGCCGTCGCGTCGTACGGCGGCCGGTAGCCGCGGAGGATCTTGGAGCCGCAGGTGGTCTCCATTCCGCGAACACACAAAACGTCTTTCACACCGACGGGCACGCCCGCGAGGCGCCCGAGCGTCGCGCCCGCGCGTCGCGCGGCGTCGACGGCGTCGGCTTGCGCGCGCAGGTCCGATTCATGGATTTCCACAAATGCAAAGATTTGTGGATTGTAACGTCGAAGCCGGTCGAGGAAATGTTCCGCCACGTCGCGCGCGAGGAGCTTGCCTTCGCGGACCTCGGCGGCGATCTCCACCGCCTTGCGCAGATGAAGAGGCGCGCTCACGACTCGAGCACCTTCGGCACACGGAAGAACTCGCCGCCGCCCGCGCCGGGCGCATTGCGAAGGATCTCCTCACGAGGAGTCGACGGCCGGACTAGATCGTCGCGCAGCACGTTCTGGAGCGGCACCGGGTAGACCATCGGCTCAACTCCGGTCGTGTCGACCGACTGAATCTGCGCGAAGTAACGAAGGAGGCCGTCGAACTCGCGGCGCAAGCGCGCCTTCTCGTCGTCGGTGAGATCGAGGCGGGCGAGGCGCGCCACGACGGCAGGATCCATCGCAGGGGGCGTGAGGTCGGTCATGGAGGCGGCGGATTGTAGGGGCGTGCGCAGTATTCCGGCGGAGCCCTCCGCGGGCGCGGCAGGACCCTCGCCGCCGAGCGACGAGTTCGATTCTGGAACGGCGTGTGCGACTCCGCAGAATGCGTTGGCGCGATGAACCACCTCGACTGCCAAGTCCTCGGCCTCACGATGTGCATCGTGGGCGTGGTGGCGTTTGCCAATTCGATCGTCTATCGCCGCCCGCGCCAGGTGATCGAGGAATTTTTCGGAGCGAGCCGCCCGTCGCTACGGAGCATCAAGGACCATGTGCTCCGAAAAGTGCACACTTACTACGGCCTTGGATTTCTGATTGCGGGCTTTTTGTTTCAAATCCTCGGCTGGCTCCCGGCCGTGGTGCACGGTGATCGGCCGACGCCGGTGCTGCCGATCTTGATCGTTGGAGTCATTGTAGTGTCGGCCGGATTTGAGGTCGGCGCGGCGCGCTATTCGCGCAGCTCCTTTCGGCGCCATCTGCGGAAGTTTTTCCGCTCGCACCCGGAGTATCCGCTTGAGCGCAACCTCGAGGTGGCGAAGGAGATTGGTGAGATTTTCGATTTGAAAGCGCAGCCCGAGGAGACGGTCGAGGGCTATCTCGCGCGCGTGCGCCAAGCGATCGGCATCGAAGCGCCTGGGCGACGCATGTAGGGGCGCGGGCTCGACGCGGTGATGGGCTCCCGGCCTCCCTCGTGGACGCGGGGGAGGGCTGAACCGATGGGCGACGACAAGGGCCTCCTTCGCGCCTTGTGGTTGTGGAGCTCGCTTCGATTGCCCGCCAGTCGCTCGCCGCCCTGGGCGATTTATTGCTTCCTCCGGCCTGCGTGCTCTGCGGGCGGGCGGTCGGAGAGCGGCTCGGGCTCTGCGGCACATGCTGGAGCGGGCTCGAGCCCCTGCCGAGGAGAGGCTTCGCATGCGCGCGATGCGGCCGTCCGAGCAGCGTGCCCTACGGGGCGTCGATTTGTGAAGATTGCAGAAGGCACCCACCGCCTTTTGTATGCGCCGCTTCGGCGGTGCGCTACGGAGGGACGGCGGCGGCGCTGCTGGCTCGCTGGAAGCGCGGGGGCGATCACGCTCTCGCGCCGACGCTCACGGAGCTGGCGCGCGAGGCGTTGGAGCGCCTTGAACCGAAAAGGGAGCGGCATCGATTCGATGTGATCGTGCCCGTGCCGTCCCATCCCGAGCGCGTGGCGGCCCGGGGGTTCTGTGCCACCGATCTGTTGGCTGAGGAGCTTGGGCGCGCTGAATGCATTGCTGTGCGCAGCCGCTGGCTCGCGCGTGTGAAGCTCTCCGCCCCGCAAGGGTCGGCCGGCACCACATCGCGGCGGGCAAATGTTGCGGGCGCGTTCGCCGTGGTTCGAAGCGGCGCCTGGTGGCCGCCTCGGAGCCTGAGGGGGCTCGATGTGTTGCTGGTCGACGATGTGTTCACGAGCGGCTCCACAGCGCGAGAGAGCGCCCGAGCGCTGTTGCAGGCGGGGGCGCGGCGCGTGTGGGTCGCCACCATTGCGCGCGGCGGGATTGGCTCCGATGCGCTCCTGAGGCCGGTCGTGCCGTGCGAAGGCGCCCCGCGGGAGCACACGACGCCGGGTCCGCGCCTGGAGGCCGCGGCGGAGGGCGCCTGGCATGATGGGTTCCATGCGGACGGCGTATCTCGATCTCTTTTCCGGCATTGCGGGCGACATGCTCGTCGGCGCGTTTCTCGACGCGGGTGCTCCCGTCGATCCTTTGCGCGAGGTGCTGGCCGCCCTGCCGCTGCCGGGAGTGCGGGTCGATGCGCGCAGGGAGACGAGGCGCTCCTTCGCCGGCACTCGATTCTTGGTCGAGGCGCCCCAGGAGCATCACCACCGGCGCCTTCCCGACATCGAGGCGATTCTCCGGGCGACGCCGATGCCCGAGAGGGCGCGCGAGCGGGCGCTCGACGTATTTGTGCGCATCGCGCGGGCCGAGGCGCGTGCCCACGGGATCGGCGAGCGAGAAGTGCATTTCCACGAGGTGGGGGCGGCCGACACGATCGTGGATATTGTGGCGGCGTGCGTTTGCGTGGAGACGTTACGGATCGAGCAGGTGCTCTGTTCCGCCGTGGAGCTCGGAAGCGGCACGGTGCGGTGCGAGCATGGGGTGATCCCTGTGCCGGCACCGGGGACGCTCGGGGCTCTCTTGGGCACGCGCGTCCGGATCGGTGGACTTTCGGGCGAGCGCACGACGCCGACGGGGGCGGCTCTCGTGGCGGCGCTGGCCTCGAGCGTTGGGGAGCCGGTGGAGATCATTCCCGAGGCGATCGGGTATGGCGTTGGCTCCCGCGATCCCGGCGACATGGCCAATTTGTTGCGTGTGGTGATCGGCGACGTGGAGCTCGAGGGCGATCGAGTCGCCGTGATCGAATGCAACCTCGACGACGTGAGCGGGGAGACGGTTGGATATGTGATCGAACGGGCGCTGGCGGAGGGTGCGCTCGACGCATTTGTAACGCCGGTGACCATGAAGAAAGGGCGCCCCGCATTTGTGGTGACTCTGCTGGCTCCCCTCGAGCGGCGCGCGGCCCTTGAGTCGCTACTCTTTCGAGAGACGCCGACACTCGGCGTGCGCCGACACCTTGTGAGCCGCTCCAAGCTCCGGCGGGAGGTCCGAACGATGGCGACTCGACTCGGGCCGGCCCGTGTGAAAATTCGCTGGAGCGGGACGGGGACGGCGGAGGTGTCGGCGGAGTTCGACGATGCGCGACGCCTCGCCCTCGAGCACCGGCTGCCGCTGGCGCAGGTGGTGGCATCCGTGGAAGCCGATGCGAGCCATGCACTTGCCCATGAGCAGGGCGTTCCCCACGGGCACAACCACGATCATGGACTCAGCCACGATCACGGACGCAGCCACGACCATGGGCACAGCCACGATCACAGCCATGATCACGGGCACAGCCATGATCACGGGCACAGCCATGATCACGGGCACAGCCATGATCATGGAGCCGACCAATCCCATGGCCATGCCCACGGGAGTTCCGAGGTTCCTCACGTTCCGTGATCGGTAGGGCGTGGCGGAGCGAGCCGATCGCTTCCCATGGCCCCGTTCCCGATGGGGCAGCCCCGAGTACCGTCGAGAGACAACGCATCCGCCGGGCACCGCTGTGGGGACGCGCCCCCCAAGGATCTGTTACCTCCTCGGAGCGCACAGAAGCATCAACACTCCGCGCGGATCGCGTCGAGTTCGGCAGAGACCGCCGCGAGTCCCTCTTGTACCTTGGCGGGGTCGATTCCGAAGCCGATGCGCAGGTAGCCCGGCGCGCTGAAGTACTCACCGGGGGTGACCTGCACGCCGTGATTCGCGCGGACGCGCCTTGCAAATGTGAGAGTGTCTCGGACATCTCGCAGCTTGGGGAAGGCCATGACGGCTCCCCCGGGCGGGGCGAATTCGACTCTCCCCTTGGTGGACTCCTTGAGGGCCCACTCGAGAAATGCCTCGCGGCCAGCCGTAGCCGTTTGGCGCGCATTCTGCTCAAAGCGCTCGATGCGGTCGAAGAGCGCGGCGGCGATGCGCAGCGAGGGCATCGCACAATTGACGTCGATATGGTCGAAGGCCTGCTCGCAGCGGGCGAGGAACGCGCGGTCGCGTGTCACGATCCAGCCGACGCGGATGGCGCCGAGGCCGAAAGCCTTGGTCACGGAGCTCAGGGTGACGGCCTTGGGATGGAGTGCCGCGGCGTAGGGGATGCGCTGCGCGCCCAGGAACTCGTTATAGATCTCGCAGCACACGAATCGGGAGCCGGCGCGGGCCGCCGTTTCGGCCAGCTCTTCCATCGCGTCGGCCGTCAGGGCGATGCCGGTCGGATTGTGAAGGTTTGTAGTCCAGACCGCCGAGGCGCCGCCGAGGGCGGAGAGCGCCGAGGCGACACGCTGAGGATCGAGGCCGAAGGCGTCCTCCAGCCGTCGATCGACGAACCGGATTACCGAGCCGAACGCCTGTGGCTCCAAGTGCAGCGGCGGGTACGCGGGGCGCTCAACCACAGCCCGGGTGGCGGCGTCGCCTGCGGAATCCGCGGCGAGCACCGCCGCCACGAGATGGATCGCGGCGCTTGCGCCTGGAACAACCAGGACCTCCTCGGGCCGAACGCCGCAGCGCGCCGCAATCTTCTCGCGCAAGAAAAGCGTGCCGTGGGCTCCGCTGTCGCGCAGATCGACCAGCTCGCGCGCATCACCGAGCCATTCGATCGGCGGCGGGCCGAGGCCCGATCCCGTAAGGGCAATGCGCGCGCCAGCGGGAGCCGTCTTCGCAAACTGCATATATTCGAACGGCAGGATTTCCATTCGGGGAGTTCTACTCGAGCACGGGCTGTTGGGGGAGCGCCCGCGCTCTCCCACGATCCCTTGGGGTTTGCTGGCTCCCGCCGATTGCATCCCCGGGCGGTGCTCGATAGCGTCATCGAGCCCGTTGGTCCGGAGCGCTTCCATGTTGCAACTCCTCACCGTCGTTCCTGCTGCCGCTGCTCTGCTCCTTGCTGCCGCTCCCGCGCAGACGCCCGGGGCTGGAGGTTCCAACAATTCCCCGAATGTTACAGGTTCGGGATCTGTGCAGTCGCAGCCCGCAGTGAATCCCGCGGGACAGACGCCGCCCGCTGTGTCGGGCACGCCCCGATTCGCAACGGCCGTCGGCGGGAAGCTCCTAGGACTTCCCGATGCGGCCGCCCCTGCGATTCGTGATCTTCGCCCCGGTGAGCCGATGGTTGTCGTGGGCCATCAAGGCTCCATCCTCGAGGTGGAGGTGCCGGGTGGGATCACAGCATGGATCTATGCGTCGTACCTTCGGGAGGGAAAGACCGAAGGGACGATGGAAACGATCGAAGACGGCGTGAACCTTCGCCCGCAGCCACGCTCGGACGCCAAGACGATTCCGATCGCCCGCGCCAAGAAGGGCCAGTCTTTTGTGGTGTTGGGGCGAAGCCAGGATTGGGTGCAGGTCGTTTGCCCGAGCGACCTGCATGGATATGTGCTTTTGACCGATGTCGTCGTAAGCAACGATCCCCCGTCGGCCCATGAAGCCGAGCTGGCGGCGGGGCGCAAGTGGGCGGAGGAGGCTCGTCTCGCCGCCGTCGACGCCGAGAAACGCCGACGTGAGGAGGAGCGTAAGCGGAAGGAAGAAGAGGAGAAACGGCGCGAAGCGCAGCGCAGGGAGTCGGAGGCACGTGACTCTTGCGCCCGCGCGATGGAGCTTTTGCGCGGCACGCCGGACGCTTCGACGCGCACGCGCGCCAAGGAACTCCTCGACGCGGCGGCAAAGCTCACGACGAGCGAAGCCGTGGCCGCCGATGTGAAGCGCGGACTCGAGCGCATTGAGCTCGTCGCATTCCTTGAGAAGGAGCGCGAGGAAGAGCGTGTGCGCGAAGAAAAAGAGCGCCAAGCGAAGATCCAAGAAGCGGAGGAGCGCATGCATCGCGTCCAGACGATCCTCGACGGCCAGAAGGACCCCAAGCCGATCGATCCCTTCGGAGCGCGTTTCGCCGGAATGGGTGAGGTGCAGCGTGGACTGGAGCTGCCGCGCGGGCGCGTTTACACGCTCTCCAAAGGCGGCCGCGTTCTGTTTTATCTCACTTGTCCGTCGAAGCGCTACGACGTGAGCGACTTCCTCGGCCGCGAGGTCGGTGTCGTCGGCTCCATCAAGCAGATCGAGGGTTACCCGGCCCGCGTCATCGAGGTCGAGCGCTTCGAAGTGCTCGCGAATTAGTACGAATGCGCCAATCGCCGCGGCCGCCCGAAGTGGGCGGCCGGGAGTTTACTTCGGAATTTTGATCTTTCGCCAGTCGAACGACGCCTTCGGCGGCTTCGGGTCCATCTCCTCCAGCACGGCGATCAGCGTCTGCGCTACGAGCGCATTGCGAACCCACTTCTTGTTCGCCGGCACGATGTGCCACGGAGCCGCCTCTGTGCTGCAGCGCTCGAGGACGTCCTCGTATGCGTGCTGATAATCATTCCAGAGCTTGCGGTCGTCGAGGTCGCCCGGCTGGTATTTCCAGGCTTTGTTGGGATCTCGCAGGCGGTCGAGGAGCCGCTCGCGCTGCTCGTCTCGGTCGATGTGCAGGAAGAACTTCACAATTCGAGTTCCCATGGAGCAGAGCAGCTTCTCATAACAATTGATCTGCTCGTACCGCGGCTCCCAGACCGACCGCGGCGCGATCCGGCGGACGCGGACCGCGACCACGTCCTCATAGTGTGAACGGTTGAAGATCCCAATATTCCCATAGCGGGGAAGCCGCATGGCCACTCGCCACAGAAAGTCGTGGTCGCGTTCCTCGTCGGAAGGCGCAGTGAACGAGTGCACTTGGCAGCCGATGGGGCTCACCGAGTGGAACACATGCTCAATCGTTCCGTCTTTGCCGGCGGCGTCCATCCCCTGGAGAACCACAAGTACGGCGCGGCGGTTCTCCGCGTAGAGCCGCTCCTGGAGTTCGGCGAGGCGTGATCGGCTCCGCTCGAGGTCAGCGAGGGCGGCCTCTTTCTCGGTGAGTCCTCGCGTATCGGCGGGATCAAAATCCTTCAGTCGGACGCGGGAGCCGGGGCGAACGCACCAGGGCAGCGGGGTCTTAGCCATGGGACCTCTTCGCGAGCTGCGAAGAATCTGTAAGAAGTCGGCGGAGGCCGAGCACGAGCATCGTGAGGGCCAGAAGGAGCAGCAGGGCGCCGGCCACGCCGTTTGCGATGGACTCCGGGGCGGGGGGCGCCGAAGCCGACGAGCCGATTTGTGAGATCAGTGCCGTCAGCGTGATGGCGAAGAGCGCGGCTGCGGGCAGCGCTGTGAACCAGAAGGGCTTGCCGGTGCGCCGCAACCAGACCGTGACTCCGAGCAGCGACAACGCCGCCAAGAGCTGATTGCTTGTGCCAAAGAGCGGCCAGTACTTGAGATAGGCCATGGGCCCCGAGTTCAATAAAAAGAGAGCTGGCACGCCGATCGTTGCGGCCGTCGCCGCGAGCGCGCCCGCGCGACTTGAGCCGAAGATCAACTCTTGCAGAAGGTACCGGCCGAGGCGCGTCGTGACGTCGAGCGTGTCGAAAACGAACGTCGAAAAGGCCATCGCTCCGAAGGTAACGGAGAACGCGAGCAGGTCCTGCCCGAGCACGACAGCGAGGAAACGCCCGAGCCCCTCCCCATAGATCGCTCCCGGTGCCTTTCCGGCGATCGCCTCGGGGCGCACGATGAGTACTGTGGCAAGTGCGAGAATTGCTACGAAGGCCTCGAGCAGCATGGCGCCGTAGCCGACCGCGCGGCAGTGGCTCTCCTTCGCGATCTGCTTGGACGTCGTTCCGGAGCAGACAAGCCCATGGAAGCCGGAGCAGGCTCCGCAAGCGATTGTCACAAAAAGGAATGGGAAGAGAGAAACGGGGCCCGTCTTGCCCTCCACCACGAATCCGCGGAATGCTGGCTGCTGCACCTCGAAGCCGCCGAGGAGCACTCCGGCGACGCCGGCCGCAAGAGCGAGATAGAGCACAAATCCGCCCAGGTATCCGCGAGGCTGGAGCAGCGACCAGACCGGCATGACGGAGGCCGCGAAACAGTACAATAGAATGACGACAACCCAGGTTTTCACGTCGAACAGGAGCCACGCAGAGACCTGCGTTCCGAACCAGACCGCCCCAAGGGTCGCCGGCACGAAGATCAGCGTCTGGATCCAGAGCTTCGGCCGAAGCCACTTTTCTACGGCGCCCATCGCGAGTGCGAGCCCAAGGTAGGCGGTGGACGCCGCGGCGACGGCGCCCCCCGGATTGAATTGCATCTCGAGGCCCGCCAGATCGGCATCACCCGAAACGAAGGTCGACGCCGTGATGTCCGTGAAGGCCACAATCACGTAGACAAGCGCGAGCCAGATGAAGGCCGTCATCGCGAGCCATGCGCGCGGTCCGATCTGTTGCTTCACGATCTCGGCGATCGAGCGGCCGTCGTGGCGGACCGACGCGACGAGCGTCGAGAAGTCGTGCACTGCGCCGATGAAAACGACTCCGAGCCCGATCCAGAGCACGCAGGGCAGCCAGCCGAATTGTTGGCAAGCCAGAATTGGTCCGGCGATGGGGCCAGCGGCGGCAATCGCCGAGAAGTGCTGCCCCAGCAGATAGAAGGGGCGCGTCGGGACGAAGTCGACGCCGTCGGAGAACCGCGCAGCCGGTGTGACCCTCTCGTCGTCGAGGGCGTAGCGGGCCGCGATCCATCGCCCGTAAAAGTGGTACCCCGCGCCCAGCACGACGAAGGCGCCGACGACGAACCAGAGCAGGCTCACGGCGATTCCTCGGCCGCCGGCTGCGCGCTCCCGTACACGCGGCGCACGTCCGCGGCAACCTGTGCGAGCGTCCCCGCGGCAATGGCGCGGCGCGCCCGCTCCATGAGCTTCAGAAAGAAACGCAGATTATGAAGTGAGAGCAGCATCGGCCCCATCATCTCGCCGACATGGAACAAATGGCGCAGCGTGCCGCGCGAGTACTCACGGCAGCAGATCCCTTCGCAATGCGGGTCGAGCGCGGCCGGATCCTCGGCAAGCGCCGCGTTGCGGATATGTACGAATCCAGACGACGTGTACGCCCTGCCGTTCCGTCCTTCGCGCGTCGGCGAAACGCAATCAAACAGATCAACACCGCGCTCGATGGCGTCCAGGAAATCGGCCGGCGTTCCGACTCCCATCAAATATCGCGGAAGATCCTCTGGCAAATGGGCGGTGGCCGCCTCCGTCGCGCGGCGCATGGCGTCCTTGCCCTCGCCGACGCTCACGCCGCCGATCGCATAGGCGTCAAACTCCATCGCCACGAGATCGCGCGCACATCGCTCTCGCAGGTCGTCGTAGGCGCCGCCCTGGACGATGCCGAGCACGAAGGGAACCTCACCACGCTCTCGCGCTCTTTTGTGGTCTTCAAGGGCCCGCGCCGCCCAGCGCAGCGTGCGATCGACGGCGCTCACGATTTCGTCTCGGCCGGCGTTGCCGCTGGGACAGATGTCGAGGACCATGGCGAAATCGCTCCCAAGCTGTCTCTGGATCTCCATCACGCCCTCGGGAGTGAAGCGTACGAGCGAGCCGTCGATCGGCGAGCGAAATGTGACTCCGTCCTCGTCGAGCGTGCGCATCGTCGCCAGCGAGAAGACCTGAAATCCGCCGGAGTCGGTCAGGATCGGACCGTTCCAGGCCGCCATGCGATGGAGCCCGCCGAGCTTGCGAACCACTTCGGGGCCTGGGCGCAGGGAGAGGTGGAAGGCGTTCCCCAGAATCACCTGGGCTCCCATCTCCCGGAGGTCGCGCGGGAAGACGCCCTTCACCGACGCGCGGGTGCCGACCGGCATGAATTGCGGCGTATCGACGGGGCCTCGAGCCGTCTCGATGCGGCCGAGGCGGGCGCGTGAACCGGAATCGCGTTGGAGGACGCGGAAGGGGACCGTCACCGCGAGCGGGCCACCGGCGGGATGGCATCCGCCGGCTCCACGCGAGCGGATGGATAGTAATGTTCCAGGATTTGTGCGCATGTGCGCCCGCGGCGCCCCATCTCGGCGGCGCCCACCTGGCACAGCCCGACGCCGTGGCCGAAACCGCGCCCGGAGATGGTGACTCCCGATTTGTGGGGTTGCACCGAATCGACAAATGGGCTCGGAAGGGAGGGTGCATTGCCCGTGCGCAGAAGCGCCGATCGGAACGCCCGCATCGGCATCGTCGACGCTCGCGCGTCGCCGGTCAGCTTCACGCTGCTCCACGGATCCGGGTTGGGCCCGGCGGGCTCGAGCTGCGCGATCCGCTTGCCGAGCTTCAGATCTCCCGCAGTTTCGGCGAGCGCCTCTGCCGATACCACGCTGTTCCAGCGATACAGCTTTCCGCCTTCACAAAAGCCGCAGGCTCCGCCGCGCAGCGGCGGCGGCGCCGAGCCGCCGAGGAGGTAGGAGCCGTCGATCGTGCGCCCGCCGCAGGTCGAGTGGTAGAAGGCGGGGAGAAGGTCGCGGTCATAGGTGAGAACTCGTCCCGCGGTGGCGAGTGCCGCCGAGCGCGTCGCTGAGGTCTCGCGCGTGATTCCGAAATAGGCCTGCGCCTCCTGGGAATCGGGAAGCGGGACCCGTCCTCGGCGCTCGATCGACCAGCGGGCATAGGTGCGCGCCGCGATCGCTTGGGCCTCGAGGCTCGCGGAGGGAGTCGAAGAAGCATACATTTCGCTTCCCACTACAGAAGCAACATATCGCTCCATCGCCACGCAGTTGGTAACCCGCAAGCCGCTCTCTGCCGCTTTCACCCGCAGCGTGCCGGCATATTTGAGCTTCCCGACGGCGATCGGAGCCTCGCCTGCGGGAGCGAGCAGAACCTCGGTTGAATTGGTGTCGAAGCTACCGAGGAGGACCGTGCCCCGCGGAGACCGCACGACGGGCTCGAGTCCTCCAGCCGCGGATCGCGCGATCTCCGCGCCGCCCGGAAGCGATGCAACCCAGCCCTTCTCGCACTGCAGGGTGAACCGAGGCTTGCCGTCGAGTTCCGTGAGCAGGATCTCCACTGTGGGATCGGCACCGCGTATCGCGGGTGCCGTGGAACTCGCACTGTCCGACGCGCTTGTCCGAGTGATCTCCCCGCGCTTTCCGCGGGAATCGCCTCGCGACGACTCCTGATCTCGATTCGCTACGGCGACGGCGCAAGCCACCACGAGGATCCCGGCGACCATTCCGGCAAGGAGATGCCGTGCGCGCAACCGAGGGGTGCGCATCCGGCGGCGGGAGCGGCGTCGAGCCACAGCACTACTTATTCGGCGCTCGGCGCCGGGCGTGGGCGCTTCCCGAGCACGTCGTAGCCGAGGGGAGTCAGGATGCGACCTCGCGGCGTCCGGTCGAGGAACCCCTGACGCAACAAAAACGGCTCCACGAGGCTCTCGATGGTGTCGTCCTCCTCGCCGACGGCGGCCGACAGGGTCTTGAGCCCGACGGGCGCGCCCGCGCGCGCGAGAGTCTCGAGGATCGACCGGTCGAGCTCGTCGAGGCCGTGGGTATCGACGCGGAGCCCCTCGAACGCGACGCGCGCGGTTTCGATATCGACCCGGGGGCACCCCTTGATTTGTGCAAAATCGCGGACACGCCTCAAATAACGATTTGCAATTCGAGGCGTGCAGCGCGATCGCCGCGCGATCTCGAGCGAGGCATCCGGATCGATTTGAATTTTGAGCAATCGCGCCGAGCGCTCGATGATTTGTGCTAGATCCTCGGGCGGATAGGGCTCGAGCCGGATCGGCAGGCCGAAGCGGCTGCGGAATGGCGCCGAGAGGAGTCCTTCCCGCGTCGTGGCGCCAAGGAGCGTGAAACGTTGGAGCCGGAGCTTCACGGTGCGCGAATTGGGTCCCTGGTCGACGACGAGGTCGACGGCGAAATCCTCCATCGCCGGATACAAATATTCCTCGACGGCCGCCGGGATTCGATGGATCTCGTCGATAAAGAGGCAGTCGCCCTCCTGGAGCTGCGTCAAGATGCCGGCCAGATCTCGCGCGCGCTCCAGCGCGGGCCCAGTTGTGGTGTGCAGCGTCGCGCCGAGTTCGCGCGCCACGATCTGCGCCAAGCTCGTCTTGCCGAGACCCGGCAGCCCCGAGAAAAGGATGTGGTCGGGGGTTTCGCGCCGCTCACGGGCTGCGCGCAGTGCAATGGAGAGCTGCTCCCGCGCGGGCCGCTGGCCGACGAACTCGTCCAACGTCCGAGGTCGAAGGCTCTCGACGTCTTCATCCGTCCAAGCCGGCGGCTGCGGAGGCAACATCATGGCCAGCGACGCTAACGCTCGCGAAGGGAGCTGCAAGTTCGCGATTGCGGGTCGCCCCGTGGGCTGGCGCAGGCGGGGGCTGCGATGCGACGTCGGATTCCCTATCTCACGATCGCCGGAGCCTCGGGAGCGGCTTCGCTATTCCATGCGTTGACGCTCGGGGCCCCGGCGCGCATTCTGTTCGCCCTTCTCGGCCGGTCGCCTCGCTGTGCGCTACAGCACGTCGCTCGAGCAGGACCGCGCGGCCTCTCGCCAGGCCCGCGCGCGCACGGTCGCAAACCCTCACGGTGCTGAAAGCTACGCCAGCTCGCGAACCCGGGGCCACCTCGGCACGCGGCTTGAGTGGTGATCGGCACCGCGCCAGCTTCTCACTCGATTCCCCGATGAATTCGAACGATCAAAGCTCCCTACGATCCTCGGCTGTCGCACCCTCGGCAGTTCCCGCAGTCCGCTGGATCGCAACTCTCGGGCTACTGACGGCATCCGGCGTCGCGCTGAGCTGCGGCGGTGGCGGCGGTGGCGGCGCGGACTTCTCTCCGGGCTCGCTCACCTCGCAGTTCTCGGTGACCAACGGATTTGGCGACCCCATCCTCCCGCACCGCATTCGGCGACCCGATGCGAGCGGCCTGCCGACGGCGCAGATCGTCGAGATCCGCGACCTGACGACGCTCATCAATAATCAGCCCTCGGCGAACAATCCGGTTCTCCCCGGAGCCCGCTGGCCCGCGGCCGCTGTGCTGCCCAATAATCTGCCGGGCAACCATTATGTATTAATTGAGTTCGGCCCGAATTTCATTCCGGCCGAGAACTCCATTTTGAATCCCGGTGCGGCGAGCGGCCTGACCGGCGCTCTGACCGTCTCTGCCCTCGACCCAACGACGGGGGTCGAGCAGCCCATCAAGGGGCGTATGTTCGTGAACGGGCGCACGGCCGATAGCGGCGCCATTCTGACTTGGTTAAACAAAGGGCCCTCGGCCGCCTCGACGCTCAGCGATACGCGCAAGGCACAGGTCCAGGCGGGGTTCCCCGGACTTGCGTCCACATTCTCGGGCTCGAAGGATCTCGTGTCGCCGCGAGCCGTCGTGTTCATTCCCGATGCCGACGACGATCTCTCGACCTTCGAAGCTTTCCCGGCGAATCGCAATATTCGCGTTTCAGTCGGCGTCGGCGTGAGGAGCAAGTCGGGCGCTTTCTGGCCGGCCGAGGCCGTGGGTGTTTCTACGGTGGGGGCCGACACCATCGCTCCCGAGGTGGCGGTGAATGCGGGGCCGCTGACGCCACAAATCGAGCCGCCGCTCAACGCCAGCATGGTCTCGGTGGATAAGCGGATTGAAATTACTTATACAGAGCCCATCCAGCCCTACACGATCGGGCCGCTTCCTTCGATTCTGCCTCCGCCCGTGACCGGAGGCGTGCGCGTGTCGTTCCAGGTCGGACAGAACGCGGTGCTGATCCCGTTCTCGGTGCTCCCTGCGAACGCGCTGAACTTCACCAAGATGGTGCTGACTCCGGCCTTCTCGTTCCCCGGATCGTACTTTAAGAACGGGCCCGCCGGTCTGCCGGATCCGGCCGATGTGATCTTCACGGTCAATATCGACCTCTCGACTACCGGCACCGTTCAGGATCTGTCACTTCTCGCAACTAGTATTCCGCGCACTTCACTGTTCCGCACCGGCCCCGGAACCGGAATTGTGAATGCTCCGGTCGCGCCTGAGGCCATCTACCTCGGATTCGGCGGCGAGTCGCCGGGGCTTGGAGTTCTCGACCTCGACGGATTCGGCCAGGGCACGGGAACGCCGCTCGTCGATAACCCGCTCACGATCGAGATCGAAGAGGGTGTCAGCAACTTCCCCAATAATCCCGATCTCAATGCGGGGCTCACGCCGCCGCTCGTCGTGGAGAGCACGCCGCTCGCCGGCGGCTCCCTCGGGCCGCTCACACTCTCGCGCGATTCGTCCGGCCAGAATTTCGTGTTCGCACAGCCGCCTCTCGTGAATGGCGTGCGTGACATGGCAATCGGACCGCCCCTCGACATGGTGTTCAACAACGGAATCTGCCAGTCGGGCGGCGGCAACGTCTGCGCCAAGGACGCGAGCCACATCTCCAACGGCAACACCATCGCGCAGGCGCCGGTTCCGAACCCGCCGAAGCTGGTTTTCCCGCCGATCTGCTTGTCGCCCTTCATTCCGGCGCAAGAGCCGGTTTCGATTATCAATGCACCTCCGCCTCCGGCGGGTCCGGGTCTCCTCGGTCCTTACAATAACAGCCTCCTGAAGCCGGGAAACTTCAAGGGCGACAAGACGAACGGCATTCCGCCGCAGGGATTGTTCACCAACAATCCCAACGTCTATGGACCCTTCTGGCCCGGACCGTCGCCTGCACCGACTCAGCCGCCGTTCAACTGCATCAATTACTACGTTCGGCAGCAGATCGGCCACTTCCTGTATGTGATCGATCCGGTCGTGCGCCGCGTGGTGGTCATGAATTCCAACCGGATGTCGGTGATCACCTCGATTCCGCAGCCGGATCCGGTGAACCTGGCGATGTCGCCGAGCCTCAAGATTCTCTCGGTGAGCAATGCGGCCACGAACCAGATTCACCACATCAACACCGACCCCGTCTCGGTGGACTTCCACAAGGTTGTGAAGATCACCAATCTGGGCGCTGGTGCGGCAGGTCTCGCCTGGCAGCCCGACGGAGAAGAACTTCTGGCAACTCTGCCGGAGTCGAACCAGCTCCTGCTGATCAACGGACTCGATTTCACGGTCCGCAAGGCCGTTTCGAACCAGCTGAACAAGCCGTTCGAAGTGGTTGCGACGTCTCGCCAATTCAACTTCGGATTCAACACGGGCGTCTACTTCGCCTATGTGCTGAATACCAACGGCTCGGTGGCAGTGTACGAATCGGGCCCGTCGGGACTTCAGGGTTACGGGTTCGACGACTTGATTGGAACGGTGGCGTCGACGTTCCCGCAGCCGACGGCGATGCAGGCGGATGTGACGAACCTGAACTCTGGAGTTTGGATTGTTCACAAGAACTCCGCGAGCCAGGCAACGGCGTCGAATCTCGTGCTGACCTCTTCGCCGGTCGGCCCGATCCCGTTCAACCAGTTCATTATTTTCCCGTCTCCGTCGTTCCGGAATCGTGAGTTCAAGGTGGTTCAGACGGTGAATCCTTCCCAGATCTCGGGAGGAGCGCCTCAGGACATTGCCTTCGACGACACGTTCAACACCGCCGGCACGCCTGCTCAGCTATTCCTGCCGGGCGGTTTTGGAACGCCGGGCGCCACCATTCCCCACAGCTCGAAGAAACATGTCCGCGGCGTCGCGGCCGTTACATTTCCGCGCGCGCTGTTCCTTGCCAACTTCGATGTCGGCACGATCGACGTGATTGATCGGGTCACTGGCCTGAAGATCGTGGAGCCGATCACCGCTCCCGGCGTTCAGCGCCTCTGCCACTACTTCCGCGAGTAGAGGCGGACCTGGAGTCGACGTGGGGATCGCTTCGAGCGAAGCGACTCCCGCGTGAACGGTCGACAGGGGAGCGCTCGGGCTACGCTCGAAGCTCCCTGACGGCTGGTGAGTCCCAAGCATTTCATCCACTCGGTAGACTTCGGTAGACAACCCACCGATTCAGCCGCATTCTCCGCGCCGCGGCATCGCTGGGAGCAGCCTCCGAGCTACCCGCGGAAGTCCGACTTCCGCGACGCATCTGACACTTCCTCACTGAGACGCAATGATGAATCTCCGATTGGATCGCTTCGTCCTGGCTCACCCGAAGATGCGGACGAGCTCCGGCAATGTGGCGCGCGCACCGCAGGGGGGTCGTTCATCCGAGACTTCTTCGGGCGCATGGATTCCGAGCTTCGGGCCCGCGATGGCAAACCGCGCGGCGAGGCGAGTAGGGCCGCCGATGCTGGGCATACTCGGCCTGAGCCTCCTCGGGCTCGGGGCTTGCGGCGGCGGAGGTGGCGGCTCCGATTTCAGCGCAGGAGCCCTCACGGCGAGCTTCTCGATCACCAATGGCTTCGGCGACCCGATTCTGCCGTTGCGCATTCGCCGTCCCGACGCACAGGGAAATCCGACTGCAGTGGTTGTCGAAATTCGCGATCTCCAGACGCTGATCGACAACAAGCCGTCCCAGAACAACCCGGTGTTGCCCGTGGCCCGTTGGCCTGCAGCTGCGGTGTTGCCGAACCAGCAACCCGGCAACCACTACGTGCTGATCCAGTTCGGCAACGGGTTCATTCCGGCGGAATCGTCCATTCTGAACCCGCTCGCCGCGAACGGGCTGACCGGTGCGCTCACGGTCTCCGCACTGGATCCCGCCACGGGTATTGAGGAGGCGGTCAAAGGTCGGCTCTTCGTCGGAGGAAGAACCGCCGACAACGGAGCGATCCAGACGTGGCTCACGCATTCCGGATCTGTGGCTTCTACGCTCAGCGACGAACGAAAGGCACAGTTGCTGGCCGGCTATCCCGGCCTCGCAGCGCAGTTCAGCGGCTCCAAAGGACTCTTCGGCCCGCGATCTGTGGTGTTCATTCCCGACGCGGATGACAACCTCTCGACGTTCGAGACCTTCCCTGCGAACCGCAATATTCGCGTGACGGTCGGAACAGGAACCAAAGCGAAGTCGGGCGCGTTCTGGCCGGCGGAGGCCGTGGGCGTCTCTACGGTCGGGGCCGACACGCTGCCGCCCGAGGTTGCAGTGAACCCAGGCCCGCTTACGCCGAAGATCGAGCCGCCGCTCAACGCTTCGCTGGTGCCGATCAACAAGCGCGTTGAGATTCAGTTTACAGAACCGGTGCAGCCCTTTGCGGTCGGGCCGCTTCCGAGCAAGCAGCCCGCCCCGGTCACCGGAGGCGTGCGTCTCAGCTTCCAGGTCGGACAGAACACCGTGGCGCTGCCCTTCGATGTGCTTCCGAGCAACGCGCTGAACTTTACGAGGATGATCCTCACGCCGGAGTTCCAGTTCCCCGGATCGTACTTCGTGAACGGCCCCGGAGGACTCCCGACGCCGCAGGATGTGGTGTTCACCGTTACAGTTGATTTGACCAACGTCGGCCAGATCTTAGACCTGTCGCTTCTCGCAAATACAATTCCCCGAACGAGCGTTTTCTCGACGGGCCCCGGGACCGGAATTGTGAATGCTCCCGTGGCGCCGAGTTCCATCTATATCGGCTTCGGAGGGCAGTCTCCGGGCGTGGGCGTGCTCGACCTCGACGGTTTTGGCCAGGGCACCGGCACGCCGACTCAGGACAACCTGGCCACACTTCCGATCGAGCCGAATACCACGAATTTCCCCAATAATCCGGATATCAACCAGGCGATCGCACCGCCGCTCGTTGTGGAGAGCACACCGCTTGCCGGCGGTTCGCTCGGCCCGCTCACACTGGCCCGCGACAGCTCGACGGTGAACTTCGTCTTCGCGCAGGCCCCGGCCGTGAACGGCGTGCGCGACATGCAGATCGGCCAGCCCCTCGACATCCTCTTCAATAATGGAGTGTGCCTTTCGGGAGGCGGCAATTTCTGCGCGAAGGACTCGTTCCATTTCCAGTCCGGGAACAACATCACGATCAATCCGGCGCCGAACCCGCCGAAGCTTGCGTTCCCGCCGCTCTGCTTGTCGCCCTTCATCTGGGGCACTGAGCCGATTTCGGCACGCAACGCGGGCGGCAGCCTCCTGAAGCCCGGCAACTTCCTGGGCAGCAAGTCGACGGGAATCCCCCCGCAAGGACTCTTCACGGACGCGCAGGCGCCCTACACCGTTCCGCCGAGCTACGCGCCGACGATCACCGGACCGGGATGGCCTGGGCCGGACTTCCCGCCGACGCAGCCCCCATTTGTGTGCGCGACCTACACGGTCCGCCAGCAGATCGGCCATTTCCTCTATGTGATTGACCCTGTGGTGCGCCGCGTCGTTGCGTTGAATTCGAATCGAATGACCGTCATCGATTCGATCCCGCAGCCCGACCCGGTGAACCTGGCGATGACCTCGGACCTCAAGATTCTTGCGGTCTCGAACTTCTCCACGAATCAGGTTCAGTACATTGATATCGATCCGCTGTCGGTGTCGTTCCACACGGTGGTCGGCTCGACGAACGTGGGAGGCGGACCGCTGGGCCTCGCCGTCCAGCCCGACAACGAAGATCTGTTCGTTTGCTGCTCCGAGTCCAATCGGCTGGACATCATCAATACAGGTGACTTCAAGATACGAAAATCGGTGTCGAACCAGCTCCAGAAGCCGTTCGATGTGGCCGTCACGTCACGCCAATTGAACTTCGGTTTCAACACCGGCGTCTACTTCGCCTATGTGCTCAATCAGAACGGGTCCGTGGCGATCTTTGAATCCGGCCCCTCGGGTCTCCAGGGATACGGATTTGATGACCTGATCGGTCTCACGAGCACCACGTTCGCACAGCCGACTGCGATTCAGCCCGATACCAACAATCTCTCGTCGGGCGTCTGGATTGTGCACCGAACCTCTACGGGCTTGCCGACGGCTTCGAATATTGCACTGACGTCGTCGCCGGTCGGCCCGATCCCGTTCAACCAGTTCATCATCTTCCCCTCGCCGTCGTTCCGGAATCGTGAGTTCACGGTGGTGCAGACGATTCAGCCGGCACAGATCTCCGGAAATGTGCAGGACATCTCGTTCGACGATACGAACAACAATGGCATGCTTGGGATCTCGCTTTTCCTGTCAGGCGGATTCGGTACGCCGGGCGCATTCGTGCCTCACAGCGCCAAGCGCCACATCCGAGTCCACCCGGTGACGCAGGCGATCATTCCGGTGGCGATCCCCAAGGCGATCTTCTTCACGAGCTTCGACTCCGGCACGATCGACGTGATCGATCGCGTGACGGGCCTTCGCCTCGTGCAGCCCGTGATCGCTCCGGGTGCGCAGCGGCTGGCGAACTACTTCCGCCAGTAAGTCGTTCATCGGTGGCCGCGCCAAACGGCCTCCCACCTGGCCGCGGCGCCCTCTCGGGCGCCGCGCGCGTTTTCGGGCGTGCTCTCGGTAGATTTGCGGTCATGCCCACGAGCGAAGCGGTGCGCCAGATGTTCGGCGCCATCGCGCCGCGGTACGACCTCCTGAACCACCTGCTGAGCGCAGGGGTGGATCGCCGGTGGCGGCGTCGCGCGGTGGCGCTCTCGCGGGCCGCGAAGGGGGACCCGGTGCTCGACGTCTGCTGCGGGACGGGAGATTTGAGCTTCGAATTCGCCCGCATGGGAGCGCGCGTAATCGGCTCCGACTTCGTTCCGCAGATGCTCGTTCGAGCCGACGCGAAGGGGGCGCGGGGCGGCTCGGGAGCGGAGCGCCCGCGATTTGTGCTGGCCGATACGCTCTCGCTGCCATTCGAGCGAGCGACGTTTCAGGTAGTCTCGGTCGGGTTCGGGATTCGCAACGTCGAGAACCTCGATGCGGGGCTCGCTGAGATGGCGCGGGTGCTCGCGCCCGGAGGGCGAGCCGTGATTCTTGAGTTCACGACGCCGCCGAATCCGGCATTCCGAAAGCTCTTCGGACTCTACTTCCACCGCGTGCTGCCCCGCGTCGGCAACGCGCTGGCCGGCGTGAAGACAGATGCTTACACATACCTGCCGAACAGCGTCGACGCATTTCCCGACGCGCCGCAGCTCGCGGCGAGGATGGAGTCCGCCGGATTCGTCCATGTAAAGTATGAATATCTCACATTTGGAATCGCCGCCGTCCATGTCGGCGAGGTTCCATGAGCGCCGCTCCCGCGCGGGCGCCGCGCAAAGCGGAGGGCTACCTCGACCGCTCGCGCAGCCTCGCCGAGTCCTTCCTCGCCGTGGCGCCGCTGCTCGCGCTCTATGAGATCGGCATCGCCATCTCGCGCTCCAATACAGCCAACGGCGCCGACGTGCTGCTCCGCAGGATCTTCGATCTGTTGGGTCCCGTGGCGGGGCCGCTAGCGTGGCGCGTCTTGCTGGCCGTAGCGTTCGCGGCAGCCGCCGTGGAGGTTCTTCGCCGTAAGTATCCAATCCACCGGGACCTGCTCATCCTGAGCGTCGAAGGGCTCGCCTATGGTGCGCTCCTCGGGCCGATGGCACTTTTCCTCCAGGCCAAGCTGACGCCGTTCTTCGCCATCGGCGGCATGCCCGACCAGGGGATTTTTCTCAACGCCGTCCACTCGATCGGCGCGGGCGTGTACGAGGAGCTCCTCTTTCGTCTGGGGCTCCTCTCCGCACTGTTCGCCCTTTTCCGGTTGAATTCGGCCGCCCTGGACTCGAGCTCCTGGGTCGCTGCAGGGGCCGCCGTGGTCGTTTCGGCCGTGGTCTTCAGCGGGTTCCACCATTGGCCTTCGGGCGAGCCCTTCGTCCTCTCCACGTTTGTGTTTCGAAGCATCGCTGGGGTGCTCCTCGGCGTGCTGTTCATCTTGCGAGGTCTCGGTGTCGCCGTTTACACCCATGCGGCCTACGACCTCCTCCTTGTATTCCGATGAGCGAAGCGCACGAATCCTCGGAGAGACCACAGAAGCGCTACTTCGTCGGGATCACCGGCGCAAGCGGCGTCGTGTATGGAGTGCGGCTTGCCCAGGCGCTCGCTGAGCTCGGCCATCGCGTGGACGTCTCCATTTCCGATGCGGGGGAACGCGTCCTTGCGATCGAGCATGATCTGCGACGGCCGGCCGGTGCAAGCGACGCGCGCTGGATCGTCGGCTCCGAAGCAGCACCGCGCGTGCGGCTCCTTGACAACCGCTCCATCGAAGCGGGCCCTGCGTCGGGTACCTACCCGCTTGCCGCGGCGGCCATCTGCCCCTGCTCCATGGGCACCTTGGGTCGCATCGCTTCGGGCTATTCCTCATGCCTCATCGAGCGCGTCGCCGACGTGCAGCTGAAGGAGGGGCGATCGTTGGTCTTGGTTCCGCGGGAGACGCCGCTTTCGCGGATCCATCTCGACCACTTAAACCGCCTTGCGTGGGCAGGGGCCACCATCGCGCCGGCGATGCCGGCCTTTTACACGCGACCGCGAAGTATCGAGGAGCTCATCGATCACCTCGTCGCAAAAGTGATGGACGCCATGGGGGTGCCCCACGAGCTCGTGCGCCGATGGGGAATGCCGAAAAGTGAACATCACGGGCGGCGTCCGCCCAACCTGCCGACCGATCCGGGCCCGCGCCCCGATCTTGAGCCCGAGGATCGCCACGACCTCGGCGAGGGTTGCGACGCATGACCGTTCTGCGCACGCCGCCGACGCTCTTTGGACGCGCCGCCGTTCACCTGGAGAATATTAAGTTCTCCCACTCGGTGTTCGCGCTGCCCTTCGCATTCGCAGGCGCAGCGCTCGCGGCGCGGGAGATCGATGGAAGCCGCTGGCTTCCGGATTTGCGGACTTGTCTGCTCGTGGCCGCAGCCGCAGTGGCGGCGCGTACTTGTGCCATGAGCACCAATCGCGTCGCCGACCGAAGCATCGACGCTGCGAATCCACGGACGGCCGCGAGGCCGATCCCGTCGGGGGCCCTTTCTATAAAGAGTACGGCGGCGCTCGCGGTCGCCTCGGGCCTCGCGTTTGTGCTGATTTCCTTCGGGATCTCCCCGCTTTGCGGCTATTTGTCGCCTCTCGTGCTCGCCGTGCTGCTCGGCTACTCCTGGACGAAGCGGTTCACAGTCTGGGCCCACGGAGTGCTCGGACTCGCCCTCGGCCTCGCGCCGGCGGGGGCTTGGCTCGCCGTCACCGGCACGTTCGAGGGGCGGATCCAGGTTCCCATATTGCTCGGCGCCGCCGTCATTCTGTGGGTTGCCGGCTTCGATCTGATTTATGCCTGCCAGGACGCCGAGTTCGATCGCAGGTCGGGTTTGCACTCAATCCCCGGGCGCTTCGGCATTGCCTCCGCGCTGCGGCTCTCGACGGCGCTTCACATCGGAGCCGCGGCACTTTTTATTGCACTCGGCTGGATCGTTCCGCTCGGGCCTATTTATTACGCTGCCGTGGGCGTGATCGGCCTGCTGCTCGTGGCGCAGCACCGAATTGTGCGTCCCGACGACCTCTCTCGCGTCAATGCGGCGTTCTTCACGCTAAACGGCTGGGTGGGGATCGGCTTCTTGGCTGGGCTGCTGTCGGATCTCGCCTGGAGGACACCGTGAGTGCAGGACGATCCGACGCTGCAGCGCGCAAACCTCTCGAGCAGCTCGAGGAACTGGAGAAGCGGCTCGCGAGCAAGGAGCCCCCGAGGCTCATTGTTGCAACTCACACATCGGCCGCCCGAGCCGATGAGCCGTTCTTGTTGGATTGGGTCGGCCGGCGATGCGCTGCATTCGCCGAGAAGCGCAAGGCGGAGGTGACCCTGTTCGACGCTGGAGCGCCCGGGTTTGACCCGAACGGTCTCTTCACAGCCATCACAACGCGCTCGATGTTCGCATCGGCTTCGGTCTGGATCGTGCGGCAGGCCGACGCGCTTGTCCGCGGTGCGCGATCTGGAGAAGAAGGCGACAGCGAGGCGGAAGCGGAGAAGCCCGCCGGGGGAGGGAAGCGCGAGGCGGCGACTGTCCCCTTCGAGCGCGCCGTGCTTCTCTATGCAGAGGGGTCGAGAGGCGACGACCAGCTCGTGGTACTCGCGCGCCGGCTTCGAGCGCCTTTTTTGAGGGCTTTGCGCGAGCGCGACGTTTTTGTGGTCGAAGTGCGCCCGCTCTATGACAAACCGTTCCGAGGCGACGGCCCCGTCGACGGGACGGAGCTCGGCGAGTTTCTTGTGCGCTATGCAAAGATCGAGGGGATTCGCCTCGGGCGGGGAGTGCTTCAGGAGATCGTGACCCGAACAGGGAGCGGCATCTCCGGCGCCGCCGGCGCGCTCTCGAAGCTTCGATCTGTGGTTACAGATCGAGAAATAACAATTGCTGACGTCGTGACCCACATCTCGACGTCGCGGGCCGGGAGCCCCTGGGCGATTGCGGAGGCGATCCTTCGCGGCGACGCGGCGCGCGCCCTCGAGGAGATCGCGTGCGTTGCGGCTTCGGGCGCGCGCGACCCCGACGGAAAAACTGTGGCTTCCGACGGCGCCTTTGCGATGGCGCTCTCGGCGCTCGCGCGCGATGCGCGACGCAACGTCGTGGCGGCGACGATGATCGCGGGAGGCTCCACGGCGGAGGACGCGGCGGCCGCCTTGGGCGTTCCGCGGTTTCCGGCCGCGATGGAGGCATTTCAAAGATCCATTTCTGCGCGAAACGCTACAGATCACCGGCGCGTGCTCGACGCTGTCGCGGAAGCCGAACTCGCGATTCGCGGCGGGGGCGAGAAGGCGCGCTCCGCGCTCGTGCGTCTCGCGGCACGCTGCCGGAGGCGCCCCGTCGAGCGCGGCAGGAGCGCATCGCGATGAGTGCACTTGGCACCATTCGTGTGCTTCCGCGGCTTGTGATCGATCAGATTGCGGCTGGCGAGGTGGTCGAGCGGCCGGCCTCGGTCGTTCGAGAGCTCGTCGACAACGCCCTCGATTCGGGTGCCACTCAGGTGGATGTGGAGATCGAGGCGGGCGGCCGCACGCGCATTCGCGTGGGCGACGATGGCTGCGGCATTCCGTTCGAGGAGCTTCCGCTCGCGTTCGCATCCCACGCCACAAGTAAGCTGCGCTCGATCGACGACCTCGACCACGTGGCGACGCTCGGTTTTCGCGGGGAGGCGCTCGCCAGCATCGGAGCGATCTCCCGCGCGCGCGTGCGCAGCGCGACGGAAGGGGCTCGGCACGCGGGTGAGATCGAGGACGAGGGTGGCGCCATCGGCGAGCCGCGCCCTGCGGCGCGAAGCCGCGGCACCGACGTGGAGGTGCTCGACCTTTTCTATAATGTTCCGGCAAGGCGCCGATTCTTGAAGCGCGATGCGACGGAGGCGGGTCACGCGGTCGACGTCGTCGTGCGGCAGGCGCTCGCGCGGCCGGAAGTAGGATTTCGCGTCCGGGTCGACGGGAATGTGAGGTTCGAGGCGCCCACGGCCTCCGTGAGCGCCGAGGGCGGCGCTTCCTTCATGGCGGCGCGCCTCGAGAGGATCCGGCGAGCTTTCGGCGACGACGTCGCCGACGATCTCCGCGAGATGCGTGAGGTTGCGCATAATGTGCAAATCGAGGGATTCCTCGGCGGTCCGGCGAGCGCGCGATCCGACGCGTCGGGCGTGCATCTTTTTGTGAATGGTCGATTTGTGCGCGACCGCGCCGTGCTCGCCGTGCTGCGCGAGGCCACCCGCGACGTCCTCGGGGCGCGGCAGCCGTTCGCAGTTCTCTTTGTCTCGCTCGACCCCGCGCTGGTCGACGTGAATGTTCACCCGGCGAAGCTCGAAGTGCGATTCCGCATGCAGGCCGATGTCGCGGCGGCGATCCATCGCGCCGTGCGGCGCGTGCTCGAAGGTCGCAGGCCTGCGGAGCCCGGAAGTGCACTACTCGGGCTCCGGCCCCGCGGCGCGCCGAGCAGCTTCGCTTGGGCTCGAGAGCCCGAGCGCGTGCGCGAGACCCCGTACCTCGATCAGGCTCCGATGACGGATGTGACGCCCGCGAGCCCTTGGGTTACGCGTTCGCCCTCGCCCGCCGCCGAACCGGCGCGGCTGCTCTCGACGGCCGCGATTGCCGCGGCGCGGCCTGCTCGATTCCTGAGGATCAATGATACTTTTCTTGCCGTGGAGTGCGCGGGCGGACTCGAGCTGCTCGACCAGCATGCGCTGCACGAGCGGGTGAATTTCGAGCGGCTCAAAGCTCAACAAATTGCCGGCGGGATTGCGCGGCAGCGGCTTCTCGTACCAGTCGTCATCGATCTCCCTGCGGGGGATCTCGCTCTGGCCGAGGAGGCGGCGCCGCGCTGGCGCGACCTCGGCCTCGAGGTCGACCGCTTCGGGCCCGCGAGCATCGCCGTGCGCAGCGTCCCTGCTGGACTCAAGCATCTTCGCGTGCAGGATCTCGTCGCGGATTTGTTGTCTCTTGAGCGCGAAGGCCGCCGCGCCGAGCCGGCGTCGCTGCTCGAGGACGCTCTGCACCGATGCGCCTGCCGCGCGTCGGTCATGGCGGGCGATCGGCTGAGCGACGACGAGATCGCCGAGCTATTGCAGCAAGCGGCGGCGCTGCCCGCCGATCAGACCTGTCCCCATGGGCGCCCGACGCGCATTCACCTTTCCCTGCGGGAGTTGGAGCGCGCGTTCGAGCGCGGGTGATTTCTCCTACGGTTTGAATTCTTCGATCTTGAGCCCGTCATTCCACGACGCGCTCTTGATCTGAATCCACGTCTCCGGCTTCTCAGAATTTGTGGTGTATGCTTTGATCCGGAACGGGAACCAGGTGCCTTTCACTTCTCGATAGTCGCTGAATTGGAAGGTCTCCGGAGTACGATCCTCGCCCTCGAGAGGTGTCGAGCGCACTTCTGCGAGGTTCCCCGACTTCGGATCGAACCGCAGCTCGAGCCGAGTCGAGGTGGCGTACTCGCCCCGAAGGCGTAGAAACGCCTCGAGAGTTCCGCTGACGGAGGGATTCGCCGGATCGCCGGTCAGCTCGATCTCGGTCATCTGCTCGGAAAGCCGACTCAGGGAGATGAGGCGGAGCATGTTTTCTGTGAAGTGGATCGAGGTCTCGATCTCGTCCCGGTCGCGCTCATGCTTGCGATCGCCGAGGTCCTGCACTTTTTCGCCGCTGCGCATCCAGTAGGAATCTCCGTCGAAGCCGCGTTCGACCGATGTGGTGGTCGTCACCATTTTTGTACGAATTCGGCTCGGCCTCGCGAGGTAACGATGGACCGCTTCGAACTCATTGTGTTGGCCGAGGTTGGTCTCCGCCTCGAACGCAATCGTGAGGTCAAGAATCACTGGCTCGCCATCTGGGCTGCGCTTGCGTGCCGCCTCGGCGAGCCGCGCCAGCGCCTTCGGATCGCTCGGGCGCACGGCCGGCTTGCTCGCGGCGCTCGAAGTGGGCCTGCTCGAAGGAGCGGACGCCGGCTGGCTCGCAGGGCTCGCCGCCGATGCGTCATCGGTGGGCCGGCTCTCCGCCGACGTCGACACGGGCGCGTTCGGCGGCGATTGGCCATCGCCGAGAAGGGGCCAGAGCCACGGGAAGCCAAGGAGCGCAAGGACGCAGACAGTCATGGCACAGCATGCTACGAAGCTCTCGACCGAAAGCTCCCATGGCCGCGCCAGCACCCACCATCCGCCGAGTGCGTCGATTCCTCGTCGGCCCGACCGCGTCGGGCAAATCGGCCGTGGCGGAGCGTCTCGTCCTGGACGCTCCTGCAGGCGCTCCGCCGATCGAGCTCATCTCCATGGACTCGATGCAGGTCTACCGCGGGCTCGACATCCTCACAGCAAAGCCGAGCCCGCAGGAGCGCGCTCGAGCGCCGATTCTCGGGCTCGATCTCGTCGAACCCTCCGAGTCCTTCACCGTCGCGCGATATGTGACGTTGTGCGAAGAGTGGGAGCGCGCGGCGCACGAGCGCGGCGCAACGCCGATCTTTGTGGGGGGGACGCCGCTCTATCTGAAAGCTCTGACCCACGGACTCTTCGAGGGACCGCCCGCCGATCCCGCCTTGAGGCGCGAGCTCAACGAGCGCGCGGAGCGCGAAGGGGACGAGGCGCTCCACGCCGACCTCCTGCGGGTCGACCCTGCGGCGGCGGCGCGCATCCATCCCCGCGATCGAAAACGCATCGTTCGGGCGCTCGAGGTTTTTGCTCAGACGGGAGAGCGCATCTCGGATCTCCAGCGGCAGTGGACGCTCTCCCACGGATTCCCGCGGGTCCTGGTCGGACTCTCCGTTCCCAGGGACGAGCTCCATCGGCGGATCGCTGCTCGAGTCGATCACATGCTTTCGGCTGGGGCGCTGGAGGAGGTCCGGCGGATCTCAGCGGCCGGTGGGTTCTCGCGGGAAGCAGCCGCTGCGGTGGGCGTTTCGGAACTCCTCGATGTGCTGCTCGGGCAGGCTTCGTTGGAGGAGGCCCGAGAGACCATGATTCGACGGACCCGCGAGCTGGCACGCCGGCAGGGAACCTGGTTCCGCTCGTTCCCCGAGCTCCATGGGATCGACGCCGGCGCGCCTCGGTCGATCGCCGAGATTGCGCAGGAGGCTCGGCGGAGCCTGGAGCTCATTCCCGCGGCGTGAGGAGGGCAGCGCGGCTCCGTTGAGCTGCGCGCCGACGATGGACGAAAACGCTCCGGCGTGAGCGAGGAAATGACCAACCCGGCGGCGGAGGAGTTCGCCCGAGAGGAGGAGCAGCGGCGCCGTTCTCTTCAGGAGGACGAGGAGCGCCTCGGCCCCGATCACCCCGACCTTGGCGTGCGCTGGAGCAACCTTGGGCTTTGGTATTTCAAGCACGGGCGGCTGCGCGACGCCGACGAGTGCCTGTCGCGGGCGGAGCGGCTGCTGTCGCCCTCGGAGGTTTCCGCGCCCGAATCACTTGGTGCGCTTTTTGTGAATCTCGGCGAGCTTCGAAAGAAACAGAAACGCTTTCGAGACGCGGAACATTATTATGAACGGGCCTGGCAGCTCTGTGAGCGCGGGCTCGGACGGAATCACACCACGACGGGCGCCTGCCTCGCGAGCCTCGCCGAGCTGAGGGAACTCCAGGGTCGCTCCGCGGAGGCACTGGCACCGAGCCGCGGAGCCTTACAAATCTTCGAAACGTGCCTTGGCGCCGAGCATCCCCACGCCGCCATGGTGCGCGTGCAGCTGGCTGGAATCTACACATCGCTCGGCGAGCTGGAGACGGCCGAGCAGACGCTTGATCGCGCGCTCGCCTGCTTCGAAACGGCGATCGGCGAAGGGGATGACGACGTCGTCGCGCAGCTCCAGACCATGGCCGAGAGCTACCGGGAACTGGGGCGCATCCGCGAGGCGGCCGAGCTGTGCGAGTACGCGCGCAACGCGCTGGAGGCCCACGGCGGCGCCGGGAGCGTCACCCACGCGTCGGTGCTCCAGAATCTGGGGGAGCTGTACCGGGAGCAGGGCGCGCTGGAGCGCGCCGAGCCGCTCTTCCGCGCGGCGCTTCCCGTGCTGGAGCAGCATCTCGGAGCAGAGAGCCCCATGCTCGCGCGCGTCCTGCGCCAGTTCTCGCGTCTGTATCGCGACTTGGAACGATTCGACGAAGCCGAGCCGATCGCACGGCGAGCGCTCCAGATCACGGAGACCTTCGGGCACGCGTCGGAGCCGCTCGAACGCGCCGCGGATCGCATGAACCTGGGGGTGGTTCTGCTGGGCCTTGGTCGCGCTGCCGAGGCAAGGCCGCACCTGGAAAAAACGCTCGAGGAGATGATTTCGTCGCTCGGGAGCCACCATCCGTTTCTTGCGGGCGTCCACGAGGCCTATTCCCGCTGTCTCGAGAAGCTCGGGCTCTTTCCCGAAGCTCACCGAGAGGAGCAGCGAGCGCTCGAGATTCGCTCCCGCCACGAGATCTGACGCCGCCGATGGGGCGATGAAACAAAAAAGGCCTGCGGCATGCGCAGGCCCTTTTGTATTGGCGACCGTCGCTGGAATCCGCGACGCGCGCCCACGGGCAGTGAGGAGCCTCACTGCGCCGCACCGCTTGCGACAGAGCGCCGCAAGCCGAGAGGATTACTCGTCTAGGTAGGGGTCGTCCCAGTCGTAGTTGAGGAAATGGCGGTCGAGGGACCTGTGGATGTGATGGGCATTGCGGCGCTGTGACTTCACAACGCCGGCCGCATTGTCCTTCCAGAAGTCCCAGGTGGAGCGGCAGCCGCCGAGGAGGAGGCCGACGCAGAGAGTCGCAAGGAGGGTGAGCGACCGATGTGCCTTCATAGGTCGAAAGGTCTAGGCGGGAAAATCGAGGGGCGGGAAGGTAGCGGGTGGGCCGGTCCCTGGTCAACTCGATCTTTTTCTCCGGCCACTGCGCCCTGTGGTAGAAGCGCTGCGGCATGGCGTACCAGCGCGCACGTGGCACACGAGACGAGTTTCCGGACGACCTCATTCTGATCGATCGGCTCGAGCGCGTCGCTCGCGACCTGTTTCGGCGGTACGGAGCCCGGGAGATCCGGACGCCCTTCTTCGAGGAGACGCGCCTCTTTGTGCGCGGGCTTGGCGAGGGATCCGACGTCGTCTCGAAGGAGATGTTTACCGTGGAGCGCGAGGAATCGAGCTACACGTTCCGGCCCGAGGGAACGGCCGGGGTCGTTCGCGCTTATGTGGAGAAGGCACTGCACAAAACGAGGCCGCTCCAGAAGCTCTATTACATCGGTCCGATGTTTCGCTACGAGAAGCCCCAGGGCGGGCGCCAGCGGCAGTTCACACAGATCGGACTCGAGGTGCTCGGCTCGCTCGACCCGCTGCTCGACGCCGAGGCGATTCATCTCGCCGCGAGCTTCTTCGATGAGATCGGGCTTTCCGGCGTCGAGGCGAGAGTGAACTCCATGGGAGACCGCGAGGATCTGGAGGCCTTCCGCGGGATGCTGCGCGCGTGGGCGCAACCTCAACTTTCGGCGAGATGTGAGGATTGCCGGATGCGCTTCGAAAAGAACGTGCTCCGCATGCTGGATTGTAAGGTGGAGCAGTGCAGGGTGCTCAATGCGAGCGCGCCGGACATCCTGGATGCCCTCACACCCGCGAGCCGCGCGCACCTCGATACGGTGGTCTCGGCGCTTCGCGCCGTGGGGCGCCCCGTCCGCGTCGATCCCGGAATTGTGCGCGGCTTTGATTATTACACTCGCACGGTGTTCGAGCTGCACCACCCCGACCTCGGCGCGCGATCGGCGGTGTGCGGCGGCGGCCGGTACGATCACTTGATTTCCGAGCTCGGCGGCTCCGATCTCGGCGCCGTCGGATTCGCCATCGGCCTTGTGCCGACGATCGTGGCGCTTGAGAAGCTTGGAAAGGCACAGATCGAGATACCGCGGGAGCTCGATGCTTTTGTGTGCGTTCTCGAGGGAGTGCCTCGCCAGCACGGTTTTGTGATTGTGGACGCGCTGCGCAATGCTGGGCTTGCCGCAGACCTCGACCATCCTGAGGGAGCCGAGGGGAACGCGCGCTCGCTGAAGGCACAAATGAAGTCCGCCGACCGGGCGCGTGCCCGCTGGGCGGTGATGCTCGGCCCCGACGAGCAGGCCGCTTCTGTGGTCTCGGTGCGCAACCTCGAATCACGCACCGAAGCCAAAGTGCCGCAGCAGCCCTTGGCGACGCTTCACGAGCGAATTCGTGGGGTGGGCGCCGCGTAGCTGCGAGCCGGCGCCACCCATGCGGCTCGGCCTCTTCGGCGGCTCCTTCGATCCGATCCACTTCGGGCACCTCGCCGTCGCTCGCGCCGCGCGCGATGAGCAGCGGCTCGAGCGGCTGCTGCTGATGGTGGCGCAGGTGTCGCCGCTCAAGAGGCGCACGGCCGCAGCCGGCTCCGATCGCCTCGAGATGGTGCGTCTTGCGCTCGCGGAGCCTGGCGCCGACTCGGCGCGGCTCGAGGCGAGCGAGCTGGAACTTCGTCGGCCGGGTCCCTCGTTCACGATCGACACCGTCTCCGAAATTCGACGCGCGGAGCCTGGCGCCGAGATCGTGCTGGTGCTCGGCTCCGATTCGCTGCGGGAGCTGCCCCGATGGAGGCAGGCGCGTGAATTATTGACTTCGACGACGCCGATCGTGGCGCCGCGAGAGGGCGTGGGTCGCGAGGCGCTGGCTCCGCTTCGCGACGCGCTCGGAGGCGAGATCGCCGGCCGCGTCGCTGCCGGCTGGCTTTCCATGCCGGAGGTGCCGGTTTCGTCGACGGAGGTGCGCCGCAGGCTCGCCGCCGGCGAAAGCCTCGCGGGGCTCGTGCCGCCCGCTGTGATTTCGTACATTTCCGCCCATCGGCTCTACCAGGAGTCGTTCCCGTGAAGCTCGAGTGGGTTCGCGTCCTTTGGGCGGTGGGCGTCGCAGCTTCCACGGCAGCGCTGGTCCTCTTCGGGCTGCGCCAGCTCTCCTCCCTTCTTCGGCTGCTGGACCACCCCGGAGGCCGCCACCGCCACCGAGATCCGACGCCGCGCATCGGCGGGCTCGCCTTCGCGGCCGGTATTGCAGCAGGAACGTACACATACGGATTTGTGACGTGGCGCGGCTGGAGTTACCCCGAGGATGCCGTCCTGGCGGGGCTCCTCTGCATGGCGCTCGGGCTGCTGGATGACCTCCTTCGGGATCGGTTCAAGCCGCTCTGGAAGCTGCTCGGGCAAGCCGCGGCTTCGCTCGCCGCGGCGTGGATGCTGAATGGACCGTTCTCCATGGCGGAGCGCGGGATCGTCGCGGCGGCGGTGCTCGCAGCGATGAATGCTTATAATTTCTTCGACCACGCCAACGGACTTCTCCTCGTGGCGCTTGCCGTCCCGATGAGTCTGCCGTCACTCTCCGGCGAGATGGTGGCGCCGACGATCGCCGCGGGATCTGTGGTGCTCATGGCAAATCTCGGGGGCCTCGCCTTCGGCGGCGATGCCATGAGCCACGGATTCGCAGGATTTGTGGCGATCTCCTGCTTCGACCGATTCGCCCATCAGTCGCTCGGATTCGATCTGTTGCAACTGGCGGCCCTTTCCTCGCTCGTGCTGCTCGACATGGCCGTCGTCATCGCGCTGCGCATCGCCGAAGGCATGCCGCCGTGGCGATCCACGCCGGTGCATCTCTCCGATCGGTTCGAGTCGCGCGGCTGGCCGCGCTCCGTCGGACTTCTTGGGGTCGCGGTATGGGCCGCGACGACGCGCTACTTCGTGCCCGTGGTCGATGCCCACGGAATTGTCCAATCATACCGCTGGCCACTCTCGCTGGCGGCCGCTGCCACTGTCGTGGCTCTTTCCTTCGTACGCCTGCGGCGCGTTCCTGTTTGGAGCGCCGCAGGCGAATAGTTGCTCTCAGCCGAACGTTACAGAGACATCGCGGCCTTCGGGCCGACGAAGCGCTTCACGACGTCGAAGAACTTGAATTCGAAGGGGGCCTGATACTTCTTGTTGCGCAAGCGCCAGCCGGCGCTGCGGCGCAGCAGCTTCGAAACCGGGCCGCGGCCGCCGGAGTGGCCGTCGAACCAGGGAGCGAGGTAGGTGTAACGCCACCACACTTCCTGAACCTCGGGCGGAACGGCGCCCCAGTAAGAATTGAACTTGTAGTCGAAGAACTTGCCCCAGCCCTCGAAGGTGGTCGGCGGGACATAGCCTCCGTCGAGCGAGGGCTTCCAGAAGGCCGAGCCCGGAATCGGGCGGTAGGGGAAGACCTCCGCAGTCGAATGCGGATACTTGACCTTCAACATTGCGGCCTCATGGATCGTCTCCAGCATCGACTCCTTCGACTCGTTGGGGTAGCCGATGATGTAGCTGAGGCCGGCTTTGATGCCGCGCGAGTTGATGCGCGCCATGGCCGTGTCAGTTTGGCCGCGGCGGATGTGCTTTCGAATCAGGTTCTGCGTTTCTTCCGTGGCAGCCTCGGCGCCGAACCACAAAAGATGGCAGCCCGACTCGCGGAGCAGGTCGATTGTCTCGTCGTTGTACTGGCAGATCTGCTTGATCTCGACTGTGCCGTTCCAACGAATGTTCATTCCGGACTCGATAAGCTTCTCACAAAAAACCTTTGTGCGCTTCTCGGCCACGCCGAAGTTGGCATCCTGGAGGCGCAGGATGTCGAATGGATCCTTGTCGTAGATCTCCCGGATCCGGTCGACGAGCACCGCCGGATCGAGCGCGACCCATCGGCGTCCGGCGATCTCGGGCGAACAGCAGAATTCGCAAGGCTCAGGGCAGCCGAACGAGCTGAAATACGAGAGCCCGCGCCACGGCTGCACATCGAAGGGCGGGGGCGCCGGGAGCCGGTTGCGGATGCGGTGGCCGTGGCCTGCGGTCCGACGATTGAGCTCGTAGTATTTCTGAAGATCAATCAGATGGAACGCGGCCTTCGGAAGATTATTGAGGTGCTCGACGGGCCTGCGCGGAGTGAACAGAAGGCTTCCGTCTCGCCAGAGCGCGAGGCCGTTCACCGTCTCCAGGCGCTTCTCCCAGCCCGGGCCTTCGGCGATCGCCTTCAGCATTTCGGGGAAGGTCAATTCTCCCTGGCCCATGCAGACTGCGTCTGCAATCTCACTGGTGAGATAAAGCTCAGGAATCGAGGACGGAAACCACCCTCCCCACAGAATCGGGAGCTTGGGAAACTTGGCGCGGACCGCCTGGGCGACGCGCGCCCCATCGTAGACTTGGTAGCCAAGAATGCAGGACGAGCCGAAGGCCATCGCTCCATCGCAGGCCTGGAGCACCTGCTCCAGCGCATTCGGCTCCGTCATCGCATCGATGATTTGCACCTCGAACCCAGCCGCCTCCGCAGGGCTCGCAATATGAAGAATTTCGAGCGGCTGCAGGTCCGCCGACGGAAGGTCGCCCCTATGGGGATCGACGCGGGCGGGCAGGAAGAGAACAACGCGCTGCTTCTGCATGGTGAGGGTCTTACGGTGTATTGCGATGCGGGGCACCCACCGGACGGAAACGCCCAATGGAATCGGCGACAAGGTTACGACTTGCCTCGCTGCGCTGCCAGCTCAGGGGCATCTCTACCGGCTGGGCGGAAGTTCTTTCTCGGCGGCGCTCGAGGTCTGCTGCGGCCCCAACGCACCCGAACTGGCGTCCAGCGGGGCACGGAGCTTCGCTTCCAGCGCTGCGGCCGCCGAAGGCGAGCATCGCAGCCGCCGCGCCGCGTCGAGCGCCCGTTGGGCGTCGTCCCAGCGACGCAGATGCGCCAGCGCGAAGCCCTTGGCGAGCCAGGCCGCAGCATCTGTGGGAGCTTCCCGCACCGCCCGTGAGGCCGCGTCCAAGCTGCGCTCCCCGTCGCCAATGGCAAGGGCATCCGATGCTTGGGCGATCCAGCCTGGAACAACGGCCCAACTGGGGAGCTTCAGGCGCAATCCCCGGGAGCGGAGTTCAAGCGCCGATCGCAGCTCCTGCGCGCGGATTTGTGAGACCGGCTCTGCGGCGGCGCGGAGATGGCGGATTTGTGCGCGTCCGAGCCAGGGCCAGCCATCGCCAGGGGCTTCGCGGGCCGCCTCCGCCAGCGCCGCTTCGAACTCGCTAGCTCGTGGGAGCACAGAGCGCGACAGCGGGCGTGGACGCATCCATTCAGACCGCAGCCAATCCTGCAGGATCGCCGGTGTCAGCTCCTGGTCGAGCGAACCCAAGGTCCGCCGGACCGCCCGTGTGGTTTCCAGGTCGCTCGCGAGGCTGTCTCGAACGGCCCCCGGCTCGAGGAGCGCGCCACACTCGTCGGCCTGAGCGAGCCGCTCCGGGGACTCACCTGCCAGGAGGCGGCGCGCCGCAGCCGCACCCCCGAGCAGGCATGACGCCCACACGCGGAAGCTGCCGAGATCGAGGGACTCGAGATCGGCGCCGGCCCGGCTCGCGATCAGGCGCTGCATGGCCGACTCGGAAAAGCGAATCGGGGCCGACGAGGCGACCACAGCCCAAGAACTCGAACCGGCGGAAACCGGGGCGGCCATCGCCACATGGGGGAAGACGCTCAGCATCCGGGCGATCGAGCGATTCCGTTCGTTCGGCTCCTCTGGAAGGCGTGACACGAAGATGCCTTCCGCGGTGAGCCGGCTTCGAATCAGGCGTAATCGATCGGATCGCAGCGGGAGCCCATCGGTACGCTCGAGGACGACGAGATCCCAAAGCGAGGCATCCATCCGAAGAAGCCGCCAAGGGCGTCGGCCTTCCAATCGAAGGGAACCGAGCTCGCTCGCCTCCAGCCGACCTTGGATGAGTCCGAGGTCGGGCTCAATCGAGAGCAGCCGGGGTGTCGGGCTGCTGCCGGTCCGTAACGCGCCCGCTGCTGCGAGCGCTGCGAGTGCTCGGCTTTGCCTCTCGGCGAGGTCGGCATGTGGTTGGATGCCGGCCGGAGTCCACAGTTCAGCAGCGGAGCGCAGGCCCTCGGCCATGACGGTTCGTCCGAGCGGTCCCGAGAGCGCGACCGGCGCGGCTCCAAGCCCGAGAAGTGCAACCGCGAAGCCGGGGCTCCACCGCAGCCTCGGAGCGAGCAGGAGGAACGAAAGCCACAAAAGTCCGGCGAGGCTCGCGAGGACCAGGGTGCTGCCGGCTTCCCGGGCGAGGATCGCTGCACTCCCGGCCACCGCGATCACTGCCGCAGCACGGGCCGGATCGAGCGCGACAAGCGCCGGTGACGCCGCAATCCAAGCCGCGACAAATCCGAGCACTGCGACGGCAGGGCAAGTCCACGGGCCAAGGACGCCGGCGGCGCTCGCGCCAGCGACCACGGCACCTGTGGCCGTGAGTGCAAGGGCGAAGGTCGCCGTGAAGGACGTTGCCCGCTTCACAACGACGAATCCCGCCGCGAGCCCGAGGAAGGCAGCAGGGGCAGTCGTTGCACTGTCCGGCGACGCCGGCAGCAGGGAGACCGCAAGCCCCCAGGCCGCCGATGACGTGACGAGCACGATGGGCGGCTCCGGGCGCGCAACGGGCACCCCGCTTGGGGCACGCTCCAGCCGCGTCCCGAGGAGTGATGCGAGCACGGCACAAGCCGCTGCCGGCGCCAGTGAGGTGACCGGAAGTGGAGCCAAGAGAAGGAGCGGTGCACCGACAGCTCCGCCCAGCGAGAAGAGGATTGCCGAGCGCAGCCGATCACTCTGGGCGCTCGCAATCGCCGCGAGGACAAGCCCGGTCCCCAGCGCTGCGGGAGCCATCAGAACGCCGCCGCCGGCAGCGTCCGGGGCCCACGACGGAACCCACTCGACGGCCTTCGAGGCGAACGACCCAAGCTGCCCCAGGTCGGGTTCGCCGAGCCGCCATAACCCCGCGGCCAGGAGCGCGGCCGAGCCGAGCACCCAGAGCGTTGTCGGCGCGAGCCGGCGGCTCGCGGCCAGGCCGAAGCCCAACGATGCGCCGCAAATGAGGGCTCCCACGGCGAGGCTCGAGCTTGCCGATATTTGTGCAAACTCAGCGCCGCGCTCGACGCCGCACAGCACGGCCACTGCGCATGCGAGGCCCGTGAGCGCCTCCAGCAGGATGCGAAGCGCGCCGTGCTGCGGAGCGCGTCCCGGGGCATCGACCATGACGCCGCAGTCTCGGAACTGGAGGGGGCGGAGTCGACACTCTGGGCGGGTTGAATCCTCGGGCCCCCCTGCGGATCATCTTCGCCCTTCCCGACGCGCACGTACCTCGCGGGCGCGTTCCACCAAAAGCCCATGCTCGACGAAGAACTCCTCAAGATTCTGGCCGACCCGAAGACCAAGGAGCCGCTTCGGCGTGCTACGGAGCAGGAGATTTCGGCGGTGAACGCCGCAATCGCCCGAGGCACAAAAAACGTCGGCGGGCAGCCGGTCAAAGATCCTCTGACCGATGGGCTCGTCCCGAGCAAGTCGGGGGCGCGCGTCTATCCAGTGCGCGATGGCATTCCGGTGCTCCTCTCGGACGAGGCGATTCCTCTCTAGGGGCGAAGACGCGAAGCAGGACTTCCCGCCGCGACGTCTGCCTGTCGCCGTGGTGGAATCCGCGGGGAGCAAGATCCCCGCCGTTTGCACCTGGGCTTCCCACGCGACTACCTCCTTCCCGCAGCTTTCGTACCCGACCTCGAGCCCGACGTGATCGCGATCATCTCCGACCTGCATTCGAACATCGAAGCCCTCACGGCTGCGATGGCGGAAGCGAAGCGCCGTGGGGCCAAGCGGATCGTTTGTCTTGGAGATGTGATCGGCTATGGAGCCTCACCGCGCGAAACGCTCCAGATCGTCCGGCAGAAATGTGAGTGGTGCATTTTTGGCAATCACGAGGAGGCACTCCTGAACGGAGGCGAGGATTTCAACGATAAAGCTCGCGCGGCCATCGACTGGACTCGCCAGCAGCTGAGCTCCCGCGATTTCCCGAGAGAGGAGAACTACGCCATCTGGGATTTCCTCGATGCGCTGCAAAATGAAAAGGAGCGGCGCGAAGAGAACGCGCTTTTTGTGCACGGCTCGCCGTTCGATCCTGTCCGCGAATATGTGATGCCACGCGATGCCCGCAATCCCGAAAAGATGGCTCGCATCTTCGCGAAGCAGGACCGCCCGATCTGTTTCGTCGGGCACAGCCATGTCCCGGGCGTGTACACGCAAGACGGGCGCTTCCTCAAACCCGCCGAAGTCTCCGACTCCTTCCACGCCACGGAGTACGGCGCCAAGGTGCTCGTGAACGTCGGCTCCGTCGGGCAGCCGCGCGATGGGGATATCCGGCTCTCTTTTGTGATGTACGACGGGAAGGACCGAGTCGATTTTGTGAGAATTCCTTACGACGCGGAGAAAGCGGCGGCGCGCATCCGCGCCGTGCCCGCGCTTCCCGAATATCTAGCCAATCGCCTGCTGGTCGGGCGATGAGTGGAATGCAACAGAATCAACGGCGCGGACGGGGCAATACGACGCTTCGGCTCGCGCTCTCGGTCGGCTTTGCCCTGGTGGCGGTCTTCCTTTTCTTTCGCCCCTCGTCGAGCGCCGACGCGGCGAGCCGCGCGGATGCCGGTCCGGCGGAGGCCAGCGCGGCTTCGGGGCCGGCGGATGCCGGCGGCTCGTCCGTTTCGGCGCCGAAGATCACCATTCCAACGGGCGAGCCCCAGCGCCTCACGATTCAGACCGACAAGCTAATTGTGAAGGCGTCGAGCCGTGGCGCCCGCGTGACCTCCGTTCGCCTGCCGGGCTTCACGCTGCGCGCCACCGACGATCCGGCCGCAGCCAAGGACCCCGAGCGCTGCCTCGAGCTTCTGTATCATTCGGGCGCGCCTGTGAGCGCGCTCTCCGTCTTCGCGCCGCTCGGAACCTATTCCGACACGAGCCATCCACTTCACGGCCTCGTCGGCGTCCTCGAGACGGCCGATTGGAAGATGGAGGAAGTGCCGCCCGGCGAGGGACGCGGCCCTGGCGTTCGCTGGACGATCGACGCAGCCCACCTGCGCATTCGCAAGACGCTCGTGCTCGACGCGTCGGGCTACCGCGGCTCGTTCGACCTCGAGGTCGAGGCTCTCGATTCGACGCTCGAAGAGTCGCAGGACGCACTCGCGCAGCTTCAGCTGCTGCTGGTGCCCGGCGGGTGGCTTTTCTCCGACCACGATCAGTTCTTTGCGAGCCCGAGCGGGCTCGCGGGCATCGGCGATCCAGCGAGCCCGACGGTGCTGGAGCGGATGCCGGCCACATTCAAGCCGACCTCCGCCGACTCCCCGGAGTTTCAGGACCTCACCGACAAGCGCGAGGGCGTTCGATTTGTTGTAGATGCCAACAAATACTTCCTCGCCGGCATCGCGCCCAAGGATCCGCCGTCGGGAGAGGCGATCGGGGCCGTTCGCGCACTCGGGATACCCTTCACCAAAGCGGAGTTCGGCGTCGAGACGCGGGTCGCGACGGCGGCGCTGCTCGTTTCGAAGCTCCCAAAGCTCGGCCAGCCGCTCAAGCTCTCCTACCACACCTACTTTGGCCCCAAGCGTGCCGAGGACGTGGCTGCGGTTCCCGTGCTGGAGACCGTGGAGCAGCACTCGAGGTCGGATTTCGGAGTGATCCGATTTGTGGCAAATCTCCTGCTGGCCGTGCTGCGGTTCTTCCAGTCGGTCACGGGGAATTGGGGAATCGCCATCATCCTCCTCACCGTGCTGGTGCGCGCGCTCTTGATCCCGATGAACCGCCGCATGCAGGCGTCGATGGCGGGATTTGCACAAAAGCAGCAGGCACTGAAGCCGCGACTCGAGGCGCTCGAGAAGAAGTTCGGGGGCGACTCGAAGCGCCTCAACGAGGAGAAGCTGAAGCTCTTCCGCGAGACGGGAACCCCCGTGGCGCCTCCGGTCATGGGCTGCCTGCCGGTGCTGATCATCCAGATGCCGGTCTTCTTCGGGCTCTTCGCGGCGCTGCGGACCACCTACGACCTGCGCCACGCTCCATTCTTCGGGTGGATTCGCGACCTCTCGAGCCCCGACGCCATGGTGCTGTTCGATGGCGTCTATCGCATCCCCGTGCTCGGCATGATGACGGGGGACATTCGCGGCCTGAACGTGCTGCCGATCCTGATGGTCGTCCTCTGGCTCGCTCACCAGAGGCTCATGCCGAAGCCGACCGATCCCCAGCAAGCGCAGATGCAGAACATCATGATGTTCCTGCCGCTCGTCTTCGGCCTCACTCTTTACAATTACGCGGCGGGCCTCTCGGTGTATATGATCACGTCGTCGGTGATCGGCATCTTCGAGCAGACGCTGCTGAAGAAGATCTGGCCGCCGGCTGGCGGAGGCATCGGCGCGGCCATGATTCCCGCCACCCCCTGATCGGACAGGCCGCCCCGGCGAGCTGCAGCGTCGGAGCGGGCGGTTCGGCGCGCCCCGCGGCGAACGCGGCATGTCGTGGGCTAGCCCCCAAACTGCGCGGGTCGGACCACAAGATATGGACATCCCTGGGGGGCTCCTGGGATTGATCCACGAGCGGTTGTGGGGTACAAGGACGCCCGATCAATAGATCGTGGTGCCGGCGGGGCTTCGCTCGCTGGATTGCCCGACCCCGCCGTCCGTGAAGTGCCCCTACTGCAAGCAGGACAACAACCGAGTCATCGACTCGCGCGCTTCGGATGATGCCTTCGCGATTCGAAGGCGGCGGGAGTGCAATGAATGCGGGCGTCGCTACACGACCTACGAGAAGGTCGAGGAGACGATGCTTCGGGTCATCAAGAAGGATGGCACCCGCGAACCGTTCGACCGCGGCAAGATCCTCTCGGGGCTCCTGAAGGCCTGTGAGAAGCGCCCCGTCTCGACGCAGGAGCTCGAGGAGACAGCCGACCGCATCGAGCGCCGCTGCCACGAGACCTTCGACCGCGAGATCGATTCGAAGGCGATCGGCGCATTTGTGATGGAGGAGCTGAAGCGCATCGACCAGGTCGCTTATGTGCGTTTTGCGAGCGTCTACCGCGAATTCAAGGATGTGGCGCAGTTCCTCGACGAGCTGAAGCCGTTCCTCGAGAAGCACGATCCGCTACGCCCTGACAGTTTGCGCCCTGAGAGTGGGCGCTCGCAGGCCGGCGGCCGCGGGCAGGACCGGGAAGGGAACCGGACGTGAGCTCGATTCCTCGGCGCGTTCGAAAACGCGATGGGCGCGTCGTTCCGTTCGACGCGCGCAAAATTACAGATGCCATCGAGAAGGCATTTGTTGCATGCGGCTCTCGCGACCGCGCCATCGCCGATGAGCTGGCGCAAGCGGTCGTGCTGACCCTGAGCCGATCCTTAGGCTCGGGGAACCCTGGGGCATCGGGTGCTGCCGGCTCCGAGCGGGCGGCGGAGGGAGCCAGCTCCGGGTCTTCCGCGCCGATCCCGACGATCGAGGAGATCCAAGATCTGGTGGAGCGCGTGCTCATGGAGACGGGACACACCGCCGTCGCGAAAGCATACATTTTGTACCGCGAGCGAAGGTCACAGATCCGCGAGACGCTCGCGGTGCGCCGGCCCGCGGCGCCCGGCGAGCGCTCCGCACCAGCGGCGGGATCGGCTCCGAGCACGGGCGCACCGAGCGGATTGCAGGCGACCTCGCTCGAGCGCAACGAGCCTTGGAGCAAGGGCAAGATCGTGGCCGCGCTCATGATGGAGGCGGAACTGCCGCGCGAGCTCGCCGAGGATGTGGCGGCCCGCGTGGAGCGGCGCGTCTTCGCCTCGGGGATGCGAAATGTGTCTACGTCGCTGCTGCGGGAGCTCGTGGATAATGAGCTTTTCGAGCGCGGCCTGCAGACCCACCTGCGGCGTCAGAGCGTCGTGGGTCTTCCGAAATATGATCTTCGGGAAGGGCTTCGAACTGGCTTCTTTCGGGAGACCTGGGGGCGGGGCGAGCTGGTCGCGTCGTCGGCTTTGCCCGAGTGGACCATCGCTCGCACGGTCCTCGGAAAATTTGCATCGGAGGAGGTTCTGCCGCCCGCGGTCGCCGAGAAGCACCTCTCTGGAGATCTGCATTTCGACGGGCTCGAATCGCCCTATCGCGATTGCGCCGGTGGGATCTCCCTTGGCGGATTGCGCCGCCGCGCCTTCCCGGCGCTCTCGGCGGCGGCGGCTCCTTCCGATTTCAGCGAAGGGCTCGATGGGATTCGTGAGCTTCTCGCCGGTGCTCGCCGGGCCGTCGCCGGAACGCTCGTGCTCTCCGAGATCGAGGAATGGCTCGCGCCCTGGATCGCAGCCGCGCGGCTCGCCGACGAAGAGGAGGCGATGGCCCAGCGCACGTCGATGGCGGAGCGGTTCCTGCGCGCGCTGACGCTCGGCCGCGAACGCTCCAGCGGCGCCGCTTCCGACGGGGATCTCTGTCTCGCGCTCGCGGGCGAGAATCCCTGGGCGATCGCATTTGTAGCAGCGAGGGCGCGCTGCGCGGAATTGCTCGGCCGTGCGGGCTCCGGGCTGCCGGCAATTGTGCTGTTGCCGCCGCCCGTGATGGACCGCCGAGAGGGCGTAGCGGCGCTCGCCGACCTACCCGGGACGGAGCCGATTGCGCGCGCCGGTTTCGGCTCGTTCGGTGAGGTCGCGCTCGCCCCCGGCGTGCGGCGCCACGCCGACGACTCGGGAGTCCTCGAGCCTCCGGCCTTTGTGACAACAGGCGGCGTCGCCCATTTGAACCTTCCCCGCCTCGCGTACCGCGCCGGAAGCTGGAGCGAAGGCAAATTGTTGGAATCAGTCTCGGCGCTCGTCGACGACGCTGTCGCCGGGCTCGCGGCGATGCAGGAGACTCTCGCTCAGACGGCTTCGGCACGGGGGGCCGAAATGCCGACTCCCCGCCGCAGCTTCGGCCTCGCGGTGATCGGGCTTCGGGAATGTGTGCGGCGTATTTGTGATGGCGCCGTCGAGCCGAATCTCGCACGGAGCATCGTACAGATCCTGCTGGAGCGCAGCCGCGCGGTGTCGGCCGCTCGCGGGATCCGCGTTTTTGTGGAACCCTGGATCGGCGGTTCCGCGCGCTCCCGGTTTGAGCGGCTCGATGCGCGCGCCTTCACCGACTCGGCCTACTTCGCTGACGGCGATCGCGTCCGCTACTCCCCTGGGATGACGCTCTCCCCGGTTCCGGGGACGCGCGCCGGCGCGGCCGAAGGCGAGGCGCTCGTCGGCGTCGAAGCCGGCGTGCTGCCGGCCGCCGAGTCGATGGAGGGGACGTGGGCCTTTGCCCACAGTTTCGCCACGACTCGGCAACGCGCTGCGGGCGGCGCCCCGAGCGTATCTGCTCCCATGCTTCGAGACGCGTTTCCGCGCGGCCCGGAGCGACCGACGAACGGCTCCCAACCTCCCAGAGAAATCGAATGAGACTGAAGCGGCTCGAGGTTCACGGATTCAAATCGTTCGCCGACCGCACCGAGTTCGGATTCGAACCGGGACTCACTGGAATTGTGGGTCCGAACGGCTGCGGGAAGAGTAACGTTGTCGATGCCATCAAATGGGTGCTCGGAGAGACGCGCCCGACGAGCCTCCGCGGCTCGGAAATGCAAGATGTGATCTTCAAGGGAACGGCGTCGCGGCCGCCGCTTGGCTTCTCGGAGGTGACGCTCATTCTTGAGAACGACGCCGCCGATCTCGCGGCTGCAGCCGGCCAAGGGGGCGATGCTTCGACGGGCGACGCTTCGTCGGGAAGCAGTCCGGAGGGCTCGACGGCAGCCTCCCTCGCTGCGGCAGCTGCGCTCTCGGAGATGTCGATCACGCGGCGCCTCTTCCGCACGGGCGACGGCGAATATTTGGTGAATCGCGAAGCCGCGCGCCGCAAAGACCTCAAGAATCTTCTCGCGGACACGGGCCTCGGCGTCAATGCCTACTCCATCATGGAGCAGGGAAAAATTGATGCCATTCTCTCGGCGAACCCCGTCGACCGGCGCGCCATCTTCGAGGAAGCGGCCGGAATCACGCGCTTTCGGATCGACCGCAAGGAGGCGATCCGGCGGCTCGAGGCGACGGAGAAGAATTTGGAATCGGTGCGGGCCGTGCTGGCGGAGCTCGAGCGGCAGCGGAATTCACTGCGCGTTCAGGCGAGCCGCGCGCGCCGGCACACCGAGCTGTTGGCACAATTGCGCGGGTGGCGCGCGGCCGTTGCCCTGGCGCGATATCAAGAAAAGCTCGCCGCCCGCGACGCAGCTCGCGAGCGCCTCATCGGGCTGGAGCAGGAGGAGTTCGCCGCCCGAGAGGCACGGGCGCAGGCGGAGCAGGAATCCTCGTCGGCCCGCGAGGAGGCCCGCGTCCTCGCCGCCGAGGAAGGAGGTCTCGCGTCGACGCTTCACGAGATGCGCAACGAGGAGGCCGTGGCCGCCGAGCGCTCGCAGAGCCTGCGCGCCTCCGCAGCCGAACTCGGCGCTTCGTCGGCGCAGAAAAGTGAGAAAAGTGCAACTCTCACGGCCGACCTTGGGGAGCTGATCGCCGAGCAGGAATCTGCGGCAGCGGCGCTGGCCGAGGCCGAGCGCGCCGCCGAGGCCGCTGCGGCCGAGCTCTCGGCTCGGGCCGAGCAGCTTCGCGTCGCCAACGAGGAGTACCGCGCGCTCGGGCGGATTCTCGAAGAGGCGCAGCGCTCGGTGCTTCGCGCCATCGAACTCAAGACGGCCGCGGAGAACGCCCTGAGCGTCCTTGAGCACGAGGAGCGCTCCACGCGCGCCGCCCAGGACCGACTGACGCGCAAGCTGGTCGATCTCGGCGAGGAGATCGGCCGGCTCGAGCCGGAACGTACCGCGGCGCAGTCGCGCCAGGACGAAACCGGACGTCGTCTCGCGGACCTTCGCGGCGAGGAAGCTCGGATCCGCTCGGCACGCGAGTCCGCCGAAACGGCGCTTGCCGAGACGCAGTCGCGTCTCGCCGAGATCGAGCGCAAGCTTTCGGGCGTTCAGTCGCGTCTCTCCGTGCTGAAGGAGCTCGAGGCGGGCCTCGCCGGCGTTGGCGCGGGTGCGAAAACGGTGCTCCAGGCGCGTATCGAAGGCGTGCAGGGGCTCCTAGCCGATCGCGTCCAGGCGCCGCTCGAGATGGCCCAGGCGCTGGAAGCGGCCCTCGGACGCCGAGCGGGCGCCGTGGTGGTCGATTCGCGCGACACCGCGCTCGCCGCCCTCGCGGTGGCGCGCGAGAAGAAGGCAGGCCGCGTCACGCTCGTTCTCGCGAACGGTGGCGAGCTTCCGACAGCCGAAAACGAATTGTTGCCTTCCGGCCCCGGCGTCGTCGGGCGCCTCCTCGATCGGATCACCGTCGACCCGGCGCTGGCGCGCTCGATCGGCTCAGTCCTTCGAAATGTCATGGTCGTGGACTCGCTGCCCGACGCGTTCCGCTGGCAGTCGGAGTTCCCCGGATTTGTGTATGTGACTTTGGCGGGGGAGCGCATCGATGCCTCCGGCGTGAGCGGCGGGTCGGCGGAGGCGGCTGCGACGCCGATCTCGCGCCGCAGCGCGATTGCTGCGTTCGAGGCAGAAATTGTGGGAGCTCGCCAGGAGGCGGAGATTCAGGAAACGCTTCGGGAGCGCGCCCGCGTTGCACTCCTCGAGGCGCGCGGCGATGAGGACCGATGGCGCGCGGCGATCGAGTCGGCGTCTCGAGAGGCCACCGAAGCGCACCTGGCGCTCTCCAGCTCCTCGCAGCGGATGGAGCGGCTCCAGAGCGAGCACGCCGTGTTGAGCGCCGAGACGGCCGAACTCGATTCGCGCCGATCCGATCTTGCGGTTCGACGCGCCGTGCTGGAGACCGAGCTGGCTGAAGCCCTCGGGAAACACCAGGAAGCACTTCAACAATCGGCGGATGCGGCCGAGAAGCGTCACGCCTCCGAGCGCGCGCGCGATGAGGCGGCGGCGGCTGAATCGGCGGCCCGCGTCGAGAGCGCTCGCCTTCGCGGCGATCAGGATCGGCGGCGCTCCGAGCTGGCGCGCCAGGAGGATGCGCTGCGGCGAGCGAAAGCCGATTCATCGCGCCTCGACTCGGAAGCAAGTGAGGAGCTTCGGCGTGCACAAATCGCCGCGGAGGAGGCTGAAGTCCTCGAGCAGCGGATTGCCGAAATCGGAGCCCAGCGCGCCCAACTGGAATCGCGGCTGCACGAAGTGCGCGAGCAGGGCGCTCAGCGGGCTGCGGCTGCGGAGCAGGCGGTGCGCCGCGAGCGGGAGCGGACGAGCGAGCTCGAGCGCGTCTCGTCGACGCTGTCCCAGATCCGGCTCGAAGAGCAGCGCTCGGCGATGCAGTGCGAGGAGATCGCCGCCCGCGCCCGCGACGAGGCGAATATTTGTATTGAGGACTTCGCGTCGATTTTCCAGCTCGTACAGCCTTTCGAGATTCCGGCGGCCGAGGAGAGGGTCGAGGAGCTTCGCTCGAAGCTCGAGCGGCTTGGCTCGGTGAGCAGCGATGTCACGACGGAGCTGGACGCCGTCGAGCAGCGGTTCGCCGACCTCGACCGGCAGCGGGCCGATCTCGAGAGCGCGCGCAAGTCGCTCGACGAGACGATTCGGATGCTCGACGAGAAATGTATGCTCCGGTTCCAAGAGGCCTTTGAGTCGATTCGCAACAATTTTGCCGAGCTGTTCCGCCGGCTCTTCCGCGGCGGAAAAGCAGATATTCGTCTCTCGGAGGGAAGCGAGGCTCTCGAAGGTGGAATCGAGATCTTCGCGCAGCCTCCCGGCAAGAAGCTGCAGTCGATCACGCTGCTTTCCGGTGGGGAGCGCACGCTTACGGCGCTGGCGCTGCTTTTTGCGGCATTCCGCTTCAAGCCGTCTCCCTTCTGCGTCCTCGACGAAGTCGATGCGGCCCTCGATGATCTGAACGTGGAGCGCTTTATTGGGCTCGTCTCCGAGTTCAAGGACAGCACACAATTCATCGTCGTGACGCACCACCGGCGCACGATGGCGGCATGCTCGGCGCTGCTCGGTGTGACGATGCCCGAGCAGGGCGTCAGCCAGAAGGTGGCCGTGCGGTTCGAGGACGTCGACCGTGTGGTCCCCGAGGCGGTCGGCTCGGCCAAGCCGATCTCGCTCGCTCCGGTCGAGCCCGCGGAGGGCAGCTCGGAGGGCACGGAAGGGGTGATCCCCGAGACGGAGCCTGTCGTGGAGATTCAGCCGGCAGCGCCGGCGACGATGGCGACGGCTTAGCTGCTTCCCCGGGGGCGAAAGTCCTCCGGTCTGCGCGCGGGCCCCGTCGCCCTTCGCGGCGTTGCCTCGTTCTCGACGTAGCTCTTGGCTACGCCTGCGGTGAGGCTCCTTGCGCTGCACGGCGATACTTCGCGCTCGCATTGCCGAGCACCCTAGAACCGACTTCCTCGTTTCGGTCGGCGGCTCCTTCGAGAATGGATCCCGCGCGCTGCGTTCGAAGTCGACCGCTGCACGCCTTTTTTGTTTTGAGCCGATCGTTGCAGGTCTCAAGAAAAGGCGAAGGGCACGGCTCTCGCGAGAAGCTTGCGAGAGCCGCGCCCTTCGTGTCCCTCACCGACGGGACGAAGACGCAAAAGTGTGTCCGACCCGACTAGCCGCCGTTCCAGTCGCCGACGAGCGGCGTTCCGCCGGGGATAGGACCGAAGAAGAAATCGACGTGGGGCGCGCCGGGAGAATTGAGGTTTCGGAGCAGGAACTGGCCCGTGGTGCGCCCGTAAACGCCGACCGTATCCGTTCCATCGTTGTCCCAATCGCCGACGATTGGGGTCTGGTTGTTGCCACCGGTTCCGAAGAGGAACTTGGCATCGGGCGGGCCGGCGGAATTCACATTTCGAAGCTGGAACTCACCCGTCGTCGGAACGTAAACGCCGATCGAGTCGCCCCATTGGCCGTCCCAGTTGCCCGCCAGCGGGATTCCTTGCGTCGGCCCGAAGGCGAAGACCTTCTCCGGCGCCGTCGGCGAGAGCACATTGCTGAGCTGAAACGTGCCGGTGGAGGGCTGATAAAGCCCTACGGAGTCGCGCCCGTCGCCATCCCAGTCGCCGGCGACCGCGACGAAGCCCGCTCCGGCCGCGCCGAGCGTAAATGTGATCGTCCCGACCGATCCATCGAGAGCGTTGCTCAGGCGGAAGGTTGACGTGGTCGGATCGTAGAAGCCGAGGGATTCGACCCCGTCGCCGTCCCAGTCGCCGGTGATCGGCTGCCAGCCGACGGGATTATTGACTTTGAAGAAATGATCCGTCATTCCCGCGCTGTTGGCGTTGCGAAGAAAGACGTTCCCGAATGCCGGCTGGTAGACGCCGATTGTGCGGCCGGTCGTTCCGTTCAGAGTCACCTCTTTGTACCAACCGAGGAGATCCTTGAGCGCCTGCGGGGGATTCGTCGGGGCGGGCTGCCCAAGCACCACATCGGCCTTGTTGACCCCGTGGCAGTTTGCACAACTGCGAATCTCTCCCGGAGCGAACGTCGTCCAGAATCGCTCCCGCACCACCGGAGCGCCGTCGGTTTTTGTTAGTTGCCACGTCAGTGCCCGATGCGCTGGCACGAAGGCGGCCGCGCTGCCGTCGGCCGCGACGCGCACGGCGCCAGCCGGCGTGCCGGCGATCGGGGGATTCTTGGCGTCGTGCATCGGGCGGGCGATGACGCGCCGGCCGATCGTCTGGCTATAATTGGTGTACCCGCGGATCATGTCGCCCTGCAGAAACTGCAAGAAGCCGACCTCGATGGGTGTCGACCCTGGCTGAGCGGTCTGGTGAGGCGATCCAGCGACCTTCAAATTAAAGTCCTGCTGCTTGTCGGCGCGCCGCGTGACATCGCGGGTCACGACGAGAGCGAGCTCCTGATCCTTGAGGTACTTCTGAAGCTTCTTCACTCCGCTATTGCCGCCGAGCTCATTCTTGAGAATCTGCAGCTCGATATCCGGGATGACCTCCGTGCGGCTGAGCGGCCGCGGGCGCGGCGCGAGCTCCACCGGATCGAGTTCCCAGAGCGGGCCGCTATACGTGATGGTCTGCTGGACGTAATTGCTGTAGTAGGCAACCGACTTCACGATCGGAGCGGCGAGCACTTTTCCGGCGGGCACCCAGTAGGTGCCTTGCTTCTGAAGCCAGCTCAGATGGAAATCGTAAAGCGCGTACAGCGGTCCGGGTCCGATCTGCTTGTCCTTGTAGGGCGAGGACGTGCGCACCGCGAGGAGGCGCCCATCCTGAAGAGGCAGCGGATTGCGGAAGTGGCCGGGGTGTCCGGGGGGCGCCGGCTGCGTATTCGGAATCGGGTCGAGCGTGATGGGATCCGTGATCCAATCGACTTCCATGTCGTCGGCGTTGAGCCCGATTTGTGCATCGAGACGCACGATCTGCCCGGCGCCGTGCGTGTTGAACTCTGGCGCTGTCGTGCCATAGAAGCGGCCGGGCTTGGTAGGATCCTCCTTGATTTGTAAGAAGAATCCATTGATGACCTTCTGCGTCGGATCGTAGAAGTGAGGCAGGTAGTATTTTGCCGCCTCAAAGTACGCCAGCAGCTCATTGCGCCCGATGTGATTGAGCGTCTCGAGCCCCGTTCCGTCTTCGTTGATCTGCCACGGGAAGAAGTGATTGAAATGATGGCTGTTCGTGACGCCATCTCCGGGGGGCGCAAGCGGCTCGGGGAATACTTCGAGCGGCGCCGCATTCTTGAGCGCACTCAGCTCGCTCACGTTGTCGTATGCGCCATAATTGACTTGCCCCTCATACCAGAGCTGGTCGCGCTGCAGGTGGTCCCAGCGGCAAAACACGATGCGTCCGTCGGAGGCCAGGATCGGTGTGAAATCGCCGGAGGGAGCGTGGTCGATCAGCCGAAGATCCGAGCCGTCGGATTTCATCGACCAGAGGCCGCTGTTCGCGGGCGTCGACTCGTACTCATCCAACTGCGGGCCGGGCGCGGCGAACGGGTTGCGGGGGCGGTCTGAGGTGAAGAGGATCCGATCGTTGTTCCCATAGAAGGGCGACACGTTGTTGCTATGGGACGGCTGCGGGATTTTCTTGATCTGGACCGCCTGGCCGGGCTCAAGCCCCGTGACCTCGTAGATTTGCCAATAAACGGGAGTCAGCACGTTGGGTTGCGTGCCGCCGATCACCATGGAGAAGAGGGCCTTCGATCCGGACCAATGCACAGAGGGCTCACGAACGGAGATCTCCTGGTATTGTTGCAATCCGAATCCCGCCTCTTGCGTGAGATTGCGCAGCGTGCCGTTCTCGTATCGAATATACAAATCGCCGCCACGTGGAGTTGAGTAGACCTCCGCGCGGTGATTCCCGAAGACCGAATTCGCCGTGGCGAAGTCGTCGGCGATCGGAGGCTGCGTGACGAACAGGATGCCGCGTGCGAAGCCCGGATGCGTCGGAGCGGGATTCGACCCGTTGTAGGTGAGCGATGGACCGGCGGGGGGAGCCGGTAGCGTTGAGCCCGCTGCGGCAGCGACCGAAATCGGCGAGCTCCCGCCCCATTCGTCGCTCGAAGGAGTTTGCGCCATGGCGCGGCCCATCGAAGCGGTTCCCACGGTCGCGAGCGCGAAGAGGAGGTTCCGAGTCGTGTGGGAACTGAGGCGCCCCCAAGTTCCAGAGGCAGGGCGGAGGGAAGCGGGCGCGGAGCCGATCAGCTTCGCAGGAAGCGAGTCCGCCATCGGAGATTGGGACATTTGTGCGGTTTAAGCGTTGTGCGTCGGAAGGAGAGGACGACACGCAGGGACGTGCGCGCCACCCGGACGCGGCCACAAGCGAGGATTGTTCCGAAAGAACATTCCATCTCGCATCGTGCGCAACCCCCGAGCGTGCTGCCCAGAATCCGGACGCTCCCGAGCGATGGCGCACGCCTTGGGTGCGCATCGGAGAAAATTACTGATGTCGGCGCATCCAGGTGGCGCCGAAGGGCTCTCTATCGCATGCGCTCTGCGATCTTTGGGAGCACGCGAATTACCACATCTCCTACGAGCCGGAGGCTTTCCGCCGACAGCTTGTCGAGCGTGTCCTCCGCGGTGTGCCAGTACTTGCCCCCCGTTGGGCCGCTCGGTCCGTAGCGGAAGTCGATCAAATTCGCCACTTCGGGCACCTGGGCCGCAAGGAACGGCTGGTGATCGTCGGTGATCGCCTCGATGCGCTGGAAGAACTTCTCCGGCGAACCGACTTCCTTCGCGGCCTCCTCGAGCCAGCTTGAGAGCGCCGGGGTCGCATCGGATACCCGGAGAATGTCGAGGTCCTTGTCACCCACCATGTCGAGCACGAGGACGGCCGCAAGCGAGGCGAGCTTCTTCTCGCGCTGCAGCCGCTCGACTTCGGCGCGGCTCCCGTGCAGCGAATCCTGGTCATTCCACTGCACGGACCACTGGGTCTCCTCCCCGTCGACGAAGAGCAGCCGAAGCGTGACCGGAGGCTTGGGGCGGCCCTTCCCGAAATAATGGGCAATCTCTAACAAAACGCCCACGCCCGAGCCGCCGTCGTTCGCTCCCACAAATACAAAGTCCGCAAATCGCTTCGTATCGTAATGAGTGACGAGCGCCACCACCTTCGGCGACTCGCCGTCGATCTCGCAGCGCACATTCACCATGGGGACGATGCCTCGAACGGTCTGCGCCGCGAAGCGGTCTTCCGTCGATTTGTGACCAGCCGCCTCGAGCTGTGCGGCGATGTACGCGCGCGCTTTCTCGGCCCCCGGCGAGTTGGATGGGCGCGGCCCGATCTCCACCAGCTTTCGCACATGGGCGAGGCACTTGTCGCCGTCGAGGATCGGCTTTGGCGTGCCGCATCCGCCGAGCGCGGCGGTCATGGCGATCGCTACAGCCGACGCAGGGGCGCGTCGCGGGGAAGAAAACGAAAGCATGGTGCCGCAGATCGTGCGCCGCCGCGGTGCGGGGCGCAATCGTGCGAAGCGTCCTCCTTGGTGAACGAGCGGCCTCGACCCGAGCCTCGAAGGTGCGGCGCTCTCCCGGCATAGTGCCGAGGTGCAAACCTTCGCCTGGCTCGTCCTGCTGAACGGAGCCGCGTGCGCCGTCGGCGGGGTTTGGCCGCTTTTGCAGGCGCGCCGAGGCGATCCCGGCGCGGCGATCCACGGATTTGCCGCCGGCTCGCTCCTCGGCGTGGCGCTCTTGGTGCTCGTTCCAGAGTCGGTCCACCTTCTTCATGAGCATGTGGGGCCGCCGGTGCTGGCGGGTGTGCTCACCCTCTTCCTCGCCGACCGCATTCTGATCGGAGTCGAGCATGGCCACGGAGAGGAGCACGCTGCCGCGGGTCACTCGCATCACCTCGGGTGGCTCTCGCTGATCGGGTTCACCGTGCACACGTTGGCCGACGGCATCGCGCTCGGCTTCTCCGGGGGACGCGTCGATCTCGGACTTCCCGTTTTTATTGGGGTTGCCCTCCATGAGATCCCCGCCAAGTTCATCCTCGCGCGCCTCATGATTGCCTCCGGCGTGCGGCGGATTTGGGTCGGAGCCGTCGTGGTGGCGCTGTCGGCCCTCCTCATGGGCTCCGCGTGGGCCACCGAGTCGCTCACCTCCGTGCTGTCGCCTGTCGTGGCGCCGTGGGGGCTCGCCTACTCGGCTGGCATGTTCACCTTCCTTGCCACTTCGGAGCTGATTCCGAGTGAGCACGCTGGACGGCGAGGGCGTCTCACCCATGTGCTCTGGTTCGTGTTGGGGATCGCGGTGGCCTACGGAGCCCGGCTCGTTGGCTCGGGACACTCGTAGGCTCGCTACGATCCGCGCGGGCGTTCACCCGCTCACGCTTGAGCTGCCCGAAGTCCGATGCTGAGGGCGGCGCCCCCCTGGGGCCCCGGCTTTCGAGCCGAGGCCTTGGCGGATCGTCGCCTCCAGCTAACTCCCATCACGCACGAGGAACACGCATGGAAACCACAATCACCGGTCGCGACCTGAGGGAGCTGGTTCGGGCGTCGGACGAACGCCAAAAATACCGTGAGCTGCACTGGGAGGGCTCGTTCTGGGATTACTTGAGAGTCGTCGAGCAAAGCCCGCTTGTCGTTCGCAACGCCTTCCAGCGCGTCTACGACATGGTGCTGTTCCACGGCGTCGAGGAGCGCGCCGACGGCTCGGAGAAGCTCTCCCACTACCGCTTCTTCGACGACCCGATCGGTCACGGAGAAGACGCACTTTTTGGGCTCGATCGGCAGATTCAACAGCTGGTCGGAATCTTCAAGAGTGGCGCGTACAGCTACGGCACCGAAAAGCGCATCCTCCTGCTCCACGGGCCCGTCGGCAGCGCCAAGAGCACGATTGCGCGCCTGCTCAAGAAAGGGCTCGAAGATTACAGCCGGCGCCCGGAAGGGGCCATGTATACGTTCTCGTGGAGAATTGATGAGGAGTCGAAGGAGCCGATTCCCTGCCCGATGCACGAGGAGCCGCTCCGGCTTCTGCCGCCGGAGATGCGTGTGAAGCTGCTCGGCGATCTGACGAAGCGCACGAAGACCGGATACCGACTCGAGGTCGACGGCGAACTCGACCCCGCGTGCCGATTCCGCTTCAACCGGCTCATGGAGCGCTACGCCGGAGACTTAGAGCGCGTTCTCGATCACGTGGTCGTCCGGCGGCTGCTGCTGAGCGAGAAGGACCGCATCGGAATCGGCACGTTCCAACCGAAGGACGAGAAGAACCAAGATTCGACGGAGCTTACAGGCGATATCAATTATCGAAAGATCGCCGAGTACGGCTCCGATTCGGACCCGCGAGCGTTCAACTTCGACGGCGAATTCAACGTCGCCAACCGCGGCATCGTGGAGTTCATCGAAGTGCTGAAGCTCGATGTGGCGTTCCTCTACGAGCTGCTCGGCGCTTCGCAGGAGCATGTGGTCAAGCCGAAGAAATTCGCACAGACCGACATTGATGAAGTCATCATCGGGCACACAAACGAGCCCGAGTATCGGAAGCTCCTCAATAATGAGCTGATGGAGGCCTTCCGCGATCGCACGGTTAAGATCGATATTCCCTATAATACCGTGCTCTCGGCGGAAGTGGCAATCTACGAGAAGGACTTCAACCCGCGCCGGCTGCCAGGGCGGCACCTTGCGCCGCACACGATCGAGGTCGCTTCGATGTGGGCGATCCTCACTCGCCTCGAAGAGCCGAAGAAAGCCAACCTGACGCTCGTTCAGAAGATGAAGCTCTACAACGGCAAGACTCTGGCGGGCTTCACGAAAGACAATATTCGCGAGCTGCGCGAAGAATCGCCTCGCGAAGGGATGGAGGGAATCTCGCCCCGTTACATCCAGGACAAGATCAGCAATGCGCTCGTCGCCGAAAGCGACCTGCCCTGCGTGAATCCGTTCCTCGTGATGAACGAGCTCGAGACAGGGCTCGCGAGCCATTCGCTTATCTCGTCAGAGGATACACGCAAGCAATACCGGGATCTGCTGGCGGTCGTGCGGCAAGAGTACGAAGACATTGTTAAAAATGAGGTGCAGCGCGCCATCGCCGCCGACGAGGAGGCGATCGCCAGGCTCTGCGGTAACTATATTGACAATGTGAAGGCCTACACACAGCGCGAGAAAGTGCGCAACCGCATCACCGGCCGCGACGAGGAGCCCGACGAAAGGCTCATGCGCTCGATCGAGGAGAAGATCAATATTCCGGAAAGCCGCAAGGAGGACTTCCGGAGAGAGATCATGAACTACATCGGTGCGCTCGCCATCGAGGGGCGGACGTTTGACTATCGAACCAACGAGCGGCTGCATCGGGCGCTCGAGCTGAAGCTGTTCGAAGATCAGAAGGACAGCATCAAGCTCACGAGCCTCGTCTCCTCCGTCGTCGATCGCGACCAGCAGGAGAAGATCGAGGTCGTCAAGAGCCGGCTGATCAAGAACTACGGCTATTGTGAAGTGTGCGCAAGCGACGTGCTGCAGTACGTCGCGTCGATCTTCGCCCGCGGCGACGCGAAAGAGGAGTAGCGCGAGGGCGCGCTCGCTCGAGCCATGCAACGCATCGAGCACGATCACGCGAGGTTTCGCGACATCGTTCGCGGGCGGATCCGCAAGGATCTCAAGAAATACGTCAGCCAGGGCGAGCTGCTCGGGCGGGTCGGCCGTCATTCTGTATCCATTCCGCTTCCGCAGCTCGACCTGCCGCACTTTCACTACGGCCCCAACCCCAAATCGGGCGTGGGTCAAGGCGAAGGCGGTGAGGGCGACGAGGTCGACGAAGGTGCCGGTCAGGCGGGCGAAGAAGCCGGAAACCACGTGCTCGAGGTGGAAGTGTCTTTTGCTGAACTTGCAAAGATCCTCGGCGAGGAGCTTGGCCTTCCGAGAATCCAGCCGAAGGGGCGCAAGGAGCTCCGCACTTCGGGCGGGACTTACACGGGAATCTCGAAGGTCGGCCCCGAGTCGCTTCGCCACACAAGACGCACCTTCAAGGAAGCCCTCAAGAAGTCAATCCTGTCGGGCGGTTACGATCCAAGAAAGCCGCTCATTATTCCTTCTCCCGAGGATCGCCGCTATCGAGCCTGGAAGGTCAAAGATCTTTCTGTCTCGTCAGCCGTCGTGCTCTACATGATGGACGTGTCGGGATCGATGGGAAAGGAACAGAAAGAGATCGTCCGCAATCAGGCGTTCTGGATGGATGCGTGGCTTCGCTCCCAATATCGAAGCCTCGAGGTGGTCTATATCGTGCACGATGCGGTGGCCCACGTCGTTGACCGCGACACCTTCTATCATTTGCGGGAATCGGGCGGCACCAAGATCAGCTCGGCGTACGAACTCGGTCTCAAAGTGATCGATGAGAAATTCCCTGCGGCGGAGTGGAATGTGTATGCATTCCACTTCAGCGACGGCGACAACTGGAGCGCGCGCGACACGGAGCGCTGCGTCACTCTCCTCAGGGATGAGTATCAACCGCGGGTGAACCTCTTCGGCTATGGGCAGGTCAAGAGCGCCTATGGCTCGGGGCAGTTCAAAAAAGACCTGGACGGAGCGCTGACGGGCCAGCCTTGGCTCGTCACCTCTGAGATTAACGATCGCGAAGGAATTGTGGCCTCAATCAAGGAGTTCCTCGGCCGCGGCCGCTAGGCCGCGTGCGCTTGCCATGGCGAGCCTTCCCCATGAACTCGAGGTCGCCCGCGCGGAGATCGAGAAGATCGCCCGCGGGTACGGCCTCGATTTCTTCGAGACGATTTTTGAGGTTCTGGAGGACCGCGAACTCAACGAGGTGGCGGCGTACGGCGGATTCCCGGTGCGGTATCCGTCGTGGCGCTTCGGCATGGACTACGACCGTCTGGCGAAGGAGTACCGCTACGGGCTCTCGAAGATCTACGAGATGGTGATCAATAATGATCCCTCGTACGCCTATTTGATGCGTTCGAACCAGATCGTCGATCAGAAACTCGTCATGGCCCACGTGTTCGGCCACGTCGACTTCTTCAAGAACAACCTCTGGTTCTCGCCGACCGACCGGAAGATGGTCGACACCATGGCCAACCATGGGACGCGCGTGCGGCGCGCCATTGACGAGCACGGGCTCGACGCGGTCGAGCAGTTCCTCGACGTCGTGCTCTCGCTCGACAACCTGATCGATCCTTACTCGGTCTATCGCCCGCGGAAGTCGCAGCCGCGCAACGGAATGTCGGGTGACGGCTCGCCTTCGCGGCAGTCTGTTCCTCGCATCCCGGTGGGGCAGGGGCGCGGATACTTGGATCGATACCTCAATCCCGCCGAGGCTCTCGAGTCCGAGCGGAAGAAGCTCGAAGACGAGGCCAAGCGTTTGCGCCGCGACCCTCCCGAGCCGGAGCGCGACGTGCTTTCGTTTCTGTTGAAGCGCGCGCCGCTCGAGCGCTGGGAGCGAAGCCTCCTCGAGATTATTCGTGAGGAAGCATACTATTACGCCCCGCAAGCGATGACGAAGATCATGAATGAGGGCTGGGCCACGTTCTGGCACTCGCGCATCATGACTCGCCACGTTCTCAATGATTCCGAAGTGGTCGACTTCGCCGACCACCACTCGGGAACGGTGCACGCGAGCCCGGGGCAGGTGAATCCGTACAAGCTCGGAGTCGAGCTGTGGCGCGACATCGAGGACCGGTGGAATCGAGGCGCGTTTGGCGAAGAGTATGATCGCTGCGAGGACGCCGAGCGCCGCGCGCGATGGGACACCGGGGCGATGCTCGGCAACAAGAAGATTTTCGATGTCCGGCGCATCTATAACGATGTGACCTTCATCGAGGAATTCTTCACCGAGGACTTTGCGCACGAGCACCGTTACTACGTGTACAAGCGCAATCCGCGCACCGGGAAGGCCGAGATTGCCGACCGAAATCCGCGGCTCGTGAAGGAAGCGCTTCTTAAGCGAATCACCAATGCCGGGCAGCCGGTGATCCGCGTTGTTGATGCAAATTATAAGAATCGGGGAGAGCTGTTTCTCGAGCATCTCCATGAGGGCGAGGACCTTCAGCTCGCCCACGCCGAGGAGACGCTGCGCCATCTGCACCAGCTCTGGAGGCGGCCGGTGCACATCCGCACGCAGGAAGAGGGGAAGGAGCGCATCCTCTCGTGCGAGGGCGAAGAGGCTGCTCCGGCGCAGTAACGACCTGCTAATCTCCCGGCGTGCTCCCGATCCGGGATAACGTTCGCCGAAGCCGCGCGGCCCTGGTCGTCGTCGTGATGGCCGTTTTGTGCGCCCTCGTGTTCGTGCGCGAGATGCAGCTTCAAGGAACCATGCGCCAGCGTCGGCTCGAGGAGCTGATGGGGCTCGAGTCACCCCTCGATCGGCTCATGGCGCGGAGCGCGCTCGTTCCGGAGAAAGTTGCCCAAGGGCTGCTTCACCCAGGAGAACTCCTGGAAGATCCGGGAGCTGCCGTCTTGCGATTCGCTCTGCCGCTTTTCACGAGCCTTTTCCTCCACGCGAGCCTGAGCCACCTGCTCTCGAATCTCTGGTTTCTGTGGATATTCGGCAGATCGGTGGAGAGCCTGCTTGGTCCGCTTCGCGCGCTTGCGACCTACCTGGTGGCCGGCGTCGCCGCGGGTCTCATCCACGTGTTGCTTCTCGCCTACTCCGGCGCTGTCGACGATTACGCGGCGCTCCACGGCGCGGGCATCGCGGGCTTGCCGCACCGGCTCGCGATCCTCGCCAATGAATGGCCGGGCTCCGGATTGCGCATCGCGCCGTTCACGCCGTCGCGGATTCCGACGATCGGCGCATCGGGGGCCATCTCGGGGCTGCTCGGCGCGTATCTCGTGCTCTGCCCACGGGCCATCGTGACTACGGTGATTCCGCCGCTCATCTTCCTCACGTTCGACGTGCCGGCGGTGATCTTTATTGCGTTCTGGATGTTTTCACAGATCTTCGGATTGTGGGATTCGATGTCGGCGCCGCTTTTCTCAGATACGGGCGGGATTGCCTATGGGGCGCATTTCGGCGGATTTGTTGTAGGCCTGCTGGCTGCTCTGCTTCTGCGTCGGCCGTCGCGCGACGAGGCACTGCTGGTGGAGATCCGATGAGTGAGACCGCTGCTGGCGTTCGCCGCTGGGAGCCTGTCGACGCCGTCGCGTTCGGCTGGTACGTGCTGCTGCTCGCGCTCACGCTTCTCGAGCTCGGCAACCTCCCCAGGGCGTCGCTCTTTCTTTTGGCGGAGGCTGTGGGGCTCCTCGGCTGCCTCGCCGTGCCGATACTCGCGCGCATGCTTCCATCGGGAAGAGCACTTGCGCTTCGAGCCGTTGCTTTTTGTGTGCTTGTCCCTTTGGGGTTCGAGATCGTCGGACGGCTTGTGCCCTATGCTTCTCCGGTCTCGAGGGAGAGCTGGCTCGTCGCCGCAGACAAGAGAATCTTCGGCAGCGACCCGACGCATTGGGCAGGTGAGACCGAGATGTGGCCTTGGCTCACCGAAATCCTGCAGTGGATCTACTCCTCGTTCTATTTCCTGCCCATCGTGCTGGCCATTCGGCTTGCAATTCGCAAGCGCACGAAAGCCTTGGAAGACTCGATGCTCGTCATCGTGCTCGGTTTCTACCTCTCCTATCTTGGCTACTTCCTGGTTCCGGCCCGATCGCCCTATCATCTGTTTCAGTATCCATTTGAATTCGAGGGGCTCTTCGCGACACGCTGGATCCGCGCGACGCTCGACCGGCTGGAAGGCCTCAAATACGATTGCTTCCCATCGGGTCATTCACAGATCGCCATGCTGCTTGCGGCGCTCGCTTGGGCGCATGACCGCACGAGCTTCTGGTGGTTCTTTGGACCGATCGGGGTCCTCCTTCCGCTGAGCACCATCTATCTGCGCTATCACTACGGCGTCGATGTGCTGGCAGCCGTGCTGTTCGCGGCGGCGACCTGGTGGGCGGCGCGCCGCATTGCGCCGTTACCTCCCCGTGACGAAACCGCGGGTCACCGGGCGGCGTAGCATGGGGCCATGAGGCCCGCCTCCATCGTTCTTCCTGCTGCTGCGATCGCAGCGTTTCTCGGCTTCCTCGGCGTCGTCAGCTGGACGGCATACCACAGAAAGCTGGAAGAGGCACAGGCGCGGGCAGAGGAGGCGGCTGCGTCCGAGCGAGCGGCGCGTGCTTTGATCCAAGAGGTGGAGCGAGCGAGCGAAGTCGAGCTTGACATGGGCTCGACCAAGTTTCCCAACAATCCCGATTTGTTGCGAGGTGAGAAGAAAGCGCTTCGGGACGACCCAGACGTGCTTCTTGGGACCAGCAAGGACGCCGACGCGAGCTGGGTCGAAGACGCCGCCGAGCTCCTGCGGCCGGAGAGTGCGCCCAAGGAGGGTCCACAGATCCAGCGAGCAGAAGACTCTGTGATCCTCGTGGGGACCAAGCGAGCTGATCCGCTGCAGATCCGGCTGACTCGTCCCCAGAGCAAGCCCGCTCCGAAGAGCCCACAATAACTCCGCGTCATGTCTGCCGATGCATTCTTGAGTACGCTCTTCTCGACGCTCGTCCACCTCGGCATCCTTGCTGCGGTGTTCGGGCTCATGGAGCGCGCGTTCGCATACGATCCGGCGCAGCGGCGTCTGCGTCCCGAGGTGGGACTCGACCTCGCGTTCTACTTCTTACAAAACATTCTCTGGGTCTCGCTCGAGGTCGGCGCCGTAGCTCTCGTCGGCACAGAGCTGCAGCGGATCATCCCGCGCGATGCCGTCACACCGTTTCGCGCGCTGCCGGCGGCGGCGCAGCTCGTCGCGCTTCTCGCGGCGAGCGATCTGTGTGTTTATGCATATCATCGCGGCTCCCATCGCGTGCCGTTTCTGTGGGCATTTCATCGCGTGCACCACAGCGTCGAGCGGCTCGACTGGCTCGCAGCCCATCGAGAGCACCCGGTCGATGGCGCCCTCACGCGCCTCTTCGCAAACCTCCCATTTCTGCTCTTCCCCGTGAGCCTGCCGGTCCTCGCCGGCATCGCAGGATTCCGCGGCATCTGGGCCGTCTTCATCCATTCCAATGTACGGTTGCCGCTTGGACCGCTTCGCCCGCTCCTCGGTGCGCCGGAACTCCATCGCTGGCATCACCGCCGCGCTGACCGCACGGAGCACAACTTCGCCAATCTCGCACCTTGGACCGACCTGCTCTTCGGCACCTATTACCGGCCGGCCGACGAGCCGATCGACCTCGGCCTCCCGGAGCGCCCACGCAAGAGCTACATCGGCTGGATCCTGGCTCCCCACCGCGACCGGTGGTAGCTGCGGCGCTGCTTGGGCGTTCGAAGCCGTTAGCATGCGCGCCCCTCCGTCCTCCGGGGCCCCTGCGTGACCAACTACGGCTTTCTCATCGATCAGCGCAAGTGCATCGGCTGCCATGCCTGCACGACGGCGTGCAAGTCCGAGAACCACGTCCCCGTCGGCAAGTTCCGAACGTGGGTCAAATATGTGGAGAAGGGGACGTTCCCCGCGGTGCGACGCCATTTCGCCGTGCTGCGATGTAACCATTGCTCGAACGCCCCGTGCGTCACGATCTGCCCCGTGAATGCGCTCCACAAGCGGTCCGACGGAATTGTGGACTTGGACCGCGATGCGTGCATCGGATGCAAGGGATGCATGCAGGCCTGTCCCTACGATGCGATCTATTTGAACGAAGACACGGGGTCGGCCGAGAAATGCCACTTTTGCGCCCACCGCGTCGAGCGGCAGCTCGAGCCTGCGTGTGTCGTGGTTTGCCCCGAGCGCGCCATTGTCGCGGGGGATCTCGACGACCCGAAAAGTGAGATTCGCCGGATGATCTCCCAGCATCCGGTGAGCCAGCGCAAGGTCGAGCAGGGCACGGGTCCGAAGCTCTTTTATGTCGATGCGGATACGGCCGTGCTGACGCCCACCGAGCCGCGCCACGAGGAGGCCTATTTGTGGTCGGAGCGCGCGGAGCCAGCGCCGCAAGGGGCCAACTTCGACCCCGACGCCGTGTCGCGCGTCGCCTACGACGTGGCGCACCCGGCTCCCTGGGGATGGAAGGTGGGGGCCTATTTGTGGACGAAGGCGATCTCCGCCGGCGCCGCCATGCTCGCGCCCTTCGCGGCGCCTCTCGGGCTCGGGGGCGGTGCCGAGAAGTACGGCCCCGAAGCGGCGGCGCTTTTGTTCCTTGGCGTCACGAGTTTCCTCCTCGTCGAGGACCTCGCGCGCCCCATGAAGTTTTACACGATTCTCACGCGCCCGAATTGGAAGTCGTGGCTTGTGCGCGGCGCCGTGATTCTCTCCGCTTTCGGCGCCTGCCTCACCGCCTCGCTCGCCGCCCAATTCCTCGGGCTCGAGAAGATCGTCCCGGCGCTGCGATGGTGCGGTGCGGTCCTCGGCGTCGGCGCAGCCGGCTACTCCGGCTTCCTCTTCGCCCAGGCCGAAGGGCGTGACTTCTGGCAGAGCCCTCTGCGCGCGCCTCACCTTGTCGTCGAAGCGCTCGTGGCGGGAGCCGCACTCGCGGTGCTCGTAGGCGCCAGCGCGGGGACCGTCCTCCTCGGCTCGCTCGCTGCCCACGCCCTTTTCCTCGGGGCCGATCTCGCCACCAACCACGGGGGCAATGACGCGGAGCGCGCAAAGCACTTGTTGATTGCCGGAGTGTTCGCGAAGCCATTCTGGCTCTCGATCGTCCTTGGGCTTGTTCTTCCCGCGGCACTGCTGCTCCTGATGCCGGCCCTGGCTCCCGTCGCCGCCGTCGCGGCGCTTCTCGGGCTGCTCGGCTACGGCCTCCTCTGGGTCCGAGTCGGGCAGGCCATTCCATTGTCGTAGCCCCACTCCAGAGCGACGCCGTCCTCCCGTTCGTCGGAGGCTCGCCAGCGGCACCGCATTTTGGATGTCACGGCGAGGAAGCGATCCCGGATTCCCGATCTGCCCCAGTTCGAGGCAATCCATGCGGCACATCTCTTCGCTCTCGCTCCTTCTTTTCGTAGTCACGGGTTCCGCCATCGCGTCGCAAGTCGAGAAGCTTGAGCTTCCCGGGCTTACGACCTCCGGCGGTTTCGGTCGCTCCCTTTGCCGCATCCGAAAGGAGTCCGCCGGGCTGTTCGACAGTGCTTTCACGAACTTACTCATCGGCTCGCCCCAGTCGAACACGGCGGGTCTCTGGGCGGGATCGGTGCGCATCGTCGGCGCCAGCTCGACGACGGTACTTCGTACTCATCTCGGCGAGAGCGCCGGAGACCAGTTCGGGTTCTCGGCCTGCGCGCTCTCGGACCTGAACGGCGATTTATACACCGAGTATGCCATCGGGGCTCCCTTCGATGACACCAATGGGACCGATGCCGGGGCGGTGTATGTTTTCGATGGGCAGACCGGCGTTCTGCTCAAGAAGCTCCTCGGCGGCTTTGCTGGAGACCAGTTCGGCTTCTCGATCGCGGCGGTGCCTGATGCCAATGGGAATGGCACCGATGAAATTGTAGTGGGCTCTCCCTATTACAATTCCGGCGCGCTCGCCGATGCAGGGCGTGCCCAGGTTTTCTCAACCTCGACGTGGTTCATTCTGGATTCGATCTCGGGAACGGCCGCGCAAGAGAGGCTTGGATGGTCGGTGGCTGGTGTGTCGGATGTCACGGGTGACGGCCTCGCCGAGTACGCCGTGGGGTCGCCCTTCCATTCCAGCAGCCGTGGGCGCGTGCAGCTTGTCAATTCGGCGAGCGGTGCTGTCGTGCGAACTTGGACGGGGGCCGCCACGGGCGACCAATTCGGCTTCGCGCTCGCCGCCGAGCCGGAGGAGAACGCCGGGTCCACCGTGCTCCTGGGCGTCGGCGCACCGGGGCGCGACGCGGGCGGTAGCAATAGCGGCGCTGTTTATTGTTACAACGCCAGCACGGGCGCGCAGCTCTGGGTGCGCAATGGGAACTCGGCGGGCGGTGGCTACGGCGCAGTGGTAGCCTACGCTGGCGATGATGAAGTCAGCGGACCGGATCCGATCAGCGGCCTGCCGACGACATGGATGGTGACTTGCTTCGCCGCTGGAGCGCCCACGCGAACGGTCGGCGTGCTTGCCGAGGCGGGGCAGCTTGAAATTGTGAGAGCCGACGGACCTACCGTCCTCGAGACTTTCAACGGTGACGCTGCGTTTGCTCACATGGGAGCCGCTGCGTGCTGGATCATGAGCTCGCCCTCGAGCAATGGCGGGATCTTCGGAGGCTCGAATCCTTCGCGTCAATCCTATGCGTACACGGCTGCGGCTGGCGGCGCAGCATCTGTGGCGTCACGCGTGTGGGCATTCGAAGCGGGTTTCGCATCTCCGGTTCCCGGATTTCCCGGAGAGCAGATCGGCGTCCTTGCGGTGCACACCGCGCCGCAGACGGGTGTCCGACGCGGCGCATCGGTGGCCGGGCTTGGAGACATCACTGGGGATGGACGCAGCGACTTCGCTGTGGGGTCACCGTTGGAAGACGCCGCTGAAGCGCAGGCGGGCGCCGTTCGGATCCACTCCAGTTCAGGCGGAATCCAACTCCGCTACATCCCGGGCATCGAAGCGCTGTCCGAATTCGGCGCTTCCGTGGCTGGCGCGGGAGATGTGAACGGCGACGGAATCCGCGATGTCGTGGTGGGCGCGCCGCTCTTCAACGGAACGGGAGGCGTCAATTCGGGCGGCGTTTTTGTGTACTCGCCGCTGACCGGCACGCTCCTGCGAGCCGCCTACGGCAGCAATCTTGGCGACGAGCTCGGGCGGTCCGTGGCCGGCGGAGGCGACATCAATAATGATGGTCGCGACGACTTCCTGGCGGGGGCGCCGACGTTCGACTCCCTGTCGAACGACGCGGGGCTCCTTCGCGTTTATTCTGGATCGAACGGCGCACAGCTCTATTCGATCGTGGGAATCACCGGCGGCGGTCTCCTAGGCGCAGCGGTTGCGATGGCGGGCGACGTCAATCTGGATGGATTTGTGGACTTTGCCGCAGGTCTCCCTGGCATGAGCTCGGGGGCTGGGCAGGCTCGGATCTACTCCGGCGCATCGGGATCGTTGATCCGCACGATCTCAACCACCGACTCCCTCGACTTCGGTCGCTCCCTGGATTCCGGCGATGTGAACTTGGATGGGCGAACTGACCTCCTCGTCGGAGCGCGAAAGAAGGGGAACTTCACTGCGTCGAACCAAGGCGCGGTGCTCGTGTACTCCGGCGTCAACGGTGCACAGATCCTGAATGTCCAAGGGAAAGCCGTCGCCAACGATCAATTCGGAGTCTCGATCGCTTACCTCGGAGATGTGAATCAGGATGGTTTTGGGGATTTCGCCGCCGGTGCCTCCGTGGGTGGTCCGTTTCTCACGGACCTCCGAGGTGCGGTAAGAGTGCACTCGGGAGCCGACGGGCTCCTGCTCCACGAGGTGCTCGGAGAGGACCCCGGAGACCGGTTCGGCTCCTCGTTGGCCGCGGCGGGAGATATCACTCAAGATGGAGTCAGCGAGTGGATTGCCGGAGCCGCGGACTCCGACGAGCCTGTTACGAATGCGGGTGGCGTGTGGATCTACTCGGCTACGCCAGAGCAGCTTTCGCGGTTCGGACTCGGCACGTTCGGCTGCCTCGGTCCCGAGCCGATTTGGGGCAACGTCACGCCGAACCTTGGGACAGATCACTTCCGCATCTCGCTCACGAAGGCGCCGCCGAGTTCACTCGTGCTCGGACTGGTGACGAATGAGCGCATTCAGTTCGGCGCGGATCCCTTCGGCATCGACGTGATATTGCATGTGGACCTGTTGACTTCTACCACCATTGTGGCGCTTGATATGCCGACGGACGCTCAGGGGCGGACGCAAGTGGGCCTCCCGATTCCCAACATCGGACCCATTCAAGGAGTGCATTTTTACGCGCAGACGATCTCGGCATGGCCGGCGACCGCCTGCACGCCGTCGGTCTATGGCCTGAGCTCCTCTCAAGGGCTCGACATCTTCGTACAGTAAAGCACGGGCGGCTAGCCGTTGCCCTTCGATCGAAACTCCGCCGGGAGTTCCTGCACCCGGCGGAACTGCAGCAAGAGCATCGGCTTTCCGCCGGCGGCGGCCTCCTGCGGCGAACCGTACAGCCGGAAATGATACTCATCGGGCCCGACGAGGTCCATCCGCAGCTCGCGCTGCGGTTCCTTGCGGCTCGCCGGACCAAACATTTCCCAGCTCCATGCGAGATGCTGCGCGTCGAGCAGCCGAATCGTTCCGCGGGATTGGCTGCCGTTGGATGAGGGGTGCAGATAGAAGAGCTCCCCGTCACTGTCCAAGACCGCCATCAAGCTCGCGGCGAATGGTAGGGCCCCGGGCTCGCTTCCGGCCCAACCCTCTCCGAGGATCCCGTGGCCGCCGGGTGACGCGGTGAACCGCTGCCGGAATCGTTGAGTTTTGCCGTCCGGCAGCGCGAGTTCGGCGATCCAGTCGCCGCCGACCAGCGATCGCAGCTTCGCAAGAGCGTCGGCTCCGGTGGGGAGCGCGGGCCGCAGCGAGGCGAAATACTTTCGCGTGGCCTCGAGCGTCGATTTGTTGCCGACGTCGAAAAACTGATAAGCACGGTCCCACAATTCTCCCGAACCGTACCCATATCCGGAGATGGTGAGGCGTGTCCGCTCCGTTCCCACGGGCTCGAGCCGCAGCACCGACCAAGCATGCTCACAAGCGAGCTGTATGAAATCAGGCGCGCCCTCGGGCGCCTGCGTTCGCATCGTGAACGACCGCTCCGGCTCGAAAGATACAATCGTGTGACGAATGGCCTCGGGACCGTCGAGGTTCGCGGCCACGTCGTAGGACGTGCGGATGGAGCCGCCGACCCGGAAATCCACTTTTGCTTTCGCGACTCCCCAGAGCTTTATGATTCCTTCGGACGTCGTGAACGTCTTCCACACTTCTTCCGGCTTCGCGTCGAGCACTGTGGAATGCACGAGCATGCGATCCGTGCTCGGCTTGGAATCCTGGATAGAGGAGGCGGCAGCGCCGAGGAACAGCGCAGGTAGGAGGGCGAGGAGGTCCATGGCCTCCTATTCCAAATCCGAGACGAGCCCTTTTGCGAGAGCTTGGGGACGGAGGACTCCGGAAGGGGGCGGCTGCACGGCTGTTATGCTGTCTGCGCGTGCGCCGCCTCCTTGCGACCCTGCTTCTCATGGCATTTGTCGGGATTCCGACGGCGCTCATCGGGCTCGCGATCTGGGAGGTTGCGCTGCGCTCCGATCCCGGCGTGTTCGCCCACAACCTCGATTTCGCCGGCATGTACGAGAATGACGGCAACGGCTCGGTGCGCACGGTGCCGGGCTTCGAGACGCGCGTTGCCAATGAGGGGCGATGGCTTCGGGTGAAGCTCAATCGGCTCGGCCTGCGGAGCCCCGAGGTGCCGCCGATGAAGGGCGCCCGCGAAAAGCGCGTTCTCGCGCTCGGCGATTCGCAGGTCTTCGGCCAAGGTGTGGAAGGGCAGGAGACCTTCCCCAACGTGCTCGCCCAGCGCCTGGAGCGGGCGCTCGGCGTGCCGGTCCTCGGCGGAAACGCCGGCATGCCGGGGAACGGCATCGCCGATCAGCGCCGCGATTTATTGCGTTATCAGCCGACCTTCCAGCCGGACGTGGTGCTCGCGTGCGTCCACCTCGGCACCGATTTCCAGGACGACGTCTCGGGGCCCAAAGAGGTCGTCGCAGGATTCGCCATGAATACCGAGGCGGCGAGATTCACAAAAAACTCGTTGCGGGCGCGCCTCGCGCTTCGCTCCCGCGCGTGGTTCGAGATCGAATGGTGGATTACCACAACTCTCGGGCCGCTCTCCATGGGCGCTCCGGTCCAGAATGAGGAGGAGCAGGCGCGCACCGAGGGGTTCCCTCCGCAAGCGCAGCGTGGCGAGGCGCTTTTCCTCGACGCCCGTGCCGAAACGCAGCCGATGCGCGCGATCCTGGATCGCACGCTGGACAACCTGCGCAGGCTCCGCGACGAGGCGCGCCCTGCGGGATTTGTGGTGGTTCTCCTGCCGAGCTGGGTCACCGTGTGGCCCGGTGCGTGGGAGGCGCAGCTCGGAGCCATGGGGCTCGATCCCGCCGCCCACGAGCGCGGGCTCGCCTCCCGTCGGATTTGTGAACGCGTGGAGAAGGAACTCCAGGCGAGCTGCTTCGACGGGACGGCAGCTCTTCTGGCGCATCCGCAGGTGCTGTCGCTCTATCTCCCTCAGGACCGTCACTTCAACGCCGCCGGGCACGCGTGGCTCGCGGAGCAGGTGGAGCCCCGCGCACTCGCCGCGCTCGCGAGGAAATAGCGCATTTGGGGTCAGCTGCGGCGAAGCGGCTGTCCGCGGCCCTTTCGCGCTACGATGCGCGCCCCATGCCCCGCGACTACGAGCCGATGACCGTGACCCCGCTGGAGTCGTTCCCGCCCATGGAGCGGTGGGACGACTGGACCGAGTGGGATCCGGAGGCTTGGCCGCGCCGCGTCGAGCGGCGCTACACGCTCGTTCCGACCACCTGCTTCAATTGCGAGGCCGCCTGCGGCCTCGTGGCGTACATCGATCCGGCCACCTGGCAGATTCAGAAGCTCGAGGGGAATCCTTTTCATCCGGGCTCGCGCGGACGCAATTGTGCAAAGGGCCCAGCAACGATCAATCAGGTTCAGGATCCTCAGCGCATCCTCTATCCGATGAAGCGCAGCGGGCCGCGCGGCAGCGGAAAGTTCGAGCGCACGACGTGGGACGAGGTGCTGAACACGTTCGCGGCGCGCATCCGCGCAGCGATCGTCGAAGGGCGCAAGACTGAGGTGATGTATCACGTCGGCCGGCCCGGGCACGACGGCTACATGGAGCGCATTCTCCAGAGCTGGGGTGTGGATGGTCACAATTCCCACACCAACGTCTGCTCCGCGGCGGCGCGCCTCGGCTATGCGCTCTGGTCGGGGTCGGACCGGCCGTCGCCCGACCACGCCAATGCGCGGTTCATCCTTCTGCTGAGTTCGCACCTCGAGACGGGACATTACTTTAACCCCCATGCGCAGCGCATCATCGAGGGGAAGATGCGCGGAGCGAAGATCGCCACCGTCGACGTCCGCCTCTCGAACACGGCGTCGATGAGCGATTATTGGCTTGCTACCTATCCCGGCACCGAGGCGGCGCTGCTGCTGGCCATGGCGGCCGTGCTGATCGACGAGAATCTCGTCGATCGCGAATTTGTGAGAAAGTGGACCAATTGGGAGGAGATGCTCGCCGCGGTCGACGCCGGCGTGGTCGGCAGCGCGCCGGCTGCGCCCGCCGGATCGTTGACCTTCGACCGCGTGCTCCCAACGCTGCGCGCACGCATCCCGGCCGACGCCCTCGGCTGGGCGGAAAAGGAGACGGGGGTCGCTCGCGCGACGATTGCACAAGTGGCGCGGGAGATCGGCCGCGCCGGCTCCGCGTTTGCGACCCATGTGTGGCGAAACACGGCCGCCGGCAATGAAGGGGGCTGGCAGGTGGCTCGCTGCCTCCAGCTCCTCTCGGTGTTGGTCGGCGCCGTCGGCACAGAGGGTGGGACGCTTCCGCACTCCTGGAACAAGATCGTGCCGGCGCCATTCCTGAAGCCGGGGCCGCAGTCGGTCTGGAGCGAGCTGCTCTTCCCCAAGGAGTATCCGCTCTCGCACTACGAGCTCAGCTATCTGTTGCCTCACCTGCTGCGGGAAGGCCGAGGTAAACTCTCCGCATATTTCACAAGAGTTTATAATCCCGTCTGGACCAATCCCGACGGCGTCGCCTGGATGGACGTGCTGCAGCGCGAAGACTTGATTGGTCTTCACGCGGCGCTCACTCCCACGTGGAGCGAGACGGCGATGTTCGCCGATTATGTGCTTCCGATGGGACACGGTCCCGAGCGGCATGATTTGCAATCCCAGGAAACGCAGGCGGGGCGATGGCTTGCGTTTCGCCAGCCGGTGCTGCGCGTGGCGAAGGAGCGCCGCGGCCAGAAGTTCGAGCACACCTACGAGGCGAATCCGGGCGAGGTGTGGGAAGAGGACGAGTTCTGGATGAACCTCTCCTGGCGAATCGACCCCGACGGCTCGCTCGGCATTCGCAAGTATTACGAGTCGCCTTATCGCCCCGGCCAGCGCGTGAGCGTCGATGAGTACTACCGCTGGATTTTTGAGAACTCCGTGCCCGGTCTTCCGGCTGCGGCGGCGAAGGCGAACCTGTCGCCGCTCGAGTACATGCGGCGCCACGGGGCGTTCCTCGTCGACTCGGGAAAGTATGAACAATACAATCACGCGCTCGACGAGAAGTCCCTATCCGGCAGCGTCGTCGAGCCGCAGTCAGGAATTGTGAAGAAGGAAGGCAAGGCCGTCGGCGTCGTCATCGACGGGAAGGCTCTCTCCGGCTTCCCGACTCCGTCGCGCAAGCTCGAGATCTATTCGCCGCTCATGGCCGCGTGGGGTTGGCCCGAGCACGCGCTCCCGGGCTACATCCTCTCCCACGTGCACGAGAGCCGGATGGACCGCTCGAAGAATGAGTTCCCGCTCGTACCCACGTTCCGCCTCCCCACGCTGATTCACACGCGGTCGGGCAATGCGAAGTGGCTCTATGAGCTTTCGAACGCCAATCCCGTCTGGATCCATCCGCAGGACGCCAAGCGCCTCGGGGTGAAGACCAATGATCTTGTGCGCGTGACGACACGGCTCGGATACTTTGTCAATAAAGTGTGGGTTTCCGAAGGGATGCGCCCCGGCGTCGTGGCATGCTCGCACCACCTCGGGCGGTGGCGCACGGGCGACCAGCCGGGAGAAGGCACCGATAAATGGGCGAGCGCCCTCGTGAAGCTCGATACGACCGGCGGAAAGTTCAAGCTTCGCCGAATTCGCGGAATCGAGCCGTTCGCGAGTTCCGACAAGGACAGCAAGCGCGTTTGGTGGGTCGACGGCGGCGTGCACCAGAATCTTACCTTTCCGGTCCAGCCCGACCCGATCTCCGGAATGCACTGCTGGCACCAAAAAGTGACTGTGGAGAAAGCGCGCCCCGGCGATCAGTACGGAGACGTGGAGGTCGACCCCGCGAAGTCGCAGGAGATCTACCGCGAATGGCTCGCCCGCACACGCCCGCCGAAGGGTCCTCTTCGCCGGCCGCTCGAGCTGAATCGCCCGTTCCGCCCCGTCGAGGAGGCGTTCCGTCTGCCGGCTCCGTAGTGCAAACTCCTCGAACGATCTGCGGACGCTCGCGAGCGGTCGGCATCGTGTCGCATCCAACCCAACTCGATGCTACGCGCCCGCTCGATTCTGCTGCTCATTTCGATGCGCCTGGGTGCTTTCGGCCCACGTTGACCCCGAGGTTTCTGCCCAATGCCCAAAACATCCACCGAGACTCGGCGCGCTTCGGCATCGAACTCGCTCCCGCGATTTCATCGGGTGTCCCGCGCAATCACCTTCTTGATTGGGGCCGGGCTAGTATTTCTGATCACGAGCTCCGGGGATGCCGCTGCGCAACAATTCACGCCACTCAGCGCGGCGTCTATTCCGCCGCTCGGGGGTGACACGGAATCGGTCAAATTCGGCGACTTCGATCTCGACGGAGACCTTGACCTTGTCTATGCGAACGGCGGTGACTCGGGCAATCAGCAGAGCCGTGTGCTCTTCAACCGAGGGCTCTCGGGAACAGGAGGGCTCCCACCCGGATCATTGGGTACTTTCGGAGATGTAACTGCGACGCACCTCGCTCCGAACTTTACTCAATCTTCACGAGATGTGCAAGTCGTGGATATCGATGGCGACGGCGACCTCGACTTGTTCTTCGCGAATAACTCACAGATCATCTCCCAGTCCAATACATGGTGGATCAATCAAGGGCTGGCGCAGGCGGGAACCGCCGGTGTGTTCGTACAGGACTCCTCTCGCTGGCTTGGCCTCGGCAGTGCCGGCTCCTCGGTTCCCAGCTCATTACTTTTAACGGCGGGGCCTTTCGCGGGCGGTTTCGTGGACTTCTCGGCTCAGGGAGACTTTGCGGATGTCGATTTCGACGGGGATCCGGACTATTACCACACTTCTTACGGATCGGGATTCAGCGGCGCAGTCATGTCGAGGCTGTTCCTGAACGAATCTGGTCCAGGCGGTTGGGGATGGTTCCGTGAGTACAATCCTTCGGGCGCTGTCGCGCCTTCAGCGAGCATTCCGAACGGGAGTGCGGCGGGATTTCTCGAAGGCGTTCAGGCGGAAGCCACGCTCCTCGTCGATGGAACGACGCACGACATTAGCAATATGCCGCTCGATGTCGATTTTTGCGATCTGGATGGGGATTTCGATCTCGATATCTATGCAAACTCCCGCTCGTCGCGCCAACGGTTCTATCAGAGCCGCTGGGTTGAGAACGGTGAGAGCCTCGGCAGCGAGTCGTTGGGGAAGCGCCTTTATCGAGACAGGACGGGAATCTGGGGCGCGCAGGTACCTCAGCAACTTGACAATTATGACGGCGAACTCGGAGATCTCGACTTTGATAATGATTGCGATGCATACTTCCTCAATGGGGCGGCGAATCTTTCAGACTCCTACGCGTTGAATGACGGGACGGGGTCGTTTGGCTTAGGCACGGCTTTGACGGACAATCGCTCGGACAATGAGGTCGATCTGCTCGACTTCGATCACGACGGCGACTTGGATGTCTTCGTTTCGGCGTTCTCCAGCACCGACCGTTTCTATAAGAATCAATTTCTAGAGCTCGCAAGTGTTGCGCTCGTGCCAGCTTCAGCTGCTTCTGGAGCCGGGACGCTCTCGCTCGCCGCCGACATGGGAGATATCGACAACGATGGCGATACCGACATCTTGTCCGCCCAGAGAGGCACTGCATCGGAGGTTTTGCTCGTGAATGGGATCGGCGCACCCGATCCCATTGCGCCCCGAATTCCTCTTCTTCGGGCACTCTCCGATGGACCTGCGCAAGTCGCCCCTCGCCGTGTGCTTGTGCGAGCGTTCGACAATGCAGCACATGAGACTTTCAAGACGGCGACGGGAACGGTGAACTTTTCTGTGAATGGCGACTCCCGATCCGCGGTGCTTAGCTACAGCGGCGGAGATACTTGGCGTGGCGAGATCCCGGGGTATCTCCACGGCTCAATCTCCTATCAAGTGATCATTACTGACCGAGCTGGGAATGTCGGCTCATCGGCATCTGCGACACTCTCGGTCTCGTCAGTGGGGCTCGCCAGCGTCGGATTGGGGGTTCCCGGATGCGCAGGTGCTCACATGATCAGCGCAGCCTCATCGCCCGCGATCGGAAATCCCGAATTCGAGGTTCGCGTAACCGCATGCCCTCCGAGTTCAACGCAGCTCATGCTCGTGAGCTCCGAGGCCGGAACGGGCCTCGACGAGCTTGGTATCGGAATCCCCATGCATGTGAGCCTCTTTGCCCCCGAGCTGTACGCGTTCGATCTTCCTGTGAATGGATCCGGAGTTGGCGCCCTGTCCATCGCGATTCCCAATGTCCCGGAGCTCGCAGGAAGAAGCTACTATTGGATGTCAATCCACGCAAATACTGCATGCACGATCGCACCGTTCCAGCTCTCGAGCTCCGCAGCACTCGTAACGACACTGTTCTTGTAAAGTTGGGTTCGAATGGGCTGCCACGCGAGGCTCCGGTGAAGCCCCTTCGCGGAGCGCGAAGAAGATTCGCTCTAGGCGAAAAGCCTCGCCCTCATCGGCTCCACGATCGAGTCGACTCTATGAAGGGCAAACGCCGCAGCTCCCAGCAGCTTTAGCCTTAGGCGACAACGCGGTGGGCTTTTGAGTGCACCGGGCGGTCGTGCGTGTGCTTGCTCTTCGTTACGACAGTCGGCAAGACCCACCTCGCCGTCGCGCTTTGGGTCCGCGCGGTGGAGTGTGGATTTTCTGTGGGCTTCTACCACCTGGACGACTTGATGCATGAGCTCAAGTGCGATGCCGAGGTGGCACCCGCGCGATTGAAAGGTAAGAAGTACCTGCGCAGCGCCATGCTGATCATCGATGAGGTCGGGTTTCGCGCACTGACGAGGATCGAGGCGAGCCTCTTCTTTCGATGAGTGAGCGTGCTCTATCAGCGGAGCGCCGAAGTGATCACGACCAACAAAGCGGTGAAGGAATGGCCCGAGGTCTTCGCCGGCGACGAAGTCATGGTGACGGCGCTGCTCGATCGGCTGCTGTACCGATGCCATGTCTTCAACATCAAAGGTCGAAGCTACCGGCTCCGCGATCTGGAGCGCTCAGCTCCGGGTGACGCGCCTGCGGCTGCCCCATGCTCCGGAGAACACCAATCTCCCCGAATCCCCAGGCCACTGAAACCTCCACATCCACACCCAGTGCGCAAAACTAGACGTCCCCTAACTGCCCGTGGCAAAAGTCATCCGAGCTGCGCGCGGGACTTTTTCGCGAACTCATCGTCGTGCCGCCTCGCCGTAACTCCTTGCTACGTCTTCGGCGGTCCTTCTCGATCTCGCGAAAAATCCTCGCGCTCGCTCTGCGTAGCACTTTTGCCACGGGCAGCTAAGTGCGCAAGACTCCGCGTCCCTTGACAGTTGTCAAGGAGGAGCTGGCGGATGCTCATAATTCTGCGATCGGCATGCTGAGCCGTTCGGGGCGTTTTCAGGAGGCGCTCCCACAGCTCGAGCGATTCTACGAGCACGCCCGCGGGGTGCCTCGATACCGCCGTGCGGCGAGGTCGGCTGCGGAGAAGCTCGGGCAGGAGGCGACCAACGGTGCCGATCGCTTGCGGTGGACGGCGGCGAGCGAGGTCGTCCTCGAGGGGATCGCCGAGCAGCCGATCGCCGGCAAGCTTGAGCTGGCGCTCCAGCACGCGAAGGTGCTCGCGGAGAACGAGAATCTTGCGAAGGTCCGCGCCCGGTGGTGCTCGATCGTGACGAGGGGAAGTCAAGAATCGAGCGCCTGGAGCCAAGTCGTTCCCGCGGCTTCACAAATGGCGCGGTTCGAACAGAAGCCCGAGATCGCTCTCGTATGGTTTGAGCTCGCAAGTGAGGTGGAAGTCGCTTTGTTCCGGAAGCCGACCTCACTTGGCGCGCGCGCCATCGCATCCATCTGGAGCGAGTGGAGGGAGTCGCGGCGGGGCTCGACGCCGCGGAGTCCGCCGCGTCGAAGTGCAAGGGCTCGGGCGATTTGTGAGCTCCGCCGTTCGCCAGCTCCGCCTGTCTCTGCGCTGAGCCCGCGCCAGCTACCGATTCTCGGGTTGATCCCAGAGGGAGTTCGCCCCGTCGCACGCGGCACACGCCTTGGCGGGTCCGTAGGTGCCTGTCTGCCGGGCGCCGGGCAGCAGCCCCATGCCCTTTTTCCTTCGCTCGAACGCGTCTCGATGCCATCGCTCCAACTCCTCGGGGGTGAGGCGCATCGACTTGAGCCGCGCCTCGGTCCACTCGCTGACGAGCTTCTGTAAGATGGCATGCTGCCTTGTGTAATCCCCCGACAGCACGGCTTCGCGATCGGCCGCTGGGAAGCCCTTTCCGAAGGTGCCGCCGGGGCTCTTGAACTCGAGAATCGGAGCTCGTGCACGATAGACACGCATCGCTGCCTTCACGGGAATACAGATCGGACAGCCCGTCACAAATAGCGACAGTTCGGGCTTCTTCGGATCCGGGACGAGAAACCGATCGACCACATCGTTGGGCACGCTCGAATTGTAGAGACCTTCGATCGTTGCGAAGAACTGCATGCGAAAGTAGGCGTCCATCTCCATCGGCTCGTCGACGGTCGCGCGCTCTTGCGGGGGCGAGTCCTGTTGAATGGCTTGCGGGACGGAGAGGGCCGCGATCGGCAGGCTGAGGGCAGCGGTGGCGAGAAGAGCAGACAGCTTGAGCATGGGAGACTCCGAGGTTCGATGCCCTTCTGTGCGCGTCGGCGGTGAAGTGTTAGCAGGCGGCGCCCGCGACTTCTGAAGAGCGACGAAGTGGGGTGGGCGCGGGCGAACGACCCCTCACCTGGGAAGTGGGGTCGGCGCGTGGCTGGCGGGTTGTGACTCGGGAAGAATGGGGCGCGGTTGGTCTTGGCTCGGCAGCGGACAGTCCTCGCCGATCGGCGGCTCATCGGTTGTGCAGAATCCGACCGGCGCTTCGCGCCCATCGGACTCTGCGCGCACCATGGCCTCGCGCCTGCGGAACTCGCCGAGCCAAGAGCGACCGATGCCCCATTCCAAGCCGTTCTTATCTGTGAAGGTGAAAGAGCGTGCAACCTGGTGTGACAACATCCCACCAGGTTCCTTCATTGCCGCCGTAGGGCATGGCCCGCGACGATCTCGCGCGCGCTCGCGCGCGCGGATGACGAATCCCGCCTTCGACGGCTCGTCATCGCGCGGGGCAAGCCCCGCGCCGTTGTTCGGCGCGAGCGCCGAACTCACAAATCGATCTGGGGCAAGGCCGCTAGCGGCGCACGAGCAGCACGCCGGCGGCGAGGAGCAGCACGCCGAGGAGGCGCGTCGCTGTCACAGGGGTGGCAGCCAGGCCAAGCGCGCCAAAATGGTCGAGAGCGAGCGCCGCGAGCCCCTGACCGAGGACGAGGAGTGCGATGGAGAGACCCACGCCGAGCTTGGGAATTGCGTAGGCGGACACCGCGATCACCGTGAAGCCGCAGAGCCCCCCGAGGTAGTGACTCCAAGGCGTGCCCTCGGGCACGATTCCTTCGCGCGAGAAGAGGCTCGGCCTCGGGCTCATCGGGTTGAGGGAGTGCAACAGAGCATACAGAAGCGTTCCCGCCAGCACGACGAGCGTGTTGACGATAAGTGCATTCGGAAGGGAGATTCGAGACGCAAGCGCAGAATTCGACGCCCCCTGAAGCGCGACCGCGCCGCCCGCGAGGATCAGAAGGACGATGATGGGCCACGGGCTGTTCATCGAGTCTCGCTCCAGAATTGTGTCAGCAGAGCGCACGCGGTTCGGGCGCGGTAGGCCGCCGTCGACCGGAGATCGTCGATCGGTGTGATCTCGCTGCGCAGCGCGCGGTGAGCTTCGGAGAGCGGGAGCGCGCTGCCCAGAGCGCATTCGGCAGCGTAGGCGCGCATCGCGACCGGTGCCACAGCGCCAAGTGCAAAAGTGATCCCTTCGCCGCGGACGCCGGCCGCGACAACTTTCGAGATGGCGTTGGCCGCCCGAGTTCCCACTTTTCGAAACCACTGTTTGCCAGCGATGGGCGGGACCTCGATCTCGGTGATGAGCTCGTTGTGCCGGCGCGCAGTCTTTCGGTATCCAAGAAAAAATTGTGAGATCGGGACGCGCCGAACGCCTCGGGCGCTCGCCAGTACGACGGTGGCGTCCGCGGCCAGGAAGACGGGGAGCGTGTCGCCTGCCGGGGACGCATTACCGAGATTGCCTCCAAGCGTGCCGCGGTTGCGGATCTGCACTCCGCCGATCTCTTTTGCAGCTGACGCCAGCATCGGAAGCGCCCGCGCGACGAGCGGGGAGTCGAGGCATTGTGAGTACGTTACCAATGCGCCGAGAACAAGAGTTCCGTCGGGGCGTTTTTGAATTTTCCGCAGCGAGGCGAGCGGCTGCAGGTCGAGGAAACGGCGCTGCTTCAGGCTGCCGAAGTGAATTCCCACATAAAGATCGGTGCAGCCGGCCATCGGGGTGAGGCCGCGGTCGGCCTCCAGCAGATCGAGCGCATGGGCGAGCGAGCGGGGGCGCTCGAGTCGCATCGACGAGATCGCCGGGCTGGTCCATGTCGTCATCGTGCCCTCCGCCGTGCCCGCTTGGCTCGCGCCAGCTCGACGGCCCGATAGACGGCCGAATAGCCGGTGCAGCGGCACAGATTTCCCGCCAACGCGCAGCGGATCTCCTCGCGCCTCGCGCCCGCAGGAATCACCGACGCAGAGATCAACATTCCCGGCGTGCAGAACCCGCACTGGGCCGCACCCTGCTCCACGAAGGAGCGCTGCAAAGGGTGGCTCCCTTCGGTGCCGCCGAGCCCTTCGATCGTTGTGATCGATCGGCCCTCCGCATGGGCGACCGGAACAAGGCATGCATTCACCGGCTCGCCATCGAGCAGCACGGTGCATGCGCCGCACTCGCCCTCCCCGCAACCTTCCTTGGTCCCCGTGAGTTTGCACTGGATGCGCAGCACGTCGAGCAGCCGCTCAAGCGGGTGCGCCTCCACACGGAACGTGGTGCCGTTGATGCGCAGCTTCACGTCGCCGCTCCCCGCATCGAATCGACGAGCCCGGCGATCCGCTCCGGAACAGCCGGAATATCACGAATGTCGAGCCCCGCGTGACGCAGCGCATTGACGACGGCGGGGGAGGGACCGTCGATTGGCATCTCTCCGACTCCCTTCGCTCCGAAAGGGCCGTGACCATAGGGGAACTCAAGAATCTCAACCTGCATCGGCGGAGTGTCGAGCGGGGTTGGAACCGCATAATTGGTGAGCTGCGCGTTCGCCATCCGCCCGTCGCGCATCACGACCTCCTCCGCGAGCGCGAAGGCGATTCCCTGGGCCGTGCCGCCTTCGATTTGCCCGGCGGCGAGCACCGGGTGGATCGCGCGGCCGATGTCCTGGACTGCGGTGACCTCGGCGGGGCGCACCTCCGCCGTCACGGGATCAATCTCGAGCTCGATGACATCGCAGCCGTATCCGTACGCTCCGTACGCGTCGCCTCGATAATGAACATCATCCCAATGCATCGACTTCGGCCGATCGTATTGTTCGGTCACGACGAGCGGGCCGTTCTTCGCAAGATACTGCCGCGGAGTCATGCGCCCGAGCGCGCGCTTCAGGCTCTGTGCGCAGCGGCGCAGAATCTCTCCCACGATCATGCAAGTGCGAGAGGCTACAGTAGGCCCGCTGTCGGGCACTTCTCTCGTATCGGGATCGGCCACCTCGATGCGGGAGAGCGGCCAGCCGAGTTCCTCGGCCACGATTTGTGACAAGATCGTGCGCGTGCCCTGGCCGATCTCCGTGGACGCCACCAGGATCCGGGCGCCCGTCGGGGTCAGCTCAAGCGCTGCGCGCGATGCGAGCTTCACCTCACCCGCTCCCGTGAAGCCGCTTCCGTGAAAAAAGAGTGCGAGGCCGATGCCGCGCAGGGGGCCGCCGCTCACCCGTGCCTTGGCGTTGTGCTTTTCGATCGCGCGCCTTCGTGCCACAAATCGCGAGCGACGGACGGCGGACTCCAGGCAGGGGAGGGCGGAGCAATCCGCGCCGAGTCGTTGGCCCGTCGCCGTCGTGTCGCCCGGCCGGAGCGCGTTTCGGCGGCGGAGCTCGAGCGGGTCGATGCCGAGCGCTTCCGCGATCCGCTCCATATGGACCTCGACGGCGAATTGTGTCTGCGGCGCGCCGAATCCTCGAAATGCACCATTCGGCGGCGTGTTTGTCATGGCCGCCCGACCGAGGATCTGTACGTCCTCGCAGCGGTAGGGACCCGCTGCGTGCAGCACGCCGCGCGAGAGCACCACGGGCGAAAGTGTCACATAAGCTCCTGCGTCGAGCAGCACGTCGATCTGCATCGCCGTGAGCGATCCATCGCGCCGAACGCCGGTTTTGTGGCGAACGATCGAGGGGTGGCGCTTCGTCGTCGCGAGCATGTCCTCCGAGCGGTCATAGACAAGCTTCACGGGCCGCCCCGACTTCAGGGCCAGGAGTGCGGCATGCCCCGCGATCATGGAAGGATACTCTTCCTTTCCCCCGAATCCGCCGCCCGTCTCCACTTGGATGATGCGCACGCGCTCCGGAGGCAAACTCAGCAATTCCACGAGCGCCTTCTGCACATAGTATGGGCATTGCAAGGATCCATAGATCGTGACGCCGTCTTTCTCGGGCACGGCGATCACTCCCTGGGTTTCGACGTACAGCTGCTCCTGGTGTCCGGTCGTGTACTCGCCTTCTACGATCCGGTCGGCGCGCGCGAAGCCCCGGGAGAGGTTTCCCTTCTCGATGAGAATCTCTTTACAAAACGATCGACTCGCGCGCACATCGAGCTGTGCCTTCCGCGGGCGCTCACGCAGTTCGACGGCGACGCTCGCCAACGCGTCGCGATCCTCGTGGGCGAGCAGCAGCACAGGCTCCGCCGCGTGGCGGATCTCACGGCGCACGAGGCAGGGCTGGTCGGGCTCGAGGAGCGCGATGGCGTTGCGGCCGGGGATGTCAGCGGCGCTGACGACGTGCAGGCCGCGCGGCCGCCGCCCCATCGACCATCCGAGCAGCTCGCCGCGTGGGACGGTCGATCGAATCGTGCGCCCCAGCAGAAGTCCCGGAAACTCGAGATCGTCGACGTAGCGCGCCGTGCCGGCGACTTTCGCCGCGCCCTCGAGCCTCGGCGGGGATGTGCCGACGACAGAGAGTGGGCGGGGCCGTCGGGGGCGAGGGGGCATGGCTTCCGAAGTAGAACCACCGTCCCGAGGCGATTCCAGCGGGCGCAGCTTCGCGCTCGGGTCATCTACCCTGGTGACACAATCGCGCGGGTCTCAGGCCTCCCCGGTTGCTAGCTCCGAGCCGCCGCCGCCTCCATGAAGCCGAAGATGGAACCGTACTTTTCTTCGATTCTTGCAATGTTCTCGGCCGAGAGCGTCGTGAAGCCCTTAAACGGCGCGCGCGACTTCCGGCCGATGGCGCCGTAGAACGCGTCGAGCGGCATGGAAAGCGACGTCACGCCCGCGAGCAGGATGAGCAGCTCGTGGGTGCCGGCGCCGCCCTTTCCGAAGAGCGCCTCGGAGAGCGTTCGGTTGCGCTCCGAGTGAATCACCGTGCCCGCGCCGACGAGGCCCGACTTGCGCATGAAGAGGCAGGTCTCGCCGCCGACGATGAGCTCCCACTTCTTGGTGACCGCCTCGTCGGGCCAGAGCCCAACGACGGCGAGCGCACCCGAGCCGACGCGCTGCTTCAGCGACGCGAAGGTCTTGGGCGACACATTCCGTTCGAACGGCGCGAGCGGATAGGCGCGAGTGAAATCATGAGGAATGCGAGCGGTAACGTTCTCTTCGTCGATCGGAAAGACAAAGAATCCGGTGCCGGAGGGCTGATTGACTTGGATGAACGCCATGATGCGGGAGCCCGCTACTTCGCCCTCTTGGCGCTTTCGGACATCTTCGCGATGCGAGACTTGAACATGGCCAAGCGGGCCGGGCCGTCAGGACGGCGCTTAATGAGTTCTTCGAGCTGCTTCAAAGCGCCCGGATTCTCAATCTCCTTTCGGTATCGTTCGATGAAAGGCTCCACGCGGGCGAAGAAGAAAATAGCCTCGCCGTTGGTCTGCCAGAACAGCTCCTCGTGGAGCGCTCCCTGGTTCACAAATGTCGCGCACATTTCCCAGTAGCTCGAGACCTGGCGGAAATGTGCATTATGGGGATGTCCCCACTGCGTGACGGCCACGAACTCCTCGTAGCTCGTCGGCGTCCACATCGCCATGGCGTCGCGCGCCTGGCGCATCACGGCCTCGCGTCGAAGCTCATAAAGCTTCAAGATAATATTGACATCCTCGTGGTCGGGAGTGCCGCTCTTCAGGGTCGGCTTTCGATCATTGGGAGTAGGGAGCATGGAAGCAGCCTATCGCCCCCGGCAGCGCTCCCATGGGGGGCGCGGCGGCGCGAGGGCGGCTCCGTGGGGCGTCGCGGGAGGCTCCGGCAGCGCCTGGCGCCGCCGCGTGCGATCTTGCCTCCATGCGATGGCTTTACGAGCGTTTCGACCCCGCTCGCCACGGTCGCGCCGAGCTCGAGAAGCTCCTGCGGCGAATCTTCCATGCGCTGCTTGTCCGAACCGACGGCGACGTGGACGAGGCGATGCGCTGGCTCGAGGTGCTCGCGGAGCGCCATCAATTGCTGCCGAAGGGCTATTCGCTGGAGGATTTTCGCAAGGCGCTGGAGCGGGATCGGGAGGTTCGTACCGATCCTTTGACAGGGGAGTTCACTCTCACGGGCCGAGGCGCGCGCGAGATTCGCAGGGACTCGCTGGAGTTGATCTTCCAGGGGTTGCGCAAGGGCGGCGCGGGGGAGCATCGCACGCCGCACGCCGGCGCGCAGGGGGAGCGTCTGCCGGAGACGCGACCTTATGAATTCGGCGACGACGTGGCTGCCGTCGACTGGGCCTCCACCTATCGCAACGCGGCGATGCGGCGCGGCTCGGAGAGCGCGCCGGGCGCGGCAGGTGCGCCCGGGGCGATCGAGGAGCAGGATTTGGAAGTGTACGAAACGGAGCACCGGACGAGCTGCGCCACGGTGCTGCTGCTCGACATCTCGCACTCCATGACGCTCTATGGCGAGGACCGCATGTCGCCTGCCAAGACGGTGGCTTTGGCGCTCGACGAATTGGTGACATCACAATTCCCGAAGGACACTCTCGAGGTCGTGCTTTTCGGCGACGAAGCGAAGAGGGTCCGGCGCGAGGATCTGCCTTTCGTCTCGAACGGGCCGTTTCATACCAATACGAGAGCGGGGCTGCGCATGGCGCGGGAGCTTCTCCTTCGCTCGCGCGCCGCGAACCGGCAGATCTTCCTCATCACGGACGGCAAGCCCTCCGCACTCACGGAGCCCGACGGGAGCATCTATAAGAATCCCATGGGGCTCGACCGAAGAATTGTGAATAAGACGCTCGAGGAAGCTGCCGAATGCCACCGAAAGGGGATCCCGATCACGACCTTCATGGTGGCTCAAGACGCTTACCTCCAGTCGTTCGTCGAGGAGTTCGCCAAGGTCAATCAAGGCAGAGTGTACTTCTCAGGCCTCGACAACCTTGGCAGCTACGTTTTCGTCGACTACCTGCGCAATCGGCGGCGACGCGTGCGCTAGGCTCTGCGTCTGAAGCTACTTATTCGCAGGAGCCGATGCCGGTGTCTCTTCGAGCGCGGCAAGCCTTTCGGAAAGATCTCGTACCAAGGCAGCCGTCGCTTCCGATTTCTGAGCTTCTGGGGAGAGCCGACCGAAGGAATCGCGGGCGGCTCGAACGCTCGCACGCGCTTTTGTCAGATCTCCGCATCTCTCGTAGGCAATCGACTGAGTCAGCAGTGCTCTCGCCGCCGGAACTACGTACCCGATCGCGGCTGGATCAGCATCGGCCATCTGTAGGAAAAGTCCTTTCGCGCGATCGAGCGCTTGGGCGGATTCATGGAACTGCTCAAGCACAAGATAGAGATCTCCCAGGGTGGCAGACGTCTGTGCCAGCTTGAGCCCGACGGAGATCAACATATCTTCTGGATCCAGATTCTCGAAAATTGCCACGGACTCTTCCAGCATCTCGCGCGCCGTCTTGGGGTCTCCCTGGGCGAATTGTGATCTCGCGCCCTGATGGAGCGCGGAGCCGAGGGCGGCTCCGAAGGTGGTGACCTCCGGTGCTTCCGCCGTGAGATCTCGAGCGAGCTCGATCGCCTCGCTCGCGACGATCGACGCTTCTTGTGCATTCTCGGAGCGCAGCGATTGACTCGCCTGCTCCACGAGTCCGTTCACAAGATCGTAACGGTATGCTTGCTGATGAGGGAGTTGCGCGACGGCACTGCGCCGGAGACTCAAGCTCTCCTGAAGCGCCGCCCGTGCTTCGGCCTCGACGCCGAGTTCCGTCTCGACGCGGGCGCGGATCGCGAGTGCCTGCGCGAGGAGAATCTGGTCGACGGGGCTGTTTGGACTTTTTAGCAAACACTCACGAAACGCGAGAACGGCCGCTTGGGCGGCCTCTCTCGCGGGCTCGAGCGCACCGCTTGCCAGCAGGACTGCTGATCGCTCCATCTGAATGCGGCCGAGATCATGGTCGGCATCCATGGCCTCACCCAGGACTGCTCGGTGCATCTCCACAAGCGACGCAGCCTTGGCGAGCACCTTTTGTGCATCGTCGAATGCGCCGCGAGCCTTCGCAATATTGGCTTCTAACCACATATTTTCGAAGAGGAGATTCACCGCCTGGGCATCCTTCGGGCTGCGGCTGATCTGCGATTCAAGCAGAGAGATCGCCTGTCGGATCGACGAGCTTGCAGTATCGAGGTCTCGCTTCAGGAATGCGACCTCGGCGAGGCCAGCGAGGGAGCGCGGCTGCTCGAGGCTCGGTGCGTTCGCCGCTCCGAGCGCTTCGATCATCGCGATCGCCTCCTGGAAGTGTTGCTTTGCATCGTCCAGTTTGCCGAGCAGTACAGAAAGTACTCCGGCTCGATTGTGAACATGGAGCGCGCGAGCGCCGAGCCCGCTGCCGGAACCGAACTGCTCCGCGAGCCGCTGATACATCTCCAGCGATTCCTCCAGAACGCTGCGGCGCACTTCCTCGAAGCCGGGCATCCCCTGGAGCTGATCATTGGCCAGCCGCACCGGCAGGCGGTCGACGACCTCGACCGCCAGATCGAAGCTCTTCTGTGCTTTCTCGAGCGCCGTCGTGATCTCGGACCGCGCCCGAGCCTCCTGAATCAAGTAACCGGCCGGGCCGAGCACAAGCGCCACGGCGCCGACCACCGCGGCCGCCGTCACCGCCGGGTGGCGACGTGCAAGCCGCGCGAGGCGCACTCGAATGTTGGGCCGCCGCGCCTCGATCGGGCGCAGCTCGAGGATGCGTCCGAGGTCTGCCGCGAGCGCTCCGGCGCTTTTATATCGTTGTGCGCGGTCCACCTCCATGGCTGCGAGGCAGGCCGTCTCCACGTCCCAAGAGACCGCTGCATGGAGTTCCCGAATCGGCTTCGGGCGCCCCTCCAGAATCCGCTGCCGCGTCGACTCCTCCGACGACGGAGAATAGTAAGGGGACTCGAGAGTAAGAAATTCATACAGCGTGATTCCGAGCGAATACACATCCGTCCGCGCGTCGAGCGCGTCAGTTTCTCCGCGAATCTGCTCCGGTGACATGTAGGGCACCGATCCGAGCTGCGCTCCCGAGCGCGTCAGCTTCGTCGTCCCTTGCGCCGTCGCGAGCCCGAAGTCGAGCAGGCGCACGCGGCCATCGGGGCCGAGCATGATGTTCGAAGGTTTCACATCGCGGTGGAGTACGCCGCGGCTATGTGCATGGTCGAGCGCGAGCGCGATCTCGCGCGTCATGCGCAGGCACGCCTCCACCCAGCTCCCCTCAAAAATCCGGCTCGCGCCGCCGCGCTCCACCGGCACGCCAGGCCGAAGCGCCTCCAACGCCTGCGCAAGATGGCGCCCCTCCAGCTGATCGGTCTCCACCCGCCCCGCGAGATACCCCAAGATCTGGCCAAGGGTCGCGCCCTCGGCCAACTCCATCACCAAATAGGAAGCGCCACCCGCCTCCTCGAATTCATACACCGGAACGATCGCCGGATGCTGGAGCCGCGCGACCGTCGAAGCCTCGCGCCGGAACCGATCCTGCGCCCCCGGGAAGAAGAGCATGTCGGGACGCAACACTTTGACTGCCACAAATCGCCCCAGCGAAGGCTGCTCTGCGCGAAACACCACGCCCATGCCGCCGCCGCCCAGCCGCTCCACCAGCCGGTAGGGCCCGAGCATGCGCGGCAGCACATCGTCGCGCGTTGTCTCGGCCGACTGCACGAGCCCGAGCTTCGCCAGCTGCTCCACGCGCCTGCGCAGATCCGACGCGTGCTCCGGGTGATCCCGACAGAGTTCATCCAGCGCGCGGGCGCCTTGGGATTCGATCCGCGACAGGCACTGGGCAATGAGCCCATCAAGCGGATCATCGGGGGAGGCCATGCCGCCCGAAGTCTACACCCGCGCCATGAGGTATGGGCAGCGCGCTGCCTCATCCGCGCGCGCACGCGCGCGCGAGATCGGCGCGGGCGACGCCCGCGCCCCACGGCATCGACGACACTTTCGAGGGCTCTCGCGCCCCACGGCATCGACTGAAGGTTCGAACACGCCCATGCCCCACTGCATCGATTGCAGACTCGAGCTCGTCCAGGCCCCGCGGCGGCGGTTGAGTGACTTCTTTTGGATGCTGTCGCACCAGGTTCAACACGCCTTCAACTTCACAGATAAGGGACGGCAAGGAATGGGGCGTGGGTCGGTCTTGGCGCGGCGAGTTCCGCAGACGCGAGGCCATGGCGCGCGCAGAATCCGACTGGCGCGAAGCGCACACATGTCAAGTCGACACATAGGGTCGGTGCACGCGCCGACCCATGGCGCGGGGCTTGCCCCGCGCGATGACAAATCGGCAGCGCGATGCTTCATCCGGCGGCGCATGCGCCGCCGAAATCGTCGGTGTGCCTGGCATGTTTCTCCACCCGGAGGTGAAAGTCCTCTGAAGACCCGAGAGCGGCGCTTCGAAGTCGAAGGCAAGGCTTCCACCGCGAGGTGGCGGCTGAAAGAAGCCGGAGACCACAGCTGCGACCT
>JAEUHX010000002.1 GCA_016792805.1 Planctomycetota bacterium
CCGCAGGCGTAGCGAGAAGCTACGCCGAGGACGCGCAACGCCGCGCTGGGCGCCGAGGCCCGCGCGCAGCTCGGAGGAATCCTGGAATGGCCTCTTGGACTGTTCGCTGCCGCGCCAAGACTGACCACGCCCAATTCTTCCCGAGTCACAACCCGACAGCCACGCGCGCACGCGCGCGTATACCGGTCGGCGCACGCGCCGACCCCACTTGTCAAATCTTCTGTTGCGCACCCGCCGACCACACTTATCGAATCTCCTACCGCGTCCGCGCCAATCACACTTATCGATCCGCTTGGCGCCGCGGCCCGTGCGCCGCGGATCCGAACCTCGCGCTATTCCGAGAGTCGCTGCGGCTTCTCCACCGTTCGCTCATTCACCACATTTCCAGTATTCAGCGTCGACGCCGGTTCAAAAAGTAACACCTCCACCTCCTCCCGAGCCACCGGCCGGTGCTCCACGCCGCGGGGGACAATCAGGAACTCCCCGGCCCTCACCTCGACCTTCCGATCGCGAAGCTCCATCACGAAGGTGCCCCGGTGTACCAGGAACATCTCGTCCTCGTGTTCGTGGTGATGCCACACAAACTCGCCCTGGAACTTCACCAGCTTCACGTGCTGGCCGTTCAGCTCGCCTGCAATCCGCGGCGACCAATGTTCCGAAAATTGCGAGAAAGCCTGAGCGAGATTGATCTTCATGGGATGATCCGAGCGCGACCCCCAGATCTCATGGCTTCCAGCCGAACGCCGCTGGGTCATAAGGCACCTTTCCTTTCGGAAACCCTTTCTTGAGCAGCTCCTCCGCGCGGAGGATCAACGTATCGGCCTTCGCCGCCAGGTCCTTCGCCGCGAACTCCACCACCTCATGGGGAATCACACCGATCCCTTCGATGCCGCGACCGCCGTTGAACCGCCCTTTATTCGAAGCCACAGATACATACAATCCGAACAGCTGCGACGGCAGCTCAAGTGTTTTTTTCTGTGAGGACATCCCTGCCGTAGCACTCTCACCGATCATGTACGCGCGGCCATCTTCCTTGAAAATGCCCGACGCCGTCTCCCCGGTGCTTCGAACATTGCCATCGATGAGGACGACGATCGGGCCGCCGTAGGGAGCCGGTCCAGCGCTCCCATATCGATTTCCGAAACTCAGCGTCTTGCCCTGGGGCACAAACCGCCCAAGGAACGCCTCGTGATCCATGCCGCCGCCGCCGTTGGCGCGAAAATCCAGAATCAACCCCGGCACGGTGCCGATCGCCGCCAGCGCCGTGTCCGTCTGCTCCGGAAGATCTTCTTTCGCCCGACGCAAATGAATGTAACCAAAACCCGAGGCCGTCTTCCCATAATGAAGATCCTTGGCCGCCTGAAGCCCGGCGGGCGGATATGCGGCCCCGTTCGGAATGAAGCTCGCCTTTCCATAAGTGACTACACGCTTCATCGCCTTGCCATCAGGCGTCTTCACAGAAAACTCCCGGCGCGTCCCAGGCGCATCGGCGAGCCCCCAGTGACATGCAAAGAAAAACGCCTGCTGCTCCGTGGAGAAACTCACCGTATCGCGCAGCAGGGCAATCCGCGCGTCGAGCCACTTCGCCGCGGGCTGCCCGTCGATCTCGAGAACCTCTGAGCCGGGCTCGATCCCCGCGCCGGCGGCCTCCGCCCATGCGTTCTTCACAAGAATCGTCTTCCCCGAGCGACAGAGGAACAGCCCCGGCCCCGTGCGGCGCTCCTCCCCCGCATCAGGATATTTGACATTCCTGCCTTTCTCGAGCTGCCGCACCTCCGCATGCCCATCGCGAAGACGCGCCAGCAAACGCACCAGCAGCTTCCAATGCTCGGAGTCACTCTTTACTGATTTCACCTCGGCGCTGAACTGCTTGCGCACCGCGCTCCAATCGATCCCCTTCTGCTTGAAGAAATGCCCGCACTCCTTCTCGAGCGCGTCGAGCGCGAAAGCCACATCTTTTTCATAAGCGGTGCCGCCCCCGCGGGCACCCTGCCCGACGGGAACCGCGAGGGCAGCTAAGCCAAGGGCCCCAGCGATCGCCCAGGGCAGATTCATCGCGGGTGCCTCCGGAGATGCTCTGCCAGAAGGTCCTGCCCAAAGTCGCGCCGCCGGTCGCGCCAAACGGTGTGAACATGATTCGCACCGTCCTGCGTGTTGTCGTACTCGATCACGAACTCAGGTCCGTGGATTCTGTAATAGTGACCTTCGCCGGGCTCCGTGCCACCGGCCCACGAGAAGCAGATCTCATCCAAGCCGCGCGCCGTCATGCGCAGCCGCTCGCCCTGGGCCAGGTCAGGACGCAGCGTCGAGGTATACAGATCCAGAAGAGCAGAGAGCACCTCCCGCTGAGCCGATTTCATCTCCGCCCCCGGAAGCCCCTTGGGTTCCCCGAGGAAATCCGCAGCGCGCCCAGGCCCGAGAATCACATCGGCGGGCGCCTCCGCCTGCAACGTCGCGCGTTTTCGTTGCTTCTCATCGAGGCTCTTCACCAGCGCGCGGCCGAGGTCCTCCTCGGAAGCCAGTACGCGCAGCCCCGCCATCGCGCCTTCGCGGACGTTCGCAGGATTCGCGCCAAGGAAAAGTGGTGTCACCGAAACCGCGCCCTCCACCGACGAAAAGTGCAGCGAAACGTGGTGGCCTTGCACTCGCCAACCCCACGGCGACGTCCCCGAAGGATCTCCGAAGACCGCAAAGAAGTAGCGTTCCGGATCCCGGTGGGGCGCCTCGCGACCGCGGGTGCGCTCCATCTCACGCAAGATTCCATCGAGCGAGAAGATCGCCGTCGTCGCGAGGTAACCTTTCGCGGAGAGCATGCTCCGCAGCAGCGCATGCGCCGCGTCTCTCTGAGCCGCATTCAGCTCGAAGATGCCGATGCCCGGATACACATTTGGCACGAAACCCCACTTTTCCCGCTCTGAGTTCTGGAACTCGAATTGGGCTTTCTTCCTCTGCTCTTCTCCGAGCAGCCCAAGGAACTTCCGGGCCGCCGACTCCATCGCCGCCGACGAACCCTCGCCGCTCGGCAGCGCGGCGACAGGCCTGGAATTCTGCCCTCCCGCCGCGACCAACGCCGAGCAGGCCACCAAAACGAGCTTCGGGATCGCGCTCAAATCCACCTCCGAACAGTGCGGCGATAGTCCGCAAATTCTTGGCCGAACTCTTTCTGTAGCATTGGCTCTTCAAAGAGAACGACGCGCAAATGAAATCCAATGCCGACGAGTGCGGCGTAGCCCAGCAAGCCGGCCGATTGCAATAGAAGCCCGGCGCCGAGGATCCACGACAGAACTCCGACGTACATCGGGTTGCGGCTGAATCGATAAAGCCCAGAGACCACGAGCTTCTGCGGCGGATCCCACGGCGCCGGCGTGCCGTGGCCGCGCCGCGCGAAGTCGAGCGTCGTCCAGCCATAGAGCAGCGCGCCAGCGCCGAGAAGTGCGACGCCCGCCCAGCGCGCGACGCCGAGGTCGATCAGAAGTCGCAACGGCGAGTACCACAAAAACGCCGGCACCAGCAGAGCAACGGTGCCCGGCAGCACGACCGTCGCCGCCAGTGACCGAGTCAGCAGCGAACTCGCAGCCGCGTTCACCGAGGAGCCGACACCGACTGCGCCGGGTAGACGAGCTCGCCGTCCACAAATGTCCAGATCACGCGTGCGTCGAGCGCCGTGCGATCCGCCGCCAGCGGATTGCCGGAAAATACTGTAAGATCCGCGCGGTAGCCCAGCAAGCCGGCCGATTGCAACAGAAGCGCGCCGCCGAGGATCCACGACAGAACTCCAACGTACATCGGGTTCCGGCTGAGGCGATAGTGCCCTGCGACCACGAGCTTCCGCGGCGGATCCCACGGCGCAGGCGTGCCGCGGCCGCGCGCGCGGGCGGTGGGGTTCGTGCGGCGTTTCGAGTCGAGGCTGGCGCTCAACGGGCCCTTCCACATGTTGTGGATCACGGGAGTCTACGACAGCGAGCCAAACCAACCACGGCGCCACCTTGAGGTCGGGAAACTGGCAGCTCGTGGCAGAAGTGCTACGCAAAGCGAGCGCGAGGGGCTTTCGCGAGATCGCGAAGGACCGCCGCAGACTTAGCAAGAAGTTACGGCGAGGCGGTCCGGCGATGAGATCGCGAGGATGTCCCTTGCGCAGCTCGGATGAAGCTTGCCTCGGGCACTGGTGTCCTCTTGCTGTGTCGCGGCGGGGGCCCCGATCAAGGTGACCCTATTCCCTGGCTTCATCCCCTTCCGAGCAGGCTCCGATCCTCGCGAAGCAGCGAGGGTGGCCAGTTCTTGCGCACCCGACTCCGAGCGAGCCTCGAATGCCCGAGGCTGACGGCGATTCAGGGGGATTCGCGCCAGGAGGACGTTTCAAAGTGGTCCGCAAGGCGATCGCGAGGAATCGTCGTCCAGCGCAAGGAGCGGGGCCGCAGGCGTAGCCTAGCTGCCCGTGGCAAAAGTGCTCCGCAGAGCGAGCGCGAGGATTTTTCGCGAGATCGAGAAGGACCGCCGTAGACGTAGCAAGGAGTTACGGCGAGGCGGCCCGACGATGAGATCGCGAAAAAGTCCCGTGCGCAGCTCGGATGACTTTTGCCATGGGCAGCTAGGAGTTACGACGAGGACGAGGCGACGAAGCGATAGGCGACGAGGCCGGCGCGCAGCTCGCATGGCTTTTGAAACGTCCTCCCAGCCCCGCAGGATTGTCGAGGCCACGTGGAAGGTACACTCGATTGATTCCGTGGGCACCTTTCGAGTAGCTTTGAACCCGTGCAGAGAGAGGCGCGTAACTGGTCCCCGAAGAACCGATGCTCCCAGCCTATGTCCTTGAAGCGCCTCGAGGGGCGCGGACGGAGCCGCTCCCAGAGACCGATCCTTGGGCTGACGAACTTCGCACAACATCAAGACCGGCTCATTCCTTGGCACGCTCGCCCTTGCGACTCCTTGACAGCCGGCGCGCTGCCCCTTCCGCTCTGACCAAGACCTGCCCGAGAGATCCACTGCGAACCATGACTCCCACAATGCACGCTCTGCGATCGATGA
>JAEUHX010000028.1 GCA_016792805.1 Planctomycetota bacterium
GATCGAGTCCTCGTCCTCGGGGTCACAATAAGCCGCCGCATCGCCGCAGACCTCGGGCATGGAGGAGACGGCAGACGTTACTGTAGGCACGCCGAGCGCCTGTGCCTCGAGCGGCGGCAGGCCGAAGCCCTCGTAGAGCGACGGATACAGTAAAATGTCACAATGTTTGACGAGGTTGGCGAGGCGGTGGTCGGGGATGTCGGGGTCGAGGATGACCTGGCTGCGCGCCGGAGAGCGCTCGAGGGCCTCCCAGAAATCATCACACATCCACCCGCGCTTGCCGGCAATCACCCATCGATGCTTCGTTCCCTCGCGCACGAGCCGCTCGAACACGCGCAGCGCGCGCAAATGATTCTTACGCGGCTCCACCGTCCCGAGAGTCAATAGATAGGGCTTGGGATGCGGCGGCTCGACCGTCATCGGCATGTGTGGAAAATGGTCCATGCCGAGCGGCGTCACGAGCACCTTCTCGATCGGCGCTCCGCAGCGCACGACGATGTCCATCGCAGCGAACTGGCTCGGCGCGAGCACGACGGCCGCCTCGTCGATCAGCGAGCGCGTCACTTTCATGAGGTTGCGCGACGCGTCCGGGCCGTGGAACGATTCGTCGACGGCGAACGAGGCGTCGAACACCGTTGCCACAATTTTTGCTTTGCGGATCGGCAGCCTCACAAAATCCGTCCGATGGAAGATGTCGCAGCCGCCGATCCAATCGTCGGCACCGCGCCCGAAGATTTGGTGGCCGAGGAGAATCGCACGCCCAGGGATCCTCCGGCGGTACGCGCTGACTTGCGGGTGATTCAGCTCCCACAGGCTGCGGTCGATCTGTGGCTTCGCCCAGGAATGAGTAAAGAGCTTGAGGCGATCGCCGGGGTCCATCGCGCTGGTGAGCGACCGCGCAAGCATCCGTCCATAGCGGGCGATCCCCGCGAACTGCAGCACCGCCGGCCGGTAGTCGAGCCCGATGATCACAGAACTCTGCCCCGCCTCGAAGGCCACACATGGAGAGCGATCCAAGCGGCGCCCGCCACCGTGACCTCCGTCACCACCGAGGCCCATGCGGCGCCCACGGCGCCATATTCCGGGGTCAGCGTGAAGTTCATGAAGAGGTTCGCGAAGAGCCCCGCCAGCGATGCCCACACGGTCGCCTGCATACGCCCCTCGGCGATGAGCTGAGTAATCAAGAATCCGCCCACGTAGATGACCGCGCTCGTGATGCACATGGGAGCCAGGACGCGCTCCGAGCTTCTATAGCTTTCGTCGAAGGCGAGCACCAGCAGCCACTCCCTCGAGAAATACATCGCCAACCCCACCGCGACGCCGATGGCCGCCAGCCGCAAGGTCCAGCGGCGCGTGAACCGCTTCTTCTCCTCCGGATTCTCCTCGTGCAGCTTCACGAGCGCCGGCATCACCGCCGACCCGAAATACACAGCGATCAGGATCGAGAAACCCGTGAGGCGGTAGGCGGGGATGAACTTCGAGGCGGCGAGGTCGCCCGCCAGCGTCCGCGTCAGGAGCGGGTTGAGCGAATAGTACGCTTGCCTCACCACGGCGCCGAGACCGAGGGTGAGCGACTGCACAAAAAACGACGGCCGGTGGATCGGCATGTCGCCGAGCGGCACCGTTCCGCGCACCGAGAAGGCCAGCAGAAGATTGGCGATCGCCGGGCCGCCCATGGCGGCCACCAGCATCGTGCCGGCGTCTCGATAGCCGGCGACGATCAAGAGCCAGGTCAGCACCAGCGCCGCGGCCGAGCCGAAGACGCGATAGACCTCACTGCGCAGAAAATTGATATCCGCGTGGAGCACCGCGACGTGCACTCCCGCCGCATGCGCGAAAAAGGTGAGCGACGCGAGTGCGACGAGCGCCACCTGCGGATCGCCGAGCGCGAGGGCTGTCGCCGTGCTCACCACGACCGCGATGGCCGCCGTCACGAGGCGGAATTGCACCGCCGCCCGCACGTGGGCGCGTCCCGTCTCGGGCCGCTGTGCGACGCCGCGCACGGCGGCCGAGAGCGAACCGAAGTCTACAAAGACGTCGAAGATCTGATACAGCGCGATCGTCGAGCCGTAGCGCCCGAACGCCTCTTTGTCGATGTGCACCGCGAGGATCTTCATGATCGCGAGTGCACAGATCGCCGTGGCGACGCGCGCGGCGACCAGCAGCGCCGTGCCCCGCACGACGCGCCGGTCGTATGTGGCCATAAAAGCTCGCGCGCCCGCGCTACTTCCGCTCGGCCGGCTGCGTCAGCAGGTCGGTCGCGCGCTGGCACACCGCGTCGGTGAACGCTGTCGTGCCGAGCGAGCCGCCGAGGTCGCGCGTGCGCTGCCCCGCGGCGATTGCATCAAATAGACCCTTCCGCAGCGCGCCCGCTGCCTTGTCCTCGCCGACGTGGCGCAGATAGGTGGAGAAAGCCAGCAGAGCCGCCGTCGGATTCGCAATGTCTCTCCCGGCGATGTCGGGCGCCGTGCCGCCGGCAGGGTCGAAAAGTGCATTCTCCACGACGCCGTCGGACGTGAACGAGTAGGAGGCCGAGTCGCCGAGCCCCACGGAGCCGATGAGCCCGCACGCGAGGTCGCTCAAGAAATCGCCGTATTCGTTCGGTGTAACAATAACGCGGTATGCCTCCGGCTTCATCACGAGGTGCGCCAGCAGCGCGTCGAACAGCTCTCGCCGATAGGGCACGCCCGGGTAACGCCGCGCGACGCCGTCGCACGCCTCCTCGAAGAGGCCGTCGGCCGCGCGCTGAATGGTCCATTTCGATGTCGAGACCACGCTGCAGCCGAGCTTGTTCGCAAGCCCGAACGCAAACCACGCGGCTTCTGTGCATGGTTTCTTTTCGATCACGCGCATCGACACCGCGGCATCGGTGCCGACCCGCCGCCCCGCATCGTCATAGGTGCCGCCGGTCGCGACGCGCACAATGTGAAGATCAATCGATCTCGAAAAGTGAGTAGGAATCGACGGGATCGTGGCCACCGGTCGGTAGATCACAGAAAAATCGAGCCGCTCGCGGAGCACGGCGTTGGGGCTCTCCTTGAACGTCTCCGTCGGATATTTGATGGCACTGTGGTGGCGGCGGATCGCTTCCTCGGCCTCGTCGTAGAGCGCGTTGCCGCGGCTCTCGCGCGCGGCGCGCGAGAGATCGACCGGATGGAACTTGATCGTGACGGGGAGCGCCTCGGCGACGCGATGGATGCTGGCCGAGAGCTCGGAGGAGATCCCATCGCCGAGGACCTCGACGACGTTGTGTGTCCGCTGGGGCATATTCGCTCCGATTTGTACCATGGGGGACCTATGCGCTGCCTTCGCCCGGCCGCCCTTGCGGCGATTGCTACCCTCGCGGCGCTGTCGTGCTCTTCGGCGCGCTCGGCTCGCGTCTTCCTTTCGGCGGGCGAGGAGGCGGACCTTCCGGCCACCTTCGCTCGCGGGCTCATCCTCGTCGACGCGACGCTCGATGGCGCCGCCGTCGGCACGTTCCTCCTCGACACCGGCTCCGACGTCTCGGTGATCGATCGATCCCTCGAGCAGCGGCTCCAGCTTCCGCGCGAGTCGGCCGCCATCGCGCGCGGTGCTGGCGGTTCCGTTTCGACCAGCATCGTGAAGGCGAGGAGCCTCGCCATCGGGCCGCTCACGGCGTCCGAGCCGTCGCTCCTGGTGCTCGACCTGTCGCCCTTCGAGCGCGTGGTCGGCCGTCCCATCGCCGGCATTGCCGGGCTCGATCTGCTCGAGGGTCGCACTCTCCAGCTCGACTACGCCGCCCGGCGCGTGCGCGCCCTTGCTCCTGGGGTGCGCCCGGCGACGCAGGCGCCGTGGCAGCGGCTCGAGCGCCGCGAGAGCCTGCTGGGGCTTTCGGTGCAGCTTGGGAGCCAGCGCGTGGAGCCCCTGCTTCTCGATACGGGTATGACCGGGGCGCTGGCGCTCGACGAAGCCATCGTCGGCGCGCTCGGCGATGAAGCCCGCCGGGAGCGCGACACCGAGTGGCGCGTCAGCGTCGGCGGCGGCTCCGAGGAGCAGATCGCATCGGTCCGGTCGGTCGGCGTCGGCGGGGCGGAACTTGCGTCGGTGGACGCGGTGCTCGCGCGGCCGGCAGGCCGCTTCGCCGGAGCCGTCGGCGCGGGGCTGCTGCGCTTCTTTCGCGTCACGCTCGACCTCGCGACGGACGAGATCTCGCTCGAGCGGCTTCCCTCGGCGGCCGCCGTGGAGGGCGCGTCGGGTCTTCGCTACGAGCGCGCGCGCGGTGGACTGCGCGTGGTGGCGGTGGCCGGCGAGTCGCCCGCCGACGCGGCCGGGCTTCTGCCGGGCGACCTTGTGACGCACGTGGACGGGCTTGGAATCGGCCGGCTCGGCTGGCGCGGAATCCGCGAACGCTTCTCGTTCACCGGACGCAAATGTGAACTCACTGTGGCGCGCGGCCTTCGAGAAGTTCAGTTGTCGCTTTATTGAGTTTGCTCGTCTCGCATGTGTGAAGGCCAAAGTGTAAGTTTGGCCGTAGGGCGCGGGCATTGCCCGCGACGATTCGCCGGCGCATGCGCCGGCGGATGACGCGGCGCGCTGCCCATTCCTCATCGCGCGGGGCAAGCCCCGCGCAACTTGTTCGGCGCAAGCGCCGACCCTACAGATCGAGATCTGTGCTCGCCAAGACCGACTCACGCCCCAGACCGAGCCGTCGCGCATGTGTGGAGGCCAAAGTGTAAGTATGGCCGTAGGGCGCGGGCATCGCCCGCGACGATTCGCCGGCGCATGCGCCGCCGGATGAAGGACCCAACCACGGGCTCAGGCCGGCACACCAAACGCCACCGCGCGGAGCGCGCCCTGCGGAGACCGGTCGGCGCAAGCGCCGACCCCACAGATCGAGATCTGTGCTCGCCAAGACCGACCCACGCCCCAAACCGAGCCGTCGCGCATCTGTGAAGGCCAAAGTGTAAGTTCGGCCGTAGGGGGCGGGCATCGCCCGCGACGACTCGGCGCCGCATGCGCCGCCGGATGAAGCACCGCGCTGCCCATGGCTCATCGCGCGGGGCGCGCGCCGCGCAAAAGTTACTTCGTCGCCTGCTGGTGCACGACGCGCTGCGGGAACGGGATCTCGATCCCTTCGCGGTCGAAGCGCGACTTGAGGCGCTTGATGAACTCGTGCACCACGATGCCCTGCACGTCGGCGCCCTTTGCCCGAAGCATGACGCGATAGTTGACCGATGAATCGGCAAATGTATGAAATCGCACGACCGGTTTGTGCGTCGCGACCCCCTGGGGAAGCTCCTTCATCAGCGCCTCGCCCACCTCGATCGTGATCCGCTCCACCCTCTCGAGGTCGCTTCTATAGGAGACGCCGACCTCGATCGCGAAGGCAACCTCAGGTGCGGGATAATTGGTATTAATCACAATCATGCCGACGAGCCGGCCGTTGGGGATGGCGACCAAGTTCTCGTTGATGTCCTTGATGCGCGTCGTGCCCCAGCCGATGTCGGAGACGACGCCGCGCGCGCCCGATTCGAGCTGCACCACGTCGCCGACGCGGATCATGCCGCCGAGCGTGACGCGCACGCCGGCGAAGAGGTCGGCCAGCGTCGGCTGCAGGCCGAGCGCAATGGCGAAGGAGCCGAACCCGAGCGCAGTGATGAGCGGCGTGATCTCGACGCCGAGATTCTGTAAGATCAGCAGGGCGCCCGTGACGAGCACGACGCCGCGCACGATGTTCTGTGCAAGGCTGGTCGTGGCGAGCGCGGTGCCGGCGCTCTTTCCGTAATGTGTCAGAAGCCCCGTGACGAGGCTCGCGGCTGCAAAAGTGAGTGATAAGAAAAAGCCCGCGATGGCCACCTTCTCGGCAAGGACGTGGTGGCTCTCGTTGATCGGCGCGAAGCGGGCGCCCACCGCGATGCCGCTGAGCAGAAACCAGATCGGAAGGTGCCGGCGAATCGCCGCCAGGACGAGGTCGTCGAGCTGAGTCTCAGTTTTCCGAAAGAGCGCCTCGAGCTTATAGACGAGGACCGAGCTGACGAGGTAGCCGAGGACCCAGCAGCCGAGCAGAAATCCAACGCTCGGGAGCCACGGCCGGATCGGCTCAAACCAGCTCGCGGCGGCCCGATGTTCCTGCAGCTGAAGCAGAGTTGCGGAGAGAAGCATCGCGGCGCGCTCTTACCTCCCGCCAGCGGATCGCGCAATGCGACCCTCCGAGCGGCGCTCGGCGGGTTCCCCCGGCGCGGGCTGCTACGGGAGGGAGCCGACCGATCCGACGGGGGTGGCCGAACTCACTCGAGCTTCATTTTTCACGGAGCGGCCGCCGGTGAACATCGCGCCGTGCGCATTGTTCACTGGTTTCGCAAAGACCTCCGCCTCTCCGACAACTCTGCTCTCCACCACGCCGTCCAGGACGCCAAGGGAGACGTGGTGCCGCTCTACGTCGGCGAGCCCGCGATCCTGACGCGTCCCGACATGTGCGGACGGCGCGTCCGATTTGTGCTCGACACGCTCCGCGCCCTCGAGAAGGACGTGAAGTCGGTCGGCGGAAAATTGATCTTGCGGCACGGAGACGCGGCCAAGATCGTCGCCGCCGTCGCTCGGGAGGTCGGCGCCGACGCCGTCTATTGGAACGAAGAGTATGAACCCGCGCTGCGCGCCCGCGACCGGGCCGTCGCCGACGCCCTCGAGCGGCAGGGAACTCGATGTGTGAGATTCCACGACCGGCTTCTCGTGGCGCCCGGAGAAGTAAGGACCCAGGAGGGCAATCCCTTTACCGTATTCACGCCATTCCAGCGCGCTTGCCTGCTGGTGCCGCAGGAGGAGTCGCTGCCCCGCGTCGCCAAGCTCGCCGCCGCCCGCGCCGAGACGAGGCCCGTGGCCCGCGCTGAGGATTTGTTGCCGAAGCTGGGATTGGAGCATGGGACCGATGAGATTCCCGATGCGGGCGAAGCCGCGGCGAAGGCGCGGTGGATTCGCTTTGCGCCGAGGCTCGCGGAGTACGCCGAGGATCGAGACCGCATGGACGTCGACGGCACGTCGCGCCTTTCGATCGACTTGAAGTTCGGCACCATCTCCCCGCGCACGCTCGCGGCGTTGGTTTTCGCGGCGGCCAAGGAGAAGCCCGCGGCGCGCAAGGGCGCGGAGAAATATGTGAGCGAAATGCGCTGGCGCGATTTTTATGCACATGTGCTTTTTCACTTTCCACACGTCGAGAAGCGCTCCTTCCGCCCCGAGTATGATTCGCTACGTTGGGAGGAAAATCCGCGTCACCTCGAGGCATGGATTGAAGGGCGAACGGGTTACCCGGTCGTCGACGCCGCGATGCGATGCCTGCGCGCCACGGGATGGATGCACAATCGCGCGCGGATGATTGTGGCTTCCTTCCTCGTGAAGGACCTCGGGCTCGATTGGCGGCAAGGCGAGCGCCATTTCATGCGGGAGCTCCTCGATGGCGACCTCGCGAGCAACAACGGCGGCTGGCAGTGGGCGGCTTCGACGGGCACCGACGCGGCGCCCTACTTCCGCATCTTCAATCCGGTGCTCCAAGGAAAGAAATTCGACCCGGACGGTGCGTTCGTGAAAAAGTGGATTCCCGAGCTTGCTGGAGTTCCCGGCGATCGGATCCACGCGCCATGGGAGCTCACGCCGATCGAGCTGGCGGCAGCCCGCGTCACGCTCGGCAAGAGTTACCCCAAGCCCATCGTCGATCACGGCGAAGCGCGAGGCCGCACGATGGCGCGCTTCGCGGCCGTAAAGGGATAACTGATTTCAACACATCAGCGCAGCGATGGCGGCGACGTCGGCGATGTCGTCGGCGGAGCAGCCGCGCGAGAGATCCATGAAAGGCTTTGCGAGCCCCTGTACAAGCGGGCCGAGCGCGCGGGCGCCAGCGAGCCTTTCTGTGAGCTTGTAAGCGATGTTTCCGGAGTCGAGGTCGGGAAACACGAGCACGTTGGCGCGGCCCGCCACGGGTGACCCCGGGGCCTTGCGCGCCGCCACGGCAGGCACGAGCGCTGCGTCGCCCTGGAGCTCTCCGTCTATCTGGAGTGCGGGTGCGGCGGCCCGCACGCGCGCCAGCGCGGCGCGCACCTTGTCGACCCGCGGATGCTCCGCGGAGCCTTTTGTTGAGAATGACAACAAAGCGACGCACGGCTCCTCGCCCGTCAGGGCGCGATGGGTGGCGGCCGTCGAGATGGCGATGGACGCGAGCTGATCGGCGTCGGGATCCGGCACGACACCACAATCGCCATAAGTAAGAACGCGATCGGGGAAGACCATCGCGAAGGAGCTGCTCACGACGGAGCAGCCCGGCGCCGTGCCGATGCACCAAATTGCCGCCCGCAGCACCGCGGCCGTCGTGGCGAGGGAGCCGCTCACGGCGCCGTCGGCCGCGCCCGTCGCGACGAGCGCCGCGCCGAAGAGAAGCGGGTTGCGAACGGCCTCGGCCGCCTGCGACTCGGTCATCCCCTTCTCGCGCCGCCGCTCGAAGAGGTGGCGCGCCAGCCCGTCGGCCGGCGCGTTTGCCGGGTCGATGCGTTCGATGCCGGGCACGTCACACTCGCGGCCGCCCAGCAGAATCGGCTCCACGGTGCCCTCGCGGCGCAAGCGCACTGCCGCCGCGCGTACGCGCTCGTCGTGCGCCTCCGGAAAGACGATGCGTCGGCGGCGCGCGCGGGCGCGCTCATGGAGAGAGGTCAAGAAATCGGGCACCACGCCGCCAATCTACTGCGCCACACCCCCACGCGCGCCGCCGGGCGGTCGCGCCGCCGCCGACGCTCCGTATCGTCTTCAGTCGCCCATGGCTACACGCTCCCGAAAGTGGCTCGTGCGGCTCGCTGTCGCATGTGGCCTTCTGCTGATCCTTGTCGCGCTGGCGCCGATGCTGGGGGCCGCGCTATTCGGTCGCTCGGCGATCCAGGGAGCGCTCGAAGAGCAGCTCACGTCGAAAGTGGCCGTCGAAGAGGTGAGCGCCGGCTGGGGCGGCGCTGCCCTCGGCTCGCTGCGTATCGAGCAACCGCCGGGTTTCGAGAGCACGAAGGCGCCGCTGCTGGAGGTGCGCGGCATCGACGCGAAGGCGTCGCTCCTCGGATTATTGAGCTCTCCGGCGGCGCAGGTTCGTGTGGCGTCACTGCGCGCGACGATCGTGCGGGCGGCCGACGGCTCGTTGAACGTACAGAAACTCGTGCGGGAGCAGGCTGAGAAGGCAAAGAAAGCGCCGTCGACGGAGAAGCGGCCGGATCAGAGCCAGATCAACTTCAAGGGCGGGCTTTTGTTGGAAGACGGCGAAATCACCATCGTCGATCAGGCCACGGGGACGACCACGGCCGTGCGCAAGATCCGGATCGACGTGCAGCGTCCGGATCCGACGGCGCTCGTGTCGGCGGTGCTGAGCGCCGTCGTGGGCGACGCGGGCGCACTCGCGGCCGATGCTCGGTGGGATCTGGCGGCGAATGCGGGATCTGTAACAGTGAAGCCGCAGCGCGTCGACCTCGGCACGTTCTCCTCGCTCGCGGCAGGGACCGGCGCGCTGGCGAAGCTCGCCGGCATGCTTGACGCAGATCTGACGCTCAAGATGGAGGCGAGCGGCGCGCTCGCGTGCGATGGCCGCGTTCTCGTCGAGGGGCTGCGGCTCGAAGGCGGGAAGCTGCCGGCGCCCGTCGCCGAGCCGCGCATCGAGCTGGTGCCAAAATTTACTTTTACGCCGGCGAGCAAGGCGCTCGCGCTGGAGGGCTTCTCGTTGCAGACCACGTCGGTCCGCGTCGAGGGGAAGGGTACTTTTGAGCCGTCGAAGGGAGGCGCGACGGAGCTCACATTTCGAGCCGACCTCCAGAAGGCGCAGCCGCTGGTCGCCGCCTTCCTGCCGCCCGGCGTCGAGCTCGCAGGACTCTTGAGCGGGCGCGCGGCGCTGGACGCTGCCGCGTCGGGCCCCGCAGCGTTCGACGTGAGCGTGACGGCCAATGGCGTCCGTGCGGCCGGCGTCGGCGACGCCGCCGCAGCGCCCACCGACGGATCGTTGACTCTGCGGGGCACCGCAGAGCCCGACGGCAGCGCGGTATCGATCCGAGATGGAATCTTGGCATTGGAGCCGATCGCGCGTGGGAAGTTCTCGGCGGATTGGAAGAAAGGGACAGGCGTAGGCGCGCTGCAGCTCGATGCCGATTTGTCGGCTTCGCTCTCGAAGGCGGCGCAGCGGTTCGGCGGCTTGCTTCCGAAGAAGCTGCGCCTCGACGGAGAGATGCAGCTTGCGGCGAAGGTGGCCACGTCGGATGCCGAGCGCACGAATGCACAGATTCGTATTGTGGGGATAAATCTCCTCGCCGCAGCGAGCGGCGCGGCGGAGCCCGCGGACCCCGCGTGGCTGAGCGCGCTCGCGGCCTCGCCTCTGCGCGAGCCGAAGCTTGAAGTGGCTGCGGAGGCGGCGTACGACGGCAAGAGTGGTGAGTTTCAACTTTCGAAGCTGAAGGCAGAGACCGGCTCAGGCGCCCTCGTGCTCGATGCGAGCGCGTCGGGCAATCGGAGCGACCTCGCGTCGACTCTGCGGGCGAAGGCGTCGGCGTCGGGCTCCCTCGAAAAGCTCATGGCCTACGCCGCGCCTTGGGTGCCGGCAGGTTTACAAATCGGCGGCGACCTGGCGTTGACCGCCGACGTCGCGGCACGCGCCGGCGGGTCCCAGGGACCTGTGAGCCTCGCGATTCGTGGGCTGCGCGTGTCGGCTGCGCCCGGCGTCCCCGCGGATAGCCCTGCTGCGCGCTTCGCGGCAGCTCCGCTGGCGATGGAGGAGCTTGCGCTGTCGGCTCGCGTCGATTTCGACAGCAAGGCGCAGAGTGTACTTCTCAATGATCTGCGGCTCGTGGCGGGCAACGCCGAGCAGGCGGAGCTCAGGGGATCTGTGACGGCCGCCGTCGACGGATCGCGCGTTGGCGCTGAAATGCGTGGAAATGTGAGTCTCACGAAAGCGCAATACCTGCGAGGATTCTTGCCTTCGGGGCTCGCGGTCGACGGCGCCGTCGCTCTCGAGTCGCTCGGCGTGCGCCGGGAGGGCGACGGCACTGCGTGGCAGGCGAAGCTGGCAGTGCCCAAGCTCTCCGTCGAGCGCTCCCAGGGCGAATCGAAGTCGGCCTATGCCGTTTCCGGCACGTTCGAGAGCAGCGGAAAGGTAACAATCCTGAAGGAAAAAGTGGATTTTGACGCGGCGCTCAAGGCCGTCGATTTCGCGGCGTCGCAGACGGGCGGCGTCGTGCTTCCGCCGGAGCCGGAGCTGTCGGCGGCCGCCGCGGGTTCGTGGTCGGCCAGCGGCACCGCGTCGACGCTCGTGCTCCAGCGGGCGACGCTCGCCACCAAGTCGGGGCGTGCCGCTGCCGACGTTCGCGGATCGTTGAGCTTCGGCCCGGGGGCGCCTGCGAGCGACCTGCAGGGAACCGCATCGGCGGATCTCGCATTTGTTTCTTCGGTCGCGGCGCCGTTCCTTCCCCCGGGGACGGACTTCGGCGGCGCACTGCGTGCGAGCTTCGGCCTCAAGGGCACCGAGTCGAAGAGTGATCTTCGGGCGCAGGCCACCGTCGACGAGTTTCGCGCGTCGGCCGCGGGCGCCGCGCCGGTCACCGATCGGAAGCTCACGCTTGAGCTGACGGCGTCGACCGATCGCGAGGCGGATCGGATCTCGATTCCGGCGGCGTCGTTCACAAATGCGGAGGGATCGATCAGGGTCGCGGCGCGCGAATTTGTGGTCGATGGGGTGCTGCGAGGCGGCGCTGCGGCGATGAAGGCGAACGGCAATGCCGAAGTCCACGCCGACCTCGCGAAGCTGCTGGCGCTCGCTCCGGGCGCGCTGCCGCCGGGCACGGTCGTTTCCGGAATGCTCGATTCCTCGCTGAAAGCTCAATCTTCTGCGAAGACCACACAGATCACCGCGAACAGCGCGTTGACACAATTCCGATATGCGGCGCCCGCGCCAGCCGGCGGCACCGCACCGGCTCCCTTCGAGGATGCGCGCGTCTCGCTCGATCTCCAGGCCGAGATCGATCGAGATCGAGACGAACTCAAGGTCACACAAGCGAACGCCTCGACGGCCGACGGCTCCCTTCGAGCCGTCGCGCGTGGCTTCGCGATTCGTGATCTCTCCAAGGCCGAGCGCGGGATCGTGGGCGAGATCCAGGCGGCCCTCGCAGGCGCGGCGATATCGCGGCTGGCGGCGGGAAGGCTCCCGGAGGGGATGTCGTTCGACGGCGCTGGCGATGTGACGGCGAAGCTCGGCGGCACCGTGGGGGCGAAGCCGCTCTCCACGCTGCGCCTCGATGCGACGGGAGTCCTGCCGACGCTCATCTTTGATGACCTTCGGATCGAGAAGACACAGCTCGCCGCGAAAATCGCCGACGGATTATTGCAAACGGAGAATGCTACAGGGGATCTGGTCAAGGGCACCGGCGACGCGGCGAAGCGCGGCACCTTCGTGGTGAATGCCAATGTTCGGATCGACGATCCGGTAATGCCGTTCGCGCTCGGGTTCCGCACGAAGTCGCTGCCGGCGTCCCGGAGCATCGAGGCGCCGCTCGCGCGCATCTTTCCGCTCCTCTCGGGAAACTTCCAGTTTGCACAATTCGACGGCGTGCTTGACAGCCAAGGGGAGCTCGAGGGAAATGTTGCGGATTGGCGCGGCTCGCTCAAGGGCAAGATTGAGGCCGACTTGAAGGACGTTCGCCTCGTCGGCAGCCAGGATTTCGGGCAAGTGCTTTCGATTCTTGGCCTCAACGACCTCAATAAAAGCTACGCGTCGATCAAGCCGTACGTGTCCATCGGGCAGGGCAAGGTGTCGCTCGACAAGATCGAAGTGGATGGCGACGCCACGAAGCTCCCGCTGGTAGGCGCCACCACGTTCGACGGCGTGTTGGACGTCGGAGTCGATCTCAGCCGCGCGCGGCTCGGCCGGAAGCTCGAGCCCTATCGGGACCTGGTTTCGCTATTCCGCCCTGGCTTCGGCGGTTCCGTCAGCACTCCCAAGTTCGCGCTGCGGCCTCCGACGGGGAAGCAGCTTCTCGAAACCGGCGCCAAGCTCGCGGCCGGGTCACTTTTCGGCGGAGGCAAGAAGCTCGATCTCAGCAAACTCGGGTCGCTGAAATCGTTGAGTGATCTTCAACAGATGGCGGAAAAGGACGAGCCTGCCGCACCGCCTGCCGAACCTGGGGGCGCCACGCCTCCGAATCCCAATCAACCGCCGAGCCCCTTCCCGACGCCGCCGGCTAAGCCTGTCGTCGAGGTGCCGGAGACAGCGGGCGGCATGCCGCCCACCCTCGACCGCCGCTTCCGAGCGCTGGCAAAGGGAAAGAATCGATTCGACTACGGCCGGCTGAATACGGACAAGTCCTTTGCGGGCGAGCTGCAGGCGTGGCTCGCGGCCGCGCCGCCGGCTCCGAAAGGTGATAATGAGCTTTTGGCGGATTTGTTGAACCGCTACGAGGTGGCGCTGGCGCTGGCCGCCGCTCCGCTTCTCGAGGACCTCGCATTCCGCCTAACCGGAGGCAAGAAGGGGATCTATGGCGTCGACGGCTTTTTCGAGACCAGGCGCGACATCGGCGGCCGCCGCATTTCCCTCGAGGAGCTCGCCGCAGAGATCCGCAAATACGCGGGCGACCTCGCTCTCGTCTCGACTGCAGGCGGCTCGAAGGGCATGCCGCCCATCGGGCGCGCATCGGCGAATGCTAAGAATGTGCGAAGCCTCGTCGAAGAGCGTGCTGCGGCGTTCGTGGCGGAGCATGTGCGGCTGAACAAGAAGCAACAGATCGTCTATCCGGCGTACCTCTTCCGTGCTTACAGCAAAGATGAGAAGGCCGTGAGAGATCTGCTGCAGAAGGCGATGGGGCCCGATCACCCCTGCCGAGCGGTCATCGCCTCGGCGGAGCTCGCGCGCGTCGGAGAGAGCCAGGAACTGGACGAGCCGTAGAGGTGGTCTCATAAGTGCTCCGCAGAGCGAGCGGTGGATTCCTCGGCGCACGGCGCGAAGCGGTGCCTGGCGCAGCGTTCGCTGGCGGGCAGAATGCCCTGATGGCCGACCGTGCTCCGCTCCTTGCGCTCTGGGTGCTCCCGTGGATCTCCTGGGCTGCTGCTGCGCAGCAGCCCGCGAGCCCTCCGGCGTCGCGCCCCGCTCGCCCCAAGCTCGGGGTGGTCGTCGTATTCGATCAGATGCGCGGCGATTATCTGGAGCGCTTCGGCAGCTATTTCGGCGAGGGTGGTTTTCGTAAGGTTCTCGCGAACGGCGTGAATGCGACGCAGTGTCTCTTTCCGTACGCCAACACAGAGACAGGGCCGGGACACGCAACGATCGGCAGCGGCCGGTTTCCTAATCATCATGGATTAGTTGCGAACGACTGGTACGACCGAGCGGCGCGGCGGACCGTCTATGTGTCGGAAGACCGATCGGCGAAGCTGCTGAATCCCAGTGGCGAAGCGAAGGGGCTCGCCATGTCGCCGCGATCGCGCTTCGGCGAAGGGCTCGCGGAGCGGGTGGAGGCGGCCACGGGCGGGAAGAGTCATACGATTTCTATTTCTATCAAAGATCGCGCAGCGATCGGCATGGGCGGTGCCTCGGATCGCGTGATGTGGTTTCACCCGGAGTCGGGGTCTTTTGTGACATCCACTTTTTGGGCCGCGGGGCTTCCCCCGTGGCTCAAGGATTTCACGGCATCCCATAGCCTCGACATTCTCCCTCGCCGCTGGGAGCGCGCACTCCCGGAGGCGGAGTACGCCGGCTGCGATCCCGACGACGCGAAGTGGGAGCGCGGGCCATCCGGGATGGGAATCACATTTCCCCATCCTCTCGACGCACGCAAGGATCCTCTGAAGCGCTGGGAAGCGATCATTACTTCTCCGGTCGGCATGACGATGCTCACGGATCTCGCCGTCGAGATTCTCGAACGCGAGAAGCTTGGGACCGACGACGTCGTCGATCTGCTCTGGGTTTCTTACTCGCCTACCGACTATGTCGGCCACACATTCGGGCCCGAGTCTCACGAGGTGATGGATATGTATGTTCGCGCGGATCGCGAGCTGGCGCGCTTGCGGGCGAAACTCGTGGAGATCTGCGGCGAGGGCGGTTTTGCCTTGGCGATCTCGTCGGATCACGGCGTGTGCGAGTGTCCCGATCGCTGCATCGCGCGCGGCGGCGATGCGGGAAGGCTCACGTTCGCGGTGGACGGGAAGGGGAAGCCGGTCGGTGACCTTGCGGACCTGGAGGAGGGGATTTCGCTGAAGCTTGGGAAGAAGCCAGGGCGAGGGAAACGGTGGATTGGTTACATCGGCGACAACGATATGTACTTCGATCCGGACACATTACAGATTCTGGATGTGAAAGCGGAGGAGGCGGCCATTGCTCTTCGCGACGCGGTGCGAAGCAACCCAAAGTTCGTAGCGGCCTGGACGCGGGAGGAGGCGCTTGCGGGGAAGCTCCCGAAGGAAGACCCGATCGCACAGGCGACGATGGCTGGATTCCACCCGGAGCGTTCGGGGGATGTGTTGTTTTCTCGCCGTCCAGGTTGGCTCGCGAGCGCTCATGTGGCAAGCCACGGAACGCCGCATCGGTACGATCAGTGGGTCCCGCTTTTGTTTGAAGGGCCGGGTGTTGTGGGCGGCCGCAAGCTCGAAGAGAAGACGACTCCGGCGGATCTGGTGCCCACGATGGCGGCGATGCTCGGCATCGAGGCACGCCCGGAATGGGACGGCCGCTCGCTCGTCGGGACCGAGAAGCGATAAGCGAGGCGATCCCTACTCCTATAGCTGGATCTGCACCTGCGGCCGCTTCACTCTTCCGGCCGAAGCATCTCACCGCGAACTGTGATAACTCCGGCGCCGTCGATGAAGACGGCTTCGAGCTCGCGCTCGGCGCGGAAGTGCAATTCGGTGAAGAGCTCGCAGCGGCGGCCGACGGCCAATCCCTGTAAGAAGGCCAGCCGAGCCGCACCGTGGCGAGGCTGGACGAGGCCGTGCCGGGAAAAGTAACAGGCGAGGGCGCCCGCGTTGGTGCCCGTCGCGGGGTCCTCGGCGATGCCGACGACATCACAAAAAACGCGCACTTCAGCGCGGAAGCCGGTCGGCGCATCGAGAGTGAAAAGTGAGCTTCCGGAGAGTCCCAGGGAGCGCTGAAGCGCTCCGAGGCCGGGCTGGGGCTTGGCGCGCGCGAGGCCGCTCGCGTCGAGAAGTGGGATCTCAAGAAAAGGCAGCCCCGTCGAGACGATTTCGACCGGCAGATCCCGCAACAAATCCTCTTCATGCAGACCATGGAGCGCCGCGATTTCGCCCCGCGGCACAATACACGGCTTCACCGTCGGCAGCAGGTGGCGCTGCCGCACGTGCCAGCGGCCCCCGATGCGGCGCGCCTCGATCGGAAGCTGCCCCGCCCCACACTCCATCTGAGTTCGCGCGACCCCGTCCGGCCCTACAGGGAGCCGCCCCTCTTCGGCCAGCGCCACGAACGTCGCCAGCGTGGCATGCCCACAGAGCGGCACCTCCTCCGCCACGGTGAAAAAACGCACCCGGAAGCCGGCGCCCGCACGCGCCTCGACGAAGGCCGTTTCCGAGGCCTGCACCTCCCGCGCGATTGCCAGACACGCCGCGTCGCTCAATCCATCCGCGTCGAACACCACGCCCGCACGGCTGCCCTGGAATGGAAATTCGGTGAATGCGTCGACGAGGCGAAGGGGGAGCATTCCCTGTAGTTACCCCGACCGCTGTTGCGGCGCGAGGGTTGCCTCGGCGCTAGCCGTCGCCCCGTGGCCTTTCTCTCGAGACATCCTTCGCCTACAACGCGCCCACCCCTTCCCCACCTGAACCGTGAAGCGCATCTCCCTAGACGAGCAGATTGCCAAGACTCCCCGCTCCTGGATTCCCTATCCGATCGGCCAAGTCGACGACCATCTCGTCTACATCGCGCTGTACAAGGACGGCGACCAGCCGATCTACACCTCGGGCAACAAATTCCACAGCCACGAGGGAGATCAATTATTGATTGTGCTCTCCGGACATGTTGCTTTTGAGTCGCGCACAGGCGAGCGCATTGATGCGTCGAAGGGAGATGCGATTTTTGTGGGGCGCGGCGAGACCCATCGCGCCAGCTCGAAGCAGGGCGCCCACGTGCTCCACGTCCAACTCAAGACGGTGGCCGAGGCGATGAAGGAAGAGTTCGACCGCGGACCCGAGCGCGTGGCCGGCTAGCTGCCCCACAGCGGCCGAAATAGTTACATCTGGATCACGGCGGTCAACCCGGACGATGTGCTGAGTCCGAAGGGCGAGCCCGTCGAGCAGCCGATCCACGCCCAGAGCGCCTGGGCCACGAAGACGGTGCCGACGCTCGCCGGGATGAGTGGAATTGCGAAGGGCGTTTGCCCGACGCCCTGCGGCGAGCTCACCATGTCGAGGAACTCGAAGTGTGTCGACGCAAGCAGGTCGACGTGAAAGATGACTCCGAGGAAAAGTGGGTCGCTGCCGAGCACGTCTTCGGCGTTCCCCACGATTGCGAGCCCAAGCGACGACGGCGGCGCGTTGCTGCACAAATAGCGCAGGTCAGGTGTGCCGACCTTCGGCGTCATGCTCATGGCGAGAAGCTGCGGGCCTGCGCAGCCGGGCGTGCCGAACCCAAACCCACTGACTCCGGCGAGCGGCCCGCCGATCTCGACGAGGTGCGTCACCTCTGCGAAGCCGCCGCCTGCGGAGACGCCCGTCGAGAAGAGCGTCCCGGGGCCGGTTGTTCCCGGCTCAAAGATCCGCAGGCGATTGTTGAGCGTATCGAGAATCACGACCTTGTCGAGGAGCGTGCTATAGGCGCCGGCGTCGCACGAGGAGGCGCCCGTGTAGCCGCCGACGACGGCATAGGCCGCATAATTGAGTGTCACCGGGTCAAGCACGATCGCCCGCTCGACCGTATTGTTTGTATTGTCGTCGAGTGTGAGATAAAGGAACCCCGACGGGCCGTGGGTGATCTCTTCCGGATCGAATGTCGCTGTCGCCGCGCCGCCGGTTCCCACGCAGAGCGAGACGCTCGTCTCGGGCGCCGATTGGTGCGTTCCTGCGGCGTCGAGCGGGATCTTTCTCACGACTCCATAGGTTCCGCCGGGAGAGCAGGCCGTCGAGCCGCTCGTGGACAGCACAAAAAGCGACTGCGTCTGGGGATCGTAATGTGCTGATTCCGCGGTGCTCATCGGAATGGTTCCGGTGCCAGCGAAGTTCACAACGGGAACTAAGATGCCGGACGCATTGACGACGCGCAGCGTCGAGCCGAGTGTGCTCGGCGCGAGATAGATGCGGCCGTCTCCTGCGGGCGCGACGATCTTCCAGGTTGTGCCGGTCGTCGACGGAATGGTCGAAATGGTCCCCGCGGCGTCGAATAGCAGCAAGGTCGTCGTCGTCGGAAGGCCGGGTGCGGTCGCGGCCACGACGAGGCGCTGTCGCCATGAGTCGTAGGCGGCGGCAAGCGGAGTCGATGCCAATGTTGCGATTTGTTGCGTGGCTCCGCTAAAAGTATCGACTCGCAGGAGGCCGCGAATCGATCCGCCGCCGGGCGCCGGCAGCGCATCGCTAGCAATATACAAATCTCCCTGTCGAAATTCCGATTGGGCAGTCGCCAGCGGCAGCGACCCTCCCAGGAGGACCAGGCTCAGCAAGAAGCGGCGCATGGAAGAGAACCGGGGAGGAGGCGCTCCTCGGCGAAGCAGTCGATGCGGTCAGCCCGCGCCGGGGCCGGCGTCGGGATCAGTGCTGCATTGTGGGGAGGAACCGCCCAGTTCGAGCGCAATAGTTGCGATAGGCCTCGCCATGGATCTCGAGCTGGCGCGCCTCCTCGCGGCGCGCCCAGCGCGTGAGCACGAAGACGCCGCCGACGAAGATCGCAAGCGAGAGCAGATTGGGGAGGAGCAGGACGAGGCCGGCGAGCCAGGCGAGGAAGCCCGCGTAGATCGGATGGCGGATGCGGCTGTAGACGCCGGTCGTGACAAGCTCCGTGCGCTCGGCGGGGATTCCGATGCGCCAGGATCGTCCCATCGCCGACTGGCAGTAGAAGGTGAAGCCGGCGCCGCCCACGATCAGCAGAAGGGAGGCGCCGAAGAGGGCTGGAACCTCCAGTGCGCGCATCGGGAGCCACCAGCGATAGAGCTGCGGGAAGAGCCAGCGCGTGGCGCAATCGAGGCCGGCGGCGGCCATGAGCGACAGAAAGAGCCCATAGACGCGCCGTTCCGACGCATCGCGGGGGGGAGCGACGGGGCGACGGCCGTGTCGCCACGCGAAGAGGGCGCTTCGCACCGCGGAAAGGAGCGCTTTGGTGCAGACAAAGGCCACGATTCCGGCGCGGATCCAGCACTCCTCGACAGGGGTCGACCACACGGCGCCGTTATACGGCGCGGGGCGGCTGCTCCCACCGGCGGGCTTCGGACGTGGCCGATGGCCGGAGTGCGAATCACACTTTCGGCATGCCTGCGATTCGCGAAGAGAAAGAGGAGCGCGAGCTCCTCGACCTCGCGCCCTACGCGGTGAAGAGCCGCGATTCGAAGGGGCGCCGCCATGCGGAGTCGCCCGATCCGTTTCGCACCTGCTTCGAGCGCGATCGCGATCGTGTGATCCATTGCGCTGCGTTTCGGCGGCTTGAGGCAAAGACCCAGGTGGTCGTGCTCCCCGAGAGCGACTACCCGCGGACGCGCCTGACGCACACACTGGAGGTCGGGCAGGTGGCGCGGTCGATCGCGACGGCGCTGCGGCTCAATGAACATTTCGTGGAGGTTCTTGCCTTGGCCCACGACCTCGGCCACCCGCCGTTTGGGCACGCGGGAGAGGATGTGTTGAAACGCAAGATGGCTGCCCACGGCGGATTTGCACATAACCGCCAGGGGCTGCGAATTGTGGACGTGCTCGAGAAGCGGCACCCGGCCTACGACGGCTTGAACTTGAGCTTCGAGACGCGCGAATCGCTGCTCAAGCATGAAGCGCAGGATGTGCCGGAGCGGGCCGAGTTCGGCGTGCGCCGGCAGGCTTTTCTCGAAGCGCAGGTCGTGGACCTCGCCGACTCGACGGCCTACGACCACCACGACCTTGACGATGGGCTGCGCGAAGGAGCGTTCGCCGAGTCGGATTTGGAAAAGCTTACTCTTTGGCGGCGTGCCCGCGCCGCGGCAGACAAGGAGACGCCGGGGCTCTCAGGAAAGATGAGGATTCGGCGGACGACGAACGCACTGATCGGGATCCTGATTGGTGACATCACGCTCACTTCGGCGGCGCATCTCAAGGAGGCTGGGTTCCGCTCGGCTGATGAGGCGCGGCAGGCGCCGTCGCCGACGATCGGGCACTCGCAGGAGATCGCAGCCGAAGTCGCTGAGCTGGAGGATTTTCTGTTTCGATCGTTCTACCGGCATTGGCGCATCAATCGCGCCACGTCGCGAGCGAAGCGCATGGTGGGCGAGCTCTTCGATGCGTTCACCGCGAATACCACTCTTCTTCCTCCGGAGTTTCAGGCGCGCTGCGAGGTCGACGGTGCGCCGCGCGCTGTGTGTGACTACATCGCGGGAATGACGGATCGCTACTGCCGCGATGAGCATCGGAGCGTGCTTGGGTAGACGCGGCGCGCGATGCGGCGCATGTCGAAGCCCGCACGCCTTCGTTCCACGCCTCGCGGCGCGGGCCGGTCGGCGAGTGTGAAGCGCCGGGCGGTCCCCGGCGTTCGGAAGCTTACCCCAAGCCTCGGCGGGTCGCCCGCCGAGCGGGCGGCAGGGCAATGTCGCGCCGTGAGCGCGAGGCGAACGATCGAGCCCGTCAGAACCTAGGACCATGAGGCCGCGTCGGACTGTCCGGCGCCTCGCAGGCGTCGCGATGGAACTCCCATGACTCAAGAACCCCGCGAGCGCAACCTCTCGAATGGTGAGAATTAAGTCGGATGCGGCGATTCAGGCTCCCGACGGCGGTCTCGGAAGGCGATCCTGTGATCTCGGACGACAAATTACATATCAAAGATGTTCCATATCGGCAGCCGCCCAGAATGCGACCGCATTCATCGGCTCCGACCCGAGCGAGATTCCATAAGGAGTGTCCTCGACCGGCTCAAGAGGCTTCCCGCTCGGCACATCGATGAGCGTGAACTCGACTTCCGAGGTCTACCAGAAGCGCTGAATCGCTAGAGTCGTGTTTTGTTGAGTTTGCGAGAAGCGGCGCTTCACTGCAGTCGATGTGTAATTCAGCGAGACACTCAGCTCGCAGCTGAGGAGGCGGCACACTGGAGGCGGTTTGTGGGTCGCAGGTGCCGTGCTTATAGTGATTACTTCTCGAGTTCGTCCGGAGGGCCCAAGCGGATGATACTGCCGCGATGGCTACTTCAGCCTACTCGTCATCCGCGCGCGCATGCGCGCGCGAGTCGGCGCGGGCGGTGCCCGCGCCCTACGAAACAAAATGTGTCGCCTCTCGCGCGCGAGCGCGAAATCCCGCGACAGCACAAATTGAGAGACTGCTTCGAGCGGGGTGTGGGTCGGTCTTGGCGCGGCGAGTTCCGCAGCCGGGAGGCGATGGCGCGCGCAGAGTCCGATCGGCCGCAAAGCGTACACATGTCAAGTCGATACGTAGGGTCGGCGCACGCGCCGACCCATGGCGCGGGGCTTGCCCCGCGCGATGAGGCATCGTTTGCGGCCTTCTTCATCCGCGCGCGCACGCGCGCGCGAGTCGGCGCGGGCAACGCCCACGCCCCACGGCATCATCTAAGGGTTCGAACTTGCCCACGCCCCGTTCTTAGCATTCGAATCGATGATTCCCTTCAGAAGCGTTTGAAAGGACTTCAACGATTGCCATGTATTTATGGCATCGATCCCAGCGCAGCCAGAGACCACACAAATTCGAGCGGCTCGCGCACGGCGACTACCGAATCGACGGAGTAATCACTCCCGGCATTGTGGCTTTGCGCAGGAAGAGGAGCGCGAAAGAGGTGGTCACCACGTCGGGGGCGCCCATCGCCACCGATTCGCCGAGGTCGGACGGCCACGCGCCGTTGCCGAGCTGGCGGCGCAGGAGGATCTCGGCGCCCTCGCGATACCAATCATGGCCGGCGATCCAGCGCTCGCCGAGGAGCGCGCCAACGCGCTCGATGGAGTAAAGGTAATAAAACGGGAAGCCGCCGCCCGGGTCGGTCTCGAGATTCCAGTGGGCAGCGAGCCAGCCGAGGCCGTCGCGGATGCCGGCATCGATCTTCGCGGTCGACGCGCGAAACGCATCGCGGATGGCCGCGACGTTTTTCTTGTCGAGCGCTCGCGAGAGTTCGTCACGCGCGATCTGTAGCGAAGCGATCCCGATCGATGTGTGAGTTCCCGAGGCGCCAAACGTGAATCCCGCAACCGGCACGCGATCCATGCGCCCGGGCTTCGCCAGCTTGCCGCTCGGCGACCCGCCGCCCTTCGCGAACGAGTATCCCCATGAGCGCGCCTGTGCGCGCACGCCCAGCACCTCCAGCAGCTTGCTCGGTGCGCCCGGCGGAGGCGGCTTTGGGATGTCGAAGGCCACCTCCGGCCCGTCGTCATCCTGATATTTCAAGAAGTACTCGAGCGTTTCATGCCACACGGCCGGCTCGATCACCGCGCCACATCGGTTCGCCGCCCGCAGCCCCAATAGTGCAAACTGCGTATTGCTGACATCGCCGACGCCCGGGTTCTTCTCGTAGCTCCAAAGCCCCTTAAACCGGTGTTGGAGGAGTTCGGCCGTCGTCTCCTCGATCCAGAGCTCCTCGGCATTGGTAAGCTTCCGAGGATAACTGTAACGGGCGCGCTGGTCCGCAGGCATCGCCGCCAGGCGGCTTCGTTCCCAGCGCGGCGACGACTTTGCATCGAGCGCGAGCAGCAGCAGCGAGAGCGCGTAGGTCTGCGGATAGGGGTTCTCCTTCACATATCCGATGCCGCGCTCAATCGCTGCCGCGATCTCGGCCCCGCGCGGCGGCGGCGCGGGCTTCGCGCCGCGGGGCTTGGCCGACTTCGCGTCCGGCGGGGGCGGCGGCGCCAGCTCCTCAGCCGTCGACGCGAGCGCATAGAGCGCGAGCTCGGTGTAGCCGATGCGTGCGCCGCGCTCCTCGTTCTGCCACGAACCGCGTTTCCCCTGCGATTCCAACAGATAGCGCTCGCCTCTTTCGATCGCTCCATTGATCTTCGCAATCATCGCCGCGTCGTTCTCCACCGGCGGCGAGAGGAATCGATCCTGCGCCTTGGCGCCCTGAGGCGCCTGCGGGAGGAGGGCGAGGAGGAAGGGGAGGGCGATGTTCACAGCCGAGACGAGCCGAATCCGCACGCTCCGCCGGCAACGGTACTCCTCGCCCCGAGGTTTCCGCGCGTTACTTCTCTTTCGAAACCGAGGTCGTGGTCGTCTCGCCGCCTTTCACGACCGTCTTTTGGTGTCCGCCGCCCTCGAGCTGGATGCTCGCCTCCCCCTCGGCCACGCCCTCGACGCGGAGCATCCCATCGGCGCCCGAGGCCGATCGATGGATTGCGCCGGAGGACGTGGTGATCTCAACGCCGAGGTAGGGGGCGGGGTTGCCGTCTAGGCCGAGGACGCTCACCACCATGTTGCCGACGCGCTTCATCTCGATGACGTGCGTCGCGTTGTCTTCCTTGCCGAGCGTGAGCGGAACTTCCGTCTCCTCGAACTGCGAGTGCTCAAATGTGACTGTGTACTTCGAGTTGCCCAAGGAGCCGATGTACGCCTCGCCTTGGCCGTCGGTGAAGCGCTCCTCGACGATGTTCATCTCTTCATCCCAGACCACCACGCGGACGCCCGACACGGGGCGCTTCGACGGGTCGAGCGCACGGACGAGAATCGTCGACTGCGCCAGCATCTCGATGTCGCACTCGGTAAAGCCCGACGGCAGCAGCTCGATCTCCTTTTGTTGCGCCGGCGCATATCCCGGCGCATGGGCGCTGATCGAGACGCGATCACAATTCAGCCCGAGCATTGTGAACTGGCCATCAGGACCGGCCATCACCACACATCGGCGGCCTGTTGCGTCGCGCACATAGACGCGGGCTCCGGCCACCGGCTTGCGCGTATCGGGCGACGTCACGGTGCCGCGAATCGCCGCGCGCCCGACCTCGAGGTCGAGGTGCATCTCCTCGCGAGCCGTGAGGTGGAGCTCGTACGCTGCGCGGACGGCAGTGCCTTCCAGCGAGCGAAGCTCGAGCATGTATCTTCCGGTCTCGGGCACGTCGAGGACGTAGGCGCCGTCGAACGACGTCTGGGCGGAGCCGCACTCGCGGCGAACTTCACCCAGCGAGAAGAGCATCACTTCGAATGCTTGCGACGGTGCGGCGCCCGCATAGAACACTTTTCCGCGGACGCGCCCGAACGTGCTGCCGTCGATTTGTATTTGTGTCGTCTTGCGCGGCTCGATCACAACCTCCGTCGAGGTGCGGCGAAGAGCGCCGGCTCGCTGGCACTCGGCCGGATCGACCACGTCAACCCCGTAGGTGCCGGCGGCGATGCCGCGGATCTCGAAGCGACCTTCCGAATCAGTGACCGCCGAGGGCGCAGCTCCCGAGATCGTCACATTTCCGGAGAAGCTCACAACGGCCCCTGCTGTCGGCACACCCTTCGAATTTCTTACAATTCCGACGGCGTCGCCGCCGTCGTCAATGCTGAGAGTGCCGAGGTTGCGCTCGCCCATCGCCTTCGTGTGCTGCGCCACCTCGACGATGCGGGGCGCCATCCCGTCGATGCGAACGATGAGGCGCGTTGTCTCCACGGGCACACGGTCGAATCGGAACGCTCCGTTCGCGTCCGTCGTCGAAGGCGTGCCGAGGTCGCCGCGCACGCGGCCGCTTGCGCGGGAGTTCTCGGCGAGCGACACCGAAGCTTGGGCGATTGGCTTGCCTTGCGCATCCACAATTCGGCCGGCCCAGCGCTCGCCGGCGGAAAGTACGACCGTCACCGGATCCATGCCGACCACGAGCCCGATCGGCGGCGAGACGGCCGGTGCGAGTTCGGGCGACTGTGCGAGCAGAGTGACCACTCCCGGCGTCAGCTCCGAAATGGTGAACTCACCATTCTCGTCAGCGGTGACTTGTGTATTCTCCATGATGAGGTCGCGATCGTTCTCGCGGCGCAACATCACTTGTCCGGGCACGCCGACTCCCGACTCGTTGACCAGCCGTCCCTTCAGCGTCACTGCGGGGAGAAGCATCAGCTCCGCGGTGCCCGTCGGCGTCACCTGCGGAAGCGTCCCGAGCACGAATCCGTCGGCGTCGGCCATCACCCGATAGCTGAGTCCTGCGCCCACGCCGGAGATCGTCGCAAGGCCGTCCGGTCGCGTCTGCGCGCCGCCAACGAAGGAGCGGTCGCGCAATCCATAGGCCTCAACCACGGCCCCCGCGATCGGCGCCTTGTCCGGGCCGACGATCCGCACGCGCAGCAGATCGCCGCGCTCAAGCACGAAGGTCTCGAAGCGCGACTCGTGAGCTTCGAGCGGGTCGAGGTCGTAGACGCGCGTCGCAAATCCGTTCGCGAGGACCTTCACCATGAGGGAGTGGCCACCCGCGAGAACATTGGGAATCTCGAAGCGACCCTCCGCATCCGTGAATCCGTCGCCGCTCTCTTGGAGTTCGCCCGTCGAAACCGACCGGGCGACGGCGATTCCTGCATTCGCAATCGGCTTCATCTCGCCGTCGCGCACGACGCCCCGGAGCGTGGCTCCGGTCAGCATCGTCAACTCGAGGGGCGATGAATCCGGCGTCACCGGAATCTGCTTCGCCGTGGCGTAGTCCGGATGAATCGCGAAAACCACAAAAGGACCAGAGTTCAAGCCTGTTATCTCAAACTCGCCTGTGGCTGTGCTCACCGCCTCGCGCCGGAAGGCGCGCGCCAGGAAGCGGTCGGCGAGCGGGATCGACGAATCGATCCGCTCCGTGCGTGGCAGAACCGCCGCGATCAGCGCGAGCGGAATCGGCTGCTTCGCCGAATCCACCACTTTTCCGCGGACGACCTTCGCCGGCTCCGCCTCGATTCGAAGATCGGCGCCGCCGCTCGTCGCCGTCAGAGCCACGGGAGCAATATTCTGTCCCATGGCCAAGACCACATATTCACCGGCGTCACGAAGCTGCAGGTCGAATCGGCCCGTGGGCTCGACTTCTGCAACCGTGCATGCCCCGAGCAGCTCAGCCGCCTTCGGGCAGCTCGGCTCCTCGAGAAGTGCTAGCCGCGAGTCGCCTGCGGGGATTCCATACACTTTTCCGCCAGTGACCTCGACGCCATTCTTGCAGGTCACAAATCCGAGAATGTGAGTTCTCACCTCGGATCGCCCCGTCCGAGGCTGGACGACCTGCGACGGGCTCGAGGGCTGTGCGGCCTCACCCGCAGTTGCCGGCGCCGCGGTCCGCTGCGCCGGTGCGTGCATGGCTGTCGGGATGGCGACCGCCTGAAGTCCCGACAGCTCCGACATGAGCGCGACCGCGACGATGGTGCCCGCCCCTGCGGTCACGAGCGCAGTAGCCCGAATGGCAAAGCCGAAATCGCTCGACTTGCCCTTCGAGTTGCGAATCCAGGTGCGTCGGGGTGCAGCCATGGTGGCTATGCGACCTGAACTGTCTCCATCAGGGGACCGAGGTAAGAGGTCGGAGGAGGAGGCGGCGGCGGCGGCGGGGGCGGCGTTCCGCCGGAGCCCCCGTTCGGCGGCTGGTTACCACCGTTGGACGTTTTCTTAGGCTTCGGCGTCGAGGGCGTGATCCACTGGGGGCGTCGCAGCAAGGTGCCGCCGCCCACAGTGATGCCTCCCGGGCCGCCGACCGTCGATGTGCTACCGCCACCCGGCATTGGTATGGACTGCGCCACGACGATAGGCGCAATGGACAACACAAAAAATGCCGCGAAGAAAAGTAATGTTCTGATCGAGAGTTTCACTTCTTGGTGCTTCCATCAGATGGAGTCAGTGGGTGTGTGGTGCTTCAGGGTGCCCTCTACTCGGCTAACCAACCCGAGGGACTTCAGAACTTTTTTCGCGGTCGCAGCTTCAGCTCTCTGGTGTGGGCGGTTGCGCTCAAGCCACCGAACGTCCGCCCGCAGCAGGCGCGTGAGCTTCAGAAGGTGCTCCGGGCTCTCTGAGCAGGCCTGGCGGGCGCGCTCATAGCAGCGCCAGGCGCCTGCCGCGTCTCCGAGCGTCAGCTTGGAGATCGCAAGATTCGCCTGGGCAAAGGGATGCGTCGGCATGAGCTCCGTCGCGAGGGCCGAGGAGCGCTCCGCTTCCTGGAAACAGCCGAGGTCGAGAAGCGCTTTCGCTCGATTCGAAAGGGCGCGCGCGCGGAGGCTCGCATTGCGCGTCGAGCGCGCAATCAGGTCGTAGGTCACCAGCGCCGCGGTGCTGTCGCCGGCGAGCACGAGATGGGCCGCATAAAGCTCCAGCGCTTCGGTATGGCGACCGTCGGAGACGGCAATGGCGGCCTCGCACCAGCGCCGGCTTCGCCGACGGAGCGACCCCTTTTCGCGGCGGAGTCGATGGATCTCCCGGGCGAGGTCGCGCTCCGGTGCCGGGGTGCCAAGGGCCTCGCGAAGACCGATCGCCTGGCGAAGCGCCCGCTCGACGGCTCGCCGCGGCCTCGCTTGGGTCAGTACACAAATGCGCTCTGAAGCGCCTTCGGCGTCGCGGAACAAGATGAGTGCGATCTCATAAAGGTGCTGGGCGATCTCCTCCCGGCTGGCCAACCGCGCCGCCGACAGCGCCGCGTGCATCGGGGAGATGCCGAGACCGTCGAGGGCGGCCGACTCGGTGCCGGGCTTGAGGAGCGCGCGGGCTTGCGAAACCAGGTCGTTGAAGCGGAGGGTCGCGTTCATGGCCGAATTCCTGGAACGGGTCTAGCAGCCTGGGGAAAGAGTGCTCTGCGAAGCGAGCACGAGGATCCTTCGCGAGATTGAGGAGGACCGCCGCAGCCGTAGCCAAGGAGTTCCGTCGAGGCGGACCGACGAGGAGATCGCGGAGAAGCCCGCGTGCGCAGCTTGGATCGCTTTTGCCACGGGCAGTCAGGAGCGCGTTGCGCCCTCAAGGACAGTGAGCAGGGCAAGTCGCGCCCGCTCGGCGACGACCTCGGGTGATTCTCCGAGGTGAGAGGCCGCGGCCTGGGGGCTCTCCCCTAGGACGGCCACGCGATAGAGAGCGTGGCGCTGGGCCGTTGGGAGTCGGTTGAAGGCGCGGCAGGCGGTCTGCGCGGCGAGCTCCGATCCCAAAAGAGAGATCTGTCCGGGAGGCGTGAGATCATCATCGTGCCCGTCGAGGGAGTCGGCGGCTGTGGAGCGCACCGCATGCTCGATCGCGCGTTCGACAGCGACGTCCCAGGCGATCGATCCTTCGAAGGTCGCGGCGAGGCGACCGAATACGCGTAGTGAGACCGCTGCCGGGCTCAGAACCAACGCTTCGCGCTGGAGAGCTGCGGCAACCAAGCGCTGAATGGCCTCCCCGTCACGGCTCAAGACCCACTCGAGCATTTCTCGGCGGCGGGCGGTCGGCAACAGATCGGCCGGTATGGGGCCAAGGGGCCGGCGGAGTCCCTGCGTCTGGGGCGCCTGAGGCTGCACCGTGACGGTGCGCTCGCGGGCAGACTTCTTCGTCGCCGGCTTCTTCTCGCTTCTCGTCGGTCGACGACGCCGGGCGCTTCGATGCGCGGCCGAGGCCGCCGAATCGGGGCGGGCGCTCTCGGGCAGGTCAGGCGCGCGGTCTTGGCCGGGGAGGCCTTCGAAGCAGACGGGCATTGCCGGAGGAGCCAATAGGCTCCACTACAGGGCGCTTCGGGAGGGAGCCGAGGCGTCCAGTTTCTGCGGGCCGGAGGGCGGACCGCCGTGAGGGACGAGAAGCCTCGGTGGTTGGTAAAGGCCTTTCAAGCAGTTTCTCAGGCCGTGCCTAGCCCCCGGCGAGGTGGCTCGCCGGCAGCTCGCCCCGCACAAGCTGGGGTGCGCAACCGGAACGCGTGTCCTAGAAAAGAAGCCCGACACCCATTTCAACCGGCCAATTTCACACTTAGGAAGCCCCGATGGTCACGCGCACGATTTCCGGCGACTCGACAATGGATGAGGTGCTGAGCGCCTTCCCAGCCGCGCAGCGAGCCCTTTTCCGCAAGTATCACATTGGCGGCTGCTCGAGCTGCGGTTTCCAGCCGACGGACAAGCTGTCCGACGTGCTCCGGAGCCACGATGTGCAAGAGCCGGTCGACTCGGTGGTTTCGTTCATCCAGGAGAGCCAGCGTATGGATGATCGCACCAAGGTGGATGCGAAGACGCTGAAGAGCTGGATCGAGGCCAAGGAGCCGATGAAGCTCGTCGACATGCGCGGTCCCGACGAGACTGCCTTCGGGATCATTCCCGGCGCCCTCACGCTTACTCAGGACCTGGTTCGGCAGATGAACGAGGAGTGGCCCAAGACGACGCGAGTCGTGCTCTATTGCGCACGCGGCATGCGGAGCGCCGATGGCGCTGCATACCTTGCGGGCCACGGCTTCACGAGCGTCTGGTCGCTCTCCGGCGGCATCGAGGCCTGGACGATGGCAGGCGGCACGCTGAAGCGCTGAGCTCGAGCTGCTGCTCCACCACTCGATTCGGAAAGAGCAACGCCCTGGCCGGTGATCCGCGCCAGGGCGTTGTTGCTTCTGGCTAAATGTTTCTGTGAGTATTTCGCCGGTGATATGGATACCTCGGCTTCGCGCGTCGGACGCGGGCGCGCCTGCGCTGGCGCGGAAGCTTGCTGGCGAGGGCTTTCGATACTTGAGGATTGACGGCGCCGGAGCTTTCAGCGATCTGTTGGCCGAGCTGGATGAGCTCGAAGCCGGGATCGAACTTGCGCTCGAATCTCCGAGCGCGGCGGCCGTGGCGCGCGCCCTCGGGGAAGGGGCCGACAGGATGATTGGTCTTCGATCGGCGGACGAATCGTCGGCGCGGCTTGCGGAGTTCGCCCGGCAATTCGGGACGCGATTCGTTCCGGGATTTGTGGTGCCGGAGAGCGGGGCACCCTCGCCTCGGGATTTTTGTGCCCGCCTCACCGCGCTGGCGGAGACCGGTTTCAGTGCAGTATCACTTCTAGCCCGTTCCTCCGGAGGCCGCGAGGCGGCCTGGGATCTCACCTGGCTCCGTGACGTCGCCGCAGCCGCACCGCTGCCGTTGGTAATTGCGGGCGACCTGCGCTGCGAGGAGGCGGTTCGCATCGCAGGCGGAGCTGGAAATGTGGACGCGGTGGCACTCGATCCGGAGGAGGCGCGCGGCGCACGGCGCGCAGTTTCGTGAGAGACGCCGGACCGAAAGGCGAGATGCGCCAGGAGTGCGCACATTTCGGGTCCTGTGGGGGATGCTCCTTGCTCGACCGTCCGTATGAGGCCCAGCTCGCATCGAAGCGCGCGCTTGTGGCAGCGGCATTCGAGGCACACCGGGAGACGGCCGATGCGCCGATCGATGACGTGGTGCCCTCACCCAGAATCGTTGGTTACAGAAATCGCCTCCTTTATCCGGTGGCGACCGCAGGAAGAAAAGTGATCGGCGGGTTCTTCCGGCGCGGGTCGCACGATCTCATAGACGTCAAGATGTGCGCGATTCAGGACCCGGCCATTACTTCTGTTGCATCGACGCTGGTGTCGGAGATCGAGCGCCTGCGCTTACCAATTCTGCCGCTCCCTGGCACCGAGTCGGTAGCAGGCGACGAGGTACGGTCGGCGGATTGGAGCGAAGGAGCTGCCACGCCTGCGCACGAGAAGTCCTCACACTCCGGCTCGGCTGCGATTCGTGCGCTCGCGGTCCGCCTCGCTCCGGGTTCGGGGGAGCTGATGGTCGCATTGGTGACAACGTCCGGGCTCTTGCCGGCGGCCGAAGACCTCGCTCGGGCGGCTGAGCGCGCCTCCGCCGACGCGCTGACAGCTTCGCGCCGCCGCGCACGGCTCGCATCGGTCATGCGCAATATTCAGGACGGCGAGACCAACGTGGTCCTCGGAAGGAGGAGTTTGCCCATCAAGGGGCGCGACTATCTGTTGGATCGATTCTTCGGCTTTCAGTGGCGCGTGTCTCTTCCATCGTTCACGCAGCCGAACATGGAGGCCGCGCGCGCCGCCGTGCAGCATCTCCTGCGCGAGGTCTCCGACTCTGCGGCCGGTGTCGTCGTCGACGCCTATGCCGGAATCGGAATGTTGGCATTGGCGCTCTCGCGCTCAGCCGCGCGCGTCGTGGCCATCGAGCAGGCGGCCTCGGCTGTGCGAGACGGGCGAGAGAATGTGAAGATGAACCGGCTTCGAAATGTGGATTTCGTGGAAGGGGATGCGGCATCCGCAATTCCGGAGGCGGCCGCTCGAGGCCCGGTTTCGCTGCTCGTGCTCGACCCACCGCGCCGCGGGCTGTCGGAGGCGGCGCTCGAAGCATCGCTTCGCGCAGCCCCCCTGCGCATCGCCTACCTCGCCTGCTCACCGCAGTCGCACGCCCGAGATCTCGCAGCGGTGATCCGAGGCGGCTACCGGCTTGAACGGACGACACCGTTCGACTTCTTTCCCCATACCGGCCACGTTGAGGTTCTCTCGGTCTTGCGGCGTCGCTGAATCGCGACGCTCAAGCGTCGCGCCGTTCCATTCCGAACGTGGGGTTGTCCTGATTCCGGAGGAGAAGACTCGTATGGCTCTCGAGCAGCTCTTGCGTCGCATGGTGGAAATGGATGCTTCGGACCTGCACCTGAAGGTCGGCACGCCGCCCGGATTTCGAATCCATGGCGACATTGTTCCTTATCAAGAATTCGGAGTCCTTACGAAAGAGCAGACTCGCTCCTTTGTCGAGGAAGTCTTGAGCAAGGAAGCGCTCTCGATTTTTGACGGGAAGGGTGACTACGACCTCTCGAAAGCCATCCCCGGGATCGCCCGATTCCGCGTCAATTGTTACAGACAGCGGCAGACGTGCGGCCTCGTCATTCGGTTGATTCCAGAGAAAGTGCCGGACATCGACAAGATGGGATTCCCGCCGATCTTCAAGAAGCTGTGCGAGCTGCCGCGCGGGCTCGTTCTCGTGACGGGGCCCACCGGATCCGGGAAGTCCACAACGCTCGCGTCGATGATTGATTATATTAATCGCACCGAAGCGGGACACATCCTCACCATGGAGGATCCGATCGAGTTCGTACATAACGATAAGAAGTCGATCGTGAATCAGCGCGAGGTGGGCCAAGATACCGCGAGCTTCGCCGAGGCGCTGAAGCGCGCGCTTCGCCAGGACCCCGACGTGATTCTTGTGGGCGAAATGCGCGACCTTGAGACGATTGGGCTCGCGATCACGGCCGCGGAGACAGGGCACCTCGTCTTCGGCACACTGCACACGACGTCGGCAATCCAGACCGTCGATCGAATCATCGACGTATTTCCCCACGAAGCGCAGCAGCAGATTCGAATGCAGCTTTCGACAACTGTTGCAGGCGTGATCTCCCAGACGCTTGTGCCCAAGGTCGGCGGCGGAAGAATTGCCATTCACGAGATCCTTACAGGTGCCGACGGCGTTCGGGCATGCATCCGCGAGGGCAAGACACATATGCTCCTCAATCAGCTCCAGACCGGATCTTCTCAGGGAATGATCACGCTGGAGCAGAGCATGGCCGAAGCCGTCAAGAAGGGTCAGATCTCATTTGAGGCAGGGCTCGCCCGCGTAAACAGCCCGAGCCTCTTCTGCCAGCTCTGCGGCAAGGACGCACCGCCGGCCGTGGGCGCTCCGGCCCCGCCGACCGCACCCGCGGCAGCCGTGGCGGCTCCACCTCCCGCGGCTCCCACTCGAGTCGACGATTTCGAGTCCTTCCGGAAGGCTGCCACGCAGAAGAGCCGGCCCTGATCTCGGAGAACGTTTCAAAAGTCCTCCGAGCTGCGCGCGGGCCTCGTCGCCCATCGCTGCGTCGCCTCGTCGTCGACGGAACTCCGGGGCTGCGTCTGCGGCGAAGCTACTTGCGCTGGGCGACGATTCCTCGCGCCCGCTTTGCGGAGCGCTTCGGAAACGTGCTCCACGTCGCCTCCGCGGCGGTGTGGGGCGGGTCTTATGCCGCCGCGTTCCGTGGTAGGCTGCCGCCGTCGAGACTGAAACGGCGATGCCTCGAGACGGCTCCCGAGATCACCTAAAGAACCCAAGGCGGCCTGCGCGCTCATCGGCTGGGGAACCTCTCCGCACGGATTCTCCGCAGCCCTCCGAACTCGCAGCAGGCGCCGCCGCTGAGGTGGATGCTACAAAAGCGTCGGTCATCCGACTGAATTCGCACCTCGCGCGCGTCTTCTTCGGCGACGACGCCGTGGAAATTCCTGAGGCGGAGTTTGAGGGGCCGGTTCGCGATCTCGCCCGGCTGCTGAACGTTTTCCTCCGCGACGTCCGCAGCGCCGTCGAATCCGCTCGATCCGCCGAAGCGAAGGCTCTCGCGAGCGAGCAACGTCTCACGCTGGTCGCGGAGTGCTCGGAGGATGCGATCGTGGCGTTCGATCGAACCGGAGCTGTAATTTTTGCGAATCAAGCATGGACGCGGCGAACTGGGCTCGATCCCGCGGACGTGCTCCAGCCGCCATTCCAAATTGTGCATCCCGGCGACCGTGGCGCATTTCGCACGAAGCTGATGATGGCATTTGTGGGTGAAGGATTCCGAATGAAGTACCGGGTTCTCGGACCCGAGCAGTCGGAGCGCTGGGTCAGTGGGCAATGGAATCCCCTGCGGGACGAACAGGGACGCCCGCTGGGCGTCGTCGGCGTCGAGCGCGATGAGACGGCGCAGCGCGAAAGCGAAGCGAGGCAGCAGGCGGCGCGCCGATTCGAAAGTCTCGGCCGGCTCGCGGGCGGGATCGCCCACGATTTCAATAATCTCTTGACGGTTTTCAGCGTTCAGCTCGATGCGCTTCGCGAGCACTTGCGCCATGAAGCGCGGGGCCTGGCATTGCTCGACCCGATGGATCTCGCCGCCGCGCGCGCCACGGATCTCGTGCGCCAGCTGTTGGTTTTCGGCGCCAAAACGCAGCGCGAGGCGCAACGGTTCGATCTGCGCGACAGCGTCAAGGAAACGATGGGGATGCTGCGGCGCGCGCTCGGGGAGGGCATTCGGGTTGAATCGAATCTTGCGTCCGATCCGGTCATGGTGCTCGGCGACCCTTCACAGATCAGCCAGGTGATCATGAATCTCTGTTCCAACGCTCGCGACGCGATGGAGCAGGGCGGCTGCCTCCGCGTGATCGTTCGAAGCGATCGCGCAGCAGACTCCTCCGGATGGGCGATTCTTGAGGTCACAGATAACGGAACCGGAATCCCGACAAAGGATCACGACCGCGTCTTCGAGCCGTTTTTTTCCACGAAGCCGCCGGGCCGCGGAACCGGACTCGGCTTGGCTCTCGTTCACGAGATCGTCGAGCGCCATCACGGTGCGGTCGAGCTTAGCTCACAATTAGGCATCGGCACGAGCGTGCGGGTGCGCCTGCCGCTCCATGAGCAGGCGGCTCCCGAGCCGATGCCGAGCGAGGACCCGGAGAATCAGAAGCCGCCCGCGCCGCTCGTTCGGCTTCGCGTGCTGCTCGTCGAGAGCAATGCGGAGGTCCGATCCGTGCTGCGGGGCTACTTGGAGCGCGATGGCCACCGGGTTTTTGTTGCAAGGGATGTGCGCGAGGCTCTTGTGCTTGCGCGAGGCAGTGCCTGCGGCTTCCAGGTGCTCATTACAAATGCTCTCTCAGTCGAGGGCTCCAGCGCGTCACTCGTCGAGGATCTGGCGGCGGTTCAGCCGGAGTTTGGAGTCGTTCTCACGACGGGAAGCGGCACGCACCTGGAGCCGGGTTCGCCGCTCGCGGAGCGGCTGCGCGGACGATCGGTTCAGGCTCTGAGCAAGCCGTTCGCGCCGACAGCGCTGCGCTCCGTGCTCTCACAATTTTCACACTTGGCGGCGAGCACTTAGTTGGTCGTAACAAAAGCGCTCCGCGTGCTTGCAAAGATGCGAGGCATTGGGAGCGCGAGGATTCTTCGCGGGATGGATGTGGACCGCCGTAGGCGCGGAAAGATGTTACAGCGAGTCGGTCCGACGATGAGATCGCGAAAAATGTCCCGTGCGCAGCTCGGGTGACATGGTCACGGCGAGTCCGCGCGTTCCTAGCGCGGCGGCGCGGGCGCGATCCAGCCGAGTTCTGACAGCTTCTCGACCACAACTTCCGCCATGAGCCGCTGCCCTTCCGCATTCGGGTGGAATGCGTCGTACACCTGCGTGAGCCGCTTCCCCTCGCGCAGCCCGCGAAAGTAACGTCCCTGCGCGTCGACCCACGGCATCCCGATCGAGTCGGCGATGGCAGTGAGTTTTGCGAGCGGCGGCATGCGGGGACCCTCCAGAAATGACAATTCCGGCATCACGAAAAGCAGCGGCTTCCAGCCCGATTGTTTGCATTGGGCTTGGATCACCTCGAGTTCCTTGCGCAGAATCTCCCAACGCTTCGGGTCGCGCGTGCAGCCCATGACGCTCTCTCGGTATTGTGAGATGAGAGCGGGTGTTGGAAGCGTCCAGAGCTTCGGATTCTTGTGATACTGTATGAACTTATAAATGCCCGTCGAGCGAAGCCACTCCGGGAGCGTCGGCTTCGGCATCAGCGCGGCAGCATCCGCCATCAGGCTCACGAGGTCGTTCCAGTTGAACCCGATCACCACGACGTCGGGCTCAAGCGCGCCTGCGCGATCGGCCAGGAAGGCGCGCTCGGCGCGGGTGTCGTTCCCGTTTCCGCCCGCGTTGATGAACCGGATCGGCGGCTGCCGCGACGCCACGAGGCGCTGCGCCTGTTCCGGGTAGGTGTCGGGATCGGCGAGCCCGCCGCCGAAGACGAAGCTATCGCCGAGGCAAAGGACGCGGACTTCGCCCGGCGCCTTCGGTGAGGGCACCTCTTCACCGCGAAGTCCGAGGCGGTTGATCGTGAGCCGCCCCCAACCGTCGCGCAGGTCGCCGAGCTCCGTGTATCCCTTTTGGCCGGGCGCGCGGAATAGCCCGTAAGGAGTTACGACGGCGATCACCCGGCTGCCGGCGTAGGTGAAGCGGCAGGCCAGCTCCGCGGCGATGACGGCGAGCACAGTTCCGAGGCCGATGGCAGCAAGGCGCTGCAAGAAGCGGGGGGCCATCGGCTCTTGGGTCCGTTGACGAGAGGGAGAGGGAGAGTACCGTTTTTCGCTCAAAACGCGGTCGGCCGGGCGTCGGGCAACCCCTCCGTTCCGATCGCGTTCTGCGCGCGAGGGGCGCAGCCCGATTCCGCCAGCCCTCGTGGCCGGCGAATTGGGCCGCCAAGCGCGCCAGCCCGGCCTCTCACCCAGGAATCTCGTGACCGGCATGTGCGGCGCTCGCTTCTTGCGCACGCGCCGACCGGCGTTGCTTCTGACCTGTTCTGTGTACTGTTGTCACTATCTTCCCTTTTTGAGGAATTGTCGTGTCTGAGATGACGCTTACGGCCAAGGATTCGCGCGACCAAGCGGCGCTCGTTCGGCTCCGCAAAATGCGCAACTTCGGCATTTGTGCCCACATCGACGCCGGAAAGACCACCATCTCGGAGCGCATCCTCTATCTCACCGGCCGCGTGCACAAGATGGGCGAGGTGCACGATGGCACGGCCACGATGGACTACCTCCAGGACGAGCAGGAGCGCGGTATCACGATCACGTCCGCGGCCACGACCTGCGAGTGGGCCGGCCATTTCATGAACCTTATCGATACGCCTGGGCACGTCGACTTCACCGCTGAGGTGGAGCGCAGCCTGCGCGTGCTGGACGGCGCAGTCGCGGTGTTTGACGGCGTCGCGGGTGTCGAAGCGCAGTCGGAGACGGTGTGGCGCCAGGCCAACCGTTACGGCGTGGCCCGCCTCGCATTTGTGAACAAGATGGACCGCGTCGGCGCCGACTTTGATAAGTGCATTGAGTCGATGAAGGTGCGCCTCGACGCGAATCCGGTTCCGATTCAGCTTCCGATCGGGTCGGGCGCTGCGTTCACCGGCGTCGTCGACCTCGTGACCATGAAGGCCTACGAGTTCCTTGAGGAAAGCAACGGCAAGCGCGTGACGGAGCAGGCCATTCCGGCCGAGCTCGCCGATGCCGCCAAGAAGGCCCGCGAGTTCATGGTCGAGAAGGTCTCCGAGGTCGACGACGAGCTTATGGAGAAGTTCGTCGAAGGCGAGCCGGTCACGATCGAGGAGATTAAGCGAGCTCTGCGCAAGGGCACGCTGACCCGCCAGCTGCAGCCGGTTTTGTGTGGATCGGCTCTCAAAAAGAAGGGCATCAGCTTCCTGCTCGACGCCATCGTGGAATATTTGCCTTCTCCGCTCGATCTCGGCGGCGTGAAGGGGCGCAACCCCGAGAAGCGCAATGCAGAGACGAAGGAGTACGAGGAGGCGTCGCGCACGCCGCTCCCGTCCCAGCCGCTCTGCATGCTAGCGTTCAAGACCATTACAGATCGCACCGGCGACCTCACGTTCGTCCGCGTCTACTCGGGCGTGCTCGAACCGGGTATGACGCTGCTGAATCCGCGCACGCGCAAGACGGAGCGCATCGGTCGAATTTTGAAGATGCACGCGAGCGATCGCGAGCAGGTCGAGGAAGTGGCGGCCGGCGACATCGCCGCCGTGCTCGGCCTCAAGCAGACGATCACCGGCGACACACTCTGCGACGAGAACACACCGATCGTGCTCGAGCGCATGGAGTTCCCGGATACTGTGATTTCTCAGGCGATTGCGCCGAAGTCGCAGGCCGACCGCGACAAGCTGACCGACACGATCGGCCGCTTGATGCGCGAGGATCCGACGTTCAAGGCGAAGACCGACGAGGAGACCAACGAGCTCGTCATCGCCGGAATGGGTGAATTACACCTTGAGATCATCGTGACGCGCATTCAGCGCGATTACGGGATCGGTGTGGTCATCGGTAAGCCCAAGGTGGCGTACCGGCAGACACTATCGAAGCCGCGCGACGTCGAAGGGCGCCACATCAAGCAGTCCGGTGGTCACGGCCAGTACGGCGTCGTCAAGGTCAAGTTCGAGCCGGCGGTTCTCGAGGGCGAGGACGTCGATTTCGTCGACGACATCAAGGGCGGCCGCGTGCCCCGCGAGTTCATCCCTGCGATTGAAGAGGGCATCCGCAAGGCCGCCGAGCACGGCGGTCAGCTCGGATTCCCGTTCACCAATGTTCGCGCGACGCTCTACGACGGCCAGTACCACGACGTCGATTCGAGCCAGCTCGCGTTCGAGCAGGCCGGAATGTTGGCATTCCGCCTCGCGATCGACGGCAACTGGACGCTGCTGGAGCCTTACATGAAGCTCGACGTCCAGGTGCCGGAGGAGTTCCTCGGCGCCGTGATTGGTGACCTCAACTCGCGTCGCGTTGAAATCACCGATATGCAGATGGAAGGCGGCATCCGCACGATCCAGGGCAAGGTGCCGATCGCAGAAATGTTCCAATACTCGAGCTCGCTCCGCGGCATGACGCAGGGCCGCGGCGTCTACTCGATGGAGCCCTCTGAATACCGCTCGGTGCCGCGCGCGATCGCGGACAAGGTGGTGGAGGAGATCCTGAAAGAGCGCGAGAAGAATATGAAGAAGTAACCATTTCGGTTGCTTCGAAAGCCGCGGGGCGCCCGATCCGACCGGATCCGGCGCCCCGCGCGCTTTTAGATGCGATTGAACGGATCAGCGGATTCGTGGGTCGGCAGAGCTGCGCGCGCACAGATCTTGACTGGCGGATAGGTGGAGTCGGCGCGTGCGCAGTTACTCAACTGAGAAGTAGGGTCGGCGCGTACCGAGCTGCTCAACGGACAAGCGGAGTCGGTGCGCGCGCAGCTACGTAACTGAGAAGTGGGATCGACGCGTGACCAGCCACTCAGGTGATAAGTGGGTCGACGCGTGCCCAGCTACTTAATTAAGAAGTGGGGTCGGCGCGTGCGCCGACCGGTAAACGCGCGCGTGCGCGCGTTGCTGTCGAGTTGTGTCTCGGGAAGAACGGGGCGTGGTCAGTCTTGGCGCGGCAGCGAACAGTCCAAGAGGCCATTCCAGGATTCCTCCGAGCTGCGCGCGGGCCTCGGCGCCCAGCGCGGCGTTGCGCGTCCTCGGCGTAGCCTCCGACTACGCCTGCGGCCGCGCGCCTTGCGCTGAGCGCCGATTCCTCTCGCTCGCTCTGCGGAGGAATCCTGTCATGGCCTCCCGACGCTCGGCGGCTCATCGGCTGCGCAGAATCCGACTGGCGCTTCGCGCCACTCGGATTCTGCGCGCGCCATGGCCTCGCGTCTGCGGAACTCGCCGCGCCAAGACCGACCCACGCCCCATTCCTAGCCGTCCCTCATCTGTGAAGTTGAGCGCGTTCGACTCGATCCGATTGCCTTGGTGGGGGATCCGCTTACTTTTGTGGGAGATCCGATTCCTTTCTTGGAGGATCTGAGTCCTTTCGTGGGGATCGGGCGCGCCCGTTCCGATTCGGCGGCGCTTGCGCCGCCGGATGGAGAATCGCGCCGCCCATGGGTCATCGCGCGGGGCAAGCCCCGCGCCATGGTTCGGCGCGTGCGCCGACCCTACGGATCGAAATCTGTGCACGCCAAGACCGACCCACGCCCCATTCGAAGCCGCCTCGGATCTATGAAGTCGAAAGTGTAAGTTCTGCCGTAGGGCGCGGGCTTGCCCGCGACGATTTCGGCGGCGCGTGCGCCGCCGGATGAAGAATCGCGCAGCCCATT
>JAEUHX010000069.1 GCA_016792805.1 Planctomycetota bacterium
GTGTGCACAGAAACCGACTCGTAGGGTCGGCGCACGCGCCGAACCATTGCGCGGGGCTTGCCCCGCGCGATCAGCCATGGGCAGCGCGGTTCTGCATTCGGCGGCGCACGCGCCGCCGAATCGGAACGGGCACGCCCGTTCCCCACGAAAAGAATCAGGTCCCCCAAGAAAGGAATCGGAGCCCCCACGGATGGAATCAGAGTCCCCACAAAAGGAGTCAGAGCTCCCACGAAATAAATCAGAGCTCCCATAAAAGGAATCGGATTCCCCACAAAAGCAATCGGATCGAGGCGAGCGCGCTCTCCTTCACAGATAAGAGACGGCTAGGAATGGGGCGTGGGTCGGTCTTGGCGCGGCGAGTTCCGCAGACGCGAGGCCTTGGCGCGCGCAGAATCCGACTGGCGCGAAGCGCCGGTCGGATTCTGCGCAGCCATTGAGCCGCCGAGCGTCGGGAGGCCATGATAGGATTCCTCCGCAAAGCGAGCGCGAGGAGTCGGCGCTCAGCACAAGGCGCGCGCCGCAGGCGTAGCAAGAAGCTACGCCGAGGACGCGCAACGCCGCGCTGGGCGCCGAGGCCCGCGCGCAGCTCGGAGGAATCCTGGAATGGCCTCTTGGACTGTCCGCTGCCGCGCCGAGACCGACCACGCCCCATTCTTCCCGGGTCACAACCCGCCAGCCGAGCGCGCACGCGCGCTCACACCGGTCGCGCGCCCGCGCCGACCCCACTTATCGATTGCCCGCGCCCCACGCCCCATTCATCCACACCCCACACCCCACACCCCAGATCCCTCAACTCCTCGCCGGCTCATCGCGCAACCTCCCGTCGCGCCAAAACAAATTCGGCCAGGTCGGCGTAGGGCGCGCACTGCCATGCGGACCCTCTTTGCGCTCCTGCCGCTTCTTCAGTCGCCCTCTCCTGCCGCGCCGCCTGCGCTTCACCTCCTACTCCCGCAGCGTGGTGCCATCCCCGTAGGCGCCAGCTCCTCTAGCGTATTCCTTGAGTCCGTCACTGCGCGCATCACCCTCGTCGATCGCGTCGCAACCACACAGATCGACTTCGACCTTACCAATCGCACTCCCTACGCCCAGGAAGCACAAATCCTCCTCCCCATTCCAGAGGCCGCGAGCGTGCGCAGCCTCGAGATCGAGGGCAGCGCCCTCCGCCCTGAGCTCCAGGTGCTTCCCGCAGCGCAGGCTCGGGCGGCCTACGAGGCCATCGTTCGGCGTTCCCTCGATCCGGGGCTTCTCGAGTTCGCCGATCAGCGCACGCTCCGAACTTCTGTGTTTCCCGTTCCGCCCCATGCGCGCCAGAGAGTACGGATCACTTATGAGCATCTTGCGCGGCAGGAGGCCAATCGCCTCGACTACGAGCTGCCGCGGAGCGACAGCGCCGGCCAGACTGCCATTCCTTGGAAGTATCAAGTCCACATCAAGTCGACCCGCGCGATCTCCACTGTTTGGTCGCCTTCCCACGGGATGAAAGTCCTCCAAGAGTCACCCCATTTCTGCTTCCTCGAGAGCGACGCGAAGGCGGCCCACGAGCCGGGAAGATTTCAATTTTCTCTACTCCTGGCCGATGCGGATCTCACGGCGACGCTCTTCGCCTGCCCCGACCCGTCCACCGGCGGCGGCTGGTTCCTTCTCCTCGCCGGTGCGCCCTCTTCAGAGTCCTCCTCGGATCCCGCCCCAGTGCCGAGGACCGTTTTGTTTACTCTCGATCGCTCCGGCAGCATGGTGGGGGAGAAGTTCGATCAGGCGAAGGAGGCCGTTCGCCAAGTGGTGGAAGCGCTGCGCCCCGGAGAGTTTTTTAATGTCATCGATTACTCCACCGACATCGCGAGTTTTGCGCCGCAGCCCGTTGCCAAGACGCCGGCCGCCATGGGGGAGCTGCGGCGCTACCTCGAGGCCCTCACGGCGACGGGCGCGACGAACCTTCACGGAGCCCTTCGCACTTCTCTCGAGCAGCCTCCGGCGCCAGGCAGCATTCCGTTGCTGCTTTTCCTGACCGATGGGCTGCCGACCGTCGGTCCAATTGACGAGACATCGATTCGTGATCTTCTCAAGAATCGAAAGGATCGCCCCTATCGGGTTTTCTCCTTCGGCGTTGGGCACGATGTCAATGCCCCTCTTCTCGATCGGCTCGCCGCCGACTCGCGAGGGGTTGCTACTTATGTCCATCCGAAGGAGTCGGTGGAGGCGCGCGTCGGTGACGTGTTCCGAAAACTCGGCGCTCCGGTTCTCACGTCTCCGCACCTTCGCACGCTCGATGCGAGAGGGGAGCTCTCGACGCGCGTCGTCCGGGATGTCTATCCGGCGGAGATTCCCGATCTGTATGCCGGCGATCAGCTCGTGCTCCTTGGGCGCTACCTCGACGGGCAGCCTCTCCGGTTCCGCATCGAAGGTGAGCGCCTCGGCAGGATCAAACAATTCGAGTACGCTTTCGATCCCGCTGCCGCGACAACCCACAATTCTCACGTCGCGCGGCTCTGGGCAAGCCGCAAGATTGCGGAGCTCGTCGAGGAGGCGCGTCAGGCGGGTGCGCACCCCGGCACGCCGTCGAAGGACCCGCGCCTGCAAGAGATTACTCAAGAGATCGTAGGACTCTCCCTGCGCCACGGCGTCCTGACGGAGTACACGGCCTTTCTGGCGCAGGAGGGCTCTGACCTGCGCGACGCTGCAAATATACAGAAACAGGTGCGGCTCGCGCTCGCGGGGCGAGCGCAGGGCGTGCGGACAGGCGCCGGCGCAGTGAGTCAATCATTGAACCTGCGCGACCAGCGCGTTGCACGAATTCGGCGCGACCAGCGCTACCTCGACGGCCAGATGCGCGAGGTGGCGATCGGCGGAGTGCAACAAATGGGAGACAAGACGCTTTTCCGTCAGGGAGTGCGATGGGTCGACGCCGAGCTGTTTACTCTTGCGACGGGGCGCCCCGCCTCTGCGCCGGCCGATCGGGAAGTGGTCGTCGGGAGCGCCGAGTACTTCCAGCTCGCCGAGCGGCTGCGGAAGGAAGGGCGCCAGGGTGTGCTCGGCCTCGTAGGGGAAGTGCGGCTCTGGCTCGATGGCAAAGTGATCGCCGTGAAGCCGCAGGAGTAGCTTTCGGCGCCTCACCTCGGCCAGCGCCGACCTTCGCACGGGCCGGTGCCGCGCTCGGTAGAGTGGCGGCGTGCGCGTCGCCCTCTGGTCGCCTCGAACGGCGCTGCTCCTCTGCGCCGCGACGCAGGGGCTCGGCATCGTCGTCGTCGTGTGGCATCCGGCCCTCTTCGAGCGCGTGCTCGGCCCCGCATACCACGGCCTCACCGCACTCTTTGTGGTCTGCGCCCTCGGCGCCCTCGTGCTTGCGGCGCGGGGGCGAAAAGTGAGCTTCAGCGCCGGGCATGTGCGCGCCACCCTCTACGGCGCCGTCGCCCTCGCTGTGGCGCACGTCGTGGGCGTGGAGCGCTTCCATCCCGAGGTGGGGCCGATCCTCCTCGCCTTGCTCGGCATCTGGTCGGCGGCCGTCGTGGCGCTCACACCGGCGGTCACCGCCGTCGTGCCGACACCGCTTCTGCGTGCAGTCGATCTGTTGAGTTTCGCGATCTGTGCATTGCTGATCACGGCCGAGTGCGGCCTTCGCTTCCTCGCGATGATCTCTCCATCGCCGTGGTTTCAGAGGCTCGACATGAGCACGGCGCAGCGGACGGCGGCGCTTGGGCCGGCGCCGGGCGCTCTTCACTTCGGCTACCCCGTCAACAGCCGCCGGTTTTATGATGTTGAGTGGCGGCGCCACCAGCCGAGTGGCGGCCGCTCTCGGATCGCGTGCATCGGGGATTCCTTCAGCGCGAGCGTCGTTCCGCATCCTTATCACTACACGACCGTTTGCGAGGGGATGCTTCCGAATGTTGATATCGACAATATTGGAGTCTGCTCGGCCGGGCCATGGGACTACGTTGAGTGGGTGCGGCAGGCGAGCAGCGAGCTCGAGCCTGACGCGTTCGTCGTTGCCGTGTTCGTCGGCAATGATCTCCATGAGGCGAAGCGTCCGACCTCGCGCCTCTCGCATGCACTGATCCACCGGGACTCCGTGCTTTTGTGGCTCCTCCCGCAACGGTTTCGGGCGCGCTCGGGCGCGGCGACAAACGGTCTCCTCGCCTCGGCCGAGCCGAGCTCCGGGCCCGCCGAGGAGAAGGCGCTCACTCCCGAGCAGCTCGCGCCTCGCTATCCCTGGATCGGCGATTTCACAAAAGAGCCCGCCACATTCGATGATGGCGCCTACCGGAAGCTCGAAGTCGCTCGCGCCATCGAGGCGTGCGGAAACGATACGGTCGGATATCTACTGCTACGGCGTGCGCTTCGCGAGGCGCGCGCTGCGGCCCGCGGCCGTCCTTTCGGCGTTCTGCTGATTCCCGATGAGTTTCAAGTGGAAGACCTCCTCTGGTCGGAGGTCGTTCACGCGGCGAAGGCTCCGCTCGATCGGGATCGGCCCCAACGGGAGCTCACAGCGTGGCTTGCCACAGAAGGGATTCCATACCGCGACGCGCTTCCCGCGTTTCGCGCCGCCGCGGCCAGAGCCGACGGCCGCAAGCATCTGTATCATCGAAACGACACGCACTGGAACGTGGCGGGCAACCGCCTCGGTGCGGCTGAGCTCGCTGAGCTCGCCAAGGCGCTGCTCGCCCGATGACGCGTCTTTCGAGCGCTACGGCAGCTCGACGCTCGCGCCGCCGACGGGCTGCGCGAGGCTCGCGGTGACGATCACTTTTTCCTTCGGCGCGAGCCCTTCGATGCGAAGCCGATAGGTGCCTGTCTGAGTCGCAGCGAGAGGCGTCAGCTGGAAGCCTCCCGCCGGCAGCGGCTGCAGTGCCGAGCTGAGATCGACGGTGGTTCCGTCGGGGGCGATGAGAGAGAGCGTGAGCGCTCCTGAGGGCGGCTTGTTCTTTGTAAAACCAACAGTCGCAGCCATCGAGGCTCCGCTCAGCATGGAAAGCGGGAGGTCGACGGGGCCGCCGAGCTTGGGGGCCGAAAGCGCCTTCTTCGAAACGCCGAGCGCGCCTTTCGGGAGCTTCGCTGAAGTCTGGACCTCGAAATCACCGCTCCAACCGGCAGAAGCGCCTGTGATCTTCACTCGGTACGTGCCCGTCGTCGGCAGCTTCACCGTGCGCTTTTGTGTTTTCTTTCCGGGAGACAACAAAAGAGACTTCACCGCTTTCCCGGCGCCATCGAGAATCTCAATGCTCGGCGCCAGCTCCTCGCCGGGGGTTTCCACGGCGAGCGTGAGAACGGTGCCGGCCAGCGCCGCGAACGTCCCGGAGTCGAGCTCGCCCTCGCATTCCACATGTCCCGTCAGACGATCGCCGGCCCGGAACGGCACGATCCAGGTGCTCTCGAGCTCCGTCGAGACTTCGATCGGGTTCGAAACGCGCCCCACGGCAAACGGCAAGCCGACGCTGGAGCCGGGTTTTGTGATCGCCTGAAAGCGCACTTTGGATCCGACCGTCGCCGACATCGCCGGAACAGTGACCTTCATTCCTTCGCCGCCGCCGCCTGCGAGCGATCCGGCCAAAGCCACGAGGATCGTTGAAGGGTTGAGCATCAGCCAGCGGGGATCAGTGGCGTCGGTCTCAGAGAGCGGCCAGAAGCCCGCGCTCTCGGCGAAATAAATCTCATAGGGGTCCTCGTGACCCGCTCCCGCGAGAGTGAGCCAGGCGATCCCACATTCATTCGGCACGGGCACCTGCGCGAGGAGCATGTCGTAGCTCGCCCGCAAGACCTGCGTCATGTGCGTTCCCGGGGGAGCCGCGAGCTCGAGCCATCCGGCCGGGTCGAATTTCCAATCGTACACATCGGCACCGTTGCGCCGCACGCGGCTTGGTGGCGCCATGGCATCCAAGATTCGCAACAGATCGCTCGACCCGTCGATCGTCGTCGAGCCGAAGCTCCAATCTTTGCTTCGGTCGAGCCCGAAGTCCGTGATGCTGAGCGTCAGCGTTGAGAGATTCTTTGAATTCGACGTGACGACACGATTCGATCCGGGGATCGCCAGGAAATCGAATCGCCGGAAGTCTCCTTTTGTTGCACCCGAGATCTCGACGCCACGAAAATTGGCATCTCGGTCGGCGAGAATCGTGAAGCTCGCAAGCGCATTCGGGAGCTGCTGCGTCGCAAACCAATCAAAGCAGGCCGCGACGTCGAGCGCATCCCAAGAGTGCGGCTGCGCGAGGCCGATGGTGGGGTGGGAAACCACGGGCGCCTGCAGCGCCTGGAGATACTGCACCAATGCCGTGTTGCCCGCAGGTGCGTAGGGCACCTGATTGTCGTCGGTCGACCAAGCAATCCACGAGGGCGTTCTCGCGAGCGCGCGCGCCAGCGAGCGACCTTCGAGCACGGCTCCGCCGAGGACACGCTCCGTGCTCGTGCGCTCGTACTGGAAGGTCGCGGGGGCCTGCGTCGGCGCGCCGCCAAAGAGAAGCTCCAACAGATCCTGGACAGCCGGATCGGAATTATAGACTCGAATATTGTCGTAGCTGCCGCAGACGCCGGCGACGGCGGCGAATGTCACATCCTTGGGATCCTGATGGCGCGCCGCATAATTAAGAATGCAATTGGCGCCCATCGAGAAGCCCGCACCATAGACGCGCGACTCATCGAAGGGGTGCTGCGCTCGAAGCCACGCGAGAGACTTCTCCACGGCCTGCTGGCCCGGAATCCACGAGAACGAGTTGTCGGCGACGCCGAGCGGCGCCATCAGCATCCAGCCGCGGGCGTTGGCCTGCGCCGGAAGCGCCGTCCCATTGAAGATTTGCATGGGGCCGACGCCGTAGCCATGCCAGGCCACCACGAGCGGCGGCGGCGCGGCCGGGTTGTAGCCCGCCGGAAGCATGAGCCCAAAGGTCTCGCCGAGGGTGGCGCCGTTGAAGACCACGCCCGTTTCCTGGGGCGAGAGCGTGACCTGCAGCAGCGTCGCTCCGGCGGGAACCGTCCAATTCGGCGTGGTCGTTGAGACGGCGAGCCCGCCGTCAGACTTGGGCGCCATCGGCTGGAGCAGCGCAGCCAGCGTGTCGGCCGCCTTGTGCCCAGGCAGCGCCAGATCATCGAGCGAAGGCGACTGCGCGGCCGCGGGGGCGGCAGCGAGAAGCAGAAGCGCGGGGAAGGCGGTGGCGCGCGGGCGCCGGGGGGAGCGCATCACGGAGGGCAAAGCCAGAGAAGCCCATAGCGGGGCCGCGCGGCGCCGTTGCGGAAGAGAATTCCGGCCGACCGCGCGGCCGTCGTTACGGGCCGGTGACGCACACGCGGCCCAGCAGAGCCGTTTCATAGGCATGAGGCTTCCCATGCTCCGAACTGCCGCATTCGTCGCGTCGATGGCCCCTTGGCTGCTCCAGGCGCCGCCAACCGATCCTCGCCAAGAATCTTGCCACTGGGTGATCCCACAGCTGCGCAGCTACGCGCCCGCGCCGGGCGCGGCGTCGGTTGAGATCGCCGCCGTGCATGGACGTGTGCACATCGAGGGCGCGGTCGCGTCGACGGTGCTCGAGATCGACCTCAAGAATCCGAGCGCGGCGCCGCTCGAAGCGCGGCTGCTGATTCCGGTGCCCGACGGGGCGGTGGTGCGCGGATTCGGGATGGCGGGATCGCGCATCGGAGCGGGCGCTGAGCTGCTGCCGCGCGATGTGGCGCGTGCGACGTACGACGACATCGTGCGGCGAGAGCGCGATCCAGGGCTGCTCGAGCTCGTCGGCGCGAGATGGGTGCGATCCTCACTTTTCCCCATCCCGGCGCATGGCGCGCTTCGCGCGGCGATCGAGTATGAATCGCTCCTGGAGATCGACGGCGCGCGCTCCGACTATGAGTTGCCTCGCGCGGAAGCGCTCCGGTTGTCGGTGCCCTGGAGCCTCGATGTCACACTTCGAAGCGACGAGCCGCTGGCAGCGATCTACTCGCCGAGCCACGCGATCACGCTCGAGGAGACTGTTCCGCCCGGCAGCGCTCCGGCCTCTCGCGCGGCGCGCACGGAGGCGCGCGTTCGCGTCCGCGAGAGTTCGCTGCGCCAACCGGGGAGCTTCCGGCTGAGCTTACTGAAAGCGAAGGACTCGCTCGGAGCGACGCTTTTCGCCTACCCCGACGCCTCGATCGGCGGCGGCTACTTCTTACTGATCGCCGGCGCACCAAAAGCGGGGGCTCCGAGACAGCGCGAGGTCACGCTCGTGCTCGATCGCTCGGGAAGCATGGCCGGCGAGAAGATGGAGCAGGCGAAGCGCGCCGCGCTCCAGGTGCTCGAGGGGATGCAGTATTGTGAGCGGTATCATCTCCTTACGTATTCTTCCTCCGTGGAGCGGTTCGACGGCGCCGCGCGCGAGAAATCGCCGGGCTCCATGAGGGAGGCGTCGGAATTCATCGAGAAGATCCAGGCGGGGGGAGGCACCGCGCTCGACGACGCTCTCTCGACGGCGCTGCAGCTCCCGGCGTCTGGCGGCATGGCGCCGCTCGTTTTCTTTGTGACGGATGGGCTTCCCACGGTGGGCACGCGCTCGGAGCTACAAATCCGTGAGCACGCCGAGAAGCTCAATCATGCCGGCCGCAGAATCTATACTTTTGGAGTCGGAATGGACGTGAACGTTCCTCTCCTCGATGCGATCGCGGCCGGAAGCCGTGGGCGCGCCGCCTATGTGTTGCCGGGTGAAGAGCTCGAGCTCGCCATGGCGCGAGTGCTCCGCACTCTGAATGGGCCCGTGTTGCTGGAGCCGAAGCTTCGCACGCTCGATGCGGCCGGCAGCCCTGTTGAAGGAGTTTTGTGGGACCTGGCTCCGGCGGCGCTCCCCGATCTGTTTGAAGGCGAGCCGCTCGTCGTGGCGGGGCGCTACCGAGGAGCAGGGCCCCTTCGGTTCGAGCTGTCCGGGCAGGTAGGAGGGAGCGCAAAGAGCTATCAATTCGAGTTTCCGCTCGAGAAGGCGACGGCGAAGAACGCATTTGTGCCAAGGATCTGGGCAACTCGGCATATCGCATTCTTGACCGACCAGATTCGTCAGGCGGGCGCCACGGGGGATCCGCTCTCGAGCGGCGCCCATCGCGAGCTGATCGAGGAGATTGTCAAGCTCTCGCTTCAATGGGGAACTCTTACAGAATACACGTCGTTCCTCGCTCGGGAGGGCAGTGATCTCTCCTCGCTCGGCGCGTTGGCGGCCGCGTGTCGAGACGAGCTCAAGAATCGAGCGGTGGATCAGCGCTGGGGCGCCAGCGCTGTGGCACAAGGATCCAACTACAATCAACGGATCATGCAGAGCTGTGCGAACCCGACGAATGAGTACGTCGCCGATACGCTGAAGACGGTTGAGACGGTGACAGTTCAACAATGCGGCGACGTCTCCCTGTTCCGCCGCGGCGACCGCTGGGTCGACAGCCGCCTTCTCTCGCGTACGGCCAATCCAGCGCGCGTCTTGAGCTTCGGCTCGCAGGAGCACGCGGAGGTCGTCGAGAAGCTCTCCCGGGAGGGCCGGCAGGCCGCAGCCGCGCTCGATGGCGATGTGCTGGTGGAGGTCGCCGGAGAAACGGTGCTGATGCGCAATCCCATCCGCGTCACCCGCTGATTTTTTGTGGCATTATCGCTCCACTCGCCGGATTAGGATCGCACTCGCCATGGCCACACCCAAGCCGATCGTCGTCGTGGAGGATGACCCCGCCATCCGGCGCGGGCTCGTCGATGCGCTGCGCATCGCGGGCTATGGGCCGATCGAAGCGGCCGACGGGCGGGAGGGTCTCGCGGCGGCCCTCAGCACAGATCCGGTGCTGGTCCTACTGGATGTGATGTTGCCTTCGATGGACGGATTCTCTGTGCTGGCGGAGCTGCGGCGCGCGAAGCCGCGGCTGCCGATCCTGCTCGTGACGGCGCGCGGCGCGGAGGAGGATCGCGTTCGCGGCCTGCTCGGCGGCGCCGACGATTATGTGGTGAAGCCGTTCAGCGCGCGGGAGCTCCTGGCGCGCATCGAAGCGGTGCTGCGGCGATCCGCGGAGCGTCCGCAGGCCGTGCAGCGGATCTCCATCGCGGGAAGAAAAGTGGATTTCGAGCGACGGGAGCTCGCGCTCGCTTCGGGGGAGCGGCGCCCGCTCTCGGAGAAAGAGGCGGAGCTCCTTCGGTACCTTGCATCCGCGCCCGACCGCGCCGTCACGCGAGAAGAATTGTTGCGCTGCATTTGGGGTCTCGATCCGCGCGGCGTCACGACGCGGACGGTCGATATGCACGTCGTGCGCCTGCGCGAGAAGCTCGGCGATGACGCGGAGGCGCCCGCGGTGCTCGTCACCGTGCGCTCCAAAGGTTACATGTTGGGTGCCTTCGAGGTGCTCCCGTGAAGCGCGGGCTCAGAATTGCGATCGCCTACGGAGCCTGCTGCGCGCTGGCGCTTGCGGCGCTTTGTGGGATCTCCTTCGAGGTGCTCGAGTCGGAAGGGCGCGAGACGGCCGTCCGAGTCGAGGCGCGGCGGCAGGAAGTGTTGTATCGGGCGCTTCGCCAGCTCGACACCTGGATGGCGCCGTTGCTGGCCGTGGAGGCTCAGCGCGCGCCCGACGAGTACACACTGCTCTATCAAGAGTCGCGAAATTTTGATCTTGGGAAGAATGCGTACGACAACCGCGGACTTCTGACTCGGTCGCCGATCGCCGCGCTCGACATCGATTGGATCCAGGTTCACTTTCAAGTGCTCCCGAGCGGCTTGTTGAATTCCCCACAGATCGCTGCCAACGCAACGGAGCTACAGGCGCTCGTCGCCTGCACGACGGAGGTGGAGGTGACGCGCCGCTCGGCGCTTTTCGCGAGAGTGCAGCCGCTTCTCTCCTGGGGAGAATTGTATCCTCGAGTGCGAGCGCTCTCCGCCGGTGTGCTGGAGAGCGTTTCGAAGCCCGCTTCGGCGGCCGCGTCGCAAGACGTCGCGCAGCGGCAGGAGTCGCTGTTGAATCCGGCGCAAGCACAAATCGACGACGCGCGCGATTCTTTCGACCAGCGCGCGCGCAGTACCGCGCTGACGAAGTTCTCCCAGCGGGCCTGGATCGCCAACTCGCAACAAATGGACCCGGCGGAGTGGATCGGACCGCTCGTCGCGCTTTGGCGGACACGCACGCCAAGCCCAGATCTGTGGATTCTTCGCCTCGTACGGCGCAACGGCATGGAGATCCTCCAGGGGTTCGCGGTCGACTGGGCGCTGCTCCAGGGCCGGCTCGCCGCCGAGATCGCCGATGTGGCACCTGGCGCCGAGCTCGTTCCGTGGGCGGGCGACCGCCCCAACGATCTCGAGCTTGCCGGTGCGCTCACTACACTTCCAATTTCCGTCGCTTGGAATCCCCCGACCCCCGAGCTTGCCGTCAGCTGGACGCCCGGGCGCATCGCGTTGGCTTCGACCTGGGGGGCCGTCCTCGTTTCTCTCGTCGCTGGCGCGTGGCTGATCCACGCTTCTGTGACGTTCGGCGACCAGCGAGCGCGATTCGCCTCGGCGGTCACCCACGAGCTGCGCAGCCCGCTCACCACCTTCCGGCTCTACACGGAGATGCTGGCCGAGGGTCTCGTGACGGACGAGAGCAAGCGCACGGAGTATCTGAGGACGCTCGAGTCGGAGTCGGCTCGACTCGCGCGGCTCGTCGAAAATGTGCTCTCGTACTCGAGGCTCGAAGAGGGGCGCGCAGAGGTGAGCCGCCGCCCGATCACGGCAGCCGATTTATGGTCTCGCATCGAAGTGCCGATTCGGCGGCGCGCCGAACAGTCGCATGCGGAGCTCACGGTCCGCGGATTCGAGGAGGCGGGGCCCGCGATGCTCCTCGACGCAGAGGCCGTCGGACAAGTGATTTTCAATCTTGTGGACAATGCGTGCAAGTATGGCAGTGCCGGCGCGCCGCCCGCGATCGAGATCGAGCTGCAGCGAAATGCGGCGGAGGTCACAATTCGCGTGAGCGACGGCGGTCCCGGCGTTCCTCTCGGCTTGGAGCATGCGATTTTTGAGCCGTTCGACCGCGGCGGCCGGAAGGAGCTTGGCACAGCGACGGGTGTCGGGCTCGGCCTCTCGATTGCCCGCGGTCTCGCCCGACGCATGGGGGGCGATTTGTTGCTTGCTCCCCGAGGCGCGCAAGGCGCGAGCTTTCTGTTACGGCTTCCGATCGGCTAGAGATCGTTGATTGGGTTCTTCGGAAGACGCTCGAATGGGGCGTGGTCGGACTTGGCGTGGCAGCGAACTGTCGAAGAAGCCATTGATGGATTCCTCGGGGTTCAGCGAGGGTTCGACGCCTAGCGGATCGATCAGTGGGGCCGGCGCGTGCGCGCGAGGCTGGCGGGTTGTGACTCGGGAAGAATGGGGCGTGGGTCAGTCTTGGCGCGGCAGCGAACAGTCCTCGACGCTCGGCGGCCCAATGGCTGCGCAGGAATCGATCGGCGCTTCGCGCCGATCGATTCCTGCGCGCGCCAAGGCCTCGCGTCTGCGGAACTCGCCGCGCCAAGACCGACCCACGCCCCATTCCTAGCCGTCCCTCATCTGTGAAGTTGAGCGCGCTCGCCTCGGTCCGATTGCTTTTGTCGGGGATCGGATTCCTTTCGTGGGAGATCCAAACCCTATCTCGGAGGATCCAATTCCTATCGTGGGGAACGGGCGCACCCGTCCCGATTCGGCGGCGCGTGCGCCGCCGGATGATGGATCGCGCTGCCTCATCGTCATCGCGCGGGGCAAGCCCCGCGCAATCGTTCGGCGCGTGCGCCGACCCTACGAGTCGATTTCTGTGCACGCCAAGACCGACCCACGCCCGATTCCAGGATGTCACGCATCTGTGAAGGCACGAGAGTCGGCGAAAGTGTAATTTCGGCCGTAGGGCGCGGGCATCGCCCGCGACGATCTCGCGCGCGCATGCGCGCGCGGATGAGGATCCGCGCTGCCCATTGCTCATCGCGCGGGGCAAGCCCCGCGCCACTGTTCGGCGCGTGCGCCGACCCCACGGGTCGAAATCTGTGCAAACCAAGACCGACCCACGCCCGATTCCAGGCTGTCACGCATCTGTGAAGGCGCGAGAGTCGGCGAAAGTGTAATTTCGACCGTAGGGCGCGGGCATCGCCCGCGACGATCTCGCGCGCGCATGCGCGCGCGGATGAGGATCCGCGCTGCCCATTGCTCATCGCGCGGGGCAAGCCCCGCGCCATTGTTCGGCGCGTGCGCCGACCCTACGGGTCGAAATCTGTGCACACCAAGACCGACCCACGCTCCATTGCAGGGCGTCCCTCATCTGTGAAGTTGGGGGAGGGTGCAACCTGGTGCGGCAACATCCCAACAGATTCCTTCACTTTCGCCGTGGCGCGCGGGCATCGCCGGCGACGCATCGGCGGCGCTTGCGCCGCCGATTCCATGGCCGCGATAGGGAGGCCAGAACCGAGGCGGTAATTGTGACGGCGCAGGACGCGTCCCACGGAAACAGGCAGCTTCCCGCGAGTTCCCTGCGACCGAGCCACGCGCGGGATAGACTTTGCCCATGACCGCTGGGCTCCTCCGTCGACTCGGCGTGGGCCCGGTGGTGCTCCTCTGCGCCGGGATCCTCGCGCTTGCGCTCGGCGTGCGCGCGGCGACGAAGCCTTCGAGGCCGGGAGATGCGGGAGCCATTCAGCGGCTTTGGCTCCTGCGCGATGACTACGAGCCGTCGATCTTCCTGAAGCGGGGCGCTTGGGCTGGCGCGGGGCTGCGGCCCTACCTCGACGTCTTCTCCGAGTATCCGCCGCTTGCCACCTGGTCCTTCGGGTTGCCCTACCTGCTGGTCGCCCCGAAATCGGCGACGCCCGCCGCCGCGCTGGCAGAGATCGACCAGACCAAGACTTGGGAGCCGCTCAACACGAGCTACTCGACAATCTGGAGCGTGCTGATGGCAGGCTGCTGGCTCGGCACCGCCGCGCTCACGGCCGCGCTGGGGCGCGCCCTCGGGCTCGCTCCGGCGCGGGCGCTCGCGCTGCTGGCTCCTGCGGCGCTTTATTGTGCACTTCAACGATTCGACCCGCTGCCGGCCGTGCTCGTGAGCGGAGCAACCCTTGCGCTGGTCCGCGACCGCTTCGCGCTCGGCGGCGCGCTCCTCGGCGCCGGTGCCATGGTCAAGATCTTCCCGGCGCTGCTGGTGCCGGCGGCCGCCGCATACGCGCTGCGCCGCGGCGGAGTGCGCCCCATGGTTGCGATCGGCGTCGCCTTCGGCGCCGTCGTCGCGGCCTGCGAGCTTCCGGTCTTCCTCCAGGGCGCATCGGACCCGACGTGGGACGCCAAGTGGCGCCCGTCCGGCTACCCCAAAGACGCCATGGGCTCTGGGCGCGCCGCCTTGGCCGTGCCGTTCGCGTACCAGGAGTCGCGCGACACCAACCCCGGCTCTTTGGCGGACCGATGGCTGCGCGTTTGGAGCCCCGTCTCCTATGACACGCTCCTCGCTTGGCTCGGCCGATTCCGCCTCCTCCAGGCTGCGGCGGCCGTCGCCTTCGCAGCGCCGATCCTGCGCTCGCCCGCGCCCAGAAACCTCGTCGCAGCCTTCGCAGCCGTCGTCACGGCCTTCGTGCTGCTGCACAACATCTACTCGCCCCAGTTCGTCTGCTGGATCGTGCCACTGGCCGCGGTGGCCGGCGGCGGCCGTCTCGGCGCCGTCGCGCTCGCCACGGCGCTCGCCATCGACGTCGCGACCTACCTCCAGTTCCCGCTCCTCGCCAAGCAGGCCGCCTGGGACGCTCCAGCCCAGCGCCTTCGCTACCCCGCAGCTTTCGGTCCAGTGATCGACCTCCGCCTCGCCCTCACCGGGGTACTTCTGGTACTCCTGGCGGGCCTGGCATTTCGCCGATCGAACGTCGCGAAATCCGACCCGGTAGCCCCGCCCTCCGCAACGTGACCGACCCCGTCTTCAAGCGCGATTGCCTTCATTTCCGGAGCGACCGCCCCTGCGCGCCGCACAAGCGCGAGGGCGTGGTCTGCGAGACCTGCACGCAGTACGCGCCCGTTCGAACACGCATTCTGATGGTGAAGCTTGCCGCAGCGGGTGACGTGCTGCGGACGACCTCGATCCTGCCCGCGCTTCGGCGCAAATACGAGGGCTGCTCGCTCACTTGGATCACCGCATCGGGGTCGGCGCCGCTGCTGGAGCGAAATCCACAGATCGACCGAATTGTGGCTTTCCGCGGATTCCTGCCGCCGGAGCTCCTGGTGGAGGAGTTCGACGTCATCGTGAACCTCGACGCCGCCGCCGACTCGGCGGCGATCGCCTCGGCGATCCGCGCGCGCGAGAAGCTCGGCTACGGGCTCGACGGACGCGGCGTGAGCTATGCCTTCAATAAAGCCGCCGAAGAGTGGCTTTCCATGGGGCGGCGCGACGATCTGAAGCGCGCGAACAAACGTACCTATCAAGATCACGCGCTCGTCGCGGCGGAGCTCGACGGGCCGGCCGCGCCTCCGCAGCTTTTCCTCACGGAGCGCGAAGTCGCGTGGGGGCGCGAGCGCGGTCGCGCCCTTGGCCTTCGGCTCGGGCAGCGCGTCATCGGCCTCAACACCGGCGCCGGCGGCCGATGGCCGCTCAAGCGCTGGACAGAGGAGGGTTTCCTCGCGACGGCGCGCCGTTTCGCGGCCGACGGGTGCGCGGTGCTGCTCCTCGGCGGGCCCGAGGAGGTGGAGCGCAATCAGCGGCTCGCCGCGGCCTGCGCCGGCGCGAAAGCCGGCGGCGGATTTGTGGCAGACACGGGATGTGACAATTCGATGCGCGAGTTCGCCGCATTGGTGAATCTCTGCGACGCGGTCGTAACGGGCGACACGCTCGCCATGCACATCGCGACGGCGCTCGGGAAGCAGGTGGTGGCCATCTTCGGGCCGACCTCGAGCGTCGAGATCGACCTCTTCGGGCGCGGCGAGCATGTGACGAGCGAATCGATGGACTGCCTCGTCTGCTATTTGTCGCACTGTGAGAAGGACCCGAACTGTATGAATACGATCGCCCCTGACCGCGTGGAGGCGGCGCTGCAGCGCTGCTTCGCCGCGGCGGAACCGAGGTGAGGGAGACGCCGCATGACCGTTCGAGGCGCGCGTCCGCCCATCCGTCGCGTGGTGGTTACCGTTCCGACCTGGAACGAAAGCCTCAATATTGAGCTCCTGGTGAAGGAGCTTTTGGCCCTTGGTCCGCACGTCGAGGTGCTGGTGGCCGACGACGACTCGCCCGACGGTACCTGGAAGCTCGTGGCGGCGATGGCTGAGCGGGAGCCGCGCGTGCATTTGATGCATCGGAAGACGGACCGCGGGCGCGGCCGCGCAGGGCGCGACGCATTTGTAAAAGCGCTCGCCATGGGGGCGGATGCCGCCGTCGAGATGGATGCCGATTTCTCCCATCCGCCGCGCTACATCCCACAGATGCTCGCCCAGCTTGAGGAGGGCTACGATGTCGTGCTCGGCTCGCGCGGCGTGAGCGGCGGAAAGGATCTCGGGCGGCCGCTCTCGCGGCGCGTCATCACGAGGCTCGCGAATCTGTATATTCGAATGATGCTCGGCGTGCCTGTGAAGGATTGCAACAGCGGCTTCCGCGCCTGGAGGCGCTCGGCGCTGGAGGCGGTGCGCGTCGGGCAGACGGCTTCCCAGGGACCTGCGATCGTGCAGGAGCTGCTCTTTAAGGCCGTCCAGGCCGGGCAGTGTGTCACGGAGGTGCCGATTGAATTCGTGGAGCGCGCGCGCGGGGAGAGTTCACTCACTCTTGGGAAGCTCATGCAAGGCTACATCATGGTGCTGCGCCTTCGATGGTGGGCGCTGACCGGCAAGCTCTGGAGGCAGACATGAGCCCGCTCCGCCGCGGAAAAGCTACTCTTGGAGTCGGCGCCGGAATTGTGATCGCGGCCGCTTTGGCCGGGCTTTGGATCAAGGGGCGCTCCCAGCATGGGGAGATGCCCAACGTGCTGGTCGTCACCTGCGACACGTTTCGAGCGGATCGGCTGAGCCTCTATGGAGCGAGCCGCAAGACGACGCCCTATCTGGAGGAGCTGGCGAAGGAGTCGGTCGTCTTCGACGCCTTCTTCGCCAACTCGTCGTTCACGCCGCCCTCCCATGCGTCGATCCTCACGGGCACCCATGTGAGGACTCACGGGCTTTTGTGGTGGGATCACAAGCTCTCGGGAAGTGTGAAGACGCTCGGAGAGCGCCTCGGCACGCCGCTGCCCACACCGGAGAAGCCGCAGCCGAATGAGGGCGTCGGATATCGCACGGGCGCATTTGTGAACCTCCCCAATTTTGAAACCATGGGAGTTAGCCGCGGGTTCCAGAAGCTGAGCGTCGCGACCTGGCTCCCCGGCCGCGAGGCAACGCGGAACTTCTTCGCGTGGCTCGACGATCCGAAGGACATGCGCCGCTGGTGCTCGTGGATTCATTATTGGGATCCGCACCGCCCCTTCGCCTATCGGGAGTGGCAGTGGCTCGATCCCAAGAAATCGCCCGCAGAGATCGCGGCGATGCCGCCGCGAGAGAAGCAGAGGACCCTCGACCTCCTCGAAACGAGCAAGCGGCCGCCGTTCTCATTCCATGAGGAGACCTTCGGCACGCACGAGCTCGGCGTGGGGCGCATGGAGCAACATTACAATCGCTCCGGCGACTTGCAGCGCAAGAGCCCACTATTCATCCCGACCGCATCAGCTTCGCGACCCTTCACCGAAGCCGACGATCGCTATCTCGCCGACCGGTACGACGGCGGGGCGCTCGAGATGGATGAGGTCCTCCGCGAACTCGTCGAAGGGCTGCGCACGCGCGGCGAACTCGACAACACATTGTTGATCATCACGTCGGACCACGGCGAGACATTCACCGAGCGCGCCGATGAGTGGTGGACGCACGATCCGCACCTCTACGATGAGGTGACGCGGGTGCCTTGCCTGATCCGCTTCCCACAGAAGCAGCATGGGGGCGCTCGCGTGACCGCGCTCTCGAGCAGTGTCGACCTTCTGCCGACGATCTATGAAGTTCTCGGGCTTAAGGACTCCGAGCTGCAGGGGAGTTCCCTGGTGGCGAGGATCGGAGCCGCTTCCAATGGCCCGGTGGCGGCCGTCTACTCGCAGACTCAAAATCGTAAGGAATTTCTGGAGGATCCGGCGCGAGAGAAGGGACCGGACAATCCCGGAACGTGGCGAACCGTGGGGACGAAGATCAGCATTCGAACCGCGACCCATCGGCTGATCTTCGATCGCGATGCCAAGAGTTTTGAATTGTATGATCTAAGAACGGACCCAGGGGCGACTCGCAATCTGCACTCCGCTCCGCCATCGCAAGTGGAGCAAGAGCTGAGCTCCCGGCTCCTTGAGTGGTTCAAGGGCCTTCCGGCCGGCGCAGGCACCGAGGCGGCCCTCGACGATGCTGCGCTCGAGACGCTCCGGAAGAACGGCTACCTGAGGTGACCGTCGTGCTCCTCAGCGGAAGCCGAGCGTCGAAAATCGCGTTTCTTGCGCTCTGTGTGCTGGCGCCAGCAGTGTTCGCGGTGAAGAGTGTGCTGAAACCCGGGGGCGATCTGTACCCTCTCCCGTCGAAGACTCCAGCAGTTCCAATTCTCTTAGTAACTGTGGACGGCGTTGACGCGCGCGAGCTCGCAGTGCCGCGCGCGGAGCATCCGATGCCGGCGCTCGCCGCCTGGGTGCGCGACGGCGCGTCGTTCGCTACGGGGCTTCCGGGCTCCGACGATCCCGCTTCCGCGCGCGCCGCGCTCCTCACCGGTGCGCTGGCTCGCGACCATGGTGTAACAGGTCTCACGTCGCGCCTGCCGGAGGATCGCAAGACGTTGGCAGGCGAGCTGCGGGCGATAGGTTACAAAACGCTCGCCGTGCCTTCGCGCCCAGAATACGAGAGCTGTGGACTTGGGCTCGGGTTCGACTCGGTGCGCATCGCTCCGTCCCCGGCTGCAGCCGTCGAGGAACTCGACCGATTCCTCGGCGATGCAGCTCCGCCCCGATTCTTTGCATGGCTCGATCTGTGCCCTTCGTCGCGCGATCCACAAATCGGACGCCGCGAGCTGGATGGCGCGCTGGCCGCGCTGGAGTTGCTCCTCGAGCGACGGCGCATCCAGGGCGATGGTTTCTGGATGCTGGCCACGCTGCCGCCGCGGCGCGAGGCGGCCGGTGCGGCCCTGCGCCCTCGGGTTCCGCGCTCGGCAATCGCGCTTCGCTATCCCTATGAACGCCGGTCGGGGAGCGTTTTGCCCGGCTCGGCGTCGGCCATCGACCTCGCTCCGACGGCGCTGCAGCTCGTGCGTGCCACGCCGCCGCCGGCTTGGCGCGGGCGCAGCCGCATTCTCGACACCGAGCAGGTCGCGTCGATCGCCGGACCCGCCATCGCAGGGCCATTCTTGAGCTTCACAAAAGCACTTTGGGCGGCGGAACAGGGGAGCGCTCTGCTCCTGATCGATGGAGCGGGAGACGTGGCCGAATTCACGGATCCTTCCGACCCCAACGCTCGACGCCCGCCGGAGCAGCTGCTGGCGGCAGCTCGAGCTGCCGCTTCCGGAGTACGCGAGGTTCGATAATGGCGAAGACCAATCTTCTTTGGGCCTTCGGCCGCGCGCTCCAAGTCCTGGGCATGGGCATCACGCTCGTTGGGCTTTTGTTGAGCATTGAGGTGGGGCTCGTCGAGAAGGAATCGCTGCATTCGATGGCGATCGAGTTCCGCTACCTGGGAGTGGGGGGCGCGTGCTTCGTGATCGGCTTGCTAATTTTGCGCTTCTCCTCCCGAGGCTCGTAGCGAAGGTACCCATCGGCTCGATGGGATACACTCCCTCGCCCGACCGCTCCACGCGCCGTACTCCTTGGGTCTCGCCTCCTACCTCCCGTTTCTGCCGCGGGCCTTTGCGCCCGACGGACCGCCGCTGCATCTGACGCTTTACGTCACGGGACGCTGCAACGCGCGCTGTCGCCATTGTTTCCATTGGAAGGAGGTGGACGCCGGGATCGAGGGGCTTCCGCTCGATGCGATCCAGCGGACGGCTCAGACGCTCGGCGGGGAGCTTCTGTGGCTTGCGTTCGCTGGGGGCGAGCCGTTCCTGCGGCACGACCTCGGGGAGATTGCCCGGGCGTTCGCGGCGCGCCGGCCGCGCCACGTTTCGATCCCCACCAATGCGCTGGCCGCCGAGCCGACGCTGGAGGGGGCGGCGCGCGTTTGCGAGGCGGTGCCGGAGTCTTTTGTGAACGTTTCGGTCTCCTTCGACGGCCCGCGAGAGATTCACGACCGGATTCGCGCGACGCCGGGCGGCTTCGACAAGTCGATTGAGAACTTTCGGCGGCTCCGAGATCTCCAGAGCAAGTTCAAGAATCTCGGCGTGGGGGTGATCTGTACGGTGACCGCCGAGAACCAAGATGAGGCTGCCGATTTCGTCGAGTGGCTGCGCCGTGAGCTCATGCCCGATAATGTGACGATCAATCTTGCGCGCGGAAACCCTCGTGACGGCGAACTCCTCGCTGTCGATCCCGCGCGCTACCGCGCCGCGGTAGACGCGAAGAGCCGTGCGCTGCGCGACGGAAGCCTTACCTATTTTCGTTTTCCGGGTGCGCGGATCGCGGCTGCGCGGGATCTCGTGATGTACGAGCGGATCGAGTCTTTGGCTCGCGGCACGAGTGCCTACAAGCCGTGCCTCGCGGGGCGGCTTTCGGCCGTTGTGTATGAAGACGGGCGGGTGGCCCCGTGCGAGATCCTGCCCGTCGATTTCGGTAATCTGCGCGAGACGGGCTACGACTTCGGCGCACTCTGGCGCGGCGAGCGCGCTCAGAAGGTGCGAGACGAGATCTGGGCGAAGCGATGCGAGTGCACCTGGGAGTGCCAGATGGGAACGAACGTTCTGTTCACTCCGACGCTGTATCCGAACCTCGCCTGGAAGACCTTGGTAAGGTAGCGCCGTGCGCCTTGCGATCGTGATCCCTGCGCACGATGAAGCTGCGGTCATCGAGCAGAAGATTCACAATACGCACGGACTCGAACTCCCTGCCGTTGGCGAGGGACAGCCGTTCGCGCATCTCGCCGTCGTTGTCGACGACCATTCCTCCGACGACACCATGGCCCGCGCGCTGGCGGCCGTTCAGTCGCTGCCCGCCCGCTCCGATCTCGAGTGGCGCGTCGTGGCGAGCCAGCACCGGCCCGGCAAGGGTGGCGCGTTGGCGACAGGATTCGCGGAAGCCGCTGGATTTGAGATCCTTGTTCTCACAGATGCTGATAGTTGGGTTTCTTCGCGAGCGGCTCTCGAGACGGTGCGCGCATTCGCCGATCCGACAGTCGGTGGGGTGAGCGGTTCCCAGCGATACGTCGAGGCGATCGAATGCGGCATTCCCAGAGGCGACCGAGCCGATCTCTATGATTCGCTCTCCGAGGCGGTGCGCCGCTTTGAATCGCGCCGCGGAATGCTCTTCAGCGTCCACGGCCCTTGGCTCGCGCTTCGCGCCTCGGCGGGCGCCGAGCCGAAGCTCGGCATCGCTGCTGACGACCTCGACCTCGCGCTGCAGGTTCGCACGGCCGGTTACCGGGTCGTGCTCGCAGAGCGTGCGGTCTATTGTGAGGTGAAGGCGGCCGGCGCGCCGCTCTTCGAGCAGCGCATTCGCCGGGCTCGGGCCTACTTCGAAGTTGTTGATTTATATCTTCCTAGAATGTTTGCCATCGCGCCGCGTCCCTGGGGGGCGATTCAGCTCGCTGGATATTGGATCGCGCCTGTTGCGGCAGCGGTGCTCTTTATGGCGGGGATCATGGCTCCGATGGTGCTCGCGATGCGGTCGGAGTCGGGGCCTGGAGTGCAATGGGCAACCATGCTCGCCGTCAGCGGCTTGCTGCTCCTCGATCCATTCCACACCTGTGCCGCCTATGCGGCAGTCATTCTGAGCGCTCGCCTCGCACCGATGCGGCGCTCCGGAGCCGACCGTTGGCGGCGCCGCTTTTGATCCAGCAGCTCGACGGAATCCGCGGGGGCTCAGCGGACGAGCTTCGCTTCGAAGACAATATTCCTGAGGAACTGCTGAACTTCGCCGCTCGTCGGCTCGCGATCCGAGAGTTCCTTGCGGATCGCGTCGCGCTCCTTGCGCAGGTCGTGAATCGTCTCTCTTGTGATCTCGGCGAGCACGAATCCCGCCTGCGCACGAACCGGCCCGATGACCTGCCCAGGCTTTGCCTTTTGAATCAGGGCGTCGAACTCCGCGCCGAACTCTGGAGGATCGACCACATATTTCCCAATGTCGCCGCCCTTGCGCTTGCTCTCGAAGTCATCGCTATACGCGAGCGCCGCATTCGGGAAGTCGAGGGATCCCGACTGAATCGCTTTGGCAACTTTTAGTGCCTTGGCGTAGGCGTCGTCGATTCCCTTCCGCGTCAAAGCATCTTTCTCTTCGGTGCTCTTGAAGCTCGTGATCGGCGGATAGGTGATCTCAATCAATATGGCGCGAAGGTGCAGCTCCCGGCCGCTCACGCCGTAGAGGCGCCTGAACTCCTTTTCGACGTCGGCGTCGGTGGTGAGGCGGTTGCGCTTTAGGATCTTCGTGACAAGCACCTCTGTCTCGAGATCCCAGCTCCGCTGCATCTTGAAGAGCTCCATGGTGCTGCCGGTCGCCGTGATCTCGCGCTCGATGAAGAGTTCTCGCTTTCCGCGGTAAGCCGCGAGGGTACGCGCCTCGATCTCCGCCTCGAGACGGCGCTCGATCTCCTGGGGCGAAGCTTCGACGCCGACATCCTTCGCGGCTTTTCTCACCAGCATTGAGGTTACATATCCCTGAATGAAATCCTCACCTCGATACTTTTGTAGCCAATCGCCGAATTGTGATCGCGAGATCGGAATTCCATTGATCCTGCAATACTCATCGGGGCCGAGCGGCGGCTCTGCCTTTTCGAAGAAGCTCGTTCTAACCTTCTGCTCCGACGTGGTGTCTTGCCCTTGCGCCGTCGGCGGATCGGCCGGACGGAGAGGGAGGAGGGGAGCGAGCGCGAGGGCGAGGAGGGGAGTCTTCATCGAGCGGAGGAGGGTTGGCGAACTGGGAGATTACACGCCGGCCCGCTCGGCGCGTTTGCGGGCGCTCCCCTCGAGGATCCGCTTGCGGGTCCGGATCGCGTCGGGGGTGACCTCCACGAGCTCATCCTCCGCGATCCACTCGAGCGCTTCTTCAAGGGTCATCTTGCGGGCGGGCTGAAGCCGCACGTTCTTCTCGGCGCCCGCGCTGCGAATATTGGTGAGCTTCTTCGCCTTGCACACATTGACTGCGAGGTCCTCCTCGTGGCAATGCTCGCCGACGATCATCCCCTCGTAGATCGAATCTTGGGGCTCGACGAAGAAGATGCCGCGGTCGGCGAGGCTCTCGAGCGCATAGGCGGAGACCTGCCCGGGCTCGTGGCCGATGAGACTCCCGAACTGGCGCCCAGGGATCTCACCGCGTTCCGGCTCGTAGCCGCGGAAGACGTGGTGGACGGTTCCTTCACCGCCCGTGAGCGTGAGGATCGCCGTGCGGGCGCCCATGAGCCCGCGGGAGGGAACTGTGAACTCGAGATGTGTGAAATCTCCCTTGTGGCTCATCTCCTTGATCTCGCCGCGGCGCTTGCCGAGGTACTCGATCACCTTGCCCATGGAGCCGGTGGGGCAGTCGACGACTGCGTCTTCGATCGGTTCACACTTCTTGCCGTCGATCTCTTTTGTGATTACGCGCGGAGTCGAGACGCAGAACTCGTAGCCCTCACGGCGCATGTTCTCGATCAGGATGCCGAGGTGCATGACGCCGCGGCCGGCGACGTGGAACGAATCGGTCGTCTCGGTGTCGGACACGTGGAGCGCCGCATCGGCCATCGCCGCTTTGTTCAGCCGGTCGCGGATCTGGCGCGAAGTCACATATTTTCCCGAGCGCCCCGAGAAGGGGCCGTTGTTGACGGAGAAAACCATCGAGATGGTCGGCTCGTCGACGGTGATGGCGGGGAGCTGCTCCGTCGTTTCGGGGTCGCAGAAGGTGTCGCCGATTCCAACCTCGTCGAGGCCGGAGATAGCACAAATATCGCCGGCGTTGACTTCCTGCGCTGGGAGCTTGGAGAGCCCTTCGTACCAGGCGAGCGACTTAATCGTGCCCTCATGGTACGACCCCGGCGCATATTCGCGGGAGCCTTGGTGGAGGACTCTCACTTTTTGATTCGGGCGGAATTTCCCGCGGTAGACGCGGCCGATCGCAATGCGTCCGACGTAGTCGTCGTAGTCGAGCGTTGCCGCCTGGAACAGCGGCGCGCCCGTCGGGTCGGCATCGGGCGGCGGCACATGGCGGAGAATCGTCTCGAAGAGCGGCGTCATGTCCTTCGCCTGAGACTTCGGATCGAGGCTCGAAATCCCCGAGCGCCCGGAGGCGTAGACCACCGGGAAATCGAGCGCTGCTTCCGGCGCGTCGAGGGAAACGAACAGATCGAACACCTCGTTCAGCACCTGATCAGGGCGCGCGTCAGGGCGGTCGATTTTGTTGATCACCACAATCGGCTTCAGGTGGTGCTCGAACGCCTTGCGCAGCACGAATCGCGTTTGAGGCATCGGCCCTTCGAAGCTGTCGACCACGAGGAGGCAGCCATCGGCGAGCGACAGCGTGCGCTCCACCTGGCCGCCGAAGTCGGCGTGGCCGGGCGTGTCGATAATATTGATCTTCACATCTCCCCAGCGAACGGAGGTCACCTTCGCGAGGATCGTGATGCCGCGCTCGCGCTCGATGGGGTTGCTGTCCATCGCGCACTCGGCCACTTTCTGGTTCTCGCGGAACGTGTGGGCACCGCGGAACAGGGCATCGACCAGGGTGGTCTTGCCGTGGTCGACGTGGGCAATGATGGCGACGTTACGAATCGACTGGATCTTCACGGATTGCGCCGGTCAGGGCAGGGCGAGGCCAGAGGCTCCCGCCGGGAAATTGGGCGGAAGATTCTAGCTGCCCATCGCAAAAGTCATCCGCGCGGCGTGCAGGACAATCCCGCCACCACTTCGCCGGACCTCCTCGTCGGCGCTCCGATCGGAGAGGTGGCTATCCGTCGCAGTCGTTCCGTAGACCCGATGACCGGCGCGGCTGCCCGCCTCTGGAGTCGCTAGGGGATTCTCCCTCGAGGGCCCTGGCGATCCTTGATCAACCTGCCTGACTCTGCTTTCTTCTGGAATTTACTGCTAACGGATGTCCAAAAGTTCCGCTCCATGTTGGATGAGATTCTGACCCTCCCGGAGGTCGCGCGGCTGCTGAAGGTCGCGGAGAAGACCGTCTACGCGATGGCAAAGAGGGCTCAGCTCCCAGCCTTCAAGGTGGGAGGACAGTGGCGGTTTAAGCGCGTCGATCTCGACCAATGGGTTGAGGATCAGAAGGCCGCCCAGCGAAAAGGAGCGCCCAAGTGAGGACTTCGAGCCAAACGGAGCGTCGGGGGCTCGACTGCGCCGTCGTGTGGCGCTGCTGTTGGAGTGCGATTTCAGGCTGCGTAGGCCGCGCACAGTTGACGCAGTCTCGGGCGAACGCCCTTTGTGTGCGTTTCAAGTTCTACAATGACGGCTGGAGATCGATGGGACGATGGGCCGTGGATTCCCTGGCGTCGACACGCCGCGAGAAGGTCGAGAGCGCATGACCGAGCTCGACCGTCTCGATCAGTTCGCGTCGCTATTCGAGACCACCCACCTGTTCCTGTGTCGCCATGCCGCCAGAAGCGTGGACGCTGCCCTCGTTGCGCGAAATCGGCTCTTCGGGTGGTACCTGGAGGAGTTCGAGCGCTCCCAAGCGTCGCGCGCTGAGATCGATGGGAAGGGGGTTATGGAAGGTCTCGCTGAGCGCCTGCGGTCCAAGGGGAATTCGCGGATACTCCGTTCCGGCCCTGAACTGCCCGTGGCAAAAGTCATCCGAGCTGCGCGCGGGACACTTTCGCGAGTTCATCGTCGGACCGCCTCGCCGTAACTCCCTGCTACATCTACGGCGGTCCTTTTCGATCCCGCGAAAAATCCTCGCGCTCGCTCTGCGGAGCACTTTTGCCACGGGCAGTTCACCGGTTTCGGCAGTTCTACCAGGCACATGCTGAGATTCGCTCGACGGTGTTGAGCGAATCGGGCGAGATGTGCTCATCCCAATCCATCGATACACCGGAGGCGGCCGGTAGGGATGAAGGGTTGCTGCGCCTGCTCGAGGGAACATCTCGGCTCAATCAAGCACAGATTGCATCCCTGCTGAACGCGTTCCCGCTAGGATGGTCACACTACCTTGAGCTCATACAGATCGACAACTCCGACGAGCGGCGATTCTATGAGATCGAGGCAGTCCAGAATCAGCGGGCTGTACGAGAGCTGAGGAGACAGATCAACAGTTCGCTGTATGAGCGGCTGGGCCTGTCTCGTGACACGGCGAAGATCCGGCGATTGGCTATGGAAGGGCAAGTGGTGGAGCAGGCAGCCGATCTCGTGAAGAGTCCGCTCGTGCTGGAGTTCCTTGGACTCGATGAGCGGCCACATTCCTCCGAGGATGATCTCGAATCTGCCATTATTGACAAACTGCAAGCGTTCCTTCTGGATCTCGGCAAAGGGCTCCTGTTCGAGGCTCGGCAGAAAAGATTTACATTCGACAACGATAGCTTTCGCATTGACCTCGTCTTCTACGACCGACTCCTATGCTGCTATGTCCTTCTCGACCCCAAGCGCGGAAAGCTCACTCACCAGGATCTCGGCCAGATGATGATGTATGTCCACTATTACGACCGGCACGTCAAGCTGCCTGACGAGCTGCCTACTGTGGGAATAGTGCTCTGTCACGACAAGCATGACGCGCTCGTCGAGCCACTCTTCCCGAGAGCGCCAATATCTTCGCCTCGAAGTACCAGCTCTATCTGCCTTCCAAAGACGAACTTAAAGCTCGCTTGGAGGAGATCACGCGCGGTCTCCAAGGAGATCCTGGATCACAAGTAGAATGACGTCTCTCGGATGGACCCACAGCGGCAGAGTGTACAGAAGGAAGCTCACAACTCGAGCCGATGGGAGAAGCGTGATCGTGCTCGTTCGGACGGCATGGATAGGAGTGCCTCAGGAATGAGCCGGGCCGGCGCGATGGCCGGCCCGGTGGGGGAGAGAGCCTGTGTTGCGGTCCTACGGGCAGTTAGTCACTACGCCGTTGTGGTGGACGAACACCGGGAGCCCGAGCTTGGGGATCTTCACGAAGATCGCCGGGCTCGTGATCACGAAGAGCACGTTGCAATTCGGGCCGGGCGAAACGTCATCCAGGAACACGTCCACCTTGGCCCCGTCCGTCGTCACCGAGTTCACGGTGAAGAAGTACCCTGAGGTCGGCTGGAAGCCCATGAACGACGCCACCACCATGTCGGTCGAGAAATCGACGGGAGGCTGGTTCGCCGGCGTCCCGCCGTGCTGCGACCAGACGAGGTCGTACATGCGCTTGCGGACGATCACCCGGTCGCTCGGCGCGAGGGGATAGCCGCTCTGGCTCGACGTTGCGAGCACGGTGAAGGGAACGGGAACGGTGGACGCGGCGCCCGCGGGCGTGAGCGTCGCGAGCGGAGCAGCGATACCGAATGCCAGGGCGAAGAGAGCGAGCTTTCTCATGGGAGCTCCTGCAGGTTGGAGAAGGAACGGCGCGGAAGGCGGGGTGCCCTTATGGTGCCTCGGCCTGCCGTCACGGCGAGGCTCTGAATACGGCGCTCCCGCGCGCGTGCTGGATCGCATTTCAAGACCCGGCGCACGCCGATGCGGAAAAGCAATTTGAGATTCGAGCCGGAGAAGCTTCAACGCCTCAGGAACTCATTGTTGTTGCGGAGCCGAAGTAGTAATTGATCCGAATTCCGTGGCTCGCGCAGCTCGGATGACTTTTGCGACGGCTGACAGCTCGCGAGTAAATGCGGCTCGGCGAGAATGGATGGCTACGAGCGGTGAAGACTGTCGGCCACGCGGGACTTTGCGTGGCCGACGCGGGTGATCGCGACAACCGCACAGCTCCGCGGCGCCGCTCGACAGAGCCCGCCCGGCGGACTGCTACGGGCAGTTCTGGGCGACGGGGTTGTGGGTGATCACAACAGGCAGGCCAAGCTTGGGAATCTTCACAAAGATGGCCGGCGACGTGATCACGAATAGAACATTACAGTTGTTGCCGGGGAAATGGTTGTCCAGCACCACATCGACTTTTGTGCCATCGGTTGAGACCGACTGGACCGAGAAGCCATAGCCCGAGGTGGACATAAATCCCATGAAGGATGCCACAACCATCTCGCTCGAGAAGTCCACAGGTGGCTGATTCGCTGCCGTGCCGCCGTGATTCGCCCAAACGGCGTCGTACATGCGCTTTCGGACGATCAGAGTATCGACGGGCGCGTCGGCATAACCGCTGAAGGCCGACTCTGCGATGACCGTGAAGGGGACCGGTGTGCTGGCAGCCGCCGTTGCGGGCGTTAGCGAAGCAAGCGGTGCGCAGATGCCGAGTGCGAGGGCGATGAGAGCGAGGCTCTTCATGGGAACTCCGAGTTGGATGTGACAGAACGGCGCGGAGGGAGATGCGCCTCAGATACCCATCCCGCTGCCGACTGCGTGAATGCACAAACTCTCAGATCCCGCGCTCGTGGTAGCGGAAAACTAGCATCGAGCAGGATCGTGGAAGCTCAGCCGCTGCGACGCGAATGACGCTCCTCCTCGTCGTCGTCGCAGGCAGTTCATGAGTCCTGAAGAGTCAGGGCGTGCTCGCGCAGCTCCAGCTCCCCTGGGAGGCCCCCGGCCTTGCGAGGGAGTGAATATGGCGCGGCCACGGAAGATTTGTGAGACGCCACCCTGGGGGATCAACGACGGAAGGAAGCGCGCTTTGTCTGACGGCCTCCTCGAGGCGGCTTTTCAGGAGAGCTCAGAGCTTTCGCAATGCACAATTGCGCAAGAACTCTCGAGATTCTCCGATCTGACAGCCGTAGAAATCAACGCTTCCCTCAACTTGTGGGCGTGGCATGCGCGAATTCTGACTACCAAAATTGTCTATCGCTGCTTCGGTTGCGCGCGCGACCGCTACATCAGCACCAGAAAGTGCGGTAACTTGCATGAGGAATCCAAAGTCTCGGATTATCGGTCCCAAAGCAGCACCAGCGATGCTGCTTCCCATGCTTCCGAGCGCAGCAACAGCGACCTGTTCGAGTTCTTTTCCTTCAAAAAGAGCCTGGCCCGTCCCCACCAACCCCGAGGCTGCAGTATTGATCGCGAGGATCACGCCGGTTTCCGCAGTTGATATCATCGCACCTGCAGCGCCAAGTCCGATCGCACCGGTGACGAACGTGCCTCCCGCGCCCAAGGCCGCAGATCCAACACTTCCGGTGTCTTGATAAGTGAAAAAGCCCCTGAGGCTGGAGCCGACTGCGAGCATCGCGAGGGGTGCGCCTGTGCTGCCAGCGGTCACTCCCGTGATACCCGCGCCCGCCGCGAGCGCAGCCCCTCCTGGCGCCGCAACAATTCCCGGAACGACGACGAGTACTGTGGCAGAAAGGTCCCTCACAAGTCTCAATCCCTGGTAGCCAGTATTCCAATCTTGGACGTATCGAGAGATGGATGCATGGGAACGATCCAGTGAGGCTCGGGTCTGGCGGCGGTGCCAATCTTGGTCATTCTCCATTTGAGTGAGGAGACCGAGCAGATTTTCAAAGGTAGTTTCGGGGTCATGGCAGAGCGCCAGTTCGGTCTGCGCCCAGAGATGAGCCGATTCCTCCTCAAGCTCCGTTCGATAGCCTGACCAGTTGATCTCAACATTGTAAGTCGTTGGTAAACCCCAACCTGGGTCATGTTCGACTACGCGACTTCGCCGACGGATGATGCTGGCTCGAGCCGCACCACGCACAATTGCGTAGATGACGTCCGGATTGAACGCCCAGACTGCTCCTTGGTGATCTGTGATGCCATAGACGGGCATATTGGATACCTCGTTCATGCGACACGATTCGATCCCGAAGGGGTGCGATCGGAACTGCCATTCGGAACTGGGGGAATCAGGCCGCGAGTGAAACCGAATTCTGCGCGGAAGAAGTGCGTACCGTGGGCTCTGCGAACGGCCCTTTTCTCGATCGCTGAAGGGAGCGGACCCTTCGCTTCTGAGCATCTCCGATACCCCGGCTATAGAAGGCGATTCTCGCGCGTGACTCGCCGGAGGGCTGCGGCGCGGTAGGCACCCGGCAGCTTGCGGCGCGTCTGTCGTTCGATCAGGAGCTCATATCGAATCGAGGCGTTGCGCAGCTGGTCGCGCAGCGCACCGCGCTCCTCCTCGTCGTCGCAGGCGGCTAACAAATCCTGAAGAGTCAGGATGTGCCTGCGCAGTTCCATTTCCTCGGGGAGGACGCCCGCGTTGCGAAGCAACAAATATCCGGCCCGCAGCTCCTCGGGGACGCCGGAGAGGTCGTCCAGCTCGAGTGGCTTGCCGGCTCCGGGGAGACCGTCGAAGAGTCCCTGCGCCGCGGCGTCGCGGATGCGCTGGTCGATCAGCTTCTCGAGGGGATCCATGGATCCGTGTGGGAACCGTCCCGCGAGAGTAGCGTATCGGAGGCGCCTCCGAACCGCCCCGGAACGCTTCGACCCATGGAATTCCAACAAATCGGGCTGATTCCGCTTGCCGCCGTACTCCTACTCGGGGCGCTGCCGTCGGCGGCAGCCCAGTGCGATGGCCCTTCACCGATGACGCCCGCGATGCCGGCGCCAGCGCTTCCGAGCCCGATCACGCCGGGCGGCTACCCCGTGCCGCCAGGGCTGCCGATTCCCGTGGGCCCGGTCACCGGCCTCAGCGGCGCGCGCGCGGCGGCCGAGTCGTGGCGGTACTGGTTCGAGGTCAACCGCGAGCGGCTCGTGGCGCTGCCGGAGCGCACGCAAGCGGCGGCGATGACGCCGCGGACTCTCCCCATGGCCGGCTCCAGCGATGGAATGGCGGAGCTTCGACGGACCGAAGCGGCGCTCCAAAGCGAGCTCGTGGCGCCGCTCGCGCAGGCCGCGGGCTCCGACCAGGCCGAGGTCGCAAGCCAAGCGCTCCTCGCGTTGGCGCGGCTGCGTGCGCAGGCGCCGGCGGTCGAGCCGATTTTGTTGCAAGGGCTGCGGCGTAATGAGCTACGCGTCGCGCAGACAGCGGCGCTCGCACTCGGGATGCTCGGGTCGCCCGAGGCGGTGGCGGCGCTGCTCGATCTCTCCGACGGGACGCGCGAGGGCGGCCGGCGCTGCGGCGGGCTTGAGGTGCCGCGCGTCGTGCGCACCGCGGCCGCTTACGGGCTTGGGCTGGCCGGCTCGAGAAGTAAGAATCCACATTTGCGGGAGCGCATCCGCGCTTCGTTACAGAAAGGTCTGGGAGACGGCGCTCTCATCGACCGCAATGCCGATCGGGAGTGGAATCTGGCACGCGTTGTGTCGCTCGGCCTCATCGCCGATCCGAGCTTCCGCTCGGCGCTTTTATTGCAAAAGTGGGAGCTGGAGGCGGGGGCGCAGGACCTGGCGGCTGCGGCGCAAGTTCCCGTTGCGGTGGCGAGGCTCCTTTCGCAGGCGCCGGCGCCCGAGCGCGAGCGCTATGCGCTGTCACTTCTCGCGCGGATCGAGCAGAAGGACGGCGACCTCGACCGGCGGCGCCTCCCGGGAATTGCGGCATCGCTCGGCGAGCTCGTTCGCCCCGGCGAGCCGCTGTCTGTGCGAGTGACTGCGGCGCTCGGGTCGCTCGCCGACGACGCCGGGCGGCGCGCCGAAGCGGCTGGATTTGCGCTGGTTGCGCTTGGGTCGATGGCGGCGTCGGCTGCGCCCGGATCCCCAGAGGAAATGTGGCTTCTGGAGCGAGCGCTCTCGCCGCGCGATCGGCGGGGCATGCGGAGCTGGGCCGCTCTCGCACTCGGGATTGCGGCGAAGGAGCGCGGCGCCGAGGCGGCACCCCGGGGCGGAAAGAAGGGGCCGAGCGACGCAGTGAGCTTGGCATTGTTGGATCGGCTCCGATCTCTCAAGGATCCCGAGGAGGCTGCGGCCTTTTCGCTCGCGCTTGGGCTGCGCCGCTGCGGCGAGGCCTCCGTGGAGATCCGAAGACGTTACAGCTCCCTGCGCGACGAGTCGCTGCGCGGCTACCTCGCCGTGGCGCTCGGGCTCCTCGGCACGCGTGAGAATTGTGAGGAGCTTCTCTCGGCCATGGATACAACTCGCCACCACCCGTGGTCGCTTTCGCAGGCGGCGCTTGGGCTCGCCCTTGCCGGAGATGGGCGGGGGACGGCACGGCTGCTGGAGTCGCTGGCCGATCGCAGCGCCGGGGGTGCCGCTGCCAAAGGGGCCGTCGCTATGGCGCTCGGTGCTGCCGGCGACGCGCGGGCGCTTAGGCCCATGCTCGATTGTTTGAAGTCCACATCCAGCGCGACCGTCGCCGCGGGACTGCACGCCATCGGACGGCTGGCCGACGACGAGCCGATGCCCTGGTTCGCGCGTCCGCTGGCTGATTTTAATTATCCAGCTGTAGATTTTGCGCTGCTTGGATTCTTGACCGGCAGCTAGCAGTTTTTCAACGACCTGCGAGGGGCGGCAATCATCGCGCTCCGCGAGGTGCGATTGGTGGCGGGGTTTTTCATCCGCGCGCGCAAGCGCGCGCGAATGGGCGCGGGCGATGCCCGCGCCCTACGGCAGAACGGACACTTTCGCGTGCACTTGCGAATTCATCGATAAGGAACGGCGCGGAATGGGGCGCGGCTCGGTCTCGGCGCGACGAGTTTCGAAGACTCGAGGCCATGGCGCGCGCATGGATCGAAGCGATTTGTAGGGTCGGCGCACGCGCCGACCCATGGCGCGGGGCTTGCCCCGCGCGAGGACGAATGGGCACCACGGTTCTTCTCCCGCGCGCGCACGACCACACCCCATTCTTCCCGAGACACAACCCGCTTGCCACGCGCGCACGCGCGCTCACACCGGTCGGCGCACGGAAGACATTTCAAAAGTCATCCGAGCTGCGCGCGGGCCTCGTCGCCCATCGCTGCGTCGCCTCGTCCTCGTCGAAACTACTTGGCTACGCCTGGGCATAGGCTCCTTGCGCTGGACGACGATTCCTCGCGCTCGCAGTGCGTGGCGCCAGTGCAAGCACCGGTAGCACACTTGAAACGTCCTCCACGCGCCGACCCCACTTATCGATTGGGGTATCGGCCGATCGAGCCGACCCCACGTGTCGATTGGGGAGTAGCTCAATTGCGCCGACCCCACTTTTCCGTTGAGGCAGTACGAAAGCGCTGATCTCACGGATCGAGCGAGGACGCGTTCAGGCGGCGAGGCCCGCGTGCAATCAGCTCTCGCTTCGTGCTGCTGCCTGAGCGCGGCTCACGGCGCTTGCTGCGGCTTCCTCGCCGAATTGTAATGCTACCAGCGTTGCATACAGCCCGTTGCGGCGGAGAAGCTCATCGTGGCTTCCGAGCTCGCGCAGCTCGCCTCGGTGCAGCACCGCAATCCGCGTTGCCTCGCGCACCGTCGAGAGCCGATGGGCGATCACAATCGACGTGCGTCCGCGGAGCAGTGCGCGGATCCCCGATTGGATGCGCTCCTCCGTCTCCGTGTCCACATTTGCCGTCGCCTCGTCGAGAATCACCATCGCCGGCTCCGCCGCGAGCGCCCGGGCGAATGCCAATAATTGCCGCTCGCCCACGCTGAATGTGACCCCGCGCTCGGCCACGGGGGCGTCGAGCCCCGCGTCGAGCGCGCGATCGGCCGCAGTGCCTGGCGGTGCGAGCCGCTCCACGAAGGGTGCCGCGCCCACGATCCGCAGTGCTTCCTTCGCGCGGTCGCGAGTCACTTCCGGACGCCACAATGCCAAGTTCTCGAAGACCGTGCCCGCGAACAGAAATAATTCCTGCGGCACGAATCCGATCGACGAACGAAGATTTTTGAGGTCATGGCGCCGCACGTCGACGCCGTCGACCAGCACAGCCCCCTGAGAGACCTCATAGAAACGCCCGAGCAGCGAGGCGATCGTCGTCTTGCCGGCACCGGTTGCGCCGACGAGAGCCAGTGTTTCGCCGGGGGCCACGCGCAGTGAGAGTCCCTTCAGCACCGGCGTCTTGCCGTCGTAGGAAAAATGAACATCCCGGAGCTCGATCTCTCCCCGGATGCGCGTCGGCGCCGCGGCGTCGGCGGGCGTCTGAATCGCCGGCTGCTCATCGAGGAGCCGGAAGATCCGTTCCGCGCTCGCCATGGCCGACTGTAAGACATTATATTTTTCCCCGAGCTCTCGCAGCGGATTAAACAGAAACTCGAGGTAGAACCAGAACTCCAGGAACATCCCGCGTGTGAGCCGCGCGCTCTCCACTCCCTGGGCTCCCATAAAGAGCACGCCCGACTGGTCGAGTGCGATGGCACCTTCCACCAGCGGGAAGAAGATGGCGAAGTAAAAGACTGTCTTGATGTTCGCCGCGAGGTATCCGGCCGTGATTCCCTGAAATTTGCGGGCAACTTTTTCCTCTTTTCCGAAGACTTGCACGACGCGGATGCCCGCAATGGCTTCCTGTAGGAATCCATTACTTTTGCCGAGCCACGAGCGAACCTCGCGGAATCCGTCGCGCGCGTGCCGGCGGAACCAGAGCGACACGAGTGCTAGGAGCGGTGCAAGCCCGACGGCGACGCAGCCGAGCCGCCAGTCGCGCGCAATCAAGAGCGCTGCGACGCCAACCACCTTCAGCACGTCGTAGACGACCGTCGCAAGTCCGGACGTGAAGAGTTCCGAGACGTTCTCGACGTCGTTCGTCACGCGCGTTACGAGCCGTCCGACCGACTGGCGGTCGTAAAATTGCAGCGGCTGCCGCATCAAATGTGCGAAAAGTGACTTCCGAAGGTCATAAATGACCTCCTGGCCGCCGCGCGCGAGGCACACTTCCTGCAGATATCGAAAGAACCCGATCGCAATCACCGCCGCCACGAAAACCCCGACGTAGGGAGCGATCGCCTCGAGGGCCGACTGGAGCGGCGGCGTGCCGGAGGTGGCCGCCTTCGAGTGGGCATCGCCGAGCCCGTCGATCAGCCGCCGCCAGAGGCCTGGGATCGAGATCTCGACGGCGAAGAGCACAAAAAGCAGCGCCGTCGCGCCGCCGAACAGGCGCATATGCGGACGCGCGAACGGCAGGATGCGTCTGAGAATGCGCCGGTCGAAGATGCGCCCGCTGATCGTGTCGTCGTGCTCGATCATGGGTCCGCACTCCCGTTCCGGGCCACGGCCGTCTCGGCTTGGAGCGGCTCCCCGTCGTGGGCGAGACGTTCTTCTAATTGTTGTCTCTGCCACAATTGGGCATACCGCCCTTTGCGCGCCAGCAGCTCGCCATGGGAGCCCTCCTCGACGACGCCTCCGTCCTCGAGCAAGAGGATCCGGTGGGCGTGTTTCACCGTCGAAAGGCGGTGGGCGATCAGCAGCGTCGTCCGCCCGCGCGCAGCATCCTGCAGCTGTCCGAGGAGGCGCTCCTCCGTGGAGGAGTCGACCGCAGAAAGGCAATCATCGAGCACCAGGATCCGCGGATCGGAGTAGAGAGCGCGCGCGATGGAAACCCGCTGGCGCTGCCCGCCCGAGAGCGTGACTCCGCGTTCTCCGATCTCCGTCTCGAACCGCTTGGGAAAGACCGACACATCGTCCTCGATGCAGGCGTCGGCGGCCGCGCGCGCAACGCGCTGCGCGTCGGCGGGGCCATTCTCCGAGAAGGCGATATTCTCGGCGATTGTGTCGCTGAACAAAAAGTGATCTTGAGGAACGTACCCGATCGCGCCGCGCAGGCTGCGGATGGCGAGGTCGTTCACGTCGGCGCCGTCGACGAAGAGCATTCCCGGGGGCACCGGAAAGAACCGCCCGAGCAGCATCGCGAGCGTGCTCTTGCCGGAGCCCGTGCGCCCGACCAGCGCGACTGTCTCCCCGGGCGCAATCTTGAAGCTCAAGTTTTTGAGCACCGGTGGGCGGTCGGGGGCGTACGAAAAAGTAAGGTTCTTCGCTTCGATCGCTCCGCGGATCTCCGCCGGGGCACTGGCCCGCGGGCTGTCGACGATCTCGGGCTTCGTATCGAAGACCTCGTTCAGCCGCTGCGCGGCCGCGCGCGCGCGCGGGTACATGCCTACCATCCAGCCCACGACGAAGACGGGCCAGTAGAGCCGAACGGTATAGTCAGCAAAAAGATAAAGATCTCCGACAGTAGCTTTTCCTAAATAATAGAAGACGCCTCCGGTCGCGAAGAGAATCAGCAGCGTGACATCCTTCGCCCCCGAAAAGAACACATTGGAGAGAGCGCGCGCCGAGATGGCGTCGAGGCTCACCGAGCGGTATCGCGCGCTGACTTCGTCAAAGGAGCGCTCGGCGGCCTCCTCGCGCGCGAACGACTTCACAACACGCACCCCGCCGAAGACTTCGTTGGCGCGGTCGCTCATGGCGCCGACCGCCTTCTGCTGCGCCTCGCTGACGGCGTGGAGCTTTGGCGTCAGCTTGCGCACCGAGACCGAAAGCACGGCGAGCGAGATTCCGATCGCCACGAGCATCGCCGGCTGCACCTGCGACAGGAGGATGAGCGCCATCGGGATGCGCAGCAGTGCGTCGCCGATGTACATCGACCCCGGACCGAGGAACATGCGCACCGCTTCCACATCCTGCGTCGCGCGCGAGATCAGGTCGCCCGTTTTTGTGCGGTTGAAGTACGGGAACGAGAGCGATTCCAGGTGCGCGAAGAGGTCGTTGCGGAGGTTCGCTTCGACCTGCCGCGACGAAGTCACGAGGAACCACCGCATCCCGAAGCGGAAGACACCCTTCAGCGCCGCGAGGCCCAGGTAGAGCGCCAGGGTCGGCAGCAGAAAGGACTCGACCGGCTCCGTCCCGAGCTTGTCCAGGGCCCCGCGCACGACCCACGGCAGCTGCAGGTCGATGAATGCGGAGGGAACGAGGCAGAGAAATCCGATGAGGAGCCGGCGTTTCTCTCGGGCGAAATACGCGAGATAGCGGCGGAAGACGTTCACTTGGTGGGGCGCCCGGAGGAATGGGCAGAGTAAACGCGCGGTCGGCAGCTGGCAGGGGCCGGAGCGCGCTCCCACCCCGCGAACCGCCGCGCTTGCATTGGCGAGTGACGGGGTCGGCCGGCGGCTCCCTTCCTTTGCGCTGGCTAAACGCTAGCTTCACGCCCCCTTCAAGCCTGGGCCTCGGCCCGGGATGGCGCCTCCCGCATTCCCGATGTGGCTTCAACGACTGATTCGCTGGTTTCTCCCCGAGGAAGGGCGCTTCTACGACTACATCGAGGCGGCTGCTGTCGCCGCCGATAACGCGGGCCGCCTCATTGGCGAGCTCACGCGCGCCCCGAACCGCGAGCAGCGACTCGTCCTCGTCGAGCGAATTCGCGAAGCCGAGCACGACGGCGACCGCGCCATGAAAGAGATGGCCGACGCCCTCGACCGCACGTTTGTCACTCCGATCGACCGCGAGGATCTGTATCACCTTACGAGCAAGATCGAGAGCGTGAGCGACTTCATCTCCGCGACTGCCAATTATCTCACCGTTCACAAAATGGAGGAGATGCCGGAGGGCAGCAGGGAACTCGCCGACTTGATCGGCAAGGCAACCTCCGAATTCCTCCGCGCGAGCAGGATGCTGCGCGACCATCGCAATGCCGACCAAGTGCGCGCCGCATGCCGGGCGCTTCATTACATTGAGCACGAGGCCGACGTGATTTTCCGGCTTCGTCTCGGCGATCTCTTCGAAAATGAGACCGACGCGATCCGCCTCATCAAGCACAAGGAGTTCCTGGAAGGGCTCGAGAATGCCGTAGACCACTGCGCGGCCGTCGGTACCTCCATGGAAGCGATTCTGATTAAGAACGCATGACGACGCTCACGCTGCTGATCCTCGTCATCCTTGCGGGGCTGCTCTTCGATTTTATTAATGGCTTTCACGATACCGCCAACGCGATCGCCACGGTGGTCTCGACGGGGGTGATGCGCCCGCGCACGGCGGTGCTCATGGCGGCGGCGCTCAATGTGTTCGGGGCGCTCTTTGGAACGGCCGTCGCTTCGACGGTGGGCAGGGATACGGTCGACCCCGCATTTGTCACGCAGTCGATGGTGCTGGCGTCGCTCTGCTCGGCGATCGCCTGGAATCTATTTACTTGGTATTTTGGGATTCCCTCCTCCTCTTCGCACGCGCTGATTGGCGGCCTCGTCGGGCCTGCTTACGCCGTGGCGGGAGCGAGGGCGATCCGCTCCGCCGGCGTCGAGAAGATGCTGACGGCGCTTCTCGTGAGCCCGCTTTTCGGGTTTCTTGCCGCGTTCTTCGGAATGGTGATTCTGTATTGGTGCCTGCGGCGCGTCTCGCAGTCGCGCGTGCAGCACCTGTTCCGGAAACTACAGCTGGCGTCGTCGGCATTTATGGCGTTTTCCCACGGGGGGAACGACGCACAGAAGACCATGGGCGCAATCACCATGGCGCTGCTCGCCTATGAGGCGGGCACGCGCGGCGGCTCCCCCGACGGCAAGTTCGCCGTGCCTTCCTGGGTCGTCATCGCGTGCGCGATTGCGATGGGCGCCGGTACGGCGTGCGGCGGCTGGCGCATCATTCACACGATGGGCTCTAAGATCTTCAAGCTGCGCCCAATCCACGGGTGCTGCGCCGAGACGAGCGCCGCTTTGGTGATCACGGGAGCGACGCACCTCGGATTCCCGGTGTCGACGACCCACTGCATCACGAGCGCGATCATGGGAGCCGGCGCAACGACGCGCCTCTCGGCGGTCTCGTGGGGAGTGACGCGGCGAATTCTGTGGGCTTGGGTGCTGACGATCCCGATGACTGCGGCGCTCGGCGCCGCGCTCTTCTGGGTCTTCCAACAGATGGGGCTGTAGAGATTCGCCCCGGCGGCGCAAGCCCTGGGATGGGGAGGCGCTCCTATTTCGCGGCTCCCTTCGATTCCAACAATTCCGCGGCGGCGGCCACTCGCTCCGTCAGGCGGCGAGCTTCGGCGAGGAACTTCGCCTCGTCGCGAGGCGCCTCGAAGAGCGACTCGTGGAGTCCCGGCAGCATGAGCGCTGCATAGCCCGCGTGCAGCCCGGGAGCTGCATACAGATGACGATAGAAGGGGCGCCCGAGCAGTCCCTCCTTCGAGAGCAGCTCGCGCTCGAAGCGCAGCAGGCGAGAGTTTACAGAATCGAGGACCCCGGCATCGGCGGCCTCGAGGGCGCGCTCCGCGTCACTCTCCATGGCATTGGCGGCGGAGATGAGCCGCTGCGCTGCAGCCTTGAGGTCATCGACGGCCTTGCGGCGCTCTTCGTTGGGCTTTTCGGCAGGACGGGCTTGGGCATCTTTGCGCAGAAGATCCTCGAGGTGTCCGAGGATCGCCGTGCCCGTGGCAGAGGGACGGATCGGTAACAGATCGGCCTGCGAGAATCGAAGTAACAATACCGAGAGAATCCGGGCCAGCGCCCGGTGCGACTCAAACCCGGGGTCGCCGAAGCGCTCCATCCAAAAGAAGTCATCCAGCACCGAGTGGTAGACGCCGTAGGGGCCACCGAAGCCGAGGTCGATCGACGGAACGCCGAGGTGGTGCTGGAACGCGGTGTAGTCGGAGCCGCTCCCGAGATCCGCAACGCGCGGCGCCTCGCCGTCGCCGCCGACGTAACCCGGCTCCGCGGGCGCCTTGCGCGCGCGATCGCGCTCCGACCAGACGTCGAGGACGGAGCGACGCTCCCGCGGCGCTTCGACGGCCGCGGCAACCTCGCGCACAATGCGCGCCAGCGACGGAGCTGCCGAAGCGTGAAAATTGGCTCCGCTCACGCCGGAATCCACATTCACATAAGCGACGGCCTTCTTGCCGAGCTCCGCGGCGAGCTCCTCGCACCATTCCGTCGAGCCGACGAGGCCGTATTCCTCGGCATCCCACGAGCAGAAGACGATGGAGCGCTTCGGGCGGAATCCTTGATCTTTCAATTTTCCAAGCGCCCGCGCCGCCTCCAGAAGGGAGGCCGTGCCGGAATTGGGATCGACGGCGCCATGCACCCAGGCGTCGCGGTGATTCCCCACGACAATCCACTCATCGGGGTTTTGTGTACCTGTCCAGCGCGCAATGACGTTGTGGATGAGCTTGTTCTCCCACTCGACTTCGACCTGAACGCGAACGCGCGCCGGCCCAGGCCCCGTGTGATACGCGAACGGCAGACCGCCCTGCCAGCCCTCGGGAACGTTGGCGCCCGAGAGGCTCTCGAGCAGCGGCTTGGCATCCTCGTAGGAGAGCGGAACTGAGGGGATCCCCGGCAGCACGGCGCCGGGGGTGCCGACGCCGGTCACCGCCGCCTGCTCGATGCGGCGCGAGCCCTTGGAGGAATGCCAGCCCGGCGAGAGCGGGTCGCCCGGAGCAATAAACATATATCCGACGGAGCCGCGCTGCACCGCGCTCTCGGGGCGCCACGGCCCGCGCGGGAACACGTCGCCCTTCACATATCCGTCGTCGGCGGGATCGCTATAGATAATGACCGCTTTCGCGCGGCGCTCCTCGGCTTCGCGCACCTTCACGCCGCGGTAGCATTTGCCGTAACGCACGATCACCACTTTTTCGCGCACGTCGACCCCGAGCTCCCGCAGACGCTCATAATCCTCGGGCATCCCGTAGTTCGCGTAAACGAGGTCGGCCGTCACTGTTCCCGACGGAGAATAGCCGTGGAAGTGGGGGAGGGCCGCATTGGTGAAGGAGTCCTTGTCCCACGGGTGGCCCGCTTCTTTGAGCTTGGCCTTCACCTCCTGCGGCTCGACCATGGTGACCTCAATTTTCTTCGGCGTATTGAGGAGCACTTCGTAGCTCACAAGCTCCGCGTTGAACCCATACTCGAGCAGCCGCGAGCGCACATAGTCCGCGAGGACCTTGCCCTGCTCGCTTCCCGCGGGATGCGGATCCTCCGTAAGGACGCGAAGGAATTGGCGGCATTGCTCCGCCTTGGGGATCTCCAGGACCTTGGCCTCGAGCGCCCGCTGGTCGGCGGCCGAGCGCGCCGAGAAGCCGCGCAGGCGAGCCTGGCCGCCTTCCTGGATCGCTGTGGGCGACGGAGTGGCGGCCAGTGGGCTCGCGAGCGCGAGCGCCGACGCCGCCAAGCTAAGGAGCGTTGCGGTGCGCAGTTCCATGGGGGCGCGATGCTACTTCCCGCGGCACGCCAATTCCTCGAAGTGGTTTCGACCGTGTGGCGCAGCGCGCGCGGGACGGGCTGCCCCTCGGCGCTGCGCTGGCCCGCCGCGACGCCGGCTCAATAGGCCCGGATCGTGAGGGTGTACCGTCCGGGCAGGCCGTCGGTCACGATGAGGTCGACGAAGAGGATTCCGTTGGTGCCTGCGATGGTTCCTTTCTGCGAGACGGAAAGGCCTTTGGTGATCTTCGGCTGCGTGGCTGACGGATTCGACGATCCGCTCAGAAGAAAGTCGAGTGGTGTGCCGTCCTGTTTGTTGCCGACGGCCGTGACGTCGACGCGCTGGCCCGCCGCGAGGAGGATCGCGATCGAGTGCATCGAGATTCCCTCGAGGAACTCGGAATTGAACTTCACGGTGCCGCCGATGGCCGAGAGGTCAAAGGCGGGCTCGGTCGCAAAAGTGAGGCTTCCGAGGGCGCCGTTCTTGAGGAGCGGACCCGTTGCGCGCGCCGCCGCGTTGAAACCCTTGAACGCGTTGACCGTCGAGAGAACCGACAGCAAACAGTCGGCGTAGAACGCGGCGTAGGCATCGACCGCATTCTGAGAAGTGACAGTCACAAATCCGACCTCCGCCGTGGTGGAGGGCCAGTCGGGCATCGACGAGAGGATGATCTGCTCTGCGAGCTTTGGATTCTTAAGGTGCTGGCGCAGGTTCCAGAGTGTGGCGGCGAAGATCAGGCCCGCCTCGTGCTCCTCGGGAAGACTGGTATTCGGATTGATGATGGCGAGGTCGTCGGGGAGGATCCGCGGTTCGGCGACGCTCCGCAAGGCGTCTCCCTGGATCCCGAAGAGATCGCCGATTCCATTGGTTGCAATCACGCGTCCGATGCGCGGATCCTTGAGCAAGCTCGCGGCGTAGAAGTCAGCGATCGCTTCGTTCACAGCCCGCGGCGGCGTGTCGAGCGGATTGGCGCCGAAGAGGAATCCAAATCCTGCAGCGATGCCGTGGAAGTACTCGTGGGCGGTCACGGTGGGGTCGCGCGAGAAGTCGTCGGCGTCGGAGCCCGTCGAATCGGACAGGTCGCCGAAGGCAAAGAATCCCGGCCCATGCCCGAGCCCGAGGTCAGCCGTCGTGAAGAAGGCATTCGCCAAGTCGGGGATGTTCACGACCGTCGGGATGGAGTAATCGATACCGAGGTGGCCCGTGACTGACAGGGGAGCCAGATTCTTGCTGAATCCGAATCCGAGGGTCGTGAGCCAGTAATACAGATTCGATTGATCGAAGAGGTCGGCCTGCTGAGCGACGGAGTCGCTGAAGGGATAGGTGCGCGTCGTGGAGAAGGCGTCGTTCGAAAGGTCGTCGAGCACGTGTCCAAAGCGCCCGAAGAGCTTTCCCTTGTCGGCGAGGCCGGGCACGACGTCCTGCAATGAGAGATCGCGCAGCGACTGCATCGTCTCCTTGGCGATCAGTGCATCGGCGACATTTTTGTAGGCAGTGCCTTTGCCGGCTCCTGTGAAGAATGGAATCGTCTGGCCGTTAAACACATATTCGCCGATGCCGGTCGACGCGTTCACAAAAACCCGCGTCACGTCACTGGTCGCGGCATTCACCTCGACTCGCCAAGGCGTGAGCCCACGGTGCTCGATCGCGTCGATTCCATAGAAGAGCTCGATTCCGCGGTCGCCTGCGCGCGCGATCCGAGCAGCGACGTGGGGCGTGCGGCGCAGGTCGGAGTCCGTGAGCCCCAGCGCGGCGAGCGCGGCGCGGGCCCGCTCGATGGCAGCAAACTCGGAAACTGCCGGCGGGGCAATGCCCTCGAGCGATGCCAAGATTCCGTGGGCGGAGTCGGCCCGGCCGCGGTGATCGATCCGCAGAGTGAGCCCGTGGTGCTCGACTTCAAAGCCGTGGATTTGTTGCTTCCACTGCAGGTAGATCGGAGCCCGCGGGATGGAGAAGCGCCGGACCTCGGCGGGCGAGAGTTCGTCCGCGCGCGCGCCGAAGGCCGGGCCGTAGCGCCGCAGAAACTCCTCGCCGAGGGCTTCGACAGGACCCTCCGTGAGGCCGAGCGGGCCGCGCAGGCGCTGCGCCATGCCGGACCGCGGGTGCACTTCCACCAGGAGCGCGCGCGAGGCGGGGCCAGCGCTCTCGAGGGCGGCGCGGAGCTCGGGGCGCTCCTGCGCGCGGCGATAGGTCTGGGCGAAGGTGGCGGGAGCCGCGGCGAGGATCGCCGCGACAAAGGCGGGATTTCGAAGGGGCATGGCGGACGCGCGATGGCGCTGGCGGCGGCTACGGCGCGAAGCCAGCGCCGGTTGCCGCTTGGCTCAGACAGCGTGCCCCGTCGGGGGAGAGGTGTCGCATCGCGTGGGATTCGAGGCGAGGGGTGGCTCCAGCTCGCCCGTGAACTCCCGGAGGCGAACGTAATCTTGATATTCCGACTGGACCACGAGCCGGTCGCCGCGCTCGACGGCCGTGTCGCCGGGCGGGTGCACACGCTCCGCGTCAGCGCGCCGCAGCGAAAGTGTGAGCCCGCCGAATCGGTCGCGAATTTGTGCGACTGTCAAGGATGCGAGCTTCTCGCCTGCCACGAATTCAGAGACCACCATGCGGCGGGTGCCAATCTCGAAGGAGTGGGCGATGCGCGGATCGAGAGCCGAGAGCGCCATGGCTGGCGCCGCGAGCGCGGAACTCGAGAACGCCTCCGCCTGGAACGATTCGCGGACCTTCGCGACGAGGTCGTCGTCGAAGAGGCGCAGCACAACACGAATGTTGGGGCGCAGCCGCCGCGCGTCGAGTGCAACATTGAGATTGCTCAGGTCGTCGTCGGTGGCGCATACGATCGCGTCGGCCTTGGCGACGTGCACGCGCGGAAGGCACTGGGGGCTCTTGATGTCGTCGATGAGCACCGGAACTCCGAGGTCGCGCAGCACGCTGACGAACGCGGCGTCCTCGCGCTTCTCCACGACGATGACCTCACGCCCCATTTCGAGGAGCTGGGAGGCGACGCGGTAGCCGACGCGGCCGGCGCCGCACACGACCACATGTCCGCTGAGAGTCTTGCTCATGACAGAGATCCACTCTTTGTCGTAGCTATGCTTCGCGAAGAAAAGAAATGTGAAGCGCACTAATCCGTCGACGATCACCGCGATCCCGAGCGCAGGGATCGCCATGTTCAGCATCTCGAGGACGACGCTGTCGACGTAGGCGAGAGACGGGTTCCCCAGCAGCAGGAAGTAGACATGGTGCAGCGCCGCTCCCCATGTGATCGATGTGCCCCCGACGCGGGGATACAGCCACCAGAATAGGAGCGGCACCACCACAAAAAGCCCGCCCGCAAGGCAGATCGTGACTCTGAATCGCGAGGCCAGCGCCGCGATGTAGGCGGCGTGGGCTCGCAGGTGGCGCCGGCGGCGAGGAGGCATCGTCCGGATCTCGCCTTCGGCGCTCGATCGATGCCTAGCTCGGAAGCGCTTCCGAGAAGGGATCCCACTTCGGCTCGCGGAACTTCGCCTTCTCCTTGGGCATTGAGTACCCGAAGTAGCCGGTGAGCGCCTTGATGGTGACACAATTGCGCGCACCGACTCCGCAGTCGCCGCAACCGCCGATCTGGCACTCGGGAGTCTCCCGCTGCTCGACGCTCTTTACATATTCCACCCACTGGAACTCTTTGTGGACTCCGCCGTCGATGTGATCCCATGGGAACACCTCGTCGCGGTCGCGCATGCGGTGCGCATACCACGCGGGGTCGATCCCCGCCTCGGCGAACGCCGCCATCCAGCGGTTGTAATCGAAATGCTCGTCCCAGGCGTCGAGGATGGCGCCCGCGCGCACGGCGATTTCAAGCGCCTTGCCCACGCGGCGGTCGGCCCGCGAGAGAACGCCTTCGATCACTGATCGCTCCGCGTCGTGGAGCTTCAGCTCGACGGCGCGATCGGATTTCCACGATTCCAGGTGCATCTGTCGGTGGCGCACCTGCTCGAGCGTCATCTGCCCGTGCCACTGGAACGGCGTGTGGGGCTTCGGCACGAAGGTCGAGACGGCGGCGTTCACTTTTCCGGGGCGGCCGAGACCGGCTTTTGTGCGCAGTCGCGAGCAGGTCTCCGCCATGGTAACAATTTCGCGGAGGTCGCTCTCGATCTCGCCGGGGATGCCCACCATGAAGTAGAGCTTGATCGTCTTCCAGCCCTGCCGCCAGGCCTCCTCCGTGCCTTTGTACAGATCCTGGTTGAGGATATTTTTATTGATGATGCGCCTGAGTCGGTCGCTCGCCACCTCGGGAGCGAGCGTGAGCCCGCTCTTGCGGATATTCTTGATGCGCTTGGGGAGCTCCAGCACCTGCTCGTTTACGCGCAGCGACGGCAGGGAAAGGTTCACGTGCTGCGCGCCGAGTTCGGCGTGCAACAAATCCATCATTCCCGGGAGGTCGGGGTGGTCGGAGGAACTCAGCGAGGTGAGCCCGATCTCGTCGAGCCCCGTGTTTTTATAGCTTTCCTTGGCGAGTTCCAGCACCTTCTCTTTCGAGCGGAACCGCTGCGGACGCTTCTCGTAGCCAGCCTGGCAGAAGCGGCACCCCTGCACACATCCGCGCATGATCTCGATCGTGATCCGGTCGTGCACCGTCTTGACAAACGGCACAACGGGTTTGGTCGGGAAGGGAGCGTTCTCGAGATCATACACAACGGCGCGGCGGGGGAGGCGCACGCCGTCGAGCGGCTTCACAGCGAGCAGCTTCCCATCGGGGCCGTACTGCGGCTCGAAGAACTCGGGAGCATACAAAAAACTGCAGCGGTCGACGAGGGCGCGCAGCAACGCTCGCCGGCTCGGATGGCGATCGCGTTCCTCGCGGTAGGCGGTAAGGAATTGTGCAATCGCCTCCTCCCCGTCACCCAGAATAAACAAATCCACGAAGTCGCCGAGCAGCTCCGGATTGAGCGAGCCCGCGCCGCCCGCGATGACGAGCGGGTCGCGGTGTGCCCGATCTTCCCGCCGCATCGGCACGCCGCCCAGCTCTAGCATGCTCAGCACATTGGTGTACGAGAGCTCGTATTGGAGTGTGAACCCAAGCACATCCATCCGGTACAGCGGCGTGCGCGTTTCCAGGGAGAAAAGCGGAACACCGGCGGTGCGAAGGCGCTCCGCCATGTCGGACCAGGGGTGGAACGCGCGCTCTGCGGCAAAGCCCTCCATGCGGTTCACGACGTCGTACAGGATGCGCAGGCCGAGGTGGCTCATCCCGATCTCGTAGGTGTCGGGGTAGATCAGTGCGACGCGCACGTCGGCGTCGCGCTTCACAATCTGATTCGTTTCACCTCCGACGTACTGCGCCGGCATCTTGACCGTCGGCAGGACGCGATCGAGGAATCGGGTGATCGAGGGGGCGTCGTGCGTGCGGGCGATCATGGCGTCGGCGCAACGCTAGGTGCCGGGGCGGGGAGCCGCAACCTCACACAGGGACGACCTCTTGAACGAAAGGGGGTTTCCGACGATTCTCTTCGCCCCAATTCCCGGCTGCGCTGTCGACGGCGCTGTTGGGTTTCCTCCGAACGCGGCCTCCCGCGAACTTCGCCACCGTGACCTCCTCTCTCCCGCAGCAGCTTCAAGATTCGGTCGGCGGCTCGTTCCACAAGACCGCCCTGCTTCAGAAGCGCGTTCGTGAGCTGATTCGCGGCGCGATTCCTCTCATCGAGACTCGCGAGAAGAACCCGATCAAGATCGCTTACGAGGAGATGCGCCAGGGGCTCATCGAGCTCGTGCCCGACGAGGAGCCGGCAAACGGCGCGGCTCCGCCGCAGATCTAGGGATTGCTGATCGCGACGCCACCGCGTTTCGCGGAGAGCGTCGCACATGCGCGCGGACGCGGAAGGGGCGGCCGCGCGCATGTTGGGGTGCGACCTCGGCCGGGTGTCTCAAGCCGGCCTCCAGGAGAGCCGAAAGGATTGCCGTCTGTGGCCTGGCCTGCGGTCCCGATGGAACCGCCCAACGGTCGCCGCAGCCCTTCGCCATGCTTTGGAATGCACTGACCCTGCCCGGCTTCCGCTGGGTTCTTCCCGCGGCACTCGCCGCTGTTCAGGGGACACCTTCGACGCAGGACGCACCGCCGCCGAGCTCCGAGCCGGGCGCCCCGCCGCCGGTCTCCGCGCCTGGTCGAACGTCGGCAACGACCCCCGCGACGCCGAGCCCTTCGGGCGCTCCCCAATCCGGGGCGGCCGTCGCCGCGGCGAAGCCCGCGCCGCCACCCCCGAAGGCAAGCGCCTCCAAAGGCGCACCCGCGAGCAAGCCCGCCTCGGCCTCCGCGGTTTCTGACATTCTCCACACGCGCATTCTGGTCATCTTACAAAACGGCCAGAAGATTACAGGCGTTGCCAAGCGCAACCGATTTGTCGAGCGCGCGCGCGGATTCGATTTCTCTCCTGCGGAGAAGGCCGATGACGGCGCCGGCATCCGCGTGTGGTACGCGAACCCAGGGCAGAATTATCTTTTCATCTCTTACAAAGACATTGCAACAGTTCACTCGATCGGAAATGTGAGCGATGTCGAGGTGAAGGAGCTCGAGGCGAAGGCCGAAGAGGAGGCGCGCGCGGCGCGCGAGCGCGCCGGCGAAGAGCACATGGCGGCGCTTCGGGCTCGGCTGCGGTCGCGCGACGAAGACCGCCAAGCGGAAGAGAAGCTGGTGGCGGCCGAAGAGAAGAAGAAGGCCGCCGAGCAGCTCAAGTCAGAACTCAAGTCGGCGTACAAGCTTCTCGCCAAGTTCCCTCCCGATGAAGGCTGGAGTGAGGACCGACGCGATGAGGTGCTTGCAAAGAAGCTGAAGCACGTCACCCTGACGCCGACAGAAACCGATTTTCTCAAAGTCTTCGAGGAGTGGGCTAAGGCCAAGAAGCTCGTCGAAGATCAAGGAAAGGAGCCTCCCGCCGACGGCGAGAAACCCGAGAAGAATGAAAACTCGGGGCAAAAGCCGGAGGAGAAGGCTCGATAGCGACTCTCGCGAGAGAGCTCGCCAATCGCGCAGCGCAGCTCGGGGCTGATGGGCTCATGGCTTCGCTCGCGATCCGGGATCCCAGATTCGAAAGCGCTTCACACGGAGTGCATGAGCTTTCGGAAGCTGCTCCCGGAGCTGCCCGTCGCAAGGGCCCGCCAAGCGGAGTGCTTGGAGCCCACTTGTCTCGGGTAGCGAACGGACCCTTGGCCGTATGCCTCGGGCTCCGATTTGTGATGGGCCCGCATCGCTTGGCGCGTGCTCTTGAGCTCAGTGTGTGCTGGGTCTCGGGAGGCGCTCGGAAGGTGCGAGCCGGTTTCGAGGTACTCGGCGCTCCACGATTGGGGCGCCCGAGAAACCCGACCGGGGTTCGGCGCATCCCACAGGCCGTGGGACGGTGCTCCTCGAGACCTCCCTGTTGTCCCGTTCAGAGTTACAGGTCTTTGCCATGACAGTTCGCAAGATTCGGAGACGGCGAGAGCGCGCAGAGCGCAATCGCCGCCGGATCGCGCGGCTTCGCTGGCCTGTCGCAGGCGACCTTCGAGTCGACCTGTCGGCAGCCGCGGCCTCGCGACCCATCTCGGAGCGCTGAGAGCGCCCCGAGCAGATTGAAAGAGTCGCTGACAGAATCGTCACCGACAGAAGTTGTTCCTGCGGGCGCGAGCGCCTTTGGCCCTACAGCCAAGGCTCGCGCCCGCGGTGCATTCGGGGGCAAACGTTGAGCGTTGCTCCGTTATGGCGTGGGGACTTCCCAGGTGGAGAGCGTCGAGCTCAGACACCTTCCGCCGGAGCCCGCGCTTGTTTCCCGGTTCCAAAATGCCGAATGTCTTGCCATGACCCGAACCGTTTTAGTGACAGGAGCCGGGCGCGGCGTGGGCCGGGCATGTGCAATTCGATTTGCACAAGAGGGCGCTCGCGTTGCATGCGCGGCGCGCTCACAAAAAGAGATCGAGGCTGTGGCTGCCGAATGTATGAAGGCCGGGGCGACCGATGCCCGGGCTTTCGTGATGGATGTGACTTCTTATAGTTCCATCTCATCGGCGCTCACGCAGATCCGAAAAGCTTACACGTCGATCGACGTTCTCTGCCACTCCGCAGGAGGCGCGAAGACCGCGCCTTTTGGCGGCACCGATGAGCAACTCTGGAATGAGATGATCGCCTTGAATCTCACTTCCGCGTATCTCGTCGGGCGCGCCGTCCTTGGCGATATGCTACAAAAGCGCAAGGGGCGGATGATCTTCATCGGCTCGACGGCGTCGCGCTCGGGCTACCGATACTGCGCCGCCTACACGGCGTCGAAGCACGGCCTGCTCGGCATGGTGCGCTCGCTGGCGCTGGAAGTGGCCGCTGCCGGCGTGACGGCCAACGTTGTGGCGCCGGGCTACATCCGCGTTTCGGCTACGGAGCAGGCGGCGAAGCAGGTCGCTTCCCGCGTGGGCAAGACGCCGGAGCAAGTGCTGGCCGTCTACCGCGCGGCGTCTCCGCAGGGGCGCATGTTTGAGCCCGACGAAGTGGCGGCGCTTGTGCAATTTGTGGCAAGCGACTCCGCTTCGGGCATCAACGGGCAGTGCCTGCTCCTCGACGGCGGCGCGGTGGTGGCGTGAAGCCGGAGCCGGTCGTCGTTCCGGGCTGGCCGCGACCGAGCGGATACAGCAACGGCGTGCTGGCGCCCGCGGGCGCGCGCATCCTCTTCGTGGCGGGGCAGATCGGCTGGGACGAGAAGCAACAAATCGTCTCAGCCGATTTTGTTGCACAATTCCGCAAAGCGCTCGAGAACGTCGTCGCCGTCGTGCGCGCTGCCGGCGGCGAGCCTTCCGACGTCGTCCGGCTCACCGTTTTTGTGACCGACAAGCGCGCTTACGCGAAACGCTTGAAAGAAGTGGGGGAATGTTACCGATCCGTGATGGGTAAGGTGTTCCCTGCGATGTCGCTCGTTCAGGTCGCGGAGCTTCTCGAAGAGGGCGCCCTCGTCGAGATCGAAGCGACCGCCGCGCTCGCCGCAGAATCGAACCGGCGCTAAACCGCCGGATTTCAATCCATCGGATCTGTTACGGCGTGCTCACGGCGGCGTGCGCGAGCCGAGCCACGGCGCCCGGCAGGTGCGGGCTCCAATGGAGCACCTCGCGGCAACCCATGAGCACCTCTCCGGCGCTCAACAGCTCCGATCCTCTTGAGCCTTCGACGAGCCGGCGCGGCACGCGCGCGCGCGTCTCATCGCGCTCGAATTCTCGAAGCCACCGCATCACGCCCGTCCATCGAGGGCCGAGATCGCTTTGGTGGATTCCCTGCACGGCAGCGAGGTCACTCCCGGAGCGCATCGCGAGGTGCACGACGGCCGCTCGTGCGAGCAGCTTGCCGATGAGCTCGCGTGCCGCCCGGACGACTTCCGGCGGGATCTCCATTTGTGAAAGCCGCGCCCGCTTTCGGTACGCGCAGGGCGCACTGCCCCGCTCTTCTTCGAGACTGCTCGGCGAGGAGCGATCGGCGATCGACTCATCGATTTCGGTGACCCGCGCGCCCCGCTGGCGGCGCAGCCCCTTCGTGAAGCGGTGATACACGGCGCGGCACAGGGCGCGCCGCATCGCTTCCGTCCCGAGGAGCTCCCGGCTTCCTCCTCCGGCCACGAAGGCCGCTTCGAGATAGCGGAAGAAGGCCTCGCCGCGCAGCTCCTCGACATCCTCTGCCGAGAGGGCGCGAAGCGGGATTCGTCGCAGCGCACAGGCGTTCACGAGCTCGCTCCGGAATTGTGGCCCGAGGAAGAAATCGAGCGCGCGATCGAGCCAATCCTCGCCCACAGCGGCCGCGCGCCGGACTGCGGCCGGCGACGAAATCGGGATCGGTGTGCTTCGGGGATGGTTGCTCATGGGCGCTCTCAACGCCTACAGCGCGCGACACCGCGCGCCCGCCGCAAGAAAATCTCAAGCCTCCGGGCGGATCGAATCCTCGCCGCAGTTTCACTGGGCGATGAGCACGATCCTCTCAGGGCCGCCCTTCGACGTTACCTCGAAGACCGCTTCCGCGCGCGCGCCAATCTCCGTCGTGACGCAGGCTCGATAGCGGCCTGGGGCGAGGAAGAGCTCCACCTCGCTTTCCAAACCCATGCGCGACGATCGCATGTACGAGAATCCACTCGGAGCCTCCGCACGCACGTGCAGCTCAAAGTCGCAAAAACGCATCTCCCCGCTACGCGGAACCCTGGGCGCAAATTTCACAGGCAAGCCCCGCTCGGCCATTTCGACAACAAGCTGTTCCACATCCATCGGAGCGGGGCTGCGCAACCTCCGCCGCACGGGAACGAAGCCATCACAAAAGAGAGTCACGTCTGCGTCGAATGCAGAAAAAGTATGAATCCACGGACCTAGTCGCTCCGACTCGGGCCACGTGGCAGGGTAGCTCTGGCTACTCGCGGCTCCCTTGGGCGATCGAAACTCAATCTGTCGCATGGGCACAGAACTCCCGCGAAAGGTCGCCGAAATTGCGATGCGACGATCGATTTTCTTCGGCTTCACAATTCCAACGTCAACCCGCTCCTCAGCGGTGACTGTCACCGCAATTTCATCGATCCGGCATGCATCGTCGCCGCGTGCGCCGCTTCGCCGAATTTCCACTTCCAGTCGATAGCTGCCCGGCGGAATGGGGCCGATCTCGAAATCGCCCGCAACGCTCTCTGGGTGCGTCGTGAGTGTTCCGATTCGATCTGTAGCAGTGAAGAGCGCTACGCTCGCCGGCTTCCAATCGCCCGTAGGAGGAATCTCAATGCTCCCCCGAATCCAGGCTTTTTGATCCAGAGCCTCCCCGGTAACAGTGATCTCACATACATCGCGAGGGCTCAGCCCTAGGAGATCCAACAGTGCCCGGCCACGTGCGCCGGCGGCTCCCGCGGGGATCCGGCACCGCGGAACGACGTTGCGGCGCACGCCGATCGGAACGCCGACGCCGCCTCGTGGATGCTTCACGATGATGGAATGGTGCTCGTTCAGGAGCGAGTCAATACAAAAGTAGCCATCCTCATCGGTCGAATCAGATCCGTCGCGTTGCTGGATGGATCCATACTCTTCTCGCGCAGCTGCAACCCATGTGTGCGGCACTGGGCGTCCCGCGCGATCGACCACGCGGCCCACGATGGCGAATTTTGCAAAATCCGCACGGCTCAGCACGGGCGGGTTGTATGGAGTGTCTGAAGACTTCTCATTTCCTCGCGATGCCGGCGGCGCCTCGCCGCCAGGCTTCGACTGCGCTGCGGCAACGCGCGCTGAGGTTCCAGAACCTGCGTCGGAGGCGGGAAGCTGCGGCTGCTGTGCTACGATCTGTGGCAGCGGGAGGCCTCCCGTGGGCTCCGGCGGATCGGAGTGCGCGAAGAATAGGGGGATGCTGATGGCGATGAGGAGGACGCCAGCGAGAACCGCGAACGCGCCTACGCTAGTTCCCGCAGGAACCACTGTCGAACCCAGGCCGGTGGCAAGCACACTCATCCAGGCCTGTCGGCTTCCATGCTCTCCGTCGAGCCGCTGCCGAAGCTGTGCGAGTCCTCGCCGGAGCTGCGTCTTTACAGTTTCCACGGAAACCTGCCGGCGCCTCGCGATCTCCGAAGGCGCGACGTCATCATAGAAACGCAATAAAATGACGCTGCGATAGGGCTCCTCCAGCGTGAGCACGGCTCGCACGACGCTCGCTCTGAGCGCTTCCCGCTGCTCCACCTCCCGCGGCGACGGACCCGACTCCTCACGAGCCGCGCGCCGCTCCCGCGCGGCTCGCCGCGCATCGGCGCGGGCGCGCTGCATGGCGAAGTTTTTTATGACACGATACAGCCACGTGCGGAGCGCTCCCGCTGCTGGAGGATGTTGTACTCCCGCGAGGAGAGTCTCCTGCGACACGTCGTCGGCAGAGCCGGGATCGGTGAGCAGCGCCCTGCTGAGAGCCCGGACGAAGTCGGCCTGGGCGAGCAACTCCTGCGCGCTTGCGGGATTCAGGTTCGGCATGCCCATCGATGCCGCGCAGGGGCGGGGCGGGTTCAGAAATCTGCCGCTAACCGCCGCAGCGCGGGCAGTCGCGAACGTGGACCGTTCCATCGGCGCGCCCCTCGACGAGCCGGTGGGCGAGTCCGAGGAAGAGCCCCGTCTCAACAACGCCGGGAATGCGCCGGAGGGCCGAGTCGAGGTCGGCAGGATCCTCAATTCCGGACGGGAAGCGCACATCTAGGATGGCGTTCCCATTATCTGTGACAAAGGGCTCAGCGCCGCGCATGCGGCGCGACACGGCTCCGAGAGGGCGCAGCCGGCGCTCCACCACAGATACTGCGAAATGCACTACTTCGATCGGCAGCGCGAAAGTTGTTCCGAGGCGATCGACCACTTTTCCGGGGCCTACGACGATGACCTCAAATCGGGAAAGGCTCGCGATCACCTTCTCGCGGAGCAGCGCGCCGCCGCCGCCTTTGATCATGCGAAAGGCGCCGTCGATCTCGTCCGCGCCGTCCACCGTGAGGTCGATCTCCTCGACGTCCTCCAGCGATGCGAGCGGAATTCCCACTTCTCGCGCGAGGACTTCTGTTGCTTTCGAGGTTGGGACGCCGCGCACGCGCAGCCCCTCGCCGCGCACGCGCTCGCCGAGCCGACGAACGAAATGTTCGGTCGTGCTTCCGGTGCCGAGGCCGAGCGTCATGCCCGACTCCACGAAGGATGCTGCCATTTCACCCGCGATGCGCTTGCCGTCAGTCAAGGAGAGCACCAGAAGCAGAAGAGGAGGGCCCGAAGGCCGAGGGACAGGGGCGGCCATTGTGGCGCCTGCGCCTGGCTCCGAGAACGGGGCCGTGTTAGAAACTAGGTGATCTTGAGAATCGTTCTCGAAATCCTCTGCGCCAGCGCCGCCGTCGCCCTGCTGTCGGGGCCGGTTTCGGCGGCTAGCGCCGCTGCGGCCCAGGGAGGGGCAGCCAGCGCGCCGAGTGCGCTCTCGCCGGCCGCCGAGCGGGAGGTGCACCGGCTGCTCGGGGTCCTCGACTACATCGCGAAGGACTACAGCGGCGCCGTCGAGGCAGGCGTCGTGGTGAGCGCGCCCGAGTACGAGGAGCAGAAGACGCTCTCCGCGGACGCGGTTTCGATCGCCCACGACCTGACCGGCGGGGATCCCGAGTCGGTTCCGGTCGTCACGGGGCCCGCCCCGAAGGAGCCGCTCGTGCGCCGCATGCTCGAGCTCGTCTCCCGCATTGAGGCGAAGGGGCCGGCGCCCGAGATCGAGAATCTGTGTACACAGTTGCGCCGCGAAGTGCTTGCGCGCTTTCCGGTCCGGCTCGTTCCCGACCGAACTCCCGACTTGGAGAATGGCCGGATTCTGTATCAAGTGAATTGTTCGCTTTGCCACGGGGAGCGGGGCGACGCGAACACGCAGCGGGCGCGGGAGCTCCAGCCTCCGCCTCTCTCGTTTCTTGGGGAGAAGGCCGACGGCGGACTTTCGCCGTACCACGCATTCAACGTGATGACGTTCGGGATCCCCGGCACGGCGATGGCTTCCTTTGAGCTGTTGCCGGCGAAGGACCGATGGGATGTAGCCTTTTATTTATTGACTCTTCGCAATGCGAGTGCGCTCTCGGCGGGGCCGAAAAGCGGCGACGGCGGTCGGCCCGAGCTCTCCCTTGCGGAGTTGGCGGTGCTGTCCGACGCGGGGCTGCGAGATCAGCTCACGGCCATGGGGCGCCCCGCCTCCGAGCTCAGCGCCGACGTGGCCTGGCTGCGCCGCGAGACTACCTATAATCCGCCTCGCCGGTCGGGTTCGCTCGCGGGAGCGAAAGAAAAGTTACGAGCAGCTTCGACGGCCTACGCTGGCGGGCAGCCGAAAGAAGCCGCGCGGCTGCTGCTCGATGCATATCTCACTCATGTGGAGCCGTCGGAGGCCGCGCTCCGCGCGCTCGACTCTGCCGCAGTCGTGCGGCTCGAGACGGCGTTCCTCGATGCGCGCGTCGCGATTCGAGAGGGGCTGCCGGCGGCGGCGCTCGCCGAGCGATGTCAACGATTCCACACCGAGGTGGAGAGCTGCGAGGCGCTTCTCGCGAGCGGCGCGCGCTCCTCCACATTTGTATTCACATCGAGCTTTCTCATCCTGCTGCGAGAAGGTGTCGAGGCGGCGCTCCTGCTCGGCGCCATGCTCGCGATGCTAAGAAAGCTCGGCCAGCCCGGCGCCGCTCGATATGTGCACTGGGGCTGGATCGCGGCATTGGCGGCCGGGCTCGTCACGTGGGCGGTGGCTCGAACGGTGATTGTCGTCACGTCGGCGCAGCGCGAGCTCGTGGAGGGAGTTGTAGGGCTCGCGGCCGCCGCGGTGCTGGCGTACACGAGCTATTGGATCCTCTCGCGCGCGCAGGCGAAGCGCTGGATGGAGGATCTTCGATCTCACATTTCGAAGGCTGTGGCCGAAGGTGACGCTGGCGCGATCGGCTCCGGGGGGCGGTTCACTCTTTTTGGGCTCTCGTTCCTGGCGGTTTATCGCGAGGCGTTCGAGACCGTACTGTTCCTGGAGGCGATCCTTGCGGAGCACCAGCAGGCTGCGGCGCTCTCGCTGGTGGGCGGGCTCGCTGCGGGGGCCGGCGCGCTGGCGGTGGTCATATTCTTGATGTTCCGCTTGAGCAAGAAGCTGCCGATGACGGCCTTCTTTAACATCTCGGGCGCGCTGCTTTTTGTGCTGGCAGTGATCTTCGCAGGAAGTGGAATTCACGCGCTGATCGAAGGCGGCCATCTCGATCCGCGCCCGATCTCGTTCCCGCGGGTGGAATGGCTCGGCGTGTTCCCCGACCAGGCAAGCCTTGCGGCGCAGGCAGCGCTCCTCGCGCTCGTGCCTCTCGGGCTTTGGCTCGAATGGCGACGCACGCGCGTTCCCGCGCACGCCTCGGCTCATTAGCTCGCCGGGTTGTTGGTTTCTCGGACAAAGCGGGTCTCGCGTTGCGGGACGTGGCTGGTGTCGGCGCGTGAGGGATTCTCCTAGGTTGATAAGTGGGGTCGGCGCGTGCGCCGACCGGTTCGAGCGCGCGTGCGCGCGAGGCTGTCGATTTGTGCCTCGGGAAGAATGGGGCGTGGTCAGTCTTGGCGCGGCAGCGAACAGTCCAAGAGGCCATTCCAGGATTCCTCCGAGCTGCGCGCGGGCCTCGGCGCCCAGCGCGACGTTGCGCGTCCTCGGCGTAGCTTCTTGCTACGCCTGCGGCGCCCGCCTTGCGCTGAGCGCCGATTCCTCGCGCTCGCTTTGCGGAGGAATCCTGTCATGGCCTCCCGACGCTCGGCGGCTCATCGGCTGCGCAGAATCCGACCGGCGCTTCGCGCCGATCGGATTCTGCGCGCGCCATGGCCTTGCGTCTGCGGAACTCGCCGCGCCAAGACCGACCCACGCCCCAATCCGAGCCGTCTCGCATCTGTGAAGTGGAAGGAGGGTGCAACCTGGTGCGACAACATCCCACCAGATTCCTTCACTGCCACAGTAGGGCGCGGACATCGCCCGCGACGATTCGCGCGCGCTTGCGCGCGCGGATGACCAATCCGCCTTCGACGGTTCCTCATCGCGCGGGGCAAGCCCCGCGCATTTGTTCGGCGCGTGCGCCGACCCTACAAATCGATCCGGGGCAAGGCGCCACGCGCCTGCGGAACTTGCCGCGCCAAGACCGACCCACGCCCCAATCCGAGCCGTCTCGCATCTGTGAAGTGAAAGGAGGGTGCAACCTGGTGCGACAACATCCCACCAGATTCCTTCACTGCCACAGTAGGGCGCGGGCATCGCCCGCGACGATTCGCGCGCGCTTGCGCGCGCGGATGACCAATCCGCCTTCGACGGTTCCTCATCGCGCGGGGCAAGCCCGCGCATTTGTTCGGCGCAAGCGCCGACCCTACGGATCGATCGGGAAAGCGCGTGCGCCGGCCGATTCGCGCGCGCTCCATTTGCGGAGCCGGTACGAAGCGGCCTCTACACTCTTCGCTCAACACCGAGCGTCTCAAAGATGTGATCTTTGAGGTCGCGGAACGCTTTCTCGTCGGGATCGCGCGGGCGCGGCATTGGGTTCTCCACGATCTCTTTGATCGTGGCCGGGCGCTTCGACATTACGGCGATGCGGTCGGCGAGCTCGCACGCCTCCTCGACGTCGTGGGTCACGAGGAGGCAAGTCTTTCCCGTCGCCTTCCAAATGCGCACAATTTCGCGCCGCATCTCGAGGCGAGTGAATGCGTCGAGGGCGCCAAAGGGCTCGTCGAGGTAGAGAATGTCGGGATCGACCGCGAGCGCCCGAGCGAATTCCACGCGCTGCTTCATTCCCCCCGAGAGTTCACTTGGGAGCGCTTTCTCGAAGCCTGTGAGCCCAACGAGATCGATGTATTTCATGACGATCTCGTGTTTTTGTGCAAATGGCATCTTTCGGCCCAGGCCGAAGCCGATGTTGTCCCAGACGGAAAGCCACGGGAAGATCCCCGTTTCCTGGAATACGAATACCCGCTTCGGGGAAGGCCGAGTCACTTGCTCGCCGTCGATCTGTATCGATCCGGAGTCGATGCCTTCGAAGCCGGCGATACAGTTCAGCAGCGTCGACTTGCCGCAGCCCGAAGGACCGACGATCGCAAGGAACTCGCGGTCGCGAACATCGAGGTCCACGCCTTCGAGGACGGGGACCTCACCTTTCTTCGTCTTGAACGTTTTGTAAACCCCCGCGATTCGAATTTTGACCGAGGCGGACCCGCTCTGCGGAGGCTTCGAGGCGCCATGGGATGCGGGCACCGCGAACACGTCGCCGAGGTTCGGGCTCATCGTGCGCCCAGCCCGCGACGCTCGAGTTCCATGCGCTCGAACCGCCGAATCGAGGTATCGATGAGAAGACCAATCAAGCCGATCACAATCATGGCAGCGACGACGCGATCGAATCGCAGCTGATTCCGGGCGTCATTGACGAGATAGCCGAGGCCGGCCGAGACACCGAGCATTTCGGCAGCGACGACGACGACCCAGGAGATGCCGAGAGCAATTCGCAGTGACGTCAGGATGGAAGGGAGAACCGCCGGGACGATGACATAACGCGCTGAGTCGAGCCCGCGGACTCCGAAGTTCAGCGCAGATCTCCGATACTTGAGATCGACCGTTGCCACAGCCGCAGCCGTGGAGACTGCGATGGGGAAGAACGAAGAGAGGAAGATAATAAAAACGGCCGCGTTATCGGCGCCTTTGAGTGTCAGGGCGGCGACCGGAAGCCAAGCGATCGGCGAGATGGGCCGCAGGCACTGGATCACCGAGTTCAGCAGCGAACTCAGCCAGGCGAAACTGCCCATCGCGAGCCCGAGCGGAATCCCGAGCAGCGCGCCAAAAATGAACCCGGCGGCGACGCGGAAAAGTGATGCAATGATGTGCCGGGGCATCTCGCCGCTCACGGTGAGCTCGTAGAGCGCCGAGAGCGCCTCATGGGGAGGCGGGATCCAGTCTTCGCTGCGAGCATTCTTGATCTGTGTGCTCTCCGCCCTCGCGCGGGCCTGGTCGAATCCTGAGCCCGGGGCTTGCGAAGCTTCCGCGATCAGCCCACCGCCAAAAGCAACCTTCGCGGCATCGAGGAGGGCAGGCAGCGAATGCGCCGGATAGGAAGGCTTCGAGGCGGGCGACGTCGCCGCGGGTGCCGGGATATTTGTGGGAAGGCCCGCGAGCTTGGGCTGGTGAGCCTTGAGCCAGGTCTTGAGGGTGTCCTCATTGTGCCCACGGCTCTTTTCGTCCCAGTCGAAGATCGCCCGCGAGATCTCGCGAGACTTCGAATCGAGGATCACGGCATGGCTCTTCCCCTCCGCAATGTCGGAGAAGGCCATTGCCGGGAGCCGCAGCGGCGCGGGGCGCGTTGCCAGCACGACGAGGTGCCACGCGAAGCCAAAGATGAGAATCCCGGCCAAGGCCAGGAGCAGCGAATGAACAAAACGCATCGGCTTTCGTGAACCTTACTTCTTATCCGAGCCGTGCGCCGCCATGGCGAAGCTCGCATCGCAGTAGTCTTCAAAGCCGAAGGGATCCTCCGGAGTCGAAGGCTTGAAGTAGCCGAGTTTTTCCGCGTAGCGCTGGATCTCCTCGAAATCCGGACGGGCCGGAACAAGATTCGTGTACTTCACGCGGTCGAGCGGTTTTGTGAGAACGAATCGCAGGAGCTCCGGCGGCTGGGCGTAGTACTTCGCGTGTGCGCCGATGGCCGCCGCCTGAGACCGGTGATCCGTCGTCCAGTTGCTGGGCAGCACAATATTATTATCGTCAGCCTTCGTGCCGTCGCCTTCCTTGTGGAGCCCCGCAACGAGTTCCTCACCCGACGCGTCGATCCACCTGCCCGAGGCCGAGATCCCCGCAACGAGTTCCTCGACGAGGGGACGGTTTTCGCGAATCAGGTCTTCGCTGACCGCCAGCACGCATGAGATGAAGTTGGGCCAGATATCTTTTGTGAAGTACAACACTCGACCGAAGCCGGCGATCTCGCTCTTGGCGGCGTGCGGTTCGCCGATGATGTACGCGTCGACGGCACCTTTCTGTAGCATCGAAGGGTGTTCCGGCGGCGGCACCGGCACAAGCGTCAGGTCGTCCTCTTTCATGCCCTCTTTCTCGAGCTGCCGGGCCAGCAGGATCCGCTGATTCGAGTACATGTGGGGCACTGCGATCTTCTTACCCTTCAGGTCCTTGAAGGTTCGGTAAGGAGAATCCTTGTGCACGATGATCGTTGTCCCGTCGCGGTGTCCGAGATGGACGATCTTGATCGGCGTGCCTTGTCTCCGAAGCGTCATCGCGAGCGGCGCCAAGATGAACGAAGCGTGGAGCTGCTTGCTCTTGAAGTCTTCAGCGACCGCTTCGAAATTTGTGTACTTCTTCGACTTGAAGACCGAGCCCGAGTCGGTGTGCGTCGTCACCCAGTTCGTCACGGGGCAGGTCAGATGGCAGGTCACGGGCAGGAAGCCCACCGTCAGCTCACCGCGCTGCTCGCTCCCCCCCTGCAGCCGCCGAAGGAAGCTGGGCCAGCCACCGAGATTGAGCTGCACGTGAAGGGCGAAGAGCCCTCCGAGGATGCCGACCGCCACGAGAGCGGCCTTCGCCGTAGGTTTCATGCGGATTCCTTATGGGTCACGCCGGAAGTGTGGGCGCAAAGCCCAGGCTACGTCGGGATAGAGAAAAACGTGCCGCCTCAAGAGACCCCGGTCTCCAACCGATAACTGGCCCGGGAGCGCGGAAGACCTCAGATGGTCATCCGCGGGGCAGAGGGGACCCTCAAGAGCCGCGCCTTGATGGCGAGGGCTGTTGAGGGTGGGCCGACGCGAAGCGTCGGCCCTTTTTGTTTCCAGCCCAAATCAAGGCCAGGCAACGACTTGCGCAGTCCAAGTTTTTCTACTGGCTACCCCCGGTGGAAGGCGTTACCCCTCTAGCGCCTCCCCCGGACTCCCGGTGGTAGGCTGTGATCGATTGGCGGGCACTTGGCCACGCAATTCCTACCTCCCTAACCACCATGTCTGTCCGAGACTTTGCAACCCTGCGTACCGTTTCCACCACCTCTTTACGTGCCGAGCTCCTGGAGCGTCTTGCTTCGACGCCGGAGCCGAACTGGAACGCCGTTGGCGAATTCCTGCGCTCGAGCTTCGAGGCAGATCACTGCGTGATCTCCCTGTGGCTGGCACCGGGCGCACATGAGCTTCTCGGAAGCGCCGGCCTCTCGACGGAATGGGCCGCCCGCTATGAGGAGCGATTCTCCGATCTGAATCCCTATGTTACAGAAGCGCGACGGCGCCGGCCCCAGGGCGGTGATCCGCTCGTCGCCACCGGGGATCAGCTCGTTCCGTTCCAGCGCGCTCGCGAAATGACGTTCTATCGAGAGTTCTGCGCCCCGCTGAATGTCAATGATTCGCTCGGCGCCATGCTCTTCGATGGGCAGCGTCCGTTGGGCCACGTCTCCCTGCGTCGGGCGAGCGGCCGCATTCGCTACGGCGAAGCGGAGGTCGCGCGCCTGCGCTCCGTCTGTGACGTGCTCTCCGCTTCGCTCAAGCGCAGCCGCATGCTGCGCGAGCTGAAGGCGCGCAACGTGGCCTTTGATCGCCTTGCGACGACCGAGGGCCAGGGCTTCGTCCTCTTTGACCACCGAGGCGTGGTGCTCGATTTTGCGGGCGCCGGCACGGGGGTCGTCGAGAACGACCGCGAGCGGCTCCATTCCGCTGTGGCGGCCTACCTCGAAGATCCGACGCGCGCGACCGGCAACTTCTCCACATTCCCGTCGGAGGAGCTGAAGGAGCGTGCCGCCGCGGGCGAGACGCTTCCTGCGGACTTCTCCTTCGAGATGCGTCGCGTCCCAATCGAAGGTCGTTCGCGCGTTTTGTGCATTCTCACTACTCGGACGCTGGCGACGCCGACTTCGGTGAGCCTCCCGACCGACGTGCACTTCACGCCCCGGGAGCGCGAGGTGCTCGCGCTGCTGGCGAAGGGGCTCGACAACATGTCGATCGCGAAGTCGCTGAAGATCGGCCTCTACACGACCAAGGATCACGTGAAGGCGATCTTCCGCAAGCTCGGCGTGCACACGCGCGCTGAGGCAGTTGCCATGCTCGCCCGAGGAGCGGGGCGCAACGGCGCGAACGGCACGCAAGCGCCGACGCCCACACCTGCGAACTCGTAGCGACTCGTCTCTCGACCTGCGCGGCTGCCTGAGTTCCGGCTCAGGCGGCCGCGCTGTGTTTCCGGGGATCGACTCCCACATCGAGGGCGACTCGCTCGAGTGCCCTCGTGAGTGTCATTTCTCTTCGGTGAACCGGCGAAGTTGGGCGAAGCCGTGCTTGCTCAGCACTAGTGTTGATCCGACCTCAACGCGGACCGCGCATGACCGAACCGCCGCCGACGAATCTCCGCTCCGAGCTCCTCGAGCGGACCCACGCCTGTCCGGAGCCCGAATGGTCGGAGGTGGCGACCCTCCTCAGAGATGCCTTCGGCGCCGATCTCGCCTTTTTGTGGATTTTTCATCGATTCGGCGGTGCGGAGCTCCTGTCGACGGCCGGCGGTAATGGGGAGCACTCCCACTCCTGGACCATTTCGGAGCTCAGCAGCAACCCCTACCTGACCTTCGCCGCGCAATGCTGCGAGCAGGAGTCGGTGCCGGTCGTGGAGGAGGGTGACCGCTCGCTTCCACCGGAGAGCGTTCGAGACTCGGGGTTCTTCCGCGAGGTGCTGGAGCCGATGCGCGCTGACGACACGCTGGCGGCCTATTTCCCCGACCAGGGGCGAGCGCTGGGGCATTTGCTTCTCGCCCGCGCGCCCCGCGCCGCGCGCTACGGCGAGAAGGAACTGCAGGGGCTGCGCTCGGTCGTGGACATTTTGGGCTCCGCGCTCGCGCGAACGCGTGCCATGGGCGAGCTGCGTCACCGCGCGGCGGCGCTCGAGTATCGGCTCCAGGCGATGTCGGGAGGATTTGTGCTCTTCGACGGGTGGGGCCGTCCCATTGACTCCGACGAAGCGGGAGAGCGCGCCGCGGCTGCGTGCGGCGGGGCGCTGCTTGACGCCGTTCGCCGAATCGCCGCTGCGATTCCGATGGGCACTACGCGCTTGGCCGAATCGAAGACCACAAGCAGCACTCTCGAGATTCACGGCCAGAAGGTCCGGCTTTTCGGCCGGGCGCTCAGCGGACGCCTCCGCGTGTGGTGCTTCTTCGCATCTCCCGCGCTCCAGACTGTGCCGCTTACCACAATTCATGTTCCTGCAAATGTTTCGTTCACTTCGCGGGAACGTGAGGTGCTCGTGCTTCTCGCGAAGGGTCTCGACAACCAGAGCCTCGCACAGGAGCTGGGCATCGGCCTCTACACCACAAAAGATCACCTCAAGGCGATCTTCCGAAAGCTCAACGTTCGAACGCGCGCAGAAGCTGTTGCATTCCTTGCTTCCGGCGTCGAGCCTGTGCGAAAGCGCAGCGACCGCACTGTAACTTAGTTACAGTGCCGTCAGCGCGCGGCGCGCTCGTCGAGGAAGCGCAGCATGGCCCGGCAGAATTCGGGCAGGTCGTCGGGAGTCCGCGAACTCACGAGATTGCGATCGACCACGACCGCCTCGTCCGACCAGAGGGCGCCGGCGTTCACCACGTCGTCGCGGATGGCGCCCACGGAGGTCATCCGGCGTCCGCGAACGATCCCCGCCGAGACCGGGACCCATGGGCCATGGCAGATCGAAGCCACAAGGGCGCCGCGGCGGTCGAGTTCCGCCACGAGATTCAAGACGACGCGCGAGCGCCGCAGACGGTCGGGCGCCCAGCCGCCGGGGATGACGATCCCGTCGAGCGCTGAGGCCGAGAGCGCCTCGAAGGTCACGTCCTCCTTCTGGGGATATCCATGCTTCCCGCTGTATTTCCCGCGGCCTGGTCCCGCCACCACCACCTCGACGCCGTGCTCCAGCAGACGTAGCCGCGGGTACTGGAGCTCGAGATCCTCGTAGTGGTCCTCGACGAGGATGGCGACGCGCAGGGCGTTCGGACGGGTGCGAGGCGGCTTCTCGGCGACGCGGCGCAGCTTCTTGGGCATGGGTTCCCTTACCTAGAGCAAGGAGCGGGGAGCATACCCGTGGGCACGCTCCGTCGCGGGTGATAGCATCTTCCGCCGCTGCCCCCAAATGTTGCCCGCGAACGTCCAAAGCCGCCTCGCATCCGAGTTCCATATCTCCGCGGAAGCCGTCGCCTCGTTTGAGGAGAAGGTTGCCGCTGGCGATCCCATCCCTTACCTCGTGCGCCGTTTCCCCGACCTCTTCCCGGGGCTCGGAATCCATGCGCTTCGGCGGCTTCGCAGCCGTATCGAGGACGCGCGCGAGCTCGAGCAACGCCGTGCGAATCTGTTGAAATCGCTCGACTCGCTCGGCGAGGCTGGCGAGGCGTTGCGGGGGCTCGTGAAGGCCGCCCACGATGCCCACCAGCTCGATGACGTCTCCGCCCACCTGCGCAAGCACAAGGGCACGCGCGGCGCCGAAGCCGTCGCCAAGGGGCTTGAGCCGCTTGCGGACGTCATGGCCATCGGGAAAAACGACGGAAAGTCGCCCGACGAACTTGCGGCAGGATTTGTGAACGCCGAGAAGGGCATCACGACGGCGCAGGAGGCCCTCCACGGCGCGTCGGCAATCCTTACAGAACGTTTCGTCGGCGAGCCGGACATTCGGGCGCGCGTGCGGCGCGAGCTGCGCGACCGAGGCGAAATTGTTGCAAAGGTGTTCGATGCGTCGAAGCCCGGCGCCGAGCGCTACAAGGATTTGTTTGATCATCGCGAGCGCGGCAAGTCGATGCCTCCGCGCCGCTACTTGCGTCTGCGGCGTGCCGAGCGCGAGAAGATTCTGAAGCTCTCGGTGGAAGTGAACGTGGATCAGCTCGTCGGCGAGCTCGAGAAGGCGCACGTCGGCGAGGCCCCCGAGAATGCCACAGATAGTGACCGCGCCATTCTCGAAATTCGCCGGGCTGCGCTTCGGGAGGCGATCTCGAGGCATCTCCTCGGCGCCCTCGAAGTCGACGTGCGCTCCGATTGGAAGGAGCGTGGCGACCTCGAGTCGATCTCCTTCCTGCGTCGAAATCTGCGTTCGATGCTTCACCGCCCGCCTCTCGGCCGCGTGCGGGTGATGGGCGTCGAGCCGGGCGTGCGCAAGGGAATCCGCGTCGCCATCGCCGACGAGTCGGGCAGCTATGTGTGCGATGCGACTCTGCCGAACGACGGCGATGAGCGCGCCACCGGACTCGAGCAGGCGCGCGCGCTTCTGCGCGAGCACAAGGTCGCCGGCATTTCTTTGAGCGCAGGCGAGGCGGGATCGGCGGCTGCCGCGTTCTTCCTCGAAGCGCTCCAAGGCTGGACTCCCGACGCAGAAAACCCGACGCCTCTTCCGGAGATCTTCCGGGTGCCTGACGTCGGTACCGCTGCCGTGGCCAATTCTCCCGAAGCGCGCGAGGAGTTCGGCGACAAGGCCGTCCCGGTGCGCGCCGCGATGTCGATGGCGCGGCGTCTCCAGGATCCCTTGGCGGAACTCGTCAAAGTGGATGCGAAGACGCTCGCTGGCGGGCACCACGGGCTTGACGTAGCACGCGGCCGCCTCGATCGGATGCTTGCGGATGAGGTGGAAGCGTGCGTGTACGAGGTGCCCGTCGACCTCAATCAAGCGCCGGCGCCGCTCTTGGCGCTGGTCGGTGCGATGGGCACCGAGAATGCCAAGAAAATTGTGGAGTTCCGCACCAAGGACGGCGCGTTCCCGACGCGGCTATCGCTTGCCCGCGTTGGCCTGGACGAGCGCGCATACGACCGTTCTGTGGCATTCCTGCGCGTCATCGGCGGCGAGACGCCGCTCGATGAGACGGGCGTGCATCCGGCCCATGAATCGGTGGCATCCAAGATCGTTGCTGCCGCTGGCGTGGCGACGGTCCGGGAGCTCACCCCCGAGAATATGGGAGCGCTCAAGCCCGAGGAGCTTGCCGACGAGCAGACACCGCTCTCGCTCGTTCGCCTGGTCGGCGAATTGTTGTTGGATCGCGGAACCGACCCTCGCGGGCATGTGCTGCCGACGCCGGTCAACCCGGGTGTCCGCACCATGGGCGACCTGAAGCAGGGTCAGGAGCTCGAGGGAATTGTAAGGGGCATGGCGCCCTTCGGCGTTTTTGTGGACATTGGGATCGCCCACGAGGGGCTGATCCACATTTCTGAGCTTTGCGACGACTATGTGGAGGATGCTGCACAGCTCGTTCACGTAGGCCAGCGTGTGCGCGTGCGCGTGCTCGAGGTCGATCCTGCCAAGCGCAAGATCGCGCTCACGATGCGCAGCGAAGAATCGCGCAAGCGTGCTCAAGAGGAGCGCGAGAGGCTGCGGCAGGAGCGCCAGGCGGCCCGCGAACGGCGCAAGCAGCGCATCGCAGCGCGGAAAGCGTCGGAGGCGGCCCAGGCTGCGGGAGCCCCGGCCGGTGCCCCCGAAGGCGCTGCCCCGCCCGCCGAGGGCGCCGAGCGTCGTGGGAATTTCCGCCGCGGCCGCGGCGAGCGGTTCCACGAAGGGGGCAGCGACGCGCGGCGCGGTCCGACGGTGGTCGCTCGCGCGGCGACGACACGTCGCGATGGCCTCGGCGGTCCCGGTGGCGGTGGCCGTGGCGATCGAAAGCGCGGGGACCGTCGAGGTGGCCCGCGTCGAGACGGACGCGGACGCGAGGATTTCCACGAAGAAAACTCCGACGCGCCGCGTCCGACGGAGCCGAAGCCTCAAACTCCTCCGCCTCCGAACGCGTTCAAAAAGTTCTTCCAGCAACGCGGCATGATCGAGGGCTCGTAGCAGATCGTTGCTCGCGTCCCTTGGCTGTGACGCTCGCGACAGCCCTCTCTCCCACGCGACGAACCCATGGCTCCGACCGCAGATCCCGAGCGAACACTCGATCTCGACCGGAGCGTGAGAGCCCTGCGGGCGCGCGCCTTCAGCGCCGACTTCCTTGCGGAAGGCGCTCTTCTCTCGGCGATCTTCCTCACGGTCGGTGCGGTCGGCGCTCTTCTGCTGAGAGGATTTGAACTCGAGACCGGAGCGCGGGCCGCGCTGCCGTTGTTGTTGGCGCTGCTTGCGCCCGCGATTTCTTGGGTGCGAGCCCGGCGCCGTCGAATCTCGGAAGGCGGAGCGGCCGCGTGGCTGGATGTTCGATGCGGTGCCACAGGCACGCTGCTGACCGCACAGGCGCAACGCGACCCGCGTTGGAGCGGCCGTGCTCGCGCTATTCTTGAGGATGCTCCGCCGTTGCCGGCATTGCCTTGGCGGATCTCCGCAACGCGCATCGCGCCCGCTGTCGCATTCGCGCTGCTGGCGCTTTTTGTGCCGCTTCCCAAAAGTGAAGCCAACTCATCGTCGCGATTTGCCGAGGCGGCCGTCCAGCGCCTGCAGGAGAAACTCGCGACGCTCGAGGAAATTGTGAACCTCGACGAGAAGGCGGAAGCGGATCTGGAGCGCCGCCTTGATCGTCTCGAGGAGCTCGCGAAGGAGGGACGGGCCGAGGCGGCCTTCGAGGCGATCGACCGATTCGAGTCGCAACTGGCCGAGCGGGCGCGCGAGCGCGCCGAGGTGATCGAATCGGCGAAAGAGGGGCTCGCCGATGCCGGCTCCGATTCGAAGGAGTCGGGCGAGGCAACTCAAGAGTCGCTTCAGGAGGCCCTTCGCGAAATCGCGATGAATCAGCTCCAGGGCATGGTTCCGAAGGAGCTGCTGGAAAAGGCCTCCATCGCTCCGGACTCATTACAGATTCCAGAGGGCGTCGAACTTACCCCCGAGCAGATCGCGGAGCTCTCCGCCGAGCTCCAGGCGGCGCTCGAGAGCAAGCTCATGGAGCTTACAAAAGCCGGCTTGCTCGATCGTTCTGACCTTGCGAGGCTCGGGAAGAGTAAGCTCGGGCGCGGCTCGGAGGTCGATGAGGAGGTCGAAATTCGCGAGCATGAGTGCGATGAGGAGTGCCCGGCCGGAGGCACCTGAAGCGGCACTGGGAAGATGCGCGTCGTGTACGTGCACAAAAACAAGAAACCCTCCAAGGAGAGCGAAGGCGGCGGCGCCGAGGCCGGCGCCATGCCCCAAGGACCCGGTTCCGGCGGCGTGACTCGCGGCCGGGGCGATGCTCCGATGGCGTGGGGCTCGGCCAGCGAGGGCGACGAGAGCAAGTTCCAAGCGCAGGTGCTCGATCCGGCGCGCTCGCTCGACGCCGAGCACTCCGCGATCACGGGCATCAGCGCCGGTGCGCCTAAGGCCGACCCGCGCGGTGAATCTGCTGGAAATGTTGCAGTCTCCGCGTCGAGCGGGAAGGCGACCTGGCGCCGGAGGCTCTCACCGCACCATCGAGAGGCCGTCAGAACGTACTTCTCAGGATCCCCAGAGGCCGGAACCAAAAAGTGAACACTTCGCCGTCGGATGCGGGACCGAATCAGGGACTGCTTTCTCCAGAGGAAGTCGAGAAGGCGAAGTCGATCGCATTGCGCCTGCTGGACGGCCTCGACTCGGCCATACTTGGACAGCGCGAACTCACGAGGCTCGTGCTGACGGGATGCTTGGCTCGGGGGCATGTGTTGCTCGAGGGGCTTCCCGGCCTCGGCAAGACGGAACTCGTCAAGGCGCTGGCATCGCTGCTCGGACTTCAGTTTCGAAGATTACAGTTTACTCCTGATCTGCTGCCCGGAGACATCACTGGCGGGCATGTGCTCGAAACGGACGAGCGCGGAAACCGAAAATTGGTCTTCCACGAGGGGCCCGTTTTCGCAAACGTCGTCCTCGCCGACGAAATCAATCGCGCGTCGCCGAAGACCCAATCGGCGCTGCTTGAGGCGATGCAGGAGCGAAGAGTGACCGTCCTCGGCGAAACGCGCGCGCTCCCCCAGCCGTTTTATGTGCTCGCAACACAGAACCCCATCGAGCTGGAGGGCACATATCCGCTTCCCGAGGCTCAGCTCGACCGCTTTCTCTTCAAGCTCGAGGTTCGTCGCATCGACCGCGCCACGACGCAGTCGATCTTGACCCAGCGACGGGCGGGAAAGCCGCCCGAACTCACGGCGGTGCTTTCGGAGCGGGAGCTCTCGGATCTGTTCCGAGCTGTGGATTCCGTCTACCTACCTGCCGCCGTCGCCGCGTACATCGCCCGAGTGGTGGATGCATCCCATCCTGCTTCGGAGCTCGCTGCGGAGCGCGTCCGCAGCTATGTGAAGTTCGGCGGTTCGCCGCGAGCGGCGATTGCCATCGCCGAAGCGGGGCGCGCGCATGCCCTTCTTGCCGGAAAGCCAAATGTGGGGTTCGACGACGTGCGCGCCGTCGCGCCCTCCGCGCTCGCTCACCGCGTCGTCCTCGACTATCGGGCGAGGCTCGACGGCGTCTCGGGCCGCGATGTGGTGGCGTCGATTCTAGAATCTGTGAATGAACTCGAGGAGGCGCTGCCGAAGTCGGTTGCAGCCGCCCATTAGTTTTCGAAAGCACTCATTGAGTTCTCGAGGGAGAGCGTCTTGACGCATACATTCGTAACTCTTGCGGCGGCCGCATTACTGACAGCGGGCGCGCCGGCACAATCGAGCGATTGGCCGATTGAGAGCGATGGATTCCGAGGCACGCTCACGGCCCCCTGGGGAACTTTCTTGAGCCAGGGCTACGCTCCGATAACGATCGATCTCGAGAGCACGCTTCCAAGCGAGCAAGTCGTGCGAATCGAGGCGAAGTCGGATGTGCGCGCGAATTCAGGAGTTCAGGTGACTCACGCGATTCGGCTCGGCCCGAGGGAGCGCGCAACGGCGGAGCTTTTTGTGCCTGTGAATCTGGGGCGGGGTTCCGTTCATCTCTATGGAGACTACGGCAGCTACGACATTCGCATCGCCGCGGGCGGCGAGACCAAGCTGGTCGCAGGAGTCATCCGCACGGCCACCGGAACCGGCGACACGAGGCATGTCGCCTGGATTCTGCCGACGCCTCCGGATACCCCAGTATTCGAGGAGCAGGCTCTCGATCTTTGCTGGGTGCATGTGCCAAATTTCAGCTCGCTCACAAGTTCCGGCACCCGCACGGCCAACAAGAAAAATAATGTTCGGAGCCTGTGGCTCGTCAGCTCGCGGATGCCTCGCCGTCCGGAAGCATACAGCTGCTTGAATGGAATCGTGATCGATGCCTCGGCGGGGATGCCTCCAGCCGATCGTCTCGAGCCGGTGCTGGCGTGGGCGCGGACCGGCGGCATTCTTGCATTCCTCGGCGCATCCGAATCCGCTGTGCGCGCATTGTCGGGCACCGCGGGATGGATGGAGCCGAGGTTCCGTCTGCCGGGGTCGTCCTCCAGTGAGGCTTATCGATTCGGGCTCGGAACATTAGTGATTACCCCGGAGCGCAGCGTAGACAACTGTCCCGATCTGCGATCCACGCTCAGCTCTCTGCTCCAGCTGAGGCCCAGTGTGCAGTCGGGCGGGCGTCCCTCACCGCTTGATTCGTGGGCCGAGAGAATTCCTGGCCTTGGGCAAATATCTCCAAGCTTCAGCGTCCTATTGATCTTGGCATTTGCGCTGGTCATCGGACCTGTGAACTTCCTGCTGATCCGCCGTTGGAATCGGCCGGCGCTTCTGTTGCTCACAATTCCTGTGCTTTCGGTAGGCACCGCGACGATCGTGTTTACTTATGCGCTCCTGCGCAACGGGCTCGACGTCTCGGCGGTGAGCTGCTCCTTCACGGTGCTCGATCAGCGCGCCCACGTCGCCGATACGGCCGAAGCCAAGTCGTTCTACATTGGGTTGAACCGGTGGGGGGGGCTCATCCCCGGGACGGGAACTCTCGTGTTTCCAGCTCCTCCCGCCCGCATCGAGGACGCTTGGGTGCACGATCGCTCCTGGACCAGCCGCGCGTTCAGCATCGATCTTTCGGAAGGCGTCCTTCTCTCTGGCGGTTATGCGCCGTCCCGGGAGATGACACAGCATCGAGTACTTACAGATCGAGCTTCGCGTCTTCGGATTCGCGCATCCCGAAAGGGCCCCATGTTTCAGATCGAGAACGGTCTCGAGACCCGCATCGAGAGATTGACCCTCCGGGATCCGCAAGGCGGGATGCATCAGCTTGCCGCCCCGCTGGAGGCAGGAGGGACCGCAGACCTCGAGATCGCGGCCGCAACAGATGCCGAGCTCAAGGTGCTGGATCAGCTCGGTTTCCCGGGGCTGCCGCGGGCAACCTACTTGGCGGCACTCTCGAAATCGCCTTTCGTGGACCGCTGTGGAATCGAAGTCCATGAACGCGCGTCGCGCCATCTCGTCCTGGGCATCCTCGAAGCGGAGGAGTCGAAGTGGTGAGCCCGTACGCGCTCGAGGTGCGCGGGCTCACGAAGCGATTCGGGAGCTTCGTCGCTGTGAATGGTGTGAGCTTTCAGGTTCGCCCGGGCGAAATTGTAGGATTCATCGGACCCAATGGCGCTGGCAAGACAACCACCATGCGAATGTGCGCGACGCTCGAAATGCCCGACGAGGGCGATGTGCTCATCGAGGGGCGTTCGGCGCTCGAAGATCCGCGCGCTGCACGTCGGCGCATCGGGTTCATGCCAGACAGCTATGGCGTGTATCCAAGTACAACTATTCGAGAATACTTGGATTTCTTTGCGCGCGCCTACGGGCTGCGCGGCGAGACCCGGGGCCGGACGGTCGGAGAGGTGATCGAGTTCACAAAGCTCGACGGGCTCGAGGAGAAGCTCGTCAGCGTGCTGTCGAAGGGTATGAAGCAGCGCCTATGCCTCGCCAAGACGCTGCTGCACGATCCGAGCGTCCTGATACTCGATGAGCCCGCTGCGGGGCTCGATCCGCGCGGGCGCGTCGAGCTGCGCGAGCTCGTCAAGGCGCTCGGACAGCTCGGGAAAGCTGTGCTGGTCTCAAGCCACATTCTGACGGAGCTGGCGGAAATGTGCACTTCAGTCGTAATCATCGAGCGCGGCGAACTCCGCGCCACGGGATCGGTGGACGAGGTCACTCGAAGATCGCGGAAGAGAGCGGCTGTTTTTGTGCGATTTCTTTCCGCCGATGCGCCGCAGATCGAGCGCGCGCTGCTGGAGTGCCCGGGAGTCACCTCGGTGCGTCCCGAACGCGGCGGATTCCTCTTTGATTGCTCCGGTTCCCAGGAGGAGCTTGCGGTGATCCTCCAACGCCTCGTCGATTCGGACCTGCGCCCCGTGGAGTTCGCCGCGCGCGAAGCGAACCTCGAGGAGCTGTTCCTCTCCCTTACTGAAGGAAAAGTGCAGTGACCACCACGAGCGCGCTCGAACGAACCACCTGGGATGGGCGGCTCGATCGCTGGAGCGATCGGTTGAATCCCATCGTCGTCAAGGAGGTGAGGCAGGCACTTCGCGGCAAGTTCTTTCAATGGACTTTCTGGGCGACAATCAGCCTCGCGAGCCTCGTGATCGTGATTCAGCTCCTGAGCGCCGGAGCAGGTGGAATTGTAGACGGTCGCAAACTTTTCGGCGTCCTATTCGGCTGCCTTGTGGTGGCCGTACATGGACTCGTCCCGCTCTGGGCCTACTTCTCGATGAGCTCCGAGTGGGAGGAGGGAACTTACGATCTGTTAGTTCTCTCCAACCTGCGGCCGTGGAGAATTGTCACCGGGAAGCTTTTCGCCGCCGGCGTGCAGGCGATGCTTTACTACACGGCGTTTCTGCCATTCTTGGCGTTCGCATTCGCCGCCGGTGGGATCGATGCTCTTTCGGTTGCATTTGTCTTCAGCGCTTCGCTCGTATTCTCGCTGCTGAGCAGCGTCATCGCGCTCGACGCATCCACTCTCGCGCGTCAGCGGCTCTGGAGGATGATTCTCCTCGTCGGACTGTTTGCCATTCTGTCTGTGGGATGCTGGGCATCCGGGTTCGCTGCCTACACGATCCTGACGGAACCCGCGCTGTTCGTTTCCAGCGAGTTCTGGCTGGCTGTGGGAGCCATGCTGACCATAGGCCTCACCCTCGGCGCATTCGCCGCCTGCCTTGCGACGGCGCGCATCAGCCACCCGGAGGAGAATGTATCGACTCCATCCCGAGTTGTTGCATTGCTCGCAGTCCTTGGCTTGATCGGTTGGCTTGCCTTCGCTCGTACAAAGACTTCCACCGATACCCCCGTTGTTGCCTGCATCCTGAGCGCCACAGGTTTCCCGTGTCTTTTCCTGCTCAGCGTCGTTTGGACGACGGAGGCCGACACATTGAGCCGGCGTGTCGCGGCTCAGGTTCCGACGCGCGTCCCTGCGTTGCTCGTTGCGCCGTTCCTGCCGGGAGGCGGCCGCGGGGTTCTGTTCTCTTTCCTACTTCATCTATTATTAGCTTGCGGCGTCTACGGATCGGTCTCCGGTCTTCCCCCAGCCTCCGTCGGATGGCTGCCTGGACCGGACGGAGCGACCGGCTTCGCGTTTGCGCTGGCTGCCTACTCAGCGATCTATTTATTCATTCCAGGCGCCATCGTGAGCCGTGCCCAGTACGCAGGGCCGCGAGCGCGCCTCGTTGCACGCCTCGTGATTCTGGGAGTGCTGGCTTTTGGGATGGCCGTTCCCACCTTGATCCTAGGACTCAGCGGCTCCGACTTTGAGCATTCCTTCCGTCATCCGTTTACTCCGGTGGAAGGAGCGCGGATTTTCCTGGAGCAAAGCGTGGAGCCTGCTCAGAGGGCGACGTATGTGGGTGGACTTGCACTGTTCGTAATTGTCGGCCTGTTCGCCAACGCTCCGCGCATCGTTCGCGCAGTTACAGAAGTACGCGAGGCTGCGGGGCGTCGGCGCGCTCAGCGATTGGCCTCGGGTAACACAACAGAACCGCCTCTCCATGCCGCGCCCCAGCCCTGAAGCCGCGAAGTGCGCAGCCGTCTACCGGCTCGCCCTCCCTGAGCGCGTCGGGCACGGGCTCGCGGGAGAGCGCCTGGGGCGCGCGTCCGGCACTTCGCTCGAGTTCCAGGACCGGCGCCCTTATGTGATCGGCGATGATGTTCGCCACATCGATTGGCGCGCGATGGCCCGAACGGATCAAATGTTGGTTCGGGTCTTTCGGGAGGAGATCCAGCCGCGCGTGGAGATTCTTCTCGATGCTTCTGCGTCGATGGCTGTCGACCCTGGAAAGATACAGATCGCGGTCGATCTGTGCGCAATGCTCTCGGACCTCGCGCTTCAGGAAGGATTCGCGTGCAGGATCCTGCGCCTCGGAGATCGCATCGAGGAAATCGAGAAAGCAGCTTTCGATCGCTTGGGGACGGACGCCGATGGGCGCCGCCCGCTCGAAGATGCATTGGATGCTGCGTCGCCCCTGCTCCGGCCCGGATCCATGCGTTTTGTGGTGAGCGACTTCCTTTCACCCCATGACCCGACGAAGCTCATGCGCAAATGTGCATCAGCAGCCGGATCCATCGCTCTGCTCCAGATCTTGGCATCCGATGACGCCGCGCCGCCTGTCGGTTCCGCGCTGCGTCTCACTGACGCAGAATCGGGAGCCGTGCTCGATCTTGTGCTCGACGAGGGAGCCGTCCGCTCTTATCTCCAGCGCCTCGAGCGGCTTCAGTCGGGGCTCGCGGCGGAAGCGCTGCGCGCCGCTGGAATTTTTGTGAGTATTGAATCGCCGACGCCCTTGGCCGAGATCTGTCGCAGTCGCCTTTTGCCTGCGGGAGTTCTGACTGCGTAAAGTCACCTCTCGAGTTCCCGGCCGGCCGCCTTCTTCGCCTTCGCGAGGGCACTCGAGAGGCTCTCCTTGGGAGGCGCGGCTGCGGGCTCGGTCGTCGTAGGCGCGCCGCCTGGGGCGCGCGGCACCGGAGCTGGGCCTGATGCTTTTGTGGCTTCCATAGCCGGCGGCTTCGCCTCGGCCTGCACCGCACGCCGTCGCGGGATTCCAATCGATTCCCATAGAAGAAGGCGACGGGCGGCGATGTCCAGCAAGAGAAGCAAGAGTGCAACAAGCGAGAGCTCACGGGCAATGAGCCGCGTTCCCTTGCTTGCGCGCGATCCCTCGAACAGAACTCGCGCATCAGGCTGCAGGACTCCGCCGGATTCCTCTGCGATCTGTTTCAATTGCCTTTCGCCCCACCCTGGGTCGGGGGGGCGTTCGAACTCGGGGGAGTGCGGCAATGCAACGGGAGGAAGGGAGACGACTCGATCCGCTCCGAGCTGAATCGCGCCGACCGCGATGCCTTCCTCCGTCAGCGGCATTCTGCCCTCGTAGCGATGTTCGTCGACGCGCGTGAGAACGACGTCATACGGGCGGCCGCTCGCGGATCGCATGCGCGCCTTGAGCTGTGCCGTCTCGGGCGGCACCGGCGCGTCCGCATCGAGTTCCACCGCGATGACGGCATCTTTGCCTTCTCGGCGGATCGACGGAAAGACGCTCTCCGGCTCCTCCTGCCCCGAAAGCCATCGAGTGAGAGTCACAAAAAGCGAGCTGAAGCCGCTCCACGCCACGAGGTCCGATCCGGCGCTTCCGCCGATTTGTCCTGTGTATGCCGCCGTACGGCCGACTCCCGCGTACCAGAATGCCAGGAGCGGCGCTTTGTAATCGTCGAGAGTCACCGCTCCGGAACTTGCGCCGCTCCGTAGATAGGTGAGGTTGTATCCGTCGATGGAAGGAAACTTCTCGCGCGAGATCTCACCGAGCCCGAAGAGGTTCGGCAGCGCGGCCGTCGCCGTGCGCTCGTCGACGAAAGTTGATCGCGCGACGGTGAGTGTGTCTTGCGCGAAGAGCCGCGGAAGTTCCGATGGCTCCATCGTGAAGTAGATCTTCCCATTTCCCGCCTCGGCAACGCTCTTGAGGAACGCGCCATCGGGGTCCGACTCCTTGCCGAGCCCGATCACCGAGATGGTGACGCCCGATTGTCGAAGCCTCTCGACGAGTTCCTTGCAGCCCTCCTGCTGCTCCGAGTCGCTCGCGTCGGCAAAAAGTATGATATGGCGGTTCTTTTGACTTGCCGCGTTGATCTCAGCGGCCGCCGCAACGAGAGCAGCATAACAGAAAATGCCGCCTCCCATGGAGCGGATCGATTTCACGGAATCGACCAGCTCGCGAGTATTTGTAGCTGGCGTCATCTGCTGAATCACGTGGGCCGCAGAATCAACCGCGATCACGGCGACGGAGTCGATAGGCGACAGCAGCTCGATCGCTGAAGCGGCGCCGAGATTCGCCAGATCCATCTTCACCATTCTGTTTCCGACCGGCATCGCCATCGATCCGGAGCGGTCCATGGCGATCGCGATCGCGACGCCCTGCTTTCGATGCTCCTTGCGCAGTTCCATCGAAACGGGGAGCACGCGCTCGATCGGCGACTTGTAATAACCACCGAGCGAGAACGATGCGCGGCCGCCGGTCATCAGGAGTCCGCCGCCGCGCTCCTCGACGAACTCCGCCAGCGCCGCGCCGCCGCCGCGAAGGTCGGCGTAGGGGACGTTCTCAAGAATCACGGCGCGCACGGAGGCCAACCCGACACGGTCCAGAGCAGCACTCTTCGCAGAGACCACTCGAAGCGGAATGCCGGCGGAGGAAATGGCCGAGGAGAGGCTGTCCGGCGCGCCGTCCGAGTTCACAAGTAGAACGGGCCTTGGACCTTCGACCTTCACACCGGCGAGGCCGCGGTTGTTCTCCGGAATCCGATCGTCGTCCGTCCCGAGGTGCACGCGATAATCGGCAATTCCGGCATCCTCGACAAGATCACGAAAAACGAGCCGATTCATGCCGGGCTCGAACACTCGCTTACCGGAACTAATGACTTTCCCGCGGCGACTTAGCTCGAAACTCGTCTCCGTGCGCGCGTCTGCGCGGACCCAAACTGTGAATTGGAAGGGCTCGCCGGCTGCAATGGCCTCCGGCAGATCCAGTCGCTCCACGCTCAGATCGCCGCCGCGCTCCCGCACCGTCGGTACGACATGCACTGGGATGCCCCGCAAGTAGGCGCGGCGTGCGACCGCCACTGGGTCGCGTCCATTGTGGATTCCGTCGGAGATCACAAGAATGGACCCTTGCCTTCCCTCGGGAATCAAGTTGAGCGCCGTTTCGATGGCCTCGCCCAAGTCCGAGCCGTCGAGGTTGACTTCGCGCTCGAAGGCCGAGAAGACGGCATCTGCGGAGGGCAGCCGCTCCACAGCGGCATTGGCTCCAAAAGTTATGATTCCGACGCGGTCGGTCCGGGCTCGCTCTTTCTCCGCGAGAGCAATGAGCTCTACCGCCTTTTTTGTTGCATCGGAGGGGAGCGACTTGGAACGGTCTGCTACAATCAATAAATCGCGGCCGGGCTCGCCAATCGGCAGGTAGGGACCCGCGAGCGCTGCAGCGAGCAGCATTCCGATCAGCAACCTTATCGCCCTGGAGCCGAGCGATGCGGGCCTCGTCCACCACCAAATTGCGGCGATCGGGAGCGCAAGGAGCAGTAGCTCGGGGTGCAGGAAGCTCACGATGTCTCGCCCCCGTGCGCCGCCTTGCGGCTGAGAATCCACCAATCCAGCCCCAGCGCGGCCGCAACGGCGAGGAGCAGGAGCGCATCGACCCACGTGAATCCGGCCCGCGCCGTCGCCTGCTTGGCGCTCGACGGGCGCTGTCCCGAGGAGAGCGTGCGGAGGTCGGCGATGGCGTCGTCGAGGAACGAAACGCCGATCTCACAAAGCTCGCGATCGCTCGGCTCCGTCTCGCTCGGCGCCAGCGCCAGCCCATACAGGCCCGGCTCACGGAACCCATCAAAAACCAGGGACTGCCGGGCGGCCAGTTCGACCACCGGCTTGGACGGATCGGGCTGCTTTAGAACATATCGCCGAGCCTCGGTGCCGCGATATGTGAAAGTCTCGCCCAGCGCAAGGGTTGTTCGCAGCGGGCCGGGCAGCTCCGACCGCCTTGACTCGAGCAGATTCGTAAGAAAAATGGGCCAATCGGGCGATCGCGGAATCGTGGAGCGAATCGGATCGAGGTTCAGGTGAAACACCCTACGGTGTCCGTCGCGAGCTTCTGTGAGAATCGGAAGATCGCCTGCCGAGATGAGCGGGAACCCTTCGAGCGCGAGGTCGGGATCGCAGCTCCAGACGGACCCTTCCAGCGTGAGCCCATCGAGCAGCGCGTGGCGCCGGTCGGCGAGAAAGGGCCCCACAAAATCGCGCCGCTCTTTGCCCTGAGAAGCCAATAATACGCACCACGTGCGCTCGCCGCCCACGGCGGCCCTTCCGAAGACGAGATGGGCTGCGCCTGCGCTGCCGGCATCCACCACATCGGTTGCGAGCGATTTCCACCGGTCGACAGCCGAGCTGCCGCCCGTCGACAATCCGAGCCGAACCGCCTCGCCGCCTTCCAGCGTCGACGCGATGGCAACAATTCTCGAAGGAGGAGGCGCCAGATAGGCGCGATTATCGATCTCGAGCGCGTCGGGATCGATGCGCGCCTCGAGCGCTGGCGAGCCGTCTGGAACCTCGAATCGCAAGCTTCGCCTCTCGCCGGAGGCCAGCTCGATCTGCCGCGATGCGAGCACGGCGCCGCCGACGGGCGCGAGCCGCAGCGTCGTGCTCGCGGTCCGGTCCGAGAAGTTCGCAATCGTGAGGAATACGCGCTCTTCCTTGGCGCCCGTCGCGGCGTTTTGTGAACGCGACCGCGCTGCTTGGACGAAGCCCATGTTGTCTGCAGGGCTACCGAGCGCCACGACTTCCACGCTTGCGGGCACTGCATCGGGAGCGTATCGGCCGGTTACCAATAATACCGATGCACCGCCGGATATTTGTGAGGCGAGTGCGATCGACGCGGCAAGATCGTGGCGCGGCGCGCGCGGCTGAAATCCGTCGAGCTTCGCGCTCGCCTCGCCGGTGAATGCCGCGGGGCCCGCTAACAATTCCGGCTTGTTGCCACTCACCAGGATGGAAACCACGGCGCGCGGCGGCAGCGCTGCGATACGGCCGCGTATCTCTGCGATTGCGCGCTCCCGAAGGCTGGCTCCCTTCGGCGCCGCCGACATCGATGCGCTCCCATCCAACACAACGACGAGATGTCCAGTCTCTCCAAAGCCCGGCATCCGCAGCCCCGCGATGATCATGGCGAGCCCGACGGCCGCGGCGAGCTCGAGCCACAGCGACGCGGAACTGCGCAGGCGTTCTCGCTTGCGCCCCGTGATGGGCGCGCGATCGCGCGACTCCCACAAATAGAGTGCGCTGACGGTCTTCGGTCGGAAGCGACGGCGGAAGAGGTAGATCCCAACGATGCCCGGCGCTGCGGCAAGCGCTAGAAGACCGAGGGGATACAGGAACACAGCACGCTCCGAGGAGCGCGCAGCTTACCCGGGGCGCCGCTTCGCCCCCAGGAGTCGGTCGGTCCCCTACGCCGGAACTGGCGTCGGCTTCGGCGCGGCCGTCTTGGGCTTCGTCAGCGCGTCTTTTTCGAGCGGGATTCGAAGGCCGCTCGCCGTGAGCGCGTCGGGGATGCGAAGAACGAGATTCTCGCCTTCGCTCCCATGGAGCCCGAGCAGCGCAAAGGCCGGATGGTCGCGCAGCGGCACTCGGCGCTTGGCGACTCCGATTCCGAGCCGCCCACAAATATCATTCGCGAGCATCGTGACGGCGGCGAGCTTGGCCGCCCCCCGCGGCAAGCAATGGTGATGTCTGATTGCGTCGGCCACCTCCGCCGGGAGCTTCCACAATTGAGCCACTTGGAGGCCGATGGATGTGTGGTGCTCTTCGAGAACTTTGCCGAGCGCCGTCGGGCTCATGCGCGCGCCCCGCTTTGTCTCCTCGGCCGACACAGCTGCAAGAATCACGGTCTTTCCGATGTCATGGAGGAGGCCGCCCAGGAAAGCCTCGTCGGGATTCTGGCGAGTTGCGATCGCGATTTCTCGAGCCGCCACCGCGACGGCGATGGAGTGTTCCCAGAGAGCTTGGCCGCGTCCCTGCTCGGAGCGCCGAAACATCGTGAGTCGACTTACCACACCGAGCATCAGATTTCTTACATGTGAGATTCCCACATGTACGACGGCTCTTTGAAGATCATGAATCGGTGATGCGGGAAGAAACGCTGCGGAGTTCACGACGTGGATCACTTCGGTTGCAATCACCGCGTCGCCCCGAATGCAGTCGGCCACTTCCTTCGCGGAGCAGTCGCGCCGATTCGCCACCTCCATCACGCGGACCATCGTGGCCGGCAGCACGGGGAGCTCGATGTGCTCGGATCGAATGGCAGCTTCCACTGCCTCCACCATGGCCTCTTCGTCGGTCTTGGCCACTGCGTCCCTGTCGCCGGGGAGCGCGGCTGCGCTGCCAGAGAGATCCTCCGACAGCAGCCCATGCTCGTCTTGGGGGCCGGACGTGGAAGTTGCGGCCGACGGAGTGGCGGCCGATGGCCTGGAATGCTCGCGTCGGGCCAATGGAGCGGTTTCGGTCGAGGCGCCGCCGAACAGCCCGCGCATCCAGGAGAGCAGCGCTTCGATGAAGGACATGGCGCCATGAGTTATCGGCATCGAAAGGCCCCCGATCGGAGTGGGACGCGGGCGTCGCGCGCAGCGTCGCAACTCCGCGCCGCAGACGCACTTGCCCACACCGACGCTGGTAGCATCGCCTGCGCCACGGACCTTCCAACCGGCGCCATTCCATGCAGGACTACGAGAAGCTCGGAGCGTTCTACCTCGGCCGCGGCTACGACCTAGAGCAGTCCAAGGCCACCGAAGAGCTGCTCCTTTACGACGCGCGCGACCTGACGACCCACGCCGTGTGCGTCGGAATGACGGGCAGCGGGAAGACGGGGCTCTGCATTGCGCTTCTGGAGGAGGCTGCGATCGATGGGATTCCGGCTCTGGTGATCGACCCCAAAGGGGACATTGGGAATCTGTTACTCACATTTCCGGATTTGCGGCCTTCGGATTTTCGCCCGTGGATCGACGAGTCCGACGCCGCGCGCCAAGGCACGACGCCCGACGAACTTGCTGCGCGAACCGCGGATCTGTGGCGTCAGGGGCTCGCGGCGTCGGGGCAGCCGCCGGAGCGCATCGCGCGGCTGCGCGCCGCGGCAGAGATCGCGATCTACACACCGGGAAGCAGTGCGGGGATCCCGCTTGCGCTGATGAAGTCGTTAGCTCCGCCGGCGCAGGACACTCGAGCCGACGGCGAGGCGTACCGCGAGCGTATCGCTGCGGTGGTTTCGAGCCTCCTCGGATTATTGGGTATTCAAGCGGATCCGATCCGGAGCCGCGAGCACATCCTTCTCTCGAGAATTGTGGATAACGCCTGGAGCGCGGGGAAAAGCATCGAGATCGGGGATCTCGTCGGCGCCGTTCAAGATCCGCCGTTCGACCGAATCGGCGTTCTGCCACTCGAGCAGTTCTACCCGGCAAGGGAGCGCAGCGAACTCGCGCTGGCCCTGAATCACCTTCTGGCATCGCCCGGTTTCGAATCGTGGCTCGAAGGGGAGGCGCTCGACGTCGGGAGGCTTCTGTGGACTTCGGAGGGGAAGCCTCGGGTGGCAATTCTCTCGATCGCCCATCTCAATGATGCACAGCGTATGTTCTTTGTGACGCTCGTGCTGAGCGAGCTGCTGTCTTGGATGCGCGCGCAGTCGGGGACGACGAGCCTGCGGGCGCTTTTTTATATGGACGAGATTTTTGGATACTTTCCCCCCGGGGCGAATCCCCCGAGCAAGACACCGCTCCTGACGCTCCTGAAGCAGGCGCGGGCATTCGGGCTCGGGTGCGTTCTGGCGACGCAGAATCCCGTCGATCTCGATTACAAGGGCCTCTCGAATTGTGGTACCTGGTTCCTCGGCCGGCTCCAGACGGAGCGGGACAAGCTGCGCGTTCTTGAGGGGCTCGAAGGCGCGGCTGCAAGCTCGGGAGCGCGTTTCGACCGGACTCGCATGGAACAAATTCTCGCGGGGCTCGGGAAGCGGGTCTTTCTGATGCAGAACGTCCATGAGGATGGGCCGATCCTGTTCCAGACGCGGTGGACGATGTCGTTCCTGCGCGGCCCGCTTCAGAGACCACAGATTCAAGCTCTCATGGCGGCGAGGGGAGGCGCAGGGAGAACCACCAGCGTCTCACAGAGTTCGGGCGCTTCTCCAAAGGCGCGCGCCGCCGCGGCGTCGGAACGCGATCGTCCCGTGCTGCCGCCGGAGATCCCGCAGCGTTTCCTGCCGGCTGCTGCAGGGCAATCCACCTATCGCCCCGGGCTGCTGGGGACGGCGCGGCTCCATTTTGTGGATTCAAAGCTTGGAATCGATCTTTGGGAATCCGTGTGCTTGCTCGCCCCGCTTGGAGGTGCAGCTCCGTGGGACGCCAGCGAAGCCTACGACGGCGAGCTGACGCGCCTCTCATCGGACCCGGCGCCGGGCATGGCATTCGAGCCGCTCCCGGCTGAGGCCGCCCAGCCCAAGACGTACAACTCTTGGAAGAAGTCGCTCTCTGAAATGTTGTATCGGACCGCAGAGAGAAAGGTCCTGCGCTGCGACGCCTTCAAGCTCACGGCGAAAGCCGCGGAGTCGCGCGCGGAGTTTCTCGCGCGCGTGCGTCTCGCGGCGAGAGAAGCACGGGACGCCGAGGTCGAGAGGCTGAAGAAATTGTATGCTCCCAAGCTTGCCGCTCTGCAGGAGCGAGTGCGGCGAGCCGAAGCCAAGGTGGAAAAGGAGCAGTCTCAATACAGCCAACAAAAGCTTTCGACGGCGCTCTCCTTCGGCGCCGGGCTGCTCGGTGCTCTCTTTGGGCGCAAAGTCGCAAGCTCCGCCAATGTCGGGCGTGCCGCCACGGCTGTGCGGGGCATGGGGCGTGCCATGCAGGAGAAAGCTGATGTCGATCAAGCGGCGGAGAGCTTAGATGTCATAAAGCGCAGGCTCGACGATCTCGAAGGGGAGTTTCAGGCGGCGGCTGCACAGATCGAGGCGGCTCCGGAGCCCGAGACCCTCGTTACAGAAGTTGCCGCGAAGCCTCGCAAGAGCGATACCATCGTGGAGCAGGTCATGCTGGCGTGGATTCCCGGGTAGCATTCCGTCGAGATCCAAAGAAGCCATGCATCCATCTCTTCGAGCCTCAGCCCCATTCGCGATCATTCTTCTGGCTGGGGGCGCATGCACTCGCCCGGAGGAGGGCCAGGAAAGTCCGCCCGCGGCCATCACGAGCCCTCAATCTGCACTGCGCGAGCTGCAGCTCGGGAACGCACGATTTGTGCGCTCCATGCGCACGCGATCGGCGGACACTGCCCAGGACATTCCGGAGCGCCGCAAGCTGCGGGAAGGGCAGCACCCGATCGTCGCCATGCTCTCCTGCGCCGATAGCCGCGTGGCTCCGGAGTACATCTTTGATCAGCGCCCCGGCAGTATCTTTGAAGTTCGCAACGCCGGAAATGTGGTCGACGAGGACGTGCTGGCCTCCTTGGAGTACGCAATCGAGCACCTCCATGCTCCCCTCGTCGCAGTGCTCGGCCACAAGAGCTGCGGGGCCGTGCGCGCCGTCTGCGAAGCCGGTGAGCGGACGCTGCCCGAACACCTGCACGTCCTGCAAGATCACATGAAGGCCGTTCGAGAGAAGGCGCTGGCATCGGGCCAGCTTCCGAACACTGCACTCATCGACCGGCTATGCGCGGAGAACTCGGGGCAGCAAGCGAAGATGATACTTCAAGAATGCAAGCTGCTCCGCGAAGCGATCGAAGCGGGGCGTTCCATGCTGATTTATGGGACCTATGACATGGAAAGCGGCGCCGTGCGCTGGACCACCCTCCCGAACGCGAGCGGGGGTGTGGAAAGCCGGAGCGAGTCGCCGAGGTAAATTTCTGGGTAGCGGATCGCCGGCTGGCGCGTAGTCTCGTGGCGCTACCTTTCGCGAAAGGAGGCGCATGGAATCGACCCGAGAGGGCGAAGTCAGGCCCTCCAGCAGCTCAGCTGATTGCGTTGGAGCGGGGCTCTTCGATGTAGGGAGCCGGCTCAGGTAGCGAACCTCGTTTCGTCGACTTTACTGCGTCGAATCCATTGCGCCAGCCGTGGAAGGCATTTGCCTGACTCCTCAGCTTGCGACGTAGGGCACAGCCTCCGGCTTGAGATTCGACTTTCCCGCGCGCCGACGCGTTCGCGCGCACCTCCCCCGCGTTCCAAGCGCCAATTCGCGGCGTGCTCTCGAGCTTCGAGAAGCTGCCCTGGCGGAACGCAATAGTCACAAGAGATCCACTTGACACAGTTCGCTTCGTTACATTTGTCCGCCCCGCTTCTTCGCGCTCTCGACGAGGAGGGCTATGTGACGCCGACGCCGATTCAGGCCCAGGCGATTCCCTCGGCTCTTCAGGGGCGAGATGTGTTGGGCTGCGCACAGACCGGCACCGGCAAGACTGCCGCGTTTGCACTCCCAATTCTTGAGCGTCTGCTTGCCTCCCCCGGCGAGCGCGGCCGGCGCCGCGGATCCGTTCTACCGCGAGTGCTCGTTCTCGCCCCCACGCGTGAACTCGCGAGCCAGATTGGTGAGAGCTTCGATCAGTATGCACGTTACACCGGGTGCGCGACGGCCGTCGTGTATGGCGGCGTGAGCCAGTTTCATCAGGTTCGTGCTCTTGAGCGCGGCGCTGACGTGCTCGTGGCAACTCCCGGGCGCCTCATCGATCTCATGCAGCAGCGGCTCGTCGATCTTCACGAGATCGCGATCCTCGTGCTCGACGAGGCGGACCGCATGCTGGATATGGGCTTTCTTCCCGCCATCAAGAAGATCGTTGGGAAGCTTCCTCCCCACCGCCAAACGATGCTCTTCTCCGCAACGATGCCGAAGGAGATCACTCATCTCGCAGAGGCGCTGCTCAAGAATCCCGTCAGGGTGTCCGTGGCACCGAGCGCCACGCCCGTCGAGCGTATCGAGCAGTCGGTCTACATGATTTCGCGCTCGGCGAAGCCCGCGCTCTTGCACCATCTTCTGTTAGATTCGGCTGTCGAGCGAGCTGTGGTCTTCACACGCACGAAGCACGGAGCCGATCGGCTCAGCAAACGCCTGAAACGCGCCGGTGTGTCGGCGGAAGCGATCCACGGCGACAAGGCACAGAACCAGCGCGAGCGCGCATTGGACGCCTTCCGCACGGGCCGTTCGAGAGTGCTCGTCGCCACCGATGTCGCGGCCCGCGGGCTCGACGTCGACGGCGTGACGCACGTGTTTAATTTTGATCTCCCGAACGAGCCGGAAGCCTACGTGCATCGCATCGGCCGTACCGGGCGCGCCGGATCGGCGGGGGCGGCCGTGGCGTTTTGTGACTCCGAGGAGCGTCCGCTCCTGCGCGACATCGAAAAGCTCACGAGCCGGAGGATCGCAATGATCCCGGTGCCGCCGATGCCCAACGCCGCAGCGATGGATCCAGGCCCGTCGCGCGCCGAGGGCGCTCACCATCGTCCCGCAGGCCCGAGCCATGGAGCTGCTGGGCAGGGATTCAGGGCCCATCGACCGAGCCGAGGTCCGCGGCGCAGCTGGCGAGCTCAAGCCGGTCGGGGGTAACCCTGGGAGGACGCTTCAAAGTCCTCCGAGCTGCGCGCGGGCCTCGTCGCCCATCGCTGAGTCGCCTCGTCCTCGACAGAACTCCTTAGCTCTGCCGGCGGCGAGGCTTCTTGCGCTGGGCGACGATTCCTCGCGCTCGCTTTGCGGAGCACTTCTGCCACAGGCTCCTACTGCAGCAAAGGGGCCGCTCGGCCGTCGAGCGCGTCGCGCTCGGCTGGTTCGAGCAGCGACTCCTCGTGGGCCGAGATGAGCCGGGCCGCCTCCCGGAGCACATGGGTCCAATGTGATCGATTCAGGAAGAGAAGGCCCGGTGTGTCGAGCGTCCCTCCCTGATTACAGTAACCAAGGGCTCGGACACTCGCGAAGCGATGGAGTTCGGCGAGCGCGCCCAGAAAGGGCGCCGGGTGCCCGTGGGTCACAAAAAGCCGAAGATCGCACTGATCCGGGAAGAGTGCGGATTTCACCTGCGGAGAAGCTGCGTGCCGCATCTCTCCGACGCCGACAGGTTCGCGGAATCGAGCGGGTTCAAGAAGCACCACCGTCCGGAATGGGACTTTGCGCTCGCGCAAGCGCATGGCAGCGCGCGCGATCTGCTCAAGCTGATAGGCGCCCACTGCACATAACAAAAGCCGGGCGCTGTCGCTTTCGTGCTCGAGCCTGCGGAGCCGCACGCCGCCATCGCGTACGGCGGTCTCCGCCTCCTCGCGAGTCAGCATGTCGGGAACCGAGTCTGACTTCGGCACGACGAGAGTCCAGATCTGACCGCGCGATCGAAGGCACGCGTCGATCGAGGCGGCGGCAGAATTGGTATCGGCGGGGAAGAGAACGCGGGACACATGCATGGCTTCCGCCATCATGGCTTCGCAGAGGCTCGGGTCCTGGTGACTCTGCTCATTTTTTCCGTTCTCCCACAAATGCGACGTCAGCACGATCGGCACCGAGATCCAGCGGGGAGCTTTGCCAGTCGCGGCCTGGTGCTGAGTGAAGATCACTTTTTGTCGCAGGACGCCGTGCATCTTCGCCGCGAATGCCTCATAGCTCACCACGATGTTGAGCCCGCCTTCGTTTCCGAGTGCCGCCGAAGCGACGGCTTCCTCATTGAGCGCCGTGATGACTGCGCCATGCACATCTTCGAGCACGCCCGGCTCGGGATCGGTCACGCGGTGGCGCAGCTTCTCCAGCGTCTTTCCCATGCGGTTGCTGAGCAGCTCGTCGGGGTTGCCGACTCGGGGCCGCAGCTGCGGATTCGCCTCGACCGCGGCGACGAACGCGCGGTCCACCGCGGCCATGGGACAGGCACGCGTCCAGGCGGTGCGAGCAAACAAATCCGCAGGGACGGATCTCCACTCGGGCGCAGCCGCGGGCCGCAGCTCCGGATCGCGGTGCGCCAGCGCATGGTCGCGCTCCTTCGGCCGCTCGCTCCGACCGTGGCGCTGGAACACTGCCACCGCTGCGCGCAGATCGTCAGAAGTAACAAAAATTCTTTGCGCGCCATTGCGGAATAGCGTCGCGGCCTTTTGTGAAAGGCGCGGGTTTTCGCCAAGAGGCAAATTATGCGCCGCGTTCGTTCCGGCGCCCGGGAATCCGTAGCCCTTCGACGTGACGGCAATGCCATAGGGAAGCCGAACTGCGGCCTTCCCGCGTCGGCTCGACTCCAGCGCCGCGGCCTCGAGCCTTCTCTCCATCTCGAGGATGGCCCACGCGTAGGCAGCGGGGTCGCGTCCGTCGAACACAATCGGATCGAACCCGTTGAGCCGGAGGTGGCGAACGAACCACCGCACGCCGCCCTGCTGTGACATTGTCGTGCGCTGATCGATGCGGCGACCGTTCGCGATCATGATGGGGGTGACGAGTCCGCAGTCGCGCGCGCGCCACCAGCGCGCGGCCCAATCCGATCCGCGCTGCTCTTCGAAGGCGCCGTCACTCAGAAAGACCACCAATCGCTCTCCCGGGAGCGGCATGTGCACATATTGAAGCTCGGCGAAGCCCAGGTAGCCACCCTCCGCGAGTCCTCCCGCGGTGTGCACATTGACGTGGCTGCCGAGCGGCGAATCCTGCCGGCCCGAAGCATCGAGCTTATACGAGTAGAAATCCTGCACATATCGTGTCAGCCCGCCGTTGCTCCATGAATAGCGTTCGGCGTGGCGCTCGGTCATGTTCCCCACGATCAAGTTCAGGGAATCGATCGCGGCGACCGTGTGACCCTGCCCCATCAGCCAGGAGCGCGTGATTCCTGTGAGCGCGTTCGCGGCGAGATAGCCCGCGTAGGCAGGCACCATGTTCAGTGCGCCGCCCGTGTGCCCCTCAGGGCGCTCCTTGAAATCCTCCGCGGCGAGGGGGCGGCCGTCAATATATACATTTTTCGCGTAGGTCTCGTGAACCACGAGCCAAAGCGCCGCACTCGCCACGCGATCGAGAGCTGTAAGAATCTCGAATGGCGACCCCTCTCGTCCGCCGGCTTGACCGAGTCCTTCAGTGAGGATCCGAACGCGCCGGACAGTCTCAGGGCGATGACGAATCACTCCGTAGCCGCGAAGCCAGCGGTCATAGTCGGTTTCCAGGATTTGTGGACACATAGAAATCCTCAGAGTGTTTCCTTGGCGAGAACCTCGACGGTGCGCAGGGCGATCAACCGCTCCTCGTCGGCGGCGATGACGTGGACTCCGACGCGGGAGCGCTCCGAGGAGATGGTGGCCTCGCCTTCCACCGCGAGCTCGTTTCGCCGCGGGTCAAGGGCGATTCCAGCCCACTCGAGCCCATGACAAATGGACGCCCGCGCGGTCGCCGAGTGTTCTCCGATGCCTCCGCTGAACAGAATCTGATCGATGCCGCCGAGCACGGCTGCCATCGCCCCAATCTGTTTGCGGACTCGATATGTAAATAGATCGAGAGCGGCTCGGGCGCGCGGAGCTCCTTCGGCTGCGAGCCGCTCCACTTCACGGTAATCGCCGCTTCGGCCGCTGATGCCGAGTAACCCCGACCGATGATTGAGAGTGTCGACCACTTGGTCGGCAGTCCAACCTTCGGCATGGGCGAGCCAGGCGACTGCGGCGGGATCGAGGTCGCCCGAGCGCGTCGACATCAATAATCCTTCCAGCGGGCTGAACCCCATCGACGTGTCGACCGAGCGCTCATCAAGCGCCGCGGTCGCCGAGCACCCGCCGCCGAGATGCAATAAGATCATGCGGTGCCGATTGAGCCGCGCTCCGATGCCCTCGCGAAACCGATCGATCACCGACTCGAGCGCGAGCCCGTGGAATCCGTACCGTCGAATTCCGTGTTTTTGTGCGAGCTCCAGCGGAATGCCGACGGCTCGGGCGGTGGAGGGCATCGATGCGTGGAATGCCGTATCGAACACGGCAACCCGCGGGCAATGCGTTCCAAAGCGAGACTCGAGCGCTCGAAGAGTTGCAATTCCAGGACGGTTGTGCAGAGGCGCAAGACGTTCAAGAGAGGAGAGCTTGGCCAGTACCGAGCCGTCGACCCGAACTGGGCCGGCGAAGTCGTCTCCTCCATGGACAAATCGGACGCCCGCAGCCCGCGGTGCCTCCGGCATGTCGGTAGTGAGATCAAGGACAAGCTGAGTCGCCTCTTCGTGGTTCGCGGCGCGGACCGGCGTCGAGCCGTCGCTCGCGCTTGTATGCCTCCAACGCAACAGGGGCGTGCTTCCGATGGAGGCGATTGTGCCCCGCAGCACGTCCCGGCCGTCACCGTCGGATACAAGGAATCGGAGCGACGTGCTCCCTGGGTTCAGAGCGAGGATGGGACAGACGTTCACGTTGGCACCGGGGGCCAACTTCGTGCCCTCCTGGGACGCACAACATGACATGCATCAGCCAGCACCGGGCGACTCCCTTCCCGAGAACGCCCCCGGCTCGCCACTTGAAGCACCGGAGCGATGCCGCTGCTTGTAAGGGAGCGAGTCGGGCCTACTCCCTGCGCGGCGAGGCGACCACCGGTCGCTCCGCCCGCGTTTCTCCAGCCCTATCTCCTTGAAAGGTCGCAAGTTCTCACCGCGTGCCCGTCGATAGAGCGGCACCGATTCCGCTCCCATCGACGTCTGAGGTCGTCATGGCGCCGCTGTACGCGATTCCCGATTCCGCCGTTCTTCTCGAGACCCCGCTCTTCCCGCCCGCTGCGTCGCGCAAGACGGCGGAGGAGGTGCTTCACCCTGGGATTGCCGCGGCGAGTGGAATTGTCATGACAGGCAGAATTGTGGCAACGGGGCCGCTCGCGTCCGTGATGGGGAGCTACGCGGCGAACGCGCCCGAGCCCCGCACAGAGGCCTCCGGGACGCGAGCCAAGGGCGCCCGCGTTCGCGCACGCGCGACCGAGAGCACGTCCGGCTCACACGCCTGGACGGAGCTACCGTCAACGATGCGCGCGGTCGCCGCCGTCGGCGCCCAGTAAATCGCCGCCTTTCTCGGCGTTCTCGTTTCGCGCGCACGCGCGCTCATACCGGTCGGCGCGCGCGCCGACCCCACATATCAACTGGGAAGTAGCCCGGATGCGCCGACCTCACTGATCAGTCGGGCGGTAGCTCGCATGCGCCGAACCCACGGATCGATTGTTGAGTAGCTCGCACGCGACAACACTACTGATCGATTGAGACGTAGCTCGCACGGGCCGAGTCCGCTGATCGATTGGGGTATGGAATGGGGCGTGGGTCAGTCTTGGTATGCACAGATTTCGATCCGTAGGGTCGGCGCACGCGCCGAACGATGGCGCGGGGCTTGCCCCGCGCGGTGAGGAAAGGGCAGCGCGAATCTTCATCCGCGCGCGCAAGCGCGCGCGAGATCGTCGGTGTGCCTGGCATGTTTCTCCACCCGGAGGTGAAAGTCCTCTGAAGACCCGAGAGCGGCGCTTCGAAGTCGAAGGCAAGGCTTCCACCGCGAGGTGGCAGCTGAAAGAAGCCGGAGACCACAGCTGCGACCTGACGTACAGAAACTACCTTCGAGGCTGGTGGCATCTGGACGAGCGACCCGACCTTCGCGAAATCCAAGCTCTCAAGCGATGCCAGCAGTAGAGGTAACAGGCCCGCAGCGAAGGCGAAGAAACTTACCCAGGGAGATCTGCCGCGATGCCCGCAAGGGCTCCGGCCGCCCGAGCCTCACGGCACAGGGCGGCCCACGTCGCGGCAGAAGTCAGCAGAGGCCGTAGTAGCGCGGGCTTGCCCGCGCGAAGGGCCGAACATTTGTCCCGCTCTGTCCTTTCTTACTCCTAGACATGACCGAAACACCTGCAAACCCACTTTTCTCAGAGGGCTGGCCGAATGCTCGCCGGGGTGAAGCCCCGGCGAGCCAAGCCGGAGGGCGTCCCGGACATGCTGCGTGGCTTAAGGAACGAGCATCGACGCAACACTTGATGGAGGCGATTACTGATACCAACAATCTGCAACGAGCGCTCAAGCGCGTGTGCTCCAACGGCGGCAGCCCCGGCGTCGACGGCAAGACCGTGGACGACCTCAAGGCTCAAGCCGTCGAACTCGAGCCCACGCTGCGCGAGCAGCTGCTCGGCGGGAGCTACCGGCCGATGGCGGTGCTGCGACGCAGCATCGAGAAATCGGGCGGCGGCACTCGCGATCTGGGGATTCCTACGGTGATCGACCGCTGGATTCAACAGGCGATCCTCCAGGTCCTGGAGCCGATCTTTGATCCTCACTTCTCCAACTCGAGCTATGGATTTCGCCGAGGCCGCAGCGCCAAGCAGGCCGTGGAGCAGGCGAAAGTCCACATCCAAGAGGGCCGCGTCTGGGTCGTCGACATCGACCTGGAGCGTTTCTTCGACCGCGTGAACCACGACGTGCTGATGTCGCGGGTTTCGCGGCGGGTGGGCGACCGACG
>JAEUHX010000078.1 GCA_016792805.1 Planctomycetota bacterium
GGCGCGCGACCGCAGGCGTAGCGAGAAGCTACGCCGAGGACGCGCAACGCCGCGCTGGGCGCCGAGGCCCGCGCGCAGCTCGGAGGAATCCTGGAATGGCCTCTTGGACTGTTCGCTGCCGCGCCAAGACTGACCACGCCCCATTCTTCCCAAGGCACAAGTCGAAAGTCGCGCGCGCACGCGCGCGCTCACCGGTCGGCGCACGCGCCGACCCCACTTATCGGTAGGGCAGTGGCGCGCACGCGCCCGCCACACGCTACCGCTCAAAAATCGGCAGGTAGCTGTCGTCCATCCGAAGCACCAGCACTCCGATCGCCGTCGAGAGCATTCTGCCGTAGGGGTCGCCCCACGAACCTTCCTCGCGCTGTCCGCCGTCCACCGCGCGGATCTGTTGCGTCTTCAGAAGCGTCCGGCGCGCCTTGCGGAACCACTCCGGAAACGCCTCCGGATCGCGGTACTGCCGGAGCGCCTGCGCCACATACAGCAGCTCATACGCCGGAGACAAAATCTGTAGCCTTCGCGAACTCTCGCCGCGGTCGCGCCGCTCGAGCTGCTTCATCATGTACTTCATGCCGCGATCGATGATCTCCGAGTCGTAGTCGCCCGTCGCGTTCAGCGTCGAGATCGCTGCCGCCGTGAGCGCCACCGAGACGTCGTCGGAGCCGATTTGATAGCGAAACGCTCCGACGTTCTCCCCGCGGTCGACCTGTGACTTCCTCACATAATCCACGGCGCGGTGGATCGTCCCAGCCGGCACGGCGATTCCGGCGTTGCGCGCCGCGCGCAGCGCCTGCACAAGAGTGATCGTTACAGAGCCCTCATGGCTGTCGTCGATGCGGGGCTCGTAGTACCAGCCGCCGAGCTGCCCCTGGGACGCAACAATTTTGCGAACAGCCGCTGCGAGCGTCTTGCGGATGCGCTCAATGCGGGCGCGTCCGCCCGCAGCTCCGCCGAGCGCGCCGCTCATGCCGAGCACCTCCGCCAGGGCCAGCGTCGCATAGCCGTGGCCGTGCATTCTCGAGAGCCGGTCGCCGTCGGCGCTCAGGTACGCCGCCTCCTGCCCATCGCGTCCGGTGTCAAACGTCGCTTTATTGAGGAGGTAATCAATCGCAGCCTGCAGATTCGCCGAGTAGGGGCCGTGCATCTCCGTGTTGCCGTCCGCCATGTAGGCCAACGCGGCCAAGGCAGTCACCGCGAAGGGCGCGCGGCGGTCTTCGCCGCCCCGCGGCTCGCCGTCCGAGAACGACTCCTGTGCGAACGAGAGCGACCCATCGGGTTCCGTCTGCCGGCGCGATAAGTAACGAAGCGCGCGGTCGACGGCTGCGCGCGTCTGCCGGCGCACCTCGGCCTCATCCTCCGCCGCGGGCGCGCTCGGGAGCGAAGCGGGGCCCGGTTTCGGGAGCGGCCTCGCGCTCGGCTCGCCTTGGGCTGCCAGCACCATCGCGCGCAGCTCGTTCTCCGGCAGCGTGGGCGCGCTCTGCACGCCGCCCAGCAGGAGGAAGCCCAATAAAAAGGGCGCGAGCCCCATGGCCCGCGCCCTCGTGTTTTGTGAACGACCGTTCAGCACCGTGCGCCGCGGCGCAGCGTTACTTATTGGGAGCTGCGCCCTTGTTCACGCGCCTGTAGAAATCCTGGATCCACTTGCGGTAGCGAAGCGGCAGGTCGTCGGTGTTCTCGTTGGAGAAGGCTTTGCGGGCGTGCTCCGGCAGGTCGCCCCAGCGCTCGACCCCATCCGTGCGCGGGTTGCGCTCCGTGTCCTGGGGGCGGTACGGCGACTTCGCCATTTGTGCAGGATCCTGCGACTTCCGCGGATCATTGGGATCCTGGTTCCCCTGGTCGGGATTCGGCGCCTTGTCGGCGCCTCGGGGCGTATTTTCCTCTCCGGGCTTCTGCGGCTTCTCGCCGCTCTTGCTCGAAGTGCCGCCGCCCGAGTTATTCGGATTATTGCATTGCCCGCCCGGATTGTTGCAGGAACCGCCGGGCGGCACGAGGTCAATAATCTTCTGAATGTCGGACGCGACGCCCTTCTGCTTCGAATGGGCCGTCCGCGCGCTCGCCTTCCCGCCGGTCTCCTCTTTCGATCCGGCGCTCGTGCCACTCTTCGCCGAGTCGCTCGAGGAGCTGCCCGACGACGCAGACGAGCTGCCCGACGCGCTCTGACGATTATTGGCCGCGTCGAGGAGGAGCTTGTCGATCTCCTTGAGATCCTTCTCCACCTTCTTGAACAGCTCTTCGATCTCCTGCTTCGGATCGGCGGCCTGGGCGCGAGCCGGGGCCGCGAAGGCGAGCAGCGCCGCGATCGAGGCCGCGCCGAAGGTGGTAAGCGTGATGAGTCGCATAGGTTGCTCCAGGCGAGTTGCGTGAAGTGATAACCGGGATTCGGAGATTGGGTCGCTATTTCTTTTCGCCCTTTTCGGGCGCTTCGGGCGTCAGGCCGTCCTCTTCGGGCTCCTCCAGCGGCTTGTCCTCCTTCCCGATCCCGAGCTGCTCCTTGAACTTCTGGAACATCTCGGTGACCCGGGAATGCCGATTCGCCAACCGGTTGAACTCTTTCTGCAGCAGGAGGTCGAACCCTTCGTCGTCCTTGGCGGAATCGAGCAGCCGCAGCGTTCGCTCCGCGAGGTCTTCCTCGAGCAACTTCAGCATCCGAAGCTCCGCGACATCGGGGACCAGCGGCGGCTTGCCCTGTTGACCCTGATTCTGCTGCTGCTGCTGCTGTTGTTGCTGTTGCTGCTCGCGGCGCCGCTTCGATTCGTTCTTCAGCGCCTCCTTCAGGCGGCTGATGCGCTTCGCCACGTCGTCTTGGATGACGCGGATGACCTCGTCGGATCGCAGGTCGTCATACATCGCCTGGTAGATCCGCATGAGGTCTTCCTCGTTGGCGCGCATGGCGTCCGAGAAAATCAGCGTTTGCTCCTGCTCCAGCGCCGCGGCGATGCGCGAGGATTGCTCCGCCAGGAGCTTCTCACTCTTCGCAAGCCGTTGGAGGCGCAGGCTTTCCGCGCGCGGCAGCTTCTTCGTGCCGCGGTTCGCGTCGATGTCGGCGGTGCCCCTTCGAACCTCTTCGTGGTCCGACTCCATCTGGGCGAGCTCCTCATGGATCTTGAAGAGGAGTTCCTCTTGCTTGAGCCGCTCATAGCGCCGTTGCTCCTGTTCGAGCTGTTCGCGCGCCTGCTCGAGGTATTTCTCGGTCTTCTCCTCCGGCGGCTGCGCCTCCTCGGGATCGCCCTGTTCGAGCTCTTCTTGGGCCTGCTTGGCGGAGCGGGCGGCGTCGTCGAGCTGCTGCGGACGGGGCGTGTTGGGACGCTCCTTGAGGCGGCGAGCGAGCTCGAGGATCTGCTTGCGGATTTCCTCCTGCCGCTTGGCGAGCTCCTGGGCTTCACGCTTCGACTCCTCGGACTGCTGGCGGTTCTGTTGGAGCGCCTGCTTCGCCTCCTGGAGGCTCCGCTCGGCTTGCTGGCGTTGCTGGGCCGATTTCTGCGATTGCCCCGACTGGGCGCTCTGGGAAGCCTGCTCCATCGACTGGGACGCCTGATCCACCGACTCCGAAGCCTTGCGCCCCTGCTCGGGCGTGAGCCCGCCCTCTTGGGGCTTCTTCTTCATCTCGTCGGCGAGCTGCTTGGCGCGTTTCGAGAGTTCGGCCTGTTGCCGGGCGAGCTCCTCGCGGCGCGGACCCTGCTCCTCGGCTCGGGCCTTTGACTCTGCTTGGGCCGCTTGCCGGGCCTGCTCGAGCGCCGCGACCGCTTCCGCCGCCTTCGCCTCGGCGGTCTTCGTCGCTTCGGGGGAAAGGGCCGCCCCCGGCTCGGGTTTCCTCGCCTGCTCGAGCGCATCGGCCGCTTCGTTCATGGCGCGCTTCGCCTGCTCCAGCGACTGCGCCGCGTTCTTCGATTGCTCGTTGGCCGCCTGGCCCGCGCGGGCGTCGCCGGCGGCGCGCTCCGCCTCTTTGGCGAGGTCGCGCTCCTTTTCCGCGAGCTTCTCTGGGGTTGCCTCCGCCTGGGCCGTCTGCTCGGCGGCGCGGGCCTGGTCGGATGCGACCTTCGCGAGCTTCTTCGCGTCGGAGGGCTGCCCTTTCTGAGCGGCTTCGGCGGCACGGCGGGCCGCTTCCGCAGCCCTCTGGAGCTGGCGTTCGCTCTGGGAGCCCTCCTTCTGGGCCGCCTCCGAAGCCTGCTGCGTCGACTGGGCCGCCTGCTCCGCCGTCTGCGCAGCGTCCTGCTGCGCGTTGGCGGCCTGCTGCTTCGCTTCGTCGGCCTTACGCGCGGCCTCCTGCGCTGCCTTCTCGAGCGCCTTCTTCAGATCCTCGGGCGACGGCGGCGGCGCACCCTCGGTCGGCATTCCGGCGCGGGCGGCCTGTTCGAGCTGCTCGGCCAGGTTCTCGGCGGCCTTGGCGCGTGATTCGGCGGCCTCCTTTTCTTTGGCGGCAGCGGCGTCGCGGTCTTGGCCCTCGCGGTTGCGCTGGGATTGCCGGGCCGATTGCGCTTCCGACCGCAGATTTGCGGCGAGGTCGTCGAGCGTCTCCTTGGCTTCCTTGGGTGTGAGCACGCCCTCGGCGGCTTTCTTTTGGAGCTCCTGAATTTGTTGCTTCACGGCTTCGAGCGCGCTCGCCGCATTCTTCGCGCGCGACGCCTCGTCAAGCTGCTGCTCCGCCTCCGCGAGCCGCTCCATCGCCTCGCGGGCTCGGTCGGCCGCCGGATTGGAGTGGGCATTCTCTTTCTTGGCGAGCTGCCGAATCGAGTCGAGGGCCGCCTTTTGTGCCTGCAGCAATTCTTCAATATTCTTGGCGCGCTGCTCTGCGGCGAGGGAGCCGCCTTCGCGCTCCTGCGCCCGCATGCGCGCGTCGAGGTCGCGCTGCTCATTGAGGAGCTGATCAATCTGCTTGGCGACCGCCTCTTCGTCGCGCGACTTCGATTGCTCGGAGGTTTTCTTGGTCTCCTCCCGCAGCTTGCGCTCTTCGTCGCGGAGCTGACGCATCTGTTCGGTCATCTCCTTGACGAATTGCAACTGATCTTCGAGCTTCTCGAGCCCCTTGCGGTCGAGCAGAATATCAAGAATCTCCTCGAGATCCTTGAGCAGCCGCTCCTGCTCTTCGGCGGCGCGCACCGTCTCCTGGCGACGCAACGCCTGCTCGATCTCCACCATGCGCTCCTCCAGCGTGCCTCGGCGCTCCTTCTCGTCGCGCGTCCGCAGCCGGATCAGGGCGGCTTTCAGGAGATCGGCCGCGTGGGAGCGCCCTTCGGCCTCGAGCCGCTGCTGGAGCGCGTCCATCGTCGTCTCGAGCCGATCGATGGAGCGCTGAATCCGCAGCTGCTCCTCGGCAAGCTCACGAATGGTGCGGCCGCCGTCGCGCCCGTTTTGTGGGGTTGCCGCCGTGGCGGGACTGGGCCACGCCAACAGTGCCGCCAGGGAGCAGGCTCCGAGGAGAGAGAAACCGAACAGTGGGCGGCTCGAGGTCGGCATGGTGGTTCCGCTACTTGGCCTTGGCTTCTTCTTTCGTACGGAGGTGGAGCGATCGCTGCTGGTCATAGATTTCGCGCGTCGCCGTGATGACCGACTGGAAGTTGTCCCACTCGGACAGGAGCGCGAGCAGCCGCTCGAGCGACTGGATCGCAGCATCCTGTTGCTGCACAGCGGTTTCGAGGAATCCGACTGCGTCTTTTCCGCGCGTCGCGAGCGCCGCCGCATCGAGAGCCTTCACCGCTCCCGGCGATTGCTCACCGGCGAGCTTGGAGGCCTCCTGAAGCATGTCGGCGAACTTGCCGAGGATTAGCGGCGAGCCGAGGGTGCCGCTGCGGACGGCACTCACGAGGGCGAGCGCGATCTCAAAATGGTACGGATCATCGGCGGCGCTCGGCGTCGTGGCGCGCAGCCGCTCAAGCTCGGCGAAGACCGCTTCGCCCGTGCGGTCGAGCTTGTTCCCCGCGATCGACTCGGTCGACTCGAAGAACTCGCGCGCCATGGCACGGGCGTCGGTCGAGATGCGCCCCTGCCCGACCATCACATTGGTGATCGTCGGGCGGTCAGCCGCTGGCGCGTTGTCGGAGCCGGAGAGCGCCTCGATCAGCTCGACGACGCGGCGCTTGCGCTCGATTTGTGTATTGAGAATCGACTGAACTGTATCTTTCGTCCGGGCGAGCCTTTCTGTAATACGCTTCAGAATCTCGCCGCCGGCGAGCACGACGGCGCGCACGTGGGGCGACTCGCCGACTCCAGGGCTTGGCGCCCGGCCGTCGAGGGCTTCGAGGTACCACTCGAGCACGTCGCCCTCCTTGGGCGCCCGCTCCGCTCCGCCCTCTTTGGGGTCGGCAATGCGCAGGGCAGCCACGTCGAGGCGCGCCCGGAGAAGTCCACTCTTTGGAGCCTCTCGCTGGGCCGGCGCCGACTCCGTCGTCGTGGGCTGGCCGTCGGCGGCCACGACTGGAACGGCCAGCGTGCGAAGGTCGGCGGCCGATGCCGTCTTCCAGCGAAGACGGGCCTCCTGCACGCCGAAGTCGTCGGTCACTTTTCCATGGATCGCGAGCACGCCGTCGAGGGTGACGTCGAGCTCTGCGCGGCTCGGCGCCAAGAGCTTCACTTCTGGGGCGCGATCTGTGAGTGCAACAATCGAATACGAGCCGGCGTCGGGATTGCGAAGCCCTTCGGGGTCTTCGACCTCCAAAGTGTAACGTCGGTTGCGCTCGATGACGATCTCGGCGGCAAGCTCGACGCCGGGACCGCCGATCACATCGCCCGTCGGCGTGCCCGCCGCAGGCGCGAGCGCGATCTCCTCCTCGCTGTCGCGGAATCGGAGCGCGCCGCGCTTCACCGGCGAGGAGGTTTCCACAAAAACGCGCGCCTTCGAGCCCATGAGCGCTTCGAACGATCCGCCCTCGCGCTCGTAGGCGGGAATGCCGGAGTAGCTCGGCGGCGCGACCGATACGTGAATCTTACGAATGCTCGGAGGCACGACCGTCTGAACGACGACCCGCGGGAGCCCGTCGCGGTCGTCGCCGCCTTCGGCGTGAAACTCAAAATTCTCACGCACGGCGTGATACCGCGCTTGATACTCATTGGGCGGCGACAGCGCCATGGGGGTGCGCTTCTCGTGGCTGTCCACCAACTCTACGAGCGGAGGCACGTCTCCCACAGCCTTCACGCGCACGGCCATGTCCGCCCCGCGCGCAATGCGCACGCGGATCTCATCGCCTTCGCGCTGTACTTTCACCGTCGAGGAGAGGACGGGGATCTCGATCTCGAGGTGCGTGCGCTGCGGCCACTCGACCCTGGCGCCGAAGAAACGGGCCAGGAAGACTCTGAAATCTTGAGGGTCAGAAATCGCGATGCCGAGCAGCACGGCGCAGGCGGAAAGCCCGCCCAGCATGCGCCACGCCGACGGCGCGGTGCGGGCCGCTTTGTGAAAATCCAACGATCGCGTGGCGTCCTCGCCCGCGGCGATGGCGCGCTCGATGAGTTCTGGCGACGCATTGCCCGAATCCCGCGAGAGCTGGAGGGCGCTGACGAGCCGATCCCCGAGCTCCGGATACACGCGCTCCACGGCGAGCGCGGCGTCGTCGTCGGTCAGCCGGACGCGCAGCGGCCGGACGATCCACCACCAAAATGCAACAGCCAGCGAAACTCCCACAAGTGGCCCCACCAGCAGACGCATGGCGTGGGGCGGATTGAGGAGCCGGTCGAGGTAGAACGAGCCGACGAACACGATCGCCGTCACCGCGAGCCACAGCCCGAGCCCTCGGAGAAGGCTCAGGCGGCGGATACGGCCACGGACGGCCGCCAGCCTCGAGAGAAGCTGGGGCTCGAGCGGGCGAGTGCTGTTCGGCGTCGACAAAGGTCCTCGCTAGCGCTGGAAGATCGGGAGGAATCTGTAAGGAATCTGCAGGATGAGCGTCGCGACCGCGGTTGCGAAGTTGGGGCCTGGGCCCACGTGGTTCGGCCAGGAGCCGTCGGGCTCCTGCATGCCGATGAGCTGTTGCTTGATGTGTTCCCAGTAACGTTGCCCGCGGGGGCCTTGGGCGACGAACATTGCCTGCACGGCGTAATAGTGGCCGTAGTAGAAAAAGTAATGACCCATGCGGCCGCCGTAGTCGCTCGAGAACCCGCGGAGGTTGCGGTCGAGGTAGTCGAGGCCGAGGTCGATGTCGCGGTCGGAGTAGACGCCGGCGCCGTTGAGGCTCACGACGCCGGCCGCCGTCAGCGGGAACGTCGAGCGCGAGAAAGTTTGCACTTGGTATCGGAACGCGCCGACTTCGTCGTCGTAGCCCCAGCCATTGCGCGGGCCGTTCTCGCGCACCGCGCTCTTCTTCACATAATCAATGGCGCGGTCAATGGTGGCCTTGGGGACCGGAATACCGACGTTGCGCGCCGCGCGCAGCGCCATGACCTGGCAGACAGTGATCGACATGTCGCTCTCCTTCGCGAAGGGCACATATCGCCAGCCGCCCTCACTGTTTTGAGAGTCAACGATGAGGCGCACCGCGTCCTGGAGCTTCTCTCGGAGGTCGGGCCGATGGGACATTCCGAGCGCTTCGGCGAGGAAAAGCGTGCCGAAGGCATGGCTATACATACGGGTTTGATTCGAGGAGATGAAACCGTTCTCCTCGACACAGCTCGAAACGAACGCCAGCGCTTTGTCGACGACGGCGCCATACTTCCCGCGGCCGGGGATCTGTCCATTCGCGAGAAAGGCGATGCCGGCAATCGCCGTAACACCGACGTGGGCGCGGTTGTCGCCTTCGGGGACGACGTGGTAGCTATTATTGAGCTTGAATCCGACGTCGCCGAGCCAGGAACCGTCGGGCTGCTGCCGCGCAGCGAGCCACTGGAGGCCCCTATCCACCCGCTCCCTCACCTCGTCGGTGATCCGCCAGCCCGACTCCGATTCGGCCTGAATCTCCGATCGATTCTGCGGAGCGGCAGATTTGGGATTCGCCGATGCGGCCACGTTCCGCGCCGGGAGTCCGCGCGAATCCACCTGTGCGCGCGCGGCGAGGACCGGCGACTGTGCGACCGCCCCAGGTGCCGCCGACCCAACAGAAAGGACGGCGGCTGATACCCACAGAAGCGCAGCGGTGCTCGGCCGCGGCAGCGGGATTCGCAAAGAGCGAGCAATCTGGCGGGATCCGAGCAGAAGTCGTGTGTTCATGGGAGCCTCTATGTGAATCATCACCGGGGCCGAGACTGCGCAGGCGCCGTCTCGACGAAGCCAAGAATCTTGCACTCGCGCTGACCGGCCCGCGCCGCCGAGTCCTGCCTGGAGAGTGCAACAAAACCGTTGGATGTGACCGCGAGATCGAGTGCCTGCCCGCTGAGCGGCAGAATCTTGTCGACGGCGTATTCGAGCGTGTCACGGCGGAGAATGCTGACATCGGCGAGCCGCGACGATCCGCTGCGCCCCTTGCCGCCGGCGCAGTGGGCGACGGCGATGAGCTTCTCGCCGACGGCAGGCTGCGGAATATCAAAGGTAATTAGCGAGCCCTGGAGCGAGCGCGTTTGGGCCCGGCCGGTCCGAAGATCAATGATGTCGAGCCGCGTCGAAAGCTGATCGTCGGAGTAGACGGCCACGACAGGGGAGGTCCAGCGGCGGATCACCTTGTCATATTCGACGCCAGCGAGGCGAGCCGACTCTGGCAGGCGCGCCACTACGCGCTGATGTCCCGTCTTCGGATCGAGCCCGAGGAGGAGCGGCTCCTCACGATAGGGCGGACCCTCCCGTCCTGGCTGGCGGAGGCGAAGGACATAGATCTCCTCGGCGGCCATGAGGACCGCTCGCGAAAAGTAGCCGCTCTTCGTCGCAGCATTGGTGGACAATTCCCACAGCTTGTTGCCGCCGTCACCGAGGTTCAGTGCAACAACTCGCGCGTCGTAGCGCTCGCGCTCGACGGGGTTGTCGACGTAGACCAGCACGCTGCCATAGAGGCCGGCGCGCATCGCAGAGCTGTGGTGCCAGTCGCCCGGCAGCATCACCGTCGGCAGCGATTCTCCGGTGGCGATGGCGAACCGGTAGGCGGCGCGCGGCTGCTGCGACCCCGTGGGGAGGAATGCCAGTTCCGTCGCGGAGGCCGTCGGTTTGTAAGGTCCGCCCTGGGCTGCGAAGGACGATTCCCACAAAACTACGCCGGAAACGGGTTCAAAGGCGGAGACGTGGACGACGTTGGCGCCCTCTTCGCGGCGGGCGACGACGAGGGCGCCGTTCACCGCCAGCGCCGACTCGAAGAGGCCGCTGCCGAGCCCCTGGCGATAGACGGTCTCGCCATCGGCGATTCGCACGCCCACGACGGCGCCGCCATCACAAAAAGCCATGATGCCTCCCATCAGCGCGACGCCGCTTCCCTGCGCCGCCTCATGGAGTAGGCCATATCGAGTTGCGTCGTTGTCGAATGTCTCGAGCGCGCGCTCCCAGAGCAGCGTCACCGACGACTGCGCCACATGGAACGCACGCAGGCTCAGCAGGTTGTCGCCGCCGGTGCACACGCCAACCAAATACTCGCCCGCGCTGCCGTCGTTGTAGCCGGGATTGACGATGGACTTGAGCTCAGGCACGGCCGCCGCCGAGGTGACTCCGATATGTGCAACCGGTCCTCGCGGGCCGAACTTTGTCGAAATGTTGGATCTCGTGGGCGCAACATTCGAGCCGCCGCCGAGGGAGCTCTCGAGGAGCGAAGCCAACACTTCGTTTCCGAGCTTTCGCAGCGCTGCCGCATTGGCGAGGAGCGCCCGTCGCCGCGCCGGCGCCGAGGGCTCGCGCTGCAAGAACTCAAACGTGGCGGAAGGCACCTCCGCATGGCGCCCCTGGGCCACAAGCTGCTCCAGATGCCGGCAGGAAGCCTCCGACGCAACATCACTATTCGGGAAGCGGTAGGCGAAGGTCGCAAGGTCTTCCGGACTGGGATCCGTGCCGAGCTCCTCGAGACGCTTGCGCGCCTCGGCCTCGACCGCCGCATACACGGCGCGGCCGCGCCGTTGAATCAGCTCGGCAATGCGCCCGCGGGCGTATTCCGCCGTCGTGGTCCCTTTTCCGCCGCCGCTCATCCACTGGTCGGCGAACCGCAGGATGGCCTCCTGCCAGGCGATCACGGCAGCAGCGGCGTCGGCCGCCTCGAGCGCCTCTGCTTTGCGAAGGCACAAATAGAGCGACAGGGGGATGCGCCCGTATTCTTTGGATTCCACAATGGCGTCGCCGAACTCGCGTTCCAGGCGCACCATCACTTTTCCGCGCTCGTCGACGGCGGTGGCCGGAAGGCGGCGCTCCAGCGCGAGGCCCGCGTCGCGCCGAAGCTGCCCGTCGCGGGCCCCTTCGAATGCGCGCCGGAAGGCGTCGAGCGCTTCCCGGGCCTCGCCTCGCGCATCGTGGGCATTGGCGAGGGCGAGCTGGATCGAAGCCCGCAGATCCTCGAGGCCGCCGAGCTTGGCAAGGGCGAGATCCGCCTCGCGATAGTCCTCGAGCGCAGCGGCGTAATCCTTGTTTCGAGCTCTTACTTTTCCGCGGCCCAGCAGGCTTCGGACGAACCGCTCGCGCAGCGCTGCGTCGGCAGGCGATGCGTCGGACGCTCGGCGCGCCGACGCCACGACTTCGTTGGCGTCGAAGTAGGCCGAAACATTGGGATTCGAAACCGTGAGGAGCACGCCCTCGGATGCAATGATATGCCCGGCGAAGGAATCTCCGCCTCCGGGCGAGCCCGCCCGGTACGGGATCATCTCGCGCAGCCGAAGGTCGGCGCGGTCGAGCACGGCGATCCCGTCCTCAGAAGGAAACAAAACGGCATTCTTGGTAATGGCAGCCCGAGGCAGACGCTCCTCATTGGTGCGAAGCCACGTCGAACTCGGGGACGCGGCGCGAAAGCGCATCGGCCTGCCGGGGCCGGCTGGCAGCTCGAGGGCGACGACGCCTCGGCCTGAGAGGTAACAGATATTGTCGACGATCCCGAGAAGGTGGTAGGCCGACGGCACGCCCGGCGTGCGCCCCGACGGGTCGAGCTGTGTCGAACGCACGGGCGTGGCCGCCTCGAAGCCGGCTCTCCGCTCGAGAACATACAGAAATCGCGAATCCGTCGGTGTGAGAACGACGTACTCCTCGGTCAGCGCAGGCGGGCTCGCGGCCCATGGCGTGACGGGCGGCCGATCGAAGGCGTTGCTGCGTGACGGCGGCGGCTCAATCGATGTGTAACGCCGCATCCACTCGACGAGCCCCGTCGTGAGGTCGATCGACGCGGCGATACCGAGATCGGTCGACATGTAGACACGGTCGCCGTCGACTGTGGGCGGACTACAATAATATTCGAACAGGCTTCGGCCGAACATGTTGATCGGCCGCTGGCCCGTGACGAGGTAGGCACGCCACAATTCCTCGCCTGTGCGCAGTGCGTAGGCGGCGAGGTGCAGGCTCACAGTCGCGTCGTCGGCGACCGTCCAGACCGGCACGAGCGCGCGGTCGCCCGCGACTACGGGCGGCGCGGCGCAACGGTAATTATCAATGAAAGCCGACGAGCGGCGGGCCGTCGCCGGATTCCAGTGATTCCAGAGCGGCGCGCCCGTGGCTGCGTCGAAGGCGTGCAGCTTTCGATAGGGGATCACGCCGTAGACGGGGATTCCCTGAAATGTAAACGGGTCGCGCTGGTGGCGCGGGACGAGGAGCGACGCCACCACAATTCCCTGGCCGATGGCGGGGGCGAGGGCGATCGACGGATCCTCATCGGGGATGTAATCATCCCAGCGAGAGCGCGCCACGTCCTCCCAGCCGGCGGCCAGCACCGGCTCGCGCCACAGGGGCACGCCGGTCGACCGGTCGAACGCGGCAACCGCCCAGCCGTTACTCACAAATACCGCCTCGCCCGCAATCACCGGATAGATGGGGCGGAAGGGGTGCTCCTTCGGGCGCGGCTCGAACTCGAGCTCCTTGCGCCACTGGATCCCCGAGGAGATTCGCCCCGGGTCGGGCGGCAGCGTGTCGGTTCTCGAGGTAAAGCTCTGAGCGGGGCGCGCCGCCGGGAGCGGCTGCGGCGGCAGCTTCGGCACCGCCGAGAGAGGCATCGTCTTCCCGCCGATTTCGACGGCGGGATCGGAAGTCGATGGGAGCTGGGGGAGGCGCGGTGTCGCACCGCGCGTGGCCGCAAGGGACGACTCGAGCACCGTGATGCGCGCCAGCAACTCGGGATCGTCGCGGCGATCGTAGCGCCGCGCCGCGCGCTGGAAGATCGCCAGCGCCTCCTCAACATGGCCGCGCTCGAACGCGCGGTCGCCCAGGGCGACGAGGGCGTCGCCGCCCGCGCGAGTCCAGGGGTATTGCCGGAGCACGCGCACGAGGTCGGCCGGCTCGCCCGAGGCGAGGGCCGTCTCGAGCGCGGTTCGCGCCCGCGGTCCGTCGACGCGCTCCATCTCCTGCTGCGTCGCGGCCGGCAGCGCCTCAAGCCGCTCCAACAGCATGTGCCAGGCGCCGAAGTAGTTCTTTCCTTCGGTGGCCAGCATCGGCTCGCCCTCGGGGCTGCGCGACACGAAGACGACCCGATTCGCGAGCCGCCCGGTAATAGCGCCGAACTTCTCGAGCGCTTCCGCGGTGCGCCCCGTGGCCAAGAGCCGCTCGCCGTCCTCGATCGCGTGGAACGCGTCGGGAGACACGAGCACCGACGACTGGATGCTCGACCCGCGACCGTCGCCCCCGAATCGCTCTCCGCCGATCTGGGCCAGCGCCGATGGCGCGGCGCCGCCCGCGAGGAGCGCAGAACTCAGAAGGGTTCCTAGGGGTAGGAGGCGCATGCGAGGCTGTAAGAAGAGGTAAGCGCGTGCAATGGCGCAGTTCGCGTCAAAGGAGCTGCGAGCGCTTCCGGAGCCACCACTCGAGGGCGAGGATCAACACAAGAAGCGCGATGACTTCCCATCGATCCCAAAGGTCGCGCACTTCCGACGCTTCTGGAATCTCGACCTGCCCGCCGCCGCGGAAGCGCTTCACCACATCGGAAGCGCGTGAGAGCGGGAAGTAGTTGGGAGTCTGGATGGAGTTCTCGACGGCGCCCGTGCCGCCGGTGGCGATCGCAGCCACGGCCCGAAGGGTCGCCGCGTCGAGCATCGGATCGCGGTTCTCGCGGTCGGGCAGGCGTGCCTCGAACTCCACGGAAGCGACGCGCTTTCCTGACTCGCTGCCGTCTTCTGTAAGGAACGCTTGGTAACGCCCTTCCTCGGCGACCTGGAAGGCGGCGCGGAAGGTGCCCGGCTCGCCGCCGACCGGCTCGAGGGAGACCGGCACCGTGTTGCCGGTTCGAAGCGTCCGCACGAACGCCTCCTGCCGAGCTTTGGTCGCCGGCTGGAACGACTCGTCGAGCACGCGCGCCTCAAGCACAGCGCGATCTTTGAGCTCAAAAATATTGCGCTCGACGGCGAGCGTGAATCGGCGGTCGCCGCTCTTGAGGCGATTCAAGGCAAGGTAACGAATCGCCCGGCGCCAGAATTTCTCGAAGTAACGATCGCCGTATTGGAATCGCCATCGCCACGTCGAATCGAAGCCGAGGAACATCGACCGGCCCTCGGGCACGAATGTTACCGCTGCGAGAATCATATTCCCGTATCGGTTGCGCGCGTCGGGGTGGCGCAGAAGCACCTCGGCTCCGGGCTTCGCCTTCTTGACCGGTGCGAACCACAATTGACCGCGCAGGTTATTCTTGGCCTCCCAGAGGCGGCGATTCTGCTCCACATCGTCCTCGAGCCGGACGATGTCGTGGGGCTGCGTCGGTGTCTCCAGCCGCGGCTCGAACTCGTTGACGCGGTCGAGCACAGCAGCCGCTTCATCCTCCGGGCCCGGCAGCTCCACAGGCAGCAGCTCCTGGATCGGCGTCCCGGCGTAGGAGCGCGGGCTGTCGATCTCGCCAGCGATCATTAAGAATCCGCCGCCTCGCTGGACGAACTCCTTCACCGACTTCAGGAACTCCTCCCGGTCCTCGCGCCCTTCGCCAAGGCGGTCGGGCGGGACGTCGCCGAAGAGGATGACGTCGTAATTCTCCAGCAGCGAGCGGCGGTCGGTCGGGATGCGTTTGAGCGGCGTGAGACCTTTTGTGCACTCCTGCGGGAAGTCGCGGTCGGCAGCCGTCAAGTAACAATGTAGGAGAATGTTCTCGTCGGCGCGGAGAAGTGCATTCTTGAGATAGCGATACTCCCAGCGCGGGTAGCCCTCGATGAAGAGCACGCGGATCTTCTCGGGCTTCACTCGAATGGTGCGCCGCTCAATATTATCGTCGGTGAGCGCTTCGTCGGGTCGCGGCTGCACCTTGACGGCGACGCGCAGCTCGCCGATCTGCCGCGGCGAGAAGCGCAGCGTCACGCGCCCCGATGTGCCGCCGGGGCCAATCGACGATTCGGCCGTCGCGAGCGTCTCGCTCTCGGTGCCGTCGGCCTCCTCACTGGTGAGGATCACAAGTACGCGCTCACCGTCCACCCCCGTGCCGGTGACGCGCGCCGTGATCACCACTTCATCGTTCTGTAAGGCGACTTCGGGCGCTTCGACGATCTCGATGGCAAGGTTGCTCGGCGCCGTCGGATCGCCGACGCCGATGGTGTAGACCGGAACGAGATCCTGGGCGGCGAGCCGCGCCGCATCGCGCGGGTCGCGGCCGTCGTTGGAGCGGCCGTCGGAAAATACCAAAATTCCGGGGACGTTCAGACCGCGATGGTCCTCCACGGAGCGCGCGATGGCTTCGCCGAGGCGCGTGCGATCACCAGTGCCCGACAGGGCGCTCAGGGAGCTCAGAGAGGAGAGATCGTCGGCGAACTGGAACAGTTGGACGTCGAAGCCGAGATCGGTGAGCTGCGGCACGATGTGTTTCCCGACGACGCGCGAGACGAGATCGGCGCGCGTGTGGTTCGACGGCGAGTCGGCCTCGGCGAGATCGGCCGCCTTGCTGAGAGCGCGGCGCTCGGCGTCGTCGCGGTACGCGTCGGCTCGGCGCATGGAAGCCGAGTTGTCGAGCAGAATCGGCACGATCGACTTTTGTGTTCTGTAACGAATCCGCTCAAGAGCCGGGCGAAAGAAGATCGCGATGAGGCAGGCGAGCGCCAACATGCGCAGAATGGCGAGGCGAATCACATCGCGCCGAGGTGCGCCCTTCTCCAAGCCGTAGACGGCGGCCACGACGATCGCGACCGCCGGAACGATCAACAGCGCGACAACCCAGAGCGGCGGTGCGTCGCGAAATGTGAACTGCGCTTTGGTGAGTTCCTCGGCGACGGGAAGCAGACGAGCCATCATGAGCGCCTCCGGCCGAACCAGGTTGCGAGCGCCGACTCGATCACCAATACGGCGATCGCCGCCGCCACGAGTGCCTTCCAGATCTCGCTGCGCGGGCCTTCGATCGGCGGAAGGCTTTCCTCTTCGACGCCCGAAGAGAGCTTCACGTCGGCCGTTGGCAGCGCCGTGCCGATCGTGGAGCCCGGCGCGCGCGTGAGGTCGCCTTCCTCAGGGTCGATTGCGACGGCATATTTGAGCGTCGAGGTCGTCGTCGTGGCGACGCCGCCCGCGGCCTCGACTTCCAGAGTGTAGATTCCAGGGCGGTCGGTGGATGTGTATGCAGGCAGCAAATACCGCTCGACGGAACTGCCACGCGCTGGCGTGCCGTCTTCGGAAGCGCGCTTGGCCGATTCCACATTGAGCTTCTCGCTGCGGCCGGTCGGGTCGACGACCGTCGCTTTCGACGGGAAGCCGCGAACCTCAGCGCGAATCGCCTCGTTGATGCGCACGTTGCGCACGTCGGCGACGCCGGCGGCCAGCGCGTGCAGCATGTCAAACAGAAGCGGCACGAAGGTGCGCACGCTCTCCGAGATGCGGTTCCAGCGCCGATCCGGGGGCGAGCCCAAAGCGGTCGAAAGGAGCCCGACGCGCCCGCGCCCGAGCGGCTTCGTTACAAAAAACGGCGAGATCTCCGGATCGTTGAATCGGCCGATGACTTGGGCTCCGCCACGCGTGTCGTCTTCGGAGACGTCGAGCGCGAGGAACCGATAGATCGGAACCTCCGTGAGCAGCACACGGCGCTCGGCCGCTTCGAAGAACTGGAAGTACGAAGGGAGCGGATCCGGAAGAGTAGCAATGCGCCAGGGCCGGTGCTCGCGGGAGGGAACCTCACGAATCGCCCCGATGGTTGCCGGAAGAAGCCACTTTCGCGGGTCGTTCCCGCGGCGCAGGCGCGTGGTGTAGGCCGCGGCGTCGATGCGGTCGCCGCAAAGGAACAATATTCCGCCCCCCGACTCGGCGAACTCCTGGATGCGGGCGGCCGTCTCCTCGGAGAAGCCCTCGACGTTGGCGAGGATCAGGATGTCCGTTTGATCCAACAAATCCTGCTGGGAGGCGAACCGCGCTCGATCGACAGGGCCGCCGCCCACGAGCGAGAACGGGGCCGCGGCCATCGGCTCCTCAGGCGGCGACAGCACGAGCGAGATCATTCCCGCGGCCGAAACCTCCGGATCGGGATCGGGAGAGCCGTCGACGAGGAGCACGCGCAGCGCGGGGCGCACGCGGATCACATAAGGCCGGTGGTCGTCGACGAGAAGCCGATCCTCGTCGATGGCGACGTCGATCGAGTGATCCCCGGGGTCGCGGAACGTGATTGGAAGAGTAACTTCCCGAGTTTCGCCAGCGGACAAGCTCACAGTTTGCGGAGCGCCGCGGCTGCCGTCGACGGTCGGAGTGATCAGCACATTGGCGCGCGGCGCGCTTCCGAAGTTGCGCAGCGTTGCGCGCAGCTCGACGGAGACGCCGACGGCCGGCAGCTCCTCGCCGCAGCGCACGTCGACCACGCCCACATTATCGACGGCCCCTTCGGTCTGAGCGCCGACGTCGAGGACGCGAACGGCAACTTTTCGCTGCGCGAGCGCCACGGCCGCTGCCTGGAGCGGCGTCTGCGCCACGCTGGCTGAGGGCGGCTTCGCGCCGTCGGGCGGCGTCGTGGGCGCGGCGGTTCCGGCCGCCGGCTCGGCTCCGCGCGCTTCGCGCGTCCGCGGGAAGAAGGTGGAGCGCTGGAGATCAGTAATGAGATACAGCGTCGCACCGTTGGCGTTGGGCCCCTTCGCTTCGCTACCTTCGCCGAGGAATGCATCAATTTCGTGCACGGCGAGGTCGAGTGACGCCGCCAGGTTGATGCCCTCGAATGTCGGCTCGGTGATGCGCGAAAGCTCGCGGCGCGCCTTGTCGATGTCGCGCCGCGAGAGGTGCACGGGCCGGTCTTTCGCGAGGATGAGCGTGACTTGGTCCTGCCGCGCCGGCTTGAGCGATTCGAGGATGCCGCGTGCGGCGGCGATGCCGCGCTCGAAGGCCGTCGATCCGCCGTCGCGGTAGGCCATCGAGTACGAGGCGTCCAGCGCGATTACCACTTCTCGACGGCCGGCGAAGGCGCTCGCGATCGGCGACTCGGGCGAGAGCGAAGGCCGCGCGATGGCGAGACCGATCAAGGCCACGGCCAGCGCCCGCAGCAGCAGGAGGATCAGGTTCTCGAGCTCGAGCCGCCGGCGCGTCTTTTTATATGCCGCCAACAAAAAGGCCATCGCGCCCCACTGCACCACCTGAAACCGCCGCCGGTTCAGGAGATGAATGAGGATCGGCACGGAGACCATGAGGCCGCCGAGGACCGCGAGACCGGGATGGAGGAAGAACTCGCCCATTGCGTTCTGTGAGGACCGGGTGCTGGGAGTCGCGGAGCGGGCGCGCTCAGGCCCTCAGCCGATGTCGCGCCGCCCGCGCGCCGAGGTAGGCCACGAGGCTCACGTCGAGCGGCGTTTCTGTGGTGAGCCGGTGGAGATCGATGCGGTCGGCGACGCAGCCGCGGCGCAGCGCCTCATCGTGTTTCTTGAATTCTTCCAAATAGGCCGTGCGGATCGATCGCGGATCGACGAGGAGCTGGTCGGCACCTTCCAAATTATCGAACCGCGTCATGCGGTCGAACTCGAAATGCACTTCTGCTGGATCGAGCACGCGCATCACGATCACGTCGTGGCCGCGGGCACGCAGCGTCGAGAGCGCCTTCAAGACCGAGGCCGCGTCTGCCATGAGGTCGGAGAAGAGGAGCACCATGCCGCGCCGCGTGATCGAGTTGGCGCTCTCCATGAGCGCCTTCTCGGGCGCCGTCGAGGCGGAGGGCTCGATGCCTCCGATGGTGCGAAGCAACAGATCGAGGTGGTTTACGCCGGCCGAAGGCGGCACGACCGAGCGCACTTTTTCGTCGAAGACCACTAACCCGACGGCGTCGCGCTGGCGCAGGGCGAGGTGGGCCAGCGCAGCCGCTGCCCAGCTTGCGTAGTGGAATTTTGTGATCTGCTTCTCGTCGCCGCCGGGTGTCATCGACGAGTAGCGCATCGACCCCGAAGCGTCGAGGAAGATATGTGCAATAAGATTGGTCTCTTCTTCGAACTCCTTGATCGTGTAGCGGTCGGAGCGCGCGAAGATCTTCCAGTCGAGGAAGCGCAGATCGTCGCCGGGCACATATTGCCGGTGCTGGGCGAACTCCACGCTCACGCCGCGGTACGGCGAGCGGTGAAGCCCGGCGACCGTTCCCTCGACGACGAGGCGAGCTTTGAGCTCGAGCTTATCGATTCGGTTCAGGACCCGCGGATCCAAGAACCTTCGGGAGTCGGGCATCGTCGAGGCCTGCGCTGGCGTGTCGCGGAGTTTCTGTAAGGAGTCGATCGATCAGGTGATCCGAAGTGATGCCTTCCGCGGCGGCGGCAAAGTTGGGAATCACGCGATGGCGCAGAACGGGATGCGCGACAGCTTTCACATCATCAATGGTTGCATTCGGGCGGCCGTTCAGCACGGCGTGGGCTTTCGCGCCGATGACGAGGAACTGAGAGGCGCGCGGGCCGCCGCCCCAGGTCACCGAGGTCTTCACGAAGTCGGGCGCTTCGGGCTGGGAGGGGCGCGTACGGCGGGCGAGATCGACGGCGAAGTCAAGGACGTGGTCGGCGATCGGAACGCGTCGGACCATGGTCTGCAGCTCCATGATTTCCGACTTCGTAAGAACGGGGCGAATGGGGGCCGCTTCTCCTTCGGTCGTGAGGCGCAGGATGCGCCGCTCCTCGTCGCGCGTCGGGTAGTCGACGCGGATCAGGAACATGAAGCGGTCGAGCTGCGCCTCGGGCAGCGGGTAGGTTCCTTCCTGCTCGATCGGGTTCTGCGTTGCGAGCACGAAGAAGGGCTGCTCGAGGGCGTTGCGCTTGCCGCCGGTTGTGACCTGGCTTTCCTGCATGGCCTCGAGGAGGGCGGCCTGGGTCTTCGGGGGCGTTCGGTTGATCTCGTCGCCCAGCACGATGTTGGCGAAGATCGGACCCGGGATGAACCGGAACTCGCGGGTGCCGCGCTCACGGTTTTCCTGGAGGACCTCGGTGCCGGTGACGTCGGCCGGCATGAGGTCGGGCGTGAACTGGATGCGCGAGAAGGTGAGGTCGAGCGACTGGGCGAGCGAGCGCACGAGCAGCGTCTTCGCGAGGCCCGGGACGCCGACGAGCAGCACGTGCCCGCGCGAAAAGAGGGCGACGAGCACCTCGTCGATGACGGCTTCCTGTCCGACGATCACGCGCGAGAGCTCCTCGCGGAGGCGGCGCCGGGCGTCCTGGAGCTTCTGAAGAGTGGCGCTATCGGTGCCGGGGCTGGTGGAGTCGGTCATACGTGTCTGTTCGACGGACGTCGGAGAGCGGATGAAGCGTCGTGGTGCGGCGGGCGCTGCGAGTAAGACGGCGGCGCACACGCCGCTATTTGCGATGCGGAGTACGCGGGCACCGCGAAGTGGTGTGTGCGGAAAACCGCGGGCCATTGTCGCAGAGGCGGGGCGCGTCGGGGAGCCGTCTTGCGTCGGCGAGGTGCCGGCCGAACTGGGGCGGCCAGCCGGCGGAGGGAGCCGGCGGCTTAGGCCGCGGCCTAGGATGGTGGCGGCCAAGGTGACGAGCCGGCCCGCCATGATCTGCCCCATCCTTCGCTACCGCGACGCGCGCGCGGCCATTCGATTCCTCGTGGCGGCCTTCGGCGGCACCGTGCGATTTGTGGTACCCGAGTCGGGCGACTTCGTGCGCCACGCGCAGGTGCAGGTTGGCTCGGGTGTCGTCATGGTCGGGACGGTGCGCCCCGGCGAAGGGCTCGCAAGCCCCGGCAGCTCCGGCTCGGCGACACACGCGCTTTATGTGAGTATCAGCGATGTCGATGCTCACCATTCGAACGCCGTGGCGCATGGCGCGACGATTCGCCAAGCTCCGTACACCAACGACCTCGGCTTCCGCGAGTATTCGGCGGCGGATGCGGAGGGCTATCTGTGGGTTTTCGGGAGCTATCGGCCGGAGGCGGCGAGTTCTTCGTAGTCGCCGCTGGCGCTCGGCCCGGCCAGCCTCGAAGTGCGAGGTAAGATTCATCCGCCGTGATTGCATGCACCCACACTCGCCCGCATGCTGTCTCCAGTACTGGATTGGGAGACACATCGACAGCTCAGATGGAACCATGCGAGGAATCCTGACTTCTCTGGCGCTGCTGCCATCTGCTTCCCATGCATCGCCGTGCAGCATGAGTTCTAGGTGTACTTATCCGAACTTGCCAAGCTCTCGAGGTCCAGCACCGACGCCATTCAATGCACTATCCAACCAAGCGGCAGATCCGTCGGCCGAGATGGGCGTCGAGGAGACGCGTACTGAGCGAATGGACAAAGCTGCAGTAACGAGATCGCAACTGCGGGCGGATATTGACGGCTTGCTTTGCGGTTCTCGGTGTCTCCAGAAGTGGGTTCTCGGATCTCAGATATATGCAGTGGGAATGCCTGGGATGCTGCGGCCTTTCCTATTGCCCTCATATTCTGGTAGACGTCGACCAACTCCGTGCGCCTGCGAGCAGGGTTTGCAATGAGCCACACGAACCGCCTGTCTATGGGACTCCTGGCCTTCACTGTCGTTGGTCCAGCTTCCTGTTCAAATCTCGAACAACTTCATTTGGGAGATGAATCAAGAAGGACACTCGTCCCTCCGTTGCTATTGATGGTTCGAGAACAATATGGTGGGTCTGGTTTCTGTGAGTACGCAGTCTGGGAGGATGGTTTGTGTGTTGCTGGGCGCCAGCGATCCCTCTACTTTTTCTCTACAATATCGAAACAGAGTGTTGACACGCTCATTGAGCAGGTGACGATCGCAAGAGACAAGGGTGATCTCCCTCCTAGCTCTTGGGTGGGCAATCTGAAAGGGTCGTCAACAATTCTGATGGCAAATACGAAAAACGAAAAAGTTGAACGGGTTCACGACTGGAGAGAGGACAAGATACGGGAACTTAGAGGCATTCAAGCGAAGCAGCCTCTTATGCTGCTCAGAAACGATCTCAAGCGGCGGATCGAGGAGCTAGTTGGATCTACATGGTGCGCACTCCCAATCGACGGTCGGATCTCGTCAGAAATAGAGATTCGCGGGTTCCCGCTCGATGATCCGACTGCGTGCTTCCTGCTGTGGTGTGAGTCGGATCAGCTGCTCCAGCCTGAACTGCAGGGTTCAAGTAGCAACTGAGAGTGCATGCGCGAGGCTCCCTTAGCTGCCCGTGGCAAAAGTCATCCGAGCTGCGCGCGGGACTTTTTAGCGAGCTCATCATCGGACCGCCTCGCCGAAACTCCTTGCTATGTCTAGGGCGGTCCTTCTCGATCTCGCGAAAAATCCTCGCGCTCGCTCTGCGGAGCACTTTTGCCACGGGCAGTTAGCCGTCTCGGATGCCCTCGGAATGCCAATGGCGTATCTCGCCACCGATCGCTGGGGCGCGCTCGCGAGTTTTGAGGGGAAGAGTTGCCGCAGGATCATGCACACTCCGTCGTTGTCAATCAGGCTCAAGACCAGAGAACTTCACGAGGTCACTGGTGGAGTGACAGTGACTTGTGGTTCGCGTACGATCTTCGATGCTGATTAGAGGTCGCAATTCAATGAAAGTTATCCATGCTCCCGCAACAGTACTCGCGTCGGGAGTGTTGCTTTTATTTTCTATGAGCCCTGAGACGTCACTTCTGGGAGTTGAAGTACGTGCCATATTTAAAGGGCCACCAACACTCTTCGCTGGACGCTTCGCGACAGGTCCCGAGGCTCACAAGGCTATCGTAGAGGGCCGGCAGTGCGACGATGCCGTAGTGCATGTAGCCGGAGTTATCGAAGCAGGGTTGGGCATCTTCTCTGCCGGGGTTCTCGCCGCCGACTTCCCGGCGCCAGTCGTACTTAAGTCGAGGCACTTGGAAGGAACATTAGATTATTGTCGCACCGTCGGATTGTCATCCCGCAATTCTGATATTATTATCACCTCGACGAAGCTTAAGTCGCAAAGCAAGGTACAGATACTGAGCACTCGTCGTAGTGAAGGCGCGGTGAATTGGAGTGAGCTAGAGCGAATTGCTGAGCTCGAAGCACCTGAGGGGCAGCTTTCTCCGAGGCTGGTTCAGACAGGAAAAGGAGAGCTACTTGTTGTTGTGCAGGCACGGGATGAAGAGAGGTCAAAGCTCGGGAAGCTCGAATGCCTCCGAAGTGTTGATCAGGGAAAGACCTGGGTCATTCAGCCTCCGATTGATGGCATCTCAAGTCTTGATATCTGCACAAGGTGCCAAGCTGAACTCCGATCGAATGGAAGCGATCTCGTAGGTCTACTATTCTGCGTCAAGAGCGCCTCTCACGATAATCTGCGTCTTGCAGTGTCTTTCGATGGAGGCAGAACGTTCGGCTCGCCCGCAAATGTTCCATGGAGTTTGGGCGCAGCCAAGCGAATCCCTGGACGCATTGGTGATTTCAGCTTTCAGGATGATTATATGTCTAGCCCCCAAAGTGACCGCTGGCCGCATTATGCTCTGGAGACGGATCATGGATTAGTGGTCTATCGAAGAGGGGGCATCAAGGTTGGAGTTGGGCCGGACGCGCGGCTCGAATATCCGTCGAGGGTATTGCAACTTGGAGGAGTGAGTCATGCTCGGACGCTCTCTCTCGATGGATTGAATGTCATCTTTCACATAGCGAATTCTGGTGCAGTACGCTTATCCGCATATGCGGGCGACGCTGATCTGATGAGCGCCTCATTCGAACTTAAGCCAGAGAGAAGCAGATTCATTGGAGTCGACGCTGTGCAGATTGGGTACGTCGGCGCTGGCGTCCTGGGAATTGAGGAGAGTGATGCCGGCTACTCCGCAAGTTTTGTTTCAATTGCATCATTGCCGAAGCAGACGTGGCGCCCACATGGCGAGAAATGAGCTGCTGATGAGCTACTTATCATCGAGTGTGTTTGCTTAGTGGGGGCTATTGCCTGGTGATCAACAGCGGCGGTTGGGCATTAGGTTCGCTGACTCCATTTGCAACACATCCCAATGCCAATTGATCTGGACCAACGACCTGCTAGTGCGACGACGTGCAGAGCGAAGTGCCGACCCATTCTGCGAATGCCGGCTACATGTGACGGAATCCTCGAAATGGCACGATCCCGACGCTCACTGAGGAAGAGCCTGAACGCTATGGTTATGGTATTGCCATGGCAGGATGCATGCCGCGCATGGAGCTCTTATAGTTTCACGCTCAACCGAGTGCCGGTGGGCGTTGCCAGAGGGTCTTAAAATCAGAGTGACCGCCATGGAACAGGATGCTGATAGGATGGGACACTCGCGTGGCCGTGAAGCAAGCTGATGCTTCTCATGATCCACGAATGATTACAGACTTGGAGAACAAGGATGACGCGTAAGCTAGCTACATTCGGACAGAGCGCAATCCTGGCAGCACTGGCAGTCGGAGCTTTTCAGCCGTTCTTAGGTTTGAAGTCAGTAAGAACGTCTGGGCTTCAAAGCAGCCAAAGTTTTTTCGCCGCCGCCACCTCTGAGACGCTTCTCGCGAGTGTCCGCAGGACGGACGCTGAGGATGTCTGGGCGGTATCGATTCGATCTGCAGTGTCTGGCGTGGCGTTGAGGCAGTTCGAGCTGAAGACCCGGAATCGCCCTCTCGAGCACAGGCAGCCGTGGTTCATAGGGGACCTAGACCGCGATGGCGTTGGCGATATCGCGCTCGTCGATGAGCCATTCCCATTGCGAGGAAATGGTACGTCGCATTTCTCGGTCGCGTCGGGTAAGGACGGCTCACCTCTGTTCCTCGAGTCATCGCAGAGCCATTCCGTTCGAGACGCAATTATATTGCGGCCGAGGAGTGGGCGCTCAAGTCTCATTGTCGCTGAGCACGGGCGCGTATTCGGATCAAAGGACAGGGTTCGGCTCTTGGATCAGTCGGGGTCCCAGCTGCTGAGCTTTGAAGGAGCACATTTCCCACTGCAACCTACAGAGGGGTGGATCAAAGTGCTGATTACCCAGGATGTTGATCATGATGGCGACCCCGACGTTCTCATCGCGTGGCCAAGCTCAGGGGACATGGGCCAGAGTGGACGTGTTGTCTGGTGCTCCTCGAAAACTGGTCGCGAGGTGTCGGGCCTTACTGTCAGCAAGGAGGCTACTCGTGTTGCAGAGTTTGGACGTGCGATCGCATGCTTGGATGACATCGATAACGATGGGAGACCCGACATTGCCGTATCACTTCTCAAGTATGAGCCGAAGGGCATAGTTGATGCGATTAGGTACTATTCATGCGCGAGTGGCATGCTGCTCCGAGAGGTAACAAGCGCTGACGTGCCCGGTCTCGGTGAGCTGCTGTTCTCGATCCGTGATGTCGACGGTGACGCACGGTCCGACTTGGTGCTTGTCGCGCCGGCTGGAGGATTTGGGGAGGCCGATAGCGCGCCAGGAGGAGCTGTTCGTCTCGTCTCTGGAACAAACGGGAAACAGATCTGGCATAGGGTGTTTCCACTCAAGAACAATCGTACAGGTAGAAGAGGCGGAACTTCGTGTGGCGATGTCAATGGAGATGGAGTGATCGACATCCATCTGAAGGGGCTTATCGAAGACTACGTCATCTCTGGCCGCACTGGAGATATTATTTGCACACTCAAGTAGCACTTAGTGCGTGCGACAGCTTGTGTGTGAGCTGATCACAATCGATTGGAGGTTTCGGAGTCTGACCGGCTCAAATCGTTCGAGTGGAGTCGCTCCTCGGCATGCTCGAATTCGCCTACACAATTCGCGCATTCGATATGGACCCGTCGCGGTTGTGGTAAACGGAATAGCTGACATGCGGGCTCAAGCCGAACCGCACCGGCGCCAGCCCGCTCCTGTATTGCTCCTGCCCGTACGGCCCGTCCCGAGCCGCAGTGGGGAGTTCCAATATGGCTCGCGCCTGTGCAGGACGACTCCTCTCCGTCGGCCGAGATCCAGCCCGAGCGCAGAGTACGCAGCTAACCTCCATCCTTGCGAGCCAGCCCATGCGGCGAAATCATGGGGCCATGACCGGACACGCCCACGGCGACGATTCTTACTATCACTCCCACGATCTCGCGAAGTTTGGCGATATTGGCAAGGACGCGCCGGAGCTTTGGAAGAAGTTCCTCGGCTGGTATTCGGCGGTGTTCGCGGAAGGGGCGCTGTCGGAGCGGGAGAAGTCACTCATTGCGCTGGCCGTCGCGCACGCGGTGCAGTGTCCTTATTGTATTGATGCCTACACGCGCGCGTGCCTCGAGAAGGGCTCGAACCCCGAGCAGATGACGGAAGCGGTCCACGTTTCGGCGGCGATTCGGGGTGGCGCCGCGCTGGTCCACGGCGTCCAGATGCGCAACCACATCGACAAGCTCTCGATGTAGTTGGGCGCCTTGGCGAGCGCCGACGCTGGGACGCGGCGCCGCGCCGCGCGCCGGCACGCCGATCCGATCGGCGCCGGCGGCCGTACTCGCGCCCACGCACTGCGAGCTGCCCTCGCACGGCGCCTTCCCGCTGCTACCCTCTCCCCGAACAGGCGGGGCCGCCCTCGGCGCTCCCGCGTATGAACCGTCGATGACCCTGACCCTCCTGCGACGCGCGCACCCTCTGGCATCGGCGGAGAGCCAGCGCACGGCCTTGGCCGCGGTTCCGACCACCCAGACCTTCGCGCAGTCGCTGGCGTCGGCCGGCCTGAGCCCGCTGCGCGCCCGGTCGCTCGAGGTGCTCCAGATCAACGTCGGCAAGCTCTGCAACCAGACCTGCCGCCACTGCCACGTTGACGCCGGGCCCGACCGCCGCGAGAGCATGTCGCGCGAGGTGCTGGACGCGTGCCTGCGCGTGCTTGAGACGGCGCGGATTCCGCTGCTCGACATCACCGGCGGCGCGCCCGAGATGCACCCTCAATTTCGGGAGGCCGTCACGCGCGCGCGCGCCTTGGGGCGGCGCGTGATGGATCGTTGCAATCTTACTATTTTGGAGACGCCGGGATTTGAGGATTTGGCGGAGTTCCTCGCGTCGTCGGGCGTCGAGATCGTCTGCTCGCTTCCTTACTACATGCCGAAGCAGACCGACCTGCAGCGCGGCGAAGGCGTCTTCGAGCGCTCGATTGCGGCGCTGCAGCGGCTCAACGCGCTCGGCTACGGCCGCGAAGGAAGCCCGCTCAAGCTGACGCTCGTTACGAATCCCGTCGGCGCCTTTCTGCCCGCGAATCAGGCGGCGCTCGAGCGCGATTGGAAGCGCGAGCTGAAGCGGCGCTACGGCGTGGAGTTCCACGCGCTTTACACCATCACTAATATGCCGATCAGCCGCTTCCTCGAATTCTTGGCGGAGTCGGGGAATCTGGAGTCGTACATGGAGCGGCTCGTGCAGGCGTTCAATCCGGCTGCCGCGGCAAATGTGATGTGTCGCACGACGCTCTCGGTCGGGTGGGACGGCACTCTGTACGATTGTGATTTCAATCAGATGCTCGACCTGCCGGTCGTGCGCAACGACGGCTGCACGCCGCGCGAGAAGTGGTCGATCTTACAGTTTGAGCAGGCGGCGCTCGCGCAGCGCGAGATTGCCGTCGGTCCCCATTGTTACGGATGCACCGCCGGCGCGGGCTCGAGCTGCGGCGGCGCCACGGCATAGGTATCTTCAGGCTCCATGGGCAAAATTGTTCTCGCGGTCGACGTCGGTGGCACCAAGGTCCAGGCGGGCATTTTTGCGTTTCCGGACGGGTGGCGCCTCGGCGCCGTTCCCGAGCCGATCGCCACAGCGCGGTATCGGAGCCAGGAGCTGCGCGGCCTTGCGATTCCGATGCGCGAGTTCTTGAAGGAGCACGGCGTGAAGCCCGACACGGTGAGCGTCGGGTTTGCCGGTCCGGTCGTGAAGGGAAAAGTGAAGGCATCCAATATTCCGTGGAACCTTGATTCCGAGGAGCTTCGGGCGGACCTGCAGGTGCCCGAAGTGACGCTGCTGAACGATCTCGAGGCAGCGGCCCACGGGCTGACTCACTTGCCGCCCGAGAAGCTGGAAACCTTACAGACGGGGACGCCCGACAGCGACGCCATGATCGCGGTGATCGCCGCCGGCACCGGGCTCGGCGAAGCGCTGCTCCCTAAGATCGACGGGCGCCGAATCGCCATTCCGACCGAAGGTGGCCATGGCGACTACGCGGCCGTCGGCGAGTCACAAATCGGGCTGCTGCGACATCTCACCGCACAATTCGGGCGCGTTTCCTACGAGCGCGTGCTCGGCGGCCCAGGCATTGCGCGCATCTATGACTATCTGCGGTCGGTGGCTTCGACGCCGCCGAGCGCGGCGACCGAGGAGGCGCTTGCGGCCGCCGCCGACCGCTCCGCGGCCGTGAGCCGGCTCGCGCTCGAGGGCGCCGACCCCGTGGCCGTGGCGACGATGGAAATGTATGCATCCATCTACGGCGCCGAGGCTGGGAATCTGGCGGTGCGCTCGCTCGCCTACGGCGGCCTCTTCCTCGCGGGTGGAATCGCCCCGAAGATCCTGCCGTTCCTGCGCCTCGAATCGTTCCGCGAGTCATTCTGTAATAAAGGGCGCGCCTCGAATGTGGCCGCCCGCTGCCCCGTGCACGTCGTGCTCGAGGAGCGCCTGCCGCTGCTCGGCGCCGCGGCTTACGGCGCCGAGCACGGACAGGATCTGTAAGAGAGAGCTCGCTGCGGGATTAATGCAGCGAGATCACATAAGCATGGCCGAGCACGGAACTCGGCGAGAGGAATGACTTCGGCTCGCCGACGACGAGGTCGAGCTTGCCGTCTCCATTGAGGTCGGAGCCTCCAGCGAGAGAGGCGCCGTATTGGTCGATCGTCAACGGTTGGGCCACCAGCGTGAAGATGATCGAGCCATCGGACCCGGAGCAGATATCGACGCTGCCCGGGCTGAAGCTCGGACCCGGCCGCGCAATCGCGTAGTCGGAGCGGGCGTCTCCATTCAGATCTCCGACGCCTTCCACTGCGAAGCCGAATTGTGTTCCCTGAACGTCGTTGTGTTGCCGGATTTGTGATCCCGTGGCTCCGGAATAGCAGACGGCATACGTGCCAACGGGAGCGCCGACTCCGATGTCGCCGACCGTGTCGCCGTCGATATCACCAATCGCGCCGAGGCCCAGGCCATATCCGTCGCCTGTGCCAAGGGCGTTGAAATGATGGACGACGGCTCCCGTAGCTCCGGACAGAACTTCCACATATCCGCTTGCTACGCCGTTCAGCGTGGTCGGCGCAGAGACTGCGAGATCGGAAAAGCCGTCGCTGTCGAGATCGCCCACGGACGCCAGCGCAGATCCGAAGAGGTCTCCGGGATTTCTGGCGATCGACGAGCGGAGGACGACGTTCACCACACCGACGGGCGGCACCGACATGATGAAAACGGCACCGGCGTTCAGCCCGCCCGATGAGTGCGAATTTGCGCCGATCGCGAAATCGGGTCTGCCGTCAGAATTGATGTCTCCTGCGGCAGCGACCGCGACTCCAAACCCATTCGTAGGCGCCATGCCCGGGGAGAACGCGAGGATCGCTCCGTTCGCCCCCGAGAACGGGAATGCGTTTCCGCGGCGCCACTGGGGAGACGGCGTCGCGCCGACGACGACGTCGGGCGTTCCGTCGAGATTCAGGTCGCCCGGTCCTGCGATACTTGCAGCGAAGTTCTGGAACGGGATCGGTCCGTGAAGTTCACGGATCAGGCTTCCGTCGAGGCCAGAGCGAATTCCCACATAAGCATTCGGATCTGTCTGTAAGAAAGGTGCGGATCCGGATGCACAGACCGCGTAATCATCCAGGCCGTCTTGATTCAGATCTCCGACGATTGTGACATGGGCGCCATATCGTGAGCCGCCGTAGTTTCCCGCCGTGGTTTGAATCACCGATTGGGCCGAAGCAGTTCCGAGGAAGCCGAACGCCAGGGCGAGTGCGGTGCCCGTAGTGCGAAGCATACAGAACCTCCGGAGCCTTGAAGGCTCGCGAGGAAAGAGAGGACTCGGCTCGCCGTCTCGGGGATGCGGCGATGGGCAGATCCTTACTCCCGGAGGCCCTTCTCGCAAGGGGGCTTCCCCAACAACGGCGCGGCGGCCGGAAAGGGCGCGCTGCCCTCGCCGACCGCCGCACTCGAGCAAGCGGAATGCTACTGAGGCGTCACGAAGAGAATCGGCCCATGGAAGGTCGAGATGCCATGGAGATCGACGTCCTCGAGCCAATAGAAGTTCGTCGTTCCGGTCACCGGTAGGGCGTCGAGGAATTCATACTCGGCACCCTGGGTCGGTCCGCCGACGGAGAGGATCATCGCATCGTTGACCTTCACCGCAGAGGACTTCCGCGGATTTGTCGATCGATACAGGTTGAAGCCCACCGTGTCGGTCTCCGAAGCCGTCGCCCACAGAATCGCGGCGCCGCCGCCTGGAGCGGGCCGCGCCATGAGCTTCGCCAGCTCAATCGACAGCGGACCTTCATCGACGCGGAAGCAGATCTGGAGCTCGGAGCTCAGGTTCGGCGTTCCGTTATCGGTGGCCTTGAACTTGAGCGTGAAGCTCTGGCCGAGGTCGGCCGGGCTCGCGGTCAAGATACAATTTGCCGTGGCCGTCGAGCCGGGAGTGAACACAACCGAGAGCCCGCCGAACCCGCCAGCGTCGACCGTCATCGTGGTGGTCTGGTCGAGCTCGGGCGAGTCGGCCTTCACGACGAGCGGGAAAGGCACACCCACTTGGATGCTGAGCGACGGGGCCGTGCTGCACGCATACTCGCTGCCGTCGGTGAACACCGGCGGAATATTTGCTTCCACAACTTCCTCGATCTTGGCGGCGAAGAAATTGTTGATGAAGTTCGGCGTGTTGACCTGCGTGATGTTAAACGCGCGGCCGATCAAGCCGGCTGCGAGCACCTGCGCCTCGAGGCAGCTGCCGAGGCTCGCGGCCTGGAGATTTGCCAGCGTCGCCGCGGGGTCGTAGTTCAAGAAATCGGGATCCGAAACGGACGCCGTCGGCTGACCGTACTGTTGGGTCGTCGGCGGATCGCTCGTGTTGACGAGCATGTTGATGAATGCATTGTTCTGAATCACCGCAGCCGCCGTGGCGTTCACCTCGGCTTGCCACGCCGCATTGAGCGGCGAGGGCGGCTCATTGGTGGTCTGCCCAGGGAACTGATTGCTCGCATGGAAGGGCCGATCCGAATCCTCGTCGGTCACAAGGATTAGGTTCTTCACAGCGTCGGGTCGGAACGCGAGCACTCCCGTGCCACCCACGTTATTGTGAGCGAGCACCTCAGTCGACGCGCCGAGCACAACTCGAATTGCCTCGAGTCCGGCTTCCGGGTTGATATTGTGATTATTCTGGAACCCGGCAACGGCGCCACTTGTGCTGATCTGATTGAATGCAGCCGTTGTCGTGGCGAGGCTCGTCGTGAAGTCGAGCACCAGCTCGGGCTCATCGCCGAAGAGGACGATGGAGAATCGCGCGTCGATGTTCTCGTCTTGGAGACCTGTAACGAATCCGGAGAGGCCGTTCTTCACCGCGGTGATCTCGTCGGACATCGATCCCGTGGCATCAATGATGAATACGAAATCGGCTTTCGGTGAGACGCCGAGCGGCGCCGGCTTCGGCGGGGTGGCCAAGGAGAATGCAGCCGCAATGCCTGCTGCCGAGGCGGTGGCGGCCCACAAGCCCAGAGTGGGCGGGAAGAGGAGTTTCATGGAGTGACCTAGACGGAAAGGGACAAAGGGAGAGCTGATCCAAAGGAGACAAGCGACGCCCCGAGGAGAGCGTCACACGGCCCTTCGGGACAGGGATCCGGGAGCGATCACGCTTCGTGACGAAGGAATCTCCCGTTTCGCTGCGATCCACCTGGGAATGGCATCGACGGGCGGATCACTCGGCTGGGGACAGCCGCTCGACGAACTCGCAAGGCTCATTCCGAAGTCGGCGTCGTATCGACGGAGAGCAAGGGCGCTCGACCCGCGTCCGCCAACGCTACTCTCTGCGCCATGACACAGCCCGCCGGCACCCAAGCCCGTCCCGACCTCGAGTCGCAGTGTGTTTCCGCCATCAAGCTGCTCGCGGTGGATGCCGTGGAGAAGGCCAAATCGGGGCATCCGGGAACGCCGATGGGCGCCGCCGACGTCGCCTTCGTGCTCTGGAGCGAATATTTGCGTTTCGATCCGAGCGATCCGGGCTGGGCGGGCCGGGATCGATTTGTGCTCTCCTGCGGCCATGCATGCATGCTGCAGTACTCACTTCTTCATCTGTTTGGATTCGCGCTGCCGATCGAGGAGCTGCAGCGATTCCGCCAGTGGGAGAGCCTCACGCCGGGGCATCCCGAGCGCGAGACCGCAGGCGTCGAGATCGCCACCGGGCCGCTCGGGCAGGGCACCGGCAACGCGGTCGGCATGGCGATCGCCGCCAAGATGATGGCGGCGCGCTATCACCGCCCTGGGCACACGCCGTTCGCGCAGCGTGTCTACGCGATCGTGAGCGATGGCGATTTGATGGAGGGGATTTCGGCAGAGGCCGTCTCCATGGCCGGCCACCTCGGGCTCTCGAATCTGACGTATCTGTACGACGATAATAAAATCACGATTGAGGGCTCGACGGAACTTGCGTGGAGCGAAGACATCGGCAAACGCTTCGAGGCATGCGGCTGGCATGTTCAGCGGATCGACGGGCACGACCGCGCCGCGATTCGGAAGGCGCTCGACGCGGCGCGTGCCGTCGAGGATCGCCCTCAAGTGATTATTTGCCGAACGCACATCGCGAACGGCGCTCCCAACAAAAAGGATTCTCACAAAGCGCACGGCGAGCCGCTAGGGGCGGACGAAACGGCGGCGACCAAGCGTGCACTCGGCTGGCCGGAGCAGCCCGCGTTCTTCGTGCCGGACGAGGTGCGCGCGTTCTTCGCGAGCCGCGCGGCGGCCAAGCGCGCCGAGCGCGCCGCGTGGGACGCCGCCTACATGGCGTGGCGCACGGCCCATCCGGACCTCGCAGCGAATTATGACGCCGTGGCGACGCGCGCGGTGCCGGCCGACCTCGAAGCGCAGCTGCTGGCGGCTGCGCCGACGAAGGCCGAAGCGACACGCAACCTTTCGAACGCGATCTTACAGAAAGCGGCGGAGCTCGTTCCCGCGCTCGTCGGCGGGTCGGCCGATCTGGAGCCTTCGACGAAGACGCGCGTGAGCGCGTCGGGTTCGATCCAGCGCGGGAAATTCGACGGGCGGAACTTCCACTTCGGAATTCGCGAGCACGCGATGGGCGCCGTGATGAACGGCATGGCCGCCTATGGCGGGTGGATTCCTTACGGATCCACATTTTTGACTTTCTCCGACTACATGCGTCCGTCCGTGCGGCTTGCGGCGCTGATGCACCTGCCGGCGATCTATGTGTGGACTCACGATTCCATCTTCGTCGGCGAAGACGGGCCCACGCACCAGCCGATCGAGCACGTGGCCTCGCTGCGGCTCATTCCGAATTTAGTGACGTTCCGGCCGGCCGATGGCGTCGAGACGGCGCTCGCCTGGGCGGCGGCGCTGCGTCGCCGGCACGGCCCGACGGCGCTCGTGCTGACGCGGCAGAAGACACCGCTGCTGCCGCGGTCGGCGCCACTCGATGCGGCCGCTTTCGCCAAGGGCGGATATGTGGTTTCAGAAGCTGCAGGCGGCGCGCCACGCGTCGTGATCGCGGCCAGCGGCTCCGAGGTCGGCACGGCGATGGAGGCGAAGGGCAAGCTGGAGGCGAAGGGAATCGCGACGCGCGTGGTTTCTGTGCCTTCCCTCGAGACCTTCGAGCAGCAGCCCCAGAGCTGGCGCGATGGCGTTCTTCCGCCCTCGGCGCGGCTCGTGGCCGTGGAGGCGGGTGTTCCCGATCCGTGGTATCGCCACGTGGGGCGTGACGGGCTCGTGCTCGGTATTCGGCGATTTGGTGCATCGGCGCCGGCCGAGGTGCTCGCTGAGAAGTTCGGATTCACCGGAGCCGCCGTCGCCGAGCGCATCGAGCAGTCGCTGCGCTGAGCGCCCGTGGTTTGGGCAGTTGCAATCTTCGCTGCGCTGGCTGCGGCGGCGCAGCATGCGGCCCCCAAGGGGCGCAAGGCGGACGCCGCCGACGCCTTCTTTTCCAAATCGCCGATTTGTGAGCTTCGGCTCGAAGTCGCGGCCGCCGAGCTCGAGGCGCTTCGCAAGGAGCCGCGCCAATTTGTGAAGTGCGTCCTCCGGGAAAGCGGCGGCGCCCGCTTCGAGGGGGTTTCGGTGAAGCTCAAGGGCGCGGCGGGCAGTTTTCGCGAGCTCGACGACAAGCCGGCTTTCACTCTGCGGATGGACAAGGGCAAGAAGGACCAGCGATTCCACGGACTCGCAAAGTTCCACCTCAATAATTCCGTCCAGGATGAAACCTATCTTCACGAGCTGCTCGCAGCCGAACTGTTCCGAGAGGCGGGGATTCCTGCGACGCGCGTCGCGCATGCACGTGTGAAGCTCAACGATCGAGACTTGGGCTTCTATGTGCTGAAGGAGGGTTTCGACGAGCACTTCCTCGCGCGGCATTTCCTCGATCCGCGCGGCAACCTCTATGACGGCGGCTTCTGCCAGGACATCGATGCCGACCTCGAGCGCGATGAGGGCGATGGCGGCGAATCTCGGAGCGATCTGAAGGGTCTTCTCGGAGTCGTACAGATCACCGACTCGAAGGTCCGGGCGGCACAGCTCGCTCAGCGCCTCGATGTCCAGGAATTCGTGACCTTCATGGCCATGGAGGAGATGCTCGGCCACTGGGACGGATACACGATCAATCGCAATAATTATCGTCTCTACTTCGATCCGCGCTCCGGAAAGAGTTACTTCATTCCGCACGGCATGGATCAGATCCTGGGGGATCCGGAAGCCTCCATTCTCGACCCGCCGACGGCACTCGTCGCGTCGGCCGTCCAGCGGGTCGCGGCTTGGCGCACGCTTTACCGCAAGCGCCTCAAGGAATTATTACCTCTTTTCTCTCCGCCCGAGAAGCTGCTCGCGCTCGTGAAGGAGGCGTCGGCGCGGCTGCGCCCCGTGCTCGCCGCCGGAAACGCCGAGGCCGGCGTCGCCTACGACGAGCGCATCGCCAATCTCCGCCGTCGCATCGAGGAGCGCGCCCGCAGCCTCCGCGATCAGTGCGCAGCTCCGGAGCCGAAGCCGATCTCCTTTGCAGGCTCAAGTATCTATCGCCCTAAAATGTGGCGTTCGGCGTCGGAGTCGGAGGACGCGAAGCTCACCGAATCGCGCGTCGGCGGTGAGAAGCTGCTGACGATCGAGTGCGGACCGAGCGGCAGCTGCGTCGCGTCGTTTCGTACGACGGCGCTCCTCGAGCGCGGCCGGTACCGATTCATGGCGTCAGTGAAGACTGAGGGCGTCGTGCCGCTCCCGGGCGATGAGCCGCAGCAGGCGGGAGCCGCGGCACGCATCTCCGGCGAGGGCGCACGCGAGCGCGTGCAGGCCACGGCGCCGTGGCGATCGTTGAACTTTGATTTTGAAGTCGCCGACGACGCCCGCCCCATCGAGCTCGTCGTCGAGCTGCGCGCCTCGAAGGGACGCGCATTGTTCAAGGTCGATTCCCTCAGGCTCCAGCGGCTCGGGCTGTGAACACAAAAAACGCCGCGCATCGGCGCAGCGTTTTTGTTGCATGTGATCGGCCTCGGAAAACGTTACTTGTTCGGCGAGATCTTCACGAAGGTCTTCGTGCCCGATTTCACCTCCGTCGCCGTGTACGACGTGAGGTCGGTTTTTGCCTGGCCCTTCGTCACTTTTCCAGACTCGGCGAACTTCGAGCCGTGGCACGGGCACTGGAAGCAGCGGTCGTCCGGCTTGTAGACGACGCCGCATCCCTTGTGCGTGCAGATCGCCGACACCGCGAACCAGGCCTTCTTGTCGGGGCTCTGCGAGACGATAATTGTGTCTTTTCCAAACTCGAGAAAGTGGCCGTTTGGCTCCTGCTTCTTCGTCTCGAGCCGCTTTTCGAACTTGGGCGGGTTGGCCGGGTCGAGCACGAACGAGCCGTCGTCCTGGAGGCCCGGCTTCAGCTCTTTGCCTCCCTTCGGGTCCTTAGGCTTACCGGCCGGCTTCTGTTCCTCCTTCTTCCCTTGGAGCGTCGCCGCGAGAACGTTCCCCGTCGTGAGGACGGCGAACGCGGATCCAGCGACATAGAGGAGAAAGGTGCGACGTTCGAGCTCGGTCATGGTGCGAGGAGGATAGCGGAAAGTGGGCGCCGCCTCCGCCAAGGCCGTACGTGGCCCGGCAGGCGACGTTGCCGGCAGCGTAACCCGAGCCGGGGCAGCAGGTTCCGGAGCTAGGCGCCGGCGGCGGCAGCCAAGGGTGCGTCGACGATCCAGAGGAGCGAGCCTTGCGACGGCGACACGCTGCCGGATGGCGGAGCCTCAGCGCCGCCGCGCAGCACGGCGCGCAGCGCGGGAGCTTTGTCGGCGCCCGTGGCGGCGAACACGACGGCTCGCGCCGCGTTCAAAGCCGGAAGCGTGAGCGACATGCGGCGCGAGCCGCCCGGGCCGGGGCCGATGTCCACCATGCGGCCTACTTCGGTCAGGAGCGGCGAGCCCGGGAAAAGCGACGCGGTGTGCCCGTCGGCGCCCATGCCGAGAAGCACCCAATCCAGGCGAGGCGGGTCCGCTCCTTCCGCTTTACAAATCGCGCGCAGCTTGGATTCATACTCTTCGGCGGCGCGCTCGAGGTCGGCGCGATCTGCCTCCATGCGATGGACGCGGCTCGCAGGGAGCGGAACGCGATCGAGGAGCGCCTCCCGCGCCATGCGATAATTGCTATCGGCGTGGTCTGGCGGAACGCATCGCTCGTCGCCGAAGAAGAGGTCGACACGGCTCCACGGGATCGAGTCGCGAAGCGGCGGCTTCGCCAGTAGCTCGTAGGCGGCGCGAGGCGTCTTGCCGCCGGCGAGCGCCACGGCGGCATGCCCGCGCTCGCCAACGGCAGCCCACACAGCCGACTCAAACTCGCGAGCGACAGCGGCTGCCACCGCGGCCGCGTCGGGCGCCACCTCGATGCGTCCGCGGAAACTCACCAATTAACGCCCGTGGAAGGCGAGCGCGTAGGGGAGGGCTTTTTCGAAACCGTGGTCGCGCGGCGCGCGCGCAATGGCGCGCGTCAGCGCCTCGAGGTCGTCATCGGCGAGAATGGTGACTTGCCGCTCGCTCGCGGCACCCCCAGTCTCGACCCGGAGCGTGGCCGTCTCGGATCCGGCTGCGCGCTCGAGCCGAATGCGGCCGGACGCCGCGCGCGCTTCGACTGCGAGAATTGCGCCCGCGTGGTCGGCAGCGTCGCGGCCTGCCAAGGTCACAAATCGCGCCCCCTGGCGCTCGAGACGGAGCTCACGCTGTCCCGACGGCGAGCGCTTGGCGGCGCCCTCGAGGCGCCAGCCGAGGTGCGAGGCGAACCAGCCGCCGAGTAGCGCCGCCGTGGCGACGCCCCGGCGGACTTTCGGGTCCTGCGTCGGGCGTTCAACGAACTCCACCCGAAGCGATTGAATTTCACTCACAATTCTGCGCGCAGTGGGCGCGTCGAAGGCCGAGGCAACAGCCTCGAACCAGGGACGGAGGCGAACCCATTCGAGGTCGTGGACGCCGAAGCCGCCGGCCGCCTCCAAATCATCCTGCTCCTCCCGCGCGCGAGTCTCTGGGTGCTCGCGGGCGATCGCGTCCGCGCGGGCGAGTGCGGCCAGTGGATCCGAGAAGCGGTGGGAATCCAATAAAAGCGCGTCGGCGTCGTGGGCGAGATCCTGGATCAGCGGATGCGACAGAAGTTTCTCGCAAGGAACCCACAGAAATGCGAAGACATCGGGCACGAGGAGCGCGCGGACGGCGGGCGCCGCCGCGGCGACGCTCGGGCCGCTCGCGAAGATCTCGATGTGCTCGTGGCACACACGGCTCTGACCCTGCGCGCCGAGCGAGCAGATTGCGGAAACCTGCGCGTCGATGCGAGGCTCGTGAGCCGCAGGATCGACGAATACAAGAATCGCGCGTCCGGGCTGGCGCGAGCCGAAGCGCTCCACGACACTCTTCACGTGCTCGAATTGTTCGGAGTTGGAACAGGGTGCGACCAGCGTCATCGAGCAGGCGCGCGTCACTGGCCCCTGATTCGCCTTCGTCGAAGCCTCCGCCGAATCTTTCCACAATTGAGCGAGAGCGCGCTCGATGGCGCCCACTTCGATGCGCCCCTCGGCGCCGAGCCGGCTCGTTTCCATGGTCGCAGCGCTCAAGGCTACAGCCGCCGCCAGCTTCGGCCGTCGTGGGCGATCAGGTCGTCGGCCGAGCGGGGGCCCCAGGAGCCGGCAGGATAGCTATCCACGCCGTGGGCGCCGAGCTGCTGCCAGCCTTCGAGGATTGGTGTAACAAATCGCCACGCCTGCTCGACTTCGTCGCTTCGGGTGAACAGCGTCGAGTCGCCGACCATGGAATCCAACAGAAGTCGCTCATAGGCCTCCGGCGGCTCGACGCCGAAGGAGGTGCCGTAGAGGAAGTCCATGCGGACCGGCTGCAGCGTCGGGCTCGGTCCCGGGACCTTCGAAGTGAACCTCAGAGAGATGCCCTCGTCGGGCTGGATGCGAACCGCGAGCACGTTCGGTTCCATGCGCGAGGACGCCGGACCGCGGAAGAGCGAGTGCGGCGGAGATTTGAACTGAATCGAGATCTCCGTGGCGCGGCGCGCGAGCCGCTTGCCGGCGCGCAGGTAGAACGGCACGCCCGACCAACGCCAATTATCGACGTAGCAGCGGATGGCCGCGTAAGTCTCGGTGGCGCTCGCCGCGGGGACGCCCGGCTCCGATGTATATGCTGGCACCGCTTTTCCGCTCAGGGCGCCAGCGCCGTATTGTGCACGCGCCGTCTCGGACGCGACGCTCTCCGCGCGGATCGGTCGGAGTGCCCGGAGCACTTTCACTTTTTCGTCTCGAACGGCGTCGGCGTCGAGAGCCACGGGCGGCTCCATCGCGACGAGCGAAAGGAGCTGCAACACGTGATTCTGGATGATGTCGCGCGTGATGCCGGCCTTGTCGAAATATCCCGCGCGGGATTCGACTCCCACCGTCTCAGCGACGGTGATCTGCACTTGGTCGACGTATTTTTGATTCCAGATCGGCTCGAAGATCCCGTTAGCGAACCGGAAGACCAGCAGGTTCTGTACGGTCTCTTTCCCGAGATAGTGATCGATGCGGTAGATCTGATCCTCCCGCAGCACGCTCCCGAGCTCCGCATTGAGGCGCTGGCCGCTCGCGAGGTCGGTTCCGAAGGGCTTCTCAACAATCACACGCGACCACGGCCGCGACTCGCGCGAGACGAGGCCGGCAGCGCCGAGCTGCTTCACCACCGTGGCAATCTGTTCCGGCGGGATCGCGAGATAGAAAAGCCGATTTCCGGGGAGGCCGCGCTCCTTCTCGATCTGCTCCAGCGATTCGCGCAGGCGCACGAAGGCGCTCTGCTCCGAGAACTCGCCGGGAACGTAATAAAGCCCCGCTGCGACGCGATCCCACACTTCCGCCGACGCGAGCCGACGGCGGGAGAACTGCCCCATGGCCTCCCGCATCTGTGAGCGGAAGTCGTCGTGGGACACCGGGCGGCGCGCCACTCCGACGATCGCCGCCGGATTCGGAAGGAGCCCGTCGAGAGCCAGATTGTAGAGGGCGGGGAGCAGCTTTCGTTTTGTGAGATCTCCAGACGCGCCGAAGATCACGACGGTGCAGGGCTCCGCACGGTGGGTGCCCGACGAGGTCGATTCGCGAAAAGGGTTCTGGAGCCCCTGGAACCACGGGGCGTCGACGGCAGCGGTCTCGGCGGGTGCCATGGCTCTACGCCTTCTTCACGGCGTGACCGCCAAATTGATTGCGCAGCCCCGCGAGCACTTTGGCCGTGTAGGAGTCCTCCTGGCGCGAGCGGAATCGCGTGAGGAGCGAAAGAGTAATGACGGGAGCCGGAACGTTCTGGTCGATGGCCGTCTGCACCGTCCAGCGCCCTTCCCCGGAATCTTGAACATAACCTTTCAAGCCACCGAGGCTGGGGTCGTCCTGGAACATGCGCTCGGCGAGCTCGAGGAGCCACGATCGGACGACGCTCCCCTGATTCCACAAATGGCAGAGCTTCGCCATGTCGTAGGCGTAGGGCGAAGTCTTCAGAATCTCGAAGCCCTCGGCGTAGGCCTGCATCATTCCGTACTCGATCCCGTTATGGATCATCTTTGCGAAGTGCCCGGCGCCCGGCGGCCCCACGTGCAGATATCCGTCGGGCGGCGCCAGGGTTTTCACGGCGGGCTCGATGCGTGCGAAATCCTGCGGCTCGCCGCCCACCATGATGCAGTAGCCATTCTTGAGCCCCCAGATGCCGCCACTCGTGCCGGCATCACACCAGCCGATGCCCTTTTCTTTGAGCATCTTCGCGCGGCGCTGCGAATCATGAAAATTACAGTTGCCGCCGTCGACGACGAGATCACCCTTTGAGAGCAGCGGCGTCAGCGCGGTCAAGCTCTCCTCGACGGCTCCGTCGGGGATCATGAGCCACACAACGCGCGGCGCGCGAAGCTTGCCGACGAGGTCGGCGAGCGAGCTCGCTCCCACGGCTCCGCGCTGCACCGCTTCCTGGACGGGCTCCGGGCTGCGGTTGAACGCGACGATGCGGTGCTGGCCTTGCAGCAGCCGCGTGACCATGTTCAACCCCATTTTTCCGAGACCGACGAAACCGAGCTCCATGGGAACGAGCCTTTTGTGAGGGGACTTGGGATAGCAATGAAACTGTTGCACTACAAATCTGGCGCGCGTGGCGGGAATCCGAGGCGGCTACCGGCTTCCGGCGAGCTGCGCCCGCTTCTGCTCGATGCCGGTCATCAGGTCGGCGAACGACTTTGCGAACGACTTCACTCCCTCGTCGACGAGCTTCTCGCACACCGCCTTCATCGAGATGCCCTTCGACTCGAGCTGCGCGAGCGCGCGCTGCGCGCCGCTCACGTCGTCCGTCAGAGTCCTTGCCGCCTTGCCATGATCGTCGAAGGCTTCGACGGTCGCCGGCGGCATGGTGTTCACTGTGTCGGGACCGATCAGCTCTTCACAATAGATCACATCGCGATACTTGGGATTCTTCGTGCTCGTGCTCGCCCAGAGCGGCCGCTGCACGCGCGCGCCCTTGGCCTTGAGTGCAGCCCACCGCGTGGAAGCGGTGCGGTCGAGGAAGAGCTTGTAGGCGAGCCGCGCGTTGGCGATGGCTGCCTTGCCCATCAGGTCGCGAAGCGCCTGTGCCTCGGCGGGCGCCGCTTTTGCAGCTTTCTCTTCCAGCGTCTTGTCGATGGACGTGTCGACACGGCTTACAAAAAAGCTCGCGACGGAAGCAATACCGTCGACCGGCTTTCCCTCCCGGACGCGCTGCTCGAGCCCGCTCATATACGCGTCGAGGACGGCATCGTGCGCTTCTACGGAGAAAAGTAGTGTTACATTGATGTTGAGCCCTGCCGCGATGGCCTCGCGGATGGCCGGAACGCCCTCGCGGGTTCCGGGAATCTTGACCATGAGATTGGGGCGCGCGACGGCAGTGGCCAGGCGCTTCGCATCCTCGAGCGTGCCCTTGGTGTCGAAGGCCAGCTCGGGCGAGACTTCGAGGCTCACATATCCATCGAGCCCGCGCGTCTCCGTATAGGTGGGCTTCAGCACGTCGCAGGCGGCGCGGATGTCGTCGATCGCAAGCTTCTCGTACACGGCCTTCACGTCGACAGCGGTGCCCATCTCCCGTATGGCGCTGTCGTAGTGAGACGTTTCCGCGATTGCTTTCTGGAAGATCGTCGGGTTGGAAGTAACACCACGAATGCCGCGCTGGCGCAGCTGCTCGAGCCCGCCGGAGCGCAACAGATCGCGGGAAATATTATCGAACCAGACGCTCTGTCCGAGGTCTGCGAGCTGGAGGAGAGGAGAGCGGCTCATGGGGAATTTAGGGGTTCGCGGCGTGGGGCGCCTCGCGCGTCCAGGGTGCTACGCGGCGGGCGTGGAAGTGCTTTGGTGATTTTGGACGGGGTGCGCCGACGCTGCGGGGAGCAGCAGGCGACGACGCTACGCTGCATAGTGCGAGATGGGAGCTTGCGGATTCCGCTCCCTTTTCGGTCCGTCGCTCGAGGGAGGAAAAGGACCGATCCGCCGAGGGGTGCGCGTCGTAGTGTCGGGCCATGGTCGTCCGGGCCTATTCGCGCTGGCTTCACACCCAATTTCCGGCAGGCGTTCCCGAGCCGCTGCCGCAGATGGAGGAGGACGGCTCGACGGCCGTGCCGGGCGTGTTCGTCGTGGGCGATCTCACGGGAGTTCCGCTCTTGAAGTTCGCCGCCGATTCGGGGGCGCGCATTGCCCGGCGAATTGCCGAGGAGAGCAAGAGTTGGGGGCAAGCACCGGCGGAGATTTTCGATGTTGCAATTGTCGGAGGCGGGGTCGCCGGCTGCGCGGCAGCCATTGAGGCGCATCGGCGCGGGCTGAAGTACGTGCTCCTCGAGAGCAGCAAGCCGTTCGCCACGATCATCGATTTCCCGGCCCGCAAGCCCATCTACACCTATCCGATGGAGATGGATCCGGCGGGCGAGTTGAAAGTTACTGCCGATGTGAAGGAGAAGCTCGTCGAGGAGCTCGAGTCACAGATTCGCGCCGCACAAATCCGCGTGACGCCGGGGCGCGTGGAACAGATCGAGCGCGACGGCGAGTGGCTGCTGTTGCCATTACAAAAAGGCGATCCGATTCGCGCGCGGCGGGTGATCGTCGCCATTGGACGCAGCGGGGAGTTCCGCTCGCTCGGCGTGAAAGGTGAGGATCTGCCGAAAGTGTATCATCGTCTCCACGATCCCAAGGAGGCTGCCGGCAAGCGCGTGCTCGTAGTGGGCGGCGGCGATTCGGCGCTCGAGACCGCGATTGCGATTGCCAAGGAAGGGGGCGCCGTCACGCTTTCCTACAGGAAGGCCGAGTTTGCGCGTCCCAAGCCCGACAACGTCGAGGCACTCGAGAAGCTCAAGCATCGGACGGCGGAGCCGGGGCGCGTGCGCATGCTGCTGCCGAGCGAAGTGAAAGAGATCCGCGAGGGAGAAGTGATGATTTCCCATGGCGGATCGGTGGAGACGGTTCCGAACGATCTTGTGTACTTGATGATCGGGCGGGCGGCGCCGCTCGACTTCTTTCGCAAGAGCGGTATCCCAATCGTCGGCGAGTGGTCAGCGGCGAAGGTTCTCACCTTTCTTGCATTCCTGCTGTTCTGCCTTTGGCTCTACCCGGCGAAATCGGGGAAGGTGCCCGACGAGTTTGCGGGCGGCATTGGCGCGTGGATCAACGCGCCGCCGAAGGCGCTGGATCAGTGGCTTGCGCCGAATGTGTCTGCGAAGCAAGGGCACGGGGCGCCCACTCCCGACCATCGCGTAGCTGCCGTTTGGCGCCGCTCCGAGAATCGCGCAGTGCTGGTGCCTTCGGACTCGAAGGAGGCGATGGAGTCGACTTCGCCTTATTACATCAATACGAGCTTTGGCGGCGTGCTGGCGGAATCGGCGAAGTCTATCGGCTTCTGGTACTCGCTTGCTTATTGTGTGCTCGTCGCGGTGTTTGGATGGAAGCGCTATCAAAAGCGCCGCACACCTTATGTGAAGTTGCAGACGATCTCGCTCGCAGCGATCCAGATCGTTCCGCTTTTCCTGCTGCCTTACGCCGTGCTTCCCTACCTCGGGCTGCACGAGATGCTCCCGAGGACCTTCCTCGATTGGTTCTTTCCGGAGGTCAACTATGGGCATGGGCGTGAGTATTGGCGCGCCTTCGGGTTCGTTCTCGCGTGGCCGCTCTTTTTCTTTAACTGGCTCACGTCGGCGCCGCTCCTTCCGTGGCTGATTCTCGGCGCGATCCAGACCTTCGTGCTGATCCCCGGATTGGTGTACTTCTTCGGGAAGGGGGCCTACTGCGGCTGGATCTGCTCGTGCGGGGCGCTGGCGGAGACGCTCGGCGACGCGCACCGCCAGAAGATGCCGCACGGGCCCGTCTGGAACCGTCTGAATATGGCCGGGCAGGCGATCCTCGCGCTCGCCGCGGCGCTCATGGTCTGGCGCGTTGCGGGTTGGCTCGCTCCGAAGGGCTCGTGGATCGAAACGACGATGCCGATTTTTAGTATCGTGGAGAAGGCCAATTATTGGGTCGTCGACGCGGGGCTCGCCGGGATCGTCGGAGTCGGCTTCTATTTCTGGTACAGCGGACGCGTGTGGTGCCGCTTCTTCTGTCCGCTCGCGGCGCTGATGCACATTTATGCGCGATTCTCGCAGTTCCGCATTCTCGCGGACAAGAAGAAGTGCATCTCGTGCAACGCGTGCACGTCGATCTGCCACCAAGGCATTGATGTGATGGCTTTTGCCAATAAAGGGAAGCCGATGAACGATCCCGAGTGCGTTCGCTGCTCGGCCTGCGTGTCGACATGCCCGACGGGAACGCTGCAGTTCGGCCGCGTCGGTGCCAACGGAGAAGTGATCTCATCCGAGATCCTCGCCGGCAACCTTCTGCGAATCGCGGGGCGCGAGTAGCCCCGGAAAAGAATTCACAGATTGTCGACTTCTTCATTTTCGCCAAGGCGTCGATCTACGCTCCCGGCGGGGGACGGTCGCGGGAGTTGGGTGATCGTCATGGGTAGAGCGAAGCCAGCCATCGTGGCCTGTGCGCTCTTCCTCGCATTCGGCCTTCGGGCCGCTGCGGAGAGCGCGGAGCCGGGACTACTCCACGGGCAATGGGAGATCGCGGGTGTCGTTGTGCAGCACAACGCCAACGGGGATGACGCCACGCGAGGCAAGGGAATGCTGTCGGGCAAGATGACGGATTGCTCGACGGCGACGGTGTCGACGATCACGTTCGATGGCCTCGACGAGTTCGGAGCGCCGCTCCAGCTCGAAGGGACGCGGGTTGGGCGAGGGTTCGTGCTGCGCACACCCGATGGGGGCATGGTGCTCTCCGGGTCGATCCTCGTGGTGAAGGAAGGGTTCGCAAATAAGCTCCGGGCAGAGGGTTACCGAGCTGTCGAGGCGGGTCTTCGGCTCTACTCGGCGTGCGGAAAGCGGGTGCCAGGCTGATGGATTCGGGCGCGGGGCCGGGGGACGCACAGGCTTCCGGTCCCGCCTGCCGAAATCGCCGTGGGATAGACTTCGACGCCGGCGTTGCTGAACGCCGGTCGACACCCTTGGTCTCCGCCACCGCGACACCTCCGCCCTCGCCGCCGACGGCTCGCCCGCCGAAGGGGCGGTTCTACGTGCATCAGACGCGGGAGCTCCGCTTCGCGTTGCACGACGACGTGCCGGCAGAGCCGTTGGCGCGGCTGCACGAAAAGTCGGCCTGGTTGCACTTCGCGGTGCTCGCCTGGCAGCTCACGCTGACGGCGACGGCCACGACGGTACTTGTGCTGTTCGACAACCCGTGGATTTGGATCCCGGCGGCGATCGTCCAGGGGTTCACCGTTTTTAATTATACGGTGATGCTCCACGAGGTGGTGCACAGCGCGGTGTTCGTGAAGCAGCGGCCGGGCTGGATGCGCTTCCTGGAGCTGTTGTATTCGATCCCGAGCGGGATTTCGGCCTCGCAGTTCACGCGCTGGCACCTCGACCATCACAATGAGCTCGGGTCGCCGACGGATGACCCGAAGCGGTTTCACTTGTCGCCCAAGCGCGTGGCGCGCTGGTACAAGCTTCTGTATTTCACGCCGGCGCTCTTCCCGATCTATTTCCGGGCCGCCGCGCGCGAGAACGCCACCTATCCGCCGGCGCTCCAGGCGCGCATCCGCAAGGAACGCATGGCGGCAATGGCGTTTCACCTGTCGATCGCGATCGGGCTGCTGATCTTCGATTGGCGCATGGCGATGCGCGTGCACCTGATCCCGGTGTTCTTCGTATTCCCCGTGGCATTTGTGATGAATCGCCTGGGGCAGCACTATTCGATCAATCCGAAGGATCCCGCGCAGTGGTCGACGCTGGTGAAGGCGAATTTCCTCTGGAAGATCATCTTCCTGAATTCGAGCTATCACCTTGAGCACCATTATTATCCCGGCGTGCCGCTCTATCGGCTGCACACGCTGCACAATCTGTTGCAGCCGTTCTATCGCCATCGCGGTATGCGCGCGAAGGGCTACGCGGAGCTTTTGTGGGGTTGGCTGGTGAAGAACAAAGCGCCCCACACGAACTGGGACTGAGCGCGCCGGGCGCTGTCGCAGCGGCGATTTTTGGCGGCGACCGCGCGCGCGCCGGTCGCGCGGGCGCCGAGCCTGCGGCGGAAGTTCATTGCCTGAAGCCTGGGACAGGATTCATACCGTAGGGCGCGGGCTTGCCCGCGACGATGTCGCGCGCGCTTGCGCGCGCGGATGAAGGAGGTCGCCGCTGCGAGGAATCCAAGGGTGGGCTCGAAATCCGCGGGGCAAGCCCCGCGAAATTGTTCGGCGCGTGCGCCGACCCTACGGCGGAAATGTGGTACCTGCGCGGCGATACAGATTTTTCGCCGCGACGATGTCGCGCGGGCGCCGAGCCTGCGGCGGAGGTTCATTGCCTGAAGCCTGGGACAGGTTTCATGCCGTAGGGCGCGGGCTTGCCCGCGACGATGT
>JAEUHX010000006.1 GCA_016792805.1 Planctomycetota bacterium
GAACGGGCGTGCCCGTTCCGATTCGGCGGCGCGTGCGCCGCCGAATGCAGAACCGCGCTGCCCATGGCTGATCGCGCGGGGCAAGCCCCGCGCAATGGTTCGGCGCGTGCGCCGACCCTACGAGTCGGTTTCTGTGCACACCGAGACCGACCCACGGCCCATTCCAAGCCGTCGCGTATCTGTGAAGTCGTAGGGCGCGGGCTTGCCCGTGACGATTCGGCGGCGCTTGCGCCGCCGGATGAAGCATCGCGCTGCCGATTCGTCATCGCGCGGGGCAAGCCCCGCGCAATGGTTCGGCGCGTGCGCCGACCCTACGAGTCGGTTTCTGTGCACACCCAGACCGACCCACGGCCCATTCCAAGCCGTCGCGTATCTGTGAAGTCGTAGGGCGCGGGCTTGCCCGTGACGATTCGGCGGCGCATGCGCCGCCGGATGAAGCATCGCGCTGCCGATTCGTCATCGCGCGGGGCAAGCCCCGCGCAATGGGTCGGCGCTTGCGCCGACCCTACAATTCGTCTCCCGACGCGTTTCTTACTCCACCATCTCGACGGAGAGAACCTTATAGTGCAATTTTCCGGCGGGCACTTGAATCACCACTTCGTCGCCCGCCTTGCGGCCGCAGAGGCCCGAACCGAACGGACTTGTGTAAGGAAGTTCGCCGCGCGAGAAATCAAAGGAGCCGTCGCCGACGATGGTGTACGTCTCTTCCTCGCCCGTCTTGATATCTTTGATGACGCAGCGCGTGCCGATGCCGATCTCTCCGCTGAAGTCAATTTTCCGATCAAGGATACGCACATTATTGACGCGCTCGCGCAGCTGCGCCACGCGCGCCAGGAAGAACTGCTCCGCCTCGCGGGCGGCGTCGTACTCCGCATTTTCCGAAAGATCACCTTTCTCGGCTGCCTCGCCGATCGAGAGGCGTGCCCGCTCGAGCTGCGACTCGGCGAGGCGGAGGTCGGCGACGAGCTGATCGTATTGGCTTCGAGAAACGAAACTTTCGCTCACGGTCGGAGGCCGGGCTCAAGCGCCGGCCCAAGGCGGGAGAATGGGGGCGGAAGAATAGCGATGGAGCGCTCGGGCGCAGGCGAGAAAGTCGGTGCGGCCGAATGCGGCGAGGGAGCGGGCGCGCGCTATCCGCGCACAATCTCCCAGATGTCGGCGCCGAGGTAGTCCCACGGCAGGCGCCCTTCGTCGCAGGTCTCGTCCGTCGAGAACTGCACGTCGACGAAATAGAGGATTCGCCCTCGGGCGAGGCCGATATTGCGCGCGCCGTGGGCCACGCCGGGCGGAATACGCACGAGGCGGCTTGTGCCGTCGCCGAGGACAAAGCGCATCGTCTCTTTCTCTGTCGGCGAGCCGGCGCGGCAGTCGTGGAGCACGAGCAGCAGCTTGTCGCCGGGCGGGACATACCAGACGTCGGTCTGCCGCTTGTGGAGGTGAAACGCCTTCACCGCACCCGGCTCCATCTCGCTGTAATTGATCTGCCGCGCGACGAACCCCGGGAGCCATTGGTGATTCCCGCCCTCGAGGCGCGCGAGTTCGGTGATATTCCCGCCGTCGTCGGTAAACCGCTTGAGCTCATGGATCTCGACCCCCTGGATGCGCGGGCGCGACTTGTAGTCTTGGACCGAGTAGGCGGCGAGGCTCGAGGCGTTCAGATTCACGGCGCTTCCAGATCGTGGATGGGGGGTGGGAACCGAAGGCGGGTGATTCTAGGGGGCATGGGTGCCGCCGCGCCGCCCGCTGAGTAGGCTCCCGCCTTCTTCCGCAGCCATTCCGTCCCCCCGGAGCTTCCGCCCATGCGATCTCGACTGGCGCTCGTCCTCTTTCCCCTGTTCGCCGCCGCTACGGCATTTGCCGCCGCTCCCGACGAGGGCATGTGGACCTTCGACAATCCGCCGTCGCGCCAGCTGGAGGAGCGCTACGGATTCAAACTCACCCCGGAATGGCTGGAGCATGTGCGCCTCTCGTCGGTGCGCTTCCCGGGCGGCTCGGGGTCGTTTGTGTCGCCTGACGGCCTTGTGATGACGAACCATCACGTGGCGCTGAGCACGCTGCACAAGCTGTCGAGCGCCGCGAACGATTATGTGCGCGACGGCTTCTACGCCGAGACCCGCGAGAAGGAGGCGAAGACCCAGGACCTCGAGCTCGATGTGTTCGTTTCGTACGAAGATGTGACAGCGCGCGTGAAGGGCTCCGTGGCCTCGGGGCTGAGCGACGCGCTGGCCGAGGAGGCGCGCAAAAAGGAAATTGCAGCCATTGAGAAGGAGAGCAAGGAGAAGACCGGGCTCAAGAGCACGGTCTATCCGATGTACGCAGGCGGCGAATATTGGCTTTATCGTTACAAGACCTACACCGATGTGCGGCTTGTGATGGCGCCGGAGCAGCAGATCGCGTTCTACGGCGGCGATCCCGATAATTTCACGTTCCCGCGCTACGACCTCGACTATGCGTTCTTCCGCGTCTACGAGGACGGCAAGCCGGCGAAGACGCCGCATTATTTGAAGTGGAATGCGCAGGGACCGAAGGACGGAGAATTGGTGTTCGTCTCCGGCAACCCCGGCAGCACGGGGCGCCTCAATACGTATGCGCAGCTCGAGTATCTGCGCGACCACGACCACCCGCGCACGCTGCGTTCGCTGCGCCGCCAGATCGCGGCGATGAAGGACTATGCGAAGGCCAACGCCGAGCAGGACCGGCAGGCGAAAGATCTGATCTTCAGCATGGAGAACTCACAGAAAGCCGTGACCGGCTATTTGGGGGGTCTCCTCGATCCGGAGATCATGAAGAAGAAGAAGGAGGCGGAGGCCGACCTGCGCACGAAGGCGAAGGGAAAGATCTCCGATGAGGCGGGCGATCCGTGGGAGCGCATCGCGGCGACGCGCGCGCGGCTTGCCAAGGACGGCAACCGATTCACGTTCTCGCGTCTCGTGGGGGGCCTCGCTTCGCGGGCGCTCTCGATCGTGCGCTACGTGGAAGAAGTGACAAAGCCCAACGGCGAGCGGCTGGCGGAGTTCCGAGACACGGGGCTCGAGGCGTTCCAGCGGCAGCTCTATTCGAAGGCGCCGATCTATCCGGATCTGGAGGAGGCGCGGCTGCGCTGCGCGCTCGAGGAGGCGGCGACCGAGCTCGGTGCCGACGATCCTTTTGTGAAAGCGGCGCTCGACGGCAAGTCGCCTGCGGAGGCGGCGAAGGCGGCGGTGGCGGGCACGAAGCTTCTCGATCCGGAAGCGCGCAAGGCGCTTGTGGACGGGGGCAAGGTGGCTGTCGCTCTATCCACCGATTCAATGATCGCGCTGGCGCGCCGCGTCGATTCCGTGCTGCGCGAGATTCGTAAGATTCAAGAAAACGAGATTCAGGCGGTTGACCGCGCGGCGGGTGCACAGATCGCCAAGGCGCGTTTCGATGTATATGGCCGCACGATGCCGCCCGATGCCAACTTCACGCTTCGCCTGAGCTACGGCGTCGTGCGCGGCTATGAGGAGGACACGACGCTCGTGCCCTCGAAGACGACCTTCTTCGGGCTCATGGAGCGCTACCACGCGTTCGACGGCAAGTACCCGTTCCACCTTCCGAAGCGCGTGGCGGAAGCGTCGATCAACTTGGCGACTCCACTCAATTATGTGCATACGTGCGACATCATCGGCGGCAACTCCGGCAGCCCGACGATCAATGCGAAGGGGGAGGTGGTCGGCCTTATCTTCGACGGCAACATCCAGAGCCTTGTGAACAACTACCAATACGACGACCGCGACCAGCGCGCGGTTTCGGTGCACTCGGCCGGCATGCTGGAATCCTTGAAGTCGATCTACCACGCGGAGCCGCTCGTCGCGGAGCTGCTCGGGCCGTAGACGGAGTGGATCGCGCGGCGCGTTCGCCGCGATGATCTGGGAGGCTCAGGCATCGCCTGGGCCTCTTTGCTTTGTGGTGTGCACTCCCGGGGGAGATCCGTCCTCGCTCGTGCCGGCTGCCAACTGTCCGCAAGTGGAGCCGGAGAAATTCGATTTGACTCCGAGTGGAGCGGGGCGCGTAGGGTGACCTTGGTCCCCTGCGAGAAGGGCCCATGGCGCGGAGCACTCCCCAGACAGCGGCACCCCGATGGAGATCGGGAGCTGTGGCATTGCTTTGCGGGTTTGTGGCCTGGTGCGGCTGGCTTGTCTTTCGAACCGGCTCCGCGGACAGCCCAGAGTGGGCGGGCGCGCGAAGCGAGACTTCGCTGGAGGGGCCGCCCTCCACGTCGCCACGGGACGACGAGGTCGCTCGCGCCGCCTCGCCGGATTTATCGCGTTCCACTTCGAGTCCTGAGCCAATGCATCGATGCGCGGTCGTCGACGAGGAGGGCAGTCCCATTCCAACGGCGAGGCTGCTGGTCCTCGCGACGAAGGATCGGTGGATTCTTGAATCGAAGGTTGAGCCGCTCGCGCTTGCCGACTCGCACGGAATGCTCGAATTTCCCGCGGGCTGGAGAAGTGCCCCTACGGGCAGCCGAATTGTTCTTCGGGCTCCCGGATATCGCTCTGTGCTCGAGTCGGCGATTCCCGAGGGTCCGAGCCCCGAGCGAATCATCATGCAGCGCGCGAAGCAGCTTTCGATTCGTTGCATCGACCACCGCGGGCAGCCCGTGCGCGACGCCTGGGCAGTGGCTTCCATCGAAGGTGCCTTGGCCGATTTATGGCATGTTGTCCGGACGGGGGAGTCGATTCTCCCCGGGCCGATCTCCCGATCGGCGATTCATTTTGGGCGCGCCAATCCCGACGGAGTTGTGCATCTCAATGACTTGGAGCCGGCGGAATATGCAGTCGCGCTGCAGAGCTTGTCGATGGTGCGCGAGGAGACGCTCGACCCGGTAGACTGCGAGAAGACCCAAGAAGTTACAGCCAAGTTTCGTCCGATCTGGATTGTTGGAGTTGAGATCCCCGGAGATCGGATCATTGCAAGTCATTTTTCTCGGCAGAAAGACATTCGCGAGGTCGGTGGCGGAGTCGACGGATTGCTGCACGAGCCGCGGCAGGCGGCACAGCAACGGTGGCCTGGGGCTACTCTTGAGCTCGGGGTTCAGTGGCATGATGACCCACCCGAACTCTTCTATGAGATTCTTGCGGAGCGCTCGGGCCATCTCTCGGGCACTCTTCGAGCCTCACAGCTCGACGCGTTTGCCGGACCCGTTCGGCTGCAGGCGCAGGCTGCCGCGTCGATAGCCATACGATCCCGCGTCGTTCGATTCTGTTATGAGGACTCCGCCGGTCTTGTGTGGCCGGTGGACAAGTCCTTACAACTATCGGTTGTGACTCCGACCGGTGGAACGATCCCCATCTGGCCCGATGAGTCGGGGCGATGTCGTGTGCCCTTTGGCCGCGTCACAGTGCGCTCCTGGAATCGACATCTCGAAGGGCTCGTGCAGACCTCCGCCATCACCATCGACGAGTCAACCCCTGAGGACGTGCGCATCGCCGTCAGCGCAAGT
>JAEUHX010000070.1 GCA_016792805.1 Planctomycetota bacterium
CGGCGTGAAGTACACCTATGACGGGTGGGGCGCGCTCACGAAGTTTGAGCAGGACCGCAACTCGGCGGTGGGCGCGAGCGGCTCGGTGGATGATTATGAAGTCAGCTATACGGTCGCGAAGAGCTACGGCGCGACCAGCACGAATCCCGGCCGGCGCACGCTGCAGCGCACGGCGATGGTGCTGCCGAGCGGGAAATCGATCACGCTTACCTATGGGGGCACGCCCTACTTTGATGACGTGGCGAGCCGCGTGAGCCAGGTGAAAGACGGCGCTACGCGCCTGATGGGATACAGCTACAACGGAGCCGGGCACGTCGTGGAGCAGATCTCCACCGAAGCGTCGATCTCGACGCGCGTGACGAGCTCGACGGCGGGAAGCTACCCCGGGCTCGACCGGTTCAACAGAATTGTGAATTGCTACTGGCAGAAGGACCTCGGCACGCCGCGGAAGTTCTACGACGTGGCCGTCACCTGGGATAAGAACAGTAACATCACGGTGATCGACGACGCGGTGCACACGGGCTTCGACGTGCAGTACACCAATGACTCGATCAACCGCCTCACGAAGGCGAGCGAAGGGACCTGGAGCGGGTCCTCGATCACGAGCAAGACCCGCGAGCAGGAGTGGACCAAGCTCTCGCACACGGGGAACTGGGACCGCGAGAAGCTCGACCTCAATGGCGACGGCGATTACACCGACACCGACGAGCACGACGACACGCGCGCCCACAACCCCGTGAACGAGATGACCCAGCGCTCGTGGGGCGGAAATAACTATAACGCGACGTACGACAAGAATGGGAATCTGACCGACGACGGGAAGGACTACAAATACGAGTGGGACGCATTCAACCGGCTCGTGCGCGTCAAGAATCAGTCCAACGTGCTCGTCGAGGAGTACCGCTACAACGGGCTTGGCTTCCGGATCGGCTGGCACGCGGATTCCGATTCTGACGGCGACGTCGATTCGAATGATAAGTGGTATTACCCCGCCTATGACGAGGCCTGGCGCATGGTCGCCGTCTTCCGCGAGAGCGACACCGCGCCGAAGGAAGAATTCGTGCCGCACCTGGCCGGCGCCGACGGCTTCGGCGGAAGCTCGCTCTTGGACGGCGTGATCCTGCGCTACAAAGACGCGAACACTGCGTGGACGTCTGCGTCCGACGGCACGCTGGAGGAGAAGCGCTACTACGCACAAAATTGGCGCGGCGACGTCATCGCCATCGTCTCCTCCGCCGGCGCAATGTACGAATGGGTCAAGTATTCGCCCTACGGCATCCCCTTCGGCATGCCCGCCGCCGACACCGAAAGTGATGGCGACTGTGATGCCACGGACATTACACAAATCCAAACCTGGATCAACGGCTCCGCCTACGACGTCCGTGGCGACCTCGACCTCGATGGCGATGTCGATACCACCGATAAGTCGACGGCGCAGGGGAGCTTTCAGGGGATCACGTTGGGTGCCCATGTGTTGAGCAACGTTGGGAGCCGGAAGGGATTCACCGGGCACGAGCGTGCAACATCGATTCAGTCTCACTGGCACGCGAGGCATCGCGTACTTCACTCGGCGCTTGGACGATGGCTCCAAAGGGATCCCCTCAGTTACTTTGACGGAGTATCAATGTACTCTTTGTTTGGACACAGTCCGTTGGCTTACTCGGATCCAATGGGCACGTCGGCATTCCCGGCTGGTCCTGGCGTCGCAGCATCAGCGACCTGCCCAACGCCGGAGTCTGGGACGAGTTCCAAGCCGGAATATGATGCAACCGGGACGAGTTGCTGCGATTGGGCCGACATCTATGGCCTGTATGAGCAAAACGTCTTTCCCAGCAATGCGTGTTTTCGCGAGACCCCTCCACTCACAGCAGACGTGGAACTTGTGTCAGCTCCTGCCAACGCAATAGTGATTTGCTGTGGAGGAGAGGCAAAAGTTTGTGTTAAAGATGGAAAGCCATCTCCCGGCGAGAAAGCCAAGAAATTCAAGTACGACTGTATTGTGGAGCACGAGCTTACACACCTAAAGAATCACTCGAAGGGGTGCAAGCCGGATTGCTGTCTTTACAGACCTACACTAAAAAATTCCATATCTAAGGAGCGGGCCGAGGCGGAGGCATACGAGGCACAATGTAGGTGTCTAAAGAAGGCCCTCAGTGCATGCTCGATTGATCCAGGCTGTTCGCTTGAGATCAATATCATTAAGGACTCTATTAAAAAGACGAGTCAGAATCTAAAGAAATATAGCGGCGGAACGAAGAAATGCGACTGAATGAGACGAAGGGCGTGTATACTCTACCGGCGTTTATTCTCGCTCTCGGAGTAGCGGGTGGCACTCCACATCAAAATGAAGGGCAGCGTTCGCAAGCGTTAGTCAACTGTTGGCCGCGAGTCGCAAATAGACCTCAAGGGCCCTACGATCGGATTGCAGCAACGCGGCCGGGTGTATCGGGGGCCGAGATATTTATTGCTTCACTATGCGATGGAGGTTCGACGCTTTGGCTATCAATAATTAGCAGGTCGGGAATAATAATGTCCTCCCTTCTAGCCACTCTCAAGAGTGGAATCAAGACCTCGAAGGCAGATTTCTATATGAGTGCTAAGGGCACTCTCTGGATCTGGATGCCGAGTGAGTTAGGGGGTCCGCATACTATTATTGAGCGCATAGACGTAAAGTCCGGTGCCTCGCTTGGGGTCGCATCAATCCCATTTTATGTGAAGGGCTTCGCCTTTAGCTCTGATACGATTGGCTACCTGTTACGGGAGACGCAGCATCACCGCGTGGCAAATGGCAATGAGATATATCGATTTGAATTTGTCAAGCCCGACCAAGTGCAGACCACTCGCTGCAACTTTCGAATTGACGACGCATTTATAACTGATCTGCTATCACTCGGAACTGGCCAGATCGCGGTTGTGACAGAAGGCAACGAGTTAGTAATATTCGACCTGGCGCATGGATTATTGTCGCCCCAGCGTCGAAGTCTGTCAGATGTCGCGGGCGGTATGACTGTAGTTCGTTTGCTGGAAATGGATGGCTCGCGCCTTTCTCTGCTCCTCAGAGACTATAATAGTGGGCAGTATTTCATAGGTGAAGTTAGATCTGATTTGTCGATTGGTGAGCTGGTCAATGTGGGATTCATTCCCTTGCTCCATAATAATATTTGTCGATCAGTGTTAACTTATGATTCTGGCGCTAGATCGTGGGTTGTGTCTAATGGAGCTTCGATCCACCTGCTGAATGGGATGCGAGTCTATCCCTGGGATCGAGACTCGACGTCTCCGTCGATCATTTCATCCTCCTGTGGCGGTTTCTGGGGAGAGACATACGTCTTCGATCAAAATAATGCGATGGTTTACTGGTATGACTTAAATATGAAGTGTAGTGAAGGTCTCTCCATCAAAAATTGTGGGCCCATACAACCGCCATTCTGTATGACAGGGGGCGCGAGACCCGGTACGGTTGTTGTTGAAGGTAGTGACAGAAAGTTATCTATTTATGTTGACTTCCGAACTCGGTCTGTATCAAGTCACTTCGAACCGGAGTCGTCGATTGTCCGCGCCGCGAAGGATGGGGGTATGACTATCCTGAGAGGGAACGAGCTGTTTTTGGCTCAAGGAAAGTCGGTTCGAGGGTTTCAGGTCGGTCCAGTAGAATCAACTGCGGTTGACATGTTGGAGCATCCGAGCGGATACATCTCCGTTCTGATCTTTCAAACTGACGCGCTGAGCGAAGAGATCACTCGGGTGATATATGACTATGATAGGGACGGAAGAGTCATACGTAAGGTTCTACTGCCTCGTAGCATCCAGGGATGTCGATTGGTTCCATCCCTCGAGTGTACTGCAGTTTGTAGTGTAGAACGGAATCTCTACGTCCTGGATTCTGCTGCGCGTTTCCTTTTCACCCCTGAGAGTCTCGGACTTAAGTTTGCTGGTGGCCATTCATTCACTGTGATGTCGCGAAAGGTGGTTCGAGTTTTTGATGAGTTCGAGATGAAAGCTTACGATATCTCGATGAACTACTAGCCACTCAGTTACTTGGTTCACGCGCCTGCCAATTCGACCGTGAAACACCATTTCTGTAAAGTAAGCGTTTCGCCTTCCCCGCATTTTTCGTGTGCGTGAATCGATGAAACTCCGCGGCAGTGCTGCCGAGCGCTCGTTGCCCTCTTCTCACGCGCCCCGCGCTCGCCCTCTGCGACAGAAGCCGGTCAGCTCCGTTGCGCCATCAGCATCTGGCCCATGAGATTGCGTTCGTGCCCGCACGCACACGCGCGCTTGCGGCCCGTCCAAAGGCCTTCGCAGGATCTCAGCCAGCGCGGGAGACGGCTGCGTGACGCGTGCTGGCTTGGCGGCATGCCGGCGGGAGCGGACCCACGGCCGGGTTCTGCGCCCGCAGGTTGCGCCACGTTCGCGCGTGGGCGGCGCGGGCGGTGTTCGGCGCGGAAAGGGGCCGGTCCTCGGCCGGAGTCGTTCACGCGGCGATCCGAGCAGGCCGCGAAGTCGGGTTAACAGATTCTGTTAACCGGAGTTTGCACCTTTTTGGCGGGTTTGCACCCGGGGCGCCGAACGCACAATTGTGGGCGCGGAATAGACGGCGTAAGTGTCTATTTTGAAAATAGTTACGTCGATACGGTCCGCGGTCGCCGACTCCCCGGAGACTCGCCGTTGGCTCCCCAAGTAGGACTCGAAATTAGGACAAATCGGTGAACAGCTGGTCGTTCGTCAGGATTGGCTATTGAAGCGCACGGGAGGCACGATCCGGCGCCGCTTCGTCGCGACTGGGCGGGGTCCCATCTCAGAGCGCCGCCCTGTGGCATCCGAGGGCGCAGGCGTCGAGCTGGCATCGCTCGATCTGCTTGGAGGCAAGCGGACCACGAAGGCGATTTGTGTGTAAAGCTGGCTTCGCATCTCGCTTTCGGCCGTGGCGCTAGTCGACGCAGCGTCTTGCAGCCGCCCTGACCTCGGCATCCAGACGCCCTCACTTTGGCTTCGGCGCTTTTTAGTCCACGACCCAAAGGGGCTGGAGCCCGAGACATGTCCGGCGGAACTTCTTCTCTGGATCGCATCGCTCAGCGAACTCGATTCAATCGCGGTTCTGACAGTCGATCTATCTGTTCATCATGGCAATCCCGCGGCGCTAAACAGATACCTCATGACACTGCCGCATTAGAGTTCGCTCAATACTCTCTCTGTAAGAAGCGAACAGCGCTCTTCGCGGCGCGGATCGCGCACGGCGATCTCGAGCGCACGCCGCGAGCCGACGAGCACACAAATCTTGCGTGCGCGCGTGACGGCGGTATACAGCAGGGTGCGGCGCAGCATGACGAAATGTTGCGTTGAGAGCGGAATCACGACGGCGGGATATTCGCTGCCTTGCGATCGGTGCACAGAGATCGCATAGGCCGGAACGAGGTCGTTCTGCTGGCCGACGTCGAAGGCGAGGATGCGCCCGCCGCCGAAATCGACGGTGACCTTCCGGTCGGAGCCTCCAGCGCGAAGCACGCGCCCGACATCGCCATTGTAAACTTCGCGCTCGGCATCGTTTTTTGTCACAAGGACGCGGTCGTGCTCCCGGAAGACGGGCTCGTCCTCCTTGCCCGCGGGCGGCGGGTTGAGACGCGCGCGGATCTCGCGGTTGAGCCGGTCGACGCCCACCTCTCCGCGGTACATGGGCGCGATGACTTGGATGTCGGAGCGCGGATCGAGGCGAAACGCCTGCGGAATGCGCTCGGTGACGACGTAGAGGACCGTCTTGAGCGCATCGAGCGGATCCTCGCGCTCGAGAAAGAACAGATCGCCGCCCCCCGTCGGGCTCGCGGCGAACTCAGGAATCTCGCCACGCAGGATGGCATGGGCGCCGGTAACAATTCCGGAACTGGAGCCTTGCCGAAACACTTGCGTGAGGCGCGCCACGGGGACGCGCTCGCTCGCGATGAGATCGTGGAGGAACGCGCCGGGGCCGACGGAAGGGAGCTGGTCGGAATCGCCCACAATGACGAGCCGTGTCGGCGGCTGCACCGCTCGCAACAAATGCGACGCGAGCGGAAGATCAATCATCGACGCCTCGTCCACGACGAGGAGCGACGCGTCGAGCGGGTTGTGCTCCCCGCGCTGAAAAGTGCCGTCGCGGGGCTGAAATTCAAGTAGCCGATGCAGGGTGGAAGCCGGCAGGCTCGTCGCTTCGGAGAGGCGCCTCGCGGCGCGCCCCGTCGGAGAGGCCAGCAGCACGGAGCGCCCGGCGCGCAGCGCGAGATCGACGATCAGCCGAACAATGGTGGTCTTTCCGACGCCCGGGCCACCGGTGATTATTTGGATTCGCTCGCGAAGCGCAGAGGCCACCGCCGCGCGCTGCTGCCCGTGCAGAGCGAGCCCCGCGCGCGCCGCCGCCGCGTCGACGGCGCCGGCATCGGCGATGGGCGGCGGCATCGGCGAATGCAACAGTGCGCGAATGCGCTTCGCGACGGTTCGCTCGGCTTCCAACAAATGCGGCAAGTACACCAATGGCTCGGTCGCCTGCTCGGGCGGCGCGCCGCGCTTTGCGATCTTCGTCTCGAGAATCAGCTCCTCGTCGTCGGCCGCCGACTGGAGCGACTCGCGCACGGGGCCGTCGTCGATCGAAAGCACGCGCGCCGCTCGTGCGATCAGCTCCTCTTTCGGAAGGCACACATGCCCTTCGCTGCCGGCGTCGGAAAGCACAAATGCCAACCCGGCTCGAATGCGCTGGGGCGAGTCGGCCGGCAGGCCGAGCTTGCGCGCGATGTCGTCGGCCTTTCGGAATCCAAATCCATACACTTCCTCGGCGAGCCGGTAAGGATTCTCCCGAACGAGCCGCAGCGAGTCGGGGCCGTAGTGGTCCCAGATCCGCAGAGCGGCCCGCGGCGTCACCTGGTGCTGGCCGAGGAAGGCCACGAGATCGCGCAGCCCCCTCTGCGCCTTCACTGCGGCGGCGATCGCTGCGACACGCTTGGCGCCGATGCCCGGGATCTCTGCAAGCCGCCGCGGCTCCTCCTCGAGGACGCGCAAAGTGTCCTCTCCAAAGCGCTCGACGATGCTCGCCGCCTTGGCGGGTCCGATCCCTTTCACAAGCCCCGACGCGAGGTACGCCTCGATGGCGGATCGCGTCGTCGGAGGCACCACCTCTGCGCTTTTGAGCTTCAGCTGTCGGCCATATTGTGGGTGCTCCACCCAGATCCCCACAATCCGTAGGGCCTCGCCGGGGCGCGCGCCGAGGAGGCTTCCGCTGATCCGAATCGGCCCCTGCCGCGTCGCGAGCTCGGCGACGCGGAAATCGCTGTCGGGCGATTCGTAGACAAAGCGGCGAAGCTCCCCTTCCAAACGGACCTCCAGCAGGGAGGCCTGCTTCTCGTCGTGGGGCGGAGGCGCCATGGCGCCGATTCTCCGCGGCGTGGGACGCCCTCCAAGGGGCTCGCACACGGGTGGCGCGTCGACTATCCTCTTCGCCCCCTAAAGACCCTGGGCTCGCGCCGAGGCATTGGCGGCCCAGCTTCGTTCCTTCCTTTTCACATGTTCTTCGACGCCGGCCCCGTGCTGTGGGGTTGGCCCGCTGATCTGTCGGTTCCCTATGTCGATTAAGGTTCAAGTTCGTCCGAACGAGTCTCTCGACTCGGCTCTCCGCCGCTTCAAGCGTCAGTGCAATTATGCCGGAGTGTTCCGGCTCGCGAAGAAGGCGGCGTACTACGAGAAGCCGAACGAGAAGCGTCGCCGCGAGGAGCGCGAGCGCGTTCGAACGATTCAGAAGGCCTCGCGCCGCCGCCCCCGTAGCTAGGCGAGCCAGCACTGGATCGGTGCGCGTTCGAGCTGCGCGCGCGAATCAACGCAGCACGAACGGATCGCGACGAATCGATCGCCACAAAGCGGCCCGGCCTTCGGTCGGGCCGTTCGCATTTATCCGTTGGTCGTTGAAGAATTCGTTCTGTCTTGTTCTTTCCTCTATTCTTGATTGTTCGCCGTGGGCCTTCCGCCCGATCCGATCCGTGATCTTTCGAAGCCGATCGAGCGGCTTGTCTATCGCGTAGGGCCCGCCGATTCCGGCCGCCGGCTCGATCAGTTTCTCGCGGCGCGCATCTCGTGGCGGTCGCGTACGGGGATTCAGCGGTTGATCGAGGAGGGAAGGCTTTTTGTGGTGTCCAACGAGGGCGGCGCCGAGCAGCCTGCGAAGCGCGCGTCGCAGCGGCTCCAGCAGGGAAATGTCGTGGTCGTCGTGACGCAGCACCCGCGCGTCCCGCTGCCGAATCTCGACGCGAAGGCGGCGGACATCGAGGTTCTGTATGAAGATTCCTGGCTGATCGCGGTGAACAAGCCGCCGGGAATGACGGCCCACCCGGCAGGGCGACATCTGTATGACACGCTGATTTCCATCCTCCATCGGCGGTATCGGAGCGCCGATCCCACTCGAGACGTCGTCCCGCGCCTCTGCCATCGCCTCGATCGCGAGACCTCGGGAATTGTGCTCGTCTCGAAGGACGAGGATGTGCGACATCTCCTCGGACGGCAGTTCGAGGACCGCGTCGTAGAGAAGGAGTATCTCGCGATCGTCGAGGGCGAGATGGAGCAGGTGGAAGGCTCGATCGACATGGCGCTCGACCGCGACCACACCGCAAAAGTGAAAGTCAAAATGCGAACGGTGTCTCGCGGCGGCCAGCATGCGCTCACTCACTATTCCGTGCTCGAGCGCTCCGGCGGCTTCACTCTGGTGCACTGCAGGCCGCGAACCGGCCGGCAACACCAGATCCGTGTGCATCTTGCCGCCGTCGGACATCCGATCGTTGGAGACAAGATTTACGGGCCCGACGAGCAGCTCTTCATCGATTCGCTCGACGGCAAGCTCTCGGAAGCGGCGCGGCAGATGTTACGAATCGATCGGCATGCGCTCCATGCGTTCCGCCTGACCTTCGAGCACCCGAAAAACACCGAGCGGCTCACGGTGGAGGCGCCGCTCCCGCAGGACATGCGGAGCTTCCTCGATGCCGTTCGCCGAGATGCCGCTTGGCATGACGAGGATCGCGAGCGACCATGATCGCCGTGGAGCTTCCCACCGTCCAGGAGCTGGCACACACGCTTGGCCCGTTCGCGGCTTTTGTGATTGCCACGTTCGACCGGAGCGGGCTGCCGCTAATCGTCGGCTCCGTCTGCGTGGCCGTGGGCGCCGCCGGTGGGCATCTGGTTCCCACTGTTTCGTGCGCCAGCGCCGGAATGATCGTGGGCGACCTCGTACTGTATGAAGTAGGGCGCCGCGGCGGCCCGCGCTCAGAGCTGCTGCGCCGTCTGCTCCGCCCGCTCCTCCCGCTGCGCGCGACCGCGCGAGCGCTGCTGCGCCGCTACCCGGTGATGGCGCTGGCATTCGGCCGCTATGTCGCCGGAGCAGGCATCTTGTTGCCTCTCCTCGCGGGCGCCGCGAAGATCGAGCGCCGGAGAGCGTGGGCCGTACTCATCCTCGGCTCCCTCGCTTATGTGATTCCCTGGGGGACGGCCGCCTTTTTGTTGGGTCAGTCGTTTATCGAAACCATGCAAAGCATGAGCTCACACATCGCCTGGGGCGCTGTGGCCGGGCTCGTGATCGTGATCGCCGTATTCGCGTACATCCGCGTGCGGCGGCGCGCTCGCAAGGCCTCAAACGGCCTCGCCAACGGCGGACCTCCGATCAATCCGTCATAATGTGCTGGAGCGCTTCCTCGAGGCTCGTGACTCCCTGATTCACGAGGTCGAGGGCTTCATCGGCCAGCGTCCGGAGCCCTTCGCGCTTGGCGATCTGTTGCACCTGGACCTCCGTGCCTCCTTCTGTGATGGCACGACGCATGTCGCGGCTCTTGATCGACATGACCTCGAAAATGGGCATTCGACCTTTGTAGCCAGAATTATTGCAGGCGTCGCAGCCCTTGCCGCGGAACATGCGCTCGATGGCTGCGAGGGTGGAGCGGTCGGCATCGGTTTTCTCCGCTTCGGTCACCGAAACCTCCTCCTTGCAGTTCTCACAGATCTTCTTCACGAGACGCTGCGCCACGACGAGCTTCACGGCCGACGCGACGAGGTAGGGCTCGATGCCCATGTCCACGAGACGCACCACGGTGGAAGCCGTGTCGTTGGTGTGAAGCGTCGAGAGCACGAGGTGGCCCGTGAGCGCCGCTTTCACCGCAATCGCGGCCGTCTCGAAATCGCGCATCTCACCGACGAGCACCACGTCGGGGTCCTGGCGCAGGAATGCGCGAAGGACCGCTTCGAACGTGACGCCGACCGAAGGCTTCACGTTCACTTGTGTGATCCCCTCCAAACGATATTCGACGGGATCCTCGGCCGTCAGAATATTGACATCTGGCTCGTTGAGCTGCTGGAGAATTGTATAGAGCGTTGTCGTCTTGCCGCTGCCCGTCGGACCGGTGACGAGGATCATGCCGTAGGGGTTTGCGACGGCGTCGCGAATCTGCTCAAGCGCGCGGCCTCGAAGCCCGAGCTGATCAACGGAGCCCTTCAGCTGGCCTCTTCCGAGCACGCGCATCACGATCTTCTCGCCATAGATGCTCGGAACGGTGCTGACACGGAAATCCACTTGCTCCTTATCCGAGAGCGAGTACTTGATTGCGCCGTCTTGTGGTTTCCTCTTCTCGGCGATGTCGAGCGAGCAAAGAATCTTGATACGTGAGGTGAGCGCCTGGCGAAGCGAATTGGGAAACCGCTGCGTCTCGACCATCGAGCCGTCGATGCGGTAGCGGACTCGGATCTCCTCTTCGAGCGGCTCGATGTGGATATCGCTCGCCCGCTTCGCGATCGCCTGCAGTAAAATTGCGTTCACTAATCGGACGATCGGCTGCTCGGTCGGGCTGACCTCGAGCCGGGGAATCTCCTTCTCCTCGGGCTTCTCGTCCTTCTCTTTGGCGTCGCTTCCGTGCTCTTGGATCGCGCGCTGAATCTGCTCGCCGAGCGCCTTCGCGTCGAGCACGAGCTCCTTCTCCTTCTTCTCGCGTCCTCCGCCCTGGGCCGCGGGCTTCGCCCGACCCCCGGCCTGCTGCGCGCTGCCGGCAGCGCCCTGGCCGGATGGTGGAGCGGACTCGGGTCCCCCCGCGCCGTAGAGCCGAGTCAGGGCGCGCTCGATCGACTCGGGTCCCGCCACGAGCGGCGTGACTTGAAGCCCGGTCTGCTGGGCGATGCGGTCGATCGTCCGCGTGTCCTCGGGGTTGAGCATGGCGAGCTCCAGCGTCGTCGCCGTCTTGCGGACGGGGACGCATCGGCCGCGACGCGCGGCACCCGCGGAGACGAGCTGAGTGAGGCTCGAGTCGAACTCGACCGTATCCAGGGAGGCCGGCTGGAGGTTGAGCTGACGCGTCAGCGCGTCGACGAGCTGCTGCTCGGAGACCAGTCCGCGTCGGACGAGGATGGCCCCCAGGAGATCGTTGGTTTGAGCCTGCTCCTGAAGCGCAGCACTGAGCTGGTCCTCGGAGAGGACGCCATCATCGACAAGCAGACGACCGATTTTTTCCACGGCGACCTCTCCTATCGGCTTCCGCGCGAAGCCGACCGCTGGCGCGAAGCTTTTTCCATGTCACTAATCCGGCATGCGCCGGCGCTGCGGCTTGCGCTTGTTCTTCTTTCCGAAGAGGATCTCGCGGCGCTGGAGGCGCTTCATGGCGAGGTAGCCCTGGCGTCCGCCGATCTTCTTGAGGGCCTCTTCGGCCCGCGGGCGCAGGAAGACGTTGTAGAGCGCCTTGATAATGTTCGGCACTGATGCCTCCACCTGCGCGACGCCGAGCGCGTCGATGGATGCTTGGCGAACAGTAATGTCGCCTTGGCAGCAGGCGTCGATGAGGCGCGCCGCGACGCGCTCGTGGTCCTTTGCAAACCCCGAGAGCGCTTCGATGGCGGCGAGCTGCACTTCGACGTCGTCGTCGTTGCTCGCCTGGAGCAGAGGATCGACCACCCGAGGATCTGTGATAGTCTTCAGCCGCTCAGCGCAGTACTTGCGCACCGAGGGCCAACGGTTGGAGAGCCCGTCGATGAGGAAGTCGACGTCACTCAGGCGCGAATCTCCCTCGAGGAGCTCGCTTGCGCGCCGGGCGGGCCTTCCGCCGCACTCTGTATATGTGCGGATGAGCGGAAGGATCGCTCGCGGCTCCTTCGCCTCGCCGAGGGCGAGCGCGAGGGCGGCGAGCATGCTGCGGTCGTGGGTATCGGCGAGCCCGATGAGAACTTCCCGGCGCGCCTCTGGCGAGAAGCACAAAAGGGCTTCGATACCGGTACGTCGAAGACGGCGGCTCGACGTGCGGCAAAGCGCAGCGAAGCCACGGATGGCTCGCTCTTCGTTGGCATCGCCGAGGATCTTCGCAATATTCGCCATCGCGTCCACGACGTTGTCGGGGACGGTCGGCTGGTTTGAGTGATACTCAAGAAAGCTCAGGTACGGCTCTGCGAGCTCTGGCTTGAATGCGTGCCGCTGCGCAAGAGCGGTCAGAGCGCCCTGTCGAATCGCTCCAGCCTCCTGGAGCGCGAACAGGATGAGATCGTCGGTCGTCGACGGCGAGCGCGAGAAAACGGCGAGGACAGCGGCTCGCACGTTGTCGTCGGGGTCGCGGGCAAGCCGGCGAATCTTAGGAATCGCCTCCTCTTTCTGCAGCTGATAGAGAGAGCGCACGGCGGTCTCGCGAACGAGCGCCGAGCGATCGCACAGCGCCGCAGCGACCAGCGGCGCACCATCGGCTCCGCAGCACGAGGCGAAGAGCTCAATTCCCTGCTTTCGGCTCTGCTCCTTGGAGTGCCCGAGGAATGGCAACAGAAACGTAGCTGGAAGTCGGCCGATGGCGCGCATGCCGTCCCACGCGGCGCGCGCGAGCGCAGCATCTGTTTCTTCCGTGAGCGCAACGAGAGTTGCGAGCCCGTCCTCGCCTCCGACGCGGCCAATCTGCCGAGCCGCCTCCTGCCGGAGCTCGCTTGGATACTCCGGTGCGACGAAGTCGCGCACGATCTCGAAAGGGAGGTAACCAATAATTCCCGCGATCGATTCACGCGGAAGCTTCGCGAGCTGAGCGGGCTCCGCTTTCACTCTGCTGATGAGTGAGTTTTCCGCGATCCGGCAAACGGAGCGCACAGGGTCGCGCGCACCGCGAAGCAGGAGAAGCAAGGCCGCCGGCTCCTGGCGCGAGGCCACGCGAGAAACTGCGCGAGCGCGGCGCATGGGGTCCTCGCTCGTCATGGCGATCCCGAGCGATCGAAGAGCATCCTCCGAGGGGTGGTTTCGAAGCTGCTCGAGAATCTCGTCGTTGAAGCCGAGGTCGGGTCCCGCGGCGGCTTCTGCAAGCGTATCGAATGCTTCGCGCGTCGATATCTGTAGCAACCCTCCCATTGCGCGGCGCCGAGCCTGGGGCTGCGGCGAATTGCGTAACATTTCTCCGAGTTCTGCTACGGCATTTGTGCGCACAAAGGCGTCGACTTGCGCTTGCAGCGCCTCGTCGACCCTGACCGATTGGTTGCGGTTACCGAAGAGCAGCTCACGCATAAGTGGCGGCTTGATCGGCACTCATCACGATCGTTTCCACGAGGATCTCCATCGCATCCTCACGAATCTGAAATCGGACCGCCTCCGGAGACGCAAGCGCGCCGCGCAGCGCCCTCTCGCCATGATCAATGACGAGGTGCGCTGTTTCATTGGCAAATCCGATTAACTGGGCGATCGGCGCCACGTCGTCTCCATTTAAGTGGTGATCGCGCGCGGTACAAATAATCTCGTCGCCCATTTTCCAGCGCGAGGCGAGCACCGAGCCGGCGAGCGCGTGGTCGAATCCGAAGGCCTCGCGCTCGGCGCGCACGGCGAGCGACCCGCGCGATCCGACGGGGTGGATCACGCGAAGATACTCATCGCGGAACGCGTCCAACATTGCGAGCCGGCCCATATTGTGAAGAAGCCCGGCGGAGGTCATAGCGTCGATGTCGACGCCTCGAAGGAACCGCGAGCAGCGCGCGATCTGCTTGGCGATCACTCCGGTCACGGTCGCGTGCTTCCAGAATCGCCCGAGCTGAAACCCTGAGTACTTCTTCAGGTGCGAGTACGACGCCACGAGGCTCGTCTGGAGCGCGATATCCCGGAGGGCTCGCAGACCGAGCACCGCGGAGGCGTGCCGCAACGAGGAACTCCGAACGCGCAGACCGTAGGCTGCCGAGTTGGCCACTTGGAGGCACTTCGCGGCCAGCCCCGGGTCATCCTCGAGGATCTTCACGGCGTCCGCGACGCTGGCCTCGGGCATTGCGATCGTCTCTTGAAGCCGGACGAGCGCCTGCGGGACCGAAGGCAAATGGACGGTTTTTGCGACGAGTTCTTCGAGCTCCTGCACGGCGCGGGACTCTCCTCACGGAAGGGGCTCCGAGCGCATTGCCCGGGCCCTTGGCCAGAATCCGATGTCCGTTTCCTATCGGTTGGCCGGATGCTCTCGATTGATTCGCTCGACGCGGAATACGCGTAGGTTTCACCGTTGAGCCGGCCCCTTGGCCGTCCAGAACGGCGCCTCAGCGCTCAACCGGCGCGTCGAGGGGCAGGCCGAGGATCCCCGCGCCCAGGATGCGGGGGTCGGCAAAGCAGGGATTCACAAGGCGATAGCGATCGGTCGGGGCCATCGGATCGGCGCTGACCCGCTCCAACCCAGGACCCGAGGGAGTCCGCTCGGGCTTCAACACGGCGTTGCTTGGCCCTTGGGCGAAAGGGCGCGAGCCTCCCGCTTCCTTCTCGAGCTCAGGTTCCATGCTGGTTCAACCTTCGGTCTCGGATGAGTGAATGCCGCCGGGCGTCGCGCCACGGAGAGGGACGAAGGGCGCCGCTCGAAGGAGCCAACGGCTGTGAGAGTACGCCCGCCCCTTCGCGGCGCGCAAGGGGGCTCAACGCTAACGGCGCGCGTCTTGCGACGTGGTAGCCGCTTTGGCAAGGCGCTCGGCGCGCTCTGAGGAGCATGCGCGCCCAAGCGCCGCCGCCGCAACGAGAGCGGCGAGAAAGACATAGAAGAGCGCTGTCAGCTCCCGCGATATCGATCGCACTTTTGGGGAGTTCACAATGCGGCGGCTCCTCGGCGGCGGCGGACAAATGCCAACGCAATGCTTACGGCCGCCGCCCACGCGATCGCATGGATTGGATGTGTTACAATTCGCACCTCAAGGAAACCGACCCCGGTGAGCAGGAATGCGAGCCCAAGAATTCCTTCCCCAGCATTGATACCGAAGCGTCCTGGCTCCTGACCGCCCGGGAAGGGGTCGGGCAGCGACTGCACGCCGCGGTCGAGGACACATAGCGCCACCGACGCGAGCGGTAGAGCATGGAGAAGTGCGTGCTCGGCGCCGTTGGCCCAAGCATCTGCGGCGAGCATGGAGCCCACAAAAGGTATAAATAAAAAGAGAATGCTCGCTTTGAAAATCCCGTCGCGTCCATGGTTGAGCGCGTGTGTCGGAGCCGTATCGAAGATCCAGCGAGCTTTCGAATCCTTGGATCGAGCCAGCAGCTGGCATGCCGCGGGCAGATAGGCATTCGAGACAAAAAGCGCAATGTGAAGAAAAAGGCGGCGCTCGCGCGGGTCTTCCATCGCGGCTCCGAGCAGGAGCAGCGCCAAGGGGAATGCAAAAATGGGCCCGGCTCGAAGCGCTCGGTCTTGTTCTCGGCTGACGAGCACAAGAGTGAAGTCGAAGGTTGCCCTCTCGGCTTCGCTCGCAAGCCTACGAAGGACGCCGCGTGTCGGAGAGGCTCGATGGAGCTGCTGGCCTGAGCTGCGTCGGGCTAGCTTGGCCGCGAGGAGAGCGAGCGCAGCAGAAGCAATCATTGCGAGCGCCCCCCATGCCGCCGCTATTCTTATTGTGTCTGTGGCATCCGCCGTGAGGAGCGCCATCGAAGCGAACCAGGTGAATGGAAGCGCCGAGATCGTGCTGGCGTTCTCCGACATCCACCGGATCAGATCCGGAAGTGGGCGGATCCCGATGAGGAGGACGAATACCAAGAATGCGCCGGCGCCGATTGAAACGAGCGGACGCAAGAGCGCTCCGGCGCGCGTTCGCTGCAAGAGCGAATCGAGCGAGCCGATGCTGAGCGCAAAGACCAGCGTCTGGGCCGATGCGGCGAGGACGAAGAGCGGGCCTGCGGCGAGGCTCTCGGCGGCGAAAGCTACAAAAACTGCCATGGGGATCGCCGCTCCCGATGTGCCCAAGATCACATAAGATGCGGCGTGGAGAAATCGCGCCGTACGAAGGCTTGCCGCACTCGCCGGCAGCGCCTGCAGGCGTTCATCGTCGGCCGCGGCCGCGATCTGGCCCGCATCCGGACCGAGCAATAACGCAGTCAGCACCGCTACGAGCGCCATACCGGCGATCGCAAGCTCGCGCGCTGGCAGGCCGAGGTAAAGAAGCGCGCCGACGCCGAGCCCGACGGCCGCCTGAAAGACTGCGCCCATCGCGAGCGACGCTCCCACCTGGGATCCCGCGGTGGTTCCGAGCAGCTCGCTCCTCAAGAGTGCTGCGAGGAGGGCTCGCACCCGGTCGGGTTCGAGACCTCCTCGCATCGTTCGCATTCGTGCGTTCTTCCGAAGAGTTTACAAGAAGGTCAGCTCGAGAGCGTTGCTGAACACGATCGGGAACAGGCTCGCGAAGTCGATCACAAATCCTTGAACTGTGAAGGTCTTTCCGGCGAGGGACGGCAGCGGCGGAATGGGAAGCGGGAAGGCTCCCGTTCCAAAGACATCGGTGAGGCCCGGAGCCAGCTGGCCGCCGAAGCCCGGGTTGAAGACGTCGGGATAGAGAAGCGAGTTCGGGTCAGAGAGACCCGGCGCGAGCGTCGTGAACGGGATCGGATTCGTAACATCCGAGTAGAATAGACCCGCCTGAACTCCGATCGGAGCCTGCACGACCTGGAGCGCAAAATTGGGGTTGCCGACCTTGGGCAATCCGCCCGACGGCGCCGCCCCGAAGCCGAGGAACGAGCCAGACGAGGAGATTCGGCCGACGCCGAACGGCTTCGGTTCCCTCGGCAGAAACTGTAAGGAGCGCGCCTTCGCGGTCGGGAACGTCGTCGTGTTAAAGGAGAGAAGAACAGTCTGCTCGCCCGGATCGCTCGCGACTCCGTTGAAGTTCAAATCTTTGTAGCCGATGAGGCGGTTGTTCGGAGAGCCGCCCGTGTCGCCGAGGACGACCGTTCCGTCGTCGCGCACGTCGACGCCGAACATTGCGCTGATCGTGATTCCGCCATCGCCGGACGTCGCGAACGCGGCAGCCTCGCCAGCATCGTCATAGATGCCGTTCGCATTCACGTCAGTGGCCGCGATGATCCGTTTATCGGTGATATTCACCAGATACATACGGCCATCCTGGCCGAACCGCGCACAGAAAGTGAATTTCGGCGGCGGGTTGCCGTTGGCACCGCCGTAAATGTGCGTCACCTCGCCGGCATCATTGAAGATCCCGTCCGGTGTCGCCGGCTGGTCGGCGAGGCGCCAGATCCCCTGGTTATTGGCATTTCCGTTCGAGATGTACAGCGTGCCGTCCGGCAATGTGCCAATCCACGCGGGGCTGTCGAGCGATGTGTTGCCGTTGGTCACCGCCGTAGCCCGATCCCAAACGATCGCCTGCTCGCCGGCATCATTGGCATCGCCGTCGCCATTCGAATCTATGAGTTTCACGAGGCGGTCGATCGTCGTGAAGCCCGACCCCTGGCCAGCGATCGTCGCGTAGATGTGGCCGGTATCCGTTGCGATGACACCCTGCAGCGCGAAGTTATTAATTCCGGCCGCGTTGGCCGGATCAAAGAAAATCGACGACTCGCCCGCATCATTGGCATCGCCGTCTCCGTCGACATCACGAATCCGGAACAGCGTGCGCGTCGTGCCGCCGTCGGCCACATAAACCCAGCCCATCATGTCCACGGCCATCGCGAGCGGGTTGCCCATCTTCGCTGCGCCATAGGGCAAACCCGTGTTGGGGTCGAGGGCGACGGCCGGATCGAAGTAGAGCGTCACCTCGCCGGCGTCGTCGTAGTCGCCGTCCGCCGTCAGATCGGAACAGCGGAGGATCTTGCTCGTGAAATTATCGCCGATCAGCAGATCGGCGGTCTTGGCGAAGGGCACAATTTGTGGGGTCTGCGCCGTCGCCTGGAAGCAGAGCGCGGCAAGCGCGAGCGACGAGGCGCCGATCGCGAAGCGTGTTGTGAAGCTCATGGGGAGCCGTGGGCCGGGGATTGGAACTTTGCGACCTTGTGAAAGCCTTGCGATTAGCGCCCTACCCCGGGAAGTTGTCAAGGAAGGCGCCGGTTCGGCGGGCGGTCCGTGGGCCGCCCCAAAAAAGGGCGCGGGCCGCGCCTCGCGGAAAACGCGAGACACGGCCCGAGTCTCAGGGATGTGACCGCAGGAGGGTGTCGCCGCGCGATCAACCCATGCCGTTGTGGGCCGCTAGCACTGGCTGAATCCGCACGAGTGGCACTTCACGCACCCTTCGGCAAAGGTCAGGTCGAAGGAGCACGCGGGGCACTTCACCTTAAAGGCCGTCTTGGCGCTCGTGCCCCCTTTGGCCTCGACATCGGCGGCCGAAGAGACGAGCTGGTTCGGATCGACCTCTCCCAACAGGAGCGCGCGGAGCCCAAACGTTTTCTTCGCCGTGAGGTAGCGGCTCAGCGCCTTCGCGAGGCCGTCGGCCAGCGAAAGGATGCGGCCGTCACGGCTTGGAATCGAGAGGCTCGAGCCGATTCCCTCGAGTTGCCCGAGCACGAGCTCGAGCGTTCCGTTGCAGCGCAGGAAGAGCGAGATCAGGCGGCAGATCGCCTCGAGGTCCGAATTCGCGATGTCGCCGCCCTTGCCGAGCTGAGCAAACACCTCGCGCTCCTTCTCGGTCTTGGCGTCGACCGCGATCTTCACATGCATGTTGCCGAACGGCGTCATCTGCCGAACTCGAAGACTCGGCATGATCTCCGGAAGGCGAACCGGCGTGAGCGTGGTCGGGGACATCGGAGTCGCCGCGACCGTCGCCTCCTCTTTGACGGCGTCGCTGGCGGGCTTCGCGGACGGGCCCTGGGTGCTCGCGAGCGCCATCGGCTGGAGGTCGCGGCAGCCGTCGCGATAGACGGTGACGCCCTTCACGTTCATATCGATGGCCATCTCATAAATCTTCCGCACGTCGTCCACGGTGGCGTCGTGCGGGAAATTGATGGTCTTCGAGATGCTGGCGTCACAATGGCGCTGGAACGCGGCCTGCATCTTCATGTGCCATTCCGGCTTCACGTCGTGGGCGCAAACATACACTTTTCGGACATCCTCGGGGATGTCTTCGAAATGTTGAATCGAACCCGCCTTGGCAATGCGATCGGCCAGATCGCTTGTCATGAATCCGCGCTCCTGCGCCACGCGCATGAATGCGTCGTGAACCTCGGGTAGGCGCTGGCCGTCGAGCACTTGGCGATAGAACGCGAGCGAGAAGAGCGGCTCGATGCCGCCGGAGCAATTCGCAATAATCGAAATCGTTCCGGTGGGCGCGACCGTCGTCGAGCAGGCGTTGCGCATCTTGCGCCCCTGCTTCTGCCAGGAGCTGCCCGGCCAGAAGGGGAAGCAGCCGCGCTCCTCGGCGAGCTGCTCCGAGGCCACGTGCGACTCATCATTGAGAACTTTCATCACATGCTCGCCGAAGGCGACGCCCTCGTCGGAGCAGTACGAAAGCCCCATCTCGTAGAGCGCATCGGCAATGCCCATGACGCCGAGGCCAATCTTCCGGTTGCCGAGGCACATCTCGCGAATCTCGGGCAACGGGTAATTGTTCACTTCGACGACGTTGTCAAGGAACCGGACGCACTTGCGAACGGTTTCGCGGAACTCGGCCTCTGCGAGCTTCGCCGTGCCGTGGGTACGGCGAATGAACTTCGCGACGTTGATCGAGCCGAGGTTGCACGCCTCGTAGGGCAGCAGGGGCTGCTCGCCGCACGGATTTGTTGCCTCCATGCGACCGATGTGGAGCGTCGGATTCGTTGCATTGATTCGGTCAATAAAGATCACGCCGGGCTCGCCCGTGCCCCAGGCGTGCTCGATGATCATGTCCCACAGCTCGCCAACGGTGACGACGGAGCCGTCGTCGCGCTTCAGCGCCTTCCATTCGCCGGTTCGCGGATTGAGCGTGCGGTGCGGCGCGTTGCGATCCGCCCGGAGCTGCTCGACGAATTCGTCGGTGACGCTGATCGAGATGTTGTAATTGGTGAGCTTCGTCAGGTCGTCCTTGATGGTGATGAAGCCGAGCACGTCGGGGTGATCGACGCGCAGCATTCCCATGTTGGCTCCGCGGCGGAATGCCCCCTGCTGGATCGCATTGGTCGCCGCCGAGAAGACCTGAATGAACGAAAGCGGACCCTCCGTCGTGCCGCCTGAAGAACGCACATAATCGCCGCGGGGCCGAAGCCGCGAGAAATCGAAGCCCGTGCCGCCGCCCGCCTTCTGGATCAGTGCAGTAGCCTTGATCGAGGAGAAGATGCCCTCGATCGAATCTTCGACGGGGAGAACGAAGCACGCGCTCAACATCCCCATCTCACGACCTGCGTTCATGAGCGTCGGCGAGTTGGGCATGAACACGCCCGTCGCCATCAGGTCATAGAACTCCCGAGCCCACTGATCGAAACGCTCCTGGGTGCAGCCCGGGAAGCTGCGCTCCGCGGCGGCGATGGTCGTCGCCACGCGCCAGAAGAGTTCCTTCGGCTGCTCCGTCGGACGCCCCTTCTCGTCTTTCTTGAGATAGCGGGCAGCGAGGACCTTCAGTGCATTGGGCTTGAGGTCGGGGGCAGGAAGCGCCTCCAGCTTCGCGGCGTATTCAGCTGCGGCGGTGTCGGCGGGGTCGTTGAGGCTCGCGACGCGATTCGCGGTCACGGGGGTCCCTCGGGAAGGGCGGACTTCCGTCTTGGGTTCCATCGTGTGTCTCCGATGAGGCGGGCTCGGGAAGGCGGGGAGGAGTGTTCGGCGGGCTGTCGAGGCAAGGGACCCGATGAAAAGGCGCTGCGAGTTGAGGTGGCACGCACCCTGCTCGAAACACCTTCGCGATGGGCTTCCAGCGACCCGTGGCAAGAATCATCCGAGCTTCGCACGCGGGCATTTTCGTGATCTCATCGTTGGATCGCCTCGACGTAACTCCTTGGCTACGCCTGCGGCGGACCTCCTCGATCTCGCGAATCACCCTCGTGCTCGCTTTGCGGAGCACTCTTGCCACGGGCTGCTAGATGTTGTGGTTCGGTGCCGTTTTTGGTTTGAGCGGCCACTGTAGGTTGTGGGAAAGGGGCCGCGCCAGCGCTTTTTTTGCATCCTCTGGAAGTTACTCCGACGGCTTCGATCGCCGACGGCGAAGGCGCTCGAGCTCTGTCCGAAGTTGTTGCCAAGTAAAGAGATGGGTCGCATGGATTGCGAACCCGTAAGCGGTGGCTCCGGCGCCGATTCCGATCGCCGTTTGCGCGAGAGCGAGAGTGAATCGCCGATGGCCCGCGATTCCGAGAAGGTGCTGCGCGGCGAGACGCCCGCCATAGGCCGCAAGGCCACAGAGCGCTGCGCACAGCGCGACTTTGGCAGCGGGCGAAGCCCAATGGAGTCCGCGCGGTAGGCCAAGCTTGCGAAGCAGAACCGCGAGGAGGAGGCAATTCGCCACGGCGGTCACGGTGGTGGCCGCAGCGACTCCCTGGAGTCCGAGGCGAAGCCCGAGCCCGATCGCCAGAGAAAGGTCGAGGAGGACAAGCGCCGCCGCGACGACGGTGGGCAGCGTCGTGCGCCCGGCCGCGTAGAAGGCGCGAGCAAGAAGCGGCGTCAAAGCCACAAATGGAATGGCGGGCGCGAGAACCGCGAGTGCGTCGGCGCTTGCCGCGCAAGCCTCTGAAGTGAACGCGCCGTAGCCATACAAAAGAGTCGTGATCGGCAGCGCGAGAGCCAGCAACCCGGCGCTCGCGGGGGCTGCGGCCGCGAGAGCCAACACGAGCGCTCGCTCGAGCTCCGAAACGACGCCCGCCCGATCGCCTTCGGCCCATGCGCGCGAAATTGTGGGAAAGGCGGCGGTCGCGACGGCGGTGCCGATCAGTCCTTGGGGAAGCTGAAAGATCCGCGCTGCGTAGTCGAGGTGAATGTTCCCGCCATCGGGAAGGATGGAGAAAGCTACAATACTCGAAAGCAGCACGCTCACCTGCACGACACCCATGCCGAGGAGCACGGGCGTCAGCCGCCGCAGGAAAAGTACGAAGTCAGGCGACCGAACAGCAAAGGTCGGCGCCGCCAGCAGTCCTTCGCGCCGCAGCGCTGGGAGCTGCATGACGAACATACAAAAACCGGCGGTCAAGAATCCCGCGGCGATCAGAGTTGCGGCGCGGTCCTGCTGAGCCGATGTGATCGAAGCTGGATCGGCACTCCCGACGACGAGCAGCCAGGCAAGCGCGCAGGCGGCGAGTGCCACGATGTTCTGGAGGACGGGCGCGGCCGACGGCGCAAGGAATCGGTGTCTCGCATTGAGGACCGAAGCCGCAAATGCGTAGAGGCAGACCGGTATTAGATAAGGCAGAAGAATCGAAAGATACTTGAGCAGGAGCCCGGCCTTCTCCTCGTCGACGTGCAGGAGCGTCGCCGCCGTCGGCGTCGGACACAAAAGGCAGACTCCGACGCCGAGGGCCGCAAGCGCCAGCAGCACGAGGCCTTGAGCCCCCGCGACAACCGAGACGAGGGACCGCGCTCGCGGCTCGCCGCCGCTGCGCTCGGCCTCTTGAAACAGCGGCACAAATACGGCGGCTAGGGCTCCTTCTCCGAGGAGCCGGCGAAGAAAATTGGGAACGTTGAACGCGAGCCGAAGCGCCGAGTAGGCCGGCGAGCTTCCGAGGAGTGCGCCGAGGGCGCTGTCGCGGGCATAGCCGAGCACGCGCGAGGCCGCCGTGCACAAACTCACAATTGCGGAGCTTGCCGCGAGAGAAGGCGGCCGCCGGCCCAAGGGGCGGCGCTCCGCGGCGCTCTCGGTCGCTGCGCTCACGGCAGGACGATCTCGGTTCGGTCGCGGATGTCGTTCAGCCCAGGCCGGTCTCCGATCCCGAAGAGCGCCACCACTCCATACAGCTTCGTGCCCTTGCGGTCCTCCGCCGCCAGGAGCTTCGAGATCGAGATTGTACAGATACCTTTCGAGTTGGCGACGCCAAGTGTCGGCTGCTCAGGGGAGAGCGTGCGCTCGAAAAGCGCGTCGCGGCGCAGGGGGATCCGATGCCCGAGCACGTCGGTCGGAGGCTCCGTGCCGTAAGAGAGGAAGATATATAACTTTCTTCCCGGGTCGGTTCTCACGACGAGCGCTACGTCGCCCGCAGCGACGCTTCCCATGACGCGGATCTCGCTCGGCAGCGCGGTGCTCCGCGGGAGATCGGCTTGGACGTCGGCGATCAGCTTCCCCTCAAGAACCTGCTCGGCAATGAGCCGGTTGAAGATCACTCGTGCCACGAGCTCACAGGCCGTGCGCGTCGGATGGCGGTCGGGAAAGTACAGATCCTCGAATCGGTGCGCCCTTGCAGCAACTTCCATGGCGGGACGGAGATCGACGAAGGGCACTCCGTTCCCCGTGGCTGCTTCGGCGAGGACGCCGTTGGCGACGCCGTGGTCACCCTCTTCGTTGGCGTATCCCACGAGTACCGGCTTGGTTTCGTTGCTCCGGCAGAGAGCTACGATGGCGTCGACGTTGCGCCGAAGCTTGGAACGCAGCTCGGCGTCGGATTCCTTTTCGCCCGAGGTGCTCTGCTCGAATTGTACGATCTTACCGGAACGATCCCGAATGACGAGTGAAGCCCGCGACGAGGCGCCTGCGACGGGGGATCCGGAAATTTCGTCGACTCCTATGCGGCGGTCGACATCGCTGCGCACGGCAGACTGATTAGAAAAGTGGGCATTCAGGAGTCGCGCCAGCTTCACAAGCCGGAGCTTTCCGAAGGAGGCGGCCCAGCCGGTCTCGTCCACGCCTTTCCACCGATCATTGGCTCCGACGCAGATCAGTACTGCGCGATAGGACCGCGTCTTCAGCGTCTCGCCGAGCTCATGCAGCACGTCGAGGCTCGTCATGCCGGGCACGCCCCGGTTCTCCACGGCAGGAGCCGGCGCGGGGAGCTGCCTCGAGAGAATCGACTCGAGGCGCGACGGGTAGGAATCCTGCTTCGTCAGAAAGATCCCAAATGTGTGGGAGTCTCCCACACAAAGGACCGGCTCCGTTCCGCTGGCGGCGCCGTCGCGCGCGTGGATCTGTAAGTACACCCACCCCGCCGCCCGTAGCCCCAGCTCCGCGAGGACGACCGCAAGGAGAGTTGCGAGGAGCACTCGCGCAAGGAGGCGGAGGCCCGGTCGCAGGTTCATGGCAGGAGTTCCGCGGCTTCCGATGCGGGAACTCCTGGAGGCGGCTCCGGAGGCGCATCGGAAGCGCCGCGTTCACTTATTCGCCGGGCTCTTTCGGCTCGGCACCGCCCGCGTCATCCGCAGGAGCATCGCCGTTCTCGGGGCGAGCCTCGGCGTCGCTCTCGCCTGCTCCGGCGACGGGCGGCTCTTCCATGGCGGGAATCTTGGCCATCGTCTTCAGCTTGTCGCCTTCGTCGAGGTTCATGAGGCGCACGCCCTGGGCGGCGCGCCCTGTCTCGCGAATCTCACCCGCGCGAATGCGCTGAATGATGCCCGACTCGGAAAGCAATAAAAGCTCCGTCGAGTCGTCGACGACGAGCACATTCACGACGCCGCCGTTGCGCTCGCTGATCTTCAAATTGATCACGCCCATGCCGCCGCGGGTCTGGTGTCTGTAATCTTCAATCGGCGTGCGTTTTCCGTAGCCATTCTCGCTCGCCACGAGGACCTGCATCCCCGGGACGCCCACGACGAAGTCGACGACGCGGTCGCTCTCGCGCAGCGAGATACCGCGAACGCCCGCCGCGTCGCGGCCCATTTCGCGCACGTCGCTCTCGTCGAACCGGATCGCGTAACCGTTATAAGTAGCAAGTACGATCTGATCGCCGGCGGAGATGATCTGCGCGCCGATCAGCCGGTCACCCTCGTCGAGACGAATGGCGCGGATGCCGGTCTTTTTCGGACGCGAGAACGCTTCGAGAGAGGTCTTCTTGACGGTGCCGCCGACGGTGGCGAAGAACACACTTCGCGCCGGATCGAATTGTGACACCGGCAGGATCGCCGAGATCTTGTCGCCCGGGCGCAGCGAAAGCAGGTTCGCAATGGAGCGCCCCTTCGACGTGCGCGGCAAGTTCGGCAGCTCGTAGACCTCGAGCCAATAGACGCGCCCGTCTTCCGTGAAGAAGAGCAAATAATCATGCGTGTCGGCAACGAACAGATAGGAGAGAACGTCTCCTTCCTTCGTCTCGGCACCTGTAATGCCTCGGCCGCCGCGCCGCTGGCGCTTGTAGGTTGAGACCGGCCCACGCTTGGCGTAGCCGTCGCGCGTCACCGTCACCACCATCAGCTCGTGGGCGATGAGATCTTTCTCATCCATCGCGCGGATCGCCGGCCCGAGGATCGTCTTCCGCGCGTCGCCGAAGCGATCGCGCAGCTTGATCAGATCCTCACGAATCATGGCGAGGACACGCGCCGGCTCGCGCAGGATCGCCTGATATTCCGCGACGCTCGTCTTCACCTCGAGGATTTCGGCGGCGAGCTTGCCGCGCTCAAGGCCCGTGAGGCGCGAGAGGCGCATCTCAAGAATTGCGTCGGCCTGCAGCAACGAAAGAGAGAACTCCGCCCGCAGCCGCTCGCGCGCCACCTCCACGCTCTCCGACTCGCGGATGATCGTGATGACGCGGTCGAGGTTGTCGACGGCGATCTGTAGCCCCTCCAGGATGTGCAGACGCGCCTGCGCTCTTCGCAAGAGATAGCGCGTGCGTCGGCGGATCACGTCGATCCGGTGGTCGCGGAAGTTCTCGAGGAGCTCCTTGAGGTTGAGCGTCTTCGGACGTCCGTTCACAATCGCAAGATTGTGAATCGAGAACGTGTCCTGGAGCGGCGTATGTGTGTAAAGCTGATTGAGGACGACCTCGGGGTCTTCTCCGCGCTTCAGCTCCACGTAGACGCGGATGCCCTCTTTATTGGATTCGTCGCGCAGGTCGGAGATGCCGCGGATGCGTCCGTCCTTCACGGCGGCGGCAATCTTCTCGACGATGTCTTCCTTGCGCTTTTGATACGGAATGTCGACGAAGACGATCGCCGTGCGGTTGTCTTGCTGCTCGATCACATGCCGAGCGCGCAGAGTCAATAATCCGTGGCCGGTGCGGTAGCCGTCGAGAATGCCCTGGCGGCCGCAGATGGTTCCGCCCGTCGGGAAATCGGGCCCGGGGATCTTCTCGATCAGCGCATCGACGCTGACCGCCGGGTTCTCGAGAAGCAATAAAAGGCCGTCGATCACTTCCGTGAGGTTGTGCGGCGGGATCGACGTCGTCATGCCGACGGCGATGCCTTCGGAGCCGTTACAGATAAGATTTGGGAAGGCCGACGGGAGCACGACCGGCTCCTTCAGGCGCGCGTCGTAGCTATCGCGGAAATCGACGGTCTCGCTCTCGATGTCGGTCAGCAACTCGACGCCGATGGCGGAGAGGCGCGCTTCGGTGTAACGCATGGCGGCCGGCGGATCGCCGTCGATCGAGCCGAAGTTGCCTTGCGGGTCGATCAGCGGATAGCGCAGGGAGAAATCCTGCGCCATGCGCACGAGCGTCGGGTAGATGACCGCCTCGCCATGCGGATGGTAGTTACCACTTGTGTCGCCGGCGATCTTGGCGCACTTGATGCGCTTCGTCTGCGGACCGAGCCGCAGATCGTGCATGGCGACGAGGATGCGCCGCTGGGAGGGCTTCAGCCCATCGCGCACGTCCGGCAGCGCGCGGGACTGAATGACCGACATCGAATAATTGAGATACGAAGTGCGTATCTCGAGCTCGATGGCGCGATCTGCGACGCGCGATGGGATCGGAGAGTCAGCGTCGGACATCCGTGGGGTTGCTTCGGAATCGCCGGAAGGGGAGACGATGCGGGGCGCTTGCGGGCACGCCGCCGCAGGCTGCCTTCTCATGCCGCCGGCCATGGAGCCGTCAAGTCTCGAAAAGGCTCAACGATTCTCGCATTCCGCAGAGAGCCATGCCAGCCAAGCGCCGCCGCCGAGAGGGCGGCGGAGTGTGCGCGGCGCGCTGGTTGCGCGGCGGAGGGTTGGAGAGGCCGGAAGGCGGATGGCCCGACGTGCTTGAGATCGGCTAGCTCGCCGGACGCGAGTAGCTGCGGACGAGCTCCTCGGCGATCTTCGAGACCGTGTCGCGAAGGGCCGTGTCGGCGGTCAGCAAACTGTCAATCTTCTCGACGGCATAGAGCACGGTCGTGTGATCGCGTCCGCCGAAGTAGCCCCCGATCTCCTCGAGCGAGTGCTTCGTGTGGCGGCGAGCCAGAAACATGGCGAGCTGCCGAGGCAGCGCCACCGATTGGTGGCGGCGGCGGCTCTGAAGATCCTGGAGCCGAACGTGATAAATGCGCGCCACGATCGACGAGATGTCTTCCATGCGGACGATCGTCGTCTTGTCGGCCTCGAGCTCGGGCATCACGCGCTTCACGAGCTCCGGTGTAATCTTCTCGTTTTGTAAGGACGAGTAGCCGACGATCCGGTTGATCGCCCCTTCGAGCTCACGAATATTGTTGGTGATGCGCTCGGCGAGGACCATGGCCACCTCATCGGCGAGAGTGACATTCATGGTGCGCGCCTTGCGGCGCAGGATCGCGAGACGCGTCTCGAAGCACGGCTTCTCAATCTCCGCTTCGAGGCCCCACTTGAAGCGCGACACGAGGCGCTCCTGAAGTGTGGGGATCTCCTTGGCCGGGCTGTCGCTCGAGAGAACGATCTGGCGGCTCGCTTGGAAAAGCGCGTTGAATGTGTGGAAGAACTCTTCCTGGGTGCGCTCTTTATTGGCCAGAAAATGAATGTCGTCGACGACGAGCACGTCAACGTTCCGGTATCGCCGACGAAAGTTCTCGAGCGCACCTTTCTCGAGCGCGGCGATGAAGTGGTTCGTGAACGTCTCGCAGGAAAGATACAGAATCCGCGTCGAGGGCTTGCGGCGAAGCAGGTCGTGGCAGATGGCCTGCAACAAATGCGTCTTGCCGAGGCCGACGGAACCGTGGAGGAAAAGTGGGTTGTACGCGCGGGCAGGATTCTCGGCGACGCCCATGGCGCCGGCGTAGGCGAAGCGATTGCACGGCCCCACCACAAAGTTACTAAAAGTATATGCCGGGTTGAGCGTCAGCGGGTCGAGCGCGTCGTCGTTCCCGAGCGTCGCCGCGCCGCCCTCGGAGAATCCATGGGCGCCGATGCCGGAGCCGGCCATCCCCGAGGACTGACCTCCATGATTGGGAGAGCGCGGCCAGGCGGGAGCGCGGCGGGGGCTTTCCGCGCCGTCGGAACGATCGGGCTCGGCGGAAGGGCTCGGAGCCGCGGCGCTCGAAGCGCCCAGAGTGTTTGCTGGCGCGGCGCCGGCATTCGACGACGGCGAGTTCGGCGAAAACGCGGCGGGCGGCAACGTCGTGGCGGCCTTCTCCGGATCGACGACGAGCTCGAGCTGAAGCGTGATTCCCACGGCTCGCTCGGCGGCCTCGCGGAGCGCATCGCCGTAGTTCTCGAGGATCCAGCTCCGGTGGAAGTTGGACGGGACAGCGAGCTTCAGCGTCTGACCGTCGAAAGCGAGTGCCGCGACGCGCAGGAACCACGTCTGGAGCTGCTCACGACGGATCTGGAGCGCCAGCTCCTGCAGAATCGAGGACCACATCTCGGTGGCCGCCAGGGGGTCGGCCCGATCCGGTCTCGCGTGCTTCAAGGTCGTTTCCTGCGTTCGCCGAAGGTTAATTCTAAGTCTTTATCTATCAATAGCTTACGGCGGCTATTGGGTCGTGATTTAACACCCACGAAGGCCATTTGGTCAAGGCCCCAATTTGGCCCGGACCGAACGCCGCTGCAGCCACAGGCTTACGTCCGTCGCGGTTCGGAATCGGTCGATCGACGGAGCCGCGCAAGGACCTGCCGAAGACGGTCGAGGAGCTCTTTCAAATCCGCTTCGGTGGTCGCATCGCCCCAGGAAAGGCGCAGTACCCCCTTCGCGATCTCGTCGCCGTATCCCATGGCCTTCGCGATGCGCGACGGAAGCGTCGCACCCGACGAGCAGGCGCTCCCGACGGAGCATGCGACCTCGGCCAGGTCGAGAGCAACGACGAGGCTGCGCCCGTCGACTCCGGGGATCGAGAGCGCCAGCGTGTTGGGCAGCGCTCCGAACTCCGGCGTGAGAAAGCACACATCCTGCGCGAGGCGCCGAAGCCCTTCACGCAGCGCCGCTCCGATTTGTTGCAAACGCGGAACGGCCTCGCCCATTCCTGCATGGGCGGCTTCGAGCGCCGCGATGAGCCCGGCGATGCCGACCACGTTCTCTGTACCGGCGCGATAACCCTGCTCCTGGCCCCCGCCGAATTGGAGCGGCTGGAGTCGGAGCCCCTTCCGGAGCAACAGCGCGCCGACTCCCCGCGGCCCGCCGAATTTGTGTGCACTGATCGACATCATGTCGACCCCGAGCGCGCGAAACGAAACGGGGATCTTGCCGACGGCCTGGGTCGCGTCGGTGTGAAAGAGCGGGCGCGGACGGAGGGCCGCGATTCGCCGCGCTAGCTCTGCCACGGGATGCATATTTCCCGCCTCGTTCTGTGCAAGCATACAAGAAATCACGAGCGGCTCCCGGGCGAGCGCCGTGTCGAGCGCATCGCTCCGAATGCTACCGTCGCGTTCCACGGGGAGCAGCTGCTGCTCGCCTCCTTCCCGTTCGATTTGTGAGAGCGTGTTCAGCACGGCCTCGTGCTCCGTCACCGGTGCCGCGAAGAGCGGTCGAGGGTGGCTGCCCTTCGCCTGACGCGCCGCGCCGAGGAGCGCGAGATTATTGGCCTCCGTGGCCCCGGAGGTCCAAACGACAATCGCCCCGGGCGCATCGAGTTCGGAAAGCAACCGCGTCCGCGCGCCGTCGAGGATCGCGGCCAGCGCCCTCCCCTCGGCGTGTCCGCTCGAAGGATTGCCGGGGAGGAGCTCCGCGGCTCTCATCGCGTCTCGCGCTTGCGCCCGCAGCGGAGCCGAAGCGTTCCAATCGAAATAGAGACGCTTGCTCATGGCTGCACTGCCGCATCCTGCCGAGCGATGACCTTTCGATAATAATCCACATATCGCTCGACGACGCGCTCCTTCGAGAACTCACTTTCAGCGCGCGCTCTGCCGGCCGCGCCCATGGCGCGTCGGCGCACTGGATCCTGGAGCAGGTCGATGGCCGCCATCGCGAACGCGTTCACATCGCCGACTTCGAAGAGCCGGCCGCAGACTCCATCGGCGATGACCTCGGGGAGGCCGCCGACGCGCGAGGCGAGCACCGGCACTCCGCAGGCCATCGCTTCGAGTGCGACGAGGCCGAAGGACTCCGTCTCACTCGGGAGAAGCAATAAATCGGCTTGCGCGAGGACATTCGACGGGATCTGTACGGCTCCTCGGTCTTCGACCGATTGGTGAACTCCCAACTCTCGAGCAAGCGCCATCGCGGGATCCTTCTCCGGTCCTTCCCCGAGCAGCACGAGGCGCGCATCGGGTATGGCCCGGTGGACTTGGGCGAAAATCTTGACGACGTCGATGGCGCGCTTCACGGGGCGGAAGTTCGACGCGTGGACCAGCGTTGGCCGCGGATCCGCGCGGTCGGCCACCGGCTGGAAGACCTTCAAATCCACAAAATTCGGGAGTGTCACGATCTCCCGGCGCACGCCGAAGAGCCGCTGCGTCTGGGCTCGAAGGCTGTCGGAGACAGCCGTCACGCCATCACTCTGATCGATTCCGAATCGCGTCACCGTGGCGTAGGCCGGGTCGCTCCCCACGATCGAGATATCGGTGCCGTGGAGCGTTGTCACGGTTCGGAAGGCCTTGGGGCCAAGCATCTGCTTCGCTAAGAATGCACTAATGGCGTGCGGCACCGCATAATGAACATGCAGAATATCGAGGCCCCCGATCCTCTGGACCGTATCCACAATCTTCGAGGCGAGGGCGAGATCGTAGGGAGGAAACTGCAGGAGCGGATAGGCGAAGACGTTCACGAGGTGGATCGAGACGCCGGCGGCTTCGCGGTGAGGCGTCGAGAACGTGAATAAGTGAACTGCGTGTCCGCGCTCCGCGAGCCCGGCCGCGAGCTCGGTGGCCACGACGCCCGAGCCGCCGAGCGACGGATAACAGGCAATCCCGATGCGTAAGGAATCCAAGGCTCGCTCTCAGGCGCCCTGCGCCGCTTCCACGGACGGGGGCGCATCTTCCGCTTCCGCGCGCGCCACAACTTCCTTGGCGAGGGACGCGTAGTCGGCGGCGCCATTGGATTCGGGCGCATAGTCGAAAATGGACTTCCCGTGGCTGGGCGCCTCGGCCAATCTTACATTTTCCCGGATCACCGTCTTGAAGACGCGCGGACCAAAATAGGTGCGCAGCTCTTCGAGCACCTCGCGCGAAAGGTTGCGCCGAGAGTCGAAAAGCCCGGCCACGATGCCGGAAACCTCAAGGCTCGGGTTGAGACGGCGCTTCACGAGAGAGACAAGATCCAATAATTTGGAGAGTCCGCGCAGCGCAAAGAACTCCGTCTGCACGGCGATGAATACTTCGTGCACGGCAACGAGCCCGTTGACGGAGAGCATTCCGAGGGAGGGCGGACAATCAATAATCAGCCAATCGAAGGGATGCTCTCCGTGCTGCTCCTGGTGCCTTCGAATCCACGCGTCGATCGCATCGCGCAGGCGTGTTTCGCGGCCAATGGCGGAGACGAGCTCCACTTCGGCGCCGGCGAGGTCGAGGTTCGAAGGCGCGAGCGACAGGTTCGGCGTCTCGGTGGTTCGAAGCGCCTGCTCCATCGTGAGCTCATCGAGCAGGACTTGGTAGATCGAGGGCGAGCCCTCCGCGGCATCGACGCCGAGGTGGAGCGATAAGTTCGCTTGCGGGTCGAGATCGATCACGACCACTCGCTTCCCCATGCGCGCCAACGCGGCGCCAAGGTTGGCCGTGGTCGTCGTCTTGCCGACCCCGCCTTTTTGATTGATAACTGCAACTCTGCGGTCTTTCGCCATGACAAGCCTCAGATCGTGATTATGAACGCTCCGCCGACCGGACGCGGTGGGCGCCGGTCAGGAGCATATGAATGGGGTTTTCTTCCGACAGGATCGCTTCCGAGCGGAAGCCTTCTCCGTAGGGGGCGCCGATGAGGATCCCGTCGTGCCGGGTTCTCGCGAGCACTCGCTCGAAGAAGCCTCGGCCGAAGACGAAGTGTTGCCCCTTGTCGCGACGGCTCGTGGAGCGCACCTGGGTCGCGTAGCACTCGAGCGCCCGAATCTTCGCGTTGAAATGCGCTTCTGTAAGAGCGCTCACAAAATGCGGCTCGAAGCGATCGTGGCTCGCGTAGTACAAAAGATGCTTCGGCCGGTGGGGCGCCGACTCCGGGTCGAGCTTTTGTAATCCGGAGAGGAAGAACGCCTGGCGCGTCATGAGCCCGACGGCGGCGTGATCGGGATGGAGATCGGAGACCCACCAGGGCCCGATCAGCAGCCAGGGCTTCGCGTTGCGGATGACGCGTGCCAACGCCTCTCGCGCCGGCGGAGACGCCACAATACGCGCGTCGGGAAGCTCAAGATTCGCGCGCCAGGCAAGCCGAAGGCTGCGTGCCGCTCTCGCTGCTTCCTTCTTGCGGTCGTCGACGGTGCCGCGCGTGCCCATCTCGCCACGGCTCGCATCGACGACGGCGACGGAGCAGCCGCTTTGAGTGAGCTTCGCGATCGTTCCGCCGATGGTCGCTTCGGCGTCGTCCGGATGGGTGGCGACGACGAGCACGTCAACGTGGGATTGTTGAGCTTTCATAGCGACGGAATCGGAATCAATCGGTGCCCGGTCGGAACGAGGTCGCAAGTCTCCATCAGGCGATTCACAAATGCCGTTCGTCCCGACGGTAAGAATTGGAGCGCGCCGATGCTGCGCTCCTGCGGGGCGCCGAATGGGCGAAGCACCGCGCGCGCGCGATTCCAACGGATGTAGGCGAGGTCGAGCTTCCGGTCGAGCGCTTCGGTAACTTTTCGGCTGAGTCTCTCCATGGAGCGCCCCGTGCTGGCAAGCGTCTTGTCGACGGACCGAGCGAGGGCGCCGTCGGCCGCGATGAGTGGATCGCGCAGGGCAGCGAGCCGCGCTCGAAGGTCCGCCGAGATTTGTTGGATCTCGAGCTCCTCGCGCAGCTTCGCTCGCTCGCTCGCGGCGGGCGCAGCCGCCGCAGGGTCCACAAGCGACGCAGGCTCAAGCCCGATCGAAGTACAGAGGTCGGCGATCTCCTGCGGGACGAGCGTCGCCGTCCATCGTGGGACCTCGATCGGCAGCGGCCTCGATCTCTGCCTCGGCATGAGAGGTTTACAAAACGGCGAATAGGCAAGCTCGCCGGGGCCGCGGATCGAAGCGGCGACGGGAAGGGCCAGAGCCTCGACGAGAACGCGGCTCGCAACGCCGGCGCTGAAGAGTTCTGGCTGCGTTCGAACTCTCGTCGCGAGTTCCTGATAAGTGATCCCTTCTCCGCTCGGCAGCAGTGCGCGGCTCAGCTCGATATGGACGCGCTCGCGGCCGCGCACCGTGCGCTGGAACACGATCGGCGGATCCTGGAGGTCGAATGGACCGCGCAATCCTTCCAAGCGTACGCTCGCCGCCATTTGTTGGAACTGCGGAAGTGTGCTCGGCAGCGCTTCGATGACGTCGGCGAGCTCGAGGGAAAGCACTGTGCGAAGATCCTGCGGCTCGAAGGGGACGAGCCCGTGCTCGCCGAACAACCCGTCGAGCAGCCGAATCGTGGCGTCTGCGAGCCGATCGCCCGGCTCGGGCTTCAGCCATTGAATGGCTTTCTCCCGATCGGGGCCGGCGGGGACATGGCCCTGGATTTGTAGCCATAGCTCGGCCGCCGACGCCGGCAGTCGCACGTCGGAAAGGAACGGCCGTCCTCTTCCGAGATCGACGGAAACGTGCACGGGCGGCTTGCGACCGGCAAAGAGCCCAATGCCACGCACCTCGTCGATGTCGTGGTCATCTGTATGAAGCCAATAAAGCGGCACGACCGGCACGCCGAGAGTCTTCTCGAGCGCCTGCGCGAATCGGACGCAATGCACCGCCTTGAGAATGCAATAAAGCGGCCCACCAAGGAAGCCCGGCTGCTGCCCCGTGATGACGGCGACCGCCCTCGGATCGCGCAACCGCGCCGCGGAAAGCTGGGCTCCCGCGGACAGCCCCCGCGCCTTCGCGGACACCTCGATGGCCTCCGCGGCTGCGCCTCCACGGGCCGGCCGGATCGCCGCGGAGCGCGCGAGCTCAGCGGCGCGCTCGAGCAGCGGCTTGCGCGCATGCTCCTCGAGGATCGATCGCTGCCTTGCGAGCGCGGCGGGGTCGGTCGCTGCGACGCTAAAAGGTAACAGTTGAGTGGACAGCACGTCCGAATTCGCCCTGGGTCGGGTTCAGCTCGGCCGCGCCGCGAGCGCGCGGCGTACATCTGTAACCATTCGCGCCGTCGCTGCTTCGATCGCGCCTTCCCAATCGGCCGACTCCGAGCCGTCTGCGGCGCGGTATGCGAAGTTCACAGATCGAGCTGCGACGATCAGACCGCCGGCGCCTCGTTCATCGAAGGCGCCGACCACGTCCTCAGCCTTGCCCCCTTGCGCTCCATAGCCGGGGAGCAGAAATAGAGCGCGCGGCATGCGCTTTCGCAGATCGGCCAGGAGCTTGGGATGCGTGGCGCCGACCACCGCGCCCACGGAAGAGTAACCTTCCTCTCCGATGTCTGCGGAACCCCACTCATGGACGCGGTCGGCGATGAGATCCGAGAGCGCAATCGAATGCGCAGGGTGGGCCTGGAACTCCGCCGAGGATGGATTGCTCGTTCTTACAAGTAGGAAGAGCCCGGCCCGCTGCGCTCGTGCGGCGTCGAGGAAGGGCCTCACGCCGTCGCTCCCGAAAAATGGGTTCACGGTGAGCGCGTCGGCCGCACAGATATCAATGCGCGTACGCTGAATTTCGAGCGGACCAAAGAATGCTCGCGCATAAGCCTCGGCGGTTGGCCCGATGTCGCCGCGCTTGGCATCGGCGATCACGAGCAGCCCGAGCGCCTGCGCGGCCCTCACCAAATGCTCATAGGCCTCAATTCCGGGGGCGCCGAGCTGCTCGAAGAAGGCCAACTGTGGCTTCACCGCCGGCACGAGCGGCGCGATCCGCTTCAAGATTCGCTCGTGGAACTCGACGAGCGCGCTGGCGGCACTTTGGGCAGTGGGGCGCAATCGCAGGCGGCTCTGAAGCGTGTTCGGCAGCCAGTCGAGCCGGGGATCGAGGCCGACGCAGCAGGGCGATCCTTTCTTCGCAATCGCAGCGAGCAACCGGTCGGCAAAGTGGGCGGGCACCTGCGCAGCATAGCTGCGGGCTCCCTTTCGGGGAGGGCGGGCGGCGCGTGAGCCCCGCCCTGTTGTGATTAAAGGAGCTGGCCGAGCACGCTGTCGAGCACCTCGAAGCCCCGCGGCGTCGCGGCGAGCCAACCATCGCGCAGCTCGAGGAGACCTTGATCGATCAGCGCCCAGAGCGGGCCGCTCGGTTGGCGCAGCGGATCTTCGCCTGAGCGCCGCACGATGAGCTCGGCTGGGATGCCGGTTCGAAGCCGAAGCCCCATCATGAGAACCTCAAAGAAACGGTCCTTGGGCGTGGAGCACTCGATGGTGCTCGGATCGAGGCTGCTTCCGGTCTCGCGGATGGCGCGCGCGTAGGTCTCCGGCAGCGCGAAATCGGTTGCGCGGCACGCGCCGAGGGCCGTGGTGGCGCCGGCGCCGACGCCGATCCAGCTTCCGCTGGTCCAGTAGACCAAATTGTGACGACACTCTCGCCCTGGCCTTGCGAACGCGGACACTTCGTATTGTTGAAAGCCGCTCGAGGCGAGGTACTCAATGGTGAAATGAAACAGCTCGGATCGAAGAGACTCCTCCGCTTTCCGGGCGCGGCCGCGCTCGAGATCGCGCGCGAGTGCCGTGGCGGGCTCAAAAGTAAGCTCATAACAGGAGAGATGCTGCGGCTCGAGCGCTAGCGCCTCGTCAAGCTCGCGCCGCCAGGATTCCAGCGTCTCGCCTTCTTTCGCGAAGATGAGATCCAAATTGAAGTTCACGAATCCGGAGGCGCGCGCGGCTGCTACGGCGCGCCGGACGTCGGCCACGCTGTGGGCGCGATCGAAGCGCCGGAGCTGCGCCTCGTCGAATGATTGAACTCCGAGCGAAAGCCGATTGGCGCCCCCCGCGCGGAGAATCTGTAGTTTCTCCTCGGTGGCGCTCTCGGGGTTCGCCTCGACGGTGAACTCGAGGTCGTGCCGCTCGAGTGCGCCCGCGCGAGCGAGCGCCGCGAGAATTGTGCGCAGCGACTCCGCGTCGAGATAGGTGGGAGTCCCCCCGCCAAGAAAGATCGTGCGCGCTGGCGCTGGCGCACGACGCTCGATCTCCCACGCCAGCGCGTTCACATATCCGGCCGTGTCGCGTCCGAAGCCCTCGTGAGAATTGAAGTCACAGTAACGGCACTTCGAGACACAAAACGGCACATGCACGTAGAGCGAAGGCTCGCTCCACGTTGAGATTCGACGAACTAGCCCTCGGAGTTCGGCTTCCCGCCGACCATGATCGAATGGAGCTTCCGCAGCGACTCCGCTTCGATCTGTCGCACGCGCTCGCGGGTCAGCCCCACGACCTCGCCGATCTCCTTGAGGGTCATGGGCTCCGCCTCGCCGAATCCGTACCGCAGGCGAAGGATGAGCGCCTCGCGCTCGTCGATCACCTTCAGCAGCTCGTTCAGCTTCTCGATCTCGCACGTGCTGAGGAACTCTTCGTCGGGGCTCTTTGTTTTGGAGTCTTCGATCGCTTCGCTGGCGGACCAGAACGCGTCGGAGCTGGAGGACGAGGCGCCGCCGCGAATGGTGCGTTCGACGACATCCCAGCTTTCATCTTGGACGACGCGGTTTTCAGCGGCGAGCCCCTCGGCGATCTCATCGGCCTTCGGGGTGCGGCCGAGGTGATAGGAAAGCTCCGTGGCAACCCCCTTCCAGTGGCTGATCAGCTCCACCATGTAGGAAGGCACACGTACCGTGCGCACGGTGTTGACGAGGGAGCGCCGGATCGCTTGCTTGATCCACCATGCCGCATAGGTGCTAAAGCGACAATTACGGTCGGGATCGAAGCGCTCGACGGCTCGCATGAGGCCGATGTTGCCTTCGGCGATGAGATCCTGGAGCGAAAGCCCTCGGTTCACATAGCGCTTGGCGATGCTCACGACGAGGCGGAGATTCGCGCGGATCATGTGGTCTCGCGCGGTCGGATCACCCGTGCGCACGCGTGTTGCGAGCTCACGCTCCTGGCTCGCCGAGAGGAGTGCAACCTCGTTGATCTCCTTCAGATACGTCTCTAAGCAACGCTCTCCTGCTGCCACCGAACCCTCCTCCTTACGCCTCTTCGCGCGGGCGGTTGTTCGGCCTCCCGTTCCGGCGAACTTGAGCCGGCGGATCTCGCTCGGTTCGACGGGCCGTGCCGTATGCTTCGAGGACTATGGCTCGGCGCAAGCGCAAGCGGCAACGGCGAATCACGCAGGCCTCGGCGGTGATCGGACCCGCCGATGGGTCGCTTGAACGCATCCTGAGTGAGAAGGAGTTCCTGCCGCTCCTCGTCAGCTCGGCGCAACCATTCTTTCGGCTGACCAATTTCTTGGTCTCGACGAGTCCCACGACCTGGAGCGAGAGCCACATGTTCTCGCTCCTGACGGAGGCGAACGTGCTCGAGTCGTTCCTCGACGACTTCGATGCTCGTAATAATGGTGTGTTCACTTATCTGACGGAGCTCGTGGCGTCGCTTCGGGGGTTCGCGAACGCGGCCCATGCATTGCAACATCTCCAGCGTCGGTATCCGAAGTACGGGGTCGAGGATCCGGCGGGTGTCTCTTTCGAGCCGCTGCTCGCCGACGCCATCGAGTGGACCACCGTCTCCATCTCGAAACTGCTGAAAGAACTGTATCAAGAGTCGGAAGCGCGCGGGATCCCGATTCCGCGGGAAGCCGTGGGCGACCGCCACTTCCCGAGCGCGTTCGCGAGGCTGCGGCTGCCGCGAACGGCCGACGAAGAGGATGTGGCCGACGAGCAGCAGCGGATCGCGGAAGTCGCGTCGAAGTATCTGAAGACTTGCGACCTGATCGAGGGAATCGGGATCGAAAAGATCTCGGATCCGATTCGCTTGCGACATTTTGTTGCAAAAAGCTGTTCGGAGGAGAAGGCCCGCTTCTATGAAGCGGGTGTGCATAATCTCCAGTCGAAATACGACACTTATATCAAGAATACGGCTTTCGAAGCGAAGGACGCCAATCTCCGTCCTCTGCGAGGCTACATTTCTGTTTCTCTGCATCTCTTAGAATATGTGACCCACCTGGTTCACTTCTATGAGAGGCACGAGAACGACATCCGCTCGGAAAAGACGAAACAGCGGATCGCGAGGATCATCGTGAAGGGTGAAGTGCTCGACAACGCGATCAACTTTGGGCTGTGCTGCGCTGCCGGCTTCTTGCGCCGTGGACGCGCCCATGCGCAGGCGATTTTCCCGGCCTACACTCGGCTGCGGGTCGAGACGCTTCAGGTGCCGAACGGGACGACTCTGCACCTGCGCCCTGCGACGCTCATCTATAAGGTTGCCGCGCACTATGGAACACCGGTGCAGATGAGGATCGGAGTGAGCGATTGGATCGACGCCGGCTCGCCGATTCGAGTGGCGGTTGCCTTCGGTATGAACCCGGAGGCTCGAGAAGTGGTGTTTCGCGCCGACGAGGCCGTGCTGAGGGACTATCGCGCGCTCTTCGACTGCGGGCTCGGTGAAGGTCCGGGCGGGCTGGACCAGCTCCCCGAGCGCCTCTCCTATCTGCGGTAACTTTTCTAGACGCCGAAGCGCAGGCGCTCGGCGAGCACTCGCGGGAGCCCTGCCGCGAGGATCTTCCCGGCGGCACGATCGACGTCGTAGGCCACCCGTTTCATCGTCACAATATCCGTGGCGGTGTCGTAAACGGCGGCGACGGCCCGCGGGTCTTCGTCTCTCGGCTGGCCGACGCTTCCCACGTTGACGAGGGCCCGGTCGAAGCGGGAGAGGTCGATACTATTGCCAAATGTGTACTCGACTCGATCGGGGGCCTCGGAATTTGCCAGGAAACCCACTGGAATATGTGAATGACCAACAAAACAAACTCTTTTTTCCAGGTTCCGAAGAGTGGTTTCCGCGTCGCGCGTCGTCTGGATATAATTAAACTCTTCGGGGCGATCGAGAGATCCGTGAACTACAACAAATGAATCGTCGATGTGCACGAGGGGCAGGGAGCGAAGAAAGTTGCGCTCTTCGTCCTGCAGCACCTTCCGAGTCCAGAGCGCCGAGGAGCGGGCGAACACATTGAAGTAGGCGAGATCCACCAGCGTCTCGATCGCGGCGGCATCGTGGTTCCCCAGCACGACGACGGCGCCTGCTTCTCGGATGCGCGCAATCACCGGCCCTGGGTCCGCGCCGTAGCCCACGAGATCGCCGACGGAGAGCACCTTCTCGACACCGTCTCGCACGAAGGAGGCGAGGACGGCGTCGAGGGCTTCGATGTTCGCGTGGACGTCGCCGAGGATTCCGATCTTCACTGGGATGGATTCGCGCTCAGAGGATGGGGGATCTGCGGATTTCGCGTTGCCTCGCCCTTCGGAGAGCGCGCTCAGCGAGGAAGAGTATCGTCCGCGCCCACTCGGAGTTCACCCTCGCGGCGTACGCGCACGGCGGAGGTCGAGGAGCATGAGTTGGACAGCAAGAAAAGCGGCGCCCGCAAGGCTCCGAGACACGGCCATTTGGAATGCGTCCCTCGCGGGCCCAAGGTCGGCGGGGCCCATGGGCGTTTCCCAGACGAGAGAGAGCGCGATCAACCCGCCAAAAGCGGTGGGCGCCCATGGAATAGCTCGACCGTACGAGCGCATGCCAAGGAGGACTGGAGCAGCGGCGACAGCCAGAACCATGGCCGGGAGCAGCGTGACCAGAGCGTTGACCGAAATGACTCCAACGAAGAGACCCAGGCCAGCGGCGGCAACCGCGGGGGCGAGGCGCTGTACGAAGCCGAGGGCGACACGGGTGGCCTTTGAGACGCCCCGGGACTCAAGACTCCATCCACTTTCACGCCAAAGCCAGGCGCACTCCTGGAGCACGGCCGCTAGGAGTGCGAGAAGTCCTTCCGAGGAGAGTGAGCCCAGCACCCAACAGCCGAGCAACACAACCGAACTCCATGCCACAAAAGCGGTTATGAAAAGTGGAGCCGAAATCAGGCGCCCCATCGAGGGCCTCCCGGTTCTCTCCATGCACAGCCCTTTGGGCGGTCGCATACGTCCCGAAGGAGCCTCCTCACGATGCCCTGCTGCGACCTCTTGGATGCCGAGGCACTTTCCCGATTCCTGGGGAGCCGGTAGAACTCGCGACCTCCAAGCCAAGCTGGCAACGCCCCATGGAAGCACCCAAACGACTCGGTAGAGGCCTTCAATCCCTTCTTTCGACCGAGCCCAAAGGGGATGTCGGTGCCCACACGGCGCCGATTCAGCAACTCGTTCCGAACCCCAGGCAGCCCCGCGAGCAATTCGACGAAGCCGCCCTGGAGTCGCTGTCTCAGTCGATTCGTCAGCATGGGTTGCTTCAGCCGATCGTAGTGAGGAAGGCCGCTCAGGGGTTCGAGATCATTGCCGGTGAGCGACGATTCCGCGCGGCGCAAAAGGCCGGTCTCAAGGAGGTTCCGATCGTCGTACGCGACTCGGTCTCGGAAACGGAGATGCTCGAGCTGGCGATGCTGGAGAATCTCCAGCGGGTGGATCTGAATCCCATTGAGCGGGCTCGTGGATTCGCGGCTCTCGCTCGGGACTTTGGGAAGACGCAAGACGAGATCGCGCGCAGCGTGGGACAAGATCGTGCCACGATTGCGAACACGCTTCGGCTTCTCGAATTGGAGCCCGAGATTCAGGAAGCGGTTCAACGACGCGCCATCTCGGCGGGGCATGCTCGAGCGCTGCTCTCCGTGCCTCAGCCGAAGAAGCGTCAGGAGCTTTTTGCGAGAATCCTGAGCGAGGAGCTCAGCGTCCGTCAGGTCGAACTTGCTGCCGCCATGCAGGGAGCGCCGAAGAAGGTGATGCGTCCCCGGCGTGCGAAATCCACTGTGAGCCGGTCGCCGTGGGTTCACGAACTAGAGGATCGCTGGATGCGCAGGCTCGGCGTCCGCGTCTCGATCGTTGAGCACCCGCGATCCCCGCGAGTCGTCATCCAGTGCTCGAGCCTGGAGGAGCTCGATCGAGTGTCGGAGATCGTTCTCACTGCAGGCCCCGCGGAGCGCCACTGAGGAGCACGTTTCGTTTCACGTGAAACAGAGGCGCTGTTCCACGTGGAACATCTGAAGTCGCTTCGCCGGCTCGATTCGGCGGAGAATGCGCCTTCGCGCGAGTTCTGATCGCTCGCTAGAGCGCCTGCACCTTCACAATCATCGTAGGCGCCTTCGGCCGCTCCGTGCCGGGCTCGAGCTCGCTTTCCGCAATCTTGTCCACGACATCCATCCCTTCGAGGACATTGCCGAAGACGACGTAACGCCGGTCTAGGGAATGGGACGGACCCGTCACGATGTAGAACTGGCAATCGGAACTGGTGGGCGCACCCATTCCGCCTGACGGCTGAGCCATCGCCACCGCTCCTCGAACATGGGCCAGCCGATTGACCTCGAAGGGGACGCTGCCACCGAGCGAGCCTTGGCCCCAGGTTTCGGGCTTCCCCTCTTCCTTTGAGTTGGGATCGCCTCCCTGAACGATGCTGATACCCCCGGTAGCTCCCTTGACGATTCGGTGAAACCGTGTTCCCTCTAAGCTCTTATTTTCCAATAGTTTACGGAAATTCTCGACATGCTTCGGTGCGAGCGAATCGTAGAGCCCGATGACGATCGTGCCGGCCGTCGTGACGATCTGAACGCGACCGGTCTCGGGCGGCTTGGGGTTCGTCGTCAGCGCGGCTTTCTCCTTTTCCCATTGGTCGAGGGCACCCACCGACTGCGCGAGCACCGATGCTCCCGAGGCACCCGGAATCAGTCCCTTCGCAGCAGGAGAATCCCCTGCGGTCGCAGTCTTTTCGACCAGGGCACGGGCATCTGCGCGCTTTCCTTCCCGGAGGAGCTGATTTGCGCGGACGAGATCCGCCCAGGGCTGAACCGACTTGTCGAGCCCCTCGACAGGCGCCGGCTGGGCGACGCCGCGATCGCTCTCCAACTGGGCAAAGCCACTCCAGGCAGCGGAATCAGCAGCATCCTGGTTCGCCTTCAGCGTCCTCTGGAGGAAGTACCAACCGATCCAGAGTGCGGCGGCAAGGCCAACCGCGATAAGTCCGCCGCGAACTGCCTTTTCAAAATACTCGTCCGCCTCCGGCGCCGGGGCCGCGGCGGGAGCCTGCATCGAATCAATTGCCATGTCTTCTAGTCTTCTTCGTATTGAGATACTGTTAACGTCAGTTTGAATTCGTACGACGGGTGGTCACTTCGAGCTCAATACGCGCCTCACTGAATCCGAGGGACCGTATCTGGTAGCTCGCAACCGAGTCTGCCTTCGCGAAGCGAAGAAACACGACCTCTTCTTGGTCTTTTCTTTCCGTCAAAATCCACCCATGGTGGGGAACGCGTTCCTCGAGATAGGAGACGGTCTCTCGCTGCCCCATAGGCCCGACATAAACCTGCCGACCAAGGCGGAAACTGCCCGCCTCGGCGACAAAGCGCTCGTTGGCCTTTCTCGCGTCCGTGCGAAACCCCGGTGGGACCGGCAGGTCGTCGAACTGAGGAACCGCGGTCACCGAGCGATCCCCTTCGACCATGCGATTCCCCTCCTCCGTCTGACGGCTGCGACAGGCCACCGACGCGACCAGGAGAAGAAGCGAAAACAGCGCGGCGAGGAAGATCTTCATGGTGATCCTGGGCAGTATCCCGATGCCCGCGAGCTCGAGCAATGGCCGAAAGGCCATCGATACGCCGCTGCCGCTCGGCCACGCCCTCCCGCCAACTCCCGAACTGCTCGAAGTGTGTCCGAGACGACACCCGCAGGGGCACCCCGATCGTGCTCACGCCGAGCGGACACCCCGTACGGCGCGGCTGTCCTTCGTATTCGCACTGCGAAAGGTCACAATCGTGCGCCTCGACGATCGGGTCTCTGCCCCGCGGCTCGTCGGAAACTCTCCGCCACGAAACCCTCACTATTTCTTTCTCGAGTTCGAGCATGTCTCCCATTGCGCTCTTCATCCGCGTCATCCTCGCCATCGCTCTCGGCGGCAGTGCAGCCGCGACCAGCGCCGCCTATGGGCTTCCGCCCCAGGCGGGGAAGGCTTCGAAGTCGCCGGCGAGCGCTCCCGCGAAGCCCGCGAGCGCCCCGGCGAAACCGAGCGCCGAGGACGCCGAAGCGATGAAGAAGGGACTTGTGAAGTTCGGCGACCTCTGGGTTACCAAGGAAGATCTGCCCTTTTTGAAGGAAGGAAAAGTGAAGGTTGACGGGGAGTGGCTCACAAAAGATGAGAAATCGAAGCTCGACGCTGGGTGGAAGCGGCAGGATCTCGAGTGGATCTCCCCTGAAGACCAGCCAAAAATGGCCGAAGGATTATTTAAGGTTGGTGATAAGTGGCTTTCCGCAGCGGAGGCGGACAGCGCCCACTCGTCCGCTTCCAATCCCTGGAAGATCCCGGGGAAACACACCATTCTGATTTCTACGCTGGGGCGAGACGAAATCGTCCGCCTACTCGCCTTCTCCGAGAACGCTGCGGCGCTCACACAAAAAATTCTCGGTAAGCAGCTTCCTTCTCGAATCACCGTGCGCGTCTTCGCGACGACCGACGAAGCGAACGAGTTCGGCCAGCAGTTCGCCGCGGATCACTCGAGCATCTGGCCAGGATATGTGGCCGAGCGCGATCCCGACCGCCTCGCCGTCTGCTCGTACGATAAGGACTTCGCACATTTGTATGTCGCGCACGCCGCCGCCCACAAAACAGTCGACGTGCTCGTGCCGGAAGCCGACAAACTGGCCGACTGGTTTCTCGAGGGGCTGGTGACCTACGTCGAGCGATTCTCGAGCACGGCCTACAAGGAATGGGCCATTCAACAACTCGTCCGACGCGGCGGAATCAGCAAGCTCGACGACCATCTGAAGAAGATGGTCCTTTCTGTGGAGGATATCGAGGGGTCGCAAACGCGCCTCTACGAGGCGGGAATCACCTTTGCCTACTTCATCGAGACGCCTGAGAAAGCGGATGAAGAGGCCTTCAAGAAGGCGATCGCGTCGCTCTCGAAGCCTCAGAAAGACCGCATGGAGCCCATTTCGAAGCTCCTCCATGGTGAACTCGAGAAGCGCGTCCGCAAATACTCTCGAATCGATAAGTAATGGCTCAGTTCGAGGAAGCATTCACAAATCCGAGCGTTGCTTCCTCGATCCACCGACTCCGGGGCCGCCCGTTCAGACCACTTCGTCACTTCGACCTCCATCCGCACATGCTTGCTCTCCTCCTGACGGCCACCGCCTTCTTCTCGGCTCCAGCCTTTCCAGCCTGGCAAGCGTCCGCCGCGGAGCCGCCCGCTCCGCCCGCGTCTGCGGCCAGGCCAGCGACCCCGGAGCCGGTTCTTCGAATTGTTGCACCGAATCTGAAAGCCATGCTTGAGCATGTGCGAGAGGCACCGCTCGGCAAGATTCTGTATGAAGAGGAGTTTCAACAGTTCCTCGCCAAACCGCTCGAGGACCTGCGCGGCCGAGTCCAAAAGATCTCTCCCACACTCTGGTCGTCGATGGAGAGGTCTCTGCCGACAATCTCTCAGTGCGAGATATCCGTTCGCCCGGCTGCCGAAGGTTCCAGCGACTGGCTCGTGCTCATGCGAGTAGACGGCGCCAGCCTCGCTTCCGAATGGTTGGCGTTCTACTCGGGCCCGGAGGGCTCGAAGCTCGCGAGCATCGAAAAGAAAGGAGAGGTGAGCTTTGTCCGGCCGAAGACGTCGGATCCCTGGCTCCTTGCTGCGACGGCAGGCTCCATTTTTGTTGCTACCAGTCTGGCTGGGGGCGCGGAGCCCCTGGAGCGCGCTCTCATTGCCCTCACGGGCTCTCCCGCGGCGACCTCCGCGGGCGGCGACGACCTCCTGATTCAGGTGCGGCCAGCGCTATTGGGCGGCGCTCGAGGCACCGCCGCCAATCGAGCCTCCTTTCGAAGGAATCCGCTCAGCGCCGTGAGCTCGTTTGGCTTCGATTCGCTCGATCTCGTCACCATGACCGCCGTGCTCGGAAAGTCCGGTGCCGTCTCGAAAATTGAAGTTTCGAAGCCAGGCTCGGACGCACCGCTCGGCCGTCTGCTGAGCTCTCTCCGGCCGGTCAAGAGTGATCTTGTACGGTTTCTGCCCGATGGAATCGATGCGGCCTCAGCACTGTCGATCGACTGGGCAGCGCTTTTCCCGCCTCCACCGGCGGATGAACCCGCGCCGCCGAGTACAACATTCCGTCCGATCAATGATTTATTGAAAGATACTCCCGTTGTATTTCCTCGGGATCTTTCTTCGATTTTCGGCAAAGAGGTTGCCATTTATTCCTTGCCTCCGAGGGCCGGAGCTTCGATTCCCCTCGGCGATTATTTCGTTTCCATCGCTGTCCAAGATGAGCCGAAGCTTCAGCAGGTTCTCGCTGCGCTGAGCGCGGCTGCCGGAAAGAACGAGAGTCTGATTGTGGAGCAGACGACACCCTCGGGCTCGAGCTCTCCTCTTTACTCACTCCGGATCAATGATGAAGCCGGGAGCAGCGTGCCTCCCCAGGCTCGGATGCTCCTCGGCTCCTTCGGATTGAACTTCACTGTTACGCAGGGCCGCCTCCTTCTCTGTACAAATACAGCGTCCATGAAGAAGGAGATGCGCCGCCTCGCAAAAGGAATCGAAGAGCCTCCGAAGGCGGTTGTTGACGCATTCGCCGCCGCGCCGAAGCAGGCACTCATGGTCCGATACGCGGATTGGAGGCCGCAGGTGCGCTCTGCCTGGGAAGCCCTCTCCGGAGTTGCTGGGATCGCGGCCGGGCAGATGCCCCCAGACACGTTGCCGCTCGAGCTCGAGCTGATTCCAACGAGCCAGAGCATCACCAAACACCTGGGTCCCTCCACTGCCTATCTCCTCGAGGCTCCGACGGGTTATCGCCTCGAAGCACGGTCACCCGTGGGCCCTGAACTCCTCGGCGTCGTCGCAATCGCGGGCCTCTGGGCTGGACTTGTTGCCGAGGACACCCGGGACACCGTGGGCGCCTTCGAAGATGACGACGAGAGCGACCCTGACATGGCTCCGTCGAGCCGAGCTTCCGAGGTCGACGCCATCGCTCTTGCTCGAGCCTCCCTAAAGGATCTCGACAAGGCAGTGCGCACCTATCGCGCGGAGAACGGCTCCTATCCCAAGACGCTGTCCGCTCTCCTCCTGCCGACGGACGACCATCCGGCCGGGTACCTCCCCAAGGGCGCCACTACGCTCTCCGACCCTTGGGGAAACCCCTACGTCTATCGAACCGTGAATGACGCGTCCTCCTTTGTTCTTCGAAGCTCCGGTCCCAATGGCGTCGACGACCAGGGCAAAGGCGACGACATCGTCGACTACTAGCAGGTTGTTGAAAAAACTGCCCTAGAGCGATTCGAAATTCACTTTTCGCGAGATGCTGGAGAGACCCGTGAGGCGTAGCAAGGAGTTACGTCGATCGCGGCTCGACGAAGCGATCGCGAAACGGGGATGAGAAACGCCGGAATGGTTCTTCAGCGATCTGCTCGGCGGGGTTTCAGAAGCTCCGAAGCGTCTCGATCCGTTCCTGTGGGGAACCTGTGTGGAACTTGTGCCGACTCGCGGAGAGCCTCGGCTCGATTCTCACGGGACTTCCCTCGTCCTTCGCCCGACTCCACGGTGAAGCTCTTTTCACCCCTACCTTTCACACGAATCTCCCCGCTCATCCACAGTTTCTCGCGTTCACAAGTCCTTCCCCTTTAGTATCTTATCTGCGCCAGCGTCGGTTCTCCAGAAGCGAAGCTCCCTTGTGACTTCTCTGATGATCTCTATCTCTTCTCTCTGATCGGAGAAGGGACTTGAGCCGCGCCGACTCTCGTTCTCGCCTTCCACTACACTCCGAACTCCAAGCGAATCGCTCGATGAAAGTCCTCTGCGGTCGAGACCAGCTTCGAGAGGCTCTCACAATTGCTGCGAGCGCGATCCCGAGCCGAACCACCAAGCCGGTTCTCGAGGCTGTGCTGCTCGAAGCCCACGGCAATGAGATCACGATCTCTGCCACAGATCTGGAGATCGCCATTCGCTATCAGCTCACGGAGGTACAGGTCGAACGCGAGGGCGCTTGCCTGATTCCAGCAAAGGAGGCGACGGAGTTCATTCGAGACCTCGAGGATGAAGCCATCACGCTCGAGACCACGAAGTCGAGTGTCCGCATCCACGGCAAAGAGGACTCCTGCGAGATCTCACTGGCCGATGCCTCCGAGTTTCCGGAGATGCCCATCGTCACTGAAGGAGGTGGATTCGAGCTGCCGAGCACCGTCCTAGAGACCCTCATCGAACGAACAGCTTTCGCTGCCGCCCGCGAATCGGGCCGATTTGCGATGAATGGCGTCCGGTTCGAAGTGTTGCAGGACCGAGTCCGCCTCATAGCAACAGATGGCAGGCGCCTCTCCCTCGTCGAAGCGCCGCTCGCCGCCACCGGCGCCGAATTCTCCCCGGTCACCGTGCCGTCGAAGGCGGTTCAGCAATTCGTTCGCCTCAATAATGGGCAGAACGTGCCGGTCGAAATTCGAGTTTCGAGCGAACGCGTCAGCATCAAAACCGCGAGAGCGACGATCGTGTCGCGCCTCCTCGAAGGGGATTTCCCCAAATATCAGGCCGTGATTCCCCGCGAGGGAAAGAACTACGCGGAGTGCGACGCGAAACAGTTTGCACAAAAGCTTCGCCTCGTTTCGCACCTATCCGCTCCGGAACAGCCGATCGTGCGATTGAAGTTCACCGGCAGCTCCTTGGCACTCACAGCATCGAGCCCGCAACGCGGCGAAGCGCGCGCCGAGATGCCAGCTGTCTTTAAGGGTGTGAACGATCACATTGCGTTCAACCCGGAGTTCGTACTTGACGGCCTCAAGATCTGCCGGCGCGAAACTGTACGAATCGAGTTCAGCGATCACGCGTCCCCGGGCAAATTTCATCTTAATGAAAATCACGAGTACGTCGTGATGCCCGTCGTCAATGAATGAACTCCGGGGGCCAATGCGAGGCGCGTCGCTGGACGACGCGAACGCGCAGCCCCCGATGACGCCGACGCGGCCTACCTCGGCGTCCTGGGTTCCTCTGCGCGAATCCCTCGCGAAACAAATTCACGAGCTCGGGCTCGCAGAGAAATTCCGCGCGATCGAGGTGTTCGCTGCTTACCGAAGCCTGACGGCTGGAGACATCGCTTCCCAATCCACGCCCGTCCGGTTCAAGAATGGTGAGCTCGAACTTGTGGTCGCGTCAGCGACCTTACTGCACGAGCTGCGCCACTTTCATCAGGACCGGCTGCTCAAAGGTGTGCGCGCTCTCGTCCCAAACCGCGAGATACGCGCCCTGAAATTCCGCATCGCAACGACCGAACCGAGCGCATGACCACAGAAGATCCCATCCGACCGATCACAGATTCTCCTGGAGAAGAGCAGGCAGCCCCGTCGCCCGCTGCGACGCCGAAAAATGGCTACACCGGAGAATCGATCCGTGTTCTCGAAGGGCTCGAGGCTGTTCGCGAGCGGCCGGCGATGTACATCGGGGACACATATGATCGCGGCTACCATCACCTGCTCTGGGAGATTGTTGACAATTCGATTGACGAGGCTCTCGCTGGATATGCATCGTCGATCCAGGTGAAGCTCGGCTCCGACGGAAGCGCCACAGTCGTCGATGACGGCCGTGGCATTCCCGTCGACATGCACCCGACCGAAGGAGTCTCGACGCTGCGCGTCGTGCTCGAGAAGCTTCACGCCGGCGGAAAGTTCGACAAGGGCGCCTACGCGATGTCCGGCGGTCTGCATGGCGTCGGCATCACGGTCGTCAACGCCCTCTCCGAGTGGCTCGAGGCTGAGGTCTATCGGGGAGGCCAGCACTATCACATTCAGTATTCTCGCGGGAAGCTGCAGCAGGATTTGCGGATTCTCGGCCGCGCGCAGCCGGAGAATCGGACGGGCACCAAGGTCAGCTTCAAGCCCGACCGCGAGATCTTCACTCAAACTGAAAGCTTCAATCACCAGAAGGTGGCTGCGCGCCTGCGCGACCTCGCCTTCTTGATGGGCTACCGCTCGATCTCGATCACCCTCGAAGACGAGCGCAATGGGCAGCGGGAAGTATTTCATTTCCCCGAAGGCCTCGTCGCCTTCGTGAAGCATCTCAACGACGGGCGAGAGCCGGTCCATGCCGACGTCTTCCACTTCCGAAAAGAAGTGAAGGCTGAGGAGCCGCCGCATCTCACTTATCTGATTGAGATCGCGCTTCAGTACAACAGCGACTTCACCGAATCGATCCACTCGTTCGTAAATAACATCAATACGCACGGTGGCGGTACACATCTCTCCGGCTTCAAGACGGGCATTACCCGCTCGCTCAATAATTACGCCCGCCGCGAGAAGCTCGTGAAGGAAGGGGGAGATGTCCCGACCGGCGAGGATTACCTCGAGGGTCTGACGGCGGTCATCTCCGTCGGCGTCCCCCATCCGCAATTCGAGGGGCAGACGAAGGACAAGCTCGGCAACCGCGAGGTCGAAGGAATTGTCACAAGTGCCTTCGGCGAAGCCTTCGGCACCTACCTCGAGGAGCACCCGGCTGCAGCAAAAGCGATCTTCAATAAAGCCGAGGTTGCGCGCCGCGCTCGAGAAGAGGCAAGAAAAGTGCGCGAGCTGGTCCGCCGCAAGGACGCCTTCAGCGGAGGCGGCCTCCCCGGCAAGCTCGCCGACTGCCAGACGCGCGACCGCGAAGAGGCCGAGCTCTTCCTGGTCGAGGGTGATAGCGCAGGCGGTTCGGCCAAGGTGGGCCGCGACCGCAAGATGCAAGCGATCCTGCCGCTGCGCGGCAAGATTCTGAACGTCGAGAAAGCCGGCCGCGATCGCATGCTCGATCATGCCGAGATCCAAACGATCATCCAGGCGATCGGCGCAGGTGTTGGCGACGAGATGACCGTTGAGGACGCACGCTACGGAAAAGTGGTGATCATGACCGATGCCGATATCGACGGGAGCCACATCCGTACACTTCTTCTGACGTTCTTCTTTCGCCACATGCGCAAGCTCGTCGACAACGGGCTTGTCTACCTCGCTAGGCCACCGCTCTATCGAAGCCTACGGAAGAAGGGGCGAAAAGTGGAACATTACATCCACACCGAGGAAGAGAAAAAGGAGGAGTTTCTGGCCGCCGGAACCGAGGACGCTCATCTCCTCGATCGACGAAGCAATCGAACCTTCGGGCCCGAGGAGGTTCGGGAAATTGTGAAGCGCATCGAGCGCCTGGATCTGCTGGGCGGTCGCTTCCAACCCAATCGCCGCTCGGTCACATTGGATGAGTACTTCGCCGCGGCCCGCGGCGCGGAGCTCCCGTATTGCCGCGTCACCTACGATGGGAAGAATGAGTTCCTCTATAGCGACGAGGAACTCGACGATTGCATCGAGAGACTGCGAATCGAGAAGAATCGAGATCTCGTCATCGACGACGGTCCGACGCCCGACCTGCGCATCGAGCGGCTTGAGCACGATCGGCACGATCTCACTCGTGCTCTCGACCGGATTCGTGAGCTTGGCGTGGAACCGCTTGGATTGCTCGTGCCGCCGAACGCCGAGCAGGATCTGCCAGAGGCGCCGTTGCAACTGAGTTTTGAGAAGCGCCAAAATGTGGAGATCCACACGCTCCGAGCATTGCGTCTCGCCATCGAGCGGTTCGCCGAGGAGCGCGTCGAGATCACCCGCTACAAGGGACTCGGCGAGATGGATGCCGATCAATTGTGGGAATCCACGATGGATCCCGCGCGGCGGCTACTATATCGAGTGACGATGGATGACGCGTTCGAAGCCGAGCGCACGTTCTCGATGCTCATGGGCGACAAGGTCGAGCCCCGTCGCAACTTCATCGAGGAGCACGCCCTCGAAGTTACAAATCTCGACGTGTGATCTACGCGGCAGGCGGAGCGGAGCCGCCCGAGTCAGCCACGTTGCCAGACTCGGCGGCCGGCCTCGACAGCGCCGCGGTTGGAACAATTCCCGGATAGGAGAACGGCCGCGCAGCCGGAGCCTGCTCCGTCGACGCAGCGCCTGCGCCCGGCTCCTCGGAGGAGCCCGGCCGCCCGAGCCCACCTTCGGGGTCGGCGTGATGCACCGAATCGGGCGCGCTCGGCGAGAGCCCTTCCGCGGCTTTTTGTGCAGTCCTTCGAACGTCGGACTCGACATCGCGAACCACGCCGCGCGCCGCCTCCGCCATCTCGCGCACGGGATTCTGGAGCTGCTCACGAATCGGTTTCGTGAGCTCCTGCTTCAAGTCGTCTACTCCGCGACGGAACTGGTAGAGCTTTCGCCCGATATTCCCCGCCATCTCCGGGAATCGCCGACCAAATAAAAGGAAGGCGACCAGCAAGATCAGCAGGTCTTCCGTGAAGGAGCCGAAGATCGCGAGCACGGCGGCTACAGGATCGGTTGTGGGATCGAATCCCTCAAGCGGGAGAATCTCCGAGCGGGGCGCCGAAGCCCGCGCCGCCCCCGGGTGCGTCCGCTAATAGAAGCCCCGGAAGGTCGGTTCCGGCAGGATGTAGCGGTCCCGGGGCCGCGTCGGCGCCCCGAAGGTCGGGAAGATCGTGAACGAGATCGACTGCGAGTTGTCGTTCGTGTCGAACGAGAACGACAGCTCGAAAACCCAATCGTGCCCGTAGCGACGCAGCGAGAGCCGCTGCTCAAGCGCCTTGTCATTTCGAAGATCGAACTGCTCAAGCGCATCGATCGCCCACTTATCACCAATCAGGTACGAAGCGCCGATGGCCACGGCGTCGTAGAAGGGGCGGGCCTCGCGGTACGCCACAGAAACGTCGAGCTCCGAGCCGAAGGGGTTCGCGGTGATCACATGATCACTTTTGCGAGTCTTGAACTCATATGGATCCGTCAGCGCTCGGGAGCGGATGCGAAGTCCTGGTACTGTGAAATCACGGCCCAGGTCAATTCTCGCATCGGTCCGCAGATCGCCGAGCGTGTTGCCGCCGTTGTCCCGATTCGGGTTCGGAAAATAGGGAACCGCCATGCGCACATCGGCGAACGTCGCCTGGCGCAGATCCTCCGAGGCGATCGAGCCGAGGCGATGACGCATTTCCAACAGAAACCTCTCCGTCCGATCAAGCGGATCGACCTCATCGAATGGGATGAACTTCGTCCCGGGCTCGCTCGACTCGAATGTATTGCGATAATCCACAGTAAAGTCCATCACATGGCGGATCGAGCCGAGCTCCCCCTCGAGGTGCGAGCCCGCCCGCGCACCGGCCGACGCGAGAAGCCTCGAGGCGTCCTCCTCCGACGTGCCGGGTGCAAACGGCGTGGAGCCCGGCGCGGCGGACGCGCTCGCGGAGGTCTGGCGAATCTCAAAGAACGGAACGAGGTTCACGACCTGCGCTTTGAAGGGCGTCGAGAATGCGTGAACAGTATCGAAGCGCCAGGCCCGCTGATCCAACGGATTCACCTGCGTGACGCCCAACTGTGGACGAAGCTCCGCCTCCGAAAAGTGACGCTCCAGATAGCCAGCGTCGACTCGAGCCGAATAGAGGAGCGGCATCGAGCCGGCCCGGCTCGACGTTCCTCCCGGGAGCGGCAGCTCGGCGATCGGTGCGCTGTAGAACCGCGCATCCAGGAAGGGCAGCGCATTGGTCTGCGACGGCGGCGTCCCACCCGGCGAGATTCCCGTTTCGATAATCGGCTCGAACGGATCGATTTGTGACTTCAGCAAACCAGTTATCGACAGCGAGTCTTTCGCCGAGCGGAAGTAGAGGACGTTCTCGAACTCCTTCTCGCGCTTCAGCTCCAGCGGGAAGAACTCGGGGCGCAGCAGCGGATCGCTCGAGTGGGACAGCTCCACATCGAGCCACGTCTGCTTGGAGCCGAGCTGGATGCGGTTGATGGTGTGAATCCTTCCGCGGTCCGCAGACGTCTCCCGATACACATCGCTGAGGAAGCCCTGATTCGCTCCGCGATCCGAGAGAAAGTAGGCCGTTGTCTCGCCCCGATAGGCGCCCGGTGTCTCATATGTGAGAGTGGGGCCGAAGCCGATGCCGCGCGCCGCCAACACATCGAAGTCGAGCGACCAGTGACCCTTGAAGGTCCCTTCGATGCCGAGGGAGCGATTAAACTCATCGCCGATCTCGCGGAAATCGTGCCCCCAACGAGTGCGCACAAATTCGCCGTCGCGGCGGCTGCGACCCACCGCCACCGCCTCCAGCGGAAAATACTTGAGGTCAGTCGAGTAGACCGAGAGGTCGGGCAGCGGCACCGCCGGAAGCCCTTCGATTTGGAGTTCGTTCTCCCGCGCAGCGATCAGCGCCTCTCTATCACTTATAGAAACGATGCGAAGGTCGGTCGCCCGCGCATGATAGTGAGGCACAGCGAGCTCGCAGCTCGTGAAGAAGGCGTCGTGTGCATGCACGGCGCCCGGGAGTTCCTGGCGAAGCACCTTCGCGCGCAGGCTGAGCGGCTTGCGGCTCTCGCCCGCCCGCGGATACATGCGCGCCTCGGCGCCGATGAGCAAGAGCCTCCCGGCAGCGGCATCAAAAAGTAATGAGTCACAAGACGCAGTGTGGCCGAGCTCGTCTCGAACCTCGACGTCGCCCTCCACATAGAGCGCCCGCAGTGCGCGCTGCAGCGGAAGCTCCGGAATCTGCAGCGCAGGTCCGCTAGCGAGCGCCGCCGCATCCATTCTCCTCTCTGCCTCCGCACGAAGATCGCGGGAGCTGACGGACGGGCTCTCCGGACCCGGCTCAAGAGCCTTCGCGGCTTCCTCCCGCAGGGAGGTCATCGCGTCGGCATACTCTTCGGCTCCTACGAAGAGCACACCGCGCTGCGCCGAAATCACAAAGCCTCGAGTCTGGAACCGTACATCTCGAAGGATCATCTCCAGCTCGTCGCCGTCGACGACGGTGTACGCCTTTTCGTAGCTGAGCTGAGAGGCCGATGGCGCCGGACGCGATGCCGGCTCCTGCGCGAAAAGCGCCGCTGGAAGCCACAGAAAAACGAGCGCGGCAAGCGCTCGGCGGACGCTCATCGGCCTACCTCGAGTCGAGCGGCGCCCGTTTCAAATGCGTAGGTGCTCGTATTGAAGCGAATTTTGCGTGTGCGCATTTCTCCGAGGCCGGAGACGAGAAGCGCTTCGGCGCCGTCGATCGCCTCGAGCACGAGATCAGAGGTCGATCCGTCGTAGCGGAAGACATCACAATTGCCTCGGAGCTGCTCGCCGATGTCGAAGACCACAGAACCCTTTGCGAAGACACTCGCCGCCGAGGCATCGGAGCGCTTTGGGTCGAACCGGACGTCGAGATAGCGGCTTCGCAGCTTCCAGGGATCCTCGCCGGGACTGTCAACTCGCACGTCTCCAACAAAAGTGGCTCCCTCACGGTCGACGCGTATCTCTTCGGCGGCTTCGAACCGCACAGTTCGCCCTGGTCGCGACGAACCGGGAGACGGCCGGCGCAGCTCCGTCGCGACGCCGTCGAATTGGAAGACGCCGCCGCCGACCAAGACAACAGTTTCTGTGGCCTTGTCGAAGTCGAATCGCGGAGCTTGCGCCATGAACGGCGTCCGAGTTTTCTCCAGCACTCCGGAGATCTTCGCTCGCCGACCCTCCACGGCAGTGAGCCGGTGGCGATTTGTGATGAAATCGAGCACGAGGCGATCGCCCTCGACGACGAGTGCCCCACGGCTCGAGATCGGCCCGTCGAGCGTCACCGACGACCGGCGTCCATCGGGGCCGATCCCCGTGTCGAGATGGGAACCGGTGAGGATGACGGCCTCCGTCGAAGCCAACATTCCGGTGCCGATCGCCGACGCCGAAATATGAACTTCCACGGGTCCATCGGCCTGCATCGCCTGATCCCGCAGCTCGAGATGAGGAGCGCGCGCCCGCTGGCGGACTTCTTCTCCTTCCAGCAGCCGCACCTCAGCAAGGGCGCCCCATAAATCGGCCCGGGGCGGCACCTCCGCGCTCCCCTCGGTCAGCTCAAGGCGGTCGCCCATGGCCTGCACTGGCGGCTTCACAAATTGAGCACTCACATTTCCCAAGAGCTTCGCACGCCGGCCCGCGGCTGGATCCATCCACGTCTCAAGTCCATCGGAGTCGAACGTTCCGCTCCATCGGCTGCCGGTCGTTTCACCGTGGGCGGCGCCGTCCACGCGAATCAGCGGCTCGCGGCCGGTGCCTGGGCGCACCTCGATGCGTCGCCCAAACAACTTCAACGATCCTGGAGGCTCAGCGGAGTTCTTGGAGGGAATCGCCGCATCGAGCTCCGCCCGTTCGGCGCTCGTTACAACGAGACGCTGCTCCTCCCCGTGCTTCTCCAGCTCGACGCGGTCGCCTCGAAGCGAGCCGAGTGGAGATTCAACGCGGGCCGAACCCTCCGCGACGAACGAGTGAACATCACCGTTGCGAATTCGCGTCCGAATCAGCTCCGATGTCAAGGAAGGCGGCGTCGCCGCCTGGGGCCCGACGAACGAGAGCGTCGGGCGGCCGGGCGCATAAAGTTCATACTCATCGGATCGCGCGTCCACGAGCGTCGCCGTCGCAGTGCCCGAACCGGAGATCAGCAGGCTCTTCACATCTCCGATCGCTGGAAGAGCCGATTGCCCGCCGCGCATGCTCACGTCGATTCGATAAGGTCCGTTGAGCCGAACCTCGGAGACTTTGCCGCTTTCCAGGAAATCCCCTTCGGCATCGGTGCACTTTCCCTCGAGCACCTCTGTCCTGAAGAAGGTATTGCCCTTCGCTCCGAACCACTTCGCGACGAGCTTCCCTTTTCCATCAGTTCCCTTCAGATCCACGAGGCGAAAAGTGAGCTCATCAGCCCGGATCTCGAGGAATCGAGAGCCGTCGGCGGAATCCCACCGAAGGACCGCTTGATCGCGGAAAGTAACAAGAACCGGATCGCGCGCCGCGGCGCGCTCCAGCGTCGCCGCACCGCGCGACTTCACGCGCAGCTTCCCTGGCACGGCAAGGCCGGACGCGGCCTCGACGTCGAGGCTCGGCTCCGAGGCGATTCGAAACAGCCCCGTGCTCTCGTTGGCCTCAAATCCGCTCCCGCTGCCCCGAATGCCTTCGCCGGAGATCTGAAAGGGAGACTTCGTCGAAGCCGACGCGCCCGCCTGCTTGCGCAGTACGAGGCTCAGAGTCGCCATCGTCGCTTCGAGCTTCGGGAACCGGCCGAGAGCATCGGTCCAGCGCAGCACGCCTTCCTCGAGCTCGAACTCGTTCTCGTCCTTGAGCTTGGGGTCCGCGAGCGAGCCGCCGAAGATCCACTTTCCACTTTTCGCCCGAAGATCCAGCAGATCGCGCTTCGTCGCCGGTTCGACGAAGCGAAAGCCACAATCTGACAGAAGCGTGTAGCCGTCGCGCGTCGGACGAGCGGAGCCCGCGTCGACATGCCACTCGAACCCTTCGCTGCCCTTGCCCGGCTCCCCCGGCTTCACGAGCTTCAGCCCTTCGACCGCTGAGATCGACGCTCCCGTCGCGCTCGAATCTCTCACAATTTCAGAGATGGGAGTGAGCCCGCCCGGTCTCGACGAAGGAGCTTCGAATCCGCCCCGCCCCGGCCGGCGGCGGAATAGCCCGATCGACCCGTCGATCCAGGACAACACAATAATTCCGAGAACGACGAGCGCCAGAAAGAGAGCAACCCGCTTCATCCGATCGGGACTCCCAACAAATCCTGCACGTCCAGCAGCCCGATGGCTTTCCCCGACCCATCGACGACCGGAAGCTGATCGATCCCGAATTCCTTCAGAATCCGCTCTGCCTCCGCGATCAGAGCGTCGGCTTCAATCGTCTTCGGCGAGCGGACCATCACGTCATCGATGGGTCCCTCGAGAAATTGTGCACCACGCAGCTGCAGCAGCCGGCGCAGGTCGCCATCTGTGAAGATCCCGAGCAACAGCCCGCCGCCATCGACGACCAGCGCAGCGCCGGCGCGCCCCTTTTGTCCCATCGGCGCCAGCGCCTCGCGCACGCGAGAGCCCGAGCGCACCGACGGCACGGCGTCGCCCGAGCGCATCCGATCGCGCACGCGCAGCAGGCTTCGCCCGAGCGAACCCGCCGGATGGAAAAGTGCAAAGTCGTCTTTCGTGAATCCGCGCGACTCCAGCACCACCATCGCGAGCGCGTCGCCGAGTGCAAGCATCGCCGCCGTCGATGCCGTCGGCGCCAACCCGAGCGGACAGGCTTCTGTGATCGGCCCGAGGTCGAGCACCACGTCGGCTTCGCGCGCGAGCGTCGACTGCGAACCGCTCGTGATCGCCACGATTTGTGTACCGATCAGCCGCGCCAGCGGAAGCAGCCGAAGCAGCTCGTCGGTCTCCCCGCTGTTGCTCATCAGGATCAACACATCACCTTTCAAGCATCGCCCGAGGTCGCCATGGAGCGCCTCCGCCGGGTGCAGGAAAAGTGAGGGTGTCCCCGTGCTTGCGAGCGTCGCCGAAAGCTTCTCCCCGATCTTCCCCGCCTTCCCCATTCCGGACACGACGACGCGCCCAGTGCACTGCAGCACTTTTTCGACGGCGAGCAGGAAGGGGTCGCCGAGGCGATCGCGGAGGCGCTCGATCGCTTGCGCTTCGACCGAGAGCACCTCCCGAGCTCGAGCGAGGCGCGGGTCCATGGTGGTTCGCGAGGAGTACGCGCGCCGGGGCGCGCAGCGCCGCCGATTGTAGGTTCCCCGCGGGGCGTCGCGAGCGGCTCGCGGCTCCATCGGCCCTTTGCTATAAGCGCGCCCCTCGTGGACGCGGAAACCATCCTCCAGTACGCGGGAGTTCTGAGCTTTCTGCTGCTCTCGCTCTCGGTGCATGAGTCTGCCCACGCATGGACCGCCGATCGCCTCGGCGATCCGACGGCGCGGGCCCTCGGCCGCGTCACGCTCAACCCTGCGGCGCACCTCGATCTGTTTCTCTCGGTGCTGCTTCCGCTGGTCACCTACTGGGCCATGGGCGTGCCGTTCGGCGCCGGGAAGCCGGTGCCCGTCAACGTGCTCAACCTCGGCCACCCGCGGCGCGATTGGATGCTCGTTGCGCTCGCCGGCCCCTGCTCGAACCTGCTGCTCGCCCTGCTTACGACGATCGCCTGGTTCATCCTCGACGCCGCGGGACTCGTCGAGCCCCACAGCATCGCCCTCCATCTGTTCCGCGTCGGCGTGCTCATGAATGTCTCGCTCGCCGTCTTCAACCTCATTCCCATCCCGACGCTCGACGGCTCACGAGTCATTGGCTACCTGCTGCCGGAGCAGGCGGCGATCCGCTGGTACGAGCTCGATCGTTACGGATTTCTGATCCTGCTCGGCCTGCTGATGCTCCCGAACATCGCCCCGGGCCTCGACGTGCTCCGCCTCATTGTCGTCTCCGTCAGCATCCCGATTCTCGGCCTGCTGAACGGTATTTTTGGACTCCCCATCTGATCCCTTGAGCTTCTGGCGTCGGCTAGCAACGCTGCGCGCTTTCCCACTCCCTTTGCCCGACGCGCTCCATGATCGCACCTGAACAGAGCTTCCCGAAGCCGCGCTCCAGCTCTCCCGTATCGGAGTCCGTGCGCGAAGGCGAGTTTCGCGTGCGGCTTGAAGATGTGTTCAGCGGCCCGATGGATCTGTTGCTTCACCTCGCGCGCGAGCACGAAGTGGACATCACAGAAATTTCCCTCGCTCGTATTTGTGATGATTTTCTGAGGTACGTCCGCGACCTGAGCGAACTCGACCTCGGCCTCACGGGAGATTATTTGGTCGTGGCCGCCACGCTTGTGGCGATGAAGTCGCGCGCGCTGCTGCCGAGCGGCGAAGAGGTAGAGCTTGAAGACCAGGTCGACCCCGGCGACGACCTCGTCAAGCGATTGTTACAATACCGCCGCGTGCGCGATGCCTCGCGAGAACTCGGGCTCCTCGCCTCGCGCCGCGCCGCGCTCTACACGCGCGGCGAGAACGAGATGCCGCCGGCGGCTCCCGGCGAGATCGACCTCGGCGATGTGACGGCCTGGGACCTGTTGGCCGCATTTGCCAAAGTGCTGCGCGATACCGGCGGCACCGAGACCGTGCGTACCCATCGAGTGGGCACGCCCGAGCGGCGCGTCGCCGATTACGCCCGCGACCTCGCGCAGAAGCTGCGCACCTCGGCGCGGCTGCCGTTCAAGGAGCTCTTCGCGGGGGCGCGCGATCGCCAGGATGTGATCGGCCTCTTCCTCGCGGTGCTCGAGCTCTGTAAGCAGGGCGCCGTGCGGGCGCGCCAGGAGGGGGCGTTCAGCGAGATCGAGGTGGAGCGGCGGATCGAAGACCCCGAGCGATTCGAGCAGCTCGTGCTCGGAATCGCCGAGCCGGAGACGATCCTGGCCGAAGAGCGCGCCCTTGCTGAGGAGCGCGCGCTCGCCGATCAGCGGGCGGCGGCGATCGTTCCCGAAGCCGCCGAGTCGGTCGAGGGCGGGGGAGAGGCCGACCCGGCCTAGCCCGCGTGCCTCGACGCTCCCAGTAGGTCGGATTATGGTGCCGGCCTCGCACGCCCCGACGCGTCGCGAGACGCCCAGAACCGTTCGTCCCGGAGCATCGAATCCCATGGTTGCGGAAGTTACAGACGCCTCCTTCGACACCGAGATCACCACTTCCAAGGTCCCCGTTCTCGTGGATTTTTGGGCTCCGTGGTGCGGTCCGTGCCGGGCGTCGGCTCCCCATCTCGACCGGCTTGCGACGGAGCTCGGCGCAAAAGTGAAGGTCGTGAAACTCAATACCGACGAGAACCAGATGGTGGCCGCGCGCTTCGGCGTCACGGGCATTCCCACATTTCTCGTATTCAAGCCGGGCGATTCGTCGAAGCCGGCGGCGCAGCACACCGGATTTGCGGATTTCGGAAAGCTGTCCGGCCTCGTCAAGCCCTTCGTCGGCTAGCTCGATTGGCCTCCGCCCACGGCGCAGCGCAGGCCTCCGCCTGCGGCGCACCACTGGGCTGCGCCTGAGGGTCGCCCATGCGGGTTGCCTTCGCCGGCTCGCCCCCGTTCGCGACGCCGATAGTTGAGAACCTCCTCGCGAGCCGCCACGCGCTTGTTGGAATTGTAACGCCGCCCGATCGGCCCAAAGGGCGTGGGCAGAGAGTTGAAATTTCGCCGCTGGCGGCGTTGGCGGAATCGCGGGGCGTGCCGCTTCTTCGCACCGAGGATGCGAATACAGAAGCGGCGCTCGAGATGCTGCGCGGATGGCGGCCCGACGTACTTTTAGTGGCATCTTTCGGGCAGCTTCTGAAGCAGCCGCTGCTCGACCTCGCCCCCCACGGCGCTCTCAATGTTCACGCCTCGCTGCTGCCGCGCTGGCGCGGCGCGTCCCCGGTCGCGCGAGCCATCGCTGCCGGCGATGTGCTGACGGGAGTCGCCATCCAGCGGATGGTGCGCAAGCTGGATGCGGGACCAGTCTGCTTTTCTGTAACTACTCCGATTGCTGAGGGAGAGACGGCCGGCGAGCTCCTCGAACGCCTCGCTCGGCTCGCGGGCGAACACGTCCCCTCGGTGCTCGATCGCCTCGAGCGTGGCGAGGCGCAGTTCGTGCCACAGAACGACGCCGAAGCGACCTTGGCCCCGAAACTTCGCAAAGAAGACGGAGTCGTCGACTTTCGACGCCCCGCGGTCGAACTCGAGCGGCAGGTTCGCGCGATGACCCCCTGGCCAGGCGCAACCTGCCGGCTCCGTCTCGCCGCGGCCGTCCCAGCTACGAACACGCAATCCGATCTTCCCTCGCTTGGGGTCAAGCTTTACCGCGTGGAGGCCAAAGAGGCAGAGCCCGTTGCCGCGCCTCCGGGTAGCATCCTCGCGCTTCCCAACCGGCGGGCTGTGCCACCGGTCGACGCGATTCTCGTGGCGACTGGCGGCGGAGTTCTCCGGATCCTCCAACTTCAACCAGAGGGCGGCCGGGTGATGACGGCGGACGAATTCACCCGAGGCCGGCCGCTGCCTCCCGGGTCTTGCCTTATCTCGTGATTCGAGATCTCGCTTTTCGCCTCCTCAATAAATCGATCGCTGTTCCGAGCCGCGAAGTGGACCAGATCGCACGAAGTGCGCGCCTGGAACCACGGGATCGCGCGCTTCTCCACGATGTCGTTTCCGGCGTGGCGCGCCGGATGGGCACGATCGATTCCGTCCTTTCCGTTTACCTGCGGCGCAATCCCGAGCGCGCGGTGCGCACGATCCTGCGGATCGGCGTCTATGAGCTCGTCTACCTCGACCGCATGCCGCCCCACGCTGTGGTGTCGGAGTCGGTCGCCGTGGCGGGCCGGCGCATCTCGGGACCCACGGCCGGATTTGTGAACGCCGTGCTGCGGGCCATCGCGACGGAGCTCCAGTTCGAGCCGCTCGCGAGCTACCGGCCGATGCGCGATCGATTCCCGACGGAGACGCGCGTGGCGCGCTTCGCGCGGCCCGTGCTCCCCGACCCGGCGACGAATCCGAGCGGCTACCTCGCGGCGATTCACTCACTGCCGGCGCACGTGGTCGACCGTTGGAGGGCGCGGTTTGGCGATCGCGGCGCGGCCGACGCGTTCCGCGCGAGCAACGAGCGCCCCGCGCTCACGCTGCGCGCCAACACGGAAGTGATCGAGCGCGATGCCCTCGTCGAGGAGCTCCGCGGCCTCGGCTACCCGGCTGTGCCGGGCGATCACGCGCTCGCAGTTCATTTACCGGCGCGCGCCGACGGGCTCTTTGACAGCGAGATCTTCAAGAAGGGCGGCTTCGTCGTTCAGGACGAGACGCAGATGCGCGTCGCCGATTTGTTGGCTCCGAAGCCGAAAGAGAAAGTGTTGGATCTCTGCTCCGCTCCCGGCGGAAAGACCACACATCTCGCGCAGCTTGCGAAAGACAAGGCCGATATTCTTGCGGTCGACCAGTCGGAAGACCGCGTAGCGCGCGTTCGCGAGAGCGCCGAGCGCCTCAAGCTGAAGTCGATTCGTACACAAGTGGCGAACGCACTCGTGGCCCCCGTGCCGGGCGGCCCGTTCGATGCCGTGCTCGTCGACGCCCCGTGCTCCAATTCGGGCGTGCTCGCGCGGCGCCCCGAGGCGCGCTGGCGCATTAATGAGGATTCGCTGGCGACGCATCATCAAACGCAAGCGCGTCTGCTGATCGCTGGATTATTGGCAACAAAAGTCGGCGGACGTCTCGTCTACTCGACCTGCTCGGTGGAGCCCGAGGAAAACGAGATGGTCGTGCAGGAAGTGGTCGAGCAGCATAAGCTCGCGAAGGTCGAGAAGGCCGAGACAGTTGTGCCGGCGCCCGGACGCGAAGGCGGCTACCACGCGCTCCTGATCCGCATTTAGCGAAAGCTACAGAAAGCGAGGATCCGATGTCGATCAAGCCGTTCCAAACGCGCGGCTCCGTCGTCTGTATCACTGGGGCGTCGGCGGGCATCGGCGCTGCGACGGCGATCGCGCTCGAGAAGCAGGGCGCGAAGCTCGCGCTCTGCGCTCGGCGCGTGGACCGGCTGAATGCGCTGCGCGCGACGTTCCAGCTCCCGGGCGAGCACGCGCCGATCGAGATGGACGTGGCCGATGCTGGCTCCGTTGAGCGCGGCTTCCGCGCGATCGATCAAAAATTTGGAAAGCTCGACGCGCTGGTGGCCAATGCCGGCGTCGGCGCGTGGTATCGCGTCGATGAGACGCCCGAAGAGGAGATTCAGCGCACGCTCGAGACGAATGTCGCGGGCGTGATTCGTTGCATTCGCGCCGGCGTGCCGCTGCTGCGCAAAGCGGGCGGCGGGCGAATTGTGCTTGTGTCGTCCGTCGTCGGGCGCCGCGGCGTGCCGATGATGGGGCTCTACTCGGCGAGCAAGTTCGCGCTCCACGGCCTCGCCGACGCGATGCGCATCGAGCTCGAGCCCGAGGGGATCGCCGTTTCTGTGTATTGTCCGGCGCTGACGATGACGGAGTTCCACGACGCCGCGCAAGGCGACAAGGGCGAGAAGCCGCCGACAAGCGAGGGCGAAACGGCCGACGCCGTGGCGGCGGGGCTCATCGAATTGTTGCGATCGGGGAAGCCCGAGGCGCATCGATTCGGTGCGCTTCATCCCAAGCGCTGGGCCGGAGTGATCACACAGTTGGCGCCCAGGCTGATGGACAATCAGCTGCGAAAATATTACGAAGCGCGCCGTGCGGCATCTCACCGCGCAGCAGTGCGCCCGTAGGCGCGCGCGTGCTCCGCTATAGTTACAATACAAACGGGTTCGCGCATCACCGGCTCGAAGACGCCGTCGAAATTTTGCGCGAGCTCGGCTACGAGGGAATCGGGCTCACGCCCGATGTGCACCACCTCGACCCGTTCCGCACGGAGGTTGGCGAACTCCGGCGATGGCGGAAGACTCTTCACGGGCTCGAAATCGTCATTCAGACGGGCGCGCGATTTTTGTTGGATTCGCGGCGCAAGCACGAGCCGACGCTGCTTTCCGAGGACAAGGAAGAGCGCGCGGTTCGCCGGCTGTTCCTCGAGAAGGCCATCGAGATGGGTGAGATCTTGAAGGCGACAGCGGTCTCCTTCTGGTCGGGCAGGGCGCCGGCTGGCGCCGATGAAGAGGAATTGTGGGATCGGCTCGAGATGGAGTGCCGTCCGCTCTGTCTGCGCGCGCAGCGCGCCGGGCTGAAGCTCGCGTTTGAGCCGGAGCCGGGCATGTGGATTGAGCGCGTGGAGGGCTACGAGGAGCTGCGCGACCGGCTCGCGCACCCGAGCTTCGCGCTTGCGCTCGATGTGGGACACCTCGCCTGTACGGGCGAATCGCTCACCGAGGTGCTCTCGCGGTGCGGCAGCGAGATTGCGATCGTACAGATTGAGGACATCCGCGGCGCCGTCCACGAGCATCGGATGTTCGGCGAGGGCGATCTCAATTTTGCAGAGATCCTAGGAGCCTTCACAAATGCCGGCTACGCCGGGCTCCTCGAGTGTGAGCTCTCCCGCGACAGCCACCGCGCCGTCGAATGCGCCACGCGCGCCCGCACCTATCTGCGCGGCGTCGAGCAGGCGCTCGAGCCGCACAGATAAGTGAGCGAGCTCGGCGCGGCCTAGAACGCCGAGTCGAGCACCGTCAGCGATGCCACCGGGCCGAGCACGGCGTAGGTCAGCGCGGAGTCATAGAACACGGGTTGTAAGAAGAACGCTCGGCCTTGCAGTGCCGGAACAAAAGACGGAATTGTGACTCCGACGGATAGATCGCCACCTGCGTCGAGGGCTCCGACGGAGAAACCGTCAATGGCCGTCAGAGACAACAAGAGAGGCGCGCTCGAAGGAAGCAACGAAAGCGGCGCCCCGAGGCCGTCCGAGAGCAGCGTCGCGACGTTCTCTAGGGGCAGGCCCTTGGCAGTGATCGTCGCAACCGCAGCCTCGCGCACGGGAGAGCTGAGGGAAAAGCTGCGAGCGGTGCCCGGTACCACCACAAACGAGCCGAAGACACTCGCGCCGGCAGCCCCCTGAATCGGCGCTAGGCCACCTGCTCCACCCGAAGACATGCAATCAAGGATCGAAGCCACATTGGAAGTCACGATGCCATGGCCACCGTCGCCGCCATTCATTGCATTGCTTCCACCGCCGGCGCCTCCCACAAAGGAGCAGCCCGACGCAAAGATCTGCACCGCACTGCTGCTCAACAGGCCATCTCCGCCGTTGCCGCCTGGATTTTGATCGTTGGTGTGTCCGTTCCCGCCAACGGCGTTGCCATCAAATAAATGAACTGTGCTCGAGCTCACTGAAATGCCATGTCCGCCGCTTCCCGACACTCCTCCCGGTATCCACGGGAAGTAAACGACCGAAGCATTACCTCCAAAACAAGAGGACGAGCTCAGGATTACACTGCGACAATTCGAGATCTCCATCCCACTTCCGCCGTCTCCTGTGCCCGACTGAATCGTCGCCGAAGTCGCGACGCTCTTCTCGATGTAGACGGAACCTGCACAATTCGCGACTCGAAGCCCGGGTGTTGGCACAGTGGAGAGGCTTGAGGACGTCGTGAAGCGGATCCCTCGCACACGAACGGACTGATTCGGTGCGAGGTTCACGATCTCATTGGCGAAGCCAAATGAATGGGTGAGAGTCACAGTTCCGGGCGTGTCGGCCACGATCGTGAGCGACTTGCCGTCGATGCGTGTACCGGAGTAGTTTCCCGGCTTCACCAGAACGATGTCTCCCTCCAATGCAGCATCGCAGGCGGCTTGGAGGTCGATGAAATCAACACCTGGCCCTGGCGCGGTGGCTACAACTCGGACGGACTGCGAGAGGCTTGTCCCGGCAAGAAGAGCGAATGTGATTGCGAGCGAACTCAAGTGAGAGGTACGCATGGGATCTCCAGCGTTGGACGTTCAGGTTGAAGAGAGGCCCACGCGTGCGACGAGGCCAGTAGCAGGAGAAATCGTCACCCTCCATGGCGCTTGCGTCAAGGCTGCCCGAGCCAAGCGCGAATCTCCGCGAGAGCCGCTCGAACCGGTAACAGACTCACCCCGTCGAGTTCATGCGGCTGCGGCACGAAAGACACAACAAATCGAGGAACCTTGGGATGCTTCGCCGCGAAAGACCTCGCCGAATGGGGCCAGAGCCCACGGAGGCATCCTGCCGAAGTGTACGGTTGATCGGCAGCATGGGGCATGGCGCTCTGATCCAGCTATCGGTTTACAGGACGCGCCACCAGGGAGCCGCGAGCACGCCGTCCGTGAGCCGGAACGTCTCCTTGCCGCCGTGCAGCAGCAGCCCGGGAAGGGCGCTTTTGCCGTACTCCGCGTGGAAGCTCGCGAGGGCGCGCGCATCGCCGACGCGAGGCTGCGCGGTGGACTTCACTTCGATCGGAAGGAGCTTCCCCTTCCACTCGACGACGAAATCCACTTCTTCACCGGAGGCCGTACGCCAATAGCTCACTTGTGGGCCGTCGGGGATGGAACCGGCCCAAGCGAGGAGATCGAGGAGCACGAGGTTCTCGAGATGCGCGCCGGTCGGCTCCGGTTGCCCACCGAGGTGGAGAGCCATGCCGGTGTCGCACCAATAAAGCTTGGGAGACTTAATCAGCCTTTTTGTGCGATTCACAGAAAAAGAGGGAAGCCGCAATGCTAGATAGCTGGCTTCCAACAAGCCGATGTTTCGGTAAGCCGTAGCCTGTGGCATTCCGGTGTCGCGCCCAAGCTCGGCAGTATTCAGGATCTGCCCCAGGCGGAGCGCTCCAGCGCGCATGAGCCTGCGGAAATCGGCAAGCGACGAGACCGCCGAAAGCTCGCGAAGGTCGCGCTCGAGATAGGTGGAAATGTAACCTCCCATCCAAAGCGCGCGGTCCTCGGGAGCATCGCGCATCTCGAGCGCTGCCGTCGGAAATCCACCGCGCTGCGCAAGCTCCTGCCACGGCTCCGGCTCGGCGGACGAACGCTCGAGGATTCGCACCCATGCGCCAAAGTCGGCTTCGAAGAGCTGCTGCCAAAGGCCCGCCGTACCGAGTCCGAGCTGCTCGCGGCGTGTCATCGGCCAAAGTGTGAAATAGATGGCGCGCCCCGTGAGCGACTCGGAGACGCGCCGGTGCAGGAGCAAGTTGGCAGAGCCCGTCAGGAGGAACCGGCCGCCGCGGCGCTCGCGGTCGACGGCGCGCTTCACCGCCAGGAGGAGCTCGGGAGCGCGTTGGACTTCGTCGAGCGTGAGGCGTTCGCCCCGGGAGAGAAGGGCCTCCGGCGCGTGCTGCGCCTGCTCCAGCAACGCAGTGTCGTCGAGGGTGAGATAGGTGCGTTTCTCGGGAAGGCCGAGCTGCTGAACGAGCGTGCTTTTCCCCGACTGGCGTGCCCCTGTGACGACGCGTACCGGCGTCAGGCGGGCAGCGCGGCGAAGCGGCTCAGCGAGCAGTCGCGGTCGGGCTTCGTGCAAGTCATTCACGGCGTGAATGATATCCATTCACACCGTGAATCACTTGCTCGGGGTTTCGAGCCGTAAGAAATGGTGGGAATGGACCGCCCGAGCTTCTCAGGCTCCCCCGAAGAGGCGGTTCAAGAACCCCGGCTTCTTCTCTGGGGCAGATGCAGCGGCAAGGCGCCGCTCGAGTTCAGGGATCATCTTGTCGAGGCCTTCCACCTGGCGACCGAGTGCCCGGAGTCGCTGCGCAATTCCAAGGGCTGCGTGATAGTGCTCGGCAGCAGTTGGGGGCATCGATTCCGCAATTTTGACATGACTCACAATCAGGTCGCGCTGGAAGTCGGCGCGGTCGGGCTCGGAGCGCGCGAGGCGCTCGCGGATCAGTAACGAATTCTCGAAGAACGCCTTGGCCTGATCACCCTGACCGAGTGCTCGCATCAGGTCGCCGAGCTTGCTGTAAGAGACGGAGAGGTCGTGCTGAAAGTCGGCGCGGTCGGGCTCGGAGCGCGCGAGGCGCTCGAGAATGGCGTGACACTTCTCGAAGAACGCCTTAGCCTGATCTCCCTGACCGAGGGCTCGCATCAGGTCGCCGAGCTTGCTGTAGGAGACGGAGAGGTCGTGCTGAAAGTCGGCGCGGTCGGGCTCGGAGCGCGCGAGACGCTCGAGAATGGCGTGACATTTCTCGAAGAACGCCTTGGCCTGATCACCCTGCCCAAGGACTCGCATCAGGTCGGCCATGCGCTCAAAGGAGATGGAGAGGTCGCGCTGGAAGTCGGCGCGGTCGGGCTCGGAGCGCACGAGGCGCTCGGCAATTTGTAAGGCCTTCTCGAAGAACGCGTTGGCCTGATCACACTGACCGAGTGCGAGCATCAGGCCGCCGAGCTTGTTGTAGGAGACGGAGAGGTTGCGCTGGAAGTCGGCGCGATCGGGCTCGGAGCGCGCGAGGCGCTCGGCAATTTGTAAGGCCTTCTCGAAGAACGCCTTGGCTTGATCTCCCTGACCGAGTGCTCGCATCAGGTCGCCCATGCGCTCATAGGAGACGGAGAGGTCGCTCTGGAAGTCGGCGCGGTCGGGCTCGGAGCGCGCGAGGCGCTCGGCAATTTGTAAGGCCTTCTCGAAGAACGCCTTGGCCTGATCTCCCTGACCGAGGGCTCGCATCAGGTCGCCGAGCTGGATGTAGGAGACGGAGAGGTCTTGCTGGAGGTCGGCGCGGTCGGGCTCGGAGCGCGCGAGGCGCTCGGCAATTTGTAAGGCCTTCTCGAAGAACGCCTTGGCCTGATCACCCTGACCGAGTGCGAGCATCAGGTTGCCGAGCCGGTCATAGGGAACGCAGACACCCTTCTGCAGATCAGCGCGTCCAGGTTCGGCTGCAATGAGCTTCTCCCAAATCTGTCGAGATGTATCGAAGTGTATAAAAGCACTCTTCCCATCGCCGCCTCCAACAGCTAGGTCTCCCATCCGTTCATGGGAGATTGCAAGGTCTTGCTGGAAATCGGCGCGGTCGGGCTCGGAGCGCGCGAGGCGCTCGCGGATCAGTAACGACTTCTCGAAGAACGCGTTGGCCTGATCACCCTGACCGACTGCGAGCATCAGGTCGCCCATGCGGTCATAGGAGATGGAGAGGTCGCGCTGCAAGTCGGCGCGGTCGGGCTCGGAGCGCGCGAGGCGCTCGCGGATGAGTAACGACTTCTCGAAGAACGCCTTGGCCTGATCGCCCTGACCGAGTGCTCGCATCAGGTCGCCCATGCGGTCATAGGAGACGGAGAGGTCGCGCTGGAAGTCGGCGCGGTCGGGCTCGGAGCGCGCGAGGCGCTCGGCAATTTGTAAGTCCTTCTCGAAGAACGCCTTGGCCTGATCACCCTGACCGAGTGCTCGCATCAGGTCGCCGAGCTTGTTGTAGGAGACGGAGAGGTCGCGCTGGAAGTCGGCGCGGTCGGGC
>JAEUHX010000076.1 GCA_016792805.1 Planctomycetota bacterium
CTTTCAGCCGCCACCTCGCGGTGGAAGCCTTGCCTTCGACTTCGAAGCGCCGCTCTCGGGTCTTCAGAGGACTTTCACCTCCGGGTGGAGAAACATGCCAGGCACACCGACGATCTCGCGCGCGCTTGCGCGCGCGGATGAAGCATCGCGCTGCCCATTCGTCATCGCGCGGGGCAAGCCCCGCGCCATTGTTCGGCGCGTGCGCCGACCCTACGAGTCGATTTCTGTACACGGCAAGACCGACCCACGCCCCATTCGAAGCCGTCGCGTATCTATGAAGTCGTAGGGCTCGGGCTTGCCCGCGACGATCTCGCGCGCGCTTGCGCGCGCTTGCGCGCGCGGATGAAGCATCGCGCTGCCCATTCGTCATCGCGCGGGGCAAGCCCCGCGCCGTTGTTCGGTGCGTGCGCCGACCCTACGAGTCGATTTCTGTACACGGCAAGACCGACCCACGCCCCATTCCTAGCCGTCTCGTATCTATTGAAGTCGTAGGGCGCGGGCTTGCCCGAGACGATCTCGCGCGCGCTTGCGCGCGCGGATGAAGCATCGCGCTGCCCATTCGTCATCGCGCGGGGCAAGCCCCGCGCCATGGTTCGGCGCGTGCGCCGACCCTACGAGTCGATTTCTGTACACGGCAAGACCGACCCACGCCCCATTCCAAGCCGTCTCGTATCTATTCAAGTCGTAGGGCGCGGGCTTGCCCGAGACGATCTCGCGCGCGCTTGCGCGCGCGGATGAAGCATCGCGCTGCCCATTCGTCATCGCGCGGGGCAAGCCCCGCGCCGTTGTTCGGCGCGTGCGCCGACCCTACGAGTCGATTTCTGTACACGGCAAGACCGACCCACGCCCCATTCGAAGCCGTCGCGTATCTATGAAGTCGTAGGGCTCGGGCTTGCCCGAGACGATTCGGCGGCGCATGCGCCGCCGGATGATGGATCGCGCGCCACTAATACGCGCGCTTCGCGCCGCTCCCGCCGAGTTGCACAGGCACATGAATCGGCAACGGGCTCAAGAAGGAGTCTCCGGTGATCTGTGTGATCGGTCCGGCGAGCGTGCCGAGCTCGATTCCCTTCGTCTTCAGCGTGATGAGCTCGCGGCCAAAGTCGACCGCCACAGTGTATGAACCGTTTCCGAGCGAACCGGCCGCTCTGAAGACATTACCCTTCTTTGTGAACTCCGATCCGGGGACCGCAAGATCGAAGGCGTCGCCCAGGGCGAAGTGCAACCCGTCGAGCGTGCTCGGCACGGTGCCGTCGGTCGCGAAACCCGCCGTGACGGTAAGAATGTCGGGTTTGGTGTCACTCAACGTCGCGCCGAGCTTCGCTGGATAGAACGCTGGAGCCACAAGCGCACCCCGAATCTTGCCGAGCGCATAGCTACCATTGGTGAGCCTCACGATGCCGAGCGCATCCGGAAGCCCTGTCGCTCGGAAATGCATCGCGATCTCACCGTTGGGATCGATCAATCCCCCGAGAGTCGCTTTGTTGAGCTTCAGGATGAAGGTACCCCGGCTCGAGCCCTTGAGCTTGGGCTGCACCGTCATCGAGCGCGTCGCGTCCTTGAACGTGAACGCCGTGCCTTGGGTGTTCGGTGCGAGTGAGAAGGTCTGCGACAGGCCGCCGATTTCCACAGTGACTGGCTGCGTGTAATCGACGACGGCGCCCGCGTCGTCAAACGACCCCACCACCGTAAGAGTATCTTTCCCATCGCCGAGAAGTTTGAGCTTCACAAGTTTCGGCAGGAAGTAGGACACGACGGATTCCGCTTCCGGGACCGGAACGCTGACCGAGAGATTCACGCCGACGAAGTCACCAAACTGGCTCGTCTTCACGAATTCGAGGCGGATGGTGTCGCCCGCCTGAACCTCGATGTCGCGAAGTACGCTTGCGCCGCCGCTTCCTCCGGAGAGCGGCATGGGCGTCGCTCGGCTGTAGGCGTCGCCGCTCGCGACATTCCCCTGCGTCAGAAGAGTGGAGTTGTGGTAAACGAACCAATCATTGCTGCGGCCGATGTCTCGGCAGATCCAGACGAAACCGCTGACGTCGACCTTTCCAGTCACGGGGCTTGTCCAGAGGACGCTCGCAACACCGCTCCCGATCCCGTTTGCATCGTCCGTCGTATGGACAACCACGTCTCCGAGCTTGAAGTCGTATTGATTGGGGTTGGACAGAGCCACGGCACTCTTGAGCCACGCGGGCAGGAACGTGTTGCCGCCCTCGGAAGGCGCCCACGCCGGCTGCGGTGAAGTGAACTCACCCGAGGCGTTTCCCCATGCGCGGACACGGGGCAGCGCGTTCGACCCCTCGCGAAGCGTCCAGGGGCCCGTTGGATTGCTCAGCTCGCTCCAGTCGTTTCGGAGATCATACATCGCGAGCGGGGCGACGCGGCCGGGGTTCTGGAACAGATACTGAATCTGTGCATCACTCAGAGCGGAAGAGTACACTTGTACGTCGTCGACGAGGCCCGTGTAGTTGCTCACCAGCGTGCCGCCGCTCTGGGCGCCGCCGATGAGGAGCGGTGCGCTGTTTGCGGCCAGCGCCGGAGCATTCTTGATCAACTCTGCGGGCGCGCCGTCGACATAGATCGCTGAAGTGCCACCGGCTCGATACACGGACACAATTTGGTGCCACGCGCCGTCGGTAACGCTCGTCGTGGAAGTGAGCTCTTGGCCGGGCGCGGCAGAGGTGTAAAAGAGGGCCTTCGCAGGTGCGCCGTAGTCGTCGATGCTTCCCATCCGGTTCACGTTCACAATGTAACCGTTGAAGGAGCCTCCCTCATGTTTAGACAAGACGAAGGAGTTCGATTTGGTCGTCGTGGTGTTTACCCATGTAACAATCGAGAAGTCTCCGCTGGTGAAGCCTGGGAAGGAGGTCCCCAAGTTCACCAGGGACCCCGTGGCCTCCGAGAGGCTCACGGCATTGCCCGAGACTCCGCCGGAGACGAATGATGCGCCACCGAAGAGCGTGCCGGGGAATGCGCCCGTGGTATCGTGTGCAACCGTTCCCTCGAACTCATCGAAGGTCCAGTGGGCGACGAGCGAGCTCGCGGTTCCGAGAGCGGAGACCTCGGCTGCGCTGAGCGCGCGGCCGTAGTAGCGGACGTCGTCGATCAGGCCATTCCAGTAAGAGCCGCTCACAATATTATGGCCGATCTGCAATTGTGGAGACGATTTTGTGGTCATGGGCACTCGCGGAAGGTCGCTGGCGCCGGCGACGGCTTTGCCGTCGCGGTAGAGAACGATCGTGCCCGTGCCCGCGTCGAAGGTTGCGGCGACGTGATAAAGCGTGTCCGTCGCCCATCCTTCGGAGAGAACAAATTTGAAATCTTCCGCGATGCCTGATTGATTGACAGCGAACACAAGGGCGCCCGGTATGCCGAACTTCTGCTCAAGCGAGAAGCCCATGTCGTTGGCGGGTGTGCGATAATTGAGGACGGGGGCAGTCTGCGACTCGGACGAGATGCGGATCCACGCGGCGACGGTGAAACCGTTCGCGTAGCTGGCGTGTTTTGGGTTCGGCACATCGATGTAGCCCGCGCCGCCCAAGGAGAAGGCTTGGCCGGCCGCGCCGGGCGCGTAGCCGACGATTCCCACAGGGACGCCGTGGCTCGCGGCGAGCGTGTCGGTCGTGTCGCCGTCGCCCTTCCAATGGGACACGAGGCTTCCTTCGCCAAGAGCGGCACCCACGGCGCTAGCGGAAGCCGTGGCGCCGTAGGAGCTTACGGCGCCGATGCTTGCGAGCGCGAAGGTGAAGAAGAGAGGGAGCGAAACGTGGCGAGGTGCGTTGGTGAGCATGGAATGTTGAGGAGGCGATTCCTGCCCAGCTCTTGAGAGTCACGGCGCAAATTGGACGGGAGAATGTTTGGTGCCCGAGGAGTTCGGGGCGGGCTCCTTTCCGGCCATGGGCTCCTGAGTTGCCCCCAGAGCACCGGGGCGTCGCTTGATGCGCTGGGGCGGGCCGAGCCGCCCTCGACAAACCTCTGCTCCCAGGACACCTTCCTCGCTGCTATGGCTGATTCGCACTTTCAACGGGTCAAGGAGCTCTTTGCCGCCGTCGCCGCGATGCCGGCCGGCGAGCGCGCGTCGTTTCTGGAAGTGGCCTGCGCGGGCGATACAAAGCTGCGCGCTGAAGTGCAATCGTTACTGAACGCGCAGGCGCCGATCGAGGAGAGCGACGGCGGCGAGCCGATCTCTGAGGCGCCGGGGATGCGCATTGGACCGTACAAATTGCTGGAGCGGATCGGCGAGGGCACCTTTGGCGTCGTGTTTATGGCGGAGCAGGAGGAGCCCGTGCGCCGGCGCGTGGCGCTCAAGGTGCTGAAGCTCGGCATGGATACCAAGCAAGTGGTGGCGCGCTTCGAGCAGGAGCGCCAGGCGCTTGCGCTCATGGACCACCCCAACATTGCGAAGGTGCTCGATGCGGGGGCGACATCGAGTGGGCGCCCGTTTTTTGTGATGGAGCTCGTGCGCGGCGATCCGATCACGGAATATTGTGACCGCGAGAAGCTTCCGACGCGCGATCGCCTCGCAATTTTTGTGGACGTCTGCCGAGCCGTCCAGCACGCGCATCACAAGGGAGTCATCCACCGTGATCTCAAGCCGAGCAATGTGCTCGTGACTCTCGTCGACGGGCGTCCCGTCGCCAAAGTGATTGACTTCGGCGTGGCAAAAGCGCTCCACGGCCCGCTCACGGCGCGCACGCTCTTTACAGAATTTCGCCAGATGATCGGAACGCCGCTCTACATGAGCCCTGAGCAGGCGGAGATGTCTGGTGTCGACATCGACACGCGAAGTGATCTGTACAGTCTCGGGGTCATGCTCTACGAGTTGCTTACCGGGACGACACCGATCACGCGCGAACAGATGATCGCCGCGGGGCTTGCCGAGCTGCACCGCACCATTCGCGAGGTGGAACCCCCGAAGCCGAGCACGCGGCTCGCGACGCTCGGTGCCCAAGGCACCGACATCGCCGCGCGCCGCGGCACCGAGGTGCGGCGCCTTGGATTGTTACTTCGCGGCGACCTCGACTGGATCGTCATGAAATGCCTCGAGAAAGACCGCACGCGGCGTTACGAGACGCCGATCAGTCTCGTCGAGGATCTGCTCCGCCACCTCTCGGGTGAGGCCGTGCACGCGGCGCCGCCTTCGGCGATGTATCAGATCCAGAAATTTGTGCGCCGGAAGAAGGGACCTGTGGGGGCGTCGGCGGCAGTTGTGCTGACGGGGCTCGTCGGCGTCGGCGCGTTCGCACTCAAGGCCGAGGATGCAAAGAATGAGGCACTCTCACGGGAAAAGGCCGAGTCCGCGCGGGCGGAGGCCGAGAGAAAGCGCGCAGAGATCGAGAGTGCGCGCGCAGCCGAAGCCTTGGCGGCGGCCGCGGAACAAAGGCGCCTCAAGGAGGCCGCCGACACGCACGCCATGATTGCAAACGACGCGCGTCGTCTAGCCGATATTGATGCATATGTAGCGAACCTTGCCGCGGCTCAATCAGCGCTTGGTTTGAATGACATTGCATCGGCACGTCGGAGGCTTGCGGCTTGCCTTGTTCCCAAGAATTGGGAGTGGAGGTTCCTCAATGCGGAGACCGACAACTCACTCCTCACTCTAGTTGGGCATAGGAGCCGTGTACTGTCGGCGAGTTTTAGCCCCGACAGATACCGTGTTTTGACTACATCAGGTGATGGGACCGCTCGGATTTGGGATCTGGCGACGGGGAAGCATTTAGCTGTATTGAGTGTGCAAGGGAGCCGAGTTCTCTCTGCGATCTTCAGCCCCGACGGCAAGCGGATCTTGACGGCGACTTCGGACAAGGCAGCAAGGATCTGGGACAGTGTTACGGGGAGTGAGAGGAGAGTCCTGCGTGGGCATGAGGGTCGCATAACGTCAGCGACCTTCAGTCCTGACAGCATGCGGATCGCGACGGCATCAAGCGACAAGACGGGGCGGATTTGGGATAGCGAGACGGGGAACCAGATAGCTGCCCTCGTGGGCCACAAGAGCGATCTCGTATCAGTAGCATTCAGCTCGGATGGCAGACAGATTGTGTCTGCGTCTACGGATGGGACATCGCGAGTTTGGCACGGGATGACGGGCAGCCCAGTTGCTGTGTTAGGCGGCTCGGACAGATCTATAACGTCCGCTACCTTCAGTCCCGACGGATTACGAATTGCGACAGTGTCTGCTGACAATCTCGGTAGGATTTGGGATGCAATGAGCGGGAGCGTGTTAGCCGTACTAAGAGGCCATAGAGGTGAAATTCACTCACTGGAATTCAGCCCGGACGGCACGAAGCTCCTTACAGCATCAGACGACGGATCTGCGCGGATCTGGGACGGACTGAGCGGAAGGCGCCTAGCGGTGCTGGAGGGTGGCAGAAGCGGCTTGCGCTCTGCAGCATTCGACCCAACTGGAACGAGAGTAGCAACGGCGTGCAGTGATGGAACGGCGCGGATTTGGGATTGGAGGTTCGTCACCGAACTGGCCGTGCTTCGCGGGCACGAGCGTGCTGTTAACGTGGCGAGTTTCAGTCGTGATGGAGGGCTGATCCTGACGGTGTCCAACGACGGATCCGCACGAATCTGGGATGGATTCATGGGGACAGAATCAAACATCCTGATTGGGCATAAGGCTGCAGTTCGTTCTGCTGCATTTAGTTCCGACGGAAAGTGGATCGTGACTGCGTCAGACGACGGAACCGCCCGGATCTGGGATGGAGTCGGGGGCAGAGAATTGGGTGTGCTCCGTGGACACTCGGGCGCAGTTCGATTTGCGGCGTTCTGCCCAGGCAGCACGCGCGTTATTACTGTTTCGGAGGACAAGACTGGCCGAATCTGGGATGCGCCGCTCTGCAAACTGCTGGCTACGTTGGTTGGGCACGAGGACGCTCTCTGGTTCGCAGCGTTCAGCCCAGACGGGACGCGGATTGTGACTGCCTCCGACGACAAGACAGCGCGTCTCTGGGACGGAGCCACGGGAGAAACAATAGCCGTACTGTTCGAGGGCACTTATTCACTTGAGTCAGTGGCATTCAGTGCGGATGGAACTCGAGTTATGACTGCCACATCAGACAATACTGCAAGAATCTGGGACGGTAAGACAGGGAAGGAACTGGCGGTGCTGCGCGGCTACGAAAAAGACATTCAGCAGGCAGCCTTCAGCCCCACTGGTAAGCGAATATTCTCCACAACATGGGCGGGGGGTGCGCGCATATTGGAGGGTGTGAGAACAGAGAAGCTGTCCGCCGCCCACAGCGCAGACGTAAGAGAAACTCGATCAGCGACGTTCAATCCAAACGGAACTCGAATTGTGGAGTTCCCAGGTGACGAGACCGCGCGAATCTGGGATGGCTCTACAGGCAAGGAATTGGTTGTTCTGCGAGGACACCGAAGTGATGTTCACTCAGCAGCGTTCAGTCCCGACGGAGCCCAAGTAATAACGACATCGTCGGACAATACCGCTCGAATCTGGCACAGCGTGCCGTATCGCGAGCGATTTCCACTGGTAAGGGCGATACGCGAAGAGGTTTCTAAGGCGCAGCAAGGAGTTGCACAGATACGGTCGGAGGGAACTTCATTCGAGGATATCCGCCGCAGGATGGTCGGAGAGTCCACACGAGAATCTCTAGGTCTCAACGATGTGTGGATCAGGCTTCTTGCGATTGTGGATGAAGAGCAGCGAGAGCGCGAAGCTCGGCTCCAAGAAGCAGCTATGGCTCAACAGTCAGCATTGGTTGCCCTATGGAAACCCGACTCGTCCCGTGCTGCGATCGAAGTCGCCCTGGGTCAGGCACAACGCGCTGTCGAGCTCGTTCCTGAAGCAGCTGACAATATTCGGGCTGTTGGAATGGCCCTCTTTCGGCTTGGGGATCTTGACGCTGCAATCTCCGAACTCCTGAAAGCAGAGGGCCTCCACCGCGCCGCCAACGACGAGCGCCCGACCGACTGGGCATTCCTCGCAATGACCTATGCGAAGCTTGGTCGCAAAGAGGACGCCGTAGCCGCTCTCTCGCGCACCCGCGAGCTCGTCGGGCTGGATCGCTTCTCTGAAAATATGGATGTCGCCAAGTTGCTTGCCGAGGCGGAATCTGTGGTGGCCGCGGCATTTCCCACGCAGCAAAAGTAACTTTCCAGGGCAGCGCAAAAGTCGTTCGCCTGCATGCGCGGAGTATCCAGCGATTCAGGTCTCATGCGACGCTCCGCAGAATGGGAGCGCCTACTCGCCGACTCGGATCTCAAGCGCCGTTGAGCTGGAGAGGCCGAGCGGCGAGGGCACACAAATCGACGACGGCCAGCTCCAGAAGAACTGCGCAAAATAGGTCTTTCCCAGAAGTGATGGCGTTGCGGGAATCGGCAGGGTGAGCGCGGCGCGTCCCGATTCGTCGCTCCCGATGGGTAAGGCAATGACCTCCGTCGACGCCTGGAGAGTCAGATGCACAACGACGGCAACGCTCCACGGATCGCTCCCGGCGACATCCGCAGCATCGCACAGCAACGCGACCCCGAGCGAGCTTCCTGGGGCGTCCTCCGACAACAGTTGAAAAGTGGTCTCTCCGAGAAGTGGTGGTCGCGAGCCTCGCAGATGGGAGCTTCCCTCGCAGCCGGGCGACCCAGCGCCGAACTCCCGAAGCCCCGGAACCAACGACAAAACCAGCCCCACGCCGACGCCGGAGCCATCGCGACCCACGGTCACCAGCTCGGCACGTCCGTCTCCATCGGTGTCTCCGATAGTTTGCAGTCGATAGCCCAGGAAGCCACTGGCCACAGATCCTGCGTGGCGAGCTAGGACCGATCCCGAGGCGCTTGAGATCCAGGCCACAAATCCTCCATTCGGAGCGTGAAGGCCGAGCGAAGGCGCTCCAGCCGCCACATCCGGGATGCGATCGCCGTCGAGGTCGGGGAGCGCGGCGACCGATTGCCCGAAGGACGCACCGCTCGATTGGATGCTTGCGGTGCGAATCCGCGCCAGGCTTGATCCGGAGAACCATGTCACACATCCCGCGCCGGCCGCTGGAGTGTCCTGTCCCGGAGCGCCTACCACAAAATCGGCGACGCCGTCGCCATCGACGTCGGGCGTGCCGCAGACGCTGTCGCCGAAGAAGTCGTCGGGCTGCTCCCCACGCACTTTTCCAAGAAGGCTCCCGCTGGCCCCAGAATAGACAAATACGGTTCCGATGAGGTTGCCGGAGAAGGGGCGAGAGGTCACCGGATCGCCCACCAGCAGGTCGGGCCGTCCGTCGCCGTCGAGATCCCCAATGCCGGCGAGCACTCGTCCGAAGGCCGCACCCTCAGGCGGCTCGGGGATTCCATAAATAAACGCGCCGTCGGATCCCGAGAAGACCCGAAGCAGCGGCGGCCCGGAGGAACTCGTAATTGCGATGGCAACAAAGTCGGTGGTGCCGTCACCGTTGACGTCGCCGAGTGCAGCGCATCGGTATCCGAAGTAGTCGTAGCTCTCGTAGCCGCCGACGGAGTACAGCGGCAGGCCGGTGCGCCCGGACAACGCGGTCACATATCCAGCCGATCCCTGCGCGAGGGTGCTCTCGGGTGATCCCAGAATGAAGTCATCAAAACCGTCTCCATTCACATCGCCGAGGCCAGCCGCGGCCGCGCCCGGCTTGAAGAGTGGATTCGGGGCGCCGCTCCCCGTGCCGGAGAGATACGTGTGAATCGCTGCACCATCGCGCCCGGAGAAGACGCGCACGAGGCTCGAGCCCGGAACGAACCCGTAGGCACCGACGATGGCGTCGGGGATTCCATCTGCATTGACGTCTCCCGCGGACGCGACGCACGATTCCGAGAGGAGAAAGGAGTGATCCGGCGCGGGGCGAAGCTTGAGCTGCGTTGTCTGCGCCGCGGCCGCCGTCGAACTCAGGAGCAATCCGATCATGCAAATGCACATGCGCATGGGTCACCTCGGCGGTGACATGGGCAAGGGGCATGCCGAGGAGACGGGCGGGTTCGGGAGCGGCAAGGGACTCTCGCCCGAGGTCAAGTGGCCTTTTGTGACACCTGCGATCGCACGCATCCCGCGCACGCCCGGTGCGCCTCTGCGTGCATCGCGCGCGTTCGAATGGCGGCGCTCGAGAGGAACTCGCCGACGCTTCCTTGCGAAACGCCTTTGCTCCTGGCGGCTACGCCTCCCGACTCTCCTCTCTGGGCAGGTCGAAGACTTGCGCAGCTGCGTTCGCGCGCGTGCCGCGGCTGTTCATACGACCATTCAAGCCGCAGGTGGCGCTCGGGATGGCCGTTGCGGGGCGCGCTGGAATGGGCCGCTGAACCGAGGTGCAGGCCGGGTGACCTGCCGCGGGGCGCGAGTTCTCCCCGTGGGCGTCGGATTCGTGCCATCCCCCCGAGATCCCGACGAGGCTCGTTGCCCCAGCCGCGCCCGGGCGTCGCTTGAAGCGTTGGGGCGGGCGAACCCGCCCTCGACAAACCTCTGCTCCCAGGACACCTTCCTCGCTGCTATGGCTGATTCGCACTTTCAACGGGTCAAGGAGCTCTTCGCCGCCGTCGCCGCGATGCCGGCCGGCGAGCGCGCGTCGTTCCTGGAAGTGGCTTGCGCGGGCGATACAAAGCTGCGCGCTGAAGTGCAATCGTTACTGAACGCACAGGCGCCGCTTGAGGAGAGCGACGTCGTCGAGCCGATCTCCGAGGCGCCGGGGATGCGCATCGGACCGTACAAATTGCTGGAGCGGATCGGCGAGGGCACCTTCGGCGTCGTGTTCATGGCGGAGCAGGAGGAGCCCGTGCGCCGGCGCGTGGCGCTCAAGGTGCTGAAGCTCGGCATGGATACCAAGCAAGTGGTGGCGCGCTTTGAGCAGGAGCGCCAGGCGCTTGCGCTCATGGAGCACCCCAATATTGCGAAGGTGCTCGATGCGGGGGCGACATCGAGTGGGCGCCCGTTTTTTGTGATGGAGCTCGTGCGCGGCGATCCGATCACGGAATATTGTGACCGCGAGAAGCTTCCGACGCGCGATCGCCTCGCGATTTTTGTGGACGTCTGCCGCGCCGTCCAACACGCGCACCACAAGGGAGTGATCCACCGTGATCTCAAGCCGAGCAATGTGCTCGTGACTCTCGTCGACGGGCGTCCCGTCGCCAAGGTGATTGATTTCGGTGTGGCGAAAGCGCTCCACGGCCCGCTCACGGCGCGCACGCTCTTTACAGAATTTCGCCAGATGATCGGCACGCCGCTCTACATGAGCCCCGAGCAGGCGGAGATGTCTGGCGTCGACATCGACACGCGAAGTGATCTGTACAGTCTCGGGGTCATGCTCTACGAGTTGCTGACCGGGACGACACCGATCACGCGCGAACAGATGGTCGCCGCGGGGCTTGCCGAGCTGCACCGCACCATTCGAGAAGTGGAACCCCCGAAGCCGAGCACGCGGCTCGCGACGCTCGGTGCCCAAGGCACCGACATCGCCGCGCGCCGCGGCACCGAGGTGCGCCGTCTTGGATTGTTACTTCGCGGCGACCTCGACTGGATTGTGATGAAGTGCCTCGAGAAAGACCGTACGCGGCGTTACGAGACGCCGATCGGTCTCGTCGAGGATCTGCTCCGCCACCTCTCGGGTGAGGCCGTGCACGCGGCGCCGCCTTCGGCGATGTATCAGATCCAGAAATTCGTGCGCCGGAAGAAGGGACCTGTGGCGGCGTCGGCGGCGGTCGTGCTGACGGCGCTCGTCGGCGTCGGCGCATTCGCACTCAAGGCTGAAGATGCAAAAAATGAGGCGCTCGCCCGCGAGAAGGCCGAGTCCGCGCGCGCCGCCGACGCGAGGCACAACGAAGCGGCTCAGCGGCAGCTCGCCGAGTCGGAGCGTGCCGCTCGGCAGGACGCAGAACTTCAGAAGGGGCGATTTGAAAGCTTGGCAGATACTTCCTCCTTTGCCGCTTATATTGCAAACGTCGCCGCAGCGCGGGCATCTCTCCAGCTCGACTCGCCGGCTACCGCCCGGCGACGCCTCGATGCCTGTTCGCCTCGGTTCCGCGGGTGGGAGTGGCGCCACCTCGACTCGGAGTGTGACGAGTCCATCCTTACTCTTCGAGGACATGAGGGTCGGGTACTTCGTGCGATCTTCGATTCGCGCGGATCCAGAATTGTGAGTGCCGGCATAGACTCGACGGCGCGAGTCTGGGACGCCGAAACCGGGGAGTGCCTGCATATTCTCCGACACGCAGAGCCTCTCTCTTCGATTGCGATCAGCCCTGATGGCTCGCGCATTGCGACGGCCTCACATGACAAGACGATTCGAATCTGGGATATGCGCTCTGGAAGGGAGATACACACTCTTCGCGGGCACCGTGACTGGGCAACAAAAGTTGTCTTCTCCGGCGACGGCAGGAAACTTGCTACCGGGGGCGGCGACGAAGCCGTGCTTCTCTGGGATGTTGAGACCGGCCGTTTGCTTCGAGAATTCGGCAAGCATCGCCCCTGGGTCGAGGCGATCACGTTCAGCGCCGACGGTAGGCTGCTTGGAACGGCAAGTCATGATTCCGTGGCGAGAGTCTGGGAACTATCCAGCGGAAAACTGATCTTCGAGCTCCGCGGTCACGAGGGATGGGTTGTATCGATGACATTTAGTCGTCGTGGAGAATTTGTTCTTACTTCTTCAGGGGATTACACAGCGCGTGTTTGGAGCCTGTCGTCGGGAGAGCAGGTTCACTTGCTGAGAGCACACAACGATCAGGTTCAACGAGCAGAGTTCGATTCCCAGAACCAGCGGATCATGACTCTCGGAAGAGACAGAGACGGGCTGGTATATCTGTGGGATCGTGAGTCAGGCCGACTCCTGTCCTCGTTGGGTTCCCCGGAGATGCGATTCACAGATGCAACATTCACCTCCACAGGGGAGGAACTCGTCACCCTTGGCGAGGATGGAGTTCTCCGCGTTTGGAACGCGCACACTCTCAAGGAGCTCCACAAGTATCGGACGGGGATTGAGAGCGACCTGCGAATGAGTTTGAGCAGTGATGCTACAAAGGCGGCGATTCTTGGCGATGGCGCGACGATTCGTATCTTCAGCCTCGGTGAGTCGACAGCGCCCCGATTGATTTCGGATGCGCAGCGCACGCCCAACATCACGAGATTCAGTCCCGATGGCTCGTGCCTCGCGATGGCTGACCACTTAACCGGGCTGCGGCTCGTCGATTGCGTTTCAGGGCGGACTGTGATGAATCTCTCTCCACTGCAAGATGCCATCACCTCGATTGCCTTCAGCCCCGATGGCGGACGAGTTGCCGCTGGAAGCATCCTTGGAACTGTGGGAATCTGGAGCACCGACTCAGGTCGAGACCTGCTCTGCTTCGAAGCACACCAAGGCGACGTGAAGTCGCTGGAGTTCAGTTCGGACGGAGCTCAATTGCTGTCTGCTGGAGCGGACGGCGTGGCACGGACTTGGGATTCACAGATTGGCGCCGAGATCGGAGCATTTCGTGGACACGCAGGCGCGGTGAACGCCGCGAGGTACGCGAATGGCGGGTCGCGGGTGATTACGGCCTCGGACGACCACACAGCGCGGATTTGGTCTGCGCAGTCTGGCGAGGAGCTGGCTGTGCTCCGGGGACACACGCGCGCCGTCTCGGACGTATGTGTAAGTCCCACGAACTCTCTTGTCGTCACGGCGAGCGAGGACGGCACCATGGGGCTCTGGGATGCAGCGTCCCAGCGAAACGTATTTATGGCTTCTTGCGATGAGGGCAATGTATCCCGGGTGAGCATTAGTCAGGATGGGAGCCGGCTCGTCGCTGCGGGTCCGGATCATCTCGTGCAGGTCTGGGATCCGAGCAGATTCGCCCTCGTGGATACATTTCGAGCAGGTTCCCCGGTGTGGAGCGCGGAGTTGAGCCCCGATGGCACCCATCTCGCTGCGGCAAGCGTAGACGGCTCTGTGCGAATCTGGAGCGCGTTGTCTCACCGAGATCGCCATAGGCACGCCGAGGCGATCGAGGCTCGCCTAACCATGATGAGGGCGAGGCTCCAAGAGCTTGCCTCCGTGCGGCCGGCTCTCAATGATCTTCGCAATGAGTGGCTCCGTGGACCCTTCTCATCCGCGATGGAGCGAGTCGCGGCGCGGGCAGCCTTCGTGGAGTATGAAGAACATGCCTTCGATTCGGCGCGTGCGGTCTATGAAGAGGCAGATGGAGTGCTATGGGATCGATCTATGAACTTAGATCTTGTGATTGGCTTGGCGGACAAGTGCAGCCAGACGCTCAGAGTATTTCCCGATGCTCCTGACCATCGAAGGCATCTCGGTTTGGCGTACTATCGACTTGGAAAGTTCGAGGAGGCTGCGCAAGAGCTTCGCCGAGTCGAGGAGCAGCATCGCAATGCTCGCGACGAGCGCCCCACGGATTGGTGCATCCTCGCCATGATTTCCATGAAACTGGGCAACCACAAAGACGCGAACGATGCGCTCATTCGCGCTCGTGAGCTCGCGGATCTTGAGAGTTTCCGAGGCAATGCAAAAGTGGCGAGGGCGCTCGCCGAAGCCGAGCTGGAGGTTGCTGCGGCGAGCCCACCGGCGAAGAAGTAGCAAGCTCAATCTTCGCCTCAGAGAATTGAGCTTCCGGGAGAAGCCGAGCCTTCTGCCGGAGGCAACTATTCCGGAAGTGGGGATTACACCGCCCCTCGGCTCTCCTCTCTGTATGCATCCCGGAACGGCACACCCGCCTTCGCCTTCAACAGCGCGCGCTCCGTCGCGCGGAGCGCGGGGTCGGAGCAGGCTTGCTCGAGCGTGTCGCGCTGCCACTCGAGGCGGTCGAGGAGGCGCGCGGTGATGGAGAGCATGGCGATGGCGCGGTCGTGGGCGCGGAAAAGCGGCGGCTTGATGAGTTGGAAGTCGCGGTGGTAGCCCGAGGGGAGATCGCGCACGACGTCGAGAAGCGCAGCGCGGTCGGCGACGACCTGCCGCGATTGCGCCCTCAGAATTTCTAACACATCGGGATTGCGCTTCTGCGGCATCAGCGACGACCCCGTCGTAAACGCCGCCGGCAGCTTCACAAATCCAAACTCATGGGTGGAGTAAAGCCACAGATCGTGGGCCATCTTGCCGAGGTCGAGCGCGATCGCCTCGAGCGCCGTCAAGTACGCGAGCTCGGCGCGCCCACGCGCGTGCTGAGTCAGCGTCACTGGCTCTTCCGGCCCTTCGAATCCAAGCTCCATCGCCACATATTCGCGGTCGAGCTGCAGCGGAATGCCATAGCCAGCGCCGCTGCCGAGCGGACAGCGCCGCGAGCGCCGCCGCACATGTTCCAAATCATCGTCGTCGAGCAGCAGCGCCGCTTCATGCGCGTGCGCCCAATGATCGACCGTCGACGGCATCGCCCGCCGTAGATGCGTATACCCCGGCATCGGATACTCACCAAAACGGGCGCGCATCCGGTGCAGCGACGCCGTCACCTGCGCGAGCGCGAGGCTCGTGCGCGCCACGGCGTCGCGAAGCCACAGACGCACATCGAGCGCAATCTGATCATTACGGCTGCGCCCCGTGTGCAGCCGCTTTCCTGCATCCCCAATTTTCTCGATGAGCCGGCGCTCCACTGCCGAATGCACATCTTCGTCGCCCGCCTCGACCGTCCATTGCCCGGCGCGGTGCTCCCGCAGCAATGCATACAATCCCTCCCGGATCGCGATGCCATCCTCGGCGGACAGAAGCCCGATGCGCTCGAGCCCGGCGGCGTGCGCGATCGACCCGCGCAGGTCGTGCAGCACGAGCCGGCGGTCCTGTTGCCAATCATCGCCCGCGGTGAACGCGAGCATCTCGGGGTCGACGGCCTCGCCGCGATCCCAAATAGGGGCGTGAAACGGACGGTCAGTCATAGTGCGGATGTGTGGGGTTTTGCTGCGGCGGCGCGCGCCACAGCGAGTGCTTGGAGGGCGCGCGGCACGAGCGCGGAGTAGAACGCGGCGCCGGCTTCGAGCTCCGGGAGCGTCACGAATTCGTCGGGCGTGTGCGACCGGGCCGTCAGGCCGGGGCCGCACTTGATCGCCGGAACTCCCTGGAGCAGCGCCATATCGGAGAGCGTAGAAGAGCCAGAAGCCTCCCCGCGACCGGCGGTTGCGAGTGCAGCCTCGACGAGAGGGTGCTCGGCGGGAGTCTCGAAGGGGCGCAGCCGCTCCGAGCGGATCGAAATCGCTGCCGCCGGCAGGCGCTCGCGCAGCAGGGCGGCCACCTCGGCGGCGCTGTGGGGCGGGGCGAGGCGCGCGTCGAAGACCATCTCGGCCGCATCGGGAACCACGTTGTGGCGCGTGCCCGACGCGAGCTGCGTGGCTACCACCGTGCTTTTGCCAAGCAGCGGGTGCGCGTCGGGAAGCAACAGATAATCGGGGAGCGACGCCGCGTCGCGCACCGCCGCCAGCAGCGCATTGCGGTGCTCCACGCGCGCGACGTGCGCCGCGTGGCAAGAGCTGCCGCTCCACTGCGCCTTCAGCACGGCGAGCCCGCTCTGGGCGCGCACCACGTCGATGCCGGTCGGCTCGCCGATGACCGCGCCGTCGGGGGCGCCGACGTGCTCCAGCAGCGCCGCCATCCCGCGATTATTGGTTTCTTCACACTCGGTCAGGCCGAGCCAAAGTTCGCCCGGAAGGTCGGACCCGAGGAACTGTAAGAAAGCACAGATCATCGTGGCGACCGACGCCTTTGCGTCGTTGGCGCCGCGCCCGTAAAGCCGATCGCCGCTCCAGACGCCCGAGAGCGGATCGCGCGTCCACCCTTCGCCGACCGGCACTGTGTCGAGGTGCGAGCAGAGGAGGAAGCGCGGGCCGCCCGCGCGCCCGGTGCGCGCCAGCAGCGTGTGGCCAAGGCGCTCGGCGCGAACGCCGTGCTCCGCTAAAAGTGAGCTCACAAAATCGGCGATCGCGCCCTCGCTGCCCGAGGAGCTTGGGATCGAGACGAGCTGCGACAGCAGCGTGCGCGGCGAAACGGCGCTCACGAAGCGGCGGCCTCGGCTCCGTTCGATTCGACGCCGAGCGGCGCCGGCTCGGCGACGGGGGCGCGCTCCGGCTCGCGCGTCACGAGCGTGCCCGCGCCGTGGGTTGTGTAAAGTTCACGAATCAGCGCGTCGGGGTCGGTGCCGGACACCACATGAACGCGGCCGACGCCGCCAGCGAGCGCCGTGCGGATCGCCGTGGCTTTCACGCGCATGCCGGCCTGGATCGCGCCCGCCTTGTCGAGCTCGTCGAGGTCGGAGAGCGAGAGCGCCGACACAAGCGAAAGCGGATCTGTGGGACTCCGGAGAATGCCGGGAGCGCCCGTCAACAAAACGAGCTTCGCCGCGCCGAGCGCCGTGGCGAGCGCCGCCGCTGCGAGGTCGGCGTTCACATTGAGCGCGCCGCCGGCGCCATCGCTCGCCGGAGGAGAAATCACAGGAATGCACCCCGCGTCGAGGAGCGCGTGGAGCGGGCGCGCCTCGATGCCGCGCAGATCGCCCACGAGACCGAAATCAACGAGCCCCTGGCTCGTCGGAATCGGCGGGCGCTTGGCGGCTGTGAGCACCGACGTGCCGCTCACGCCGACGGCCGGGGCGCCCTCTGCGCGCATGGCGCCGAGGATTTCGCTATGGAGCTCGCCCGCGGTGGCCATGCGCAGCGCGCGCAGCGCGATCGCCGTCGTCACGCGGCGTCCGTCGACCATGCGCGGCTCATCGCCGAGCTGCTTTTGCAATAGATCGGTCTGCGGGCCGCCGCCGTGGACCACCACAATTCGCGCGCCGAGGGAATGCACCACGGCGATCTGTCGCGCGAGCGCGCGCATGCCCGCGGGGCGCGCGATGGCGCCGCCGCCCGCCTTGAGCACGAAGGTCTTGCCGCGGTGAAGACGAACGTAGGGAGCTGCTTTGTAAAGATCCGTCATCGCTGATAGTGAATAAGTTGTTCTGTAGGGTGCTGAAGATTCAACGGTGATTTATTACAGGGACGCCGTGTGGACCGCCTCGGGGGCAGAGCCGCGGCGCGCGGATTCGACGCTCGCCGCGAGCTCCTCGAGAAGGGCCATCTGCGCGTGGAGGCGGTTCTCGGCCTGGTCGATCACGATCGAGCGCGGTCCGTCGAGCACCTCATCGCGAACGACCACATTTCTTCGAACCGGGAGGCAATGCATGAATTTGGCGTCGGGCGCGGCGCCCGAGAACCACGCGTTGGAAACGCACCAATCGCGCAGCCCCGAGCGGAAGGCGCCCTCCGCAGCGGCGTCGCCATAGTGCACCAGGCTGCCCCACGACTTGGCGTACACGACGCTCGCGCCTTCGAGTGCTTCCTTGCGGTTGGAAGTGACTGTCACAGTTCCACCGGAAGCGGCCGCCAGCGCGCGCGCCTCGGCCAGCACCTCGGGGCGCAGGTCGTAGCCGTCGGGACGGAGCACAACCACGTCCATGCCTCGCTGGGCCGCCATCGTGAGCGTCGAGTTGGGGACGGCCTGCGGCAACGGCTTGGGGTGCCATGCCCAGGTGAGCACAAATTTCGCGCGGCGCGGCACTCGGAACAGATCGAGCGTCGACCAGTCGGCGAGCGCCTGGCACGGATGCCACTGTGCGCTCTCCAAGTTCACAATCGGAACGCCAGCGAACTGCTGGAACGCGCGCAGCACGGGATCGGCCCAGTCTTCCTCGAGGCTCTGGCCTCCCGCGAACGCACGAATCGCGAGCATGTCTACAAATCGTCCGAGAACTGCCGCCGCCTCGCGCACGTGTTCGACGGTCGTGCCGTCCATGACGGCGCCGTCGCTCAGCTCGAGATTCCAGACGCCGTTGCCGCCGCTCTGGAGCTGGATGAGCTGGAGCGCCATCTTGGCGGCCGCACGCTGCATCGACGCCTGCGTGCGGAGCGACGGGCTCATGAAGAGGAGCCCGAGCGCCAATTGTGGGAACCGCCGCGCGGGAGCGCCCGCGCGCAGCGCGAGCGCGCGCTCCGCGAGGCGGCGCGCCTGCTGCGCGTCGAGTTCGGATAATTTGTAAAACCCCTTCACGCCACGGCCTCCACCGACTCGAGCGCCGAGGCGAGCCGCTGGGCGGCCGCGGGGGCAATGGTGAGCGGCGGCGAGAGGCGCAGCACGCGCGGATCATCGCTCGTGCCGACGAGCACGCCGCGCTCGAGGAGCGCATCGCGCACGGCCGAGCCCTTGAGCCCAGGCCGGAGCACCAGACCTAACAGAAGGCCCGCGCCGCGCACGCGCTCCACGGGACCGCGCAGCGCTGCGGAGCGGAACGCGGCGCTCGCCTCGCGAACGTTCCTCAAGAATCCGGGCTCCATCACGCGGCGCGCCACTTCCGCCGCGGCGGAAAGCACAAAAGGACCGCCGCCGAAGGTGGAGCCCAGCAGCCCGTCGGGAATGCGCGAGGAGACTTCGGCGCGCGCCACGGTGAGGCCGATCGGCAGCCCCGCCGCCGCGCCCTTCGCCGTAGTGAACAAATCGGGCGTCACGCCGTAGTGTTGCGCCGACCAGGGGGTGCCGAGGCGGCCGTTGCCCGTCTGCACGTCATCGAAGATCAAGCATGCACCCGATTGGTTGCATGCTTCGCGCAGCCCCTCCAGGAAGCCCGCGGGCGGCTCCACGACGCCAGCAAGGGACTGGATCGGCTCCAGGATCACCGCCGCCGTGTCGCCGTTGATCGCAGCTTTCGCCGCCGCCGTGTCGCCCCACGGGAGCTTTTGTGTCTCGAAGGGGGAGGAAGGCCACTGCGCAATTTTGGTGTCGCTCACGGCCGCCGCCGCGGCCGTGCGGCCGTGGAACGCGCCTTGGAAATACACCACGCGACGGCGCTTCGTCGCCGCGCACGCGATCTTGAGCGCGTTCTCGTTGGCTTCTGCTCCGCTATTCGTACAGAAAACCTGCCAGCCGGCGGCGCCACCCTGGGGCAGCGTAGCGTCGAGCGCCTCGAGGAATTCGCGGCGCGAGGCGTGATCGAGCAGATTGGTGGTAAAAGACAACTTTTGCCACTGGCGCGCGAGCCGGTCTGCCAGGCCCGAATCGCCAGCGCCGAGCGTATTGACGCAATGGCCGCCGTAGAGATCGAGGGCAGTGCGCCCGTCGGCGAGAGTGATCTCGCATCCGTGGGCTTCGACGACGGGAAGACGCAGGCGCGTGTAGGCACGAATTTCTGTGAGCATCAACAAACTCCGAGGCCGGAGCGCGGAAGACCCCAAGTTTCGGGAAAACCAAGCATGAGATTGAGGCACTGAAGAGCTTGGCCGGAGCCGCCCTTCACGATGTTATCGATGGCGACGAGCACGTGGAGCACGGAGCCGCGCACCGAGACGCCGAGGCACGCGCGGTTGCTTCCGGCGACGCGGCGGATCTCGGGAACGCCGCTCTCGAGCACTTCCACAAACGGCTCGCCGGAGAATATTTCTGTGTAGATCGCGCGCGCCTGCGCCGTCGTGAGCGGGCGTGCGAGAGGCAGCGCCGCCGTCAGGTGAATGCCGCGCGTGAGCGGAGCGGAGTGGGCCACAAAATGAAGCGGCGCGCGCACTCCGTACTCTTCCAGCGCCTGCTCGAGCTCGGCCTCGTGGCGGTGGCCGTCGAGCGAATAGGCCCAGAAGTTATTATTACGATAGGGATGGTGCGTGCCGGGCTTCGGCTCGGCGCCGCTTCCGCTCGATCCGGTGATGCCATAGAGAATCCACGGCGCCTTCGCGTCGAGCACTTCTGCGCGCGCAGCGGGCACGGCGGCGAGCTGCATGGCAGTGGCGAAGCAGCCGGGGGCCGCAACGCGGCGGGCGCCGCGCAGCTTGGCGCGGTGCAGCTCGGGGAGCCCGTAAACGAATTGTGGAAGCTCACTCAAATCGCCGTGCGGGCCGCCGTAGGTGGCTGCGAACCGCTGCGGGTCGCGCAGGCGGTAGTCGGCGCTGAGATCGACCACGGCGACGCGCTCGGCGGCGGCACCGAGCCGCGCGCGCAGCGCGCTCCAAGCTGCGGCCGCCTGCCCGTGCGGCAAAGCGAAGACCACAGCCGCACGGCCGCCGCGCGCGAGCTGCGTTTCCAGAGCTTTTTGTGCATCCTCCACCGCGGCCGGAGCCGGCCGCGAAGCGAGGTGAGGATGGAGCGCCTCCGCATCGGCTTTTTCTGCCTTTCGCGAGACGGCGGCAGCCAGCTGCAAGGCCGGGTGCGCCTCCAGGAGACGCAACAATTCACCCGCCAGCAGGCCGCTGCCGCCGTAAAGCCACAGCGGAACCGGTTCCGGCGTGGTCACTGAGCGACTCCGGCGGCAAGAAGCTTCTCGCGCAGCGTCGAGGCGAGCTGCGGGCCATGGCGCAGCGCGTTCCACGCGGGGACACCGAGGCGCTCGCGGCAGAAGCGCAGCCCGACGGGCGTATCCGTCACGCGCCCCGAGACGGCGTCGGCCTTCAGGCCGTACCGCTCGCCGAGGATTTGTTGCCCGCCCCAGGCGCCCACCGGGTCCTGAGCACACAAAAGAATGGAGCGGATGGAGCGCCGGAAGCCCTCGTCGGAGAGAAGCGAGTGAACGCCATAGGTACCCATGAGGCCGTCACCCAGCTCGAGCACGATCACATCGGGCTCCGACTCGGCGAGGTGCGACACGAGCGCATGCGCCGCGGGAACGGCGTTCTGCTCATTGGTGGTCACAATTCCGAAATCGGTGAAGATGGCGACGGGCTCCGCGCCGCAGTCGGCCATCTGCAGCACGTCGCGCCGCAGCGAAACGCCTGTGAGTTTGCCGGCCGCCACGCGCATTCCGGCGCGCGTGAGCTCGCCGATCACCACAGATGCCGCCGTCGTCTTGCCGGCGTCCATACAAGTGCCGACGAGAGCCAGCACCGGAGGGAGCGCGCTCGGAAGCGGCCGCGGCTGCAGCGCGCCGTCGGCAATATTCGCCGGGACGCCGACGCGGCAGTCGAGGTAGGGGAATTGTAAGACCGAGCCGAGGACCTCGAGGGAGAACGGCTCGCCGAGGCCCGGCACGGGCTCCGCACCCGAGCCGATCACGCCGCCCAGGTTGAGGAGCTGGAGCTTGTCGCCGGGCTTGACCGACGCAGGAACCTGCCCGCTGAATCCATACAGCGCATCGCGGTGTCCAAGGGCGCCGACGATCACGTCGCCGGGGTGGAGCGCCACCATGCGGCCGTGCACGTCTTCGAGCGTATTGTAAGTTGTCTTCGCGTTCACAATTCGGCCGGCCACGACGGTGCCGGCGACGGCGGGAATCTCCTCGCCGAGGACGGCCGCGCGATCGAGCTCGAGCCGAAGCGTGACGGACGAAACCTTATCAATCTGACAGCGTCTCACTGCGACACCTCCGCGCCCGCACCGCGGGCAGATTCCTGATCGAGGAGCATCGCACGCCGCTCACCGGCGCGCTGATAGAGGCGGCCGGGCTCGGCCAGCACGCGCGCGAGACCGGCTGCGCCGGCGGGGTTGGAGTGGCTCGCGGCGCGCTCGCCATACTTGGCATCGCTCGCGGCCATCAAGCTGTAAGGAGAAGACACACCTTCCACGAGCGCGCTTCCGTTCGATAGGAGGACGCGCGCCACGCCGCTCACGCGCTCCTGCGTCGAGCCGAAGAACGCTTCGAGGTTGCGCTGGAACGGATCGTGGAAAAGCCCCATGTGGAGCCGGCGTCCATAGATCTCGCCGAGGTGATCCTTCCAGAAGCGCTGCTCCTCGGTGAGGACGAGCTTCTCGAGCTCACGGTGCGCAAGAAGCAACACTTCCGCCGCGGGCGCCTCGAAAGCGATGCGCCCCTTGATGCCAATCACCGTGTCGCCGAGGTGGTAGCCGCGGCCGACGCCGAGCTTGCCCGCGTCATGATTGAGAGTCTCAATCATCGCGACGGGCGCGAGCCGACGGCCGTTCAGCGCGACGGGGATGCCCGCTTCAAAGGTGAGATCGACTCGCGCCGTGCCGCGGCCGTCGCGCGTCCATTCCCAAGCGTCGTCGGGAAGCCCCTGGGAGCTGTCGTGGAGCGGGCCACCGCCAATAGTGAGACCCCACAATCCGGCGTTCACCGAATATTTGCCTCCCGCTGGCGGAATAGGGAGTTTCGCCGCTTGGAGCCACGCGCGCTGCTGCTCGCGCGACGGCGCGAGGTCGCGCACGGGGGCGAGCACCTGCATGGCGGGGGCGATCGTGGCGAGCGCCGCCTCGAAGCGCACTTGGTCGTTGCCGGCGGCGGTGCAGCCGTGGGCGACAGCGTCGAAGCCATCCTGCTTCGCAACGCGCGCGAGAACCTCCGCCTGGAGGCCGCGCTCGGCGCCGACGGAAAGCGGGTAGACGCCGCCGCGGCGCACGTTGGCCGCGATGAGCCAGCGCAAAACGCGATCAAACAATTCGGTGCGCGCATCGACGAAGCGATGGTCGACGGCGCCGAGCTCGAGCGCGCGCTCGTGGATCGACTTCTTCTCCTCGGTGGTGAAGCCGCCGCAATCGACGGTCAGCGCCGATACTTGATGCCCGCACTCGCGAGTGAGCCAGGCGACGAGGTAGGAGGTGTCGAGACCGCCGGAGTAGGCAAGAAGAACGCGCATCGAGGAGTGGTTCCGTTGGAAAAAGTGAGAACTCAAGAATTCGGGAAGGCTCAGGCGCCCGCGCCGAGCCCGAGGAGATCGGAGACGCGCTTGCGGACGCGGTCGCCGGCGGCAGCCGACGCGACGGCCACGAGGACCGTGTCGTCGCCGGCGAGGGTGCCGACGACGCCCTGGAGGTCTTCCGCTTCGAGCGCGCGGGCGATGGCGCTCGCGGCGCCGGGCTCGCAATCGACCATCACGAAGGCGGCTGCGGGGGCGCTACCGCGCAGGAGGCTTCGCAGCGCGGTGAGCGGCGTGACGCGCTCATTCTCGAGGACCTGGTAGGAGCCGCCGCGCTTGGCGACACCGAGGGCGCGCAGATCGCGCGAGAGCACCGGTTGCGAGGCCGCGTGCCCGCGCTTGCGCAGCTTCTCGCGCAGCTCGAGCTGATTTCGGACGGGGCTTTCGAGAAGGAGCGCGCGGATGGCGGCGCGTCGCTCCTGGGTCAAGGTCATGTCGGGCATGAGAATAAACAGTCGCTTCGGGAGTGCCAGGCGAGAATAGCATTCGAATAAAAACACGCTGCGGCTGAATTATTCCGACGCCCGCCGTCTGACGCCGGGGGGCCGCGCAGTCCCTCTGGTGTCCTCGCGGCGGCGGCGGACAATGGCGGTGCCCCAGCCAATGGCCTCGCGAATCCGCAACGCAGTCGCCGCTCTGAGCTCGCTCCGCGAGGATCACCTCGAGCGGCATCGCCCGAGCGGATTTGACATTGCGATTGCTGACCGCGTCGGATTGTTGAACTGTGAGGATTGGGATCGCGCGGCGGCAGGCGCATCCATTTTTCTCCAACGACGCTACTTGTCGGCGCTGGAGGCGCACGCGCCGGCAAATGTGGCGCCCCGCTATGCGTTGGTGTCGGAGCGCGGTGAGGTGCGAGCTGCCGTGGCGGCGCAGCTCGTGTCGCTCAGCGCCCTGGATCTCACGCGAAAGCGCGCGCAGCCGCGGATGCTGCGCGCCATCGGCTCCGCGGTGCGGGACCGCGCGCTCATTTGTGGAAATCTGCTTTCTTGGGGTTTCCACGGCGTCGCGTTCGCGCCGGGATGCGACCCGACCCCGGTGTGGCCGGGCGTTGCGGAAGTTCTCTATCGCGTGCGGCGCGCGGAGAGGCTCGCCGGGCCGACGGGAATTGTGATGCTGAAAGACGTGACGGCGCTCGAGACCGCGCACGCGCCGGCCCTCGCGCGGTTCAGCTATCGGGAGGTTGAGACCGAGCCGAACATGGTTCTCGCGATCGATCCGCGCTGGAAGAGCTACGAAGGTTATTTATCGAGTCTCGATTCCAAATATCGGAAGGCAGCGAGGCAGATCGCGAAGGAGGCGGAGGCGGCCGGCTGCATTGCGGCGCCGATGAAGGACTTGGGGCGCGCATCGGCACGGATGCTCGATCTGTATCTTCAGGTGCAGTCGCAGCAGTCGGTGCGCCCCGTGACGATGGCGCCGGGATACTTGCCGGCGCTCGCGGGCGCGCTGGGGGACGATTTCCGCTGCGTCGGCGTTTCTCGGCGCGGGGAGCTCGTCGGATATGTGAGCATGATCCGGGACCGCGAGACGGCCGTCGGCTACTTTATCGGATTCGACCGCGCGGCTGCGGCGGAGGCGCCGATCTATCTGCAACTATTGCATTGCACCGTGGCGACGGCAATCGAGATGGGGTGCTCGCGGCTCTCTCTTGGGCGCACCGCGCTTGAGCCGAAGGCGCGCCTCGGGGCAAAGCCGGAGCCGATGAGCGTCTGGATGCGCCACCGCGTGCCGGCGGTGAATTGGCTGCTGCGCGCAGCCTTGGGGGCCGTGCCGCACGCAGAGGCCCCCGAGCGCGATCCGTTCAAACGGGAGAAGTAAGGTTCCGGGGGCGCTCCGCGAAGCTCGGCGCGGGCGCACCGAGCGACGCGAAAGCGCTACGGCTCGCAGCAGCCGCGGCCCGGCCGGCACGAGTCTTCGCCGGCCGGGTCGCCGTCGGGGCCGAGCGGCGTTCCTGTAAGGACACACCAATAGGCCCGCGCGTCGCATTCCGGCCCGAGCTCGAGCGCGTGCTCGCGGTTGAAGGCATAGAACATCGTCTTCGTCCGCAGATTGCGGCACGGCGCCACGGTTGGCTCCATGGCGCCGCTCTTCGGATACGCAACGTCTCGCGGCCGGGCCGGATCGTCGGAGCTCATCGCCGTGCGCCGCCCCGCGCTCTTTACACTGCTGCCAGGATCGCGCGGGCGGTCAGTGCCGTCCCCATCGCGACCTTGTAGCCGTTTTGTGTCATGGGCGTGGCGTCCTCGAAGCAGAGCGCCGCGGCTGCGCGGGCCGTCGCTTCGTCGATCGCCTTGCCGACGAGCGCCGCCTCCGCCTTCTCGCGACGGAGCGGCGTCGGCGCAGCAGCGCCGAAGACGATCTGCGCCGCCTTCACCACATTTCCGCTCATCTCGAGGCGCACCGCCAGCGAGAAGAGCGGCCAATCAAACGCCGACTTCTCGCGCGCCGCCAAGAACGACGAGTGATCGCCTCCCGCCTTCGCCGGCAGGACCAGTGCCTCGACGACCTCGCCCGCCTCCAGCACGTGCTCTTTGGTGATATCCACTTCGGGCTTCACAAAAAGCTTCGCGAGCGGGATCTCGCGTCGGGAACCGTCGGCCTTCACCGTCTTCACGGATCCATCGAACAGCATCGCCGCCGGCGACACGTTGCTCGCATGGACGATAGCGCAGTCCTTGTTCTCAAAAATCGCGTGGTAGCGGTTCTCGCCTTCCTGCGAGAGGCAATCGGGGCCGCCCTTGCGCGCACATTGCAACAGCTCGTTGCGGAAATACCAGCAACGAGGGCGTTGCAACAAATTACCGATGACCGTGGCTTGGTTGCGCACCTGCGGGCTCGCCGCCTCGCCGGCCGCGACCGCCACCGCCTTCCACTTCGCAAGCGCGACCGGATGCGATGCGAGCTGCGCGAGCGTCACGAGCGGCCCGATGACGAGCGCGCCGCCCTCCTCGCGAATCTCTGCCGCCCCCGGCACGCGGCGGATCGAAATCACGCGATCAGGCTCCGCCAAGTGCTCTTTCTGTAAATCCATCAAATCGATGCCGCCGGCGCGCACTGCACCGTTCGGCTGCGCAGCGAGCTTGGCGGCCTGAGCGAGCGAGCTCGCCTCCACGAATTCAAAGCGCTTCACTTGGCACCTCCCTTCGCAGCCGCGAGGGCCGCGAGGACGCGGTCGGGGGTCATGGGAAGCTCGCGCACGCGCACCCCGGTGGCGTTGGCGATGGCGTTGGCGATGGCGGGGGCCGTCGGGATCACCGTCGGCTCGCCGAGGCCGGAGACGCCGGCGGAATTGAGGCCGTTCGCGAGATCGAACGCAACAGTCACAATTTCTGGCATGTCGGCCGCGCCGGCGATTTTGTAGCTCTCAATATTCGGATTCAGCATGAACCCGCTGCGGCGGTCCATCCAGCGGTTCTCATACAGCGCGTACGAGATGCCTTGGATCACGCCTCCGAGGACTTGGCTTTCGAACGTGAGCCGGTTAATCACCGTGCCCGCGTCTTGGATCGCCACGACTTTGATCACGCGCACAAAGCCGGTCTCCGTGTCGACCTCCACCTCGGCGAGCTGCACGCCGCCGACGGTGCCCTGGAATCCCGCGTCGAAGTTCTCGCCGCGCGTATGGGTGATCTCCACAGATTCCACGCCGAGCTGGCGGCAGGCGTCGTCCCAGCTCCACGACTTGCCGTCTTTGGAGGTTACTTTTCCAGCAACTACGTCGAGCGACGATGCCTCGACGCCCAGCTTGGGCCCGAGCTTCCTCAGGAACGCCAGCTTCGCCGCGTGTCCCGCTTCGACGCCCGCCGCCGAGAGCGTCGGGCCCGTGACCGAGCCGCCGCTCGCAGGGCCGAACGGATCTGTGGTATGTCCGAGGCGAACCCGGATCTTCTCTTTCGGGCAGCCGAGCGCTTCGCCGGCGGTGAGGCCGAGCAGCGTGCGCGTTCCCGTGCCGATGTCCTGGCAACCGTTGCGAACTTCGACAGTGCCGTCGGGAGAAATCACAATCGCCACGGCCGTGCCGTCGGCGCCGCCGTTCACACCCCACGTGGCGGCCGCCACGCCGAGGCCGCGCTTTCGCGCGCCCGTTCCGGCGAGCGGGCCATCGCCGCCTTTCGGATTGCGCCGCTCCCAGCCAATCAGCTTTTTGCCGAGCTCGTATTGTGCAGGGCGCTGTTTGTAAGAATCATTCTTGAGGCGGAACGCGATCGGGTCCATGCCGAGCTTCTCGGCGAGCTCGTCCACCACCTGCTCATTGGCGAACGCGCCCTGCGGGTGCGCCGGAGCGCGCATCGCCGCCTGCGGACCACAATTCGTCAGGACGGCAAACTCCTCCTTGCGCGTCTTCATGCCGCGCGGAGTGTAAATCATCGGGTTGCGGGCGCCCGCGTTCGGGACGACGCCGCCCGTGCCCCAATTGCGCACATGCCACGCCACGAGGTTTCCATCCTTGTCGCAGCCGGCGCGCACATGTTGCACCGAGTCGGGGCGATTGCCCGTGCACAGATGCTCCTCCTTGCGAGTGAGCATCAGCTTCACGGGGGCGCCGGTCTTCTTCGACAGGCGCGCCGCCCAGATGGCCGTCTCATCGGCGCCGAACTTCGCGCCGAAGCCGCCGCCGACGAACTCGGAGATCACTTCCACCTGATTCGCCTCAAGCTTGAGGGCGCGGCAGAGACCTTCGCGCACGGTGAAGGTGCCCTGCGTCGAAGCCCACACATAGAGCTTCTCCGCGCCGGTGGCGTCTTTGGTGAAGTGGGCCACCGTGCCGTGCGTCTCAAGCGCGGTGTGCGTCTGCACTTGCGTGCGATAGGTGACATCCACCGTCGCAGCCGCGGTCTTCAGCGCCGCATCGATCTCCTCGACGTCGACCGCGTTGCGCCCGATCTGCGGCTCCGTTGCATTCTTGCGGTTGCCCACCTGCGGCGCATCGTCTTTGATGGCGTCCTCGACCGTCACGACGTGGGGCTTGCGCTCATATTGAACTTTCACGGCGCGCACCGCGTCGTCGCACTGCTCGCTCGTCTCGCAGCAGACGACCGCAACCGCCTGCCCCGCGTAGCGCACGGGATTCTTCAAATCCCACACTTGCTCGGCCGCCTTCACGCCCGGAAGCGCGAGCGCCTTCGAGAGGTCGATCTCCTTGACCGTGCCGGCGGCGACTGTCGTGCGCACGAAGCGCGCATAGAGCATCCCCGGCAGGTTCACGTCATAAGTATACTTCGCCCTTCCGGTCGCTTTGGCGAGGCCGTCGAAGCGGGGAACGCGTGTCCCCACATATTGGAACTTCGTCTCGAGATCCCACGGCCGGACCTCGTCGTCCTTCCGAGTGACCCTCTTCTCGACGACGTTGCCAGCGAAGCCGAGCTTCAGGACGTCTTCGCGGTCGAGCGCCACGTTTTTTCGGGAGTTGCTGGCCATCTCAATTCCCTCCCTTCAGGCCCGCGCCCGCGCCGGCTCCAGTGCCGCCGCCCGACGGGAGTCCAGCGCCCTTCGTCGCGGCGAGCACCGCCGCCTCGAACACGCGATTGTAGGTTCCGCAGCGGCAGAGGTTGCCCTGGCAGGCGCGCTTCGCGCTCTCGAGCGTCGGGCTCTTCTCGTTGCGAAGATGATGAGTAATGGTCATCACAAATCCGGGAGTGCAGAACCCGCACTGGAGCGCATCGCATTGTGCGAAGGCCTCGGAGACGGCCGACGCCTGTCCGGCGGGCGCGAGCCCTTCCACCGTCTCGATCTTCGAGCCGACGCACTCGACGGCGAGCGTCATGCAGGAATAGCGAAGCTCGCCGTCCACGAGCACCGTGCAAGCCCCGCAGGTTCCGCGGTCGCACACTTTCTTGGCGGCGGTGAGATCGAGTCGCTCGCGCAGCGCATCCAGCAGCGTCACGCGCGGCTCCACCTGGAGCTTGCGCGCTTCGCCGTTTACCTGGAGCGTCACCTCCACGGCATCGGGGCCAAGGGTGTTCGGCGCCGGATCTTGCAGAGCGCTCGCGTCGACCGACGGCTCGCCTGCGAGGGCGACTTTCGGCAGTGTCGTCGCCATGGCGACGGCGCCGACGCTGTGGATTCCGACGCCTTGGAGGAAGCGGCGCCGCGAAAGCGGCTGCGGCTCCTTGGATTCGTCCTGGGATTTCATGGGACGGCTCGGGGGCAGGGTATTGGCGGGCGGTGTAACGGTGCCGCATCGCGCATCCGATCGGGGGCGCGATTGGGAGACGAGGATACGCCTGTGTACGCGGGGAGGCGAGCCGCTCATGAGCTTTGCTGGCGACACCTCTCCAACGTGGCTTGGTTCGTGGCAGATCAATCGGATGGAACCCGCACCACGCCGGGCGTCCGTCTGCAGTAGGCTTCGATTCCAAGCTGCTTCCCCGCGCCCGCTCGTCCCCGACGCTCACTCGCTCTCGCTTCTGGTGTCTTTCCCGGTGACAGGAATGCCCCAACCCTCCTCCTCGCTCTCCGCGCTTCTTCTCCTTTCTGCTGTCTCGTTTGCCCAGGAAACTCCTGGACCGCGCCACGGGGTGCTGCCGGAAAACCCGGCGACCCAGCGGTTCTTACTCCAGAGTCATCCGTCATTGCGCGCATTGCGTGCCCACGGGGGAGCCTGGACGGCCCATTTCGATGAGAAGAGCGGCGCACCTCGGCTTGTGACCGGAACCGGACTCGACACGGGGACGGGGCCCATCGCGACGATCGAGGAGGCGCGCGGCGTGGCCGACCGCCTTCTCGCGGAGCTGGCCGATGTGTGGGGAGTGCCGCTTTCGTCGCTCAGCTTCCTGCGGGCCGACAAGGCTGGGCCGATCTACTTGTTCTCGTGGCAGCAACAATTCCAGGGGCTCGATGTGTTCGGCGCCACGGTGCAGCTCCAGATCCATGAGGCGGGGCGGCTTGCGGCTCTGTCGAATACCACAGTTGCGATTCCCGATGGATTCACGCGCTCGCCGAAGCTGACGCCGGCGCAGGCGGCCGCGGCCGTGGCGGCCAACAAGCTGCTCGCGACCGGAGATTCGGTCGATGCTGTCGATTTTGTGGTTTTCCCCAAGGCGGAGAACCGCACCGCCACGCCCAAGCTGGCGTTCGAAGTGGTCGTGGAGCAGGCATCCCAAGAGGTCTTCGAGATCGTGTTCGTCGATGCGAACGACGGCTCGATCCTCGAGGTCCGTCCAGGACGTTACCATTTCGACGTGAAGGGAAAAGTGACCGGCACGGCGAACTCGGCGCTGAGCGGGCTCGCGGCTCCCGTTCCTGGAGTGCCGCTGCCGGGCGTGACCGTATCGGTGTCCGGCGTGGGGACGGCGATCACTGACGAAAATGGCGACTACACCGTCGTCACGGCCCAGCCGGGGCCTTTCACCGTTTCGGCGACGCTCAATGGGCCGACGTTCAATGTGAATAATGCTGCCGGCAGCGACATGACGGCGTCGACCACGAGCGTCGCAGGTCCCGGTTTTCAGGTCGCCGACTTGGCGTTCAATCCGTCGCCGACGGAATTTGGGACGGCGCAGACGACAGCAGCCTATCACCATGATGTGGTATTCGATTGGATCCAGTCGAAGCTTCCGACCTATGCGGGATTTGCTTCGCAAGTCACCAATGTGAATGTGAATGCGACCTGCAATGCGAGCTTCGACCCGAACTCGAACGCGATGAACTTCTATCGCGCAGGCGGAAGCTGTTCCAACACGGCCTTCAGCACGATCATTTATCACGAGTTCGGCCACGGCGTGGATGACTACTTTACCGGCATCGACGACGGCGGACTCTCCGAAGGCTACGGCGATATTGTTGCTATGTACCTGACGGGACAGGCCCTCGTCGGCACCGGGTTCTCGACTTCCGGGAGCGGGATTCGGACCGGAGAGAACAATACGACGTGGCCCGCTTCGGGCTGCAGCGGGCAAGTGCATTGCCTCGGCGAGACCTGGATGGGCTACGCCTGGCAGCTCCGCAAGCGATTGGTGACTTCGATGGGGAGCGTCGCGGGGCCGCTGCAGGCGGAGACCGTGGTGATCGGCACCTTCCTCGTGAATAACTTGTCGATCCCTGCCGCGGTCACGCAGACCTTCATTTTCGATGACAACGACGGGAATGTCAGCAACGGCACACCTCACTATTCCGATCTCGCAGCCGCCGCCGCACAGAAGGGGTTTACTCCTCCCGAGGTCGTGACGATGACGGCCTCCCACGTGCCGCATCCCGACACCTTCAATCAGACGCAGCCCTATGTGATTGAGGTAACGGTGGCTCCGGTTGGCGCCGCCAGCGTCGCAAGTGTCACCCTCGACTGGAAGATCGATGGCGGACTCTTCTACCTGCCGGTGGGCATGACGCCGACGGGCGAGCCGAATCGGTACCGCGCAGAAATCCCGGCGGTCGTTGGGCCGGCCGTTGTCTGCTACCGATTCCGGGCCACGGATGGAAGTTCGAATCTGCTTACAGTTCCGAAGGGCGACGATTCATACAAATTCGCGGTCGGCAAGCGGTCGAACCTGTTTATCGACAACCTCGAGTCGGGCGCTCCGGGCTGGGTCCATGCTCAGATCTCGCAGCAAGATGACTGGAACCTCGGCGATCCGCAGACGCTCGGGACCAATCAGTACGACCCGCTGACGCCCTACTCGGGCATCCGATGCTGGGGCAACGACCTGCAGATCACGTCCACCAATCAGAATGGGCTCTACCAGCCGAATGCACACAACTATCTCGAGACGCCGAACATCAATGCCTCGGGAAAGACGGGTGTGCGCCTGCGATATCGCCGCTGGCTGACGATCGAAAAGAGCCAATTCGACATTGGCACGATCACGGTCAATGGTGCGCAAGTGTACAAGAATCCGACCTCGGTCGATCTCATCGACGATGCGTGGACGCTCCAGGATCATCCGATGTCGATGGCCAATAATAACGCTGCATTCAAGGTGCGCTGGACGCTCGATGCCGACGGCGGACTCCAATACGGCGGCTGGACGCTCGACGACGTGGAGGTCTACGCACTGGAGGCGACACCCGTGCTGAATCTCAATATTACTCCCAGCAGCGCGACGCCGCTCATTGGCAACGTTCTGACGTTCAGCTTCAACGGGACCCCGGGGGCCGGCTGGGAGCTGTACGTTTCCACCGGCGATGGTCCGGAGCCGCTGCCGGGCGTCGGCATGGTCTCCCTCGACTTGGCCAACGCCGCCTTCTTCGCGGCGGCGGTGCTGCCGGGCTCGGGCACCGATTCCCTCCCACTTCCGATTCCCTATGAGCCGGCGCTGATCGGCCTCACCTTCTACTGGCAGGGCGCCGCCACCATGGCGGGCGCGCTGCCGCAGATCAGCAACGGGTTCCAGACCACCTTCCAATGAGCCGCTAGAACCCAGCCTGGAATCGACCCGGCATGAGCGCGGAGACCCCGCGCTCATGCCATTTTCTCGGGCGGTTCGTCGGGCTGCGGATGAAAGGGGTATCGTCGGACGCAGCTGACCCGATCGCGCCACTCTGGGCATTGCCCATGGTTCGCTCCTCCGTGATTGTTCCCCTTTTCGTCGCGTTGCTGTCGGTGCCCTCGGGCCCGTGGGCCCATGGGCTCGATCCCGCTGGGCGCAATGGGGCGGAGAGGCGCGTCGACGCGATCTCGAAGCGCAGTGGCGGTGGCTGGAGGATCCGTTGGGACGGCGGACGGCCTGCCTTCGCCAGCGGCGGAAGCTGGCTTTTGGCGCCTGGGGGTATCGGGAGCGAGTCCGAAGCGCTCGCAATTGCGGCGTCGCTACTCCAAGAAGTGCCCGAGCTGTGCGCATGCGGTGCGGCGCTTCTCGATGGACCGCGCATCGTGGGGACCGGGCCGCTCTATGTGCTCGAGTTCGGGGAGCGCTGGGCCGGTCTCGAAGTTGTCGGCGCGCGTCTCCAGCTTCAGCTCCACCGCTCGGGGCGGCTCGTGGCATGGAGCGACACGACGCTGGCGATTCCCGAGGGATTCCCGCGGCGGCCCTCGCTCACGCCGGCCGAGGCGCAGGAGGCGGCACAACAGTTAGCAGGCGGCGGCCAGGCCGAAGTGCGCGATTTCGTCGTCGGCGCGGCGATCGAGCGTGGAATCGCAGAGCCGCGCCTCGCTTATGTGACAGCCGTTTCCGGAGTTGCCGGAGGCGAGCGCGAGATTTGGACGATCGACGCGTGCAGCGGCGCACGATTGAGCGCCGCACCCGAGGACTTTCACGCGGCCGACATCCGCGGAACGGTGACCGGAACGCTCAACCCCGCGTTGAGCGGCGCGGCGCCGCCCGTCCCCAATATTCCGATCTCGGGCGTGACCGTTTCCGTCGCGGGGATCGGCTCGGCGATCACCGATTTCGACGGGAACTTCATAATTCCAACGGCGGTGCAGCAGCCGCAATTCGTGAAGGTCACGCTCGACGGCCCAAGCTTCGATATCGACTCCGCCACGGGCGACTTCACGGCATCGAAGCAGTCGACGCCGAGCGGCACCGACCAGGTGGTGCTGCTCGAACTCAATAAAATCCCGCAAGACTTGGTGACGCCGCAGCTCAACGCCGCAGTCCTCCATCGCGTGGCCGATGAATATGTGCGCTCCCGAATCGGAGGATTTGTGGGTTTTCCGGCGCAGGTCGTGGCCGTCAACCTGCCGATCGGGTGCCTCGCGTCCTACAACCCCTCGAGCAAGTCGCTTCAGTTCGGCGGCGAGCTGTCGGGATGTGTGAATTTCGCCTTCTCGACGATCCTGTTCCACGAGTTCGGCCACAGCGTCGATGATTTCTACGGCGGAATCCAAGCGCCCGAGCTGTCGGAGGCTCTGGGGGATGTCCTAGCCACTTATCTCACTCATCAGCCGGTGATCGGCGAGGGCGCTTCGGGCTCTCCGGGCGGGCTGCGGAGCGTCGAGAACGCGGCCCAGTGGCCCGGTGCGAGCTGCGGAGGTGATCCTTACTGTTTGAGTCAGCCCTTCGCAGGCTTTGCATGGGAGGTGCGCAAGCGGGCGGTGGCATCGCTCGGCGACGCAGCGGGGGTCGCGCTCGCGGAGAGGCTGCTGCTCGGCACATTCCCGGCGAACAACACGGCGATTCCGGACGCGCTCGTTCAAGTTTTCCTGCTGGACGATGACGACGGGATTCTGTCCAACGGCACGCCCCATTATGCACTCTTGTCGGCGGCGGCGTCAGCGAAGGGATTCGCACCGCCTCCGATTGCTACAGTAAGTGTCAGCCATTTGCCGCATCCGGACACCTGGAATCAGACTCAGCCGTTCACGATTCTCGCGAATGTGGGTTCCTTGACGGGCTCTGCACCGACGTCGGTCTCTCTCGAATGGTGGGCCGACGGAATCCCGTTTCCGGCGCTCACGGCGATGCTCCCGGACGCGAATGGTACTTATCGAGCGCAGATCCCGGCACTGCAGGCTCCGATCGTGGTGAGCTATCGGTTTCGAATTGTGGATTCACTGGGGTTGGCCTGGGAGATTCCTCCCGCGGGGAATGCGTATTCGTTTGCCGTCGGAAAGAAGACAATCGTTCTGCAGAGCGATTTCGAGAGCGGTCCCGCCGGTTGGCAGCATGCGGCACTCGTCGGCAACGATTCTTGGCAGCTCGGCACGCCGCTCGGCGGCTCGCAGCTCGATCCGACGTTCGCGGCGGAGGGAGCCGCGTGCTTCGGCAATGACCTCGGCGCCGGCGCGAGCGGCGATGGGCTGTATGATTCGGGCGAAGTGAGCTATCTCGAGTCGCCGCCTTTCTCGGCGGGCTCAAGCAGCAATCTTCGTGTTCGGTTCCGGCGCTGGCTCACGGTGGAAAAGGGCTCGAAAGACCAGGCGACGCTTTCCGTCGGCGGCGCGACGCTCTTTATGAATCCGTCGGCGAATGACATTCTGGACACGGAGTGGACTTATCAGGATCTGGCGCTGCCCTCGGGCCTTCCGCCGCAAGCGCGGCTGCGATTCACGCTGGCGGCCGATGGAGACGGACAGCTCGGCGGCTGGAACATTGACGACGTGGAGGTCTATCGCCTGGAGCCGATTCCACAGATCGCGATTCACGTCGGCTCCGCGACCACGGCTCCGCCGCTCAATTCGGTTGTCACGGTCGATCTCACAGGAACGTTGGGCGCGTCTTGGAATCTGTATGCTTCGGCGACGTACGGCGCGGTCTCGCTGCCGGGGTTCGGAGTGGTGGAGGTGGGGGAGCCGGTGGCGCCGGTCGGCGGCGGTCAGATCCCGGCAACGGGCGGGTCGCAATTCGCGTTTTTTGTACCGTTTCATCCAGCGCTGATCGGTCTGAAGACATGGTGGGTGGCCGGAGCCGTGACGACCGGCGCCTCGCTCCCGCAGATCAGTAATGTGCTGGAGCTGACGTTCCAGTAGAGAGACGCACGCGGACGAACCCGCAGCAATAGATAAGTGGGGTTAGCGCGTGCGACTTCTTCTTGGCGGATAAGTGGGGTCGGCGCGTGCGCCGACCGGTGTGAGCGCGCGTGCGCGCGTGGCTAGCGAGTTGTGACTCGGGAAGAATGGGGCGTGGTCCGTCTTGGCGCGGCAGCGAACAGTCCAAGAGGCCATTCCAGGACTCCTCCGAGCTGCGCGCGGGACTCGGCGCCCAGCGCGGCGTTGCGCGGCCTCGGCGTAGCTTCTCGCTACGCCTGCGGCGCGCGCTTTGCGCTGAGCGCCGACTCCTCGCGCTCGCTCTGCGGAGGAATCCTGTCATGGCCTCCCGACGCTCGGCGGCCCAGTGGCTGCGCAGAATCCGACCGGCGCTTCGCGCCCGTCGGATTCTGCGCGCGCCATGGCCTCGCGTCTGCGGAACTCGCCGCGCCAAGACCGACCCACGCCCCATTCCAAGCCGTCCCTCATTGGTGAAGCCGAAAGTGTAAGTTCCTCCGTAGGGCGCGGGCATCGCCCGCGACGATCGCGCGCGCGCTTGCGCGCGCGGATGAAGAAAGGAGTGGGGGAGCGGCGCAAAGCGTTTGAGTTCCCGCGCGGCTCGCCTGATGTGGGAGGCCAACTCCTTATAGAAATTCTCCGCCCACGCGTGTGGCGAACCAGAGGACGCCGGCAAGTGCAATGATCGCGGAGCCGCCGAGAACGGCGAATCGCCGGTAGGTTGACGCGGAGCGCGCGCGCCAGGCAAGGAGCAAAGGCATGGCAATGGCGATTGCAATCGCCTGGGCGGCCTCGACGCCAAGATTGAAAGATGCCAAACAAATCGCGCGCGCTCCGGCGGGAAGGCCGGATTCGGCGAGGGCGCCCGCGAATCCGAGCCCATGGATCAGCCCGAAGCCCGCAGCCGTCCACACGCGGCCAACGGACTCTTTGCGCACACAATTTTCGATCCCCACATAAACCACGCTGGCGGCAATGGCGGGTTCGACCATAGAGGCGGGGAGCGAAATCCAGCCGAGCGCAGCGAGAGCGAGCGTGATGGAGTGGGCCGCGGTGAAGCCCGTGGAGATGAGGAGCGCTTCCCGGACGCGGCGCGCAGCCAGGAGGAGCGCCGCGAGAAACAACAGATGGTCATACCCCGTGAAGACGTGCTCCATCCCAAGCAGCCCATAATCGAACGCCGAACGGATGAGCGATTCGGCTCCCGGTTCGAGCTCGCGATCGAAAACGGAGTCTGCCCGGAACAGGAAGGGATCGTCCACGGCACCATAGCGAATACGCCCCAAGCCCTGGTGGCGGGGGTCGTGCTGTCGCAGCGGGCGATATGTGATGCGCAGCCGCTTGGGCGGTTCCGGCGCCGTCCAGCTCAATCGCAGCACGAGGTCCTCGGGAAACTCCGCGGTGGAGGGCGCCGTTTCGAATGCTTCGAGAGAGGAATCGAGGGAGCGCCCGTCGGCCTCCACAGAGATCCCGGGGAGAAAGAGCGATTCCAATCCGAAGCGCTGACTCAACACATCTTCGTGGCGCGGGCGCGGCCTCGGCGATCCGGGCTCAAGATCACGCAGCGCGTAGAAATCAACAAATCCTACGAGGTCGGAGACCTTCATCCGCGTCTCAAGGCGAATGGCGGTCTCCGAAATGGTGAAGACGGGATACGAGATCGTATCGGTGTGCGCTGGCGCGTGGATCGCCACGAGCGCGAGCAACGCCAAGGTGAGCAGAGCCACTGAGACGCTACAGAACTCTTACGCGAAGCGCCCGCGAACTGCTCAAATGGAACGGGCTTGGCATGCACAGACCCGCCGTTGGCCAGGCAGAGATCAGTTGAATGAAGAATGCCTGTCCGGAGAGTGCGGGCTGCGGCGGAATCCCCAAGCTCACGAATGCTGAGGCCTCCGAGTCAGCTCGCGCGTCCAACACCAGAATCTGTGAGGAAGCACTCAGGTCGATGTGGAGGAGCACGCCGGCTCCGAAGAGGTCGGAGCCGGCCGCGTCGACGGCGTCGCCGACCAGCAGCAGCGCGAGGGATCGAAAAGGAACATTTGTGATTGTGATACCGAAGCTGTTGTTTCCAACTATCGGAATGGAACTCGCGGCGATCCCCTGGACTCCGAGACAGCCCGCCGTGCCAGAGCCGATGGGCACGGTTGCGGGCGCCGAAGGCGTCAAATTCTGCATCGCAACGACAGATTGTGGAGCCGGGACTGCTGCAGCGAGATCTATGGATCCGTCAGCGCTGAAGTCGATTGCGGCGAGGCCGACTCCGCTCGCAATCCCCGCGATCACCACAGGCGCGGCGAATCCCATCGCTCCATCGCCCGACGCGAAATACACACCGCCGGAATCGAGCCGCGTGAAGACGACATCCGGCTTCCCGTCGCGCTGAAGGTCACAAATGCGGACTGAGAAGCACTGGCCTCTGGAGAGAATCGGCACGGGGGGCCCAAGGCCGCCCGCTCCATCGCCCTTCAGAGCTGAAACCCCGCTGCCACCCGCGGCGACATCGAGATGGCCGTCGATGTCGAGATCACCAACTGCGGCGACGAACGCGGAAACGGGAATCGAGAAGGGCGCCGAAGCAAAAGTGCCCCCCGTGTTTCTGTGAATCACGAGCTTCGAGTTCGACGCGGCCACGATGTCCGGGAGCCCATCGTCCGTCATATCGGCGAGGAGCACGGAGAATTGTGCTGAGAAACCATACAGGTCGCCAACTGGCTGAAGTGATCCCGCCCCGTCTCCCTTCAAGAGTCCGACTCCAGTAAAAAAGTAACCTCCGACGGCATCGAGATCGCCGTCGCCGTCCCAATCTCCTGCGGCGACGGAGTTGACGTCGTCGATGAGAAACAAGTTTTGTGTATTCACATAGCTTCCGCTTCCGATGCCGAGCAGCACCTGGAGGTAGGGTCCGAACGCTGCGTTGGCAATCAGGATGTCGGAAAGCCCATCCTCATTCAGATCGCCCGCCGCGATGTCATAGGCGGCGCCTGTCGTGGCGCTGAACTGTTGTGTGCCGAATCCGCCGACGCCATCTCCGAGCAGCGCCACGACCCCGTGGGACGAGCCTTGCCTCGCGCTCGCCACAAGGTCGCCGAGGCCGTCGCCGCTGGCGTCGAGCGCCACAACCTTCGGGAACTCGACGGGAGCTGGAATCGCTTGGGCGCTGAACGGGGGGGATCCTTGAGCGAAGCTTGTCCAGAGGACCGCAAGCGTCATCGGATTCATTCCAGCGAGGCTACCCACAGCTCCGGAGCGCACGGGCGAAAAACCTGTCGCAGAGCCCGCGCGGGAGTTCGTACTAGCCGCATGTGCGCGCCCTGGCTCTGCGAATCGAGGCTCCCGTCCGCCTCCCGGCGGCGTGGGAACGCGTCGGCCGGGTGCTCGTTTCGCCAGCCGTGACACCGACGTCGCGCCCCGCCGGAGGGAAGTCTCGCAAGCTCCTCGCGCCTCGGTCGGACAGAATTGGCGCACCGGTGAACCGAACGCCCCAGCAGCCGCTTGGGAGCATGACTCCCGAGGAGACCGCCATGGTGCGCGCCGCCATGAAGGGCGACGCCGCGGCGTTCGAGCGGATCGTCCGCCAGTACCAGGAGCCCGTGTTGGCAGCGATCTATCGGCTGCTCGGCCCGCGCTCCGTCGAGGACGCCGAAGACGCCGCCCAGGAGGTCTTCGCCAAGCTCGCGAGGGCGATTTCCACATTTGATTTCGCACGGCGCACACGATTCTCGACTTGGCTCTTTACATTTGTTCGGAATCACTGTTTTGACGTGATGCGCCGACGGCGGGCGCCCATGCTGCCACTCGGCCGTCGCGGCGACCCCGACGAGGCCGAATCGCTGCCGGCGAGTGACGAGCCGCCGCCTGCGCGAAGTCTCCAATCCTCCGAGGCGCGGCGATTATTGGCCCACGCCATCGCCCAGCTTCCGGAGCCTGAGCGCGAAGTATTTGTCAGGCGCGAGATCCAGGGGCTCTCGATTCTCGAGATCGCCAGCGAGATGGACACGCCCGCACCGACGATTCGAAGTCGGTTGCACCGCGCGAAGCTTGAGCTGCGGGCCAAGCTCGAGCCCTACCTCCGCGACGGCTCTGCGCCCTTCCTCCGTCCGCAGGCGGCGCACCCGGAGCCGCCCCCCGTACAATCCCATTCCGCGTAGCAAACAAATAAAGTGACAATTTCCAGGCAGAACCCAGATCCGGCGCAGGAGTGCGCCAGGCTTCGTCCGTTGCTCCCGGCGATTCTCGACGCCGAGGACCCCGACATTTCCACAGTCCGCGCCCACGTCGCGGATTGTGTAGAGTGTGCACAGATCGCCGCAGATCTCGTGCGGCTCGAGGCGTGGGTCTCGGCAGACCGTGCGCCCGCACCTTCGACTCATTTCGCCTCTGCGACGGCGGCGCGCATGGTTCGCGAGCTGGAGTCCTCGCGCCGGCCGAGAAGGCTCCTTCTGCCGCTGACGTCGCTTGCGGCGGTTCTGCTTCTCGGCATCGGAACTGTGATATGGCAATCGTCGGGGCCTGAGACGGTGAATGCTCCCATGCGGGCCGGCGATCGCATGAAGCTTGAGCGCGCTCTGCGCAGATCCGGTCGTTTCTTTACATCGGCGGCGACGGCCGATCTGGCGCTTCCATTTGTGCCTACGGACTCGCTTGCCGAAGTTCACCGATGGCAGGCAGCGGCGAGAAGGGCGAGCCGGTAATGGGTGTCCTGACGGCAGGCATCCTCTGGGTGCTCGCGGCCACCGCTTTCGGCGGCGTTCACGAGCCCATCGCTCCGCTGCTGCCGGCGCCGCTGCCAAGCGGGGTGCGCAGCCAGGGACCGCTCTCCAAACCGGCGTCGAGCCCGGCTGTCGACGTTCCCGCGGACATTCTTGCAAAGATCACCGATCTCGACCGCGCGCTTGTCGCCGATGACCGAAAGGCGCTGCTGGCTCTCTCTGCCGGAGCTCCCTGCAATGATTCGTTGTGCTGGCTTCGAAGAGCGGAAGCGCTTCTCGAGTGGTTCGACGTCACGGAGCAGCGCACGGAGCCGCACCATGTCGCGACGATTGGCGATGCTACTGCCGTTTATGTGAAAGTTTACCAATCGCGACGATGCCGCGGCGGCAAGAACTCCGCTGAAGAGACTGCCGTGGAGCCGCGCGTGCTGATGTTCCGCCGCACGCAGCAGGGGCTTGTGCTCGTACGTGTGGAGTCGTGGTCCGGCGGACATCTGAAGTGGATCTCCGGGGAGAGAATCGCCTGCTCGCCCTGCGGGTGGCAAATGAAGCGCCCCGAAGGCTGGTTCGTCGTTCCCCATACGGCGGCGGCCGGGGGCGCCTTCGACTCCGTTTCTTTTGTGCATTCGGATCTGTCGGTTTCCCTCGACGTAGATTGTCTGGTGGTTCCCAAGACGGAATCCCCGCTCGAGACGGCGACGCGCGACGAGGAGATGGCCGCCAGCGCGGAAGGCGCAAGCCATGCGGCGGCGGTGAAGCAGATTCGCCGAGAGGAGTCCGTCGAGAAGCTTACAGGCGCATCGGTCGATGGGCTTCGCGCAACACTCATCTCCGACGTCGCGACTCAGGAGGGCGGGTCCGCTCGTCACTGGCGGGTCTACCGAGCCTTTCCTCCGTTCCTTTTTGTGCAAGTGGCCCACGGCCCCTCGAAGGACGTGGCGCAGCTTGAGCCGCAGATTCAGCTTCTTCTCGATTCTCTGGCATTGGACGGGCGGATCGTCGGCAGCCGAGATCAGGCGTTGAAGGTGGCTTCAGCCCATATGAGGGATTCCGAAGTAGGGAACGGCGAGCTGCGCTGCAAGTCACAGAAATTTGCGGTGAACGTTCCTGAGGGGTGGCACGCGCTGCCGCGCCCGGGAGTCGGCCGGTTTTGTTGGACTTTCCAGCACCCCGATCATGCCGATGTCTCGATCACGATCGTGGCTCGCGAAACGGAGGGCGCGGACTGGACGGAACCCGATGTGCGATCGTTTCTCGATGCCCGACGCGAGTCGATCGCCGCGTGGGCCAAGGCTGAGCCGAAGGTTCTCCGCGACACCAGGCGGAAGCACGAGAAGTCGGGAGAGCTTCTGTACGAAGTGGAGTCGGAGTGGAAGGAAGGCGGCACCGCGGGCGTGGTGCGCGAGCGCATCCACCTGATTCCCGTTGGCTCCATGTTGCTCTGTATTGTGATTCGCGCGCCTCAGGCGAAATTCTCGGCGCACGTTGAGACTCTGGAGCGGATCGTCGCGTCCTACCATAGAAACAAATAGACCGCCGCCGCGCCTCGGCGCGAAGACTGCGTTCACCCCGTGACTCGGATCGCTTATCGGTGCGTACCTATTCTCTGACCTCGGCGGCGCTTTCTCTCACACTTCTGTCTGCATGCGCTTCGCGGGAGGCACCGGCCAGCTCTGGGCCCGCAGCCGCGCGAACTGAGACCGCGGCGCGGGCGAGCGGCTTCACTCGCACCTCCACCAGCGAAGAAGTGTTGTCCTTTCTGAGGGATCTCGCGAAGCAATCCTCCAGGGTACACATCGGTGAGATCGGCAGGTCTTCCGAGGGCCGCGAGATTCCGCTTGTGGTACTTGCGGACCCGCCCGTGGCCGCAGCGGAGGACGCAAAGAGGAGCGGCAAGCTCATCGTGGCCCTGCTCGGGAACATCCATGGCGGAGAGGTGGATGGAAAGGAGGCTCTCCTCGAGCTGACTCAAAGCCTCGCGAATGCCGCGACGGGAGACATTCTCAAGAATGTGATTCTATGTGTGATTCCAAATTATAACCCCGATGGCAATGACCGGTTTTCGGCGCAGAACCGGCGGGAGCAGGGCGGACCCCATCCCGTCGGTGCCCGGGAGAACGCCGCCGGCCTGGATCTAAATCGCGACTTCGTCAAGGCGGAGGCCCCGGAGACGCGGGCGCTTCTGCGATTTCTCCGTACTTGGGATCCCGCCGTTCTTGTCGATGCGCACACAACCAACGGATCCCTGCACCGAAACCTCATTACCTATGCCGGTCCGAAGCACCCGGCGGGAGATCGTCGCGTTATTCAGTTTGTGCGCGAGCGGATGCTCCCCGGTCTCCAAAGCACCATGGCCTCCGTCCACGGGATCTCCACCGGTCCCTACGGGTTCTTCTCCAATGGGCGGACTCAGTGGGTCACGTTTCCCGACGAGCCCCGATTCGGAACCAATTATGTCGGGCTTCGCAATCGAATCTCGATCCTCTGCGAATCGTACAGCTATGCGAGCTTTGAAGATCGCGTGCGAGGTTCGCGGGCGTTCCTGCAGGAATGTGTGAATTTCGCAGGCGCGCACGCTGCGGAGATCAGAGGCCTCGTCGCTGAGGCCGATGCTACGACGGCAGGCGCGGCGAGCGCTGGCGGCTCCGTGGCGCTTCGAACCGTGGTGCGCCCCTTCGAGCCGAAGATTACGATTCCGGGGTTTCGGGAAGGCGACGGTCCCGACCGGGGCGAGCCGCGCGATCTCGAAGTCTCCTTCGTCGATGACTTTGTGCCGGTGAAGTCGTCGGTATTGCCCCGGGCGTATCTATTGCCGTCGGACTCGAAAGCCGCAGTGGAACTCCTGCAGCGCCACGGCATCCCTGTTGAGATTCTTCGGGAAGATTTGGATCTCACCATCGAACGCTCGATCGTTGAGAAGTGCGTTCAGTCGGCGCAGGAGTTCCAGAAGCACAAGCTGCTTCAGCTGGAGACTTCCCGGAAGGCCGAGGTGCGCCTTGCCCGAGCGGGGTCCTTTGTGGTGCGCACGGGCCACTCCCTCGGAGTGCTCGCGAGCTATCTCCTCGAGCCCGAGTCGGAGGACGGGCTCCATGCATGGGGACTCCTCGGAGAGCGATTCGAAGCCGGTACGGATCTCCCCATATGGAGAGTGCCGAATGCAACAGCCATGCTCACGACGGCCTATCGGCCTCTCGAGGAGGACCGCACTCTGCGAAAGCGGATCACCTTCGAGCTTCTGTATGAGAGGCCCGATCCTCCGCAGTTCCAGGGCGGTGCACACGGAATCGAAGGCTGGTGCGAAGACGGCGAGCACTTCTTACAGAGAAAGGAAGGGCGGATGTGGAAAGTGAATGCTGCAAGCGGCGCCGCCGAACTCTTCGGAGGCGATGCCGCGGAGATGGCGCGCGCGCTGGAGAAAGTTTCGCCGGCAGCGGCAAAGGCGCTGCGCGACTCGGGCGGAGCAACTGCTGTGTGGAGCAGCTCTCGCGAAGCTGTTTTCTTCGACTACGCAAACGATCTGTATTACTGCCGCACCGACGGGAAGGGGGCAGCGCGGCTCACTCAGACGCCCGACGCGGAGGAGGAGGTCGCGAGCTTCAGCCCCGATGGGAAGCTCATCGCCTTCGTCCGGGCAAATAATCTATTTGTTGTAGACGTTCTGACGCAGAAGGAGAAATCGCTCACGACGGGCGGACATGACCGGCTCCGGTTCGGGAAGGCCGACTGGGTCTACTTCGAGGAGCTCTTCAACCGCAGCTGGAAGGCCTATTGGTGGAGTCCGGATTCGAAGCGTCTCGCGTGGCTTCGCTCCGACTCGGCGGATGTTCCCACGTATACGCTCGTGAATGACGTGGGGCCGAAGCTCGAACTCCAGGCGGTCGCCTACCCTCGCGTCGGAGAGCCCAACCCCGTCGTCGACGTTCAGGTCGGAGATGTGGATTCCGGCGCCGTACGGACGCTCGATCTCTTGCCGTACCCGGCGAAGGATCGGCTCGTCACAGCCGTCGGCTGGTGGCACGACGGAGCTGCGTTGTTCACTTGCGTTCAGAATCGCGAGCAGACATGGCTCGATTTCATGGCGTTCGGCGCGGATCAGACCGCCGGAACGAAGCTGCTCCGCGATTCGACGCAAGCCTGGATCGAATCGCCTCAGGTGAAGTTCCTGGAGGACGGCAGCTTCCTGCTGAGCAGTGAACGCACAGGCTGGCAGCATCTATACCGTTACTCGCGCGATGGCATCCTGCGCCACGCCGTGACGAGCGGGGAGTGGGAGGTTCAGTCGATCGAGCGAGTCGACGAGAAGGGAGGATTTGTGTATTTCGTCGGCACGAAGGACGACCCTCTCGCGCCCAATCTGTATCGAGCCCGCCTCGACGGCTCCGGCGTCGAGCGGCTCACCCAGGAAGCCGGCGCGCACACGATCCGATTCAGCCCCCGCGGGCCCTGGATCATGGACACGGTCTCGCGGCGAGACGCGACTCCGCGCACGGTGCTTCTCTCTCTCGACGGCACTCCCGTCCGCACTCTCGACGCCAATCCCGTTTATGTGCTCGAAGAGTATGAGTTCGGAACTGAGCGATCGATTGAGATTCCGTGCTCCGACGGCGGCGTGATTCCCGCCACGCTCCTACTTCCCGCCGATTTCGATCCGACGCGGAAGTACCCCGTCTGGTTCAAGACCTACGGCGGCCCCCATGCGCCGACGATCGCGCAGCGATGGGACGCGGCTCGTCCGCTCGAGGAGGCACTGGTCAACAGCGGCATTTTGGTGTTTCGCGCAGATCCGCGGAGCGCGAGCGGACGCGGCGCAGTGTCCGCATGGAGATGCTATAAAAAGCTTGGCGTCTCCGAACTCGCCGATGTCGAGATCGCCATCCGATGGCTCATCGCGCATCACCCCTTCGTGGATGCGAGCCGCATTGGTATGGAAGGCCACAGCTTCGGCGGCTTCCTTACCGCCTATGCGCTCACCCATAGTGATCTTTTCGCCGCAGGCATCGCCGGTGCTCCCGTCACCGACTGGCGGCTTTACGATTCGATTTATACCGAGCGTTATATGCTGACTCCACAGACCAACGCGCAGGGGTATGAATCTACTTCTGTTCTCTCCGCCGCAAAGCAGCTCCGAGGCAGACTTCTCCTCCTGCATGGACTGCTCGACGACAACGTACATCCGCAGAACTCCACGCAACTGATCCAGGCACTTCAGACGGCCGGGAAGCAGTTCGAGTTCATGGCCTATCCGCAGGCTCGGCATGGCATTCGCGGGAAGCACTACCAGCGGCTCAAGTGGGATTTTATCCAGCGTTCGCTGCGCGCTGCGGGCTAGCTGCCAAGCCCTTTCGCGTTCCGGCAGGCGAGCGTACGATCGAGGGCGCGTCGAGCCGCTTCGGACGAGTCAAGGCGTCGTCCCCTGTGATCCCTCGAGGCTCGGCGTCTCGCGGCGCGAGGCCTTTTCTCGCTCCCGAGCCCGTTCTCATGCCTCCACCCCGAGCATGCGCATCGCCGCTCTCGGCGGCTTCGCCGCCGCGTTCTTTTGTTTCGTTGCACCGGCATCGGCACAACTGCTTTCAGTGTCCACCGATGTCCCAAAGGCGATCCCCGACAATAACCCGGCTGGGATCCAGTCGTCTCTGACGGTCGGCGCGCCCGGCGCCTTCATCGGCGCGATCTACGTCGAAGTAGACATCACGCACACTTATCAGGGAGATCTTGGAGTTCAACTCGTGCACCCCGACGGGACGGTGGTTGCGCTGCACTCCAACACCGGCGGAAGCGCGGACAACGTGCAAGAGGTGTTCAAGGTGACCTCTCTGTCGGGGAAGCCCGCCTCCGGTGCTTGGACGCTTCGTGTGCAGGACACTGCCAACATTGACATCGGCACGCTCAACGCATGGTCCCTTGCATTTGTCGGTTCGGTTACCGAGGTCTCATCGACCGACGTGCCGAAGTCGATACCTGACAATAATCCGACGGGAGCGACGTCGCTCACGACGATCAATCTCCCCGCGCAGCAGCTTGCTGCCGTCTACTGCCGAGTCGATATCACCCATACCTACATCGGCGATCTTAATATTACGCTCACCCATCCGGGAGGCCCTGTCGCGAGTCTGTGGGCCAATCAGGGTGGGGGTGTGGACAATCTGCACAAGATTTTCGACGTAACGTCGCAATTCGGCGCGCTGAGTGCGAACGGAACGTGGTCGCTCTCTGTGATCGACAGCGCAAACATCGACATCGGAACGATCGACAACTGGACGCTGATTTTCCTCTACTCGGCGACGGTCGAACTCGGTCCGCCGCAATATGTGAGCGTCGGTGACGGGCCCACCTCGGTGGCCGCAGGCGATATCAATCATGACGGTCTCCTCGACCTCGTGACGGCTAACACGATCAGCAACACCGTGTCGGTGTCTTTCCAGGGGCCGGCTGGCGTCTTCGCCGCGGGCGGCGCCGGAGTTCCCGTCGGTGCGTCGCCGCGCTCGGCGCTGACGGCCGATTTCACCTCCGACACGTTCGGCGAAATTGTGGTCGTCTCCTCCGATGCCCACAGTGCCACCGTGCTGCAATCGGTGGGTCCGTTCTTTCTTCCGACGACGGTGCTGCTCGGAGCGGGCACAGCGCCCTTCGATGTCGTGGCGGCGGACTTCAATCTCGACGGGAACCTTGATTTCGCATCCGCCAACAAGAATACGGGCACAATCACACGAGTCTTCGGCGGCGGCGCCGCCCATACCTATTCGCCGCAGCCGCAGATCGGTGCCGGCGGCTCGGGCACGGTCGATCTCTCCGTCGGAGACCTGAACCTCGACGGCGCGCCCGACCTCGTGGCCGCGAATTTCTCGGGCGTGTCGATCGGCGCGTTGCTGAACTCGGGCACAGGCGCGTTTGCTCCTGCAGTTTCTGTGAGCACTTCCACTCCGGGGCCGAGCAGCGTAGAGGCTGCCGACATGAATGGAGACTCGCTGCTGGATCTCGTGACAATGAATGGAGGCATTCCGACCATTCATTTCGGAGCAGGCGCGACGGCCTTCGGCCCGGCGACCACAGTTCCAACCACGGCGAGCGGATTCAAGTGTGGTGCCGTCGATCTCAATGGCGACGGCTACCTTGATATGCCCATCGTCGATCCGCTTGGCACAGTAAACGTGCTTATGGGCGTCGGCGGCGCGGTGTTCACTTCGGGCACCCAGATCCTGACTGGCGGGCTGGTCTCGGACGTGCTCGCCGCGGACCTCAACAGCGATGGGTTCATTGATATCGCTCTGGCGCAGCCGATGGGCGGTGGCAACGATCGCGTTTCAATTGCGCTTAATCAAACTGTTGCAACCCGCGTGGGCGATTTCGGCACCGGCTCGTTCGGCTGCGGAGGCATGCTGGGCTTCGGCAGCAATTCCATCCCGGCAGTGGGAAACGGCGCCCTGAAATTCGTGGCAACGAACGCTCCTGCGAACTCCCTCGGCGTCTGTATCATCACGGACGCTGCGGATATCCCCGGCAGCGACCAGCTTTTCTTGAACTTGCTGCTGCACGTCAATCTGTTTGCTTCGACGTCGATCTACGCGTTTGACATGCCGAGCGATCGCAACGGCACGGCAATCGTTCCGGTGCCGCTGCCGAGCGATCCGCTGCTCATCAACGCGCTGTTCTTTGGGCAGGCGATCTTCGTGGAGCCCGCCGCCTGCAGCGGCGCGCTTGTTGGATTGGTGAGCACGCGCGGCGGATCGATTGTGATCCAGCCGTAGCGCTGAGGGCGTGAGCTGTAGCGAGGGACGTCCGTGCGAGGAGCGCGGACGTCTCTCGCGACGCCGCTTTCGCTCCTCGGGTGAGGCCTCGCTACCCGAGGCCCTGCCCGAGCCCCGAAGGCGCGCGGCGCTTGCCGACAAAAAGCGCCAGCACCGCCAAAGAGAGAACATAGGGAAGCGCGCGAAACGCCTCTGGCGCCACGTTCCAGCCTGCGGCCGCAAAGCCGTACTGTGCCGCGAGGGCGCCGCCGAAGAGCAGGGCCGCAGAGCCCACCCACCCGGGCCGGTGATTTCCAAAGATCACCAATGCCAATGCTAAGAAACCGCGGCCGGCCGTCATTCCTTCTACGAAAGTCCGAGTGTCGGCAATCGAGAGGCATGCGCCGCCTGCGCCCGCGAGTGCCCCACAAATTCCGAGCGCGCGCGCTCGGACGGAGATCGTAGCAATTCCGAGCGACGCCGCCGCGAGCGGTGACTCGCCGGCAGCACGCCAACGAAGCCCTGCTGACGTGCGGAAAAGGAAGATCCCCGCAGCCGGAACGACCAGGATCAGCGCATATGTGATCGCGTGGTGTTGGAAGAGTACAGTCCCGAGGAAAGGAATCTCACTCAGCAGCGGAACCGTCAGCGGCTCAAGGCCGGGAGCCCGCACATCGCCTCCAGCCCGGGAGAGCGCTGCCCGCCAGGCGACCGCGGTCCCGCCCGCAGCCAGCAGGTTCATCGCGGTCCCGGCAATCACATCGTCGGCTCGAAGCTTGAGAGTCAAGAATGCGAATAGAAGCGCGAAAATTGACCCTGCGGCGATACCACAGAAAACTCCCACAGCAGCCGAGCCCGAAGCGTGGGCGCCAAGCACCGCGCCGAGGGCGCCGACCAGCATGGCTCCCTCGAGCCCGAGAAAGAGAACGCCGGTCGACTCCACAATGGTCTCCCCGACGGCGGCAAGCGCGATCGGCGTCGCCAGCGCCACCGCCAAGTGCGCGGGCTGCTCGAGCGGGAGGCTCATGCGGGCTCCTCCGCGGCACTCTCTGCCGTGGCGCCGCTGCGGCTCGCGCGCTTGGCCGCGAAGTCAGCCGCCAGCAAGCCCATGAGCGCTGTGGCTTCAATGACCTGCGCCACCGCGGCAGAGACGCCCGCGGAGCGCTGCATCTCCGCCGCCGAGGACTCCAGTGCGCCGAAGACGATCGCCGCGGCCACGATTCCGAGGGGATGGAGGCGCCCGAGTAGCGCCACGGCGATCGCAACATATCCGATTCCCCCCGAGAGATCGCCGTAGAGCCTTCCCGTGAGGCCTGCAACTTCGACGCCTCCCGCCGTGCCCGCAAGGGCGCCCGACATCGACGTGGCGAAGAAGGCTACTTTTGCCGGCTCGAACCCCGCGAACCGAGCGGCTTGGACCCCGAGCCCGACCGCGCGCAGCCGCAGCCCGAGCGCCGTTCGGAAAAGTAATAGATAGCAGCACCCCGCGGCCGCGAGGGCCAACAGAAATCCTGCGTGAAGGCGCGTCGGAGGCGCGAGCTGCGGCAGCATGGCTTCGGCAGCAATGCGGTCGCTCTGAGGATAGGCGCGTGCGGCCTCCTGCAGCGGGCCGCGGACGAGCCAGGATGAAAGATTCAGCAATACGAAGTTCAACAAAATTGTCGAGAGGACCTCGGGCACTGAGCGTCGGTAGCGCAGCCACGCGGCCACGGACGCCGCGGCAGCGCCGCCGCAGGCGGCAGCCGCGAGCGTCGCCGCCGCTGCGATCGGAGCCGGGACGCCGCCCATGTGCAGTCCAACGGCGACGGCTGCTGCAGCGCCCGCCATGATCTGACCCTCGGCGCCAATATTGAGGACTCCGGCGCGGAACCCGAGCGCCACCGCCAGCCCCGCGAGGAGCAGCGGAGTCGCTCGCGTCAGGGTTTCCCCGACTGCATATAGATCGCCGAAAGCGCCGCGCACGACGGCGGCGAGCACATCGCCGGGGTCGGCGCCAGCGGCAAAGAGCACAGAGGATCCCGCCGCCACAGCCGCCAGAAGAGCGGCGACAGCCGTCCATCCGGGCTGGAGTTGAGTGATCTTCACTCGAACTCTCCGCCCGCCATGGCGGTGCCGATGGCCGCGATCGCCCTTTCGTCGAGGGGAGCCTCGAACGGGCCGCGGGCCTTCCCTCGGCTCAGCACGAAGACCCGGTGGGCAAGGGCCGCAATTTCGTCCAAGTCGGGCGACACGAGGACGACGCCACCGCCGTTGCCGGCGAATTGTAGGATCTCCCGATGGACCGATGCCGCAGCGTCGACGTCGAGCCCGCGCGTCGGGTTCGCTGCGATGAGCACCGAGGGCTGCCTTGCGAGGGCGCGCGCGATCACGATTTTTTGTTGGTTCCCGCCGGAAAGCTCCCGCGCAGCTGCGTCGGGCCCGGGGGCTCGGATCGCGAATCTTGAGATCGCCGCAGCCGCCGCATCGCGGAGGGCGCTCGGGGGAAGCCATCCGCGCGGTGCAGCCCTGTCGAGAAGGATGCGGTCGAGGTGGAGATTCTCACCCATCGAGAAGCCGGCCAGTAGCCCTTCGGCGCGCCGGTCGGGAGGAATGGCGGCTACCCCATGCGTGCGATCGCATCGAACGGAGCCCGCGAAGCTGCGCAGGCCTACGAGGGCCTCCACGAGCTCCTGCTGTCCGTTGCCGTCAACGCCACAGAAGCCGACGATCTCGCCGCTGCAGACATGAAATGTCATGGAGTCGAGTGGCACCCCGGCGCCCTCCCGGGCCGTGGTGAGCTGTTGCACCTCCAACAGCACCTTTCGTTGGGCAGGTGCCGGTGGGCGCTTTGGTGACTCGACGGCGTGGCCAACCATGGCGCGGGAGAGCTCGGCTGGATCGGCACCTTCTGTGATGAGTTCCTTGACGAGCCGGCCACGGCGCAGCACGGCCACGCGTGTGCACGCTTCGATCACCTCGTGGAGCTTGTGATCAACAAGCACCACGGCGACTCCCGACTCGCGCAGCCGGCGCACAACCGCCAGCAAATCGCTCACTTCGGCAGGTGTCAGCACCGCCGTCGGCTCATCCAGAAGTAAGCATCGCGTGGGGCGGGAGAGAGCTTTCAGAATCTCGACCCGCTGGCGAGTGCCGACGCTCAATGATTCGCATGGCGCGTCGGGATCTCCGGGGTCGAGCCCAAGCTCCGCCGCCAAAGCGCAGACGCGCGCACGCATCTCTGCGCGCCGGGGAAAGGCCGGCAGCCCCGACGCCAACGCAACATTTTCCGCCACCGTGAATCGCCCGATCAGGGAGTCGTGCTGCGGGACCACTCGGATCCCGAGCGCGGCGGCGTCGCGCGGCTTGCGAATGTGTACGTTCTTCCCTTCCCACTCCAACGTGCCTCCGTCGGGCTGTACAGTTCCCGAGAGGATCCCGACGAGCGTCGACTTGCCGGCGCCGTTCTCGCCGATCAGCCCCAGCGACGTTCCCGCTTCGAGCGAGAAGGAGACGTCTGCCAGCGCGGCCCTTCCGTTGTAGGCCTTTCGGAGCGACTGTGCGCGAAGCAGCATCTCGTGGGTTCCGGGACGCGTCCGCAGCTTCTGCGCGGCCTGCTGCGGCGCCGGGGGTAGGGCTCAGCCGCTGCTATTGTGCGGAGTAAGGAATCTTCAAGGATCCGGATGCGATCTTCGAATCGAGCTCCTCGACCTGCTTCAGGACCTCCGCGGGAACCCTCGCCTTCATCGCCGGATTCCAAACAATTCCCACCATGCCTTCCTTGCGGGTCCATTCGATGCGGCGCCCGCGGAATCGCCCTTCCTGGATCTCGCGGGCGATTTCCACAAAAGACTTGGGCACGTCGGTGACTGCGCTCGCGACGACGGCTTTGGGAGCCGAACTCGATTGATCTTTGGTGCAGCCGAAGGCGAAGACACCTTTCTGCTCCGCGGCCTCCAACATCCCGAGGCCGGCGGCGTCGGCGTCGTGGAAAAGAACGTCACAGCCGGCCTCGATGAGCGAGAGAGTTTGGGCGCGGGCGGCACCGATGTCGTGCCAGTTGCCAACGTAAACCTGGCGAACCTCAAAATTCGGGTTCCCGAGCTTGGCTCCCTGCTCGAATGCATTAAAAGCGCTTCGAACCGGCGGAATGTCTTCCCCGCCGACGCACCCGGCCTTCCCGGTCTTCGAGAGCGACGCAGCGATCCGGCCGCACAAATACGCGGCATCCTCGACGCGCCAGACCATCGACGCAACGTTCTCGGAGTGCACGCCCGGCGCACCGGCGCTCACGAGGAATTTCGTTCCAGGAAACTCTTTGCCGACCTTCAGCGCCGCGTCGCCGAATTCGAATCCGTGGCCGAAGATGAGCGTGGCGCCCGCCCGAGCGTTGGATCGGTAGCCTTCCTCGAACTCCGACGGATTCTTGACCTGCTGCTGCGATTTCTTGGCGCCGAGTTCCTTCTCGATCCGCAGAAGCCCTTCATAGGCGCTCGCATTCCAGCCGTTGTCATTAACCGGTCCGGGGGAGAGCAGCGCCACGTGGAGCTTCGCGGGCGAGTTCGGCGACGAGCCACCGGAGCAGCTCGCCGCCAGCAGGAGCCCGATGCACGCAAGGAAGCGGAAGGGAGCCATGCGGCGCATGGTAGCGCGGAGTGGGGTGGTTCCCTCATCCTCGCCCGCACACGCCCTCGGAAGCGCCCGCAGAAGCGGCGCGACACGCGCCCTCCGTCCGTAGGTCACGCTGCGATCGTTACTGCACGAGGCCGACAGTCTTGAACTTCAGAGTCATGTTGTCGTCGGTCACCGTGCTCGAGAGGTACAGAGTGCCCGTCACTTTCGTCGGATTGAACGTGCCCTTGGCGAATGTGGTCTTCGAGACTGCACACATCCGAGCCATCGGATCGGTGTAGGGCGCCTGCGGCATGAAGCTGTAGGTGCCGAACATGATGCTATTCCCGATCGAGTCCACCTGTCCCGTGAGCTGCATGCCGCCGACGCCGTTCGGATTATCAGCAATAATCCACAGCTCGCGGCTTACATAGATGAGATAGAAGCTCCCAGTCTGGCTCGGGTCGATATTGAGAAAGTTGCCAACGAAATCGTCTTTCACTCCTCGCAGGATCTCGGACACGATCTTGTCATTAAACTTTCCCGAGATCGGCTTCACACCCGGATTTAACAGAACTCCCGCCTGCACATTTGTACCCGTGACCGACAGGCGAAACACAGGAGCGCCGCGCAGGCTTGCGCGGGCCGAAGGAAGAAGTGAAAGAAACGCGAGTAGTGCGGTTGCTTTGTAGAGGCTTTTCACGGTGAGTTCTCCGAACAGAGGAGCGAAGCCTCGACGCTATCCGAAGCGTTTTGGCGGCGCTACCTCGCCGCGCGGCGCAGGCGATCAGCGACGCCTTCCCAGCGCGCATCCGCTGGCGGCCGTTCCACCCAGATCTCCGCGGCACCCGCTCGATCGAGACTCCGCAGCACGGCGAAGAGCTCCCGTGCCGCCGCATCCGGGTCCGACGGCATCGGGCGCCACCGCGCGGGATCCGCCTCGATCGCGAACGGCATCCGTGCGTAGACCGCCACCGACGGTGGGATCGCGTTCTGTTCCCAGGCGCGCCGAAGCGCGTCCGACTCCATCAGACGTACGCGCGCCCGCGGCGCGTAGTGCGACTCCAGAGTGCCGGGCGCCCGTGGAGCGCCTTCGCCAACCGTGGCGAGCGGTTCTCCGGCAGCCTCCTCCAGCCGACCGCGATCGATGGTGCCGGGGCGGAGCAGCTGCAGACGCTCCCCGCTGCAGTCCACGATCGCCGACTCGATTCCGACAGGACAGGGCCCGCCATCGAGCACTGCTAGATCGTCGCCGAGCTCGTCCCGCACGTCGCTCGCCGCCGTCGGACTGATGCGTCCGAAGCGGTTGGCGCTTGGCGCGGCAATTCCCGGAACTCCAAGGGAGGCCGCCTGAATCAGCAGCGCCCGCGCCACCGGGTGCGCGGGCGATCGAAGGCCGATGGTGCTCTGTCCCGCCGCCGCGGCATCCGCGACGCCCGGCCTTCTTCGGAGAATCAGCGTCACGGGGCCGGGCCAAGTGTGCCGCACGAGGTTGCGCGCTGCGGGCGGCATCGGCTGCGCAAAGAACTCGGCGCTCGCCTCATCGAGCACATGCACGATGAGAGGGTGGTCGGCCGGGCGTTTCTTGAGGTCAAAGATCTTTCGGACGGCGCCGTCCCGATCGGCGCGGGCGCCCAGCCCATAGACCGTCTCCGTGGGGAATGCCACGAGCTCGCCGGAGGCGATGAGCTCTGCCGCTGCTCGGATTGCGGCGGGGTCGGATCCGGGGAGAGTTGCCACAGAAGTGCGCCACGATCGATCGCAGCGCCATACAAGTTACATCAGCTCGCGGACCTGCGCTGGCTTGGGGGATCGCATGGCATGCGCCATGGCCCGAGCCAGATCGTGAACGCGATAGGGCTTCTTCAGCAGCGCCAGCGCGCCGCGGGCGAGCAGCGCGTCGGCGGCATTGCCGGCGGCGTAGCCCGTGGTAATCACAATTCGCGTGCCCGGGTCGCTCGCCTGCATTGCGGAGAACACCTCCTCGCCCGACATCCCCGGCATGGTCAGATCCAACAGAACGACGTCGACCGCCGAGCCCTGGGCTCGCAGCACCTCGAGTGCCTCCCGGCCGCCCGGCACCGCAATCGGCTCATAGCCGAGCGTCGCGAGCATGTCGCTCGTGACGCGCCGGAGCGTCGGCTCGTCCTCCACGACGAGCACGGTGCCCGTCCCGCGCAGCAACTCCATCGGCTCTGGGATCTTTTTCGGCTCCTGCGCTCGCTCCGCGCTCGGGAAGGAGAGGCGGAATTGTGTTCCTTCGCCCGGCCGCGAGCGGCAATCAATCGTGCCCCCGTGGGCACGCACCGTGGCGAAGACGATCGCGCACCCGAGCCCGGTGCCCTTTCCTTGGGGTTTCGTCGTGAAGAACGGTTCATACAGGCGACGCAACACTTCGGGCGGCATGCCGACCCCGGTGTCGGCCACTTCCACGACGACCCGCGGGCGGTCGCCGTCGACGGCCTCGATCGAGGTCGTCAGAGTGATCTTGCCGCCGCGAGGCATCGCGTCGCGCGCATTGGTTGCGAGGTTCAGCAGCGCCTGGCGAATGGCCGTCTCGTCTCCCACGAAGTAGCAGGCGGACGGCGCGAGGTGAACCACGATCTCGATCGACGGGTCGAAGGTGTGCCGGAGCACATCGACGATGCCCGAGACGATCGAATTCAATTCTGTAACGACGCGAACCCCGGGAGCTGTGCGGCCGAGCACCAGGAGGCGGCGGGCCAGCTCGGCCGCCTGCTCCGCCACCGTCTCGATGCCGGCGATGTGCTCCACGAGCGGCGAGTCGGCAGGAAGTTTGGATCGAAGGAGCGTGGCCAAGCCCACGATGCTTCCGAGGTGATTGTTGAAATCGTGGGCGAGGCCCGCGGCAAGCTTCCCAAGGCTGTCGACCGTCTTCGCCTGCAGCGCCCGCGCCTCGAGCTGGCGCCGTTCTGTGACATCAGAAACGATAGCCACAATTTCGTTTGAGCCCGCAACTCGAGAAAGCGCCGCCGCGGCATCGAAGCTATCGGCCCCGCGCCGCCCTTTGAGGAAGCCCACCCAGTGGCCCGAACTGCGCACTGCGGAGAGCGCCGAGGAGATCGTTTCGGCTTCCGACGGGTCGAAAAGCAACGCAATGGATCCGCGCTCGTGAATCGCACTATTCCCAGCGAACATTGAATAGGTGCCTTCGTTGGCGTAGCCGATCGAGCCGTCGGCAGATAGCGAGAACACAGCTTCGCGCATCGCTTCCACGAGGGCCGAGCGCAGCCGAACTGCCTCGAAGAGCCGCACTTGCACAATGGCTGCGGCGGCGAGCCCGCCGAATCGCTCCAGCAGCTCGAGGTCGCGCTGCTGGAAGGGGAGATGGGGCGCAAGCTGCCCGACGGTCAGCACGCCGACTGTGACGCCTCCCGCAGTGATCGGCACCGCCAGCACCCCAAAGGGCACCGGGTCGGGGCCCTTTGCGCGCCGCAGCCGTTCGGCTGCCGCGGGAAGCATGTTCAGATCCTCCCGCATCTCCTCCGGAGTCAATAGATGGCCACGCTGCGACCGGAAGACTTGTCCGAGATATGTGGTTGCAATAGGCACGCGAAATGCCTGCGGATTCGCCTCAGCCGGGAATCCGCGCTCGAAGCGGGATACCAAATATCCTCCCTCCTCGAAAAATAGCACGCCCGAGTCGGCATTCGGGAAGAGGTCCACGGCGCGCTGGACCACATCTTGTAACAGCTCATCGGGCTCGCGCAGCGCCGTGAGGTCGCGCGTGGCGTCAAGAAGCGCCGCGAGCTCCGCCGCGCGCCGCTCCAGCGCGCGTTCGGCCCGCTGGCGGTCGAGATCGGTCGCGAGGAACTCGCCAATAATCTTCAGCGATTCCACCTCGTGCGTCGTGAAACCCGTCGGCGAGTCCGACAGAGCCACCAGCACGCCGAGCGGCGTGTGGTCCGGCGCCAGCAGTGGCACGCTCACAAATCCCTGAATGTCGAGAGCCGCGAGTTCGGCCGCGTGCGCGAGCGTGGGATCTTTGGGAATCCCCTGGATGAGAACTCGCCGCTCGTCGAGAGCCGCATCCCAAGGATAGGGAGGCGCGAGGCGGGCTAGCGCATCGAGGCGATGCACCGCAGAGCCGGCGGCGAGCTCGAACCGCGTCGCGGCGCGGCCCTTCACGGCGGGTTCGACCGGGACGCCCACGCCGACGAGGCGCAGGTCGAGCGCTTCGGCCGTTTCCGCCAGTAGGCGGTCGGCGCGGATGGTCGTTCCGGTCTCGGGAAGAATCGTGATCGTCAATTTGCCGACGATCTCGCGCGCCGCCTCGCCGCTCGACAGCTCACGCATGTGGCAGAGAAACGCCTCGTGGTCGCCGAGCCGCGCATGAGTGAGGATCACGAATGCGGGAGCGCGAGCGCCGTCGGGGCGGAGCACGCTGTATACGGCGGCGAGTGTGGGGAGCTGGCGCGCCTGTTCGAAATGCCGCCGAAAGCGGGGCCGGCTGCGCGGCTCAAGAATCTCGGCGAAGGCAAGCCCGACGACGTCGCGCGGGTCGCGGCCGGTGATCGAGCGGATCGCCGAGTCACAGGATTTTACAAATCCGTCGCCGCTCAGCGTCAGAACGGCCCGAGCCAGGTGCCGCCGCAGCGCATTCGGCTCGCCGTCGGTCTCCGCCACAGCCGCGGCCCGAACGAGCACCGCCGCGGAGAGGAGCCGGCCGCGGGCGCGCTCGAAAGCGTCGTCGCGCGACAGCACGGCGCAGGCGAGGGGAGGCTTCTTCGGTTCATCGCCAATTCTTACAAATGCGATGCCGCTGCCGCGGCCGGCTCTTGCCAGTGCGGTGGCTGCGAAGAATCCGGTGGCATTCGCGGTAACCGTGGTGCACCGGTCAAAGGTCGTCGCCTCGAGCCCCTCCTTCAATAATCGCTCGGCGTCGAAATTTGTTTCAATGCCGTAGCTCGAATACGCGGCTGCATCCTCCGACTCGAAGAGGATCAGGCCGGGAACGTTGGCGAGCCGCGCCAGCAACCTGGCGAGGTCCGGCTCGCCGCGGCTCTCGGAGCCGGCGGCATGCTGCCACACCGCGCGCCTACACCTTGCGCGAGACGGACTTCGCTTGGAGGAACAGCCCCAAATAATCGCGGCCGCCCGCCTTCGAGTCGGTGCCGCTCATATTGAATCCGCCGAAGGGGTGGGCGCCCACGAGGGCACCTGTGCACTTGCGGTTCAAGTAAAGATTTCCCACAAAAAACTCGTCGCGGGCGCGGGCGAGCTTTTTCTCGTCGCGAGTGAACACCGCGCCGGTGAGGCCGAACTCGGTGCCGTTGGCGATTCGGAGCGCGTCGCCGAAATCCTTGGCGCGGATGACGGCGAGCACCGGGCCGAAGATCTCCTCTTGGGCGATCTTCCCCGTGTCGGGAACGTCGATGATGACCGTCGGCTGGAGGAACCAGCCGGCGCCCGGCGCGACACCTCCGCCCGTCAGCAGCTTCCCTTCGCGCTTGCCCGCCTCGATGAACTCAAGAATCTTGCGGCGCGCGCCTTCATTGATCACCGGGCCCATGCTCGGGTTGCGCTCGGCGGGGCCGACGGTGATCGCCTCGACCTCTTTCTTGAGCTTCGGAATGAACTCGTCGTAGACCGCCGTGTCGACGATGGCGCGCGAGCAGGCGGAGCATTTTTGACCTTGGTAGCCGAAGGCGCTCGCTGCGACGGCCTTGGCGGCGACGTCGAGGTCGCAGTCGCGGTCAACGATGATGGCATCCTTTCCGCCCATCTCGAGAATGGTGCGCTTCAGCCACAATTGTCCAGGGTGAACCTTCGCGGCGCGCTCGTGGATCTGGATGCCGACTTCTTTGGAGCCGGTGAATGCCACAAATCGAACCTTGGCGCTCTCGACGAGGCGGTTGCCGATGGTGGAGCCGCCGCCGGTCACGAAGTTCAACACTCCGGCCGGGATGCCGACCTCGCGCAGCAAGCTCACTAAATCGGCGGCGATGGCGGCCGAGTCGGAGGCGGGCTTCAGGATCACCGTGTTGCCGGTGACGAGCGCCGCCGTCGTCATGCCCGTGAGGATCGCCAGCGGGAAGTTCCAAGGAGGAATCACGGCGCCGACGCCGAGCGGAAGATACAACAGCTCGTTGCGCTCACCCGCAATCGGGGTCACGCGGCTCGGATCGGGGCCGCCATAGCGCAGCGCCTCGAGGGCGTAGAACTCAAGAAAATCGATCGCCTCCGCGGTGTCGCCGTCGGCCTCCGCCCAATTCTTGCCGACTTCATACACCATGCGCGCGGAAAAGTGATGCTTGCGCGCGCGCATGAGCTTGGCTGCGTCGAGCAGGTATTGCGCGCGCCGCTCCCAGGAGACCTTCGACCACTGCGGGAACGTGCGGTAGGCGGCCTCGATGGCGCGGTCGGCGTCGGCGATCGTGCCGAGCGGGAAGCGGCCGAGGATGTGCGTCGGCTCCGACGGATCGATCGACTCGAAGAGCGGGCGATCGACGACCTCCTCGCCGTCGATCCACATCGGGTGCGTCTTCCCGCTGCGCGCGCGCACGTCCTTGAGCGCCTGCTCAAACGCGCGGCGATTCTCGGGTGTCCACTCGGTGAACGGCTCGTTGGTGAAGGTGCGGGCTTGGAGATTGACCGGCATGGCGCGGGCTAGGAAAGGGGGGCGAGCATTCTAGCTGGCGAGTAGGCTGGCGCGGACTCCCATGGAGCGATCGTCGAAGCAGGGTGTGGCGTCCGATCCCGCGCGCGCCGGGGTGAGTCGGCGGCATTTGTGGTCTTCCACCGCCGTTCGCGCCGCGATCTTGGTGCTTGGGATTGCGGGAGTCGTCGCTCTAGCTTGGGTCACCCGGCCGGATTTGGAGGAGGGCGCGGACCCGTTTTGGGCGCCGCCTGAGCTCGGCAGCCACGGTCCGAAGTCGGAGCCGGCTGTGGCACAAGGGCTTAGCGATTCGGAACGCCGAGCCGCGAGCGCGACGGCGGAAGACGACAGCGTCCGAGTGCCTAGCGCGCCTCTCCACTCTCGGCCGCCGATGCGGCTCTCGATTCGCGTCCAAGGGCTCGATGGGCAGCCGCTCGCCGGGGCTGCGGTGCGTGTCTCAAACCGGTTTGCCTTCTTCGTCAAGGAGGCTGATCGCATCTGGGAAGCAACAAGCAACGACAATGGGCTAGCCGTTCTGGAAGATTGGCCAAGCGGAGTGCCCGCGATCGTATCTGTCACATCTCCTGGTCTTGTCTTCTTTGAACGAGAGTTCTCCATATCGCCACTCCAATACGATCAGGAGGTGGTGCAGAAAGCCATATCCCAAGCGGGAACGATTCGCGGCCGCCTCATCCGGCGATCAACGATGCGCGCAGTGGCAGGCAGCGTCGATGCGAGCTTCGGGGGATCAATCGAGAGCGGTGATTTCCATGACTCGAGCAGTGGAATCGAGGCAGCATCCGATAAGGATGGACAATTCATCATGTATGGTCTTTCAGCCGGGAAATGGACTGCATTCGTTCGGTCGAGTTCTACAAGAGATCGGGTCATGGAATTCACGCTTGTCTCGGGCGAGGACCGAGACCTCGGCGACATATTCTTGGAGGAACGACTCACATTGGAAGGTCATCTGAGGAATACCAATGGATCCCCGCGAGTCGGGGTCCGAGTCTCAACGCGTGAGGCTGCGTGGCGCTCGGACTTTGGCGAACATGATGATATCACAGATGCCGTCGGCCGCTTTCGAGTCCAAGCCGCGTCGTGCATGAATGGTGTGCAATTGTGGGGGTGGGAAGCAGGGAGTTCGGATTCCGTTGTGAGGCTGCTTGGGAGTTTCGACAAGCCCATGAGTGACCTCTCCCTTTCCTGGGAGCAATTCGGAAACCTCGACGTCGTAGTGCCGAGTTCGGGGGGAATGCGTCCGGGTACACGGGTGATCGTCGAGCTTGAACCGATTCAGGCGCGCGTTCACACACGGGCACTTCGTCGAATCGGCAAGGCCGGGGGCGACGCCATCCAGTTTCGTTCGCTGCCTCCGGGAGAGTACGCGATCATAGCCTTCGGATCTGAAGCGTCACGATTTCGACAGAGAGGATTCATCACAATCCCAGAGAGTGCAGATCTCACCCGCCACACATGCATTCTCGAGGAGGAGCGAACAGGTCCACGCATTCGAATTGTCGACACAAGCGGAGTTCCGATAAGTTGCGTTCGAGTGGTATGTTATCAGGGTGTTGGTCAAACTGATTACTTCAACGCGACTATCCGAACAACGGACTTTGATGGGTATGCAGTGCTTGAGGGAGCAGCTGGGAAGATCCGGCTCAACGTAAGAGGGGCAGGCTTGAAATCCTGGTCGAAGAAGTTCGACCTCCCCGACGTCGCAGCCGACATCGACCTCGGGACCTTTCAGCTCGAGCGTCTCACAGATCCGCAACGCGCGAAGAAGCGTTGATCGCGCCAATCGCAGCGCTTGGATTGAAGCGCTTTGCGAATCACACGCAGGCGCATACCCCTTCCTCACTACGGATGATCCTCCTCGCGCTCCTGTTGCAGTCGGCTCCAGCACTCGAGCTAGACGACATTCTCCGGGCCCAGCGCGCGGCGGCAACGCAGCTGCGGCAGGGAATTGTGGTTTGTAAGTTTCGGTCCTATCTCCATACCCTGGGCACAAAACCGTACTCGACCGAAGGCCGGCTCTATTTCGGCTTCGACGGAGAGCGATTGAGAGTGGAATCCGCTTTGTGGGGATTCCAGCCGGGCGCCGCGGAGCCGACGTTGTTCGAATCCGTTGAGGTCGTTCACGAGTCGGGGGCGTTTCAGCTACAGAAGAGCGGAGCCTGGGAGCCATTTCGTCCCCAAGATGTGCGCTTGGTGGTCGACCCTCGGACGCTCGGGCGATCCTGGACCTCGCCGCAACAGGGGCTCGCGGAGAGCCTTGCGTCTCTTGGTTTTGCGCCTCCCGAGGTTCGCGAGCTGCATCCAGGCGTCCTTCGGCTCGAGGCGAGCAAGCAAGGCGATTCGATCCCGCCTGCACAGCGTGCCAGTTTTGTTGCAGACCTCCATCGGCAGAAAGGATTTGTATTTCAGCGCGCTGTCATGCTTAGGGAGAACGGGCAGCCCTTTCGACAGATAGCGATCTCGGACTGGGCTGAGTCTCGAGATTCTTGGCTTCCGGTGCGTGCTACGCAGAAGAGCTTCACTTCTTCGGGCCAATCCTTGTCCGAGCTCGACATGGCACTTCGGTGGAGCGGAGTGAACGCGGCGCCGGTGAATGTGGATTGGTTCTCAAAGGAGAATCGAGCGACGTCGGGCGAGCCATTGAAATGGTCCTTCGGTGATCTTGATCAGCTCGCGGCCGTCGCGGGGCCGTTGACTCTCGATCCCGCGTCGGGGGCGAGCCACGGACCGGAGCCGACGGTTCGAATCCTCAAAAGTGCAGCGGCTCTGCTCGGTGTCGCCTCGCTCTTGGGGCTTTTCATCATCCTGCTCGTTCGTCGAAGCAAAGCCCGGCATTAGCCATCCATGAGCCAATCCCAAAGTCGTTGGGCGTGGGCCTTCGCGAGCCTGGCCGTCCTTTGCCTCCTGGCATGGATCGCGCTGGATCGCATCTCGCGCAGCGCGGAAATAACAGTTCAGAACTCGATGCGAGAGCACGCACACAATTTCCTCGCGGCCGAATCGGCAAACGACATTGCCGCCGCTTCGCCCTCAACGGCTCGGCGGCTCTCCGAATCGGCGCCCGCATCCGTCGGCGAGTCGGCGCCTCCGGCAAGCTCGCCCCTCTGGACGCCGAGACGGCCGCCCACGTGCCTGCGCGTACGCGTCTTCGGGCAGGGCGATGCGGTTATCGCAGGAGCACTTGTGGTAGTTTCTCCGGAGTGCAGCCCTGATTTCTACTATCAAGGCAAGCGCCTCGCGGAGAAGACCGACGCCGCCGGACTTGTGATGTTCGAGGATTGGCCGAGCGGCATTCCGTTTCGAATTGTGGTAACTGCAGAAGCCCACGTCTACCGCGAGCGGGTCATTCATCCTCCGCCCGATCGAAAGGACTTCGACATCGAGGTGCGTCCGGAGTTCGGCTTAGGAGGCGTCCGGGGGCGCCTCGTCTCTCGCTCGTCGGGCGCTGGAGTCTCGGGCGCCCTCGACGTGGAGCCTAATCGCCCGATGGATCCCGTTCGCGACGCGCGGACGGGTTATGCCCGCTCGACCGTCACTGACGCGGAGGGGCGATTTCAATTTGCGGGGCTCACGCCGGGCACATGGAAGCTCTTCGCCGGATCGCACGCGACATCCGTTGCAACAATTCCTGTGACGGTGACCGAATCCACAATCGTGGAGCTCGGAGACGTGCTCCTGGAGGATCCGGTGTACCTCGAGGGCGTGTTGCTCGACGAGGATGGGAACCCCATGCCGGGGATTCAATTAAGCAGCTCCGCGTTTCCAGCGCATCGGATGACAACTCAATACAATACCAAGGGGGTTCCCTGGGTGCGGAAAACGGAGAAGGACGGCAGCTTCCGCCTGCAGGCCCAATATGCCGGCGCCATCACCAGGATCATGGGAAACGACTATCGATCTCCCGCGCACCATGGATTCGATCGGATCTTCGGCCCATTCACCGCACCTGCCCGCGACTTGCGGCTTGTCTGGAAACGCTACGCCGATTTGGTGGTTCGCGCTCGGCTCAAGGAGAGCGGGCGACCCGCAACGCAAGCTCTCGGCTCGCTTGTCACTACCGACCCGAAGAACAATCAGTCGATTGGAACCGTCAATGTGGACGCCGATCCGGTCACCGGCGAACTCCGATTTGTGGGTGCGCCTCCGGGGCAATACTCGATACGCGTCTTGACTCATGACGGCAGCGGGGCGGCGGTATCGATAGAAGTCTTGGTTCCTGAAGTTCAATCAACACACTATTTCACGGTTGAGCTGCCGGAGCCAAAGGGGAAGATTCGGGCTCGGTTCATCGATTCTCGGAGCTCCCCCATTAGCCTCCTGCCTGTTCGTGCATTCTGGGGGCGTTCCACAAGCGGCCACCCCTGCATCCTTCGAAGAGAGACTCGGTTCTCCGGTGACATTCAATTCTATGGAATCGTCGGTTCGATTCGACTCGAAGTCAACGATCCGGAGTTCGAGCCCTGGTCTAGAGAGATCGACGCGCCGAATGGTGATTTCGACGTCGGCACCGTCGTGCTCTCGCGCCTTCCCGAATATTGCGTTACAAAATGAGCGCTGGCCACCGCGGAGACGTGAATGACACAGCTACTTAGGCTGCGCTTCGACGGAGATGGAGTGGATCGCCGAGGCGGGGGAGGCAAGGGCGAGCGCTTCAACGCGAAGCCACGTGGCTCCGGCGGGCACATCGAGCCAAGCATCCGGCGGGACGGGGGAGCGATGGATCTTTCCGTCTTTGCGCCACGTGAGGAGCGGTGGCGCCGACTGTTTTGTACCATCAGGCCACAGAACGAGCCCCTCGACATGGACGCGCACGCGGCCGACGCCGGAGAGGTCGAGGACCGGCAGCGCCACTTGCTCTCCCTGCCGTTCGCCCACGCGCTTCGCTGCGGGATGCAGAGTCTCCGCGGCCTGCGGAAACTGTAACGGGAACGGCTCCCGATCGGCGGGGAGGGAAAAGACCAACGATTCGCCCGCTTGGAGCCGCCGCGCCGGAGCGGGATTGCTCCAATCGACGAGCTGCTTGCTCTCCCAATCCATCCGGAAGAGCGCATCCACGTCGAACACCGCCGAATAGAGCGCCGTCGGCTCGAGGTCGCGGCGGCCAGCGAGCGCCGGTAGGGCGAACTCGAGCTCGCTCTGCACCCCTTCAATCAAATCTGGAAGTCCATAGATCGCGATCTGTGACTTCTGCGGCAGCTTTGCCAGCTCCGCGCTGCTCGCCTGCGCGGCGACCTCAATCGCCTGCGCCGCGCGCCGGTAGGCGCCGAGGTTCCATTGCCCGATACCGAGGCTCGCCGCCAGCGCGGCCGCGGGAATCGCCCAGCGAAGGCGTCCTGCACCAGCGAAAGCCCATAAAAGCGACAGCCCGATACCGGGAGCATACAGATGCCGCACATGGGTCAGATAGGGGTCGAGCGGGAACTTCGGAAGCGTCGTCGCGAGAAGCAGCAAGAAGACGGCGCCTCCGACCACTAACCCTCTCCGCGCCGCCGCGCGCGCCGGCAGAAAAGCCAGCGCGGCCACGGGGAGCGCGCTCGCGATTCCTTCCACCCAGGGTCCGACGCCCGGGCGCACCGGCAGCCAGCTCCGCGCCGGGAGGTCGGTCGCGAAGGCTTCGGCCGCAGTCGCGAGCGTTTCTGCGGAGAGCATCTTTTTCCCGGTGATCGGATCCACATATCCGCCGAACCCGCCGAGGAAGGCCCATCTCGCCACAAATCCAGAGCCCACCACCGCTGCGAACGGCATCGCCGCCCGCACCCCCGCACGCCAGCGGCCAAGGCGCCCGCGGCATCCGGCCAGAAATGCCACACCTACGATGGGATAAATGGTCTCCTTCGAGAGCACGGAGAGCGCGCAGAGCGCGGCGGCGCCCGCCACGCGTCCCGCGCTCGCGCCGCGCGGGGGAATGCACAAAAGAGCCGCCCACGCAAAACCCGTCGAGAGCAGCAGCTCGGCATTGGTGATCCACGCCGCCGTGTCGAGCCCCGACGGGTGCGCCGCAAAGAGGAGCGCGCCCGCGAACGAGAGGCCGCGCGGCGCCCCGAGCCTGCGCAGCACCGGGCCCGCCAGCGCGGCGTTGGCCGCGAAAAGTATTGTGCACAAAATGTGCCCCGCGGCGGCGTCCGTCGGCGCAAAGCGTCCGAGGAACCACCACAAAACCCACACCACCGGGCGAAACCACATCTCGCCCTTCGAAGGATTGAGCAACGCGTCGAACGGGTGGGGGCGCAGGCCGTGGAATCGCAGGTGCGCCCAATCGTCCGAAAAGTAAGGAAAGGCCAGCGTGGGCGCGGCCGCAAGCGCCGCCACCAGCGCCGGAGCGCCGAGCAGAATCCAACGGCTGCGCGGCGAGCGCAGATCGCATACGCGTCCGCGCCCGCGGGCGAGGAACGCCGCTGCGAGCGCGAGCGCCGCGATATGGCATCCATTGACGCCCGCCGGGCCGAGCAGGGCCAGCGCGGGGTTCACCGCCAGCAGTGCAGCCAGGGCGGCGAGGAGGGCTCGAACCGCTCGATCCACGGTGCGCCCGTCGTCTCCCCGCTACTCCAAAAGCCTTTTATACACTTCGCGAGTCGCCGTGCTGCGGTTCAGCGTGTAAAAGTGAACTCCAGGCGCGCCGCGGTCGAGCAGCTCGCGCGCCTGCGCCGTCGCGTGGTCGCAGCCGACGCGGAATACCTCCACCGGATCGCCCGCACACCGCTCGAGCCGTTTCAGCAGCGGCTCCGGCAGCTTCGCTCCGCACATTTTTGTGAATCGCTGGATCTGCTCCAGGTTCGTCACCGGCATCAACCCGGGCACGATCGGCACCGTGATTCCTGCCGCGCGCGCGGAATCCACAAATCGGAAATAATCGGCGTTGTCGAAGAAAAGTTGCGTCACCAAGAAATCGACGCCGGCGTCGACCTTTATCTTCAAATGGGCGAGGTCGAGCGCGTGGTCGCGGCATTCCACATGCGTCTCGGGGTAGCAGGCGCCGCCGACGCAGAAATCAAAATTCTCCTCGAGGAATCCGACGAGCTCGCTGGCGTAGCGGAAGCCGCCCTCGACTGCGCGAAAGGCGCTCTCGCCCTTCGGCGGGTCGCCGCGAAGCGCCAGCACGTTGCGCACTCCCGCGTCGTGGAGCGTCTGCGCGACGGCGGCGAGCTCCTCCTTCGTGTGCCCGACGCAGGTGAGGTGCGCCATCGCAGTAAGCCCAATTTCGCGCTGAATGCGCGACACGAGCGCAATGGTGCGATCGCGCGTCGAGCCGCCCGCGCCGTAGGTCACCGACACGAAGTCGGGCCGCAGGCGCCGCAGCTCCTGAATCCGGCCAAAAAGCGCGTCCACCCCGGAGTCGTCCTTCGGCGGAAAGAACTCGAAGGAGAAGACGGGGCGGCCGAGGTCGAACAGGTCGCGGATGCGCACGGTGGCCAGAATATCGGCCGAAACCTCGATCCCGCCGTGGCGCGTCGCGGGCGTGGCGGTCAGCGCCCACGCGACAGGGCCGGATGGCGCGCCAGCTCCTCCGCGGCCAGCGCCGCGCGCGCCGCGTGAGCGGCCGCCCGCGGCAGCCAGCCGCCGGAGTGGAAATCCAGGTCGCGAGTCGTGGCGCGCCCCGTGTTGAGGAGCGGAGCGGGGGAGATCGCCGCGACGAGCGCCGCCGTCTCGTTCCAACGGGCGACCGCGAGGTGCACGCCCGCCGATGCGCCCTGGCCGGCTCCGGTGTGGAGGAGCACCGGCACGGCTCCCGTGCCGCGGATGAGATCGCAGAGCGTGCGCAGGTTGCGGCCCAGCGCGAGACGGCTCGGCTCCGTGATCGTGGGCTCGTCGGGAAGCGGGCGCTGCGCGCTCCGCACCGCGCGCAACGGAACGCCGCAGCGCGATGGGTCGCGCCCCACCCGCGGCGGCACCCGATCCCAAGGGAACTGCTCCCCGATCTCGAACGGCTTTCGCGCGTGGGATCCGTCCGTTCGGAACCCAGGCGTCAGGATCGGCAGGCTGTCCTCGAGGTCGTGGGCGAGGATCACCATGTCGGGCCGAACACTCTCGGCGCGAAGGTGCCACGCGGCGAGCGACTCGGCCGTCGTGTAGCCGGGAAATGCAAAGTTCACGACTTCGGCGCCGGCGATGCCCCGGCTGCGAAGCTCCGCTTCGAGGCGCCGCGGGAAGCTCTCCGGCTCAGTGCACAAAAGCCCATAAGCAGAGGATCCTCCGAGCACCACAATTCGAGGTGCCGCCTTTTCCGCGGCAGGAAGCGGCCCGCGGCCGCCAAGCGAGTTGTGCGGGCCGAGCGTGCCGGCGGCTGGGCCCGACCGCGGACCATACAAAAGGAACGGGAGCGGTTCGACGGCGGCGCCGCTGCGGAGCGCCTCGGTTTCCACGCACTCCGGCGCCGCATCCACAATTGGATCATTCACCCGATCGGGAACGCGAAAGCGCGCGGGCTCCGCGGGCGCGGGCCGCTCGAGAAGTTTCTTTTCCACACACGCTTTTGCGAGCAGCTCGGCGAACCGCGCCGCGCCCTCGGAAGTGTGGTGAACGGGATCGTCGCCAAAGAAGCTACCCGCCGACGGAAACGATCGGGAAATATCCACCATCGGTACCTGGTGCGCCTGCGCGAAGCGGCGCGTGCGATCGTTCATCGCCTCCATCTTCTCCTGCCAAGCTTGGCTCAGCGGCCGATAGGTGTGCGGCACGAGCAGGAGGGCAATTCCACGATAAGTTGCAATGGAATGAACCCCGGTCAGCGCGCGCTCCCACGGGGACGACCCGCCCGAAACCGGCCGGCTCACGGGGCGCGATGCGGGCCCCGAGAGGCCGCGGTTTCGCTGCGTCCAGTACGACAGGGCCGAGCGGCCCGGCGGAACCAAAAGCGAATCTTGAAGGACTTCCACAAAAAAGCTCTTTCTGAGCAATCGCTGCGGCGTTGACCACTCGCACTCTTCCTCGGTCCAAACTCTCCGCAGCTCGAGCGGCGAGCTGGCAAGGTGCTCCGCCGTCAGATCATTGGCGCCGTGGTAGACCACGAGCAAGTCGGGCTCATGGTCGAGCACCTTCAACAAAAGCTGAAAGAACGTCTCCGTGCCCGTGTAGCCCGGCACACCAAAATTGAGAACCTCAACATTCTTATCCGGCCGCATAGCGCGCAGCCAATCCTCAAGCTGTACCGGATAAGTTTCTTCCTCGCCGAGTGAGGTTCCAAACGTCGTCGAGCCGCCGAGGCATGCGATGCGAAACACCCCAGCCGGCTTCGCAATGGGGCGATCAAGCCCGCGAAGCCCCATGCGGGACACGCGCTCTCCCGTGCCCTTTTGTGTATTCGGCGCGAGCTCCCAGACGAGGTAGGGATGGGGGCGGTAGATCGACGGCTTCTCGAGCGCTCCCAGCTCGGCGCCGGCCCGCCAAGCAATCGCGCGCAGCAGCCCTTCCGCGAGCAGGACGGCGAGCGCGCAGCCGAGAGCCAGCGCGCGCAGGCGCGCAGAGACCCGATGCGTGGGAACCCGATGCGTGGGCGTGCCCATGGGAACCTGTCGGCGCCGTCCCGGTGCGGTGGGTGCGGCGCTCGTGCGCGGAAGATACTCGCGGGTCGGCTCGCCCGCCCGTGGCTACGCCAGCAGATCCAGCAACGTGCCGAGAGTCCGATCGGCCACCTTCACGACGGCGGCGCCGGTCTCCACTTCGAGTTCCGCCACGCGCAGTTCCACGATCGGCTCGGGCTCGATCTCGCCCGCGGCAAGGCGCTCGGCGGCGCGCGTCATGCGCGTCTCGCCCGCCTGCATCATCGAAAGGCCGATTCCCGCGATCTCCATGCTGCCGTTCTCGGCCGGCGTGCGCCGCCGCCGGAGCGGCCGGGCGATCTTTTCCGCAAGCCCTGCGCGCGCTGCGCGGGCTTTCCGAGCGCCCGGAGCAGTTTCGCCACCGGCTCCTATACTCCGCGCCCCCTATGACGCAGTCGCCCCACGAACGCCTTCAGCACATGCGCCGCGAGTCCGAGATGGGCGGCGGCCCCGAGCGCATCGAGCAGCAGCACAAGAAAGGGAAGCTGACGGCGCGCGAGCGCGTCGCGTTTCTCTTGGACGACGGCTCGTTCCTCGAGAGCGACCGATTTGTGACCCACCGCTGCACCGACTTCGGCCTCGACCAGCAGAAGTTCCTCGGCGACGGCGTCGTCACCGGGCACGGCCGCATCGATGGGCGCCCGGTGTTCGTCTTCGCGCAGGATTTCACCGTGTTCGGCGGCAGCCTCTCGGAGGCCCACGCGGCGAAAATCTGTAAGATTCTCGACCAGGCGATGAAAGTTGGGGTTCCGGTGATCGGGCTCTGCGATTCCGGCGGCGCGCGCATCCAAGAGGGCGTCGTCTCCCTGGGCGGCTACGCCGACATCTTCCTGCGCAACACGCTGGCGTCGGGAGTGGTGCCGCAGATCTCTGCGATCCTCGGGCCTTGCGCGGGCGGCGCCGTCTACTCCCCGGCGCTGACCGATTTCGTGTTCATGGTGGAGGGCACTTCCTATCTGCACATCACCGGCCCCGACGTGGTGAAGGCGGTGACCCACGAAGATGTAACCTCCGAGCAGCTCGGCGGCTCATCGGTGCACATGCAGAAATCGGGCGTGGCTCATTTCGCCGCGCGCGACGACCGGGAGTGCTTGACACAAATCCGAGAGTTGATGTCGTACCTTCCGCTCAATAATGCGGAGGATCCGCCGGTCATTCCCTGCGAAGACGATCCGCTGCGGCGCGACGCGAAGCTCGATTCGATCGTGCCGGCCGATCCGCAGAAGCCCTACGACATGAAGGACGTGATCAAGCTCGTCGTCGATCACGGGAAGTTCCTCGAGGTGCAGCGCGATTTCGCGCGCAACATGATTGTCGGATTCGCGCGGCTCGGTGGGCGCTCCGTTGGGATTATTGCCAATCAGCCCGCCCACCTGGCCGGCTGCCTCGATATCGACGCATCGGTCAAGGGCGGCCGCTTCATCCGCTTCTGTGATGCGTTCAATATTCCGATCCTGACGTTCGAGGACGTCCCCGGGTTCCTCCCGGGCACACACCAAGAATACGGCGGCATCATCCGGCACGGCGCGAAGCTTCTATATGCTTATTGTGAAGCCACCGTTCCGAAGCTCACGGTCATCACGCGCAAAGCCTATGGCGGCGCCTACGACGTGATGGCAAGCAAACACATCCGCGCCGATTTGAACCTCGCGTGGCCCGGCGCCGAGATCGCCGTCATGGGAGCGGAAGGTGCGGCGAAAATTATCTTTCGCCGGGAGATCCAGTCGGCGTCCGATCCGAAGGCCGAGGAGGCGCGCAAGATTGCGGAGTACCGCGAGAAGTTCGCCCATCCCTATCACGCGGCCTCGCGCGGCTACATCGACGACGTGATCGAGCCGAGCGAGACGCGATCGAGGCTCATCGCCGCGCTCGAATTGTTGCGCACGAAGCGCGACCGCAACCCGCCGCGCAAGCACGGGAACATCCCGCTGTAGTGCCGGCTTTTGTGGTTTCTTTGCGGCGATGTCCGGTATGCCTCGAGCGGCTTGGTGGGCTGCGGCGATCGCAGCGCTGGTGCTCGCGGCGATCTCGCTTTTCGTTTGGCTCTCGTGGCCGCATCTCCCCGATCCGCTCTCGGCCTCTGAAAGAGCTCGAGAGCTCGGCCGAAACCGGCTGCGCGCGCTGCTGCGGGCCCACGGAGCCGACGCCAGCGCTTCGGTTTGGCGGGAGACGGAATCGCTGCGGGCGGTTGTTCTGGAGGATGAGTGGAGCCGTAAGCAGCTCTCGGGGGCTCAACTCGTGCTCTGGCCCGCCTCCGATCGCCTCGTCCTGGGCTCGACCGATACGTTGGCCTTTGAACTTCGCTCCCTCCGCTACCTGGCGTCGCTGCCGTTCAAATTCGCGGACCCCGGGGTGGTCGTTGCCGAGATGGAGCCGGAGCCTGCCACGGGATATCCGCGGCTGCTGATTGGCTTCGAGCCGAGACCCGGCGCTCCCGAGGGCGACCGCTATGCCGCCATGATCCACCCGGAGACGGGGCGGCTCGCGGCGCTGGAATACCGCCCCACGGAGGTCTTCTGGCCCGCCGGCGTACGCGTGCGCTACCGATGGATCGAGGGTCCGCGCGGCCTGCTGCTCCCCGAGTCGATCGTGGCCTACACCGTGCCCTTCGGCCTCAGAACCCACTCGATCCGTCTCCGGAGCTGGAGGTAACCACCCTCTGGACGGGAGCGCTCCGACGCAGCAGACTTTCCCCTTGCCAGATCGGCGATTCCCGTTGGAGACACCGGGGCGCCCTGGCAATCCCCGACCGCCGGCTTTCTCCCGTCGGCAGCCCCCGAACACGAAGGATGGGAAATCACGTGGCACGAGACGCAGCGATCCAGGATCTCGAGCACCAATTTTGGGCTTGGCGTTTTGTGGTATTTGGGGCGAAGCTCGGAAAGACTCCGGAGGTGCGTCCCGAAGAGAGCGCCGAGGTTCTCGCGGAGAGATGGTTCATCTTGGGGCAGAGCCTGCTCATGGGGCTGGCGCAGTTCATCATTCGCGATGAGCATCTCGCGGAAGAGGCGGTGGCGGATGCGCTGAGGAAGTCCAAGGAAGCTGCCGAAGGGTTCGACGGCCGGTGTCCTGTCTATTGGTGGCTTCGGAAAATTGTTCGGCGTGCTTCGATCCACCAGGCCAACAAACGGAGCCGTCGACAGGACGCGATTCCGTTCGCCGACGCGCCGGTCGAGATCATTGCTGCTGACCGCGATCGATCCTTGGTGAGCGCGGCAGATCTCGAAGCGGCCATTGAGGCCATTATTGCGAGTCTGCCCGAGAAGCAGGCCACTGCCATTCATCTCCTGCTCTTTCAGGAGATGACCATTTCCGAGATTGCACAATTGCTTGGCGATAAGTACGATGCGGTCCACTCTCGCGTGTACGAAGCGAAGCTCAAGCTTCGAGATGAGCTCAGGCGCAAGGGGTTTTCGCTTGCGGTGCTTGGGGAGGTTCCGCTCTTGGCGAATGCGATGCGATCCGTCAAGCCGAGCAGCGAAGCGACTGCGCGGATCGCGGCTTTGGCGCGCGCGCCGATGCGAAGAGGTGTCATCCGTCAGCCCTGGTTCATGGGCTCCATGGCGGCGGCGTCGGCTGCGGCTCTGCTGGCATCGATCAGTGTGCATGCATGGGCGATCGATGCTTCGGGCGGGTCACAGAGCATCCGTGGCGACGTATCCCACGAGAATGGAAATCAGCCCACAAATCCAAGTGTCGCAACGATGCCTGGCGTCGGCGGCAAGACGAGCCCGGCGCAGGCCGTCGCATCCAGCGGCGGCTACGGGGTTTCGGGGCGGATCCTGATGCCGCAATCACAAAACGGAGTGCCCGTGCCGGTCGCGGCCGGAGAAGTCCGCTATCGCGACAACGACGGCAATGAACGGCTCCTGGCGGCCATTGTGAACGGCGAGATCGTGTCCGTTTCGGACTTGCCGAAGGGCCTGAAACCGGGGCGGATCATTTTCATCGATAGCGCGAAGAGCGCGGCGCGCGTCGAATTTGTAAGGGCGCCAGGCCCCAATACTGAGATTTCACTTTTTCCGGGATGGAATGATCTCGGCGTGCTGACGCTCGATCCCATTGCTTGGGTGAGTGCAAGTGTGATGTATTCCAATGGCACTCCTGCGCCGGGAATGTACATTGCATTCTCCTCGGATCTGAAATCTCCCGCGGCGGGGCGTTTCAACGGTACCGTGCGTACAGATGGCGATGGGCACGCACGGTTTGCCGTTCCGGCCGGTGTTCAGACGAAGATTCGCGTCTACGCAGCCGATTACACCTCTGAGCCTCAGATCATGACTCTGGCTCAGGGCCAAGAAGTGGGAGCGGCTCCGTTCACTCTTCCCGATCTCGTGAAGGCGAAGTACCGATTCGTGACTCCCGCGGGCGGAAGCATTCATGCGCCGATGCTGCGGAAGAAGTCGGACGGCCTCGTGACGGCGAATCTCCAGGTACAGCCAAGCTCCGATCCGGAGGTGGTGGAGGTGTTGCGCAAGCCGAATGTCCCGCTTGCGATCGATCTCTGGTTGACGCCGAAGGACTTCGTTGCTGTGACTTTGCCTCCGCTTTCGGAATCGGTCTCCGAGCCGATTCCCATCGCCGTTGCCGCGGACACTTGGACTGCGAGAATTGCGCGCCCCACGGCTGTGAGCGAAGGCGAGCTCGTTACAGTTGTTATCCCGGGCGCAGCGCGGCCGATCTTTGAGAAGGAGGTTCCATTCGGAGCTTTCCTCGATCTCTCACTGCCTCGTCCGGAGTCCGCAAACAGCCCGCTCACGGTCTGGGTCCTCAAGGACGGCCACCCCGTTGGGATCTGGAATTGGACTGTCGCACAAAAAACATGGGCCGAGGGACAGGCCCCCGCAGAGCTCTCAAAGCCCGAAGTCACCTGGGCGCCTCAGGTTCTCGACGCGGAGGGATCGCCGATTCCCGGCGCGACCGTCGGCGCTCGATTGGGCGATCGGACGGTCTATGCGGAGGTCACCAATACCGAAGGACGAGCAACGCTCTCGGCGATTCCGTCGAGCGAGCTCACCTTCTATGTCGTTGCTCCCCAGTATGCGCCGTGGATTCTGGAGCCGCCTCATGCGGGATCGAGCCTTCCGGCGACCGTTCCGCTCGCCCGGGTATCGTGGCTCGAGCTGCGACAGCTGAGTGAAGACCACGGATCGGAAAAGTGGTCTTTCACTCCGCCGGAGGAGATTCTTGAAGGGAATCGGGCGAACGACCGTGGAACGAGGATCTTCCGCGTGCCTACCGGTGCCGTTGTCAGAATTCCTATTTGGGTTACGGGAGGCCGGTTCGGTCGGGCGCGCCAGTCCGGTCCCCTCGATACCTCGGTGGTCGACTCGATCGATCTCGCCTTCGTACCGGGGGAGACCATCACGCTCGATCTCACCCAGGGGCTAACGGATGGGGTGGCTTCGATGGTGGCCAGCACGGGCGGGCTCTCTCCCGCCAATTTGGCGTGGGGCGCATTGTCCACGGACGACAAATTCCTGGCCGTCGGGCGAATTCAGAATGACGGTTCTTTCGACATTCGTGGGTTCGTGGACGGGGCCGTGGTGGATGTCTTTCCGATGGCTATGGGCGCGCTGAGCCCCGGCTCGAATCCCGAGGAGGTCAGGCGACGCATTGAAGCTCTCCGCGCGAACCCGCTGACTCGGGAATCCGTTGCCACGATCAAGATCCGAGCGGGAAGGTCGGGACAGTCCGCCGGGAATCCGGTGGGTGTCGATTTCTCGTCCATTGCCGCAACAGTTGCACTCCGCCCGGACGCGCTTCTTCCCGGAGAAAGTTTGGATCTGCGCGTCGTGCCCAATGTTTTCTCCTCCGTGAATGAATCGTTCCGAGCTCGTTACGAGTTACAAAATGGTGATGAGGTGCAATTGGCGGCGGGCGCTTATGTGGTGAGACTGCGGCTGCAATCGCCACGGGCGATTCCGGGATACACCCTCGTGTCCCAGCCCGGATTGGCAGGCTCGGCAGTCTTCGAAAGATCGATGGAGGTGAAGCCCGGCGAGCGAATCGAGCTGCCTTAGCAGAAGCCTTTGGCAAGTGTCATTCGAGCTGCGCACGCGGGCTTTTTGGCGATCTCATCGTTGGACCGCCTCGCCGAACTCGATGCTGCCTTTCGCGCGCATCGTTGCGATGTCGCGATCGAAGAACCTCGAAGCGCTTGATTGCAGTCTGTCCGCAGCCCTCCCCCCACTGAAAGGGGCGGCGATCCAGCCCATCGCCGATCGCCGGTGACGGGACGCGTTTGGTCTTGGTGTCACGGGCGCCCCGAAGGCACGTGACCTCCCGCGCAGACGAATCCTTCCGATGCGCGTGGAGTTCCCGCACACCGATTCCTCGCACATGGAGTTATTGCTATGTCTTCGGTGGTCACTCTTCTCGGCTCGGTCTCTCCGGCAACGGCGAGCGCGATGATCGACGGGCTCGCTCCCAAGCTCGGATGGTCAACAAAACCGGAGGATATCCTGGGCGCCAAGCTCTGCCTCGACGAAGCCTCGTTTGTAACCATTTTTTCGGTATTTCCCGTTGCGAACGCGGGCGAGTTTCCCTCGGTCCTGGCGATCAGCGACTTCGGCCAGATCTATAAGTTCGTCGTTACAGGTGCGAGCGCGTCTCTTCCAACGGGAGAGACTGCAACGATCGTCTCGGCGAGCTATGGAGTCTCGAAGAAGACCAAACATGTGATCTTTCGCCTGACCACACTGGCGGCCTCTGACGGATCCACGAAGGAGGTCAAGGTGTGCAAGTGTAAGGATGGGGCGGCGGAGGCGTTGCTCGACGGCGATCCGGTTCTCTGCTACGTGGAATGGGTCTGGGTTCCCTTTCCTCGGCCCCTCTGCCTCAACGACGAGTGCCCCATCGAATGTCGCTTCCAGGAGTCCATCTGCTCTTGTTCCCAATAATCGTGGCTTCCTAGGTTCCAGGGGCTTCGATCGGGTCTCGTTGTTCTTCGAGCACGTGGTTGGAGAACCGCTCTCCAGCGGTTCGAAGTTCACTTTTCGCGAGATTGAGGAGAGACGCGTGAGGCGTAGCCAAGGAGTTTCGTCGATCGCGGCTCGACGGTGAGATTGCGAAGAGGGGACGAGAAGCGCCGGAATGAGTCCTTCAGCGGCCTGCCCGGAATCCGCGAAGGAATCCGTTCTTGCGTTGGCGGCGAGACGCCATTCGCCGAGCGTCAGCTTCGGCGCCGACGAGACGAGCGAACACTTATCGGACGGCGTCCGGCTTCGAACCGCGGCGCTTTCCCTTCGAGCGCCAGCTCGGTACGGTCATGGGGAACTGCGCCCCATGTTCCGCAAGGTCCTCATCGCCAATCGCGGCGAAATCGCGCTCCGCGTCATCCGCACCTGCCGCGAGCTCGGAATTCCCACCGTTGCCGTCTATAGCGACGTCGACCGCAACGCCCTCCACGTCCGCATGGCCGAAGAGGCCGTGCGGATCGGCGCGGCGCCGCCGAGTCAATCGTATTTGAAGGTGGAGGCGATTCTCGATGCGGCGCGCTCCACCGGTGCGCAGGCGATCCACCCCGGCTACGGCTTTCTGAGCGAGAAGGCACATTTCGCTGAAGCCGTTGAGCAGGCCGGGCTCACGTTTATCGGGCCGCCATCGACGGCAATGCGGCGCATGGGAGACAAGTTGTCGTCCCGCACCGCCATGGTGAAGGCTGGCGTTCCGGTCGTTCCCGGGCTCACGGAGCCGGTGGCCGACCTGGACGCTGCCGTTCGGGAGGCGGCCAAGATCGGCTACCCCGTGGCGCTGAAGGCGGCCGGCGGCGGCGGTGGAAAGGGGATTCGCCGCTGCGCGGATCCGAAGGATCTCCCGTCGGCTTTCCGCACGGCGAGCGGCGAAGCGCTCTCTGCCTTTGGCGACGGCAGGATCTACATCGAGCGCTATCTCGATCGCCCTCGGCACATCGAGGTGCAGATCGTCGGCGACAAGCACGGCAATGTTGTGGCCGTCGGCGAGCGCGAGTGCACGATTCAGCGGCGCCACCAGAAGCTGCTCGAGGAGGCGCCGTCGGTCATTCTCGATGGCGCGTCACGCCAGGCGATTCGCGAAGCGGCGGTGAAGGCGGCCAAGGCCGTCGGATACCACAATGCCGGAACTGTGGAATTTCTCTGGAGCGGGGGTCAGTTCTTCTTCCTTGAGATGAACTGCCGCCTCCAGGTGGAGCACCCGGTGACGGAGATGGTCTACAGCGTCGACCTCGTGCGTGAGCAGCTCCGCGTGGCCGCCGGAGAGAAGCTCACACTTCGCGACGGCATGGAGCCGCGCGGGCATGCGATCGAAGTGCGCGTGAACGCGGAGGATCCCGACAAAGGATTCCTGCCCTCCATCGGCAAAGTTGCCAATATTCGGCTGCCCGGAGGACCGTGGGTGCGCGTCGACTCGGGGCTCTACCGCGGATATGAGGTCACGCCCTACTACGACTCGCTTCTCGCAAAAGTGATCGCTTGGGGAGCTGACCGCGCCCAGGCGATCGCGCGTATGGAGCGGGCGCTGGCGGAGCTGCACGTCGGCGGCGTGAAGACGACGGCGCCGCTGGCGCTTCGCGTGCTGCGCGATCCGAGCTTTCGCGCGGGAGATTTTGACACTCACTTTTTGGAGACTTTCACACCCCCGCGAAACGCGGAGCGCGAGGAGGTGGCGGCGCTGGTGGCGGCGGTTCACAGACACCTCGGCACGTCGCGGCAGGCGCTGAAGGCGCGCAGCCAGGGGGCAGCGAGCGGCGGATTGTCGCCTTGGGTCGCGTCGTGGAGGGTGGGCCGATGAAGTATTTTGTGAACGTTGCCGGGCGCGATCTGGAAGTGGTGTTCGAGCAGCGCGGCGACGACGTGTACGCCCGCGTGGGCGATCGTGAGCACCGCGTCTCGTACTCGGAGGTCGATGGCCTCGGGCAGTACTCGATCCTGGTGGATGGGAAGTCGTGGGCCGCGTCGATCGAGGCACCGAAGGGTTCCCACGGGAAGTCCTTGGAAGGGGAGTTCTCGGTCGGGCTCGCGGGTGAGGTTTTTCCGGTGCTCATTGAGAACGAGCGCGAGCGTGCGGCGCACGCCGCAGAGCGCGGAGGCGGCCGCGGCCCTCGGACGGTTCAAGCGGCGATGCCTGGAATTGTGGTGTCGCTGCTGGTGAAGGAGGGCGACGTGGTGGAGGAGGGGGCAGCGCTGCTCGTGCTGGAAGCGATGAAGATGCAGAACGAGGTCCGTGCGGAGGCGGCCGGCCGCGTGGAGAAGATCCATGCAGAAGCCGGAAAGACGGTGTCGGCCGGGCAGAACCTGGTGACGCTCGGGCCGGTGCCGGAGAAGTAACGAACGCTCGATTGTTGAGAATTTGGCGTGGCCGACCATGGCGCGCCCGCGGATAGCGAGTCATCACTCGGGAAGAATGGGGCGTGGTCGGTCTTGGCGCGGCAGCGGACAGTCCAAGAGGCCATTCCGGGATAAGTTTGATTTGAGCACTCGGGAAGAAAGGGGCGTGGTCGGTCTTGGCGCGACAGCGGACAGTCCTCGACGCTCGGCGGCCCATCGGCTGCGCAGAATCCGACCGGCGCTTCGCGCCCGTCGGATTCTGCGCGCGCCATGGCCTCGCGTCTGCGGAACTCGCCGCGCCAAGACCGACCCACGCCCCATTCCAAGCCGTCCCGCATCTGTGAAGCGGATGGGGGGTGCGACCTGGCGCGGCAACATCCCCACAGATTCCTTCGTTGTCGCCGTAGGGCGCGGGCATCGCCCGCGACGATCTCGCGCGCGCTTGCGCGCGCGGATGAAGAACCCAGCCACGGCCTCAAGTTCCACAGCCCGATCGCCACCGCGCGGGGCGCGCCCCGCGGAGACTGGTCGGCGCACGCGCCGACTCCACTTCAATAAAATCCTCCTGCGCACGCGCCGACCCCACTTCTACAAAATCGTCGATTCCGCGCGTTGAACTCAGTTCAACAAAGTCGTCCAGCACACGCGCCTATACCACTTCTTCAAAGTAGTTCAGCGCGTGCGCAGACCCTACGGATCGATTGGGAAACGCTCTCGCCGCGGCTTTTATTGCAACCCCGGCAGCGGTCCGCTAGCTGAGGGGTTTCGAGCGGACCCAGTCGCGGAGCTTTGGGAGCGAGCGATCGGTGTATTCGGGTGAGAGTCGCTCGAGGAGAAAGGTTCGGAAGACTCCGTCGAGCGCCGTCGAGATCTGCTCGTAAGCGGTGACGGTCTCAAGCGCGCGCACATGGGCCTCTTCTTCCTCGCTCTCGGGGACGGAGCAGGAGCGAAGGGAGAAGGTCTCGGCATCAAAAGTGGTATTCCACTCGCGGTCGGCGTCGGCCACGATGAGCCGCGCGCGCACGAGCCGCTTGCCGCGCTTCAGGGCCGCTGCGGCCTCCACTCCGGAAAGCGGCCGGCCGTGGCGCAGCGACTGTTCGGGGCGCTTGCCCTCCTCGTCCTCGCGCCGATCGCGCAGGACGAGCGGGCCGTCGAGCGCGATGCCAACGGATCGCCCGCCGCCGAGGTCGTACTCCGACTCGCCGGCCTCAAAGCGCCACCAAAGCCACGTCAGGAACTCCTCGCCGAGAAACGCGCGCTCGTCGCGCGCCACCTGCGGCTCGGACTCTTTTGCGGATTTCGGACTCACGCCTCCACCTCCTGCGCGCGGGCCGATGCCGCGCGCGAACTCCCGACGAGATCGGCCGGGCTGATGTGCGACATTACTTTTCGAAGCGGATCGGGCAGCTTCAATCGCTCGGCGACGATCGACGGCGTCGCTGGCGCAAGCGACCGCCGGAAGCTCTCGCGGAAATGCCGCGCGACGCGCTCGAGCGTCGCTCCACCTGTTGCAAAAACATACAGAACACCGCGCCGCGGATTCCAGATGCAGTCGGTGATCGACACCGAGGGCAGCGCGCGCGCCATGAGTTTGCGCTTGGTCTCCTCGAGGATCTCCTTCTTCTGCGCGCGGCCAAGCGGCTTGCCGCCCGATGCGGCCGCGCGCAGATCGGCCGAGGCGTGAATCCGAAGCAGCGTCGCCGGAACCTTCTTTCGGTCGATGCGCAGCGCGAAGACGAGGAAGTGCTCCGCGATCACATCTTCCGGCTCGAATCGGGCGCCGCTCAGGTCACCCCGTGTGACCCAGCCGACCGATTCATCGTCGGTGGCGCTCCCCTCGATCGGCTTGAACCGCTCGCGCTCAAGCGCTTTCAGAAGCGACAAATCGGAGACGTCGGCGGGCTCGCCCTCGACGAAGAAGCGCACAAAGGAGCCCGAGCGCCGGAATCGATGCATGGGATGCCGCGGAGTGGAATGACCCTTCGAGCTCGCCTCGAGGGCGTGGCGTTGTACCGCACCGCGGTGGGCGCGCCAGCCCCCCGGAGAATGGTGACAAATCGGTCACCGGCTTGCGCCAGAGGACGCGCCGCGCCAGCGGCCGAGCGACTGTGCGAGACGCAGAAGCGGAGCGAGCTGCGGGGGGCTGCCGGCGAGGTCGCGCGCCGTGAGCCGTGCTGCTCGCGCGAGCGCGCCGAGGAAGCTGCGCGGACGGCGAATTCCGAAGAGCTGCGCCTCGATGACGGCGTCGTCGCGGTGGCGCGCGAAATCCCGCGCGAGCCCGCTCTCATGGGAATGGGCAACGACGGCATCGGCGGCGAAGGCGATCCCGTGGCCCGCTTCGAGCGCGCGCTTTCCCCAGTCGAGATCTTCACCAAAAGGAAGATTACGAAAAGGAAGTTCACGAAAGACGCTCGCTCGGATCGCGGAGGCCACATTATTGAAGTGACAGAAAATCCTCCGGTCCGCGGCGTTCCAAGAGGCGAAGTCGGGATGGTCGGCGAGGCGTTTCACGAGGCGCGCTCGGCCCGCCACGAGGTCGCGCTCCACGTCGCGGCGCACGAGAGTCGTGGCGTTCTCGTGGGGAACCACGCGGGCGTAGGCGCCGGCGATCGTCGGATCGGCGAGCGGCGCGAGCAGCGAAGCAACAAATCGATCGCCGACCGGAAGCGCGTCCTGCACCAGAAAAACAACAGCCGTTGCTGTCGTTCCCTCCGCTGCGCGCGTCCGTGTGGCGCCATGATTGAACTCCGACTTGGCGATGGAGATCACCTGTGCTCCCTCCCGCGCCGCTAGCTCGGGCGTGCCGTCGCTCGACGCCGAATCGATCACCACGATCTCGCGAACGATCCCCGCCGGCTGCTGAGCCCGCAGGCGCGCGAGGAGCTCGGCGAGCTGCGCGCCAGCGTTCCAGGTGGGGAGGACGACGCGGGCATCCATCGGCGGCGGTTCTACCCGATCGGGACGGCGCGCCGACGCTCTGTAACCGCCGACCGCTGGGCGCGCGTACGAGGCCATACTCCCCACGCCGCGTGGACCCCACTCAACGCTTCGAGCAGCTCGCGGAGCTTGCCGGCCCGGTGCTTTCGGCCGTCATACGCCGCTTCGTGCGCGACTCGGGCGCCGCCGAGGAGGTTCTCCAGGATGTGCTCCTCGAGGTGTGGCGGAGGCTCGACGACCTCGACCCCAAGCGCGACCCCATGCCCTACCTCCGTAAGCTCGCTGTGAGCCGCTCCATCGACTGGCTTCGGCGCCGGCCGGGGTTTGCTCTCGATGGCGCGAGCGCCGCCGAGGAACTCGCGGCGCCGGTTCCAGCGGCGACGCGCCTCGAGGCCGACCTGAGCGCGCTGCCCGACCACGAGAGGGCCGCGATTTTATTGTATTATCAGGAACAGCACTCGGTCGCCGAGATCGCAACGATTCTGCAGGCGTCGGTCTCGGCTGTGAAAGTGTGGCTTTTCCGCGCTCGGGCGAAGCTTCGCCCGCAATTCGAGCGCGAGGCGCGAGGATCGAAATGAGCGAACTCGGCTCCTCTGACTGCGCCCACTGGGCCGCCCTGCTCCGAGGAGAGGGCGAGGACGCCCGCCTCGGATCGGAGGCGGCCGCGGCCCTCAGCGCCCATCTATTGCATTGTGAGTTTTGTGCTCGAGAACTCGAGGCCGACCGACATCTGTCGCGGGAACTGGCGTCGATCACCATCGAGCCCCTCGACCGTGAGCTCGTTCGCCTCGTCGCGCGTCGCGTTGCACGCGCTCAGCGCGGGAGCCGGTGGCGGCTCGGGCTCACCCTGGCCGCCGCCGCGCTGGCAATGTCCGTGGCGCTTGATCGCAGCCTTGCGCCGCGCCGTGAAGCCCTGCCGGTGCGGCCAGCCTCGCCCGCCGTGAAGACAGCCTTCGAGGAGCGCGTGGTGCGCGCCGGCTCCGCGGGTCTGCGCTCGACTCTCTCTATGTCACGCCGAACTCGTTACTCATCGGGAGTTCAAAGATGAAAGCTTTCGGATATATGATTCTCGCAGCTTCCGCATTCTCGGCCGTCGCGGTCGCGCAGGATGCGCAGAATGCGCCTGTGGGATTCTCTGGGACCGGGCAACGGCAGGCGGCGCCAGCTCCCACCCTCCCTCAGTCCGCCGTCGTAGCCCGTTACAGAATGCCCTATGGCGATCTGAAGCGGTTCGACCCTCCGGCGCTCGGGCGTGAGAGCGTGAAATCGGCGGCGGTGCCGCGTCTTGCGGCGAGCTCCGCCGCGGCGCCCGAGCGCCTCACGCTGTTCGAGTCGGTGCTGGCGAATCGGATTCTTGAACTTCCCCGCGTGCGCGCCGTGGTCTTCGGCCGAGAATCGACCGTGCGTCGCGGCGTGCTCACGGCTCCCTCGGACGCAGCGCCCATCGCCTCGGAGACCTCGGATCAGCCATTTCTCGAGGTGCGCGCCGACGACCGTGAGTTCGAGCCGCAAGTGCAGCGGATCTTGAATGAGTATCAATCTTTGGCATCGCAGCGATTCGATCTGGAGACGATCTTCGTAACGAGTTCGGCGCCTTCGCTCGCGATCGATGGCGCCGCGGTGTCCTACGTCTCCGATTCCGAGTTCGAGCAGGTGCGAGCCGCTGACTCGAAGGAGCCCCGGGACCTCCTCTCCGCTCCCCGGCTTACGCTCTCTCAGGGGAGCGTCGGGAATATTGCAGCTCTCAATCAGCGGGCATTTGTTACGGGCTATGACAAGCAATCGATCGGCTCGTCGACGATTCTCGATCCGGTGGTGGAAGTGTTGCAGACTGGCCTCGTTCTCGAGGCATCCGTCGTGCAAATTCCGGGTGCGAACGGCGGAGTGTGCCAGGTGGCCTTGACTCTCGCCGACGTCCTCGACCCCGTGCCGACGGCGGAACTCAAGGTCGCTCCGAGCCTTGCGCCGGTGACGATCCAGCTTCCCGAGGAGAATCGCACGACCTGGAAGTCCGAACCGTTGCACTTCAATGATGCCAGGCACGCATTCCGCGTGACCGGGATTCGTTACCTTGGACGCAAGGCCGCCGCCGCGCCCATGGGCAGCGATGCCACAGAAGCTCATGAGTACAAATCGCTCGAATTCTACTTTCGCGTGATGCCGGCTTCGGCGCAGTCCGGAGCCGGCGAATGGGGCCGGGTGCTGCTTCTCGACGGGGACCGGCGCCGAGTCGTGGTCCGACGCTCGGAGAGCTCGGCCGGCGCTGCCAGCGACCGCGCCACGACTGTCACGGAGACGGGGCGCCCGCCTTCCGTGCTCGAGCTGGAGACCGACTCCGGCGCGATCCTGATCTATCGCGTGGTCGAGGGGCCGATGCCGCGCGTCGACGATCCCGTGCGATAGAGCCTGCGCGTGGCACTATGGGGTTCGCTCCATGCGCCACGCGTTTGTGATCCATCAGTTCCTGCCGCGTCACCACACCGGCACGGAGCAATATGTGCGCGCGCTCGCGCTCGAAGCGCGCCGCCGCGGCGAGGAGGCGCGCGTGCTCACGCGCGAGCCGTCGCTCGCGCCGACCACGTCCGTGCGCGCCGTCATCGACGACGAGGTGGAGGGGATCGCGGTGCGCCGCCTAGCCCTCGGTGGCGATGTGGAGCCGAACCCCGTGCTCGCGTCCCACGACTCGCCGATCGCGGCGGTCGAGCTCTCGCGCTTTCTCGCCGAATTCCGCCCCGACGTCGTACATCTGTTTCATTCCATGGGTTTCGGTGTGGCCGCCCTTCATGCGGCGCTTGCCCACGGCGCTCCGGTATTTGTTCACGCCACGGATTTTTTTGCAGTCTGTCCGATTGCAACTCTCACGCTTCCGGACGGCTCCGCGTGCGCCGGCCCGCCCGACAGCGGCTTCGGCTGCTTTCAGTGTATTCATACAGAAGTGGGAGCTGTGCTGCGGCGCGAGGCGCTCCTCGACGCAGCGCGCACGGTCCATCAGCTTGCGGGGCCGCTCCACGGACACCGCCGCATGTTCCCCGCATGGGCCCTCTCGCTCGCTGGGCGCAGGGAGCGGCTGCTGGAGGCGTTCGGGCGCGCGCGCGCGATCGTGGCGCCCTCGCGGTTCCTGCGGGATGAGCTGATCCGACAGGGGGCTGATGCGAGGCGCGTGGCGCTTGTTCCTTACGGGCTCGACCTCGGCCGACTCGAAGGGCTCGCGCCCGCCGGTGAACGGCCTGTGACTTTTGGATTCTTCGGAACGGTCGCTCCCCACAAAGGTGCACTCGTGCTGGCTCGGGCGTTCTCACAAATCACGGAAGATGTGCGCCTCGTGATCCGCGGGAGGATCGGTGAGTTTCCCGAGTATAGTGCACAAATCGAAGCGGCCGCTGCCGCCGACCCGCGCATCCGGCTCGGCGGACCGTTCGCGCCGCGCGAGCTCGGCCGCGCGCTGAGCGAGATCGACGTGCTGGTCGTCCCGTCGCTTTGGCACGAGAACACGCCGTTTGCAGCCCTCGAGGCGCTCGCCGCCGGGCGCCCGGTGATTGCGTCGGATGGAGGCGGCCTCGCGGAGGCGGTCGTCCCCGGTCGCGGCGGACGGCGCGTGAAAGCGGGAGATGTGGGGGCGCTCGCCGCTGCGCTCCGCGCCTGGAGCGAGCGCAGCGCCTTGGCGCGCGCGCAGCGCGAGATTCCGCCTCCCCGCTCGGCGGCCGCCGCCTTCGACGACCTCCGAACCCTCGCCGTCGCGTAGCATCGGAAGCCGTGAGCCAAGACGCCGTCGCCGCCGCCCTTCGCGACCTCCAGGCCTCCGTCGATCGCCTGCGCGCCGACCTGCAGGCGAAGGACGCTGAGATCGCGCGGCTTCGCGAGGCGCTGGCCGATCGGGATAGCCGCATCCGCGCCCTCGGCGAGCAGGCACTCCATCTGATGGACCTCCTTCACGAGGCGCGGGCGGCGGTTCCACCTTCGGCTCCCCGCTGACCGATCTCGGGGGTGAACCCGTGCCCACCACCGCGCATCCGCCGCTTCCCGTCGACCGCACGCCGAGCGTGACGATCGCGCTCTTCGACGGCGACCGCGGAAACCTTCAAGCGCGCCTGCTGGAGGCGGCGGCCCAGGACTACGCCGGGCCGCTGCAGACCGTCGTGGTCGCTTCGGCCCATCGCGACGCGCTCGCACCGAAGCTTGCGGCAGCGCCGTGGGCGATTTGCGCACCGCGAGCGGGGCGCGGAGCCGATGCGCTCGAGGCGGCACTCGAGTGCGCCGCCAGCGACTGGATCGCGCTTCTCCCCGGAGAAGCCCATCCCCATCCGCTATGGGTGGACGAGCTAGTCGCCCTCGCCGTGGGACGGCCCGATGTCTTTGCAGTCGCGCCGTCGCTGCGTCGCGGAACCGGGGCGCTGCTGGGAGCCGGAGCGCGCGTGCGCGAAGACGGCGGCTGGGAAGGGAGCCTGGATGAGCCGGCGGAACCTTCGTCCGAGATCGCCTGCGCGCTCGGCGACGGACTGCTCGTACACGCGCCCGCGCTCCGCGAATTGTTGCCTCTCGAAGCGGGGCTCGACCTTCGCGCGCTCGGAGTCGAGATCACTCTTCGCGCGAGGGCGCGCGGGTTGCGCATCGTGTATGCGCCTCGGAGCCGCGTCGTGGTGGCCGCTCGAGCTCAACAAAAAGGGGAGAAGCGTCTCACGATCGATGAGCAGGCGGAATTGTTGCTTGTGGCTCGCCATCAGCCGCAGTCGCTCGCGCGCGCTCTCGGGCGCATGGCGATCGTCTCCGACCGCAACGACGCCGCCGAGGAGGTGCTTCGCGAGGCGATGCGCCGCGCAGGCATCGACTCGCCGCAGGCGCTTCCGAAACTTTTGTTGGAAGGGGTCGCCGGCTGGGCACGGCGCGCCTTCGATGCGGAGTCACAAATCGTCGAGCTGCGCGATCGGCTCGCTGCGATCGAGCACGAGCACCACGAGACCCTCGTGACTCTCCACCGCGAGATGTCATGGGCGCACACGCTCAATCAGAAGGTGGCTGACATGACGTCGGCCGGCGAGCGCGAGCGGGCGAAGGCGGCCGCCGATCTGGAGAAGGCGCGCCAGGATGCCGATCGCGAGAAGGAGGCGGTGGTTCGCGCGCTGGCGGAGGCGGAGCGCAAGCTCGGCGTCGCGCTGCGGGAGCAGGAGCTCATTGCCGCGGAGCGCGCGGGGCTCGTTGCAACAGAAACGCGGGTCGCGTCGCTGGAGGCCCGGTGGCGCGATGCCGAGCAGAGGCGCGAGACGGCCGAGCGCGAGGGTGCGGTCGCGGCCGAGCGGGCGCGGCTCCTCGAGGAGGCGCGCGCGATGCTCGAACAGGCGAGGCGCGAAGCCGAGGAGGCTCGGCGCGCGGAGGCGGAGCGACGCGCGCAGGCGGAGCTCGAGCTGCGCACATCCCAGGACCGCGCGCGCGCCAGCGCCGAGGAAGTCGATGTGTTGCGTCGCGACGCAAAGGCCGCGGCCGCCGAGAGGGTCGAACTGGGAGCGCGCCTCGCGGCAGCGGAGGAGGCGTTTCGCGGCGCTTCGGGTGCGCTGGCAGCAAGCCAGTTGGAAGCATCACGCCTCGCAGAGCGGCTCGCCGAGACGGAGCAGCGCCGTGAGAAGGCGGAGCGAGCGCTGGCGGACCAGCAGGTGGAGACGCAGGCGCTTCGCGATTCGCTCGCCGCGCGTGCGACCGCCCTTACAGAAGAGCTCACTGCGGAGCGGCGCGCCCGCGAGGAGAGCTCGGCGTTGGCCGAAAGCACTGCGGAGAGGCTTGTTGCGCTCGAGGCCGATCTCGAGGTGGCGGTGTCGGCGCGCACGGTGCTGGAGCGCGTGGCGAGCGAGCAGCGCGTACAGCTCGATCAGTCGCGTGCGCGCGCCGAAGGGCAGGATCAGCGGATTCGTGAGCTTTCGAGTGCGCTCGAGGGGCTGCGGCGCGATCTGGCCTCGGCGGAGTCGGCCTACGCTGGCGAGCGGACGGAGCGGCTTCGGCTTGCGGAAGAGGTGGCGGCGCTGCGCGTTCAGTGGAACGACTCGGTGGAGCGCGAGGAGCGCGTCATGGCGGAGCTGGTGCAGCTCCAGGCCGATTCCGAGGCGGCGGCGCGCGCCCATCGCGAGACGCTGGAGCGCTGGGAGCGGGAATGGACGGAGCATCGCACGGACCTCCAGAGGCAGCTTGCGAGCGAGAGGCTCGAGCGGAGTTCGCTGGAGCAGCACCGCGGGCATCTGGAGACTCTTCTTACAGAAACGCGCGGGCGCGCGGCGGAGCTCGAGGCGGCGCATGCGCAGACGCGCGAGGAGCTCGAGCGATTCCGGATGGAGATGACGGCCTATGCGCAGCGCCTCGAGGCGGAGCTGAACATGGTGCGCGCGGAGAATGGTGAACTTCATCAATCTCTCCATGCCGAACAAGTCCATGCGGCGATGCTCCATGAGAATCTGCGCGGCGCGTGGGCGACGATCGAGTCGCTGCGCCGCTCGCTCGATGAGACGCACGCACGCCTCGCCGAGCGCCAGGGGGACCTGGCGCGGCTGCGTGCACAGATGCTCGCCGATGCGGACAAGATGGCGGAGCGGCTGGTTCGATATCTGGAAGAGATTCAGAAGCCGCGCTGGATGGGGCGCAAGCTCTCCCGCGACGAGCGCGCGTGGCTCGTGGGCCCCGGCGCTCGATATGTGACTTCAAAGATCGGGCCTGGGTAGCTCCCGCCGCCGGCATCCGCGGAGAACAAAAAAAGACCCGCCGAAGCCGGGTCTTTTTTGTGGCATCCGAACTACTTACTTCTTCGCGCCGTCTGCCGGTGCGCTGGCCGGTGCGCCCGCCGGCGCACTCGCTGGCACACCCTTCGGCTTGCGCGGGAGCTGCGGGGGCACGAACGGCTCGTAGGCCGGGTCGAGCACTTCCACCTGCATGCCGCGAATCAGCGCCTGGATCTGCCCCTGGGCCTGCTCGAACGGAACGCCGAAATTGTAACCAAGCAGGATGCGCCGAATCGTGACTTTTGCCGCCGTCGGATCGTTGGGATTCTCCTGAAGCGCCTCCAGCTTCAGGATCTCAACACCCTGAATCGTTGCAATCGGCCCAGAGATGTCGCCCGGCTTCATCTCCTGGATCGCCGCGCGCTCAAAATCATTGAGGATCATCGGATTCGCTTCGAAGCGTCCGCCGAAGGCCTTCGTCGACGGGTCGTCCGACACGTTCGACGCCAAGTCCTCAAACGTCTTCTGCCCGGAGATCACCTGCGAGCGCAGGTCGTTCGCGCGCTTGAAGAGTGCGGGAATCTGCGGCCCCGTCGATTTCAGCACTGCGGCGCGCGGCAACAGCGCCTGATTCAGCACAAATTGCGCGAGCGACTCATCGCGGGCGTCTTTCATGTAGCGACGGCGCGCCGAAACCATCTTCTCGAGGTCTCCCCGGAAGACCGGCTCGCCGTGCACAGCGGCGATCTGATTCGCCGCCTTCTCGGGATCGAACGGCGGGAGCGTCGGACCCGCCGGCTGGGAAGCCGTCGGGGCCGCCGAACTCGAAACTGCCAGATCCCGCCGAAGCTCCGGCGATGGCTTGAAGCCCGCCGTGGCGTCGATTCCACGCGCACCAAAGAGCCGCTTCGTCGTCTCGCCGGCAACCATCGTCTCGATGCCCATGGCGCGCCGTTGGATCTCGATCGCGATGTTCGAGACCTCCGTGCGGATCGCCTCAATCTCCGGCTTGGGCGGCTCGGCCTCCGGCGGCTTCGCATTCTCCGTCCCCGACATCCGCCGCAGCGTTTGAACACGCGTCGCCAACGTCGTCAGGCGTGACGAGAGCCGCTCCGCCTTTTGTTCAATCGTGAGCGGCGTCGGTGGCGGGAGCTGCTGCGGCGCTGTGCCCGTGAGCGCTGTACCCGGATTCGGCCCGCCAGGAGCCGGGATGGCGCCCCCCTGGGGACCGGGAATCGGAAGGGGGGACTGCGGAAGCGCGAGGAGGCTAAAAGCGAGGAGAAGCATCGGAGCGGCCGTCGGGTTGTGGGCGAGCAGAGTATCGGACTCGCCGGGCATCCACTACGAGCCCAACCCGGCCTACGCTGGCGCGCCGCGCGCCGCCGCGTGGGGGGCATTCAGAACTGCACGACCCAGAGCGCCATGATTCCGACGTCGGGGCGCTCCCGCGGATCCTCGAGAAAGGGGAGGTTCCCTGGAACGAGGAACAGATCGACGCCGCTTCCGAAGACGAGCGAGAGGGTCGAAAGGCGCCCGAGCGAACGCTGAAGCTGGAGGCGCGCGCGAACGCTCGATTCCTCGTAGTCGAGCGTCGCGCCGGCCTGGAGGCGCCAGGGACCGAGCTTCTGTTGCACTTTTGCGTTCGTCGTGGCGCCTCCAATGCGCACGTCGAGCGGGCCCGTCTCATAAGTGATCCCCACCAGATCCCCGGGGTTGCGCCACGCGCGCGGAAAGCCGCGGAGCCCGAGATCGCCGAGGTCGAGCGGATCGCGGGCAGAGGTGGAATCGCCGAGCAGGGTGCGGGCACCTTGGCCGAAGAGCCCCGTCTCGCCGTCGAATTCGCGCTTCAGACGGTCGAGGATTTGTGTCTCCCCGAGGGCATCGTTGGCGAGGCCGGTGATCGGCGAGCGCGCCCTCCGCTCGAGGAGCGCGTTATTGTAAGCATAGTCGACGGGGCGCAGCCGCGGCCGGTCCCGCAGCGGGTCGACGGAGATCGGCGGCAACGTCCAGGCGCGCTGAAGCGCGATCTGGAATTGAATGTCGTCGACGAGTTGGAATCGCTCCCAAAAACCGCGCCCGAGCTCCGTCAAGAACGCATCGGGCTTCTTCGCGCGCAGTCGCCGGGCGAGCGCGTCGTCGAGGGGCGCATTGGCTTGGGGCGCGGTCGCGTTCTGGGCGCCGTTCTCGTCGGTCGGCTCCTGCGAATGGCCCATCGCAAACGCCCGAGGCCGCGCGGGCCGGTTCGGCGCGACGGCGGCAGCCGGTTCGTCGCGCGCCTGCGGCTCGTCCCACAGGCGAGTGCGATCAAATCGGATGGGCTCCGGAGGAGCCGCCCGACGGGCGATCGGCGCGGGCTCGGGATCGGGCGTCGCAGCGGCAATGGGCTCGCCCGCCGTCTGGATCGACAGCGCCCAGCAGATCGAGGTGAGCGAACCCATGGCTGCGCAAAGAGCAATCGGCGAGCCGCCCCTGTGTCTAAACCGACCTCGGACTCTTGCGAGGGCTGCTATCGGGCGCGCCAGCGCACGGCGACAGCATCGATCAGGTCGCGGTCGGTGGATTGGGCTGCTTCGAGCGCATCGCGGAAGCGGCGATAGAGCCGGCGCATCGCCAGGCGAGCGGATGGGCCAAGGTGGCCGCCTTCCGCCTCTCCCATCGCGCGTGCCAGGATCGTTCCCATCAGAAAGAGGTGGGTCGCGGCATCGGCGAGCGGCGCGAGCGCGAGCTGTTCGTCGATCACTTTGCTCCGGTGCCGGCGGACGAGTTCCTCTGCGGCGGCGCCAAGTGCGCGGGCGCTCTCTGCGGCGAGAAGCGCTTCCGAGCGCAGCTCCGGCGGCACGCCGGTCCACTTGGGTGGCGCCAGCGTGCGCCGAACCCGCTTGCCAGCAAAGCGGCCGAGCACCGAGGCGCCGGCAATCGGGTGCTTGAGCGCGTTGCCGACCTCCTTCAGCTCCTCGCCGGGGCTGCGCAGCCCCTGGAGTGCAAGAAACAGCCGGAGGATTTGATTGGTACCCTCAAAAATGAGATTCACGCGGGCGTCGCGGACGCGGCGCTCGTGCGCATACTCGCGCATGAACCCCGATCCGCCGGCGACCTGAAGGCAGTCATTCACAATTCGCCAGAGCGATTCGGTCGCGAAAATCTTACAGGCGGCCGACTCGAGGGCGACGTCGCGGGCTCCCGCGTCGAGCTTCCCCGCGACCCAGTAGCAGCCCGACTCCATGGCATATAGATCGGCTTCGGCGTTCGCGAGGAGTTCGGCGACGAGGGCGAACTCCACGATCGGTTTCCCGAATTGTTGCCTTGTTCGTGCGTGGGCGACGGCCTCGTCGAGGGCCGCGCGGCCGAGGCCGAGGCAGCCGGCGGCAAGCCCGTGGCGGCCGCCGTTCAGCACTTCGACGGCGATCTTGAAGCCTCGCCCTACCTCGCCGACGCGGTCTTCGTCGCGCACGATTACGTCTTCGAAGTAGACGGCCGTCGTGGAGGAGCCCTTCAGCCCCATCTTGTCCTCCTCCTTGCCGATGGAAACTCCAGGCGCATCGCGCGGCACGAGGAAGCAGGTCAACTTTCGCTCGCCGGGGCTCTGCGGGTCGGGCGTTTTCGCGAAGACGGTGAACAGCCCCGCGATGCCGCCGTTAGTAATCCACAATTTCGAACCGCGGAGGCGCCAGGAGCCGTCGGGGAGCGGGTCGGCAAGGGTTGCAATCGCCTGCACGTCGCTCCCGGCTCCGGGCTCCGTCAGCGCGAACGCGGCGAGCTGTTCGCCCGATGCCAGCTTGGGGAGCCACCGGGATTTCTGCGCGTTAGTTCCGAAAAGTAGGATTGCTTTGAGGCCGATTGATTGGTGAGCTCCCACAGTTGCGGCCGACGCGGTGCAATGGCCAGCCAGCGCCTGCAGCACGCGGCAGTAGGCCGTGTGGGTGAGACCGAGACCGCCGTGCTCGGCAGGCACGAGCATTCCAAAGAGGCCGAGCTCGGCAAGCCCATTGAGAACGGCGCGCGGAATCTCGGCGCGGCGATCGATCTCGCGCGCGTCGATGTGCTCGCGCGCAAACGAGGTGACTGCTTCCACCATCGCGTCGGTCGAATCGCGCTCGTCGGCCGGGCGCGCCGGATAGGGAACCAGCAGCTCGGCCCGAAGTTCACCGAGGAAGAGAGATCGCAGAAAGCTCTCGGGCGCGGCAGCTGCCGAACGGGAGCGGGTGGGAGACATGGCACTTCACGGCGTTTTTTTTGCGCCGTTCCATTGCGGACAACCGCGGCTCGAGCGTAGCGTTTTCGGCGCTCAATGAGCGAAACCCAGAACGCGACCGACTCCCGCCTGCGAGCCGTGGCAGACACCGAGGCGAGCTCGGCGCCACCACAGCCGGGCGCCCCTTCGAAGGATTCTCCCGCGCGCCACCACGCAACGCGCGCCTCCGAGCCCCGAGCGCCGCTTCCCGACGGAAGCGGATTGGCGGGCGCGGCGGCGCGCACGGGTTCTCTGGGCGCCGCCTCGACAAGCGCTGGCTCTCTGCTCTCATCCGGCGAAAATCTCACAATTCGCACTTCCGACCGCCCCTCGTCACTTCCCCGAACCAAACTTCGATCGATGGCGCACGCCGAAATTCGTGATTCGACCCGCGGCTGGACCTCGCGCGACGCGGCCGAGCTCTACAATGTTCACTCTTGGGGCGCGCCCTATTTTGGAGTGAACGAGGCGGGGCACGTCGTAGTGCATCCCAACGGGAACGAGGGGTTCCAGATGGATCTGTATGAACTCGTGTCCGACTTGCGTCGGCGCGGGTTCAGCCCGCCGCTGCTGATTCGATTCAGCGACATTTTGAAGGCGCGCGTCGACGAGCTCTGCGGCGCGTTCCAAATGGCCATCAAGGATTCGGAGTACCAGGGCGCTTACCGAGGCGTCTATCCGATCAAGGTGAACCAGCAACGGCACGTGGTGGAGGAGCTGGCGGAGTACGGCCGGCCGCACCACCTCGGGCTCGAGGCCGGCAGCAAGCCCGAACTGCTCGTGGCGGTGGCGCTCCTCGATGACCCCGAGGCGCTGATCATTTGTAATGGCTACAAGGACAAGGCCTACATCGAGACAGCGCTTCTCTCGCAGAAGCTCGGCCGCAGGACAATCATCGTGGTCGACCGCTATCGCGAGATCGATACGATCCTGCAAGTGAGCAAGGAACTCGGGATCCGGCCGAATATTGGTGTTCGCGCGCGCCTCACGACGAAGGGCGCCGGCAAGTGGGTCGAGTCGACGGGCGACCGCTCGAAGTTCGGCCTCACGACGACGGAAATTGTGGAGGTCGTGGAGCGGCTCAAGAAAGAGGACATGCTCGACTGTCTGCAGCTCTTGCATTACCACATCGGCAGCCAGATCACGGCGATCCGCGCGCACAAGGATGCCCTGCGCGAGGCCTGCCGCATCCTGACCGAGCTGTACAAGATGGGAGCCAGCATGCGCTACATCGATTGCGGCGGCGGCCTCGGCGTCGATTACGACGGCAGCTCCACCAATTTTCACTCTTCGATGAATTATAACCTTCGCGAGTACGCGGCCGACGTGGTCGCTGCGCTGGCGGAGGCGTGCAAGACGGCGGGCATGCCGCACCCCGACATCGTGACGGAATCGGGGCGCGCGCTCACGGCGCACCACTCGGTGCTCGTGTTCAACGTGCTGGGGGCGAACGAGGTGCTCGGCAATCGGCCGCCGCAGCCGGTGAAGCCGGAGGAGCACGCGATCGTGCGCAAGCTCGACGAGATCCTCCAGGGCGTGACGCGCAAGAACGTGCAGGAAAGCTACAACGACGCCCTCGAAGTGAAGGAGGAGTCGATTGTGGCTTTCTCGCTCGGCGTGCTCAATCTTCGCGAGCGCGCGCGCTGCGAGGAGATGTTCTGGGCGATCTGCGAGCGAATTTTGAAAGTCATCAAAGAGCTCGAGTATGTGCCCGAGGAGCTGGAAGGGCTCGAGAAAGCGCTGTCGGACACGTACTACTGTAACTTCTCGCTATTCCAGTCGGCGCCCGACCACTGGGCTGTGAAGCAGCTCTTCCCGTGCATGCCGATTCAGCGGCTCACGGAGCGGCCGCAGCGCCGGGCGATCCTGGCCGATCTCACGTGCGACAGCGACGGCAAGATTGATGAGTTCATCGATCTGCGCGACGTGAAGCACGCGCTTGAGGTTCATCCGATCGACAACGGCAAGCCCTACTTCATTGCGCTCTTCCTCGTGGGGGCGTACCAGGAAGTGCTCGGTGATCTTCACAATTTGTTTGCCGACACCGACGCGGTCCACGTGAAGCTCGTCGAAGGCGGCTACATGGTGGAGCACGCCGTGAAGGGCGACACGATCGGCGCCGTGCTCGAGTACATGGAGTACGACAAGAACGACCTCGTCCGCCGCATGCGCAAGGCGGTCGAGCAGTCGCTCCGCGGCAAGCAGATCACGCTCGACGAGTCGGGCAAGCTGATGCAGCGCTACGAGGATGCGCTGAATAGCTACACATATCTCGCGACGGGCGAGTAAAGTCTACAGAATCACCGGAGGGGCGAGCGGCACGCGGGTTGGAAGGACCGGCGGGACGCTCGCCTCTCGACGTTTTTGTGGTGCTTCGCCGTGGCGCACGGCCCAGGCGCCCCAGAGGAGGCCGATCGCCGTTCCCCAGAGCGTGCAGAGCGCCATGCAGACGAGTGGGAGCACAACGAATGCAACCAAGCCGGCGGCCACAAGCCCGACGGCCAGCACTGCCGTTTGGGCGAGTGCGGGCACATCGGCGATCCCGAGCGAGTTCCAATGCGTCGGGAGAGCGGGGCCGTTCGTCTTAGCGATCGCCTGGGCGGGCAACGCGACCGCCAGGACGACGATGGGGAGTGCCACAAATGCATAGACGAGGAATGCGACGATCCAGCTGACGGGCACGCAGACGGCGAGCCGCCACGCGAAGGGAAAGAGCCGCCGAAGGGGGCGCACGGCGAGCGTCAACACGCACAAAGCGCACAGAACGGCCTCGACCGAAGCGAGGAGGAGCGCCCCAAGCAGGATGACGGCGGCGAGGATCGGGACGAAGATCAAGGGACTTCGCTCGGAGAAGTGTCGCCGCAATCGTGCGCCTGTGGCAAGCCGCAGGCGATGGTGTCCAACGCCAAGATGGGGCCACGATTGCTGCGCTCCATGATTGCTGAGCTCGGCCTGGGCGCCGGCGGGCGCCGCCCCGCCAGCCAGCTCAGAGAGGTCCGATCACCTCCGTTGCGGAGGATCCAGGTCGAACCGGTCGAGATGCATTACTTTCGTCCACGCGGCGATGAAATCGTCGATGAACTTTTGTTGCGTATCGGCGCTCCCATAGACCTCTGCAATCGCCCTTAACTGCGCATTCGATCCGAAGATCAAGTCGACAGATGTCCCAGTCCATAGAACCTTCCCGCTCCGGCGTTCGCAGCCTTCATAGAGGTCGCCTCCGCTTTGGGACTTTCTCCACTCGGTTCCCATATCGAGCAAGTTGACGAAGAAGTCGTTCGTCAGGCTTTCGGGACGAGTTGTGAATACGCCATGCTTGGCGGCGCCGGTGTTCGCATTCAATACTCTCAGCCCGCCCAGCAGTGCCGTCATCTCCGGCGCACTGAGCGTGAGCTGCTGCGCCCGGTCGACCAGCGCCTGAGCCGCGGTGAGCCCGTGCCCATCGCTGAAGTAGTTGCGAAATCCGTCGGCCATCGGCTCGAGGAAAGCCATCGATTCAACATCCGTTGCCTCTTGAGTTGCATCGGTCCTCCCCGGCGCGAAGGGCACAAGTACCGTGTGTCCTGCGCGTCGAGCCGCCTCCTCGATCCCCGCGCAACCCGCGAGGACGATCAGATCTGCGAGCGAGATTCGCTTCCCGTCCGCTTGTCCATGATGGAACTTCTGGCGGATGTCCTCGAGCACGGAGAGCACCTTCGCGAGCTCCTTAGGCTGATTGACAGGCCAGTCTTTTTGTGGTGCGAGGCGAATGCGCGCGCCATTGGCACCTCCTCGGAGGTCCGACCCGCGAAAGGATGCGGCCGAAGCCCAGGCTGTCGAGACCAGCTGAGATACGGACAATCCCGAGGAGACGAGCTGACTCTTAAGTGCATTGATGTCTCGTGAATCGACGAGCGGATGATTCACGGGCGGCACGGGATCCTGCCAGGGCTGCTCCGCGGGAACCCAGGGGCCCAGTAGCCGCGACCGCGGTCCCATATCACGATGCGTAAGCTTGTACCAGGCACGCGCAAACGCATCGTTGAATGCATCGGCGTTCCGATGGAACTTCTCAGAGATCTTTCTGTAGTCAGGATCTGTGATCAGCGCGATGTCCGTCGTCAGCATGATCGGAACGTGACGCTTCAGGGGATCATGAGCATCGGGGACGTTCTGTGGCGCGCTGCCTTTGGGCTTCCACTGATGCGCGCCAGCGGGACTTTTTGTGAGTTCCCACTCGTAGCGAAACAGATTGCCGAAATAGCCCTGCGTCCACTGCACGGGTTTGGAAGTCCAAGCCCCCTCGAGCCCGCTGGTGATCGTGTCGGCACCCTTCCCGGAACCGAAGCTGTTTTTCCACCCGAGCCCTTGCTCCTCGATGGCCGCTGCCTCCGGCTCGGGCCCCACATATTTTGTGGGATCCGCCGCCCCGTGGGTTTTTCCCAGCGTGTGTCCACCCGCGATAAGTGCGACGGTCTCCTCGTCATTCATCGCCATGCGCCGGAACGTCGTCCGGATGTCGCGGGCTGCAGCCATCGGATCGGGGACTCCGTTTGGCCCCTCAGGATTCACATAGATGAGCCCCATCTGTGAAGCCGCAAGCCGGTGACTCAGCTTTCGGTCGCCGGAGAAGCGCGCATCCGCGAGCCAACGATTCTCTGGCCCCCAGAACACATCAAGCTGCGGCTCCCAGACATCTTCGCGGCCTCCGCCGAAGCCGAACGTCTGGAAACCCATCGACTCGAGCGCCACGTTGCCTGTAAGAATCATCAAGTCGGCCCAGGAGATCTTGCTTCCATACTTCTGCTTGATCGGCCACAGAAGCCTGCGAGCCTTGTCGAGATTTCCATTGTCGGGCCAGCTGTTCAGCGGAGCGAAGCGAATGGTGCCATCCGAGGAGCCGCCGCGGCCGTCACTCACGCGATAAGTACCTGCGCTATGCCATGCCAGCCGGATGAACAGCGGACCATAGTTCCCGTAGTCGGCAGGCCACCAATCCTGGGAAGTGGTGAGCATCCCTGCGATATCCTTCTTGAGCGCATTGAGATCGAGCTTCTTGAATTCCTCTGCGTATTGGAAGTTCCTGCCCAAAGGGTTTCCGGACTGTGGATTCTGATGAAGAATCCTCAGGTCGAGCTGATTGGGCCACCAGTCCGCATTGGACATGGGCCGAGCCGCTGCCTGGGAACTTTCTGCGGCGCCGGGAGATTGTTTTGTTTGTGTTGCGCAAGCGCACAAAACGAGGAGCGCGGCCGCTGCCGGCTGAGGCGCTCGACGGAATAGACGCGGGGAGAGCAGCCGGCCGGCGCCATTCAAGGCATGGGAGAATCCAGTAGAAGTGTGGTTCGTTCGGCCTCGCTGGGCGGGATTTCCCTGCATGGCGACCTCGTATCGTCCGGGAAGATTGCTATGGATCGAGAGTCCCTGTCCATGGAGGGACGGATGACCCAACTCCGCGGAACGGCGCGGCGTTCGATCGATTCTCGCGGCCGGGCGGAGCGCTCGACCTGCGACCATTCTGACGAGGCCGCCCACGGACTGCGCACTCTCCAGCGGCGTTCGCACGAGCCCCACCCACGACGAGGGCGTGCCCCTCTTCGAATGCCCACTGTGGCCGTCGAGGTGTTCACTGAATCGATGGGGTCGCCCGGCTGCAAGCGGCCGCCGACGCCGTGCTCGCCATTGCGCGTTGCTACGGCTCGAGGACCTCTCGCGCATGTCGCGAGAATTGTGTCTCGAGCGGTTCGAAGTCAGCTTTCTGAATCATCGACTGGCGAATTTATGACAAGTAATTGTGGTGACTGGCGGGGCTGCGGCGCCGGTCGGCGCGCAGATCCCGAGGCTGCTCAACGTGGTCTCATGGATCCTCGGAGCTGCGCGCGCTCCTCGCCCGGGAATTCATGGCGCGTCCTCGGCGCCACTTCTTGCTGTGCCCCTGGCGCGCGTCGAGGACTCGCTTTTGCGGAACTCGCCGGGCGAAGACCCACCTATGCCACTTCCAGGACCGCGGCGAGCTGCTGGAGTGGCCCCGAAGGGCGTGAGCTGCCTGCTTGCGGTCCGGTTCGCATGTGTCTGCCCAACCTCGCCGGCGCGAGATTCGTTGGGCGTCTGCTTGCCAGGTCGGGTCGAGCACTCCATTCGGCCCAGGCGAGTCAAGGCGTTGCTCGCATCTTCGCCACAATGCTCGACCGAGCTGCAAGGCGGCCCTGCGGGGCGGAAAATTGGGCTTTCGCGCGCGGATGGTCATCGATGGGCGACGGCCAGCACGCTCCCGCCGACGGCGGCCAGCCGAATGCGCGCCATTTTTATAACTTCTGAGGAACTGTGAAAGAGTAGTGCCGGGATCGCGTGCATGTGTGGTGCTCTTCCAGCCCGCCGTGTGCGCACCGGACGGACGGATGCGGAGGGCGAGGCACCAGGGCCTCACGCGGCGGCTCGCTCAAGAATCGCGCGGCGCAGCGCCGCGACACCGACCGCTCGATCGCGCGCCTGGGGGAGGTTGGTGACGAAGTCGGGGTGCGGCCGGCGCGGCCCGTGAACCGGTAGCGGGCGCCGGGCGGTTACGCTGCGGAGATGAATCCGAAGACCTTCCGGTACAGCGAGGCCGACGGGGTCGGCACGCTGACGCTCGACCGGCCCGACCGTCTCAACTCACTCACGTTCGAGATCTACCGCGAGCTCGCCGCCTTCATTCCGACGCTGGAAGAGCGCGCATCGACGCGCGTGCTGATGCTGACGGGGGAGGGCAAGGGATTCTGCTCCGGCGGCGATGTGGAGGACATCATCGGGCGGCTTTTCGAACGCGACGCCGCTGGATTGTTGGAGTTCACTCGGGTCACGGGCGCCGTCGTGCGGGAGCTGCGGGCCCTTCGGAAGCCGGTGATCGCTGCTGTGAACGGCACCTGCTGCGGAGCCGGAGCGCTGCTCGCTATCGCAAGCGATTTACGGCTTCTGAGCGCATCGGCGAAAGTTGCCTTCCTTTTTGTGAAGGTGGGGCTCTCTGGGGCTGACATGGGGGCATGCCAAATTCTCCCGAGAATTGTGGGCTTGGGCCGCGCGAGCGAGATCTTGATGCGCGGTGAATTCTTGAGCTCGGAAGAGTGCCTTCGGATCGGTCTCGCCAACCGCGTCTATCCCGACGCCGAGTTTCGCGCGCGTGCAGCCGAGTATGCCTATGAACTTGCATGCGGCCCCGCGTTCGGGCTGTCGATGACCAAGGAGATGCTGGAGCGCGAGTACACCATGGACACGTCGACGGCGGTCGAGGCCGAAGCGCAGGCCCAAGCGATTTGTATGGGCCACCCCGACTTCCGGGAGGCCTATGAGGCGTGGAAGGCGAAGCGCCCGATTCGCTTCCAGGGAGCGCCCGGACACTTCGGCGTGAAGCGCGGCTGATATGTTGCTTCCGAACGCGCTGCTCGCGCTCGTGCTGCCGGTGGTCGCTGAGCGCACGGAGCGCCGACGCCTGGAGTCGCTTGGCCCTGTGGAGCGGCGCGCCCTCGAGGAGCTGCGCCGCTGTGGGCTCGCGCTCGAGTGGGATGTGCGCACGGCGGTGGGGGCGCTCGTGAAGGTCACGCGGCGCACGCCTCAGGAGTGCGCCGCGCAAGTTCGCCTCGGTCTGGCGCGCGGCTGGGCCGAAGGGGAGCTGCCCGCGCGGCCGTCACTGCGTGAGATTCTGCGGGCGTCGATTTCGTAATCATTGAACTTCTGACTGCCATGCCCGGACCTGCTCTCGAATCGTTCTTTTTTGACGATGTTCATTATGCCATCGCGCGGGACGCGGCTCGCGTCGCGCGCGAGCGAATGGCGCCGATCCGCGATCGCTTCGAGTCGGGGGCGGCCGATGAGGACGAGGCGGCGCGGGCGTTCACGCGCGAGCTCGGCGCCGCGGGGCTGCTCGATCTGTGCGTTCCGGAGGACTTCGGCGGGCGGTTTCCGCTGGTCGATCTTCGCGCGCTCTGCGTCGTGCGCGAGGCGCTCGCCTATGAGAGCGGGTTTGCCGACACCTGCTTCGTGCTGCAGGGGCTCGGCGGCTATCCGATGGCGCTGCCCCATGTGCGCGACGGCAGCGAGCCGACGGCGCTCTCGAAAGAGTGGCTTCCTCGCGTCGCGCGAGGGGAGGCGATCTCGGCGTTCGCCGTGACGGAGCCGGAGGCGGGGAGCGACCTCGCCGCGTGTTCGACGCGCGCTCGGCGCGAGGGCGATCAGTGGATTTTGAACGGAGAGAAGACCTTTATTAGCAATGCCGGCGTCGCAGACTTCTTCACGGTGCTCGCGCGCACCAGTGAGCTGCCGGGGGCGAAGGGGCTTTCGATGATCTTCGTGCCGGCGTCGACGCCGGGCGTGCGCGTCGAGCGCTTTCGCGTGATCGCGCCGCACCCGATCGGAAAAGTGATTTTTCACGAGGCGCGCGTGCCGGTGGCGAACCTCCTCGACGCCGAGGGCGGCGGCATGAGGCTCGCGCTTTCGAATCTCGATCTCTTCCGGACTTCGGTCGGGGCCGCGGCCTGCGGATTCGCGAGACGCGCCCTCGACGATTCGATCGCGCGCGTGAAGACGAGGTCACAATTCGGGAAGCCACTCTCGGAGCAGCAGCTCACGCGGGCTGCGCTGGCGGAGATGGCCACAGATCTCGAAGCGGCGCGATTGTTGGTATACCGCGCAGCGGCGGCCCAGGATCGCGGCGCGTCGCGGCTCACCTCGGCGGTTTCCATGGCCAAGCTCTTCGCTACGGAGGCGGCCCAGCGCATTGTTGACCGGGCAGTGCAGCTGCATGGCGGCCTCGGCGTGGTGCACGGCACGACGGTGGAGCGCCTCTACCGCGACGTGCGCGCGCTGCGGATTTATGAGGGCACGACGGAGATTCAGAAGCTCGTGATTGCGAAGGGGTTGCTGGAGATCTGATCTGGCGAGGCGTGGCGCTGCGGCGGGCGCCATCGGGCCGGCCCGCTTTGCTTCCAGGGCGAGGGACGCCGCGCGCGCCGCGCCGTTCCCAGCGTCCGACGCGCCGGTAGCATCCGCGACTTCCTCTCCCCCAGGAACTTCGGATGCGATCGCTCGCCTGCACTCTGCTCATGGCCATGTCCATCACGTCGTGTCAATCGCCCACGCCCTCGTCGGGCTCGCAGGCGGCCGCCGCCCCCTCGGGCGACGTGCTGCCGTTCCAAGCCGTGGAACACGAGCTCGCAAACGGGCTGCGCGTGATCGTTGTGCCGACGAGCTACCCGAATCTCGTTTCATTACAGATCCCGGTGCAGACGGGCGCCCGGAATGAGGTCGAGCCCGGCAAGACGGGCTTTGCCCATTTCTTCGAGCACATGATGTTCCGCGGCACGCGGAGCTACCCGCCGGAAAAGTATCAGGAGATCATCACGAAAGCCGGCGCGCGGCAAAATGCTTATACATCCGACGACTACACCAACTACCACATTACCTTCGCCAAGGAGGACTTGGAGGAGATTCTCAAGATCGAGGCTGACCGCTTCCAGCACCTCGAGTACCCGCTTGAGGCGTTCCAAACCGAAGCGCGTGCCGTGCTCGGGGAGTACAATAAAAACAGCGCGAACCCGATCAATAAGCTTGATGAGGTGCAGCGTGAAAAGGCATTCCGAGCGCACACCTACAAGCACACCGCCATGGGCTTCCTTCCCGACATCGAGGACATGCCCAACCAGTTTGAGTACTCGCGTGTATTCTTCGATCGTTGGTATCGGCCCGAGCGAACGACCATCGTGCTCGTCGGAGATGTGAACGCTGCAGAAGTGATCCCGATGGTGGAGCGTTACTGGTCGAGCTGGAAACGCGGCTCTGCCTCCGTGGAGATCCCCCAGGAGCCCGCGCCGACGGCGCCGGTCTATGCCCATGTGCCGTGGCCGACGCCGACACTGCCCTGGGTCACTGTAGCGTTCCATGGGCCGGCCTTCTCGGAGACTGAGAAAGACTACGCGGCCACTTCGCTCCTGTGCGAGCTTATGTTCGGATCCACTTCGGATCTGTATCAGCAGCTCGTCGTGCGCGATCAGCTCGTCGACGCCCTCGATGCCGACGTCCCCGCGTCCGCCGACCCGTCTCTCACCACGGCCTACGCGCGCGTGAAAGATGCCAAGAATGCACTGGCCGTTCGTGACGCGTTGCTCAAGGCCTTCGCAACCGCGCGCTCGGCGCCGCTCTCGGTCGAGCGCGTCGAAGCCGGCAAGAAGAATCTCCGCTACCGCTTCGCGCGCACGCTGGACAACTCCGAGTCGATCGGCGCCGCGCTCGCGCGATTTGTGCGCCATCGCCGGTCGTTCCAGACACTCAACCGCCTGTACTCGGTCTATGCGTCGCTCACGCCGCAGGATCTCCATGCCGCGGCCCAACGTTACTTCCAGGATTCGCGCCTCGTCGTCACGACGCTCTCCCACGAGGCGCTCCCCGCGGGAATCGACCGAGCTCCGGCTCTCGCGTCGCTCGCGCCGAAAGCCGCAGATACATCGGCCCCCGAGATTCCGCTTGTCGAGCTCCGATCGCCCAACCGCCAGCTCACGCTGAGCTTCTGTTTCCTCGCCGGCTCGGCCTGCGATCCCCCTGGCAAAGAAGGGCTCGCTGCGCTCGCAGGCGCCATGCTTACAGAAGGCGGAAGCTCCGCTCGCACCATCGAGGAGATCCGCACGGCTCTCTTTCCCGTCGCGGGCTCTTTCGGGGCGCAGGTCGACCGGGAGATGTTCACTCTCGTCGGATCGATCCACCGGGATAACTTGGATCTGTGGCTCGACGTCGCGCTCCCGCAGCTGCTCGCCCCGGGCCTCCGTCCGGAGGATTTTCAGCGTATCCTCGAGGCCCAGCGCAACGCGCTCATCGAAGACTTGCGTTCCAGCAACGATGAGGAACTCGGCAAGGAGCGGCTGCAATCATTGATCTTCACAGGAACGCCCTATGGCCACCCGACGCTCGGCACCGTCGAGAGCCTCGGCCGCATCACGCTGGACGATGTGAAGCAGTTCCTTTCTCAACATGTGACCGCTTCCCGCCTCACGCTCGGTCTCGCCGGCGACGCACCGGCCGATCTCGCGGCGAAGCTGCGCGCCCGCCTCGCTTCACTCGGCGCCGGCAGTCCGGCGGCGGCCGTCGTTCCGAAGGCGCGCGCGCCCCAGGGAATCGAGTTGGAGATCGTACAGAAGGACACGCGCGCGACGGCGATCTCCTTCGGCCACCCCATCGAGGTCACGCGCGCGCATCCCGACTTCGCCGCGCTCTCCGTGGCGCGTGCGTGGCTCGGCGAGCACCGCTCTTCGATGTCGCACCTGTATCAGCGCATCCGTGAGATCCGGGGCATGAACTACGGCGACTACGCCTACATCGAGGCGTTTCCTCGCGGGATGTTCCAATTCTTCCCGGATGCGAACTTGGCGCGGCGTGCTCAGATTTTTGAAATTTGGATCCGCCCTGTGCCGCCCGTGCAGGCGCACCATGCGCTCCGCATCGCGATCCATGAGCTTCGGTCTCTTATTCGCAGCGGACTCTCGAAGGAGGATTTCGAGACGACGAGGGCGTACCTCATGAAGAATGTATATCTTCTTACCGGAACGCAGCCCTTACAGCTCGGGTACGCGCTCGACAGCCGTTTCTATGGCATCGGCGACTTCGCGGCGACGATGCGTGAGCGGCTCGCCAAGCTCACGCTCGAAGAGGTGAATGGAGCCATCCGCAAGCACCTCTCCGGCGAGAATCTCTATGTCGTCTGCATCACCAAAGATGCGGCCGCGCTCAAGGACGCCCTGATTTCCGATGCTCCCTCTTCGATCGAATACAGCTCGGCGAAACCGCCGGAGTTGCTGGCGGAGGATGCGGTCATCGGCAAGATGCGGCTCGGCATCTCGGCAGAGAAAGTCCGAATCACGCCGGTCGAGCAGGTCTTCGCCCGGTAGGGCCCGCAAAATGCCCCTGCGGCGGCGGCGCCGCGGGGGTAGAGTCGGGGCGTCCTCAAGGTGCACCCGATGGCCGCTTGGCTTCTGCCTCGTCGACTCGGAATCGCTTCGGGCGTTGCCCTCGCGATCTGTGGTATTTCGCGGAAAGCGTCCGCACAAGCCGCAGCACTCTTCCCCGGCCGGGAAATCGCTGCCGGCAATTATCCGGCACAGGTGCTCGTCGGGAATCTGAACGGCGATGGCCTTGCCGACCTCGTGGCGCTGAATCTTTTTTATGACAGCGTCACCCATCAGCTCGGCGCGTCAAATGGCACTTTTCCTGCTGTCAGCTCCGCGGCCGTGCCGGCCGAGCCCGTCGCTGGCGAGTTGCGCGATGTCGACGGCGACGGCCTCCTCGACGTGCTGGCGGTGTGTCGCACTGGCGGCCGCCTCGCCTGGCTGCTCGGCCAGCCGGGCGGAATCCCTGCGCCGGCCCAGAGCGTTCCGGTGGCCTCTGCACCGGAACTCCTCGCCGTCGGCGATTTCGACGGCGACGGCAGGCTCGACGCCGTGACAGCGTCCGTTTCGTCGACGGCCGCCTCCCGCATCTCGGACATTGCGGGAGGCGCGCTTCCACTGGGGATTACACTTCCGGCCAAGCCCGTGGCGATGGCTGCTGCCGATTTCGATCTCGACGGCGATCTCGATCTCGCGCAGAGCTCACAAAACGGAGCGCTGTTCGTTCTCAAGAATTCGGGCGGAGCGCTCGCCGCCGACCCAGCGCTCGCGAGCGACCTCGGAGCGGGCGGCGTCGCGGAGGGCGACTGGAATCTTGACGGCCGCCCCGATCTGGCCGTCGCGTCGCCCACGGCGTCTCAAGTGATACTCTTTCTCGGCGGCTCTGCGGGCGCGTGGAGCGCCGCACCTTCGCTGTCGGCTCCCCAGGGCTCGAGTCGACTTCTCTCCGTCGATCTCGATCTCGACGGAGATCGAGACCTCGTCTCAGCGAGCGTGGCTTCCTTCCGCGCGCGGTGCCATCTGATTGCTCCGGGGAATTTGTGGACTTCTCCGCTGGATACGCACCTTTCGACGACGGTCTCTTCGCTCACCATTGGAGACGCCGACAACGACGGCCTCCCCGACCTGCTTCTTACAAAATATACCCCGGACACGGTCACGATTCTCCGCGGACGAGGAGCGCAAGGGTTCGAGTCCTACCGGCTCGCGTCCGTTGAGAATTACCATACACACCTTGGCGTTGGAGATCTGAACCTCGATGGGCGGCCCGACGTGGCCACCATCGACCACGGAACGGGCGACCTCATGGCACTCCTTCAGGTGCCCAACGGTGAGTTCTCCGACCCGATCCGCTCGACGGTGGGTGCCGTGGCAAGGACGCTCGACCTCGCCGACATCAATGGCGACGGCGTTCTCGATTGCGCATCGGCACATCACATCTTGAGCCGGCTCGCGCTCTATCTCGGACAGGGCGACGGCAGCTTTCTGCCGATCGCGCCGATTGCGATTCCCCACGCACCCTGGGAGACAGTGTTCGCGGATTTCAATCAGGACGGCCGAAACGATTTTGTCACATCACAGAACCTTGCCAAATACACGCATGCGCAGGCCGGCAATGGTGACGGCACGTTCGTATTTGCGAGTCTCGCGCTGATGCTCAATTCTCCGGAGCGACTCGCGTACGGCGATGTCGACGGCGATGGGCGCGGCGATCTGGGAGTTACATTCTCGGGCGCCGCGGAACTCGCTGTGGTGCGTTCCGAAGGAGGTGCTTCCTTCCAAACGAGTGCCTACGTGCCGGGCATGGGACCCTCACAGGGCGGGCTGTTCGACGACCTTGATGGAGACGGTGACATCGATGCAGCATTCGCGCTGCTGGCGAGCGGAGCCCTCCAGGTGAGCGCGAACCAGAATGGTGTGCTCGCGGCGCCGCTCGCATTTCCGACCGGCGGTTTTCCGAGTGCCGTGGGCGCTGGCGATCTCAACGGCGATGGGCGCACCGATCTCGTAAGCGGAAATGTGGAGATGAGCGTTTCCATCCTGCTCGGGCAAGGGGGACTCTCCTTTTCCGGTCCGACGGCATTCTCAGCATCCGACTGGGTCGAGGAACTCGAGGTATGCGATATGGACGGCGACGGCTATCTTGACATTGTAACAAATTGTCCCTCGGCGCCTGGACTCTGCATTCTCAAGAATCGAAGGGCGCAGCCAGCTTCGACGTGGCCTCTTGGTGGGAGCACCCTCGGATGCCGCGGGGCGCTCGGGCTCGCGGCGAGCGGACCGCCGGCAGTCGGGAACGTACAATTTGCTTTCCAGCTCACCCAGGCGCCGTCCCGAGCGGACGGAGTACTCCTCATCGGCGACGCCGGAGCGCCAGCGGGCCTCGATCTCTTCGGGTGGGGCGTTCCGCTCTACCTATCTCTGTCGGCGTCGCACGAGCTCTACGCGGCCGGAGTGCGCGCGTCGTGGGCCGGCGCCGCCGATGTCGCGGCGCCGATTCCCAACGTTCCGTCCTTGGCCGGCAAGAATTATTACGCCCAGGCGCTTTGGCTCGAGCCCGCAAGCGAGACCTGCTCGCCGAGCCCGCTGCCGATCGTCTCCTCCCGCGCGCTACGCGTGGCGATTTTGTGATCGCCGGCTGAAGCGCTTTGGCCGTGGGCGGCAATACGAAGAGGATGGCCGACTCGAATTTCCCACATCTCGACCTTCTCCTCGCCCACCGCAGCTTCCTCCGCGGCCTCGCGCGCGCCCTGTCTGACCCGTCGAGCGTCGACGACATCGAGCAGGAAACGTGGCTTTCGGCGCTGCGGAGCGCTCCCCGCGGTCCCGAGCTCGCGCGCCCCTGGATCGTCCGTGTCGTCCGAGGTGTGGCGGCCCTGAGACATCGGGAGCGCGCGCGGAGGGAGCGCCGGGAGCGCGTTGTGGCGCGCGAATCGCGCGTCGCCGCTGCCGACCGGCTCGTGGAGTCCGAAGCGGCACGGCAGGCCGTCGTCGAAGCATTATTACAGATCGAGGAGCCGTATCGGGAAGCATTGATCCTTCGTTTTTATGAAGATCTGCCGCCGCGCGAGATCGCTCGGCGGCTCGGCATTCCCGCGGCAACCGTTCGCACGCGCGTGCGCCGCGGTGTCGATGCGCTGCGAAGCAAGCTCGTTGCTCGAGGACTGCTTCCGCCCATCGATCTGGATTCTTCTCCATCGAGTCGCAGCCGATTGGGAAGCGCTGTGGCGGCGAGTGCCCTCATTTTGTGTGTCATTTCATTCATCGCTTGGAGAGTCGCGCCGAAGGTTCTCTCCTGGGGCTCGGCTCCGGAAGTTGCTACAAGTCTTCCCAACCATGAAACGCCTCGAAACGGTGCTGTCGCGCGCGTCGACGGTCCGCCGATTCCTCGGGCTGCCGCAGCGCTCCCTGCGGCCGAGATGATTGTTACAGGAAAGGTTTTCTATGAAGATACAGGATCTCCCGTTTCGGGAGGTACTCTTCGCCTTCGGACGAATAGCCTTGAGGTGGATGCGCCGGAGACGTGGAAGGAACTCGCTGTGTCGGCGCGCCCATGGAATGAGCTGAGCCGCCGCCGTGCGATGCTTGCGATGGGAGGCGCTCGCTTTCGCTGGACCGCTTCGGTTCAAACAGATGGTTCCTTCAGCCTCGAGATCGGCGGTTCCCCGCCGGGCGCCCAGATCGAGCTCCATCATCCGCACGCAATTCTGTTTGCGCCCGCGAGCATTCCTGACGTCGGTTCCGATGGGAGACGCCCGGTCGTGGAGCTTCTCGCGAAGCCTGCTGGAGCCATTCGCGGAGTGGTGCGTGAGGAAGGAGGCCAGGCAGTGGCGGGCGCGCTGGTTCAGGGCGTCTCCCGCCGATTCCCTAGCCCATCTGTGGGAATTCGCGACGCACTGACCGATGCGCGAGGCGTCTACTCCCTGGAAGGGCTTCACCCTGGCGAATGGGAGGTCACAGTTCAGCCGGTTCGCCATGCGCCGCGCGGTGGATTCTTGGTCTCTGTCGAGGCTCGCTCCACGGCGGAGCTCGACATCGCATTGAGCGCGGGCGCGACCGCGCGCGGAAAAGTGCAGGACTCCTCGGGGGCTCCCATTCCGGGAGTGGACGTGGCCGCAATGCCGGCGCGTCGGGGCGTTCAAGTCGGCGGCGTCGCGGGGACGCTGACCCTCCCAGCTAGATTTGTTACAACCGACGCGGAGGGTACGTTTCAGTTGGAGGGGCTCGAGCCGGCTCCGACGGTTCTGTCGCTTCACGCGCCCGGCTGGCGCGTGGTGAGCGTGCCGGAGCCGTGGACTCCCGGAGACGCTTCGGTTGGGAGCGACCTCCAGGTCGTTCTGGACCGCGGAGAGACTCTGCGGGGAAGAATTGTGGTCCCCGCAGGGCTCCAAACGGGGCCGCTTCGCGTGTGCACCCGGGCCGACCGATTGCAACGCATCGCGGGGGACGGCCATTCGAAGCCGCGCGCCGGCCAGCGCGACGAGCCGGTGAGCGAAGACGGAACGTTCGAGGTGACGGGACTCGACGATGGGCCGCTCGAATTCACCATTACAGAAGGGTCAAGGATCCGAGCCCGAGAGTGCAATATTCGTGTCTCGAGCGGGTACGCAACAATCGTCCTTCCAAAGCCGGCGGCGATCCGCCTGCGCCTTGCACGCGAGGCCGACGGTGCTCCGATTCCCGAGGCGAGAATCGCGATCCTGAGGACGCTGCGAACGGAGGACAGCCGGACGAGCTTCGAAGAGAAGGCAACAATTCTAGAGACCGAGCCGGGGCGTTACGAGATTCGTGATCTTCTTCCGGGAGAAGTTCAAGTCGAAGTCAACACTCGGCGCGGCGGGCGAGCTGTTTCCGGCACGGTCCTGCTGCGCGCCGAAGAGACTCGGGAGGTGGAGCTCGCGGTGACGGAGCTCCAGCAAGCTCCTTCCAGGATCGCCGGGCGTGTCGTGGATGCCACCACGGGCGAACCGATTTGTGGTGTCGGAATCGAGATCGTCGTTCAAGGCGCGTTTCCGAGGGGCGCCTGGTCCTTCACCGATCGCACGGGGCGATTCCAAGTCCAACCTCCGGCGGCGGCCGAGTGGAAGGCGAGTCTATGGCATGAGCGCTACGGCGACAGAATCGTACAACTCCAGGGGGTCGATGTATCCAGCTCGAAGGAAATTGTGATATCGCTCACTGCTCCCGCCTCGGCGCGTGTGCAAGCCCGGTTCGCCGACGGGCGACCTGCGGAGGGGGCGCTCCTCGTCGCGTGGCCGCAACAAAACAATCGGGGAGACCTCGCACGGGCAGCCTATGTCGGCGCCGACGGTTTCGCACAATTCCGGCTGCTCGCGCCCGGGCCCACAAGCTTTCAGCTCTACTCGCTGCCGCCGCACCTCGCCGATCGCAGGGACCAGCTTCTCACGGCCGTGGCTGTGGACCTGAAGCCGGGGGCGCTTGCGGAGACCTCGCTCTCGAAAGAGTGAGATTCCCCGGCGCGAGGCGTTCTCGATGCAGGCGCCGCGGGTACCATGAGCGCATGGCCAAGTTCCGACATCACATTTTCGTTTGTGAGAACGAGCGCCCTGCCGACCATCCGCGCGGGTCGTGCGCGGCTCGCGGCGGGACCGAGGTGCGCGAAGCTCTGAAGAAGGAGTGCGAGAAGCGCGGGTGGAAGGGGCTCGTGCGCGTGAACAAGGCCGGCTGCCTCGACCAGTGTCAAGTGGGTGTGGCCGCCGTCGTCTACCCCGAGCAGACCTGGTATGGCGGCCTGAAGGTGGAAGACGTGCCCAAGCTCTGCGACGCGCTCGAGCGCGGCGAGACGGTGGCGGGGCTGCGGGTTCCCGACGAGCACCTCACCGGCCGCGAAGGGAGCCTCTGGCACTCCGGCAACGTCGGCGGCGGCCACTGAGCCGGCGGGGGTGTTGGTATCCGGGGTATTCTTCCCCGTCCATCAGCATCCGTGGGGGTCGGGCGTGCGAAATGCGCCTGGCCGGGAACTCGCCGGCCCCAGGCTCCTCTCCAAACCCCCACCACGGCGCGCTGAGCTGTTCCGCGAAGGGGCGGTTCTCCGCTGGTGGTTGGACCGACCTCACCTTCGTATGTGCACCTTGCGAGCCACTCGACTCTGGGGAAGCTGCCTCCTGCTGGGCGGAATGTTCAGCGGGAGCGCCGCTGCCCAGAAGTCGCTTTTTCAGAGCGAGACCCTGCGGCTCGGCGAATCGCCGCCCACGACCGACGCCCGCGCCGTTGCTGCCGCGGACTACAACGGCGATGGGCTTGTCGATGTCGTCGGCGCCACGGCGAGCCTCTTCATCCCGTACCGACGGCTCCCCGACGGCGGGTTCGACCGCTCTCCGACGACGATCCCCATCGGCAACTCGGCCTTTGAGCTGCTCGATTTGGCCGGCGACGGTTTCCCCGACCTCGTTTTTGGCGTCGGCGCGCTGGCGCTCGTCGTGCCGAATTTCGCGGGCGAGTTTGCGCCGGCTGCGACCTCGGTGACGCCCTCCGACGGCCCCTTCGCCGATCTCGCTGTCGCCGACTTCAACCTCGATGGAGAGCTCGATCTCGCGGTGGTCCACGGCTTTGCGTTCCCGCTGGAGTTCCGAATCACAATCCTTCGATCGAGCGGTGCAGGCACGCTGCTGCCGGCGATCTCGACGCCAGCCGAGCAGTTCGATGTCGGGCTTTCTGTGGCATCTGGCGATCTCAATCAAGACGGGAAGCCCGATGTAGTCGCCGTAAGATCACAGAACCTAGTTACTAGCTTTCTCGGCGACGGCACGGGGCAGCTCGTCGGTGCGGGGACCGTTCAAGTGAGTTCGGCGCGTCAGTGCGCGATCGCCGACGTCGACCGGGACGGATTCGCCGATGCGGTCGTCATTGCGCAGAATCCGCTCCAAGGAGCGGGTTCGATTGCCACACTTCGCGGATCTGGGACCGGGCAGCTTGCGCCGCCCGCTCTGTCGGCGCTCCCGGCCACGCCGTCGGATCTGGCCGTTGGCGATTGGAATCTCGATGGGACGCCGGATGCCGCTGTGGCGTTGTCCGGCACGCAGCCCAGGCTTCAAACGCTTCAAGCGAACAACTTCGGCTCTTGGGAGTTTCGGGATGAGGTTCCGATTTGGGGGCTCGCCGCTCAGCTGCGCGCCGCGGAGATGGACGGCGATGGATTGATGGATTTTGTGGTGGCAGCTCGAAATGTATCGACTTCGGGAGGAGTGCCTCTCGACAGCCTCGTACAAATCCTCTATGGCACGGCAATCGGATTCGAGCGCAGCGCCGTATTGGTAGGCAACGTTCCCGGAACGGGCCATCACGTCGAGTCGGCTGATTTCGACGGCGACGGCCATGCCGATGCGCTCGCCGGGGGCAATTCCGGGCTTGTGCTCTTCTCCGGCGACGGATTCGGCGGGTTTACAAAAACCGCGGAGTCGTCGGCGGGAGGCTTGATCGCAGCCTTCGGAATTGCGGACTTCGACCGCGACGGCGACGTCGATGCTGTCATCTCGGGTGTGAGCACTCCCTCGCTCCGCCTAGCGATCAACAGTGGATCGGGGACATTCGATCGCGGTCCGGCCGCTTCACTTCAGAGCAGTGCACAATTTCTCTCGCTCGGAGATTTCGCCGAAGACGGAATCGCGGAAGTTGTCTGCTCGAGCGTTTCGTCGGACAAGGTCACCCTCTGGTCGGTCCAGCCTGGAAATGTGCTGGCTCCGTCTCAGACGCTCATCGTCCCCTGGACCACCGGCGCACGCGCGCTCGTGGCCGACGTGAATGGCGATCGCAAACCCGATGTGATCGCGGGCACGGGACCGGCTGGCGAGGGGGCGGTCTTTTCTGGGCGCGGTGGGTCCGTCTCGATGTCGGGGGAGCCGATCTCATTCCAAACTCTCGGCACCCTCGGCGTACCGGTGGCCGCCGCCGATCTCGACGGCGATTTTATTGATGACGTGCTCTCGGTCGGGCCGATCGTAACAGTTCGCTACGGGGCGCTGGGGGGGCTCCCGCCGGCCGTTGGTGGTTTCGCGCCGGCGCTCAATCTCCTCTCGCGAGCGCCGCGGGCAGCGGATTTCGACCGGGACGGCTACCTCGAGTGTGCCCTCTCGACGGCCGACGGGCGGTTTGCCGTCGTCGGTGCTGGGAAAAGTAAGAGCACACACCTCATAGGCACTTATTTCGCCGGCAGATTCGTACAGATTCTCGACGCCGTGGCGATCGACGCCGACGAGGACGGCCGCGCGGAACTGCTTGGATCGTCGCAGGCGCTTCAAGCAATCTACCGACTCGCGCCGGTTCGTCGCGGACCGGGCCAGCCATCGCCGTTCGGCACCGGAACTCCGAGCTGTTTCGGGCACGTCGGGCTTTTTATGAATTCCGAGGCGAAAGCCGGAAGTATAGATTTCGCGTTCACTGTGACCCAGGCGCCCCGCGAGGCGCTCGGAGCCGTCTACGTCTCGCCGCAGCCCGTCGCCCAGGGCGTCGATCCGTTTGGATTGGGCGCTCTGCTCCACCTCGATTTCACACTTCCGACGCTCATGCAGGCCGAGCTGCGCACCGATGCCGGCGGCACCGGCACGGCGCCCGTGCGCATTCCGAACCAGCCATCGATCATCGGGACGAAGCTCTTCGCGCAGGCCGTTCTGCTGGAGCGCACCCCGGCGCCGTTCGAATGCAGCCCGTCGCCCTATGGGGTGGTCACCTCCCGCGGGCTCACATTCGCAACGGTCCCGTAGCGCCAGCGTCGGCCGCTCTGGCAATCTGAAGGCGTGGATTCCTCCGCGCCGCTGCTTTTCGATCCGCTGGACCTCACGGCGGGCGGCGCATGCCTGCGGCTTCGGAACCGTATCGTGCTTCCCGCGATGGTGACACGGCTCTCCGGAGAAGACGGATTGGTGAACGGCGCGATTCGTGATCGTTACATCCGGTTCGCGCAGGGGGAGCCCGGGATGATCGTGATCGAGGCGATGGCGGTGCACGCGAGCAAGTCGGGGCCGCTGCTCCGCATCAGCGACGACTCGTTCGTTCCCGGGCTCGCGGATCTGGCGAAGCGCATGCACGACGTGTCGGAGTCGAAGGTCGCGCCACAGATCATTCACTTTCTGAAGATCTCGCGCAGCGGCTGGCGGCAGAAAGTTGCGGATCTCACAAAAAAGGACATCGTCGATATCCGCGAGGCTTACGCGCGCGCAGCGGAGCGGGCGCGGCGGGCCGGCTTCGACGCCGTGGAGCTGCACATGGCCCACGCGTACACGCTCTCGTCGTTTCTTTCGCGGCGCAATTTGCGCCCCGATGAGTACGGCCGAACGCTCGAGAATCGCCTGCGCTTGCCCTCGGAAGTGCTCTCCGCGGTGCGTGCAGCCGTGGGCGACGACTTCCCCGTGGGAATCCGCTTCCTTGCGGAAGAGTGCATCAAAGACGGCGCGACCACGGAGGAGACGCGCTGGACTGCGCTTCGTTTTGCACAATTAGGAGCGGCTTGGCTCTCTCTCAGCAACGGCGGAAAGTTCGAAGATGCGGTGCACAAGCCGGGCGAGCCGCTGTATCCCTACACGGGATACAGCGGCGACCGCTGCATGCCCGGACGGAATTATCCCGACGGCGCAAATCTGCCGAGCGCCGCGGCGATCCGCGCATTTATACGATCTCAGGGATTCACGGTGCCCATCGTAGCGACGGGAAAGATCCATACCCAGGAGTTGGCGGAGTCGGTGCTCCGCGACCGGTCGGCCGACCTTGTCGGCATGGCCCGTCCGCTGCTGGCCGATCCCGATCTGCCGCGGAAGTGGAAGAATGGCGATCACGATCGCGTCGTCGGATGTGTGTATTCGAACGTATGCAAGAGTCTCGACGAGAGCTTCCAAGAGGTACGATGCTACTTGTGGCCCAAAGGCGCACTTCATGCTCCGAGATCGAGCGACCGGACTCCACCGCGCTGGCCCGCGGCCGGCGCGGCGCCCCGCGCGGAGATTGTGCGCGGGCGCGTGGAGCTCGCCTGGAACGCAGCCGAGGATTCTGAAGGGGTCTACGGCTATGACGTCGAGCGCGCCGCCGGTGCGGGGGCCTTCGAGCGGATCTACGCGGTGAAATCGCCCCGCTTCCACGACGAGTCGGCGGCGGCGGGCGTTTGCTATTGGTATCGTGTTCGCGCCTACGATTTTGCGGGCAACCGGTCTCCCTACTCGCCGGAGGTCTCCGCCGAGATTCCCGATCTTCCCTTGGGCGGCGCGGCCCATCGCGCTGCCTCCACGACATGAAGTGCACTTCGGCTGCTTGGATCGCTGTGCTGCCCGGCGTGCTCGCCGCAGGGCTGCTTTCCGGATGTTCGGCTGCGCCGGAAGGCCCCACAAAAAAGATCTTTGAGCTTCGCGGCATCCCCGGATCGACGAGCTTCGAGACTCTCGCCACGTTCGAGCGCTCCGATCTGTGGGTCAAGGCCCGGGCGGAGCTGCGCAGCGATACGCCCGAGGTGGAGGTGGAGCTTCACAATGCCGGCCCGGGGCGGATTACAGTTCCGGCTGGCTCCGTTCGCGTGCGCGATCAGGAGAGCACAAAAGAGTGCGCCGCGGCACTGCAGGACGAGAAAGGAGACGAGGTGCTGTCCCTCGTGCTGCTGGCGCACGATCGCCGCAAGCTCAAAATTCGCGCCGCCGACGAGTCGAGATTCGGCTGGGAGCCGTTCCTTGTGGTATTTCGCGGGCTGCGTGACGACCGCGGAGACGGGGGATTCGACTTCGAACTCTCCGTGCGCGTGCCTCCGGAAGCGGATCCCGAGCAGAAGCCTCCGCAGATGCCTGAGGAGAAGGCGAAGGAGGCGCGCAGGCCGCTCTACGAGGAGCTTCGAAAGCCGGGTGAGCAGCCCAAGGGCAAATAGGTCCGGCATCCGAGCGCGCCCCGATGCCGTACGATCTCGCCCCCATGTCGAGCGACCCTCTGCTGAGCTGGCGACCGCTGTTCCCGATCGCCGAGACGACGACCTACCTCGTCTCCCATTCCCTCGGTGCGATGCCGCGGACGGTGTACGACCGCATGCGCGAGTTCGCAGATACATGGGCGACGCGCGGCGTGCGCGCCTGGTCGGAGGGGTGGTGGTCGATGCCGGTCGACGTGGGCAACGTCCTGGCGCGCGTGCTCGACGCCCCGGCCGGATCGGTGGTGATGCACCAAAACGTCTCGGTGATCGAGTCGCTGATCGCGAGCTCGCTCGAGTTCAAGGCGCCGCGCAACCGTGTGGTTTATAGTGATCTCAATTTTCCGACGGTGATGTACGTCTGGGAGGCGCAGCGCAGGCACGGTGCCGAGATCGTCACGGTCAAGAGCCGAGACGGGATGACGGTCGAGCTGGAAGACATGCTGAAGGCGATTGATGAGCGCACGCTCGTGGTTCCGATCTCGCATGTGCTCTTCAAGTCGTCGTTCTTGCAGGACGCGGCGGCAATTGTGAAGCGCGCCCACGAAGTCGGCGCGATGGTGATTCTTGATTGTTACCAATCGACGGGGACGGTGCCGTTCTCGGTTCGGGAGCTGAACGTCGACATGGTGGTCGGCGGATCGGTAAAGTGGCTTTGCGGCGGCCCCGGCGCTGGGTATCTGTATGTCCGTCCCGACCTGATGGGTCGATTCGAACCGGCCATCACGGGATGGGCGGCCCACGCGGCTCCCTTCGCATTCGAACCCGGTCCGATTCGGTACGCGGGAGATATTCGCCGATTTTTGCACGGCTCGCCGGGAGTGCCGGCGCTCTACGCGGCGCGCGCCGGTTACGAGATTATTGCAGAAGTGGGCGTGAAGGCGATCCGCGAGAAGAGCCTGCGGCTGACGCAGTGGCTCATCGGCGCGGCGGAGGAGCAGGGCTGGAGAGTGACGTCGCCGAAGGAGCCGTCGCGCCGCGGCGGCACGATTACAGTGGCATTCGACGACCCGCTGGACCCGAAGACGATCGGGCCCGCGATGGCCGCGGAGCTGCAGCGCCGGGAGGTGCTCGTGGATCATCGTCCCGGCGCCGGTGTGCGCGTGTCGCCGCATTTGTATACAACTCAGGGCGACCTGGAGCGTTTTATTGCCGAGGCCCGCAGTATCCTCGAGACGAAAGCTTACAAAACTCACCTCGGCGCGAAGATCGCTCATTAGGGCGCAGGCACTCGACGGGAGAGCTGCGGGATCGAGGGGCGGCAGGCGAGGCTCGGCGCGTGAGGGCAACACCTCTATAGTGGGTAAGTGGGGTCGGCGCGTGCGCCGACCGGTGTGAGCGCGCGTGCGCGCTCGACTGCTGACTTGCGAATCGGGAAGAATGGGGCGTGGTCAGTCTTGGCGCGGCAGCGAACAGTCCTCGCTGCTCGGCGGACCAATGGCTGCGCAGAATCCGACCGGCGCTTCGCGCCAGTCGGATTCTGCGCGCGCCATGGCCTCGCGTCTGCGGAACTCGCCGCGCCAAGACCGACCCACGCCCCATTCCTAGTCGTCGCGCATCTGTGAAGGTGGGCGAGGGTGCGACCTGGTGCAACAATATCCTAACAGATTCCTTCGATCCGGCCGTAGGGCGCGGGCATCGCCCGCGACGATGCGCGCGCGCTTGCGCGCGCGGATGACGAAGCCCGCCTTCGACGGTTCGTCATCGCGCGGGGCAATCACCGCGCCATGGTTCAGCGCGTGCGAGATCCACAGAAACTGAGAAGTGGGGTTGGTGCGTGCGCCAACCGGTTTCGAGGGGGCGAGGCCCCGAGGAGTCTCAGATTGCTCGGCGATGTCGACCCGGGCATTCGTGCCCTCGGATGAAGAGGCCGGCTGCCGCTCGAAGCGTGCTCGTGAGCCGTTGCCGCGCTGCGGCACGCGGCCGACCTCCGGCGCCTGTGGCCCAACCGGAGGCGCCCTGTCCGGGACATTTGCCGTCGGTTGGGTCCACGGGGCACAATGGCGCCATGGCGAACTTCACTTCTGCTGGCTCGAGGCTCCTTGGGTTGCTCTTCTGCGGCGTGGTCGGTGCCGCCTGCGCAGCGTCGCGCTCGGCGTTGTCCGATGTGTCGCCCGAAGCCGTGCCTGCCGATGCGGAGACTCTCTCGTTCCTCGGCGAGCCGCTGCGGCGGCTGCCGCTCGCGCCCGACGTGCGCACTCGGCGCGAGGACCTCATCGCGAATCGAAAGAAGGTTTGTGAGGCTTGCCCAGAGGTCGCGTTGACGTTCATTGCGTGGGGGCGAGCCCTCAGCACCGCGCATCGATATCGGGAGGCCGTCGATGTGTTCACAAAAGGCCTGGAACGTCACACGGATGACGTGAAGCTGTTGCGCTTCCGCGGGCACCGATGGATCACGCTCCGCCGTCCGAATCAGGCGCTCGTAGACCTTACACGCGCCGCCGAACTCGCGCAGACCCAACGGGATGAGCCCGAGGAGGACGCCGAGCCGCAGCCGGGCAAGGCGCCGACCGCGACCATTCACCACAATATCTATTATCACCTCGGTCTCGCGCGCTATCTACGCGGCGAATTCGACGAGGCAGCACGGGCGTTCAAAGAGTCGCTGCGGCTCGCGCGCACCAACGAAGCCATCAGCGGTTCCAGCTATTGGACTGCGAATGCACTTTTGCGCGCGGGGCGCAAGGACGAGGCGCTTGCCATCGTGAAGCCCGTCGACGCCAAGTGGAGACTCACAGAAGGACAGGGATACCGCGATTTGTGCCTTGTCTATCGCGGTGATCTCAAGGCGGAGGATCTCCTTTCGCGCACGCCACGGTCTGCAGAAAGTTACGACTTTCCCACGGTGGGGAATGGGATCGCCGCCTACTACCTAGCGAGCGGGCGCGAGAGCGACGCCCTCGCGCTTTGGCGTGAGTGCGCGGCTCACCCGTTCTGGCCGGCGTTCGGACGCATCGTCGCCGAGGCCGAGCTGGCGCGCGCAGCTCAGAGCAAGGCGTCGGCCCTCTCCGTGAAATATTGATGTCGCGGGACGGGTAGCGCGATTCTGGGCCCTCTTCCCTCGTCGAGAGTCCATTGCGCGCTCTGCCGAGGGTTCCGGCGCCAAACGGCCGCTCCGCGCTCAGGCTTGCCGACGGTTTTGTACCGGAACGCTTCCCACTTCGTTCATGGGGCGCCCAGGCATTGTGCAGCCCGAGCTGTTGTCTTTCCGCTCTCAGCCACAGCGTCCGCGCTGGCTACGTTGGCTCCTCCCCTGAGCCACGGGCCGAGCTCCGGCACCGGAATCGTGGCGGGCGCCTTCAATTGTGACGCCTCGCCGAATGTCGCCTCCACTTCGGGAAACTTCGGGAATATTTTTGTGGGATTCGGGCGGCGGTGACGGCTCGCTTGGGCCGATTGCTGCGTGCGCGATCAGGGGGTCACGCGTCGGAAGGAACTCTGAGCGGCGACGGATTTGTGGGTCTCGCTCTCGGCCGCGTATTCATGGATATGGTGAGCTCCGCCATCAATAGTGGAGCGGGCGGATTCACTTCTGTTGGGACAGCCCTTCTCGGGATCGGCGAGATCGAAACACTACGCAGCGTTCGTGTCTCCGACACCAACGGGGCTGGCTCGCCCGACGCTGCCGCGCTGCTCACCCATGGATCCCTCGGCTCCCACCTCAAGGCGGGTCGGGAAGTGGAGGACGTTCCAAGAGTGCTCCGCGAAGCGACCGCGACGAGGCTCGCGCTCACCTCGGATGACTTCTGAAATGTCCTCCGGGCGCCGCCTCCAGCAGAAGGAACAGTATTTCCATAGCGACGCCGAGGAGCACCGAGATCGATGCGACGCGCAGGAACGCCGGTGCGAGCCCTTCGAGACGGGCAACTAGAGACAATTCGGACTCGGCGGCGGCGGGGAGCATGCTCCTCGGAACGCGAGCGCATCCTGTTCCCGCCGATGCTCAAGATTCTCGCGGCACTGCGCGCCGCTATTTCTCCAGCTCCGCGATCTCGCGGTGACCGCGCCAATAGAGGAGGTTCAGCTCGGGGCCGAAAATCGTGCGCGTCGAACAGGTGCCGTTCTGTTCGATCACGAGCAGCAGCCAGCGGGAGCGCAGGGCCGGCGGCAGCGTCGCGCCGAGGAAATCGCCCGTGAGGTCGAAACGACCATCCTTCCCGGTTGTGACTTCCACAAAAGGGACCGCGTCGCGTGCAACGCTGTGCAGGCGCTCAAATCCGCCCTCCGCCGTACGCTTCGCCCGCGATCTGTAAACGCGCACGCGCGCCGCCGCTGCCGGCTGCCCGTTCTTGTCGCGAAGGCGAATACGAAGCGTCTTTGGCAGGTCGCGCCACTCGTGGCCGAATGGCTGGGTTGGATCGTCGCTGAACCCGACGCGCGCGACTCCGCGCTTCCTCTCCATGACGGCTGCGGCGTATTCGCTCCAGCGCAGCGGCAAAAAGTGATCATTCATCGTGCAGGTTCGAAGGTCTTCGGGCGGATCCGGGGCGACCGCGAGCATCGCTCCGTCGGGACCCGTCAGCTCGACCGCACCCGGCTCGATGGCGAGAGCATAGAGATCCGGCACGCCGCGGAAATGGCCGAGTTCATGAAAAAGTGCATTTCGCGCCGCGCGGCTTGAGATCCCTTTGTCACCGATCTTGAAATTGTGGCCTATCGAATATTGTGGTAAATGAAACCCGCCGACCGGTCCGCCCTCATCGATGGCGACCAACACGTCGGCATCGGGATGGCTCTCAAACTCCGGCGGCGTCGGCGCCGCTTCCGTACGCGCAAAGGTCGCAGCGCCGTCGATGCGAAAGCGCTCGCCGATCCCCTGCGGCGCCAGATCGCGGTAGCGGGCAGCCTCATAGGAGGCGTGGAGCGCGGTGAGCTCTCCTTGGAGCCAGCGCGTGGGCGATCCGAAGGCCGCCTCGAGCTGGGCCTCCGTCCTCGATTCCCACAGCACGCGCACGCGCTGCGCATCGGTGGCGAACGAGTTCCACTCCCCGAGCTCCGGCAGTTCGAACCGAATCTCGTGTCGCCCGCTGAGCTCGGCCCAGCTCCAGCGCAGCTCGGCGGCGCCACCCGCGGCCATCGATGGCGTCCACCCTTGGTGGATCTCCTTGCCGTCGAACCGCCACGCGAAGCGCGTTGGAGGCGCCACCGCCCCTACGGTGTTGCGCAGGTGGGCGACCCCGGTGCGGACCGTTCCTTCCGGCGCCACCGGCCGGTCGCCCACTTTCTCAACCCGTTGCCTTGGAAGGACTTCGATCCACTCAATCACGAGGCCGCGGTGGCTCGCCGCGAGCTGCGGCGCATCCAGGCATGGTGGGGGCAGGCCGAGGGCGAGGTTGGGGAGAGCCGCCAGAAGGGCGCGCACGAGGAGCATGGGGATAGCATGGCGCGCCGAGGCAGGGCGCGCGAGCGCCGCGGACCTCGTACTTGGAGCCCATGCCGAACCACGCCCACCGCTCGCTCTCCCTGTTGATCGCGCTGCACTTCGGCTTGGCCAGCACGGCGATCGCTCAAGCACCGGCGCAGGCCAAGCCCGAGTTTGCGGCGGAGACGCCGATCTATCGCGTCATGCCCTCCGTCGGATTCCCGTACGGGCGTGACGGTGTCCACGGAGCAAGGCTCTCGAAGCAGGAGTTCGAGCAGCGCCGGCAAGCGTTCTGGGAGGAGCTGAAGCGCCACGGTCCTGGAACGATTGCGATTGCGAAGTCGGCGCCGGTCATGCCGCGCAACGGCGACGAAGATTACGAATATCGCCAGGACTCCGATTTCTACTGGCTCACGGGGCTCCACGAACCCGACGCGATCGCCATATTTGAGGTCGAGGCACTTCCTGAAGGGGCTGCCTCGCAGCCGAATGGATCGGTGGCTTCTTCGTCCGGCGAGGACAACGCGTCCAAGCCCGTCGGCGTCCCGCGCTACACGCTTGTCGTGCGTCCGCGGGATCCCAACGCCGAGAGCTGGACCGGAAAGCGCGTTGGACCCGAGGGCGCGATTCGTGACTTCGGCGCCGATGCCGCCATGCCGGCGCGGCGTGGCAAAGCGCAGCGCGAGATGATCGAGTCGCTCGTGCAGCGGGCCAAGACGTTGGTTGTTATTAATAATAACGACAAAGATTTCGGCAAAGTGATCGATTCGGCTCTCGACAAGGCCAAAGAACGATCGGACGGGCCACGTCGCGTTGACGGGCGCGCTTGGATCCACTCGCGGCGGCTCATCAAGACGAAGGAAGAGATTGAGATGATGCGCAAGGCGTGCGAGGTCTCGATCGAAGGGCACCTCGCCGCAATGCGCGCCACGCGTCCCGGTATGAATGAGGGTGAGATCGAAGCGGCGGCGGAATTCGTTTTTCGTGCTCTCGGCGGGCCGCGCCTTGGGTATGCCACCATTGCTGGCGCCGGGAACAACGGCTGCGTTCTTCATTATCAGACGAATGATCACCGGCTCGGCGAGAACGATCTCATGCTAATGGATGCCTCGGCGGAGGTCGGCATGTACACAGCCGACATTACTCGTACCTGGCCGGTGAACGGGAAGTTCACTCCGGAGCAGCGCGCGATTTATGAGATCGTGCTGGCGGCGCAGGATGCCGGGATCGCGGCGGCGCAAGTGGGCCGAGGATTTCACGAGGTGCACCAGGCGGCGGCCCGCACGGTGAGCGACGGCCTGGTGAAGCTCGGCATTCTCCAGGTGAAGCCCGATGAGGTGTTCGAGAGCGGCCGCTCGCACACGTTCTTTCCCCACGGAACGAGCCACTGGCTCGGCATGGACGTCCACGATGTGGGCGGCTACGGGCCCGGCGGCGCGGTGCTGGCGCCCGGAATGATTCTTACTGTTGAGCCTGGAATTTACATTCCGAAGGGGATGAAGGGCGTGGACGAGAAGTGGTGGGGAATCGGCGTGCGCATCGAGGACGACATTCTTGTTACAGAGAGTGGACCAGTGAACTTGACGGCGCGGCTCCCGCGCGATCCCGAGGTGATCGAAGCGATCGTCCGCGAGGGTCAGGCAGCGCTGAAGAAGTAGCCTTCCTGCACCATGGTCGACGATCTCAACGAGAAGCCCGAGCCGGCGCCTGCGGCGCCGAAGGCGTCGGTGTCTCGCGGCGAAGCCGCGGAGGCGCCTGTGCCTGCGGAGCCGCCCAGGGCCGTGCGGCCCGAGCTGTTGAGCGCCAAGGTGCGCGACCTCGGGCTCACGATCGCCGGCTCCCCGCTTGAGCCTCTCGTGCAGCAACTCCACCGCGAGCTCCACGAGAAGGGGATCACCTTTCTGCCACCGGTGTACTTGAGCGATGAATGGGGTGTCCCTGAGGGTGTCCCGATTATTGCCGTTCCGTTCTACCTCGCGAAGCCCGAGCTCGCAAAGCTTGAGGAGCAGATCACAGAAGACCTCGAGGACGAGCAGCAGATCGCAATGTACCTTCGTCACGAGGCCGGACACGCATTCAACTATGCGTACGAGCTCTATCGAGCGAAAGAGTGGACAGATCTGTTTGGGCCGTTCTCCCGTCCTTACATCGAGGATTACGTTGCGTCGCCCCATTCGCGGCAATTCGTGAGGCATCTTCCCGGGTGGTATGCACAAATGCATCCCGAGGAGGATTTTGCCGAGACCTTCGCGGTGTGGCTGGCTCCGGATTCCAATTGGCGTGAGAAATACGCGGGCACGGGGGCGCTGCCGAAGCTCGAGTATGTCGACCGCGTCGTGCGAGAGATCGGCGGACGCGAGCCGTTGGTGCAGCCCAAGCTCATCGATGAGGGTGAGCTCGACGTCGTGCTCGCCGATTATTACGCTCGGCGAGCAAGCACGAAGCCGGCGGAGCGCATCAGCACGTTCCTCGACGGCGATCTGCGGCTCTGCTTCGGCGAAGGGGGCGAAGGGCCCGCGGTGTCGGAACTGCTGAAGAAGCACCGGGCGGGAATGTCCCATGTGATCTCCGACATGACCGGGGCGCGCTATGAAATTGTCCGAAGTTTGCTCGTCTTCGTGACCGAACGATGTGAGGCGCTCGGCCTGCGCTCGGATCCGTCGAAGCTCCCCACACAGATTGCACATATGACCGCATTGGTGACCGGCCTTTCGTTTAACTATGTTCGCACCGGCGACTTCCTCGGCATTCCGCAGGAAGGGCGCGGAGAGAAGCGCCTGTGACCCGGGTTGCCGTGGTGTATGACGCGGCGGCGCCGTATACGCCGGACATCGTTGTCGAGCAGGTGGTGGCGGCGCTGCGCACCGGTGGACACGATGCCCACCCGGTCGGGCTGCCGCTCGAGCTGCGCGATGTGATTGCCACGCTCTCGGAGTTTCGTCCGGAGATGGTTTTCAATCTGACGGAGTCGCTGTGCGGCCGCTATGAGTGTGATTTCCACTTCGCGGCGCTCCTGGACCTGCTCGGCTGGCCGTTCACCGGGAACGACATGGTCGGGCTCATGCTGGCGCAGGATAAGGTTCTTACGAAAAAGCTCCTGGCGTTCGATCACCTGCCGTTCCCGAGATTCGCGGCCTTCTACGACGAGGCGCTCGAATTTGTGGGAGATTTGAGATTCCCACTTTTTGTGAAGCCCATTCGGCTCGACGCCTCCATTGGGATCGATGCGTCTTCCGTGGTGCGCAAGTCGCTCGACCTCCTCGAGAAGGTCCGACAAGTGAGGATGGAATACGGCGGGGCGGCCCTCGTGGAGGAGTTCATCGAAGGGCGAGAGATCTCCGTGGCTGTGGTCGGGAACGAATCGCCGCTCGCGCTGCCGCCGATCGAAGTCGACTTCACCGGATTCCCGAAACGGCGGCCGCGCATCATGGATCAACGCGCGAAGTTCGACGAGACGAGCGCCGAGTATCGGGGGACCAAGGCGGTTGTTGCCAAGCTCGAGGATCCGCTGCGCGACGAGCTGCAGCGCATGGCAACGACGGCCTATCGGTGCCTCCGCATGCGAGACTACGGAAGAATTGACTTTCGCCTCGACAAGCAGGGAAAGCCGTTCATCCTCGAGGCCAATCCCAATCCATACTTGGCGAAGGACGCTGAACTCTCGCTGGCGGCGAATGCCGCCGGGATCCCCTTTGCCGAGCTCGTGGAGCGCATCCTGCGGTGCGCCCTCGACCGCGAGCGCCGGCGCCCGGCGGTGCGGAAGAGCGAGACGCCGTTGCTCCCCTTCGGTGATGAGCCGAAGCCGGCGCTGTGAATTCAATCGCGAAACTCGCGCTCCCCAGAATTCGCGAATACGAAGTATGCTCGTCGGCGCTTCCCTGAGAGGTGCCGATGGTTCTCGCGTTTTTTGTGTGCTCGATTCTATGCTGGCCGCTCGGCGACGGTCCTGCTGAGTTCGGTCGGCGCGAGCTGGTTCAGGCCTGGGTGCGCGCCGGCGTTGCGCCCGAGGCGGTCAAGGCGGAGTCACAAATCGATCCGCGGCTCGGAGCTGAGGGATATCGGCTCCGGGCCCAAGACGGGCGCGTCGTCGTCGAAGGGGGCGATGCCGCTGGCGTCATGCTCGGGTACCTGGAGGCGGCAGACTGGCTAGATCTGAACGGCGCCGATGGCCTCAAGCGGCTCGATCTCGCCGGGAAGCCCCGCTTCAAGGACCGCGGGTGGAACGTCTTCCTGACGCTGCCTTGGAGCTATGAGCATCATAAATCGGATCACGCCCCGGAGTCGCTCACCGATCCGGCGCGCTGGTGGTTCCACGAAGATCATTACTGGACGTCGCTCTTCGACGAGATGGCGAGGGCACGGCTGAATTGGCTCGATCTCCATGGGACCTACGACATCGAGACGACGGCATTCCCTAATCTGTATCCTTACTTCGTCGATGTCGAAGGGTATCCATCGGTCGGTGTTTCACAGGAGACGAAAGCGAAGAATCTCGCACAGCTCAAGAAGATCCTCGGGCTCGCCCACACGCGCGGCATCCGAGTCAGCCTTATGTCCTACGCATCGCGGGTGGAGGTGCCGCACGCGGCGAAGCCCAAGTTTCCGGCTACGGAGGAGGCCGAGTATCAATACACGCGCGCCGCAGTGGAGCGCCTGTTGCGCGACGTCCCAGAACTCGACGGCATCGGCTTCCGCATTGGGGAGACCGGGCGCAGCGCGGAGTTTTTCCGTTGCTACACCGAAGCTGTCGAGCGCAGCGGCCGGAATATTTCACTTTTCACGCGGAGCTGGCTCACTCGGAAGGCGCAGGTCGTGCCGCTCGCCTGCAAATCCGACGATTTCACCGTCGAGATCAAGTGGAACGGCGAGCATTGGGGGCCGCCCTATCCCGTCGCCGGCGGCCGGGTTCCGAGCTGGAGCAGCTATTCCTTCGAAGATTACTTGAGCGACTCGTCGATCTTGATTCCGAAGGAAATCGTTCCGCGGCGGATGCACTCGGGGCGCGCCCATCGCGACGGCGGCGTGTGGCCAGCGCAACCCTATAAAATTGTGTGGCAGGTGCGCGCCAACGGAACGCACCGGGGGCAGTTCTCCTTCTACGAGCCGGAATTCGTTCGGAGCACAATTCGCACCATGGAACTCGGGGCTGCGAGTGGCTTCTCCATAGAACCGCTCCATGCGTATTATCCTGCCGAGCCGCGCAGCTACACCGCGAAGCCCGAGGACGCGCCTGCGCGCTGGTTCCATGAGCGCGACGCTCATTTCATGCATTTGTGGGGAAGGATGGGCTACGAGCCCAACGCCCTCGTGGCTCCGATCGAGGCGAGGCTGCGGCGGGAACTCGGCCCGCAGGCAGCCGACGCGCTGCTGCCGAGGTGGAAAGCGGCGAGCGCAGTGATCCCGACGGCGTTCACAGCCCACGGGCTCGGGCCCGATCATCGAAGCCACGCTCCCGAGCTGGAGCCGGGGGGCGAAGCGCGGGGCTTCTTCGACGGATCGCCTTTCGACTCCTTTGTGGTGCGGACCCGAAAGGAAGATGCCGCTTATCGGGAACTCGGCAAGATCGACGGTCGACGCTCGATGGATGATTTCGCAAATGCACTCGATCAATTATCTTCGCGCATCGAGGACTCCGCGCCGATCCCGGAGCCGATGCCCTCGGCCATTGCACGATTCCGGGATCTCGTGAACGCCACCAAAATGCTTGGACATCTTTCGCGCTACTACGCAGCGCGACTTCGGGGAGCGTCGGGAGCGCGTGCATGGGACCGCCTTGCTCAGTCGGAGGAAGCCGCTTTCTATGGGAAGTTCCCCGAACGGCTTCGCATGGGCACAACACAATTTCACTGGTCGCCTGCGGAGCATCGGGAGGGCGGCGATGAAGCCGAGGGGAGTCGCGAGCCGGGGAAGCCTCGCCTCGGCGCAGAAATTCAGATTCTCGGTGCGAACTGCGCGCTGACCGCCACGGAGAGCACAATTCATGCTTCGTTTCGAGGAGTTCACAAAGCGTGGCTTCTGTGGAAGCCGCTTCCGAGTTCCACATTCTTCCACAGAATCCCGATGCCTGTAGCGGCCGGCAGCACGGAAGCTCGCGTCGAGATTCCGCGCCCTCGAGCCGGAGCATGTATTGCTTTCGATGTGGAGATGAAGACCCTCGAGTCCCCGGGCACGATGCACCGAGTGCCGATCGATGGCCAGGTTCCCTGGAATCCTGACCACGCGGTGTCACATAAGTCGCCCTATCTCGTAGTACCGGCTCTGCCCGGACCTACGCCCCTTTATTACAATGCAGAAGAAGCGTTGCGCTTCCTGCGTCCCGAGTCGCTCGATCCAGAGCACCACGGCCTCCTCGTCGTCGGAAGCCGCGCTTGGAGTTTCTTCCGGCGATTCGACCGCTCCCAGAAGCTCAAGATTCTGGATGCCGTCGAGCGGGGGCTCAAGCTCCTCATCCTTCAGCAAGATTACGCATCGGGCCGCTACTCACTGGACTGGATTCCGGATGCACCGGGCGTGAGGTCGAAGCAGCCCGGGCACGTCTCTGAGGATGAGGCACTCGGGGTTCGCGATCTGGAGCACCGCGACATTCTGTGGCAACCATTCGACCCTCAGCGTGGCTGGGAGGTTCACGCGGACGGCGCCGTGGCCCGAAGGCCATTCGGCGCCGGTGAGATCGTTCTGTGCCAGGCTCGCCTCATGCAGCTGCTGGACGTGCGCGGCGCCGCCTCGACGCTCGCGTCGCTCCTTTCGATGGGAACGCGCGGCAAGCCGGTCGTCCTCGTCGACCACGGATATGAGAGCCCTGACGACGCCACGTCGGTTCTTCCTGACCTTCTGAACACTCTCGAGATCCCATTTGTGACTCTCGGAGAAGTGATCGCCGAGCGGCAGGGAGCCGATTGCATCCATCCGATTCCAGGGCCGCCGGACGAGCGCGCTCTCCTCGGCGGCAAAGGCGGAGAGTCGGTGCGGAAGTGGCTTGCACAAAAAGTGAGATCTACGGCCGCGCGGCCTGTTCCCCAGGATCGGACGGCGTTCGAGCAGGAGCGTGCGAGGCGGCGGCGCGAGCTCCTGCGCTCCCTCGGACTCGACCCGCTGCCCCCGCGGACCGACCTCAAGGCGCGGCTGACGGGCACGGTCGATGGCGATGGCTACCGAATCGAAAAGTGGATTTTCGAGAGCCGGCCGCAGTTCTACGTCACAGCGCACGTGGTTGTTCCCGAGGGAAGGAGCGCTGCCGGCGCTGCCGGGGGCCGGTTCCCGGCCATTGTGAATCCCCACGGACATTGGCATTCAAAGAAAAGTGAGCCGACGGTGCAGGCGCGTGCCGTGGCCCAGGCACGCGCCGGATATATTGCGATCGTCGTCGACGCTCCGGGCAATTCCTTCGGCCAGAGCCCCGATGAGCGGGCGGCGCAGGGAATCCACGACGATCTCCGACTGCTGCTCGGGTCGGCCAACGTGACCGCCGTGTATGTGTGGGATCTCATGCGCGCCGTCGATCTCCTTGAGAGCCGGCCCGACGTCGACGCATCCCGTATCGGTATCACCGGTGCTTCGGGAGGCGGGCTCGCGACGATGTTCGCCTTTGCGGCGGACGAGCGGCTTCGCGTGGCCGTGCCTGCGGTGTTTGCTACAAGTCTGGAGGTGCAGCCTGAGAACGGCTGCCTCTGCAACCATGTCCCGGCGACGCTACAGATCGGAGATCGAAGTGACATCCTCGCGATCCGCGCGCCGGCGCCGGTGCTTCTCCTCGGCGCGCGATCGGACGGGGAGTTCCCGCCGGAAGGTCATGAGCGCACCTATCGAAAGCTGCAGTCCGAGTATGCACTTCTCGGTGCCGAGTCGAAGGTCTCGCTGAAGCTCTTCGACGGTCCGCACGGCTACGACAGGCCGATGAGGGAGGCGGCGCTCGGCTTTCTGGATCTTCACTTGCGCGGGATCGGGGACGGCTCACCTCGACCGGAGCCGCCGTTCCAGCCTCTTCCCGGCAATTCGACGTCGCTTCGGTGCCTCACGGCCCCGCTCCCAACGCGCACCATGCGCGACCTCGCCCGCGAGCGCCTCCAGCGCGCGGCCGAGGGTTCCTGGGAGCAGCTCGTGGAGCTGAACGGCGGAGTACCACAACTGCCAGAACCCTCGATCGAGATCCTTTGGGAACGCAGTTACGGCTCTGGGGCCAGGCGACAATTTGTGGCAGTTGCAACGGAGGAAGGGCTTACCGTTCCGGGGATCGTTCAGACTCCCAAGGGATCCTCCGGGGGCTCGCCCCTCGTCATACTTATCTCAGAGCACGGCAAGACCGCAGCCGAAGGGGATCTCGACGGCGCGGCCTGGAGGGCCAAAGGCTACACAACGCTCGCAATCGACGTGCGCGGCTTCGGGGAGCTTCCAGGGCTCGATCCGCGGCTCATGGCATACCTCGGCGTCGCCGACGCTTTTGCAATGGCGATCGACGCCGCGCAGGTCGCGAGCGCGTGTCTCAAGATCACCGATCGGGTGGAGCTTGCGGGCCGCGGAGCGACCGGTTCACAGATCGTTCTATTTGCAGCGTTCCTCGAGCCGAAGATCGCCGCGGTGCACGGATTCGACGCGCTCGCTTCGTTCGAGGAGGCGCTGCAGGACTCCGTGCCGACCCACGCCATTCTGCCTCGGGCCGATCTCGCTCCGACGCTCGAGTCCCTTCGGTCGCGCCTTGGGGCTCGCGGGAACTGGCGATTCGTGACCCCGAAGTGAACGCCGGCTACGGCTGAATGGTGATTATCAATCCTCGCGACGCCACGACACGATAGGGAGACTTGCTGCAGGTCTCGAGCGGCGGCTCCTCGAAGTAACCTTGGCAAGCGAAGCTTGCGCCGACCAGCGCGGGAATGCCGGGGATCGCCACGCGTCCGAATGAAGATGCGGAGCCTCCCGACTGCGAGTCGTAGCCGAAGAGCACCGTCGATGCGAGCGCGTCAACGTGCATCTGAATTCCGACGCCGAGCGGATCGAAGCCGGAGCCTGTCGATGCAACATCTCCGATGAGAATGGCTCCAAGCCCCGTTGGAGGCACATTCGTGCACTCCAGTCCGAAAGTTGCGTTCCCCACGGTTGGCGAGCCGCTGGCCGAGAGCCCGATGCGTCCGCGGCAGCCCGGGGTGCCCGTCCCGAACGGGCTCAGCCCAGCCGGAACTCCGAGCTCGTGCAGAAGCAGCGACACGCTGCCGTCGGTATTCGCTGTGGCGACGTCAAGGCCACCGTCGGCGTCGAGGTCGACGAGCGCCAGATCGCGCGGCGCCAGTCCGCACAAATAGGTCGCTTCCAGCTTGAACGGCGGAGTCGTCGACCCGCGCAGGAAAGCCACATTACTCGCTGTGCGATTCGCAACGATTATGTCGAGGACGCCGTCGCGGTCGAGATCGCCCACGCGCGCCGAGCGTGGCCCGGTGCCGGTGACATACTTCTGGTTCTGTGGGAACGTTCCGAGGCCGCTGCCCAGCAGAGTCACCACGTCGTCCTCGGGCTCGAGGCGGCAAACGACGGCGTCCGTGTGGCCGTCGAGGTTGAGGTCGGCGAGGGTGATCGCCGACGGGGTGCCTCCGACCGGCACTCCGGCCGCAGGGGCAAAGCTGCCGCTGCCGTTGCCATGAAGACGTGTGAGGATTCCCGTGTTGGAGTCGCAGGTCAGGACGTCGAGATTCCCATCCTCATTAAAATCGCCTACGGCGAGCTGGTAGGGCTGGCCATTGGAGAAGGTCTGGATCAGCGATGGAGCCCCGAAGGCGCCTGCGCCGTTTCCGAGCGTGAGGCCGACACGCGATGTGTAACGATTGGCAAAGACGAGATCCGTTGCACCGTTATTGTTAAAATCGCCGGCGGCGAGGTACCACGGTCCGCCGTTGGCCTGTACCTGCGATACCTGGGGGAGCGAGCCGAATCCCGAGCCGAGGTGAATTCCGATCGTGCCGCTTGTGTACGGCGGCGGGCTGCTGTTGGCGACCGCGGCGTCGAGTTTGCCATCCCCATTAAAATCGCGAAGGACCACACATCGCGGCGCCTGCCCCGTCGTTGCACTGAGTGGCATGCTGAAGGCGACGGCGGCGGACGACGCGAGGAGAATGGAGATTGTGTTGGAGGAGGCATTCGTGACCACCGCGTCGGAGCGGCCGTCGGCGTTGAGGTCGGCCGTCTCGAGGTGCCACGGCCCATCGCCGATCGGGGTCGTTTTGGGCACGACGAATCCGCCTGCTCCGTCGCCCCGTAGCGCAGTCGCGTAGCTTCCAAGGCTCGAATTGTTGCCAATTACAAGGTCGAGGGCGCCGTCACCGGAAAGCTCTCCGAGAGCCACCTCCGTCGGGGAGTTCCCCGCGAGATAACTTTTCGCGCCGAGAAACCCGCTCGCGCCGTTATTGCGCAGCACTTGCAATTGTCCCCATGGCACCGAGTTCACCGCGATGAGATCGGCGCGCCCGTCGCCTGTGATATCGGCCGTGGAGAGCCCGGAGACGGACGCTCCGGCGCCGAGAGTGACCACAGATCCGAATCCCGAGGCGGAACCGAGCATCCAGCCGACGCTGCCTGCCGAGGGAAAAGTGAATGCCACATCTTGCCGGCCATCGGCATTCACGTCCAAGCTCACAAGTGAGCGGGGTGCTTGAGCCAGCGCGTACGTCGCCGGCATGCCGGCGGGGGCCGAGCCGCCGAGCGCGACTTGGGTGAGCAAGCTGAGATTCGCCGACCCCTCATTGGCCGTCACGGCATCGAGTTGGCCGTCGAGGTCGAAATCGCCGAGCGCAAGCCCCGTCGGCGAGGAGCCGACCGACGTGTTGATGGCGGGGGCGAATCCGCCAGCGGGAGACCCGAGGAGGACGGAGATGCTGCCGGCCACTCGATTGGCGGTCACAAGGTCGAATCGGCCGTCCCCATCCAGGTCCGCGCCGCGTAGGACCTCAGCACCCGCGGCCGCCGAATAGGCGGAGAGGCCCGGGAGGAATGCGCCCGTGCCGGTTCCTCGGAGCATGGAGACAGCCGAGCCATTGAGCCGGGCGAAGATCGCGTCGAGCTTCCCATCGGCATCCACATCGCCCGTCAGGAGGTCGGTGGCTGACGGAATCGTCGCGTACTGCTTGTTGGGGCCGAAGACCCAAGCTCCCTGTCCGAGCAACACAGTGAGACTCGACGAGCCCGCATTGGCAGCCAGGACATCCTGACGTCCATCGCCATTGAGATCGGTCAAGGCGACTGCGCTCGGTTGGAGTTCCGTCGGCAGGTTCTTGGCGGCGAAGAGATTCTGGCCCAGGCCGCTGCTGGTGAAGGCTCCGCAGAGTGAGAGCAGAGCGAGGACAGAGTTGGGGCAGGAACGATGCGGTTCTCGGGGGCGCATGCAGATTCGCTCAACCAAACCACATGGGGCGGGTTCTGAATGAAACTTTGAATGGAGCGGATCTCTCACCTCCGCCGAGATGAGCCTCCCTCGGCGAGGCCTGCGGCGGGTACCGTCTGCGCCTCCTCTTCCAAAACGGTTGGAAGCGCACCTGGAAAGGGATGCCATGCCGAACCTCACGCCGCTCCTCTTGCTCTCGCTGCTTTCTTTCTCGAACGAGCCTGCGCTCACCGGCCTCGACCCCGTCGCGCTCTGCGAAGGGAGAGAAGTTGCCGGTGTCGAGTCGCACTCGCGGACCCGCGGCGAGTACACCTATCGGTTCGCTGACGGGCGAACGGCGGCCCGCTTCGATGCGGAGCCCGAGCGCTACGAAATTCAGATGGGCGGAGGCTGCGGCAGGATGGGGCCGCTCGCCGGGAAGGGGGATCCCGCCCGCTTTTGGGTCTTTGACGGGAAGATTTACATTTTCGCCTCGGAGCAGTGCCGTACCGCCTTCCAGAAGGATCCGCTGAAGTTCCTGGAGCCCGAGGATCCTGCTCCAGCTGCCGGTGACGAAGCGCGGTCGCGAGGCGGCGCGCTGCTGGAGAAGGTGCTCGCCGCCTTCGGCGGGGCGGAAAAAGTGGATGGGCTGAAGACGCTTCAAGTTTCGCGCGTGAAACGGACCGCGAGGACCGGAGCCGATTCGAAGCCCGCCAGCGAAACCGTGGAAAAGTGGAAGCTTACAGTGGCATTTCCTGGTTCCTTTCGCATCGATCAGAGCTGGGATGATTGGGATTCGTTCCGCGTGATGATCAAGGAGAAAGGAGGAGACGGCGGAGATGCGTTCTTCGTAGGCGAGACGACGCCGGCGGAAGTGCTTCATCCAACCGCGCGCCGGGAAATGTGGCGCGACCTCCTTCGCCAGCCCCTCGTTCTGCTGCGCTTTCGGCGCGAGCCGGGCTTCCTTGCTGTGGCGGGAGAGAAGCGCGCTGTCGCAGGAGTAGAAGCCGAAGAATTAAAGATTCATTATTCGGGAACGACGACGACGCTCTCCGTCGACGCCGCGGGCCGCATCGTCGCGTTGGAGTATCGCGGACGCGGACCTCAATTTTGGTTCGGTGCCGTGGAGCACCGCTTCAGCGATTTTGTTGAGGTCGGCGGGCTCAAGCTTCCGCGCCGCCGCGCGCTGGTTTTCGATGGGAAGGAGCCGTCTGGAGAAGCTCCGTCCTACGAGATCCAGGTGAACGACCCGGTTCCGTCCGGTCTCTTCCAGCGAAACTAGCCGCTCATCGAAAAACCGATTCCGGCGTTATCCGGTCCCGCTTCGCCATCGCATCGTCGGACCGCCTCGCCGTAATTTCTTGCTGCGTCTCCGGCGGTCCTCCTCGATCTCGCCAAAAGTCCTCGTGCTCGCAGTGCGAAGCACCAGTGCAAGCACTTTGGCCACAGGCTCGGGCAACAGTCATCCGGGCTGCGCATGCCGCATCGGAATTCCCCGAGACGCGACCGCACGGGAAACAGGGGGACGATGCCGACCCTCTTTCGAACGGTCCCTACTCGCGGAGCGCCCTCGAGGCGATCCGCACGATGAGGAAACTCATCGATCGAGATTCGAAGCCCGTGGAAAAGTATCGAAAGAGCTTCGAAGAGGCCGTCGAGCGGTGCTACTCCGGCAGCGGGCGCGGCGCTCCAAACTCTCCCCATGAGCTTGGAGCGAGGTCGATCGCCTTGGAGTCGCCGACGAGCAGCACGACCGCTTTCGTGATATCGAGGTAGCGGCGAGCGGTCCGGATCCAGTCGTCGGCCGTCATCGACTCCCACGCGGCCCGATCACGCGCGGCCTCTTCGGCGTCGACACGAAGCCACTCTTCCCGCGCGAACCGCCGGAGCCTCCCATGGAGTGAGGCGTCGAGCGTCGCGAGGCGCTCAATGAGACCCTGCCGGACTGTAGCAATCGTTTCGGCGGAGACGCGCTCTTCTCCAACGGCTCGAATCTCCGCAATCGCCGCCCGAACGGCAGCAGCGGCGCGCACAGCTCGAGCACCTAAAGTGAAACTCACATCTCCTCGGTGCACTTCGCCGCGGCACATCTCGAACCCCACATCAAACACCAGCCCCTTGTCGTGGAGGAGCGAGCGGCGAAGTCGCGAGGCCGCAGCAGTGGAGCCGAGGTATTCCGAGAGAGCTTCCAGCAGCGCTCGATCGCCATGGTCGCGACGAATTGTGGGAAATCCAATTCGGATGCGGACTGTAGCGCACGGGCGCCCGAGATCGAGGAGGTAGACGCCCGGCGCTGCGGCGGGCTGCGGCTCGCTCGCGGCGGGGATCGGCGAGTCGGCCGGGGCCCATCCGGCCATGGCGGCATCGAGGGCCGCCGTAATCTCTCCCTCCGGCATTGGGCCGGAGACCGCAAACACCACATTTCGCGGCACCAGCAGGGGCGTTGCCGCATGGGCGAGGTCGGCAGGAGTGATCGCGTCGAGAGACGCCTGCGAGGGGAGCCATGTGGAGCTGTGGCCGCCGCGCATCAGCCGCTTCCAGGCCCGCTCTTCAGCCGCAAGCCCGTCGTCATCGCGGCGAAGCAGTGCCGCGGTGAGACAATATTTTTGATCCTCAAGAATCGCCGCGTCGAAGGTCCGCACTCGAAGCGCAGCGACGAGGGCGCCCAGCGCGTCGCGTGCCGTGGCGGCGGAGCAGACGAGCGAAACTTCGCCGAGGTGATCATCGAGCTCGGACTCGATGCGTGCGCCCAGCAGCGCGGCGGCTGCGCGAATCTCGGGAGCAAAGGGGATCGAGCGCACGAGGAGGTGCGCAAGTCCTTCCTTCCCGGGCGGGTCGACATAGGCGCCTGCGCGAAACACCGCACGCGCCTCGACGCGAGGCGCTGCGGGATCGGAACTCACATAAGCGACTGCGCCGGAGCCGAGGACGCGGCGCATCGCGCGCCGATCGGCGATCACCGCAGGGAGCGTCTTTTCCGCGAGCGCGCGCGGGCTCGAGGGTGCCGCCTGGGCTTCATGCGGCGCTCCCTGGAGAAGCAAGCTATAGAAAATCGCCGCTTGAATCGTCGAAGTGATCATCACTTTTCATCCGCCGGACGAGACGCCGGCTTCGACGATGCTCCGGAATCGGGAGCGGGCGCCGGCGCGGAAGCGGGGCCCGAAGCCGGCATGGATGCGGGATCCGGTGCAGGGGCCGATGCGGGGATCGAAGCCGGCACCGCTGGGAAAGAGTTTGTGGCAGCCGCCGCAGGCCGCGACGCGGCCGCAGGAAGTGTGGTTTCGCGCGTCGAGCGAAGCACAAGCATGCAGCGTCGGTCCGGGGTGAGCGTTTCTCGCATTACGCGCTGCAGGTCGGCTGCCGAGAGCGCTGCGATCCGACTCGGGAAGCTCGCCAAATCTCGCCAGCTCCCGCACGACTCGGCTTGTGCCAGCGCGTCGGCAGCCGTCTCCACGCTGCTGAGACGGTCGAAATGGGCATGGAGGGCGATCGTTCGCAGGCGAGCGACGGACTCGTCGCTGATCTCTGCGGCATCTCCGGCCCGAATCGCGCCGAGCAGCGCCTGCTCGAGCGCTGGCAAGTCCTCATTTCTGCGCGCACCGATTTCGAGGCGAAATGTGCCGCCGAATCTCGCGGGAGCAAATGTGGATTTCACCGTTGTCGGATTTGTTCGCGCGTAGCGCAGGGCCCGGATCAGGCTGCCGTCCTCGCCCCCGGCTCCGCGAGAGAGGGCGGCGAGGGCGGCCTCATCCCGATGCCCGGCGGGCGGCGTCGGCCATAAGAGTACGATTCGCGGGGTTCCGTCCGCGGCTGCTTCGAGGCGGCGCGGACCCACGACCGGGCCGGTGCGCGGCCCCGGAGGCTCCGATCGAGGAGCACTTTTCCAAGACCCCAAATATCGATTCGCGAGCTCAAAGGCCGCTTCCGATGTCACGTCGCCGGTGAGTACAAAAATGACGTTTTGTGGATGAATCGCTCGCTCGCGCGCTTGCTCCAAATCGGCGCGCGTCACATCGTCGAGCGCCATCGCTCCGGGGGCCGGAGCTCCATAGGGATGGTTTCCCCACAGCATCGCCCTCAGGGCCTCTTCGGCGCGCAGGGTCGAGAAGCGCGCCTCTTCGGCGAGCCGCTCCTCCCGAAGGCGATCGCGCTCACCGGCCAGATCCCTCACCACGGCGCGCTGAAGCCGCTCGCTCTCCATCGCGAAGAAGAGTTCAAGGCGCTGCGCCGGCAGGGTCACCTCGAGAAGGCTCGCGTCGGCCGACACGAGCCGGCGCAGTCTGCGGGCGCCCGCGCGGGAATAAAGCGATCGAAGCTCGTCCGGTATCAGTTCGCGCCGGTGAAGGTCCGCCACTGCGGTGAGCCCGTCGCGCAGCTTTGCCAGCGCTGGCGGCTGGGCGACCGGGTCGTCGGGGTCAGGGCCGTCGCCGCGACGAAATTGTGACTTTGCCTCGGCTCGCACCAGCGCGAGGGCGTCTTCGATGTCATCCACGCGGCGCGCCAGCGCCCGCTCCTTCTCAAAATCGCGCACACCCAGGCGATCGCTCCCTTTGTCCATCACGCGGACGAGCAGCTCTTGGAAGCCGGGAGGATAGGGGGCATCGGCGGCGGCACCTCCGCGCACGACGACGCGGCAGGCCACCACTGGAACCCCGGCCCGGGGCGCCACGACCACGCGAAGCCCGTTGTTGAGGAGGCGCTCCTCGACGAAGAGCCCCTCGTGATTCTCTCGCAGGGCCTCTCTCTCGGCGTCCTGGACCGCCGGAGCCGCCAGTGCGGGGAGCAGCGCGAGGAGAATCTCAAGCATGGCCATGCGCGAAGGGAGGAACTCGCAAGGAGTTCGCGATCGTACGGTTCAGGTGAAGTGGCGCGTCGGCCGATGGAGAGGGCGCGCCGATGCCTTCCCCTCCGGGCTTCGTGCGCAAGGTTGAGAAACGGGATGCTCCCCATCACCGCCCCGTCGATTGTCACTCTGTTCCTGACTGCCTGGCTCCTTTCCGACCGCGTCGAGCTCCGCTCGGGCGGAGTCGTCGAAGGCTCCGTGGTCTCCGAGTCGGAGCATGCCGTGCTCGTGGAAGTCGCCCGCGGCGCGCGCATTGAGATCGCGCGGAAAGATGTCGTCGCGGTCCACCGCGCTCCGAAGGCTGAGTCGGCGCCAGCGGCCGAATCGGCGAGCCCTGCGCCGACTCCATGCACGGTTCCCCTGCGGGAGCACTTTTATTGGGTCCGTAATGCGCGGCACGAACGCCTCGGAACGCGCCGCGTTGCGATCGGCCCCGATCCACAGACGCCCGAGCGCATTCGAATCGAGGAGACGGTCGACTTGCGCGAGGCAGGCGGCCCTTCTGTGAAGATCACTCGGATCGAGGTGGCCGACTCCGAGCTGCGTCCGCTTGAGTGCCAATACCGCGAAGTCTTCGACGGCGCCGCGTCGACGGTGAGAGCAATGGTGGGGCCGAAGGGTCTCGAGGTGGAGTGCCTCGACGGTGCGCTGCGCCGCAAGGAGCTCATCCCGTTCCCGGCGGGCGCGACCTTCCCGCTGCTGGCCGCAGAGGCTCAGCGTCGGGCCTCCGCTGCCCCCGGCGAGTCGCGCACATGGGTCGTATTTGATCCCTTCGTGAGAACTGTTACGTCTCGGAAGATTGCCTCGGAGCCTGCGCGAACGCTCGCCCTTGGAGGGGCTCCGCCCGCCTCCTATCGCGTGCAGATCGCCACTGTCCGGTCGGTGGAGAGTCTGGCTTGGCTCGACGCCGAGGGGTTCGCCGTGCAGGAGGAGCTGAACGGACCCGATCTCGTGGCGCACCGTTGCGCCGCAGGGGACCTCGAAACTTCCGAGCCGAAGGGGGCGTCCGCCACCGCCGTCGCCGACGCCTCCGGACGAGTACGGTTTGTCGTCGCCAACTCCGACTGGAGCGTGGAGCGAACAAGCGGCGAAGCGCTCTCCCTCGAGCGTTGCGATTTTTCGGGACGGCTCGTCGCCTGTGCGGCTGAGACCGAGCGGGAGGTGACGGCAGATGGGGCCGCCGTCTCGATCGAGCGGCGACTGCGAGGCTCCCTTGAACTGTATGAACGTACCGGCGGATTCCAGGAGATGCGAATCGGCACTCTGCCGGCTGCCCGATTCGAATTCCGATGCGCGGAGGGCTCGAAGGAGCGAGGAGGCACCGCCGTCGTCGTGAAAGGAGCCGAGGTCGCCTGGGCCTTCGTGATGACCTTCGAGCCGAGCGAGCGCGCGCGCGCCGAGCGGGAGCTGGAGCGGTTGCTCCAGAGGGCCGACCTGCGGCTCTGAAGAAGCGGTCGAGGCGGGCTGCTATGCTGCGGGCCCACCTCCCGCTCTCTCGAGCCACGCGACCATGGGCCCCAAGCGCAACCGCCGCACCTACGATCAGATTATTGACGCTCTCAAGCAGAAGATCTCTCAGCTGGAGGAGCGCAAGCGCAATAAAGCCGTGAAGCTCGACCCAGCGCTGAAGCTTGCGTCGAAGCTCACAAAAATGCTGAAGAAGGCCGAGTCGACCTTCCAGCAGCACAAGCGCGCCGACCTCGCGACCGCGGCCCGAGCTGCCGCAATCAGCCTCGAAGGGATGACGCAGAAGAAGTAGGGTCTAAAAACGCGCGCAGAAATTGTGCCGCGGGCGCGTTGGCCTTACCGAGCTAGATACGAGATCGGCCCGAGCCGTACACCGAACACGCGAAGCATCCGGCACGGAAGCGTTGCTGCCTGCTTGCCGTCGGCACCGGCCAATCCGAGCGCCCCTTCAGCCCCGACCGTGGCGATGATTTCATACTCATCATCCGGCGTGGGCTTAAGTTCCAAGCGGGTGCGCTGCGCTTCGATTCCGGCTTTCAGCGCCGGATCGAGCTTCGCGGCAAAGAGTTCGCCGTTCATACGGAAAACCATGTCGAAGTCACCCGCGACGAATTCGTCGGAGTAGTTCCTTCCGGCTTCGACTCGGATCTGCTTGTCGCGGAACTTCCCCGCCTGATCTCCAACAAAACCGCCGGCGATCGGCACCGTGGCCCACATGCGATTCCAATGGGCCTCCGTCGTCTTCAGCGCCTCCTCCCGCATTTTTGCAATTGCCGCCTCGGCGCCAAGGGCTTTGCGGTCGAAAGCATCGACGAGCTTCTGCACTCGGGCGATCAAGTCCCACTGCTTCTTGTGCTCATGGAGTGCCATGCGGAGATCCCAGCTTGCCAGGTATGCCGCGCGCTCTCGCTGCCCTTCTTCAGTGAAACCCACTTTTTCGATTTCGGCGACGAGAGGCTCAGCCACCGCCAGGAGCTTCGCGACGGCAGCGTCCGCGTCCTTTCGAAGAGATTCTTGAAGCGCGGCGAATTTCGGATCGGGTGTGGTGTGCTGATATTCGGGGTCCATGGCGACGTACGCGAACCATGGCATCGACAGCCGAATGAAAGCACATGTCTTTGGAAAGCCGAGAAGATTCACGGTGCTGGAAGGCAACAGATAATCGTCGACTGTGAATGCCGCGGTCTCCTCTTTCCAGCCTTCGAATTGATCGGCCTGAAAATCAAGATTCGCCTTGAGCCGTTCTCCAATGCTCACCGCCGACGCCGCGGAGTAGGCGGCTCGCACCGGCTCCGCCATCTTCGCGATGCGTGCTCGGAGGTCCTTGGCAACCGCATCCTCCCAGGGCAGCAGCAGCGCGCTCTCCAGCACCGTGTTGGACATCGTGTCGAAGCGCGCGATCGCGGAATCGCGTTCGGCGGCCTCGGAGAGCGATTTCTGTATGGCGGGGTATTCGGCATCGAGCGTTGCCGCGTCGAGCTTGGCCTGCTCGCGCAGCGCGTCCATGCGCTTCGTATAAGAAGTGTTTTTGTGGCCGGCGAGGTAAACGCGCAGCTCACTCAGCTCCTTCTGCGTGAGGGCCTGAGAACCCTTCAGATGGTTCACCGTGTCGTCGAGATCGCGAAGCTGCGATGCCGCATCGCCGCCGTCTTGAAGCGTCGTCTTCAGCGATTCAAGCCGGTCTCCCGCGAGCTGGAGCGCATCGGCTTGTGCGCGCACCTGTGCGGCCTCTTCCAGAGCTTTTTGTAGGTTCTTCAGCGCCGCTAGAAATGCCTCCCGGTTGCCTTCGGGAACATATTCGACGTGGCTCTCGGCGATAGGAATCTGTCCGAGGGCCGCAGCGAAGTCGGTGCCCGAGACCTTATTCGCGGCCTCGTCCAGATCGCCCTGGACTTTATTGGCATCGTCGCCAACGCTCTTCCGCGCCGCAACCATTTGTTGCATCACGGCGGACTGCTTCTCGGCCATCCGTTTTGTGGCCGCCTCAGCCTTTTGCCGATACGGAGCCGGATCGCCCTGCGCGGGTGCGGCCGCGGCAAAGGCCGCGGCCACGAGGGCGGCTAGGTGAAGTCGCAGCACGGCTACTTCGCCTCCTCCGGCTCTTCGGTGCTCTCACCCTTGAGGAGCTTCCACACGTCTCCAGCGAGCACTTTTCCGGCGTCCTTGCCGAGGTCGACGGCGATCGCCTTGGCCTTGGCCTCCGCAGGGATCTCGAAAGTCGCCTTGAGCTTCTTGGAGTTGCTGGAGCCTCCAGGGGTCCCGTCCTCAGAGTTATAGCTATACCCGATGCCATTGTAGACGAAGGTCACTTCCTCGAACTCGGGAAGCGCCGCGAACTCCGGCTTCTGATTATTGTACATCACCGTCTTGATGGACATGACGTTGACTTCGAAGAGACCGATTTTGAAATATTTCTCTTCGCGTCCGCCGACCGGCGGCATGCGCCAGAATTCGAGCTCCACGACGTCCCATTCCGTGCCGTATTGGAGAGCGGTATGAAGCGCCGGGCTGGAGACGTCGATCGGCTTCGTGACGACGATGGGCTTGTACTTATACTTTTCCTTCTCAGGCAGGCCGGACTTCCAGTTGAGATCGGCCATGACCTCGCTGCTCACCGCGTGCACGACGATCTTGCCTTCGACATGCTTTTGCTTCGCGGAGCCTTTGACCCCGGGGATGCCGAGGAACGCGTTCAGTCCCATGGGAGAATTCCTTGATGTGATAGTTACTTCGACGATGTGTCGGACTTAAAGAGCTTGTAAAGCTGGCTGGCGCCAGCCTTGGCCGCCCACTTTCCGCCGTTGACGGCGAGCGCATGGGCCTTCGCTTCGATGGGAGGCTCAAACTCAACATTGAACTTCTCGGAGTTCGCCTTCTCGAGCTTATCCGTGCCGCCGGAGCCGGAACCGCCGCCCAGCGTCGTCGCCGTCGGGGTGGTGTCGAAGATGTACTCAACAGCCGTATAGGTGAGGAGCAGCTCCTCCTGCTCCGGCATGAGCTCGTTTATTTGCATCCGATTGTTGGGCATTATGACTCGGATGCCGGCAACCTGAACGCCGTTCATGCGGATTGTGTAGTAATTCTGCTCGACACCGCCGCCGGGAGGCATTCGCCAGAAGTAAAGAAATACGTTGTTGAACGTGTCGGCGTTGGTGAGTGCCTCGTAGAGCTTGGGGCTCGCCTTGTCGATCGGTTTGGTAAGCACCATGACCTTGTGACGCGTCTTGAATTTCTTACCTTCTGCTTTCTTGAGCAGGTCTTCGGGATCCGGTTTTCCCGTGATCCAGTTGGGGACTGCATAGGTCTCGGCGGAAACGCCTTGAATCACAATTTTCTCGAGCACGTGCTTCTGCCGTGCCGAGCCTTTGATTCCGGGAATCTCTAGGAAAGCGAGGCCCATGGACCGCCCTCCGATTCTTGAGTGGGATTCGATGTGAGGTCTTGGGGGTCGATGGCAAGCACGACGCCGTGAAAGCGTCCAGCTCCGCCGTTCCAATCGGGCTCGTATTCTGTGAACTTCATCGCCACGGGGCGTCCCGCCGCCTGGCATGCCGCCGCGATGGCGAAGGCCGCCGGCGAGAGCTGTGCAAATCCGCGTGCGCGGCCCGCCGAGAGATACACCGAGGAATCCCACGACCGGCATCGGCCGACGTGGGCCTGGAGAAGCGTGCCCGGCACGGCCGGAGGTGGAGTGGTTTTCGCGGTGCGCGCTGTCGCGGGGAGATCGGGCGCGTTGCCCGAAGAGGCAGAAGAGCCCGGCACGGGGGGCGCCGCGAAGGCGCCGCCGCCGAGGAGCGTGCCCGAGGCCAGCACGGATCCGCCGGCGAGCAGCCTCACAGCGTTGCGTCGAGTGAGATCGGTCATGGGACTGGAGGTCGGATCGCGCGCACCTGCGTGCGAAGTCCGACGAGGCCAGAATCCAGGCGCCGGGGCCGATGTGTCAGTGAAAAGCTCCCGCCCCTCCGTACGGGCTCTCCCCTCGCCGCCCTTGAAAGCGTGCGACCCCGAAGCAGACGCGCGCCGCGTGCTACCAACCGCCGATCGTGAACGTCTCGATGGGGGAGATGAGCCAGGAGCCGGTGGCGCCGGTCAAATCGTCGCAGGCGGCCTGAAGCCAGAATTGAATCCCAGTAATCGCCGGCTGCGGCGGCAAGTAGAGCGTCAAAAAATCGAAATCGGCGGAGCTTGGATTGGGAATCTCAGCGATCAGCTCGAGGGGAACGTTCACGTCGAGGACTGCAACGCCTGGCAGTACGAGAGGCGAATTGTTGAGAGAGATCAACAAATAGGTCGGGCGTCCGACGACGCTGTGGCCGCGGAACACGACGGGGTTTCCGAGCTTCGGCACTTGGGGATCGGCGGTGACCGAGACAAGGCCGCGCTTCAGTGCTTCGTAGGCCTGAATGCGCCCCGTGCCGGTGCGGAGATCTTTCCCTGCGGGGAGGATGTCCTTTGCCGTCGCCTGCAGCACATGCGCCAGATGGCGCGGCTCAAGGCGCGGATTCGCCTGCAGCATCAGAGCGGCGATCGCTGCGACCTGAGGCGTCGCCGCCGACGAGCCGTTGAAGCCGTTGTAATAGCTCGTGTTGCCTGTTACCGTTCGCACGCCGCTGAAGGCGCTCACATCCGGCTTCAATAATCCCGGTCCCGTTCCGAAGGCGTACGGATAATCGTACATCGCCGGGATTTGTGCGAACGGATAGGTGGGGAGGTACGGCTTGATGTTCTCCCAGGGAGTCGGGCCGAAGCAGGCCTCCGCGAAAATCGCATCGTCCAGCGTGGCCGTCGAGACGCTCAGGACCGAGGAGAGCCCCGCCTGCACTTGGGCCGGATGGGCCCACGGAGCCGGCACGTTGGCCGGGACCGGAATATTGAACGGAACCGGATAATTGAAGAGCTCATCGCCCTGGTTGCCCGATGAGTTCACCAGGAGAAGCCCTGCCGCGAGGATTCCATTGCACGCCGTTCGGAACATATAAATGTCGGGCAAGCTACTACTATTCCACTTCCATGAATGGGAGCTCGAGATCAAGTCGGCTCCCTCGGCGATCGCGTATTGATAGCATGCCCAGAAGTGGGATTGCTGCGCGCCCATCGACGAGATCGTCGTGAGCATCAGCTTGGCGTTCTTCGCTGCACCCGTGATGTACTGGATCCCGTCTCCCGGATTCGCGAGCGTGCCGTCGCCGACGATGAGGCCTGCCGTGCGCGTGCCGTGCACCAAACCGTAGGTGTTGTTATTGTTGACACTGAAATTCCAGCCGAAGGCGTCGTCGATGAGGCCGTTGCCGTCGTCGTCGATGCCGTTGGAAGCCGTCTCACCGGTGTTCTGCCAAATATGATTGGCAAGATTCGGGTGGTCTGCGGCGGTCCCGTCGTCGAGGAGCGCCACCACTATCCCCGTGCCGTCGAAGCCGAGCGACCAGCAGGCGGGGACGCCGGCCTTCACGAGGTGCTCCGAGGCGACCGGGGCAAAGGCCACAGGGGCAGGCGGCACGCGCATCGGGGCGACCGGCTCCAGCGGCTGCGGGGGACCAGCCGTTGCATCGGCCGTGTCAGACACTGGCGCGTCGGAATTCACATAAAGCACGCCCGGCATCGCCGCGATCTCCTGGATCACCGTGGGCTGCGCGTGGAACGCGATGGCATTCACGAGCGGGAGGTCGACGATCCGCTCGGCGCGTCCGAGCGATTGCGCCGATTGCAGGGCGCCGAGGAGTTCACCGCGCCGCACGCCGTCGTGGGCGCGCAGCGCGCCGATGAGTGCCTTTCCGCGCGCGCGCCGCGGGAGATGTTCCACCGATGCGCCGAGGGTGGCGAAATCCGGTCGCGACTCGAGCACCACATATGCCGCCACCATCTCCGTCGCACGCGCCGACGAGAGGCGCTCCGCGAGCGGCTGCGTCAGCTTCGTGGACGACGGATGGAGGGGCGCGCTTCCCGGCACCGATTGCGTGATGACAAGCCCCCAGGCGAGGAGCGGCAGGAGCATCAGTGAACCCCTTGAGCTGCGAGCCACCTCTCGGCTTCAAGCGCCGCGGCACAGCCGGAGCCCGCTGCCGTGACCGCCTGTCGGTAGACGGCGTCTGCCACATCGCCGCAGGCGAACACGCCTTCGACGCTGGTCCGCGTACCGCCGAAGAGTTTCACATATCCCGTCGGTTCGAGCTCGAGCTGTCCTCCGAGGAACGACGTGTTGGGCTGATGGCCAATGGCCAGGAAGACGCCGCCGGTCGCCTGCTCCCAGACGCGCCCGTCCTTCGTGGAGCGCAGCTTGGCCCCGACGAGCTTGTTTTGTGCATTCGCGATGTATTCAATGATCTCTGCGTTCCATAGCCAATCAATTTTGGGATTCGAGCGCGCGCGCTCCTGCATCACCTTCGAGGCGCGCAGCGATTCGCGCCGGTGCACGACGGTCACTTTTGTTGCATAGCGCGTGAGGAACGTGGCCTCCTCCATGGCGGTATCGCCGCCGCCCACCACCAGAAGCTCTTTGCCGCGGTAGAACGCGCCATCACATGTCGCGCAGGCCGAAAGGCCGTGGGACATGAGCTCTGCTTCCCGCGGAAGCCCGAGCAGCTTGGCCGATGCCCCGGTTGCCACGATGATCGACCGCGCGACGACCTCTTCTCCTTCGCTGTTCCAGAGGTGGAAGGGGCGCTTCGACAGGTCGATCCGCTCAATGCGCTGGAGCCGACATTCCGTTCCGAATCGCTCCGCCTGGGCCTTCATGAGCTCCATGAGCTCTGGCCCCATGATTCCCTTCGGAAATCCGGGATAGTTCTCAACATCCGTTGTGATGGTGAGCTGCCCGCCCGGCTGGTCACCCTCGAACAACAGCGGCTTGAGGTCTGCCCGAGAGGCATACAGCGCCGCGGTGTATCCCGCGGGGCCCGATCCGACGATGACGAGGTTGCGCATGGCGTTGCATTCAGCAGGGGGCGACGTTGTAACTCCCGAGCGAATCGCGATGGCGTGGTTTGTTCTCGGGCCCTGGGTCGGTCAGGTCTCGAGGGACCCCGACGCGATCCGCTGACCGTCCAAGACCATCTTTTTGGAGCAGATTCCATGACAGACCAAGCTTCCCCTCCCCGAATCACGCTCGGCGGCCCCGCGCCCGACTTTGAGCAGAACTCGACCCACGGCCCGATCAAGCTCTCGAGCTACACCTCCAAAGGGAAGTGGGTGATCCTGTTCTCGCATCCGGCGGATTTCACGCCGGTGTGCACGACCGAGTTCGTCGGTTTCGCCAAGCTCGTCCCCGAGTTCGAGCGCCGCGGAGTGCAACTCATCGGTCTCTCGATCGACTCCGTGTTTTCACATATCGCCTGGGTACGCAATATTGAGGAGACGTTCAAGGTGAGCGTTCCGTTCCCGGTGCTGGCGGACCTCGATCAGAAGGTGGCGCAGCTCTACGGGATGGTGCACCAGCCGATGAACGCCACGATGACCGTGCGCTGCGTATTTGTCATCGACCCGAAGCAGAATGTTCGCGCGATGATTTATTATCCGATGCAGGCGGGGCGGAACATGGATGAGATTCTTCGGCTCATCGACGCACTGCAGACGGTGGATGCCAATGCGTGCGCGACTCCTGCGAATTGGCGCAAAGGCGATGAAGTGATCGTGCCGCCTCCGGCGACCTGCGATGCGGCGCGTCAGCGCGAGAAGGACCCGAGCGTCAAGATGACGCAGTGGTATCTCTCGACCAAGAAAGTCTGACGCGAACGACGCGCCGCCGAATCGTTCGAGGACGTTCGGCGGCGGTCGCCCCATGGCTTCGGGCCGCTCCAGGAGGACGTTTCAGAAGTCATCCGAACTGCGCACGGGCCTCGTCGCCCGTCGCTGCGTCGCCTCGTCCTCGACGAAACTCCTTGGCTACGCCTGCGGCGAGGATTCTTGCGCTAGGCGACGATTCCTCGCGCTCGCAGTGCGTAGCGCCCGTGCAAGCACCGGGAGCACTTTTGAAACGTCCTGCCGGCCCTACCCGCCGCGTTTCGCAGCGTTCTCCGGTTTGTCGGCGTCCCGCTGCCGATCGGCGTCCCGTTTCTCGGACTCGGGCTTCGCGGGCCTCCCTTCGAAGCGATCGTTGAGGTCGTCGCCCAGGAAGTCGAGAGTCGTCCAGCCGAGGAGCCAATCGATGATTTGGATCGGAGAGGCGCCGATTCGGATGCCTAGATAGATAATGTGCGCTTCGACTTCGGCGTCGAGGAGCGAGCCCGGGTCGATGAAGGCGCGAAACCCGAAGTTATTTTTTTCATCGACCACGGGAGGAATTAGGAGATTTCCGGCGCCGGGCTTTGGATCCCCGTCGCGAGTCCACAAAATGACGAGGCCCTTCTCCTTCTCGGACCACGTTCGCGCGTTGACGAGTTCGAATGGATCCTCGGGCCACGACGACCGGCGATGGAGACCCGCTCGATTCGTTTCGGCGTAGCCGACGCCCGTTCCCAAGAACGATGTCGCGCGGGCACCGACATAGAAGCCGGGGCCGGCGGCCACGCTGCAGGGGATCCAGTCGAGCGTGTCGTTCAGGCGATCCTCAAAATAGCCGCGAGTCGAAGTGCGGCAGGAGGTCAGGAGCGAAAGAGAAGCAACGAGGCCAACTGTGGTAATTCGGCGGAGCATGGCGATTTGAGGACGGGCGCTCAGAACGCGTCGCCATCGGAATTGTTTGGGTTCGATTGGTGCGCCGGGAGGGAGTCGAACCCCCAACCGTCAGATCCGAAGTCTGATGCTCTATCCAGTTGAGCTACCGGCGCTCGAAAGCGGCGCGCATTGCGGCTTAGTGCCGGTTCTTTTTCAAGGCCACAGGGGGCCGCGAGCCCCGCGCAAGGCCCATCACACCAGCTGCCTGCGCGTGATCGATTGAATTCGTGGAACTGCGACGGCGTCGCCGTGCGCAGCGCCCCATGCCCAGCAGAAACCCGCTTCGAGCAACCGCTCCGCGGCGGAATCGGTGAGCAGGGAATCCGTTGGCCCGAACTGTGTCCATTCTCCATCGACGTGGGCGCTGAAGATAGGAAGCGACTCAAGCGGCGCCCGCGAATCGGTGGCAAGCGATCGGGCAATCACGCGCCCGAGCAGGGCGGAGCCGGTGCCCCAGCAGAGCCTCTCGCGCACGCCGGCTTCGGACGCGTTCTCCGGGATCTCCTCGAAGGGAAACCGCTCGGTGCGAGTCGCTTTCGCGCCATAGGGAGAACGCAACAAAACGCGCGGTGCGACGAGCGCGAGCCGATCGGCCCCCGGGAGGGCGCAGACCGCTTTCCATAGCTCCGTGAAGCGCGCGTCAGATTCGAGGGCGCGCCTCCAGAGAGACCCGTCGGCGCCGACCGCGACCGGCACCGCCAAGGCGCGCGCCAAGTCGGCCAGAAAAGGAGCCGCCTCGATTTGCGCGAGGCCGAGTTCAAAATCAACAATCAACAAATCGAAAGGGACCGCACCTGCTCGGCGGATCGATTCGGCCAGCGCGGCGCGTAGCCGCGGCTCCACCTGCGCTCGCCCGTCTTCGTGGCCGAGCGCCGCCACGTCGACGTCGAGTGCGAGGATCGCGAGCGTTTCGCTCCGCTCCGCCTCCTGCGCGAGGGCGGCGAGCGCTCGCCACCGCGACTCGAGCCCGCGCCATGCCGGCGATTGGAGGATTTGGCGCAAGCGATCATTGAGCACGCGGTCGACGGAAAGACGCCTCGCATCGAGGGCGGCGTGGTCCCGCCGGTCGAGGTGCGGCTCCACCGCTTCCCGGAGCAGGCGCTCGAGGTCGTCTTCGCGCTTGGGAGTGCTCTTGGCAAGGATGGCACCGAGGGAGAGCGTGGTTTCCGCGTCGGGCGCCGCGGGAGCGGCGTTGGGCTCCGAGACGGCACCTTCGGCGGCGGCACTCGCGAGCAGTTGTCGCAGGGTCGGCAGGTCGTCGACGTGGGCGCGCGCCTCCAGCAGAGCCGCGAGGCTCGGCACGCGCTCGGCGATTGAGTCGGGCTCGAGGGAGTCGAGCCCTCCGAGCGGCAGTTGGTTACAAAAGGGCAGGCCGACGGGGGCTGCGGCGCCGAGGCCGCCGAGCCAGGCCTCGAGCGAGTCCCGATCGACGGCCGCGAAGCGGTCTCCACAGACAAAGGCACGGCCTGAGAAGTGGCCGATCACGCCAACGCGAAGGGGTTTCATACAGTTGCTCCCGCGGCGCCGACCGAGCGCCGCGCGCAGAGGGTATCCGAATTGCGCGGGCCTCGCGGCGTTGGCGCGCCGCTGGCGGCCCGCCTCGCCGCTTGGCGCGCCTCCGCCGACGTGCTACACGGCGGTCGTGCGCTCGATTCGACTGGTATTGTCTCTCCTTGCAGCTGCGGCGTCCGGGTGCATCTCATCCCGCTCCGCGACGGCCGTCGACCTGCGCGGGCGCCGTCTCGTCGTCGTCGATCGGCCCATCATCCTGACGGAGTTCGCCAAGGGGCGGCGCGTGCTGCGCCTCGACCTGCCGCCGAATGAGCGAGGCGTGGGGCTCGTGTTCGCGCTCGAGCTCGACGATCCCGGCGTGCCGCCGACGCCCTCGGAGCGGGCGCTGGAGCTGCCGTCGAAGACGGAGGCTGCGGCCGTGGTCGTGAACGCGGCCGGCGGCGTCGCCGCTTCCTCGCGCTCGCTCCGCGGCACGGTTCGGATTCGTGACTTTGGAGATCGCGCAGTATTTGTGCTCGACCTCGATTTCCCGGCGCCGAAGCTCGCCGAACAGGCGGAGCTTCCGACGCACGTCTCGCGTGACGGCGAGGGACGGTGGCGTCTCTCGGGTGCGTTCGAAGCGCCGGCTCAGTAGCCCCAGATGAAGTCGTTTACAGTTTCGACGCTCGCCGCATAGTTGAACTGGGACGTGATCCGCGCGTGCCACGGCACGAGGGCAGGATCTCCCACAATTCCGAGCGCCGTCGCCGCCGACGCCCGGCAGCTCGTCGACTTTTTCGTGTCTTTCAGCAGCGCGCCGAGGGCGGGAAGCGTTCTGTGATCACCGATGACGCCGAGGGCGTCGGCCACCGCGCTCTGGACGAGCGAGCCGTCATTGTCTGGGTCTGCCAGGAGCTGAAGCAGCTGGGGGATCACACTTTTGTCTCCCAGCAGCGCGAGCCCGACCGCGGAGTGGAAGAGCATCCACTGTCGGCGCTTGGACTCTTCGAGCGCTTTCTTGAGCGGCTCCGTCGCTTGCGAATCTTGAACGAGTCCGAGCCCGATGGGCACATATCCGCGATGCTCCTCATCGCGGATCTCCGAAAGCTGGCGGAGCAGAGCCGTCGCGGCGGGTTTGTGGGATCGCAGTCCCAGAGCGACGCAGAAGCCTGCCGCCTGCTCGGGGTCTCGAATCTCCGGAATCTTCTCCAACAGCATCTTCGAGATGAAATCTTTGTCTTCCGAGAGGGCAGCCGCTCGGGCCCGTTGGTCGAAGCCCGCGATGCCCAGTGCCAGCGCGGCCCAGGCTCGCGAAGCGACGCGCCCGGAACGGGCGCTCGCGCGCTCCAGCAGGAGCTTCTCGACGTCGCCGCCCGGTGCGCCGGTGCCACAGATCTCACCGAGCGAGATGAGTGCAAGCAGGCCGGCCTCGGGGCTTTTCCCCGAATCGCCTTCCGCCATCGCTCGAAGCGCGCCGACCGCCTGCGGCTCGAAGGGATCGCCGGAGCGCACGAGCTGCCCAAGGGCGATGGCATAACCGGCGCGGAGGAGCCGCTTCGCCTTTTTCTGAGATCTCTCGAGGTGGCCGAGGATCTCGGTGACGAATCGGCCGCGCTCGGGAGGCGGCGCGTTCTTTAATAATCCGGCGATCGCAGGCGGGATATGTGCGCAAACCAGATCCTCTCGCTCCCAATTCTCCGAGAGGTACTTCTGTAACCCGAGCGCCGCCTTGAACTCGAAATCGGGGATCAGCCCGAGCGCAACAATTGCGGCAACCTTGATGTCGCGGTGCGCGGAGCGCCGAGCCGACTCCTTCGACAGGAGCTGAAGCAGCATCTCCTGCGCGCGGGCGCGATAGTGTGGATTCGAAACCCGCTCGCCCGTGAGACCCACGGCGTAGGCCGCAAGCGTCCGCACTCGCCAGGGCACCTCCGAGCGCCCACCCACGAGCTTGCGCCCATCGGTCTCGTCCTCGAGCAGCGCACGCAGGGGATGAAGCGACTCCGGAATCCCCAAGATTCCAATTCCGAGCGCAGCGGCCTCGGCCACCGACACCTCCTTGTCGGCGAGCCCACGAACGAGTGCATCGAGGGTGCGCGTCGATTCGGCGCCGATGCGAGCGAGCGCACGGAGGCTCGCGATTCTCAAGAATGGCGAGCCGCCGTTCTCGGCGGCCTCGAAAAGTGCGGGAAGCGCATGGGCCGACAGCTCCTCGATCGTCGGCTGAAGGTTCTTCCGCACAGCTCCACTCGACAGAAGATCGTCGGCCGTGCGGGGCGTCCGCACTCCATCGGTCGCTGCTACTTTTGTGCGAAGATCAAGAAAACGGTCGCGATTGAATTCCCACCAATAACGCCACGATTCGAGGTTCGGGCCGGCGTTCGCTCCGGTCAAAGGCCCCACGGGAGTCCCCGGAGTGATGGGGCCCATGGGGCGCGGCGTCGCGGGGCCGTATGGTCCAGGCGTAATCGGCCCCGAAGTCCCCGGCATACCGGGTCCGACCGGCGACGGCGTTGGCGGGCCCGCTGGGAAGAGCTTCAGCGGACCAGGCCCGTGGGCCGGCGCACTGAGGAGGCCAGGCAGGAGAAGCAGCGCAGCAGCGCGTGGCTGCGGTAGGAACAATCCGAGCAGCGTCGACGGGACGGTCAAGTGAGACCTCGAACGCAAACAGCACGCTGCGGGCGGAACCAGCGCGCAACGACGAAACGATACCGAATGCGCCGCACGCACGCGAGATGGTGAAACGGGATCTGGGATAGGCGCGAGGAGGACTTCGAAACGTCCTCCATGCGCCGACCGGTCTCAGCGCGCGTGCGAGCGGGTTGGAGAATTCTTGAAGCCACTCTTAGTACGACTGTGTCACTCATTTCGGGCACTGCACCACATGTGGGCACAGATGGAGTGCCCGAAATGAGTGACACAGTCACATTAGGAAAGGCGCGAGCGGATGCGGGAGAGCAGGCCGCGCCAGAGCGCCGCATCGGCAGGTTCTTCGCAAGCGCGCTCCAGTTGCCTTCGGAGGCGCACGAGGATTCTTGAGGTCCGGTCGTGGGGAGTTCGCGGCGGCGGATAGCCGAGGAGGCTGACCAAAGATTCGAACTCTCGACGGAGCGATTCGAGCGCCTCCCGCGGAAGCGCAGAGGAGGTGCGCGCGGCGACCGACCGCCGCGCTCGCGGCTGCGCGGGGAAGGCGATAGTGAAGGTTACAAGAAGAACAGCCTGCGAGAGGTTATAGATCGGCCGTTCGCCGCTGGCTGGGAGCCGGAAGAGCCTCGAACATAGCATCGCCTCGTCGTCGCTCAGCCCGGACCGCTCATTGCCGAAGACAAGTGCCACGTTTCCTCGGCTCGCAACTGCGGCGAGCTCCCGAGCCGCGCTCGCATCAAAGAGCTCGAGCTTGGGCGCGAAGCGGCGCGGCCTCGCCGTGAAGCCGACCGCGTGTGTGCAGCCCTCGAGTGCCTGGGCGAGCGTCGCCGTATGGCGCGCGCAGTCCAGCACGTCGTCCGCATGCACCGCGGTCGCACGGGCGCGCTTCCCCGGCTTGCGCCTCCGCACAAGCCATAGATCCTTCAATCCACAGTTTTTGATCGCCCTCGCGACGGCTCCAATATTGGCATCGTCGCGAGGACCGCACAGCACGGTTCGGAAGCTCACGCGCTCAGTAGGAACCCCACAGAAAATCGTTCACCGTTTCCGTCGTGGCCATATAGTTGAACTGAGCGGTAATATTCCCTTTCCAGGAGATAGCCGATCGGTCACAAATCTGGCCGATCGAAGTGGCGGCCGACGCGCGGCACGACGCGCTCCGAGTCTCGTCGCGGAGCACCTTGGCAAGCGCCGAGACTGCGCGGTAATCGCCCACATTGGCGAGCGCATCGACAACCCATTCTTGAGCTTGCGAGGCGCCCGATGACAGAGCCGTCAGATCGTCGAGCAGGTTCGACACGACCACCTTGGAGCGCAGGAGAGCGAGCCCCATGGCACAGTAGGACAGGAAGGTTGGCTGGCGCTTCGCCCCGCGCATTGCGCTGAACAGGGTCGTCGTCGTCGCGCCATCGCCGAGGAGGCCAAGGGCCACGGGGAGATAGGCGCGGAACTGCTCGTCACGCAGGGAATCCAGGAGACCCATGATCACAGGCGCCGACGGTGCATGTCGGCGCAGCCCGAGGGCCATCGCGAACCCCGAAACGTGCTCAGGATCGCGCAGCTCCTGGAGCTTCTCGAGAAGAATCCTGGAAGCAGAGTCCTGTTGCGGCTCCAGTGCGACTCCTCGCATTTGTTGCACGAATCCGGCGACCCCGAGTCCAAGGGCCGCCCAGGACCGGGCCGACACGCGGCCCCCTTTGAGAGAGGCGCGTTCGAGGAGAGTCCTTTCGATCTCATTTCCCGGCGCGAAGCTCCCGGCGATCTGTCCGAGGGAGATCCAGGCGAGGACGCCCGCTTCCGGGAACCGTGACATTTCCGCGTCGGCCATCACTTTGAGCAGTGAGGTCACTTCCGCTTCGAAGGGATCCTCCGCTTGGGCGAGCATTCCGAGGGCGATGGCGAACCCCGCGCGCACGAGGCGTGGCGTCTTCACGGCCGAGTCCGAGAGAGTGCGCTGAATCTCCAGCCAGTAGCGCCCGCGCTCGGCCGCCGGGGCTTGCTGGAGCAGCCGAGCGATGGCCGGCGGCACATGGCCCGTGACCCACTCCTCCCGGTCGCGGTGGTCCTGGAAGTACTTCTGAAGGGCCAAGACCGCCCGCCGCTCGGGATCCGGGATCAGTGAGAGTGCAATAATGGTTGCGACACGCTGATCCTTCTGTGCATTCCAACGGTCTCCCGAAAGGAGCGGCGCGATGAGAATCTCCTGGATGCGCTTTTTGTAGTGGGGATTCGCCACTCGCAGCGCTGTGAGGCCTAGCCCGTAGGTGGCGAGAGTGCGCACGCGCCACGGCACCTCGGCCCGGCCGCCCACGATCTTGCGTCCATCCTCGGTGTCCTCGGAGAGCGCGCGCAGCGGAGCGACGGCGTCGAACTGCCCGAGGATTCCAAGGGCCAGCGCCGCAGTCTCGACAACGCGCCGGTCGCCCGAGGCAAGATGATTGAGGATCGCCGCCTGTGTTCGGGCCGGCTCGAGCCCGATGCGTCCGACGGCGCGCAACGCACAACAAATCGCAACACGATCTGTTTCCTTCTCCAAGCATTCGAAGAGCGCCGGCAGCGCCTTCTCTGTGATCTCCGCGTCGGTTGGGGCCATCGACGACCGCGCGCTCTCTCCGGTGAGCAACTCGTCGCCCGTGCGCGCCGTCACGACGCCGTCGAACTGCCCCACGCGAGTTCGCAGGTCGAGGAACCTCTCCCAGTTGAACTCCCACCAATAGCGCCACGACTCCAGATTCGGTCCCATGTCCATGGGACCTGTCATCGGACCCATGCCGCGGGGGCCGGGCGTCGACGGCGGCGTTCCCGCGGGCGTGATCGGGCCGCCGCTGCGGCCGGGGCTCGCCGGGCCGCCAGGGGCAGGCGTCACCGGCCCGCTGTACTTCGGCCCCGGCGCCTTTGGGCCACCGCTCGGACCCGTTGGAACGCCATTTCCCGGGCCCGTAGGGACCCCGGGACCGCCGGGGGTCTCAGGGCCTGGAGGAGGTGGCGGCGGCGGCGGCGGAAATGCGCCGTGGGTGACGCGCAACCCCACAAAACTCTCCATAGCTCCATCGAGCCCTGTGGATTGCGCCATGGGCCGATTCGCCGAAGTTCCCAAGAACGCAAGGAGCAGCGCGGAGAGCGTGACGCTCCCATGCTCTCGATGGATTCGAGCCAGGCCTCGAGCTCGCGCACTGAAGCTCCCCAATTCTCGCCGCAGGCGGGCGACACTGGGAATACGGACTCGAAGCGAGGCAATGTGGTGGTCTCGAATCATCGATGTCGACCCATACAGAACTGAGAAACGGCTCAAGGGCGGGCAGCGTTCTCCAGCTCAACTGCGCGAATGCGCACAGGGAGCTGAGCGACGCAGGGCCACCCCCAGGGGCACTTGCCTCTGAGGGCGCTCAGGATCCCGCGCCGCGCAGCAATAGCCACGCCCAGGTCGGAAGGTCGCAGGCTTTTCTGCCTCTAGCTGTCGACGTTCATGCTGAGCAGAAACTCAGCATTGGATCCCGTCTTTCGCATCTTCTCGACGAGAAGCTCCATCGCCTCCACCGGGTCGACGATGTCATTCATGAACCGGCGCAGCGTCCAGACCCGCTCGAGCTCATCCGCCGACAGCAACAGATCCTCCCGGCGCGTGCCGGAGGCGTTCACGTCCACGGCGGGGAAGATGCGCCGGTCGGCGAGGCGCCGGTCGAGCACGATCTCCATGTTGCCGGTGCCCTTGAACTCCTCGAAGATCACTTCGTCCATGCGGGAGCCGGTGTCGACGAGGGCCGTTCCGAGAATGGTCAGCGAACCGCCCTCCTCAATGTTTCGTGCGGCCCCGAAGAATTGTTTCGGCTTCTGGAGCGCACCGGCGTCGATGCCTCCGGAGAGAATTTTACCACTATTGGGAGCTGTGGTGTTGTAGGCGCGTGCGAGGCGGGTGATGGAGTCGAGAAGGATGACGACATCGAGCCCGAACTCCACCATGCGCTTTGCCTTTTGAATCACCATTTGTGCAACCTGCACATGGCGCGACGCCGGCTCGTCGAAGGTAGACGCGATCACTTCGCCCTTGATGGAGCGCTCCATATCGGTCACCTCCTCGGGGCGCTCATCCACGAGCAGGACGATGAGGTGGCACTCGGGATTATTGGTGGTGATTCCCTGGGCAATTTTCTGGAGGAGGACCGTTTTTCCGGCGCGGGGCGGCGAAACGATCAGCCCGCGCTGCCCCTTGCCGATCGGGGCCACGAGGTCGAGGATGCGCGTCTCCAGCACGTCTCGCTCGGTTTCGAGCACGAGTCTTTTGTGGGGATAGAGCGGAGTCAGCTCTTCGAATGCGGGCTTGCCGACCAGCGCTTCAGGATCCACGCCGTTGACGCGATCGACGCGCGCGAGCGCAAGATACTTTTCGCTCTCGCGCGGCGGCCGGACGGAGGCGTGAATCATGTGCCCCGTTTTCAATCCATACTTCTTAATCGCAGCCTGAGAAACAAAGACATCGTCGGTGCCGGGCAGATAGTCGGCGTGCTGCGGGCGCAGGAATCCGAAACCCTCCGGGAGGATCTCGAGGCACCCTTCCACAAGCATGATGCCGTGCTTCTGCAGCCTCTTCCGCACGATGGCGCCCACGACCGCTGTCTTCGCGGACGCATTCAGATCCTCGAGCCCTTCCTTCTCCGCAATTTGCAACAGATCGGGAAGCGCGGTGCGCTCGAGCTGTGTGATGGAGAGCGAGCCGTTCCGGATCAGAGACGCCGGGATCTCCTTGAGCGTAGGAAGCGGAGCCGGCTGCGCGGCTTCGAAAGCTGCAAATGTCGGGACTGCGGGAGCCGGAGCCGCCGCGACCGAAGCGGGCCTCGCGCTCTCACGTCCGCGCAGCTCTTTGGTGACTTCTCGCGGCGTCGGCGCTGACGGCGTGGCGGGCGCATAGGGGGAGACAGCGGCGCTTTTCTTCGGTTTCTCCTCTGCTGCCGCGTCGTCGTCGGCAGCCGCTTTCCCGCGTGCCTTTCGTCCACGCTTTGGGGCCGGCTCCGCCTTGGCTTTCTTGCCCCGGCCACGTCCCTTCGCAGGCGCCTCTTCGGCCTCCTCCTCGGGCGCTTCGGCTTCTTCGGCCGCCGGCAGCGCGTCGAACCGCGACGGAGTTGGGACCGGCATTACCAGTTCGGGTGAGAAGGCCGTTGCGATCGCCGCCGACTCCTCCTCGTCTCGCGGCAGCCCCGAGTAGTCGATCGCCGGCTGAAGCGGATTGAACTCCTGGGCGCGAGGCCCGGCTGCGTGTCCGCCGCCTTGGTGCCGATGCCGGCCGCCTCCGCCGCCCGGTCCGCGATGACGGCGACCACGACGCGAGGAACGAGAACGACTCATGGATATGTGTCCTTTGGAGAACTTACAGAAGAAAACGAGAGGACCGGGGAATTCTAAGATTCAGTGATATCTGATTAGTGACTTCTGACCGAGGTGCGGAGAGGCGCGGTCACGCCGAAGGCGCATCGCGCACGGGCGATGTCGCACGAGGCGATGGCGAGCCGGCATCGCTGGAGCTTCCAGTCGGCACCAGTTCTCGAAGCCGCGCGCGCAGCTCAGAAATCACACCCTCGAGATCTCCGCGCTGGGCGCGGTTCTCGATGACGAAGTCGGCGCGCCGCCGCTTCTCTTCGAGGGAGCACTGCTGCGCTTCACGCCGATCGACCTCGGCTGCGCTCCATTGGCGTGTGGATCGAGCTCGCTCGGCGCGCTGCACAGCTTCGCTCTCCACGAATCCGATGCGATCGCAAAGTCGATCCAACCCGCTCTCCAGGAGGAGAGGCACATCGAGCACGACGAGCCATGGACGACCTGTGCCGGAGGCTCGCTCTCGCGCGGAGCGCAGGCGGCGTTCGATCTCGGCCTGAACTCGCGGATGGAGGATCCCCTCGAGAGCTTTCAGTTTCTGCGCATCGGAGAAAACCACTCGGCCGACTGCCTCGCGATCGAAGGTTCCATCGGGTCTGCGGACGGGAGTTTCGAGGACCCGCTCCATCTCGGCGAGCACTTCGGGGACCCCTTGCAGCTCCCGCACAATGGCATCGGCGTCGATCACCTCACCATCGGCGCCTGCCAACGCTCGGGCGCAGGTGCTCTTGCCGGAGGCGATGCCACCGGTGAGTCCGACGACGATGGGGGGCGCAATCGACAATGTGTGGATTCCAGAACGAGGGAGCCGGCGGATGCGCGGCAGAGGGCAAACGTCTTCGGTACGAGATCCTCCTCGACCACTTTTCTACCGACCGCGGCTTCGCATCCCGGCTCGAGCGCCACGACGGGGACCGGGACGACCCGGCAAGACGTTGACGACAGGAGAGTAGAGGCACCGCCCGGCAGCCGCAAGGCTTGCGCGCACTGTGCGGCCTTCTCCGGCAGCCTCCCTCCCTTGACCACTTCCGGCAGATCCGATAGAAGCCTGCGCCTCTTTGTGTGCCCAACCGAGCCCGGGTACGCGTGACGTACATGGGCCCGGAAACGTTCGATCCGGAGCACTCAAGGCCGAGGCCCACAGTTCTTCGGGTCCCTACTTTGCGGACCCCAGCTCTACGGGCCTCCGCTGAACAGCTCTCCGCCCGTCGGATCTCCGCTCTTCGGGCCCACGCGGTTTCGTGAGAAGCTCCTCGGCTTCCCGCGGATCCGGCCTCGAATCACTTCCCGGTTACAAAACCCTCCTCCGAGCCTAACCCTCCCTGCTTTTTCTTCGGAGCGCTGACCCGAATGCGGAACCGTCAACGTGGCGTTGCCCTGGTCTGGTTGATCGTCCTCATCATTCTGATGATCGGCGCGGTGATTTTCGGGTGGGTGCAGGCTTCGAATGCTTCGAAGCTCGACGCCGACCTCAATTCGGCGCGCGCCAATGAGCAGGCTGCCCGCACCGCGCTCGACGAGCAGGTGACGAAGTTCCGCGAGTTCTCGGAGCTCGTCGGCTGCCGCGAGGCGAATCAGAACCTGGGGACCAAAGATCTGGCCTCCAAGGCGGTGGAAGACCTCAAGAAGACGCTTGAGAAGGGACTGCCCGCGGATGCGAAGACGATCGAGGACCTTGCCCGCCATGCGGCGGCAATGGCCGTCGCTCGCGCCCAGGAGATCGAGCAGAAGGAAGCGCAGATCTCCGAATTGAAGGGACAGGTGTCCGCGAAGGAAAAGGCCATCGATACGACGCGGCAGGAGCTGCAGCGCCAGATTGATGAAGAGCGCTCGCGTGCACGCGACCAGGCAACCAATGACGCCGCCCGCGTTAAGAATCTCGAAGACCAGCTCAACCAGAAGATCACGGCCGCGAAGGAGGCTGCCGATCGTCTGACTGCGGCCCAGGAGGCCGCAGAGCGCGAGAAACTGGACGCGCAGAAAAAGTATGATCTTGTGGCGGCCAAGAATGCCGACCTCGCCACGAAGCTCGCGTTCACGCGCGAGGCGCCGACCTCGAAAGGTGAAGTGATCGAGGTGAGCGATGCGCTCCCGATTGCTTACATCAACCTCGGCGACGGCGATCGCCTCGTGGCGGGCATGCGATTCGAGGTCGTCGACTACGACTCGAATCAGAAGTTCCGTACGAAGGGCTGGGCGGAAGTTACTAAAGTTGTTAGCGACAAGATGTCGGAAGTGCGCCTCGAGTCGCGTTACGCAACGCTTCCGATCGCCCGAGGTGACATGCTGCTCAATCCGCTCTTCGACCCGAAGGGCACCCGCAAGGCAGTTCTCGTCGGCCAGTTCCCCATCTCTGCGGGCGGCCGCAAGGGTGTTGAAGCGCGGCTGAAGGACCTCGGCATCGCAGTCGGCGAGAAGGTCGATACGACGACGGACTACTTGATCCTCGGCGCGCCGGAGGTGTCGAACACCGGCGAGAAGCAAGACTTGGATAGCCATCCCGAAGTGATTGCCGCAGGCAAGCTCGGGACACTGCGCTATTCGCTGAAGGAGCTGGAAGGTTACTTCCGTCGCGGCTAATCCGCGGTCTCTCTCCCCCCGAGCTGGGCGTCCGCAACCGCAGCGGGCGCCCAGTTTCTTTTTTGGGATAGAAACGCCGCTCCGAAATGTCTGAGCGCCCCGAAGACGTCCGGATGTCCATCGGCGAGCACATCGACGAGCTCCGCCGGCGCATCCTTTATTCCGCCTACGTATTCGGCGCGGTGTTTTTTATTGTATTCTTGTTCCACGAGCCCATGCGCAAGATCGTGCTGCGGCCGATCGAGCAGGCGATCGAGATGGCCGCGAAATCGGAGGCGAGCAAGCTCGGACCGAAGCCCCACCAGATCAAAACGATCGTTGTGGGCCCCGGCTTCGAGTGGACCGATCGAGAGAAGGGGCCACAGGGAACAGAGACGGAAGTTCGGCGGTTCACGATCTGGCCGCTCGTCGTTGGAGAAGTGATCGACAACAAAATTGACACCCGGACGACGGTATTGTCGCCGCAGGAGCTTGTCTTTCAGGATGTCAAGCTCGCGATGCTCCTCGCGCTCCTGATCTCGGCGCCGGTGTTTATCTATCACCTTTGGGCATTTGTGAGAGCCGGCCTTTATGAGCACGAGCAGAGCGCCATCGCCCCGTATCTCCCGCTCGCAATCTGTTTGTTCGTAGGGGGAGTCGCGTTCAGCTACTACCTCATGGTTCCCTATGTCTTCAGCGCGCTTCTGGGCTGGGGCTCCACAGCAGAGGTGAAGATGGAGATCCGGCTGCAGGAGGGACTTTCACTTTTTTACACATTCAGCTTCGCGCTGGGGGTACTGTTTGAAATTCCTGTCGCCATGATGATGCTGGCGCACATCGGATTTGTGAAGGCCGCTACGTTCCTGCGCGTGTGGCGCTGGGCGATTCTCGGCGCATTCGTCGTCGGCGCCGTCGTCAATCCGGCTCCGGAGATTCTCACTCAAATTCTGTTCGCGGCTCCGATCGTCGCGCTCTACTTCCTGGGCTACGGGCTCGCAGTGCTCGTCGAAGGGCGCGGCCGCCGTCCGGCCGCGTAGCGTCCTCCAGGCGGTCACGCTTCCCTGCGATCGCCCGCTGAACTCAGCAAGCTCCCGACCCAAAGTCACCTATTTCATCCATGAATCTCGGAATCGTCGGCCGGCCTGGAGCCGGAAAGACCACTCTTTTTCACGCACTCGGCGGAACTCCGCGTCCCAAAGTGCCCCAATCCCCGAGCGACGAGGGCGTTGTGGCCTCGATTGAAGTTCCCGATCCGCGGCTCGAGTGGCTTCGGGAACTGGAGAAGCCCAAGAAGTTCACTCCCGCTCGAGTGGAATTCGTCGATTTGCCTGGCCTGCCGCCGAAGGACGCGCGGGGAAAGGCGGAGCTTCTCGCGTCGATGCGCGACGTGGACGGCCTCGTCGTCGTCGTCCGCGCCTTCGAGACGGATACTTATCCATATGAGAGCCCGAAGGCCGATCCGTCTGGAGAACTCCGGTCCCTTCTGGAGGAGTTTCTCCTGGAGGATTACGCCGTGCTGGGGCGGCGCGTGGAGAAGCTCCGTGACGCTGCAAAGAAGCCCTCCAAGAATCGTGAGCGGGATGAGAAGGAGAGGGAATTCCTCGAGAAGGTGATACTCGACGTCGAGAACCACGGTCTCTCGGTGGGGGATTCTGTAAGAAAGCACCACACTTCATCGGTCGATCCAAGCTGGCTGCGCTCCTACGCATTCCTTTCCCAAAAGCCGATCGTGCTCGTGGTCAACGTCTCCGACGCGAGCGCGGCGTCGGCGGGCGTCCAGGCTGCGCTCGCGGCGTCGCCGGTCTCCGTCGCCGTCAACGCGGCCATCGAAGAGGAGATCGCCGCCCTCGAGCCGGGAGATCGCGCGAGTTTTATGAAGGACTTTGGCATCAGTGAGCCAGCGAGCGCGCGCCTTATCCGTGCGAGCTACGCGGCCCTCGGCCTCTCCGCATTCTTCACGAGCGGAGAAGACGAAGTGCGCGCGTGGACGATTCGCCAAGGCGACGATGCCGTGACCGCCGCTGGAAAAATCCACAGCGATCTCGCGCGCGGATTCATCCGAGCAGAAGTCACTCCTTTCGAGGCGCTCAAGAATGCGGGCTCGTGGCGTGAAGCGAAAGCCAAGAATGCCACTCGGCTCGAAGGCAAAGAATACAAGGTCGCTGACGGCGATATTCTGAACATTCGGTTCGCTGTCTGACCCCGGCAGCTTTCCCATCGTCCGCACTGCGCGGTCTCTCCCATGGCTCCTCGAGTTCCGCTTGCAGAAGTGATTTCCGTCGGAGACGAGCTCCTGCAGGGGTGGAGTGTCGACACCAATGCCGGCGAGATTGCGCGCGCGCTGCTCGATCTCGGGATAAGGGTCGGCCGATTTACTTCGGCCCCCGATGACCGCGCACTGCTCGCCTCAGCCCTGCTTGACTCTTCGAAGCGTGCTGAATTCGTGATCATTACGGGTGGTCTCGGACCCACCGAGGACGACCTCACGCGGGAAGCCGCTGCCGATGCCGCTGGCGTCGATCTGGAGTTCGTTCCGGAGTTGTGGGAAGCGGTCGAGGCCCGCTGGCGTGCGCGAGGTGCCCCTGCTCCGCCGAGCAATCGCCGACAGGCCTACCGACCGCGCGGAGCCGTCACAATTCCGAACGGGCGCGGGACGGCGCCCGGATTCTCATTGCGGCTGGGGCAGGCTCAATTGTTCTCTCTCCCTGGCGTGCCCCATGAGATGCGCGCCATGCTGAGCGAGTGGGTGATGCCGCACCTCGCGGCAGCCGCTCTGCAGGCGGATGGATATGTGCGGAGAGTCCTTAAATGTTTCGGTGCCTCGGAATCGTCCGTCGGCGAACGGATCGCGCGCTGGATGAGGCGCGGCGCGAATCCTCTCGTGGGGATCACCGTGAGCCGCGGCATTCTCACGATCTCGGTGCTCGCACAAAGCGAAGGCGTCGATCCTCGGTCGAAGCAACAAATCGCGGAAGCAACGGCCGACGAGATCGCCGCGGATCTCGGCTCGCTCGTCTATGCGCGCGAGGATCGCACGCTCGAGGAGGTTGTCGCGCAGCGGCTGCTCGAGAAGCACGTTACTGTGGCATTTGCGGAATCCTGTACCGCCGGTCTCGCGACGTCGCTCTTGGCGTCGGTTCCCGGGATCTCAAGCTCGCTCCTCGAGTCCTGGGTCGTCTACAGCAATCGAGCCAAGGAGCTTCGCCTGGGAGTGCGCCGCGAGATTCTGGAGCGCCACGGTGCCGTTTCCGCCGAATGTGCCGAATCGCTCGCGCAGGCCTGCCGCGCGGCCTCGGGCGCCCATCTGGCCGTCTCGGTGACGGGGATCGCGGGTCCCGGAGGCGGCTCGGCGGAGAAGCCGGTAGGAACTGTTTGGTTCGCGCTCGCAAGTTCCTCAGGGACAATCAGTTGGCAGCGGACTCTTGCGGGATTGGATCGAAACCTCATTCGCGAGATCGCAGCCCGAGAGGCGCTCAATGCCTTCCGCCTTTCCGTCGAGGGGCACGACCCCCGTTTTCGCCCCGCCCTCTGAGCCTCATGGGGGTGTCGTTTCGGAACCTTTTTCCGACTTCGGTGTGTCACATCCCATTGGATAGCTAAAGGTTTCATATCCCCCAGCTATCGTCTGCATCGAGGCTTCACCTCGTGTTGACGAGTTGGGGGGGGCCGGATAGCTTCCGGTACGGATTCGAGCCCAGGGAGCCACGTCTCCTCGACGTTGCTTTTCGAATTCGCCCCCTGCCCTACCTACCTGGCCCTGCGTGCGCCCGAGTCGCGCGCAGCGTCCAGGCACTCAAAGCAGGTGGCGCATGGGTTCCTTCCATCTCTGCTCGTCTCCCAACTCTGAGGTAACGCATGCGTCGCATCTCTTCCATGATTGCCTTCTGCGGAATGGCCGCTCTCGCGGTCGCGCAGAACCCGGTGAACTGCAATGATCTGCCGTTCAGCCGAGCTACCGGCATCCTCTACTTCAATAACGACCCTTCGTCTGGCGCGCTGGTCTTCGGGCAGTCCAACCCTGCGACGGATGACTTCGCAGCGAAGTGCATCCCGGCTCGCCTTCTGGTTCGTCCTGACACGACGAGCGTCGGCGGCACCGCGGCCACGATGGAAATCGTTGGCTTCGAAGAGGAGATCTACGACACCGACTGGACCACCCCGGCGGATTTCGGCGATCTCTACCTCTCGGCGGGTGTGTTGAACGTGACGACGGGCGACATCGAGCCTGACTTCACGAACTACCCCAACAACGGGGTCCTCATCGCGGGTGCGAATTCGGGCTTCCCGAATCCCTGCGCGATCTTCCCGGGCTTCTGCCCGAATGCCACGTGCCCGGCTCCTGGCACCGTGACGGGCTGGGGCTCGATCTTCACCTTCGGCACCGCTCAGGGCCAGGGCGTCATCCACGTCGCGGACGGCACGTTTGACCTCTCCATCACGAAGTTCGTGATGGGCGGCCAGACGCTCGGCGGCGGCGGCACGTGCGGCCTCGGTGATTTCGATGCATTCTTCCCGACGTCGACGACGGAGACGGAGTTCATCGGAGACAACGGCGGCAACACGCGTTACGACGGCTTCCAGATCGGCGCCACCGGCACGACGCCCGCCTCGGGCTTCATCGCGGGCCCGCTGACGGAAGCGACGATTGAGCAGCCGCAGTACTTCGAGCCGACCCTCAACATGCAGATCGCGTACGACGGTGTCACGGCTGAGATCGGCCGCGGCGCGTACTCGTTCTCGGTTGCGAACGGCTCGGCAACCGCCTTCTCCCCGCGCGTTTACTCGCGTCAGGGCTACGGCGATCTCTGCGGTGCCTATGGCTCGCTGAACCTCTTCCCGTCGGCCTTCCCGCTCACGGTCCCCGGTTTCACGATCGGACTCCTCGCGGATCCCTTCGATCCGTCGGGCGTGCCGGACACGACGGCGGGTGTGTGGTCGGGTGCGGTGATCCAGGAGAACAATGGCGGCGATCCGTTTGACAACGGCGTTGCGGCCCTTCCGCTCCTTGGGCCTCTGCCCGCGGGCCTGCCCCAGCTCGTGATCTGGAACCAGGCGATCCTGATCAATCTGTCGACCCTCACCATCGTCGACACGCAGGCGGTTGGTATCGAGCTCAACCCGTAAGGTTGACCTCCCCCGCGAGCTGAGATCTTTTCTCAGCTCGCGCGCTGCGGGTCTCGGTCGCGCCAAACGGGGTTTACTCTCCGTAGGCCGTGGGCGAGACCCGCGGTCCATCCGGACACTTTCCACAGAAAAACCATTTCATGAATAAGATTCTCTTGGGTGGCGGTCTGACCGCCCTGTCTGCGGCTCTCGGACTTGTGGTGTGGTTCGCCACAGCCCAGGAAAACGGCACCGAGAAAAAGGCTCCCATTGCGGTCGCAAAGCCAGCGTCGGCTCCCGCCGAGAAGGCTGCTGCCGCTGCGCCGGCTCCGCTTGCAGCGGAGGAACCGCTCCCGAAGGGCTGTCCCCCGGGAAGCGTGCGCATCGAAGGCCCCAACCCCGATTGGAAATATTACAAAACCCCGGATAATCAGCTTTTCATCGACGGGGTTACGCGCACGATTCGTGAGAAAGACGGCACGATGCGCACGGTTGTTGGCACCATCATGGCGCGTCCGAAGGTCATGCAATTCGATCCTGAGAAGTCGAACCGCGGCAAGAGGGTTCAGCCCAATAACGCTCCGAAGGAAGGTCCGCCGGCCCCCGAATCGGAGAAGCCTTCGGATGCTTCCAGTACATCGCCGCTGCAGCCTCCGAAGAATTGATTCTCTGGCGGCTCTCGCTCATTGCGTGAGGCCGGAAAAGACACGGGCGCCGATCGATCGCGGCGCCCGTGTTTTTTTGTGACACGAATCGGCGATGCGATCAGGGAAGGCTCATAGCTGGCTGCGGTGCGCAGGCCCGCTTCCGAGCAATATCGAGGGCCGCGACTCGGTACGCTTCCGCCAGAGTTGGAAAGTTGAATATGTTCTCAATAAAGACGTCGATGTCCGCGCCGTAGGCGAGCCCCATCTGTCCGAGGTGAATCAGCTCGGCGGCGCCTTCCCCGACGATCTGAACACCGAGGAGCTTCTGCCCGCTTGGATCGGCCACGAGCTTGAGAAGCCCATGATCGATCGCCGCGATCTGTCCGCGCGCAAGCTCCTCGAAGGGTGCGCGCCCTACGATGGCGCCGCCGAACCGCTCTACGGCTTGCTGCTCATTGAGGCCGACTGAGGACATCTCTGGAATCGTATAGATCCCCATCGGGATGCTCTCCTTGGATCCGCCGAGTGGCAGCGAAAGGGCATGGCGAGCCGCTCGGCGGCCCTGCTCCATGGAACTCGAGGCGAGAGAAGGGGGCCCGATCACGTCGCCGACGGCATAAATGTGGGGAACGGCCGTTTGGCAGTATTCGTTGACAATCAATAATCCTCGGTCGCTCGGCTTGAGTCCTGCGCACTCGATCTTGAGCCCTTGAAGGTTCGCCTCCCTTCCGAGAGCGCAGAGGAGCTTCTCAGAGGACACTATCGTGCCGTCCTCCAGAGTCGTCTGAACGGCACTGATTCCATCCCACTCCACTCGCTGGACTCTCGCTTTCCCGATGAATCGTCCGCCGACGCGCTCGAAATCCGCGAGGAACCGTTGTGTGAGTTCCGCGTCGAGAAACGACACGGGACGCTCGCCGCGGTCGACCATGGTGACCTTGACGCCGAGCGACGCAAAGATTGACGCGTACTCGCTCGCAATCACGCCGGCACCGAGCACCGTCAGCGACTGCGGAAGGTAAATCATCGAAAGGATCGAGTCGCTGTCGAGGATGTGCTCGTGGTCGATCGGAATCTCCTTCGGAGACCGCGGCCGCGATCCCGTTGCGATCACGATATGCGACCCATGCACAATTCGACGCTCACCGAGCACATTTATGATCTCGATCTCGCTTGGCGACAGAAACCCCGCGCGCCCGTGGCACGACGTGATCCGCGCACGGCTCAGCTGGCTGCTCATGTAGCGCTCGTGACCTCGAATGACCTGCTCCATTCGGGTCATCAAGCTGACGACTTGCAGATCCTCCGGCATCTGCACCTCGAACACCGATCCCGTGCGGCGGCGAAATCCCAATAATGCCATCGCCGTCTCGCGGAGCGTCTTGCTCGGAATGGTGCCGCGGTGCACGCATGCGCCGCCGACGGAGTGATCCTGCTCCACGACAAGGACGGTTCTCCCGGCCTCCGAGGCCTCGATCGCCGCCTTCTGACCCGCGGGCCCGCTGCCAATCACCACAAAATCGAACGTCTCCATGGGGACCTCGCTCCAGAATCTCAGGCGATCGACCGGACAGCCGTTTGGACCTGCTCCCGCTTGGCGAGAATCCCGTCCAGCTCCTCGGGATAAATATTCAACGATCCCAGGACCGGGAGCTTCCGAATATGTGCGTCCGGCTCGACCTCCACGGCGAGCGCCCACTTGGCGATCTCGTCTGCGAGATGTGTCATCATCGCCGTCTGAGCGCACGTCGGCGCCTGGGTCGGATTGTGATGAAACAGAATCGTCTCGCGCAGACGAGCGGGGAGCTTCCAGCTTTCAACTAGCGTCGCACCCACTTCGGCATGCCCTTCCTTGAGAATCAGCTCCCGTCCTTCCGCGCTTAGGCAGATGCCCACAGAGCGCTGGAGATCGGCGATCGTGTGAAGGAGCACAGGCTTTCCAACGTCGTGCAGCAGCCCACACAAAAAGGCCTCCTCAACATTCCAGCGACGCAGCCGCGCAATCTCCTGAGCGAATGCAGCAGCCGCCAGCGCGTGCCGGAATAGACCGCGGACGCGCTCGTCCTTCGCGGCGAAGACGCGAGTTTGGCACGAGATGATGAGCGCAATCTCACGGATCTTCTTCATCCCGAGGCGCGATACGGCTTGTTGGAGCGAGACGATTGGGACCGGAGGCGCATACAGGGCGCTGTTGCCCAGCCGCAGGAGGTTCGCCGCCATCGCTTGATCACGCTGAATGAGCTGCGCGAGCCGGCGAACGTCGCATGCCTCATCGGAGCAGGCGGCCATCACCTGGCCGGCCACTTCGGGGAGCAGAGGTAGCTCCAGCCTTCCGGACTGAAGGCGGTCTCGAAGGGCGATTCGAACGGCGATCGTGGCCGCTTCGGCCTCTTCCGCAATGGCTTGGACAGGTGCCTGTTCCATGGTGTTTCGCGTCTCTCTTCGACCGTTGCCCCGAGCAGCCTTTTGTCCACCAGCCGGCCTGCCACTTCGAGGTTGCTGGCGTCAATTCCGGGGGCCAGACTTTCGGCGTCCCACCGGCCTCTCTCTTCCTTCATCTGCCGTGAACCAAGACAGCGTCACCGTGGCCGCGCATCCGCACGAGTCGTGCTCCCACACTTACATCTGCGAGCGATGTGGCTGCGAGATGGTCGAACACCACTGCAAGATTCGCTGCTTGAATTGTGGTTATATGCGTGACTGCTCCGATCCGCGAAGGCCCCTCGGCTCGAGTCTTCATGCTTCCGCGCATACTTCCCGCTGATCATTTGGATTCCATGGACCGAACGCCTATCGCGCCCAATGCTCCGACTCCTGCCGCTGAGGTCGAGCACTACTATGGGGAGCGAGTTCACATCTTACAAAACCCATTTCTCCTGTCCGTGCTCGCGCGTCTGGGGGCGCCGGAGACGAAGGGGCCCGAGGTCGCCGAACTCGTGCGAATAGTGTACTCCGCCATGCTCATTCAGATGGCGGCGCGCGAGCTCCCGATTCAAAGCGCCGCAGTGCCGACGCGCATGTTTGCGCGGACGCCCCAGGGCGTCTATCGCGGTCCGATGCTTTCGCGCGAGGCGAGCGTCGTGATTGCGTGCGTGGTCCGCGCCGGGATGATCCCGTCCCAAACCTGCTTCGAGCTCCTCGCGCGCGTTCTCGACCCCGACCGCATTCGCATCGATACGCTCTCCATGGCGAGGGTGACCGACGCCCAGGGGCGTGTCACGGGTGTCTCTCTCGACGGGTCGAAGATCGGCGGCTCCGTGCAGGACTCTGTGCTCCTCGTGCCCGATCCGATGGGGGCGACCGGCGGAACTGTCGTGAAGGCTCTCGCCCACTATCGGGAGCGATACGGGACTCCGGAGAAGGTCGTCGCGATGCCGATGATCGCCACGCCGGAGTACATCGCCCGCGTCCTGAAAGAGGTCGAAGGCGCGGTCGTGTACACGGCGCGGCTCGACCGCGGTCTCTCTCCCGCCGACGTTCTCGGAGCTCCTCCGGGCCGCCGCTGGGCCGAGGAGCGCGGGCTCGATGAGCATCAATACATCGTTCCTGGTGCTGGCGGCCTCGGAGAAGTTTTGAACCACTCGTGGGTCTGATTCGTGCGGTCTTCCTGGACCTCGACGAGACGCTCTATGACGAGCGCGGCTCCGTGCATCAGGCGCTCGAGAATGCTGTTGCATTCGCAGCGGAACGGTTCCCACAGATCGATCGGGCGGCGCTCGCCGCGGTCTATCTCGAGGAAGGCAATAAGCGTTGGGAGGCCTTCGAAGCCGAAATTCGTGTGAAGGGGAAGGGCGCCCAGCTCGATCCGCTGCGCGTTCGAGAAATGTGTTTCGCCCAGGCGCTCGTCTGCGCTGGCGGTGCGCCGTCATTCGCCCCCGAGCTGACGCGCTACTACGGCGAACAGCGGAGTGCACACCACCGCCTCTTCCCCGAGGCCAAGAAGGTCCTCGAGAAACTGCGCAAGCAGTGTTTTGTTGCACTCGTTTCCAATGGGGGCTCGGCCTACCAGCGGGAGAAGCTCAAGACTACGGGAATCGACGGCCTCTTCCACGCGATCGTGATCTCCGAAGAGGCCGGTTATTCGAAGCCACAGAAAGGCATTTTTGAGCGCGCACTTCACGACGTCGGCGTGCTCGCGTGCGAAACTGTTATGGTGGGGGACAACATCGAGAAGGACATTCTCGGGGCAAAGCTCGTTGGCATGCGCGGTGTGCTTCTCTCGCGGTCGAGCGACAAGCCGAAGTTCATGAATGGTCAGCCGCGGCCAGACGCAGTGATCGAATCGCTCAATGATCTCGCGAAGACGCTTACGCTCTTCGCGGGGAAGCGAACCTGATCGAGGTTCGTCTTCGGCGCGCTTTCGTTGGCAGGCGGTTGATGAACCGGTTTCGCCTGGTTCGAAGTTTACTTTTTGCGAGATCGATAAGAGACGCGTGAGGCGCAGCAAAAAACTACGTCGAACGAGGCTCGGCCATGGGATCGCGAAGAAGCCCGCCAGCGCAGCTCGGATGACGTTTGCCACGCGCTGCTTGGCATCCGCGCTGCGTGCGGGCCTCGCCGAGCAGGGGACCATCCGGCGAGTGAGCCCCCATCGGCTTCTCACCCATGACACGGGTGGCCAGATCCAGCAGGCTCGAACAGCCCGACTGCTCCCTGGCGTCGCGGGCCGTTCCTTCTGGACGGAGCGTGTCGAGAGTGCTCCACAGAGAGCGCCCGCGGATTGTCACAGAAGATCCGCGGAGCACCGCTTCGATGATCTCCTTGCGGGCGCCGTGTGGGCGCCCGCGCCTCCCACCGGCTACGTCCCCATGATGCTGTAGCCGCCGTCGACGTGGATCACTTCGCCCGTGATGCCTCGCGAGAGCGGCGACAGCAGGAACAGCGCCGAGTCGGCGACCTCTTCCGCCTCGGTATTCTTTCGGAGCGGCGCCTTGTTTTTGTGGTGTTCGAGGATCTGTGAGAAGTCTCCGATTCCGGCGGCCGCGAGCGTCTTGATCGGGCCTGCGCTGATGGCATTCACGCGAATGCCGCGGGGCCCGAGATCGGCCGCCAAGTAGCGCACGCTCGCTTCGAGCGCCGCCTTGGCGACTCCCATGACGTTGTAATTGGGGATGACCCGCTCGGCGCCGATGTACGTGAGTGTAATCATGGCGCCGGCACGCCCTTCCATGAGGGCCGCGCCGCGCCGCGCCACGGCCGTGAACGAATAGGTGCTCACGTCCTGGGCGAAGTGGAATCCTTCGCGGCTCGTCTGGCTGTAGCCGCCCGAGAGCTCCTCTTTGCGCGCAAACGCGACCGAATGCACCAGGAAGTCAAGGCTTCCGAAGCGGATCTTCACTTCGTCGAAGGCGGCGTCGAGCGACACGTCGTGGGTGACGTCACACTCAATGCAGGGCGTTTCACCGGGGAGGGTCGCAGCGAGCTCGCGGACCGACTCGCCGAGCCGCTCGTTCTGATAGGTGAGAGCCACCTGGGCACCCGATGCGCTCGCCGCCTTCGCGATCGCCCAGGCAATCGAACGCTTGTTCGCCACACCGAAGATGAGGCCGCGCTTTCCTTGAAGCATGGCGCTGGTGTACCTATCGGACGGGCCGAGTTCTACCCTTTCCCGGCAAGGCCCTTGGCGCCAAAACTATTCCCATGCTCGTCTCGCCCCTGAACGCGCACCTCAACATCACGACCGAAGACCTCGATACGGGACGTTCGAGGCTCTGCCTTGTGGCTGGGCCTGAGTGGAAGAATGAGGTCGGATTAATCCACGGCGGTGCGATGGCGCTCTTGCTCGATGGGGCCATGGGGCGGGCCGCGGCTCGCACTCTCGCAACGAACGAGAGCTGTGCAACCGCCCACCTCTCCGTGCAGTTCCTCTCTCCTGCGAGAACCGGAACGCTCTGCGCCGAAGGGTGGGTTGTGAAGCGCGGGCGCCGCATTGCCTTCGTGGAAGGCGAATGCTGCGGCGACGACGGCGTTGTGATCGCCCGCGCGACGGGAACCTGGGTGATTCGCTAGAGCGCTACCAAGTCGCATTCAAGGCACGTTCGCGCGCGAGCCGATTCGGAGATCGAATCGGGAGTCCCGCCCGCTTCGGCAGGGCACCCTGTCCCGGGTGCCTCGGGCCGTTACGTCTGCTCGTGAGGTTGTCGCCACGGAGTGCGCCGCGCCGGCGCCTTCCGAGCGGCTGCTTCTTCCGCGAGCCATGAAGGAGATCGACGGATGCGTTGGAGCCTGGGATCGGGACTTTTCTTGTGCGCAGCGATCGCTGCCGTGGTGGGCATCTCGGTGGCGTCTCCTCGAAGGGGACGTGCTCCGCTGCAGCGAGGACACCTTCCCCTTTCGTTGACGACGACCGGGATTCCGGCAGTCGCCGGACGCGTTCTGCTACGGGGGCGCAGGCCGCTGCGGCCGGAGGTCGCCCAGTCGCTCGTAGCTGCCGGCGCCGTGCTCACCGATCGCATCGCCGACACGATCGATGTCATCGACATTCCCACCGAGGTTCCGCCCGATCTGATTGCGGACGCCCTTTCGCTGCTCGAGGAGGTGGAGTTCGCCGAGCCCGACTGCATCGTCGACGCGGAGGCCTCCGTGTCGGATCCGAGGGCTGATATCCAGTGGCATATCCCACATATCGGAACTCCAGCAGCATGGGATGTTACAATCGGAAACTCGAGCGTGAAAATCGCAGTTCTCGACACTGGATGCGATGCCAATCATCCTGATCTGCAGGGAAAGCTCGTCTCCGGCTGGAACTTCATCTCCCGAAGCTCCAACACCCAAGATGACCATGGACACGGCACCCACGTCGCCGGCACGGCGGCTGCCGCCACGAACAACGCAGAAGGAGTCGCGGGCGTGGGGTATCTGTGCTCCATCCTGCCTGTGAAGGTTCTCGACGCCAATGGATCGGGTTCTTACAGCGGGATCATCCAAGGGATTGACTATGCCGTCGCCCAGGGCGCCAAAGTTATCAACATGAGCTTCGGCGGGTCGGCGCCGTCGAACTCGCTCGCCGTTGCGGTCCAGAATGCACTCCATGCCGGAGTGCTTCCGGTGGCGGCTGCGGGAAATAGTAATGCCTCCGCCATGCACTATCCGGCCGCGATACGCGGCTGCCTCGCTGTGGGGGCGAGTACGTCCTCCGACACCCGGGCGAGCTTCTCGAACTATGGAAGGCCCTGGGTCGATGTCGCCGCGCCCGGCGTAAATATATTTGCTACGTTCCCTCTGGGGACCGTCACAATGGGCTCGTCGCCCGGAGGCTACCGATCGTTGAACGGCACTTCGATGGCGGCCCCGGTGGTCGCAGGCGTCGCCGGATTATTGTATTCCTATCTCGGCTCTTCGGCCACGCCTCTGCGCGTTCGAAGCCTCCTCGAAGGAACGGCGGTGAACGCTTCGCGCGATTGGACCGCCTTTGGCCGAGTGAGCGCATCCGAAGCGCTCGGGCGCGCGACGCAGCAGGGCGTCGATCGCAATGGGATCGTTCGAAATGTTGCGGTACGCGCGGGCCAATGGAGGCTCGGCGACGTGTCAGCGCTCCGCGGAGCCGATGGCGCGAGTTATCAAGTTCAATCGCCTACGTCGGGCGCCACCCGCGCCGCGGAGATCGAGGTCGACCTCGACGGGTTCGACGGGATACTCTGCTCGCTGCAGGTTCGGGTGCGCGCACGATGCTCCGCCGCCGCAACACAGATCGTGTCGATTTATGACTGGAACGCGGGCACCTACGACGTGGTTGGACAGGCGCCCATTGGCACTGCAGCGGTTACGCGCACTTATCCGCTCCGTTCTGCAATCTTGAGCTACGTTCGCAATGGCATGATTCGCCTGCGCATTCGGCAGCAATCGGCGGCAACAATTCGCGGCGTCTTCGATTTCGTATCCGCGACGGGGTTTACCAATTAACAGCCTGCGGCAAAAGTCATTCGAGCTGCGCACGCCAGCTTCTTGGCGATCTCATCGTTGCATCGGCTCGCCGTAACTTCTTGGCTACGCCTGCGGCGGTCCTCCTCGATTTCACCAAAAATCCTCGTGCTCGCTCTGTTAAGAGCGCAACGGCTGCGAATCCGTGAGCTGCAGGAGGCTTCCGAAATTCGACTCGACCCAGCGGGGCCGGTCGAAATCCCAATGATCGTACGCCGTCGTGGCGACCTCGATCGGATACCAAAGTTCGCAGGCTCTGCGCACGTGCGCATCGACCCCGGTGCGCGCGCAGTACTCTGAGAGCGCTGCCTCCTCATGGGGACGGAAACTCCTCGGATGCAGCGCACGAATCGCCGCAGCATCGAGCGGGTCGTGAAGCTCCTGCTTTCGGTCGTGAAGGATGAAATGCAATAGATCGAACAGCGGGAGATTCTTCTCGCGCGCGGTGCCCCAATCGAGCAATCCTGTTACGGCGCCCTTCGAATCCACCAGTACATGCTTGGCGCGAAGGTCGCCATGGCTCGTCACAAGGGGCACCGCGTGATCGCGCAGCATCGCGCCGACGCGCCGGCTCAGGCGCTCAACCCTCGATGCCATCTCTGCATCCCGCAGCCGGGCGGCCACGCGCCGACCGCGGGCGAACACCACTTCTTCGAGCTCCGAGCCGCTGAGCAGCGTTGGTTGATCGCCAAGGCGGGCGAGGTGCTGGGCCAAATCGCGCAGAGTTCGCTCGCGAAGGATGACTTCTCCCGTCTGCTGCGAGGAGTTTTCGCCCGGAAGCCACTCTTCCAAGTACACACGGCAGCCTTCGATCTCGAGCTCACCATAGCTCTTCGGCACCGGAATTGAGGGCTCCTTTCTATGGATACTCTCCGCCATAGCCAGGTGGGCCGCTCCGAGCCGCTGCTCCTTTGAGCAAAGGGGCCAACGCAATAAAAGCTCGCGCGAGGAGTCATGCCCGCGAGCGCGGACCCATGCGATCACCGCGTTTCCGCGCGTCGCAAGGACCCGCTCGATCACAGGCTCCTCGCGCACGTTGAACACCCGTTCGAGCGCGCGCGCCGCTGCGCGCTCGAGGGCCGACGGCTCGGGCCGCGCGGAGCGTCCGGCAACCCACGCGAAGGACGGCGTGAATGCCTCAAATAGTCCAGCGCGAAAACCCCACCACTTCGGCAGGTTTGCGCGCTCACGGCGTCCGACCTCGAGATGGGGCGGCATGCGAGTATTGAGGTTTACCAGCATGCTGTAATCGAGATGCGACACGTACGGCGAGTATCCGACCACGCGAGCGAAACCCGCCGCACGCAGCGATTTTTTGTAGCCTCGTGCCGTTCGATCGCCCGCCGCGCCCGACAATTGATGCAGGACTCCGGAGGCGCTCGGCCGCAAGTAGCTTCCGTGGACGCCGCCGAATCGTTTGTATGCGAACCGATTTGTGGCAAGCGCAATCAGGCAACCGTTCGGCGTCAGCACCCGGGCCGCCTCATGAAGCCAGCGCAGCCAAGCCTCCGCGGGGCTCTCGTGGTGCGCGCGCGGAAGTCCGCCTGGGGCATCGGGGAGCACGATCCGATCGAAGCTGCCGTCTTCGAAAGGCAGATGCTGCTCTCCGCCGCCGAGGATCGCTTCAATTCGGCCAGGTGCACTCGCGCTGCGCGCGCGCGCGAGCCGTAGGCCGTCGAGGTCCGTGTCGAGCAGGGTGACGTCGGCACCGAGTGCGGCGAGGGCAGCAGACGTCCCGAGCACACCGCTTCCGCCGATGAGCGTTTTCGCCTGCGGCTTCGGTGGCGCCAGCAGAATCGCCGCGCCAAGCGCCTCGCGACCGGCCCACTCCAATCGTCGCGCTTCCATCGGGTCGACCTCGGCGAGCAGGTTCTCCCAGGCGCACCGGTAGGGCTGCCCCCGCTCGACCTCAGCCAGGAACTGTTGGAATCGGGTGTTGGGCGGAGTCAACCGACCGCCATGGTACTTCCTAGTGGGCGGGCTCGAATTCGAGCGCTCGGTCCGCCTCGCGGACCAGGCTCCACGCGTGCGCTTCGAGCCCCGCGAAGAGCGCGTCCCCCGACGGAGAGGCTTCGCGTGCTTGGCGCACCGCCCCGGGCGCTCCGATCGCAATCGCGGGGAATCCCCAGGGATGCCCTTCCGGAACCGGCAGGGAGATCCATGCCATTCGATGGGGACCGATTCGCTGCTCCCACATCGCTGGGGAAGCCACCGAGCTCGGCGCTCCCAAGATCGAACCCGCCGAAGCGAGGAGTACCTGTGACGAAGGAGCGGGCTTCCATTCGGCGAGCTCCTCGTACCACTGGAACCAGCGGGCCGTCGCCGCGCGAATCGCTCCGGCGGCGTCGATGCCGACGGCGTGGAAGGGGAGTTCGTCAAAAGCGGCCGCTTGCGCGGCGGCGGCCGGTCGCACCTCCAGCAGCCATCCGCGCCACTCACCCCGCGGGCCAAACTCGCTGTGCCAGGACACCTCCAGGTTGCGCCCAAAGAGGCTCACGCGGCGGGATCGGGCCGTTGCGCTCGGGGCGCCTAAGAAGCGCCGAAGCTGCGTGCTCTCCTCCGGAGTGAACGGGGAACGCTCCGCTCCGACCGCGCGCTCGAGCCTCAGGGGGCTCTCGCCACGATGGCCCTCGGCCCACGCCAAGAGGTTGCGCGCCAATGCATTGCAGTAGCGAATCCGCAGATCGGCATCGACCCAGACGAGCCCCGTGGTGAGGCGATTCAAATCGAGGGCGCTCTCCGGCGAATCGCCGCACGCCCGCACTCCTTCGGCGAACTCTCCCACCGCTTCCATCTCCTTCGGCGCTTTCTTTCGGCGCGGGAGCATGGGGAAGTGAAGCCGGAGAACGCCCCGCTCGCTCCGGCGCAATGGAAGCGGAAATCTTCACGCGGAACTCAAGGTCCGCAAGCGCCCCGTTCGGCATCCGAGGCGACTCTCTTCGCGCAAAGCAACCCGACTTCCCGGCTGCCGATTCACCGCGGCGTTCTGGGAAGCCACCTCGGATCTCTCCTCTCGATCGGCGGCGTAAGCCGTCGGTCCCATGCGGCTTGGAGCTTACCCCATGATGATTTCCCTTCGACTGGCTGGTGTGGCCGCCCTGCTGATGGGCGCCGCCTCCGCTGCGCGTGCGCAAGATTTGTTCATTGGTACAGCCAACAGCGGAAACGTGCTGACGCGCGGAACCGACAAGAATGGCAATGCCTTTTTCAACGACATCAACGAGTTTACGAAGGCGGCTTTCGACAGCTCGAAGCTCGGCACCTGTGGCGACTTCAAATACACGAGCTTCTACGGCACGCCGACGCTGCTCTGGCTCGACGGCGACAGCTCGAAGAAGAGCCTCGTGAAGCTCACCGATACCAACGGCAACGGCATT
>JAEUHX010000079.1 GCA_016792805.1 Planctomycetota bacterium
CGCGCGCAGCGTTGCGAGAATTTTGGCCAGTGCCGGCTCGTCCCAACCTGCCAGCTCGCCGGTGCGATTCAGTGCAATCGCGAGCGCCGTTGCTTCCGTCGGCTCGAAGTCAACCTCCACAATTTGAGCCTCGACCCAGCCGAGCTCAAGCATCGCTTGAAGGCGGCCATGCCCGGCCACGATGCGCCGCGTCGATCGGTGTACCAAAAGCGGCTCGACCTGGCCGAAGCGCTGCAGGCTCGCGCGAATGGCGGAAATGTTGCGCTCGTCGTGGGTGCGCACGTTGGCCGGATCGGGAACCAGCGTCGCAAGTGGCACGCGCCGAATCTCGAGGTGCGTCTGCGGCGTGGGCGTGAGCGGCTTGCGCGTTGCGGGAGCCACGTCTGCGCTCGCCTCGCTCGACGCGTTGGCCTTCGGCGCTCGTCGTCGCCGGCTCGATTTATCAGATCCTCGCACCATAGTCAGATAAATTGGAACGCCCTGCGGCCACCATCTGTGTCCTGTTCGCCCGTACAGTAGCCACCGGCCAGCCGATTTGTACCCAAAAATCCGAACTGTGTCCCCGCAGGCGACCCCCGCGGAGGCACGATCGGTACCATCTTGTCACCGAGCGGGCAGCGCCGTGTGCGTGATGCACCCCGCGATTCCACTTTTTGACACCGCGGGCGAGCGCTCGGCGAGGCCCCGGCGACGCACGACGCGTGCCACAGGCGCCCATCGCGCCCCGCGTCCCCGCGCCTTTTTGTGAGCCAGGCAATCCCATGGGGGGGGCCTCATCGCGTCGAATTTTGACCTACCCCCGGTCTCCAACGCGCGTCGCATTTCCGCCAGTGTGCGACACAGCGAACGCCTCCTTACTCATCCGATCCCGTTCCGCCTGCCGTCCCCACACGCGGCGAGGTGGCAGGAGCTTCGCCCGCTTGCGCGCATCGAAGTGTACACAAGGCGCATACACATCGGCGCCCTTCGAGCGCGCGTTCCGGCGGAGCTCGATCTCGCAACGGTTCACATCACACAAGCGATCGGCAGGATCGGACCTGCACACGCCGTCGAGCCCGACTTGTGGTAGTGCACTTTGCGCTACAATTTCGCGTGAGCCGCCGGCGCCTCGTTCTCCTGGAGCTCCTCGCCGTTGTGGAGCCTGAGCCGCGGTTGCGCCGCACGCGGTACGCCGAGCGCTTCTCGCGGGAGAGGCCCGACGGACCGCGGCATCGCGTGGTGTACGTTTCGTGTACGTCACACATTCACGATGTCACTTCGCTGCGTTGGTGGTCCTCGTCCAAGCGCGATGGGGCCGGACCTAGCCGGTAGGCAACGACGTCGCGCCGTCATCCCGGGTCGGGATTGTTCCGATCGAGCCCATCGCACTGCGCTCGGAGCCCCGTAAGCGGGATTGCGCCTCTCGTTCCCTGCCAGATCGGCGGCTCGAGGGAGCAGGAGAGACGGGTTCGACGGTTCGTCGTGACGCTTGTGACGCTTCATGACGCATTGACCCCCGTTTCCTGTCTTTTTATATTTCAATCTGAAATCTTGAGGACTTTTGAAAAGCGTCATAAGCGTCAGGAGACCAGATCTGGATTCTTAAAGGTGTGTCGATTCAAGACTTACGATTCATATTTGTTATGACGGATACTTATCTGGAAGCGTCATGATGCGTCAGAAGCGTCATACGATGCGTTCGCCCTAGTCCTGAGGCTTGAGGGCCAGGTCCAAAAACCCTCGAGCTTCGGGTCTTCGCTCGTGCTTGATCTGGCGCTCGACGAGGGTTCGTGTGAGGCGCTTGTTGCTCTGGACGTACTCGCCGTTCCTCGTGGCCCATTCCACATAACGGTCGTAGAGTTTTTGGGATGGCGTGAACGCTCCAAGCTCTTGCTCGCAGCACTGCTCGAGGAACAGACCAACGACGTCGCACTCGCGGCGGTACTCGTCGGTGGCCTCGCGGGTCACAGCGCAGTCGGAGAGGCCCATGGCGCGCCACGCGACGGCGCCTTCGACGGCCCAGTTGAGGATTCCCGGCATCTCGCGGGAGAGCTTCGCGCCGATGTGCGGGTCAATACTGCGAAACGTCGCCTCGCTTTGGCCTCGCGGGACGGGGTCGTTGCTGAACGTCGCGCGGAACGGGATCAGGATGGGTCGGCGCCAGATACCGCGGTCGGTGCCACGAATCACGGGCTTGTGGTTCGCGGCCAACCACAATTTGAACGTCGGCACAAAAGTCACGGGCGACTCGTGGAGATCTCGAGCGGAGATCGGGTCGGAGCCGGTGAGCTGCTTGACCAACGCTTCGCCGAATCGCGCGCCTTCTTCGGCCTCCAGCGACGTCACGAGCCGCAGCCCGCGGAGCTTGGCGAGATCGGGCGCTGGCGCTCCGGGATCCCGCTTCCCGCCGGCCAACGTGTCAAACTGGATCGATCCGGCGTAATCGCCGAGGAGGTCGCGCAGGACGTTGAGGAACGTGCTCTTGCCGTTGCTGCCGCTCTCGTAGCAGACGAAGAACTTCTGCTCGGAGGTCTGGCCGGTAAGCGTGTAGCCGATGGCGCGCTGGACGAAGCCGATGAGGTCGCCGTCGGACAGGAATACGTCGTCGAGGAATCGCAGCCATGTCGGGCACTTCGCACGCTCGTCGTAGCTCACGCTCGTCGCCTTTGTGAGCTTGAGCGCTCGGTCGTGCGGGCCAAGCGTGCCGTCGCGGAGATCTATCACGCCATTCGCACATGAAAGCAGCCATGGGTGCTGATCCAATTCGGCGGAAGTCGCAGCGAGCTGGGGCTCTCCGATGGCGAGATCGAGAATGGCCTTTCGCCTCGCCGAGGACTCACACTTCTTGGCGAAAGCAAGTGCGTCGTCCCGTCGTTTCTGTGAAGCCTTGTCGTCAGGGATCACGCGGAGATCTTTTGCAGATTTCAAGCGCACCTCTGCCACACAGATCGCGCGCCCAGTCAAGTCAGCGTCAGTGGCTCGAGTCCATCTTCGCTCGTCCCATAGAAGCCAACGCTCCATGTCTCGCACATACAACAATTGGCCTTCTTGAATCTCGGCGAAGAGCTTCGCATTTCCTGAGTCGCTCCAGCTGCTTGACGTGATGGGCTCCGCGCCGGGAGTTTGCGGGGGCACATCTGGGTCTGTCTTCGGCGCGCTTGGACTCTCCTTGGCAGTCGTTGGCTGTTTTGGGACATCGAGGGCGCGCGAGGACGCGGGTGACGGCATCGGGGCGTAATGTGGATTGCAAGTCGCTGCTGCGGCAGCGCATTCATCGGCGGCGCGAGCTGCGAGGACGTCGTCGGGCGGCTCGTCGAATTGTGGAGGCTCGATCGTGGCGGCGGTTGCGACGTTGGGGTTGTCGCACACAAAGCTCTGGTCGTCGTCGCGGGAGGGCGCG
>JAEUHX010000080.1 GCA_016792805.1 Planctomycetota bacterium
CCGCCACCGTCTTCGTCTTTTGTTTCATCGCTCGATGCGCCCCAAACGCCCGGGGTCTGGCGCCCTCCGCCTCGGAGAGCACGCCCACTGAGCCCGCAGGTGCCCCCGAGAGCGACCCGGTGAACCGACGCGCCACGCGCAGCGCCTTCCCACGCCGCAGGGATTCCCTTGCGCTCGGCGTCGCCCCTTGGCTGTCCCGTGCCGCCCGCTCCGCCCGCTGGCGCACCGCGAGCCGCAGGTAGCCCTCCGCGAGGATCGCCGCGACTCCCGTCTCCTCTGGAGCCAGCGCGGCAGCGGGCGCCCTAGTGATCGTACTCATCGTGAGGATCACTCGCCGGCACAAGCTCACGCTGCGTGGAAGATACCCAAGCGTCGAATCTGTCCGATTCGAGAGTTACTTCTCCGTTCCGTTCACTTCTCGGATCTGCGTCCGCCCCGGAAGCCTCGTCCGACTCGCTTTCATACACAAAGTCGAGTTTGAAGCGGTATAGGCTCTGTCGCTTGCCAGCGATGCATTTTCGGGATTGGAGGCGGTTCTTGTTCGTCTCCGGGACCAGAAGGTAGCCTCGCTCCGCGAGCCGTTTCGCCAGCGTGTTCACCGTCGCCCCGATCCGATCGACGTCGCCGGCCATCCTCTGAGCGACGGATAGTGCGGCATTGAGGTCGAGATACAGATCGCTCTCTTCCACCCAGCCCACACAGTTGCCGCGAGTGCGGAGTGTGTCGCCCATAGAAGAGGACGGATCGCGCTCCCAACCGAGCGCAAGCGCGTTCTCGGGCGTCGCTCCTTCGATGGTCCTGATGTGGCAACTGCCCGATCGGAGCGCGGATTGAAGCAGAGACCGGAACCTCTCCGCGTCGCTCGCTTGCTCAATCGACGCCGACTGGTCCGTCGCGAGAGCGTGAAGGGACTCCTCTGCGCGCGACTTCAGACTCACCCGAGTTCTCTCGTCGATACATTTCCGGCTCACGAGGAACTCGAGAAACAGATCGAGTCCAAAAATCAGCTCGGCGTAATTGTGATCCAGTCGCGCATGGGATTTCTCCTCGCTGACGCGGCGTTGAATTTCCGCCACGCGACTCAAACGCTTCGAATGAATGGAATCGTAGTCGGCAGCGAGGCAGCTCACATATGCCGAGAGTATTGTTGCGAACTTCCCCTCGCGCGCAGCTGCCTGACATGCCGTGAGCCTAGCGAGATCGACCATGTTGCGCTCCATCTCCACCACCACGAGGCGCGCCCGAATCGATGACATCGAGGGCTTGTCCTCAGCAGTCACAACAAGACTACAGCGAGGCCACCGGGTCTTGCGGAGATTTGCCTCGGAGTCGAGCCGCGATCGCCCGACTTGGTTTCCTACAGAGCGCAGCATTCGCTCAGCGTTTTTGTGGTAGGCGGCGATCTCGCTCTTGGTTCCGCTCGGAGCGAAGTCGTCGATGACCAGAAGTGCGTCTTTGGCGCTGAATGCGATTGTCTCGAGGGCGTTGGTCGTGCTCGACCAGCTGTGCTGAAGGGAGTTCAGCGCCCCAGTTGAGCCCCAGAAGGAAAGCAGAATCGCAGCGAGAGAAGACTTGTGAGCGCCTGAGGGCCCCACAAGAAAAAGAGAAAAGTCCAAATTCCCGAGTGGCGCACGCGCAGCAAAGGCGAGAAGCGGAAGGGTGATGGCGTCGGGCGCAACCGAAAGAAACTCGCTCGCTCCTTTCCATGCATCCAGAAGCTGCTCATCGTTTGGCGGATCGGGCAGTACGAGGCCCGTGAGCGACTCCGGTAGTTCGACCTTGATGTGCGGAAGATTCACTCCACTGGCGATGGCGCCACCTCCATGAAGGTAAATCCATGAGCCGTCCATTCGCTTTTCCCAGCCTGTGTGCGCGTAACAGATCGTTTTCTCGACGCGACCGCTCAATTGCTGGATCGCGGATCGGAGATGGCTCTTGGCGTTGGGGATCGCGCTGATGTTAGCTGTGGCTCCCAGATCAGTGAGCACCCACGCCATCGATTCGAAATCCTCAACAGAGACCCTGACATCTCGCGTCGCGCCTCCAATTTTGACCTTGAGCTCAAGGACTCTCCGCACACCCTGGTCGTCCTTGAACTCGATCTCGGATTGGATTCGTGCATCGAAGTTCGCCAGCTGAACCTCCTGGGAGTTCTCACGGTGGCTCAGAGTGCACAAAATGGTGTCATTGAGGACCCTATATTGATTCTCGGGAGAGGTCACGCAGGCGGTCCGACCCTTTTCGGCGGCGCGGAGGCCAGAGCGGATCTGTTTCAGCTCCTGGCGCAGGCTACGAACGGGGTGGCCTGTGCGCGCCTTGAGTGCTTTCAGACATTGTGCCTCCTCGATACCCGAAAGGGCTGCTACTTGTTGTAATAGTGCCCGCACATCTTGCACCGATTCCGCGCTGCTCTCAGGAAGAGCTTTTATGGCCTCCATCACCTTCTTGTAGTCTTCACTCACCATGACCCACCGCCCCTTCCGCCATCGGGCGGTACCGCGCAGCACTGCGGCTGATCTGTAAGACTTCGCCTTCGTCCAGCGGTGGCTGACACAGCTCGCGGTTCAGATCGAGAAGGAAGCGTCGCGTCGCCTCAGCGCTGAGACCGCGGCTGATCCAGTAGCAGGCGGTTTTGAAGAGTTGATTGTTACGATCCCCTGTCGCGAATCCAAACCTCACGCTCGAGCGCTCCTCTGCCTTCCGGCTCCCATCGTGCTCGACGATCTCCAGGAGCACCGGGGGACAGGGCGAAGGGTCGCAAAGGCCAGGTCGCCGGCCCTCGGTCCAGCAATACGAGGCCCCGCTTGAATGAATGGATGGCGGAAGAATCACATATCCGCCCTCGCCCTTCCAATCGAGGCCGCCGCTGCCAAAGAAGTTTGTGCGAGATCGTGTCGAGCCCTCAGGGCAGCGAAAGAAGTAATGTCTTCCGCCGCCTCCGGTATTTGAGACCCACGTGCGATCGATCGTGATTCCCAGCGCTCCCAGCGCGTCGAAAGACGCCTCACCGCCGTTGCGCGGATCGACGTCGAGCACCACAATTCCTTGGTCTGCCCCGGTCGGGAACCCAATATTGGCGTTCGGCCATTGAGTCCACCAAGACTCGATCTTGGGAAGCTCCTTCGAGGCGTCCTTGAATCCATGCGAAGTGAGCGGGCGCTTCTCCCTTTCCGCGATCGGGAAGATGCGCCAGCCTGCCCTCGCATAGAAGAGGGCCGCCGACACCAAGTCGGTGTACGGCAGCTCCGTCGCGGCGATCGAGCTACGCATGGCTTCCCTCCGAAGGCACTTCCGTAGCCCGAAGTGTGGAATCCACAGCGGTCGATTCGGTCGGCAAGTCGCCGAGCGCTACGACCTGCGGTGCGTCGAGGAGGCTGAGCGCCAGCGCTGCGCGAAGGACCTGCTCCCGGGTCCAAAGCCTACGGCCCGCGATGACCCGCGGCGGCGGCTGCACTCGCCCGCTCCTCACGCAGTGGTTGAGTTGCGGCTCTGAGATTCCAAGGAACTGTGCGACCACTCCGGAGGTGGCCGGAAAAGTGAGCGTCGTCATGCGGGGAAACTCCTGGAGCGCATTGGCTCCTACTGGAGTCCCCGACCACGGTGGGCGGTGGCCAAGATGTCCCAAGACGTCCCAAGATGTCCCAAGATGTCCCAACTTGGGCGGAAACGTCCGTTAGGCCCTGAAGGCCGGACGCGGCGCTACTTCACCCGGATGATCTCCTCAGCGCTTGCCGGGCGGCCGTGAAGATCGGCGCGCCACGTGGATTCCCACCTGCTCGTGCACGATGGCATTGTTCCTCAGCGCCTCGTGCTGTGTCGTCGGCTGCGGATCGGAGCGACCCTCGAGATCCCTGAACCAAGCCAACAGAGATTCTCGGGAGACTTCGACACGTCGTCCCGATCGCCGAATAGGGCCACCATTCTTCTTGTTCAGCCGACCGATGCTCTTTCTTGCCGACTCTGTGTATTTCTCATTGAGCGCTCCAAGAACGCTCTTCCAGCCCACCAGACGGTCGCCCTTCGATTCTGTGAGGACCGCTCTCGTTCTCCCGGGGGCGGCGTGGGAACGAATGTGGGGTTCCGGCGCCACAATTCCCACGTCTGCGCCCACTACCCCATGCCGCTCGGGAAGCGTCCCATTGTTGGCCTCGGTAGCCACTTCTTCGATCTCCGCGAGATAAGGCCGCCAAATCGAATCCCGATCGATCGGCTGATTGAGAATCACCCGGAGAATGTGTAGCGCCACGTATTCGAAGAAATCCCGCAGGTGTTGAGCGCCGCCGTCGATGCGCTGCGGCTCCGTCATTCGCAGAACGTCCGCGAGTCTTTCCGCGAGCGACTCCTCGGACATCCCCATTTCAGCCTGCTTCCAGAGCGCTCGTGCAATCTCGAAGACCGGTTTTCCCTTGGGGAGCGCGACGTCGTCGATGGAGCGCAAATTGAACTCGTTCGCTGCGATCCCAATCACCTCGATCCACTTCGGCGCCCATTTCCGACAGAACAGGTCAATCTTGAGCTCTCCTGTGGAATTCTCGATCTGAGCGCACTCCTCACATCGGAAGTCCGCCACCGATTGAAACACGCCCGCAACCCGAGCCGCGAGCCGCTCCTCTCGCGAGCGCTGCGATCGCGCTGCGCGCTGCCCGCGAACACGGCCTTGCTCAGACTGGAGTAGATCCTGAATCGACGATTCGAAACTCATGGCCGTCCACCGAGATGATTGAGAACCCGACCGCGCCCCACCCCGAACGTCGAGGCGCGCGGCTTCGCGTTCTATGGCGTGAATATTACCGTCGATGGACGGCGGTTGCGCGGGTATCGAAACGGCCCGCGGAGCGGCGCGATCTCGGAGAGAACAGATCCAGGCGTCTCACCGCCGCGTACACCTCCTCCCTCGTCGCCGATGTGTACGCGAGCGTTGACTGGACCTGTGCGTGCCCCAGGGCCTCCTTCACCAACAGTACATCGCGCGTGGCGCGGTAGAGTTGCGTCGCGAACGTGCGCCGAAACGTGTGCGCCGTCGCTGCCTGCGCCCCCAACGCCACGGTGAACCAGTGTCGGATCCGCCGTTGCGCGTGCCGCACACCAAGCCGCCGGCCCGAGGCGCCCTCGAAGAGCGCTCCGCGGGATCGACCTCGCAGGTGCATTCTCAAGAGACCGGCGAGCGTTGGCGGTAAGCACACACGCTGAGCGCGATTCCCTTTCGCTTGGCGCACCACAATTTCTCCCGACTCCAGGTCAAGATCGCTGACATCGAGCGCCAGCGCGCTTCCAATGCGAATCCCCGTCCGCAACAAAAGCTCGATCAGTGCCTCGTCCCGGCGTGCCGTCTCTCCGTGCGCGGTTGCGAGCGACGATCGAAGACGCTCCACCTCGCGTTCCGTGAGCCCCCGCCGCGGAATTGGTGTGTGACGGGCGCGCTCCAGATGTTGCGTCGGGTTTTGTTCCATCCACCCCCGTCGATGGACGTAGGCGAAGAACGAACGGAGCACCGAGCGGATCACGTTGAGCGTGCTGGCACAGTTGGCACGCCCTGGTACAGTACGAGAAACGACAAAGGCCGCGATATCCTCTTGCTGCGCAAAGAGTAACGATCGCTGGTACAGTTGGCACACGATCCACGTATGACAGAGTCGTATATAGCGTGAATGTAATTCTATCGTTCTATGACTTCTTCCACATGCAAGGAGATGCCCCTGATACGCACTCATCACGTCGTCGATCGACGGAGACATCGAGAGAGTGAGAGAACTTCTACACGTATCTATCATAAAAGTGTACCAACTGTACCAACTGTGCCAGGAAGGGAGAGAGGAAGGGAACGTGATTGACGCAACCACGGTCTGGATCATGGCTTAGGGCGCGAGAAAGTCGGCAAGCTCTCCTCCCCCGGGGACCCCAAAAGGTGGCACAGTCGCAAAGTCGCGCTGTACCAAATGAGCCAGCGCGGATGTCGCACGTTGGCGGAAATGCGACGCGCGTTGGAGACCGGGGGTAGGTCGAAATTCGACGCGATGAGCCCCCCGGGATGGAGTGCCAAGCTCACCAAAAGGCGTGGGGACGCGGGGCTCGATCGACGGCAGTGGCACGCGTCGTGCGTCGCCGGGGCTTCGCCGAGCGCTCGCCCGCGGTGTCAAGAAGTGGAATCGCGGGGTGTATCACGCACTCGGTGCTGCCCGGTCGGTGCCAAGATGGTACCGATCGTGCCTCCGCGGGGGTCGCCTGCGGGGACACAGTTCGGATTTTTGGGTACAAATCGGCTCGCCGGTGGCTACTGTACGCGCAACCAGGCCACAGATGGTGGCCGCAGCGCAGGGCGGGACCGGATAGAATGGTGCAGGATTCCAGGGCTTCGAGCCGGCGACGGCGAGCGCCGAAGGCCAACGCGTCGAGCGAGGCGAGCGCAGACGTGGCTCCCGCAACGCGCAAACCGCTCACGCCCACGCCGCAGACGCACCTCGAGATTCGGCGCGTGCCGCTTGCGACGCTGGTTCCCGATCCGGCCAACGTGCGCACCCACGACGAGCGCAACATTTCCGCCATTCGCGCGAGCCTGCAGCGCTTCGGGCAGGTCGAGCCGCTTTTGGTACACCGATCGACGCGGCGCATCGTGGCTGGGCACGGACGGCTTCAAGCGATGCTCGAGCTGGGCTGGGTCGAGGCTCAAATTGTGGAGGTTGACTTCGAGCCGACGGAAGCAACGGCGCTCGCGATTGCACTGAATCGCACCGGCGAGCTGGCAGGTTGGGACGAGCCGGCACTGGCCAAAATTCTCGCAACGCTGCGCGCG
>JAEUHX010000083.1 GCA_016792805.1 Planctomycetota bacterium
GTTCGACCGCTATGTGGCGATGGGCGCGGGGCGAAATTATCGGCAGCTGTCGAGCCAGCTTGGGATCAGTAAGCGCTCGATCGTGCGTCACGCGACGCGCCACGGCTGGCAGCAGCGGCTGTCGTTGATGGAGCAGGAGGCACAGAAAGTCGCGCAGGGAAAGCTCACCGAAGCGCTGGCGGCGGTGCATGAGCGACATCTAAAGAGCGTTCGCTTCGTACAGATGCGGGCGATCGAGGCGCTGAAGGCGTTGCCGTTGGATCGTGCGATCGACGCCGTGCGCGCGCTGTCGTTGGCACAACGCGAGGAGCGCGAGCTTCTGACTGAGCCGCAGGATCGTCCGGTGGCGACCCTCGAGCGGCGGGTGCGCGAAGAGTATCAAAAGTGGACTGTGACCGTGCCATCGACCGCGTCGGGCGCAGGTGGGAGCCGCGATGAGTAGCGTCGCGTCGGTCGTGCTCGACAAGACGGCGCTGTTTCGTGACCTTCAGTATACGCCGCATCCGGGACAGTTCGTGATTCATCAATCGACGGCGCTCCGGCGCGTCGTGGCGTGCGGCGTGCGCTGGGGCAAAAGTAAGGTTGCATCGATGGAAGCCGTGGCCGCAGCGCTCGAGCCGCGGGATCACCACTGCGTCGGCTGGGTCGTCGGGCCGACGTATGACATCGCCGATCGCGTGTATCGCGAAATTGTGATGACGATGGCGGAGCATTTGAAGCATCGCATCGTGAGCTTGCGCGAGCACGAGAAGCGCCTCGTCGTCCGAAACCTTGGCGGCGGGTTGAGTGAAATTCGAGCGAAGTCGGCCGACAATCCCGTGTCGTTGCTCGGCGAAGGTCTCGATTGGCTTGTCGTGGATGAGGCATCGCGGCTCAAGCCGATGATTTGGGAATCGTATCTATCGCAACGTCTGATCGACAAGCGCGGCTGGGCGCTACTCATTTCCACACCCAAAGGGAAAGGGTGGTTTTACGATCTGTATCGCCGCGGTCAGGGCGCCGATGCCGACTACCAATCGTGGAATTGGCCGAGCGTAACAAATCCTCGACTGGATCGCAAGGTGATCGAGGCGGAGCGCGCGCGGATTCCCGATCGCACGTTTCGCCAAGAGTACGAAGCGGAGTTTTGTGAAGGCTCGGGCTCGGTGTTTCGCGGGGTGCGCGAGGCGGCGCGAGGCGCGTGGCAGAATCCGATCGCCGGCGAGACGTACTGGGCTGGGCTCGATCTGGCGCGCGTGGAAGATTACACCGTGCTCGTCATCGTGAACTCCAAGCGAGAAGTGGTCTTCGCCGATCGCTTCACGCGGATTGATTGGAGCGTACAAGTATCGAGAATCGCTGCGGCGTGCGAGCGCTACGGCGGCCCGCGCGTGTTTGTGGATTCGACGGGCCCCGGCGAGCCGATCGTGGCGTCGCTTCGAAGCGCGGGAATTCGTGCGCGTCCGTTCGTGATGAGCGCGCAGTCGAAGACCGATCTGATCAACAATCTGGCGCTGCTGCTCGAGAAAGGTGAGGTCGTGCTGCCGCGTCCGGAGCTTTGGAGCGCAGGCATCGAGGAGCTCGAAAGCTACGAATTCTCGACGAGCGACGCTGGCAATGTGCGGATGTCGTCGCCGAGCGGCGTGCACGACGATTGCGTTGTGGCGCTCGCGCTTGCGCTCTGGCCGCTGCGACGTCGAAGCGAGCCGATCTTCTTATTGTGACTTCCCATGAGTGATTCTGACGGGCGAGACCAAGGCAAACCCGAAGACGAAGACTCGCGCGAGGGCGTGTCCGTGCCGGCGGCGCTTGTACTGGCATTTCTGTGCGGCACGGCGATCGCGCTTCTATTCGCCAACGCGATGCTGGCCGAAACGATGCGCATGATTGTCCGGCGCCCCTGAACGCTTCGCACGACCGGCGGTGCGTGCGCGTGCCAGCGGTCTCGCGCGGCTCAATCGGGCCACAGATCCGGCGGACTCGTGCGTGGCGAGAGCTTGACTGCGTGCCCTCGTTGCCGTCATGCGCGTCCCTTGGAGTCGGCGCGCCTCTGGTAGCGCCTAGCCCCGGCGCCGAGCGCTGCGCATTCGGACTCTGGAGAGGCCCGAGAGATTTGGAGGACTGGTCTACCGATGTGCTCGGTTCCCATTGCTTCCCCTTGTTTGCGCGAAGGTGGTTTGTAGAGTCCAAATCTCAGATCCGCGATTGCGGATATCTTGTCGAAACCGTGAGCCCACGAAGGGATGCGCTGCGCCATGATCACCTCGAGTCTGCTTGCCCTCACGTCCATCCTCCTCCTCCAGTCGCAAGGCCCTGCCTCCTCGACGGATTCTCCGCCAGCGAACAAGTCCGCCAGCGCAGCCTCAAGCCCGGCCGTCCTTTCGCCGCACGATTGCTCGGGCTCCCGCGTCAGGTACAGGGCGTGCCGTCAGAGGTCCTTTGGCACGGAGTGATGTTGGTAGGCCAGTAACTCAGGGCACGGCAGGCGCACCGCCGCCTATGAACGCGGCTTCCTCGCCCATCCCAACGAAGGCGGCTGAACATGCTTGCTTGAGTTCAGAACTGACGGAGGAGGCGACACATTTACGTGCGCCTCGCTGAAACCCTCTACATAATGCGTTTCTTACAATTATCCTGTCGTTCGGGGACACCCATCGATGAGCAGTGCCTAGATAGGTCTTCTGATTCCGACCATGTCGCCCCCGATCTCCTCGCGCCGGGTACTTGGGTTAGCGGTGAGGTAGCCCAAGGCGATGAAACTCGCGCCAACGAGTTCGGACATGCACCGACAGCACCGCTGGAGCTAGCCGCCTCTGGAGCCACACAGACCCGGGCCATCGAGGACCGTCTTGACCGCCTCGAGCCAGAACCGCAACCTTCGCGTCCTTGGCACTCATTGTACCCACCGCCACAATTCTAAAAGTAGCGATAGTACTACTTTGATGATGTTTATGACGATGCCGCCCAAGTCTCCTAATGAGGATATCCCAAATGCCCTCCTGTCGCTTCTTCCGAAAGACGGTAATGAGATCGGCAGCACACGCATCCGCGAACTTCTCAACAAGGAACTCGGGCGGAACGTTAGTGATGAAGAGTATATGTCTGCAGTCAATTCGCTCACTGCATCAGAGTCAATTCGCGGAAGGCCGCTCCTCACTAGCCCGCTCGCTCGTAACAACTCCTCGCAGAAGAACGAAGCTGCTCCGGGCGACACTCCCTGGTACGTGAAAGAGTTGGTTGCGAGGACGCCTACAAAATGGCAGAAGCCGCTGCTCTTGGTCCTGGCCATTCTCGCCGTGATTGCCGTCTTGACCATCGGTATCTTTAGTCTTAAGGATTCATTTTCATTCTGGAGTTCTGGCGAACCGAGCAACAAGTATAAAGTGCGCGTTGATATAACAAGCACTAATAAGGGGGCGCAGAGATGCGTAGGCTCAATCATCACCTCCAAATTCAGGGCCGGTGCTTACAGCAGTGGCAGATTCGCAGAATCACCGACCTTGGATCTGCTCATTCGAGACGACCAAGCCGTCCCGGAAAATACATTCGTAGAACTTATCCTCGATTCCGATGGCCAAAAGTCGATTGTCGTAGAAGCTCGTGCTACTTGCTCGATGCCGTGTCCCAGTAAGCTCAGACCAAACGGCGAGTGGGAAACGTGTGCGACTGTGACGGAGGAACAACTCGGTAGAGCGCTGCCGCTAAATTGTACATTCAAGGATGGTCAGGATGTGGGATTTTACGGAACAATCACCGTGCAGCGCCTTCGGCCCTAGGTCGTCGCTTTGCGTGTAGGGTGCCGTGGAATGTGCTGCGAGCAGGCTTGTTCCGTGCACTCGCCTCTTTCCTGCTTCGGAATCACGTTCAACAACGCGCCGCCCTCTTCGGTCGGACTCGGAATTGTCGCGAACGCACAGGACCTCGCGGGCTCCGACCCGTTCTCCATCGGCGTGCTTCTTCATGTGAACTTGTTTGCGGCGACGGAGATTATTACCCTCGATTACTTCAGCGACGCGCTGGGCAACGGGCTTGCGGCCGCGCCGATCCCGAACGCGCCGACGCTCGTGGGAGATACCTATTATGCGATGGCGCTCTGGGCGTGGCCACTAAGCGCGTGTTTCCTCTTCGACTACGGACTCAGCACTTCGAGCGGACTCGCGATCACGGTGCTCGCGCCGTAGGCCGTTGAAGATCACTGATCGTGGATGGAGCGCCCCTGAATGTTCCATCCGCGATGCCTCCATTCGGTGTCGCACTCGCCGTCGAACGCGACGCGCCCACTCGGTTCGTCGCCTTGGCGGCTCTGGGCGGGGTCGTCGAACGATCGCGCCCGAGGCCGGCCCCCGTTCACCGCCGCATGACGGCGCTGCTCTGCCCGCGCTCTCGCCCCTGCTCTCTGCGGGCTCTCGGCGCGCGTCCAGAGAACCACAGATCCGTATGGGGAAAGCAAGCGCGCAAAGATTCAAAAAGACCGGCCGCTCTCACCGGCAAAGCTCGCAACGCGCCGTGCACTCGGGGAGGCGATGGACCGCTCTCGCGCGGGATTCGGCCCCAACCGCGACGCCCGCCCGACGCCCCCGCGATGCCCGCGCAAGACGCTTCCCCGCAACGCCTTCCGCTCGCGACGCTGCTGGACGCTCCCGCCGATCCCGCCGCCGTGAGCGTTCACCGGAGCTCGAAATCGCACACGAAACGAGCCACCGATAATTGACATCTATTTTCGTTCGACCCGCCGCCGGTGAACAGCTACCAACGAGCATTGCGGGATCTGTGGGGTCGGAAGCTGGCGGGCCTTGACGA
>JAEUHX010000044.1 GCA_016792805.1 Planctomycetota bacterium
GCTCCCGGCGTGCCCACAGGATAAAAGAGCTCCGCTTCCTTGACGGGAAGCGCATAGGTGGTAACCCCAGTGAGCTGCGTCGTGAATTCGGAGTCCACAGAGCTTCCACCCGTGATCACAACGCTCATATCGGGAAGAAGAGTAGCGTTTTGCCAGATGCGCTGCTTTGGCTGAATTGTGCCTGCAGGGAAGCGCTGCGTTGAGAGGCCGGACTCCAGGTCGAGGAACTCATCCATTGTATTCAGCGCAGGGGCGCCGGGGGTTTGAATGCGAGCCTGGTCCGAGCCGCAGATGGTGAAGAGGCGCTCCAGGAGCGGTCCCGTAGGGTCTCCTGGATTCACCAAGCACATCATCGCCGTGCTCCCATAACGCCGATCGGCGCTGGGCGCTGGATCGATCGGGAACGGCGGAGCTCCCGTGACACCGTCGTGGATTCGAAGCCGCTGGTCGCTGTCGCGAAACGTGTACGACGAGAGCTTCAGGTCGGTGGGCGGCCCCGTCTGGGGGCTCACCGGCTGCCCGATCACATCATTGGCAATGAATGTGAAATCGACGGCGCCCCCCGCAGGATCGTTCATGGAGAACATGCGTGGGAAGTAATCGAACGCATAATTTGCCAGAGGTGTGATTAAGCCCCAGCCACTGTGGGCGAGGTTGGGAGCGAAATCGGGCTGGGCCGTGAGCGTCGTGCCCGCGAGCGAGAAATACTGTATCTCGTTCCATTTATTGGCATAGCCCGGCAGCGGAATCGGAACCCGTCCACCCGCCATGAGGATCCTGCCGGATTGGGTCAGCGTGAGCGTCGGATAGAAGCGCGCCTTCGGGCTCACCGGTCCCGCATAGAACTTTCCGTACACTCCCGTCAGCGGGTCGAGGGTTGCCGGATCAAATACGAAGGAATATGTGGCGTTTGTTACGGTGACATCGGAGCCTGCCATGACGAGCTTTCCACCCTCAGACCAGGCATGCCCGAAGCAGAAGATCCCAGTGCCTACGTCAGCGCTCGGAATCGGGATTTCTTCCCAAGCCGGGGGCGTGACGGAGGGGTCAATGATCCAGACCTTTCGTGTAACGGGGTAAATGACCGGAGGCGTGGAATTGATGGCACCAAATACTTGGCGATTCCAAACGAGCACTTTTCCCGCATGGGGATAGGCATCGCCCGGAACGGTCTGAGGTGGAATCAGGCAGGCGTGGCCAATCTCCTCATGAATCAAGATTCCGCCAGTGTGGGGACCATCATCGAAAGGGTACTCGGCGTTCTCCACGGCGGGAGGAAGCGGCGGCGGCAGTGGGGGCGTGAAGTTATTGTTCCCGAGCGGCGGAGTATTGGGATAAGGGCCCGCCCACTGACCCTCAATGGGCGGATTCGGGGACTGAGTCGACCCGCTCGCGGGTGCACTCATCAACCCAAGTGCAACCCCAAGAAAAATCGCTATTGCTCTTCGGTGGGCCTCAAATGAGAAGTTCGGTCGAGGACGAGCGCTCTCTCGCATCGATTCGAGTTTTCGAGCTGTCGGATGGTTCGGATGCATGTCGACTTTTCGCCTTCGCCTCAGGCTGCCCGTGGAACCATCCCGCGGGATCGCTGAAGACGCCACAAAGAGAGCTTCCCCCTGGGAGCGTCTTGCGTCAATGGTCAGAGCGCCACGCAGCGCACTCGGCAGCGTTTCGTGCGCTTTGGCTCGGCCAGCTCCTGAGGGTGTGCGTTCCTAGCCCGTGACGGGCGCGCCTCGGCCGGAACGCTCTGGCCCTGAGGAATGTGGCGGCAGCCAAGCAGAGCCTCGTCGTGGAGGCTCACAGCCCGAGGCGAAAGCCATCCGAGCTGCGCACGCGGGTTTTTTCGCGAGATCAATGCGGATCGTCATAGACGCAGCAATAAGTTACGGTGGGGCGAACCGACATGAAGATCGCGGAAGAGTCCCGCGCGCCGAGGGCGACACGACGGATGCCCGATGTATGATTACTTATTCTACGGGCGGCCCGCGTCTTCGAGCTCGAGGGCACTTATGTGGAAATCCCAATGGGCGGCCAGGGCGGCGCCCCGGTGATGACGGCCGCGGCGCGCATGATCGCCGCAATGGTGGAGACGAGCGGCGGCGCCTTTTTTGTGAAGCTCACAGGTCCGGGCAAGACCGTGGCTTCCGCGACGGCGGCGTTCGACGCCGTGGTGAAGACGATCCAGATGCCCTGAGATGCAATGACCACACGGCGCTTGTCGCTCGCACCGCGACAGGCGCCGCATCCGGATCCGGCGGCCCGGAGGCCTCGGATCGCTCTGCTTAGCGGCGCTCGGCGGTGCGGAGGATGCCGTCGGCGGCGGCGCGCGCCGCGTCGAGCGTCTCCAGCTGGCCGTTTGCCATCACCTCACGCAGGGCGTCCACCAGCTTTCGCCGGCTGTCGAGCGCCTTGGTGAGTTTCTCGGTGTTCTCGCGCATCGTCTGGGCGATGCGGCCATAGTTACCGAGTTCCACGGCATCGGCTTGGGGAGCTCGCGCCGGTGCCTGCTCAGTGGAGCGCGAGGGAGCCTCTGCCACAGGCTTCGAGGGAATCGAAGCACGATTCACCGTGCTCGATTTCTCACGATTGCCTGCGCTGTCCACGCGTTCGAGAGCCATGATTCGCTCCTGGTTCCTGACGCCCCGGAGCGGAGCGTCGATCCGATTGTCGGCCCATCGAGAGCGCGGCTTGAGGCGCCCCGGAAAAAGTTTCCTCGGAAGCGGCCCTGCTGGCGCCCGCAATGGCATGGAGCGTGCGAGGTTGGCGACGGGAGTTCCAGTGCGCCCGCCCGACCACTCACGTGCTCACGATCTCCCCCACCATCAGGCGATGGCCTTCCGGCGTGCGCAGCGGGAACTCGCGCATGCCCCACGGCTTGTCGACGGGGGCCGAGGCGGGCTCATGGCCGCGCGCGCGAATCTCGGCGTAGTAGGCATCGGCGTCGTCGACGACAAGGTAGCCGAAATAATTGTGGTCTCCGATGGCGGTCGGATGGAGCGCGTCGCGGCAGTCGCCCATCATGATCATGCAGCGGTCCTTTTGGACGAAGATCCAGCCCGGAGGCTCGTTCACAATTCGAAAGCCGAGGTAGTCAACAAAAAACCGCGCACAGGCGCGGAGGTCGTGCACTGCGAGGACGTGGTGGTTCTGGACAATCGAGGACATGGGCATCGAAGTCGCGAGCGGAAGCTCGCTCGGGCACAATCCATGGGACACGGCCTGTGTTTGCCCAGGCGTCCGAGTCCATCCGAGGCGAAGGGCGCCACCCTTCGGAGTTCCGCCGCTTGCCTCAACTCTGGCCGCCGCGACAATCTTCGCCCTGAAATGCGACATGCTTTCCGGCTCCTGATCGCCGCGCTCGCCGCCGCCCCGGCAGCGCATGTCGTAGCCGCCCAGGCGATCCCCGAGAGAAGCACGCGGAGCCAGCGATATGTGGTTCGGGCTCGCCTGGCCGACGACGGCCGTTCGCTCCATGGGTCGGAGCGCATCGAGCTGCGCAACACGACTCCGCAGCCGCTCAGAGAGCTGCAGCTTCATTTGTATTGGAATGGCTGGAAGTCCAATCAAGCGACCTGGCTTGCCGAGCAGAGCCGCGGCCTCGGCCGGCGCAAGGACCGAAAAGTGCGCAACGACAGCTATGCCGCGATAGACGTGACGCGGCTCGTGCTGAGCGTGCGCGGGAGCGATCTCGGCGCGCTCGCTCCGGAAACTGTTGCCTTAGACTTATTGCCCTCGGCGGCATTCATTGCGCCCGACGACGGCAACCCGGCCGACGAATCGGTCCTGCGCGTGCCGCTGCCGCAGCCGATCGCACCGGGGATGGCCGCAGGGTTCGATCTCGAGTTCGAGCTGGTCGTGCCGCGGATCGTGGCGCGCGCCGGCCGCAAAGATGATTTCTTACTCTTCGCCCATTGGCTGCCGCAGCTCGGAGTGCTCGAGGAACGCACGCCCGCGGCGGGCGGCGGCTTCGGCTGGAACACGCACCAATTCCACGCCAATGGTGAGTTCTTCGGCGAGTATGCGAGCTATGACGTCACGCTCGACCTCCCCGAGAAATATGAGGGAAGAGTGGGCGCCACGGGGAGCTGTGTGGAAGGTCCCGCGAAGTCCGGGCCAGGGCGCGTGCGGTATCGATTCACACAGGATGACGTTCATAATTTTGCTTGGACCGCAGACCCAGGATATGTGGTAGTCCGGCGGCGCTTCGAGGCTCAACGCGCGCTCTCCGACCCGCGGCTCGCCGCGGAGCGGCTTCGCGTGAAGGCGGCGGCCGCGCTGAGCGATGCCGCGCTCGAGCTGCGAGACGTGGAGGTCACGCTGCTGCTTCAGCCGGAGCACGCCGACCAGGCCGATCGCCACTTTCGCGCTGTCTTCGAATCGCTGAGCTGGATGGGGATTTGGTTCGGTGCCTACCCCTACCCGACCCTGACGGTGGTCGACCCGCGGTGGGGCTCGGGCGCGAGCGGCATGGAATACCCGACGCTCATCACCGCGGGAAGCCGCGTCGATCCGTCGAGCCGGGAGTTCACACCTGAGGGTGTAACAGTTCATGAATTCTGCCATCAGTACTTTTACGGGCTGATCGGCTCGAACGAATTCGAGCATGCTTGGCTCGACGAGGGATTTACCACATATTGCACGGCGCGCGTTCTCGAGGCCGCCTATGGGCACGACTGGCTCGGAACGACCATCGGGGTCGACCGCGTCGAGGGGCGGCCGCTCCTCTCGGCTGCCCCTGCCGAGTACGGACTGGAGCGCCTTCTGGGGCTCCAAGCACTGGCGCCACCGTCGCTTCGCGACACTGCAGGATTCCCACTGTTCGCGGACGACCCGGCGATTTTGTGGTATCGAGACCTTCCATTTCTCACTTATATCGCGGGGCCGCGTCCGCCGGTTGAGGCGCAGCGCGCCGGCTTCGTGTCGGGGAAGCCAAGCGATGATCGCCTGAATCGCTGCTCGTTCGAGTACCGAGACGGCGGCGCCTACCGCGAGAACGCTTACTACAAACCCGCCACGGCGCTGCACACGCTGCAGCGTCTCATCGGCGAGCCCGCGTGGACGCGGCTCCTGCGCGAGTACGCCGTTTCGCAGCGGTTTCGCCATCCCCGGCCCAACGATTTTTTTGAGGTTGTCAGGAAACACATCCGCGGGCACGAGCTGGAAAAGGAGATCGCCGAGCTGCTGCCGCAGATCTTCGAGGGATCCGGAGTGCTGCAGTATGGAATCGCCTCCGTGAAGAGCCGTGAGGAGTTGCTGCCGGCCGGCTATACGGGGCACGGCGGAAATCGCCGGCTGCTCGCCGCGGCGGAACCGTCCCAAGCGACGAAGAATTACTATTCGGAGATCCTGCTCGAGCGAGCTGGAGAAGTGATCTTTCCCGTCGACCTCGAGTGGAAGCTGGAGGGCGAATCGCCGAGGCGCGAGCGCTGGGACGGCAAAGAGCGCTGGTGGCGAAAAGTGATCCCTTCGGGCCGCAAGCTCGAGTGGGCGCGCATTGACCCGGACCGCAAGCTCCTGCTCGACGTCGACTGGAGCAAGCAGGAGGCGACCGTCGAGGGCGACGGACGTGCTTCGGCGCGCTGGACAGTGCGAGCACTCCTCGCGGCGCAGACGCAACTGCAGCTCTTCGGGGCTCTGCGATGATCGCCCTCGCCTCCAAGGCCTTGCTCGGAACGGTGCGCGCCGCCTGCCTATGGCGTATCTGGGGACTTCTCCTGCTTTCACAGCTCGCCATCGCGCTCCCAGTCGTGCTTCCGGCGGGACGCGCCTTCCGAGAGGCGTCGAACCACCGGATCGAGAGTCCACACTTTTCGCTCGCGACGGATTTCGCCGCCTGGTCCGACTTGCTGCCACGCCTCGCGCTGCTCGAGCCGGTCCTGGCGGCCGTGGCCTTCGCGGCGTTCGCTCTTGGAATCGCGAGCTCGGCCGGGTGGGCCGCCCTGGCGGCACGCGGTGACCTGCGGCCGACAGCGGCGGCATTCTGCTCTGCTGCCGGAGAGTACTTCTTCCGTTTCCTTCGCCTCGCGATGATCTCACTCATCGCAATTGCCGCACTTCGTTGGCTTCTATATGGATCGCCTTCGGAGGCCTTGCTGCGCGCGTGGTGCGGCTCCGAGGAGCTGACCGAGCTTTCGAGCGAGCCGGTCGCCCGCGCTTTTGTGCGCTCGAGATCGACGCTCTTCGTCGTCGGCACGGCTGCCGCCGTGCTCGCCTCCGACCTCGGAAGGCTCCACCTGATCCGCGCTGGCTCGCACTCGGCCCTCGCGGCCATCGCCGTCGGCGTCCGACGCCTCATGCGCTCGCCTCTGCGCTGCGGCACGGCCGCCGCCGCCGCATTCGCCCTCGAGATCGCTCTCCTTTATGTGATTTCCTTCTGGGTCAGCGCCGCTTCCTCCGGAGATGCCACGCAGCTCAATGTGGCATCTCTTTTTGTGGCAACCCTGGCCGTCGGCGTGATTCGTGAGACCACTCGAGCGGGCCGATTCGCCGCCCTCGCAGCCGTCTCCGAGGACGGCCGGTAGCGCTTCTCAGCGCTTCACCACAAATTCGATACGCGCCGAGCGCTCCACCTGCGCAGGCGAAGCGTAGCTGCCGGCCGGATCCCTCTTCGTCTGCCAGCGCACCTCGATGCGGTCTTGCGGGAATTGCAGCTGGTCGATCGCCACGCGCTCGAGGCTGCGCAGCCGCGCGATCTGCAGATCCACGCTGTCTCGGTATTTATTGCTTTGCTCGTAAACCACGCAGGCGGTCGTTCCGGAGATCATCACATCCTTGTGGAACTTCTTCGCCGTCTCGAGAAGCTTCTTCAGATCCTTCTCGGCGCGGTCGTTGGGGCGCGTCGAGCCGGGCGTAAACAGCCATGCCGCAGGCATCGCGATCACCACGCCGCGCTCGTCGAGTGCTTTTGTGGCATCCTCGCTCGCCGCCAGCTCCTCCTGGAACTCCTTCGCGACGAACTCATACACCGTCGTCGACTCGCGCATCCACTGCTCGAGCGACCCCATGGCACCGCCGTTTTGGAGCGCACTCGGATCGATGGCACGCCCGGCGAAGAGTCCAGGCTCGTTCGTGCCGCCAGTCCCCATGAAGTGCATCGCAAATCGCACCGATTGCGAGACCTGCTTCGCCTTCCGCGAGTTCAAGTCCGAGATGGCGTACATCACGACGAAGAAGGCGAACAGAAGAGTAATAAAGTCGGCATAGGACACGAGCCACCGCTCGTGGTTCACATGCCCCTCATGCTTATGCTTCTTCGCCACGGATGGAGCGCCGAGCGGCTAGTGGCCGCCCTTGGCGTCGTGCTTGCCTTCGTGCGCAACATACATATGCAGCCGCTTCTTGAGGACGCTTGAGTTCACACCCTCAATAATGGCGCATACGCCATCGATGATCATCGCCTTCTTCACCATCTCGTGATGGATCTTCCGCTTCAGCTTGCTCGCCATCGGCAGGAAGATAATATTCGCCGAAGCCACGCCGTACACCGTCGCCACGAATGCGACGGCGATGCCGGGGCCGAGCTTGCTCGGATCGTCGAGGTTCTCCATCACGTGGATGAGGCCGAGCACGGCGCCGACGATTCCGACGCACGGACAGTAGCCGCCTGCGGTCTCCCATAGTCCGCAGGCAGCCTTCATCTCCTCCTCCTCGTGGGCCACGTCGTTCTCCATGAGGTTCCGGAGGTCGGCCGCTGAAACGCCGTCGACGGCGTGCTCCAGCGTGCGGGCCAGAAACTTATCTTTGATCTCACCAATTTTCGACTCGAGCGCGATGAGCCCTTCGCGGCGCGAAAGCGCAGCCAGCGTCACGAGTTCCTCGAGCGTCCCTCCCATCTCCACCTTCTTCTCGGTGAAAGCGAGCTTCGCCATCTTCAGCCCGGCGAGGAAGTCTTTCATGGGGTAGTGCACCATGCACGCCCCGATGGTCCCGCCGATCACGATGATGAAGGCGGTTGCCTGGACGAGTGAGCCCGCGTGACCGCCTTCCAGGGCCTGCCCCAGCAGAATGAATCCGAACGCGGCGACAAGGCCGAGAATGCTGGCGAGGTCCATGGCTCTCCGGGAACTACCTCTCTTCGACGGGACAGGGTGGCGCGCAGCGCGCGCCCGGGCCCATGATCGGACTGTCACGGGCTCGGGTTGAGCGCTCGGGCTTATGGTTCGACTTCCCCGCCCCGATTTCGCGCCCGCGCCGAAAAACTTTCTGTGCCGAATCCCCTTTCCCGCTTCCTCGTTCGCTACGCCGACGCCGCGCGCTTCGCCCAGCGCGATTCCGGAGCTGGCCGCCTCGCACTGCGATGGGCGGCCAAGCTCTCCCCCGGCGACGCCTCCGTGGCGCGCGCACTTGCGGAGCAGGAGGTCGGCGAGGGCCGCCCGGCAGTGGCCGAGGCGCGCTTGCGGGAGGCGCTCCAGCGATACCCCGACGACGCCGAGCTCCTCGGCGCACTCGGGCAGCTTCTCCATCGGAGCGGTCGGCTTGCCGAGTCGGTCGCACTGCTCGAAGCGGCGGTCGGGAAGCATCCGCGGCAGACGCCGTTGCGCATGGAGCTTGCGGCCGCCCTCGGCGCCCTCGGACGTCACGGGCAGGCACTGGAGGAGGCCAAGCGCGCCCTCGAGGAACGCCCCGAGGATGGCGAGTTGCGCGGGTTCTGTGCGGTCCTTCTGAGCCGGCTCGGCCGGGAGCAGGAAGCCGCCGCCGAGCTTGAGCGTGCTCTCGCCGCGTCCGACGCCGGCGACCGCGTTTTCGCCTGGGCCGCCAAGCTGCGCGTCGATGCCGGAGACAAGGGGCGTGCGGCCGAATTGTATCGTCGCGGAATCGCACAATATCCGCGCTCGACGCGCCTGCTCGGCGACTACGCGCGATTCCTCGCGGAGCAGGGCGGCGCGCAGGAGGCCACGGAGCTGCTCCACAAAGCGCTGGAGGCCGATCCGAGCGACCCGCTCACACTCGCCTCCTTGGGCTCGCTGCTGAGCCGCGGCGGCAGCACCGAGGGAGAGCGCTATTACCGATACGCGCTCGCGATCGATCCGGGGCACGAGCGCGCACTGCTTGGAATGCTACAGATTCTCGACCGGGAGGGACGCGCCGAGGAAGCGGTGGCGTACGCGCGGCGCGCAGCGGGCCACGAGACGACGGCGCCGGCAGTGCTCTGCGCTGCCGCATCGCGTCTTGCGGAGGCGGGCGACAGCGGCGGCGCCGAGGCGGCGCTGCGACGCGCCGTCGAGCGTGCCCCGAACGACGCCATAGTTGCACTCTCCTACGGTGATTGGCTCCTCGACGACGGGCGCGATCGCGAAGCGGAGCCGTGGTATCGCCGAGCGCTGGAGTCGGGCGCCTCCGATCCTCAGATCCTCGCCCGCGTAGCGGGCGCGTTCTTACAGATGGGAAAGTCCCAGGAGGGCGCCACGCTGGCTGCGAAGGCCCGAGCGCTCGACCCGAAGAACGGCGCCGCCATCGGCGTCGAAGCGAGCTTGCTCGCTGCCCGCGGCGATCTGGAAAGTGCCCTCGCCCTTCGGCGCCAGGCAATTCAGCACGACCCCGACGACGCGGCATCGCACCTCGACGCGGCCGACCTGCTGGCGCGCCTCGAGCGCTACGAGGACGCCCAGATCGAGATCGAGATCGCCGGCTCGCTCCAGCCCTCAGGGCGGCTGCTGGCCGACTACGGCACCTCGCTCCTCGCCCAGGGGCGCTCCGCCTTCGGGATCGCCGTGCTCGGGAAGCCGGTGAGCGAAGGACGCGGCGGCTCGCGCATGCGCTTCGTGCTGGCGCACCTCCTGGCGGCCGCGGGGAAGGGTGAGGAGGCGCGCGCCCATCTCGCCCAGGCGCTCGAAGCGGCGGAGCGCCGATCGCTAGACTCGCCGACGCTGGCGGAGGCGAGGCGGCGCGTCGTCGCCCCCGTCGATCCTGGTTTTGTGAATCTAGCGGGCGGCTAGCGCCCGCCAATACAACTCATCCGATCCATGAAAGCATCCGAGCTCGCCGAGTGGCTCGACGGCGATGTGGTGGGCGACCCCGGTGTGCAGGCTGCCCAGCCCAAGCCGATCGAGCATGCCGGCCCCGGTGATGTCACTTTTCTCTCGAACAAGAAGTTTGAGTCGCTGCTCGGCTCGCTGACGGCAGGCATCGTGCTCGTTTCGAGGAAGATTGCGCTCCCGGAGCGCTCCAAAGTGGGCGCGTTCATACGAGTGGCTGATCCTTATGTGGCATTTGCCAGGACCGTCGGACGTCTACAGCCGCCGGCGCTAAATTTCGATCCTGGAATCCACCCCACGGCGGTGATCGCGCGCAGTGCACAGATCGCCGACGACGTCTCGATCGGGCCGCTCGTGTTCGTAGGCGAGCGCACACAAATCGCGAAGGGCACGCGCATCGGGCCCTTGAGTTCCATCGGCCCCGACGTCGTCATCGGCGAGGACACTCTCCTCCACGCGAACACGACGGTTTACCACGGCTGTAAGATCGGCAATCGAGTGATCCTCCATTCCGGTTGCGTGATCGGCGCCGACGGCTTTGGGTTCGCACCGCGCAAGGACGGCAGCTGGGAAAAGATCCCTCAAATAGGATTTGTGATTATCGAGGACGACGTCGAGATTGGAGCCATCTCCACGGTCGATCGCGGCATGATGGCAGCCACACGGATCCGACGCGGCTGCAAGCTCGACGATCATGTGCACGTCGGTCACAATTGCGATATCGGAGAACATTCTGTTCTTGCCGCGCAAGTCGGCATCAGCGGCAGCGTCACCGTGGGCGAGCATTGCCTGCTGGGCGGGCAAGTCGGCGTGAGCGGCCATCTGCAGATCGCTCCTCGAACAACAGCGATGGGAAGAGCGGCTGTCCTCGGCTCGGTCATCGAGCCCGGACAGATGCTTTTCGGTTACCCGGCGCGCCCGCGCATGGAAGCGTTGAAGCGCGAGGCGACGCTCACGCGCCTCATCAGCCCAAAGGGAGAGTTGGCGCGGATGCAGCAGGAGCTGGCGGCCTTGCGAGCAGAGCTGGACGCGCTGCGGAAAGACCGCGGCGGCAGCTAGGTTCGCCGAGCCATGGGGGGAGCTGGACCGAGTCCGGGGCAAGCAGGGATCCTTTCCGGTCGTTTGTCTAGGTATTAACCTAGACACATCACTGGATATGGCCCGATTCCTCAAGCGCACGCTCCTTCCGGTCTCCGCCGAGGCGGCCTACGACTGGCACGCGCGTCCCGGCGCTCTGGAGCGGCTGAGCCCGCCGTTCGTGGCGACGCACGTGCTTCGGAAGACGGGCGGCATCGAGCCCGGATCCGAAGTGGAAATCAGCGTTCCGCTGGGCCCCTTCAGAACGCGCTGGGTCGCGCGCCACGGTGCCGCCCGACCGGGTCAGGAGTTCTGCGATGAGCAGGTCTCCGGACCATTCCGCAGTTGGCGGCACGTGCACCGCTTCGAGGCGCGATCGCCCTCCGAGTGCGTGCTTGAGGACGCGATCGAGTTCGAACTCCCCGGTGGATTCCTCGGGCGCGCCATCGGCGAGCCCATCGCGCGCCGACAGATCGAGCGCACATTTGCATTCCGTCACCAAATCACCGCGTCCGACCTCGGTCGGCACGCGCAAGCGAGTCCTACCATGCCCCTTCGAATTGTGGTTTCCGGCGCCTCCGGCCTCGTGGGCAGCGCGCTCCTCCCATTCCTCTCCACCGCAGGCCACACTCCGGTGAAGCTCGTGCGCCCGCCGAGGACTTCGGGGAAGGACGCGGTTTTGTGGGATCCCGCGAAGTCACAAATCGATCGCGCCGCCCTCGAGGGCGCCGACGCGGTGGTGCATCTCGCGGGAGAAAATATTGCGGCGCGGCGCTGGAGCCCCGCCGTGAAGGCGGAGATTGAGCGCTCGCGGGTGCAGAGCACGAAACTCCTCGCCGAGGCGCTCGCATCGCTGGAGCGGCCGCCAAAAGTATTGGTGTGCGCTTCGGCCATCGGCTTCTACGGCGAACGCGGCGATGAGCTGCTCGACGAGTCGAGCCGCCCCGGCACAGGATTCCTCGCCGATGTGTGCCAAAAGTGGGAATCGGCCGCGCAGCCGGCAACAACGCGAGGAATCAGGACCGTACATTTGCGTTTCGGGGTGATTCTCTCGGGCCGCGGCGGCGCGCTCGCAAAAATGCTCACGCCCTTCAAACTCGGCGCAGGCGGGCGAGTCGGCAGCGGCAGGCAGTGGATGAGCTGGGTGGCGCTCGAGGACGTGATCGGATCGATCCTGTTCGCCATCACGCAGCCCGTGACAGGTCCGGCCAATGTGGTTTCTCCAAATCCCGTAACAAATGCCGAGTTCACCAAGGTCCTCGGCAAGGTACTGAACCGGCCGACGATCTTCCCAATGCCCGCGCCAATCGTGCGCATCGCCTTCGGCGAGCTCGGCGATGCGCTTCTGCTGGGGAGCCAGCGCGTGCTGCCCAAAGCGCTGCAGCGCAGCGGATTCCGATTCTTGTATCCCGACCTCGAGGCGGCGCTGCGATTCGAGCTCGGGCGCTGATCTCTCAGCGCGCGAGCTGGAGCTGCGCTTCCGTCGAGCCGAGGGGAATGCGCGGTCCGGCCGCGAGCACGCGATTGCGTCCCGACCGCTTCGCTTCGTAGAGCGCCGCGTCGGCGCGCTGCAGGATCTCGTCGGGTGTTTCGTGCTCGAGGAGCGTCGCGACGCCGGCGGAAACTGTAATCACTCCGGCGTGGGCGGCTCCTTCGAGCGGCGCGCTGGCGAACCGTTCCCGAACGCGCTGCATCACATACATGGCGGCGCGCGCGTCGGTCTCCGCGAGGAGAATGGCGAACTCCTCGCCGCCGACTCGGAAGACGAAATCGCTCGTGCGGACCGACGCTTCGAGCGTGCGCCCGACCGCGCAGAGCACGTCGTCGCCGGCGGCGTGGCCGAGAGTGTCATTGATGCGCTTGAAGAAATCGACGTCGACCAATGCCACCGACAGCGGTCGCTTGTATCGAGCGGCGCGCTGGAGCTCGCGATCCAGCATGAAGACGAACTCGGGCCGATTGCGAAGTCCGGTCAGCGCATCGATGCGCGAAGCTCGGCGATAATTAATGAGCGAGGACAGCAGGAGCGTTGTGCCGATGGAGCTGACGATTGAGATCAACAATCCGCCGAGAACAATATAAGTGCGCGATGCGGCGGTTCCGAAGATGTCGTGGACGTGCCGGAAGACGAGCTGAACTTCACGATTCCCTTGACGCGGAATCCGGAACCGAGAGCCGCTGATCGCATCGGGGTCCATGCTCCGGCCGAACGGATACAAAACTCGCGCGCCCTTTCCAGCGCTCTTCTCGACGAGGGCCACTTCGAACCCGCCGGTGCGAACCTCCGAGAAGAGGTCTTGTCCGAGTGCCGACAGATCGAATGCCCAAACGATGCGGGCCGGGCCTTCGTGGCGCAGGATCGGCGCGTCCAAGATCAGGCGCGGGTCGCCGGAGCGAGACGAGAAATCGAGGGTCACCGTAGGCGCCTGCAAGATCACAGAACCTTTGGGGAGCTTCGCCTCTCCTGCGACGACCTCGAATGCGCCCTGCGGGTGGACGATGGGCGTTCCGGGCGTGCCGTCCTCCTGCGTGAAATGCAATGTCAACCATCCGCCCGGATACTTGCGATTCGCCTCATCGGCGTAGCGCATGAAGGCATTGCGAATGTCTGCGCTCGCGCGCACGTCGTCGTCAATCGTGTTGAGGTGGTCGGCGCGCTCCTCGATGTATTGATCGATCTCTCTGCGCAGCGCACCATCGATTCGCTGCGCGAAATAGTGAACAACGTCGCGGCCGCGCTCGAGCACAGATCGCGATGCATACAGGGTGGCCCCAGCGCCGACGGCCAGCACGCCGAGGCCGGCCAGAATCGGCCCCACAAGGGACGGATGGACGACGGAGTCCGCTCGGCGGCGGTGCGTCCATGCGAAGGCGAACGCGGCGCCCCCGCAGAGAAGTGTCAGAATCGCGACGGGCCAATCGCCGAGCGGAGAGCCCTGGGCGACGGCCGATCGAGAGGCGAACACCGCCAGCGTCCACTGGAGAGGACGCACGTCCGCGCACGCCACGACCGAGCCCGCATGCGCCACGCGCGCGATGGCAGCGCTGAGCGGCGCGCCGGCGGGCAGGTGATTCAGAATTTCATCGGTGGAGATCCCGAGCGCGCCCGTCTTGCGCCAACGCTCGGCCTCCTCCTGAGTCGGTCGGGCGAACCGCTCTCCCATCAATGCGAGCCCGGAGTCAAGCACACAATTCCCGCCGGCGTCGACACCGACGACTCGGCTTCCGGGGGAGTGCTCGGTGATCCAGTCGTGGGTGCTCTGCTCGAGGTTCTTGCGCGGAGCGCGCAGCACGATGGCGGCGTGCGAGTCCCCGGGCATGTTGATCGGAACGACCGAAGCGATCTGTATGATCTCTTCACCGTTCACCAGGAGCCCGGCCCGGATGCGCGGCGCCGACGCGTCCGCGAGGTCAAGCTTGGGATCGAAGCCGGGAAGCGAGGTGCCGTATTCCGCCGAAGGGAACGTCGAGCCGAGGATCGTTCCCGTAGGCCCCACGAGCCGAACGACGCAATGTTGCTTCTCGACGCCGGAGAGCTTCCGCAGCTCCTCGTCAAACTTCAGGTGCTGGCCCGGATCGTTTTGTGAACTCAGCTCGGCGCGCAGGTATTCGAGGACCGTCGCGCGCCGCGAAACATCGAATGCAACTGAGGAGAGGGAGCCGACGATTTGTTGGAGATGCGACTCCAGCAGCTTGGCGCGAATTTTTGTGGTCTCGACCGCCTGCTCACGGCTCCCTTGCGTCGCGAGCGCCCCCGTGGCCATGTGGTAGACCACGAGCGGAGCCGCGGCGAGGAGCGCCACGGCCAACGCTTTCAAAACATCGCGAATGGAGGTCTTCGACACGGAGGGCGCCGGGGGAATCGCCCTCAGGATCGGCTTGAGAACCCGGAAACTTTTGCCGGTTTTTTGGCGCCGCCGCCCCTACATCGGCGGCACAGCCCGACGCTTCCGCGCCGCGGTTCGATCGCGGGTCTCCGCATGGGCGAGGCGCAGGGCGACTTCGCGCCGCACGTCGTCGGGTGCGATGACCGCGTCGACGATGTTCTCGGAGGCGAGCTTCGTGAGGTCGATGTCGCGGCGATATTCCTCGCGGAGCCTCTCGACGTAGGCGGCGCGCGCTTCCGCCGGCTGCTCGGCGATCTTGTTCGCGAAGACGGCGTTGACGGCGGCCTCGGGCCCCATCACCGCGATGGAGGCCGTGGAGAAGGCGATCGTGGCGTCGGGCGAGTAGGCCGGACCGGACATGGCGTAAAGCCCAGCGCCGTATGCCTTTCGGACGACGACGCAGAGTTTCGGCACGGTCGCCTCCGAGACCGCCATCACCATCTTGGCGCCGGCGCGGATGATCCCCTGGCGCTCGACGGCCGTGCCGATCATGAAGCCGGGCACATCGGCGAGGAAGATGAGCGGGATGCCGAAGGCGTCGCAGAGCCAGATGAAGCGCGCCGCTTTGTCGGCCGACTCGACGAAGAGGACGCCCCCTTTGACGCGCGGCTGGTTGGCCACGATGCCGACGACCTTTCCTTCGACGCGGCCGAAGCCGGTCAGCAGCTCGCCGGCGTAGAGCTTCTTGAGCTCGAACCAGCTCCCCTCATCCACGATGCGATCGACGACCTCCATCATGTCGAAGGGCTGATTGATGTTTTTCGGAAGCGTCGCCTCGAGCGTCTTTTCCTTCTTCTTGGGCGCGCGCGGCTCGGCAGCGGGCGGGCGCTCTTCGAAATGTTGCGGGAAGTAGGCGAAGTACTCGCGCGCGCGCGCGATGGCCGTCTCCTCGTCGGGGACGAGAATATCGCCGCAGCCGGAAGTGGAGCAGTGCATGCGCGCGCCGCCCATCTCTTCCAAAGTTACTTTTTCGCCGATCACCATTTCTGCCATGCGCGGCGAGCCGAGGTACATGGAGGCGTTCCCCTCGACCATGATGACGATGTCACAGAAAGCGGGGATGTACGCGCCGCCGGCCGCGGACGGGCCGAAAAGTAAGCACACTTGCGGCACGCGCCCCGAGAGCCGCACTTCGTTATAGAAAATGCGGCCGGCGTGGCGGCGCCCGGGGAACATCTCGATCTGATCGGTGATGCGCGCGCCAGCGCTGTCGACGAGATAGAAAAGTGGGATCTGCAGGCGCTCGGCGGTCTCCTGGATGCGCAGGATCTTCTCGACCGTGCGCGCGCCCCACGAGCCGGCTTTGACCGTCGTGTCGTTCGCCATGATGGCGACGGGGCGCCCGTGGATGCGGCCGATCCCCGTGACGACGCCGTCGGCCGGGAGCTCCTCGGCGAGGCAATTCACAAGGAGGCCGTCCTCGGCGAACTCGGAGCCGGGGTCGAGCAGCTTCGCGATGCGGTCGCGGCAGAAGAGCTTTTTCTGCTCAGAAAGCTTGGCGCGGTAGCGGGCGTTGCCGCCGCGCACGGCGTCCACGCGCTGGCGGAGATCGTCGTTGAGTCCCATAGGGCGTCGGGTGGAATTTGGGGCGGGGAATCTATCAGCCGCCGCGGGCGGCTGCGCACGCAGGGCGCGCGTCGGGCGCCCTCTGGGTGCGGACCGTGGGTGCGCGAACAGCTCGATCCTCCAGGCCACTGCGAACTCGACTGTTTCGCCTCCTCGGGCCGTGACGGATCATCACGACCATTCTCGACCGCCTCGATTCTTTCCGGCAAGTCTTCCACTGAGCCTTCCCCGAGAAACCCTATTTGTGCGAAAACCTCACAGGGCGATCAGAACCACCTCGGATTCGACCTCTGCACGAACTGTGGTCGGCATCGATGTCGGCGGCCCGAAGAAGGGGTTTCACGCTGTGGCCTTGGGGGGCTCTCATGTCCGAGGCCAGATGGTTTCTTCCGACGAGCAAGAAATTGTTCATTGGTGCACACATACGATGGACGCGGCGGTGATTGCCGTGGACGCTCCTTCCCGGTGGGCGGCACGCGGTGAGAGCCGAGCGGCGGAACGCCAGCTGATGCAACAGCGCATTTCTTGCTTCTCCGCTCCCACGCGCGCGCAAGCGCTCGCTCACCCGACGGGCTACTTCGATTGGATGCTGCGCGGAGAAGCCCTCTACCGCGCCTTGCGCCCGACTCATCCGATCTGTGAGCAATGGCCGCCGCTGAGGGATCGTTACTGTTTTGAGACCTTCCCGCATGCGATCACCTGGCACCTTCGCGGAGGAAACGCAGACGCGAAGCTCAAACGCCCGCAGCGCCGCCAGCTGCTGGCTCAGCGACAGATCGCCCTCGACACGCTCACAAATATCGATCTCGTCGACGCCGCACTCTGCGCCGTCGCGGCCCAGGCGGCCGCCCGTGGGGAGCGGCTCGTCTCCTTCGGCGACGCACGGACTGGGCTGATTCTCGTGCCCGCACGCCCCTGATCGGGTTCGTAGACTCACAAAAACTCGGTCGCCCACGAATGCCTGGATTCCCTTCGAACGGCCGCGGCAGCAGCGCTCCGCGCTCCAGCAGCTTGACTCACAAGTTGACGGACACTTGACTCATCGGTCCGTGAAGCGCGCCCGACGGCGATCCATGTGCCGGTCGCGGCGAAGCTCACTCTCGAGAATCTCGCCTCGTCACTCGGTCCCATCGTAGCTTCGCCACAAATACGTACGCGCCAGTCGAAATGGTCAGCCAACATACGCCTCCCGGATCACGTGCTGATCCCCATCGTCTTCAGCTCTACGCGAGCCGGACCAAACTTATCCTCATCCTGCTGGGCTCCATCGCTTTCGTAGTTCTTGGAGTCTGGCTGGGCTATTATGACATCTCGCGTCGGCTCGAGCTTTGGCAGATCGTCCTCGGCTCGTACATCGGGATTCCATTCTTCGGTGCTTGTGGTCTGTTTGCGGGCTACCGGCTCGTACGGCGCCGACCGGCCCTTGAGCTGGACTCGATCGGCATGACCGACGCGGCAAGCGCCGTCGGAGCGGGGCGCCTTCGCTGGGAAGAGGTGGACCACGCCGTGCTTTACAAATACTCCGGCCAGACGATGCTTGGGATCGTTCCAAAGGACCTGGACGCCGTCCTTCTGAGGCAGTCTGCCTTCAGAAGATTTGTCATGCGATCGAATCTCGCCCTGGGCTGCCCGCCTATCAATATTCCTCAGTCGGGCCTCAGCATGAACCTCGCCGAGCTGGCAGAGCTCCTTCGCACGCGGCATGGCGTGCGGCTGACCGAGGGTTCTTAGCGGATGCGCGAACGGGCGCGGCCCGCGCTCTCGAGTTTGGGCTTTGGACGTGATTTCACAAATCAACCGAGTTCACCGCGTGGCCCCCTTGGCGGGGAATTGCGGTTCGAAACAGTAGGCAGCCCCATGTTGTACGTTTGTTGAACTTGGGAGATCGGTGACGGCTTCGAATGGGGCGTGGGTCGGTCTTGGTGTCCACAGAAATCGGTCCGTAGGGACGGCGCACGCGCCGAACCATGGCGCGGGGCTTGCCCCGCGCGATGACCCATGGGCGGCGCGATTCTTCATCCGGCGGCTCAAGCGCCGCCGAAATCGTCGCGGGCAAGCCCGCGCCCTACGGCAGAACTTACACTTTCGACTTCATAGATCCGAGGCGGCTTCGAATGGGGCGTGGGTCGGTCTTGGCGGGCCCAGATGACGATCCGAAGGGTCGTCGCACGCGCCGAACCATGGCGCGGGGCTAGCCCCCCGCGATGACCCAACCGCGGCTCCAAACCTTACCCTGCCGCCCCCGCGACCCATCTATCGTCGCGGGCAAGCCCGCGCCCTACGGCAGAACTTACACTTTCGACTTCATAGATCCGAGACGGCTTCGAAATGGGGCGTGGGTCGGTCTTGGTGTCCACAGAAATCGGTCCGTAGGGACGGCGCACGCGCCGAACCATGGCGCGGGTTTGCCCCGCGCGATGACCAATGGGCAGCGCGATTCTTCATCCGGCGGCGCAAGCGCCGCCGAAATCGTCGCGGGCAAGCCCGCGCCCTACGGAAGAACTTACACTTTCGACTTCATAGATCCGAGACGGCATCGAATGGGACGTCGGTCGGTCTTGG
>JAEUHX010000064.1 GCA_016792805.1 Planctomycetota bacterium
CGCGAGGTATTCGCTCACGAGGAGCAGCGCCGGGATTCGAACGGCCTGCACATACGCCACGACGAGATTCACGAATCTCGACGAGGCGCTCTCCTCCGCGCGCAGCGCCAGCGCGTATGCACGCGCGATCGGAAAGGGGAATTGCTCGACGACGAAGCGGTCGAAGGCGTCGTTTGGGACCGGGACTTCCATGGGAGAATCTCGGAATACACGAAGTCCGGAGAGATGGCAATGACTGCCAATCACGCCTCCATAGAGAGACTCCGAGCGATGTCAGTCGCCAACTACGACTGTGTCATAAAGTACCCATGCGTCTTGGTCCGATTTGCATGATGGGGGGTGGATGAGTAGCGCAGAAACGACATTGCCCTAATGACAACTATTCTATAGTTTCTGATGTGAAAAATGATTTATTCAATAGTTATACGTTATTTAACCGGAAAGAAGAGGAAGCCTAGCTGCAGCCTTGAGCGCCATCGCGGCCACCGACGCCTGCTCTGTAGATTCCAGCGAGTATGTCGATCCGAGGAGCGAGTTCCGTACTCCAGCGGCTCGACATTCACGCATGATAGTAGTTCAAATTATTGGAGCTCCGCCAGGATGCGTAACAAGTTCTTCCAACTTGCCGCCCGTGTCGGTGTACTGCGGTGTAGGTATAGGCTCTGCGTTCAAAGTTAGAACTATATCTTCGGTATACGCCCGCACTTGCGCATCGGATGCTCCGTGGAGTCCTCCGACGCCGCCTTTGGACCTGCGTCAGCACCAGTGCCTCACCGGCGCATTGAGCCATCGCCGACGTCGCAGTGGGGGTGCAGAGCGCGAAAGCGGCTCCCAGCGCGAGAGGAAAACAGTCAGTAATTGGGAAACAGAGTCGGATCGGCATGGGTATGGATCGAAGCGGCGCGCGGTGTCCTTGTCGAGCAGGTTCTCGGTGGGAGAACGGGAGATGCCGGTCGGTGTCGCGGAGAGTTCTCCGTCGACGGGCCATTAGCCATGTTTCCAGACTGCCGCCGACGCCACGCCTTGGGCTGCGTTTCCTCTTCTCGGCGTCACTCAGTTCCGGGCGGCACAATTCCCGTCGACCCAGCGATGGAACTCATCGCACTCATCTCGATGTCGGGGGACATCCCGCCGGCTACAGCGGCGCCCGATCGCCAGGCGACCGAACGGTCACTTGGCGGTCTTCGTCTGTTCCTCTTCTCTTTCGAACCGAAGTTCCTCCGATGCATCGAACGTTACTTTTCGTGCGAGCTGCGATGCTCGCGTTCGCTTCTCTGGGTGTTGTTGCGTCGCTTGCCAGTCCGGCAAGCGCGCAAGTCAAGCAAAACACCGTCACCAAAGACTACGGAAACTCGCTCGCCGGCGGGACCGTGGCGTTCACCGGATATTCCGGCGTTTCGGGGGGCGAGGCGAAAGCCTCCGGCACCGCGAAGGCGACCATCAAGTACCTCAACAAATCCAAGGAGGTGGTCGATGTGCGCTTGACCGGCTCCTCCAAGAGCTCGAACGCCGAGTTGCACCTCGAGGCGGTCGGGAAGACCGTTTACCACAAGAGCGGGTACGGCTCGGCGACCTATCCGCAGACCACGTGGTCGGTCTTTGGTAACAATCCGCCGAGCCACACGTTCAGCGTGGGCGTGTTCTCGGTGAAGTTCTGGTGCGACCTGGGCGCGGGGGCACAATTCTCCGCCTCGGAGGGCGGGAGCTCGCAGCCGAGCGCCCAGGCCAACGGGGCCGCTCAGGCATGCGGCTTCGGTCAGGCTGGCGTGAAGTTCAGCCTGCTCGGCGGAAGCGCCAGCCTGTCGGGCTCTGCGGACTTGGCGTTTGCGAACACCACACTTCACTATTCGGGCTCCGCAAAGCCGGGAAATGTCACTCTCTCGTGCAGCTACGAATGGCTCGGCTACTACCTGAAGGTGAAGGCGAAGCTGAAGGTTGCCGGTGTAACGGTGGCCGAGGGTACGCTCTTTAACTTCTCCGGCGGAAAGGCCGACGGGAAGGTGTTCTGAGCTTTTGTGGTGGCGGTGACCTCGATGGTGGTCGAGGTCGCCGCCGAGCCTTCCCGATCTTCTCGCAGCTTCTGTCGCGGCGGCCCCGAAAGCGCTCGGAGCCGCCGCCCTTCCTCCAAATCCTTATATCATGAATATCTACTCGAAGACCAATCTTCCGCGCCTGGGGGCAAGCGCGGTTCTTGTCTGCTCTGGACTCCTTGTTCTTTTTTGCGTTCTGGCGAGCAGCGTGCGCGACCCGTCGAACGACTCCATGGAGCCGGCGGCTTCTCGGACGGGCGTCTTTGCCCCGGCGGCTGTGGACAATCCGGATCCGGGTCGTGAGCCGCGAAACACGGCTCCCACCTCGCCTTTGGCGACGCGTTGGGTTGGACGACGAATTCTCTATGAGGCCCGGCTGTCGACGTCGGTGCGCTCCGGGGAGGTGGACACGGCGACCCGGGCTGAGAGTGATGGGCTGGCGCCTGCGAGTGCTTTGGGTGGCGAGCAAGTAAATGTTCACTTCGCGGTCGATGTCTTGGCTCACGACGCGGACACACGCACGTTCTCCCTCGACGTCGTCCTGCTCGGTAGCTCGACGTCCACGGTGCCCTGCTCGGAGGCTGAATATGAAGGACTGTCCCTGCATGCTGAGCTCACCCAGCGCGGAGAGTTCCGCGTTGTGGGCGGGGGTGCAACTCTTCGGGACGAAGAGCGGACCATGCTCACTCTTCTAGGCTATGCCGCGCTCAACTTTCCGCGCCCGGCGGACGATCTCTGCGACACCACCTGGCTCGTCGATCGACTCGAAGACGGAACCGGAGTCTGTCCGGCCGAGCTGAGCCTCTTGGGCGAATTCCAGGGGGGACTTGTGAGAATGCGCCGCGTCAAGCGAGAGTACCTAGAGACGGTTGGAGCCCGACTGGCCGGCGTGGAGATCAAGCTCCTCGAGGGAACCACGGAGGCAGAGCTTGAGGACGTACTATGGCCTCAGAGTTTACACTCTTTGGAAGGTATTACATTCGGGCACCCGGGCCAATCTTGGTTTTATGTTCATACAGATCTTTATGTGCAACGGACCCATGTGGGTCCCATGCCGCCTCCACAGCCTTCCAAGGCGCGTCCTGCGGTCGAGCCGGAGGAGAGTGTCTCGCCGCGTCAGGTGCTCGAGCTGATGTCCGACCTGCTTCAGTTGCATCAAAACGGGGAGGGCAGTAGCGATGCTGCCAACCAAGCCTGGCTCATGTTGATGCGCTGGCTCCGCGATTCGCCCGAGCTGGTTTCGCTCGCGGCTTCCGACGTGAATCGATTGTCTGCGCAGCGCCCCCTGCCAGCAGGCCTCCCTGCTATCGTCAGCGCGATGGTTGCGGCGGGGGCTGGAGGGCAGGCACAGGCCCAGGCGGTCGTGGCTCAATGGGTGCGGGACGAGTCGTTGCCCCGAGATGTTCGACTTGTCGCGATCGGGGCAAGTGCTCAGCTCGGTCCTCATTGTTCGCCGGGGCTACTCAATGCGCTGGTTGGCGCATCGATGACTGGCGACGCAGATCTTCGTGGCGCCGCCGAACTCGCGGTCGGAACACGGCTCTCCTACGCAGAAGACTCGTCTTCGCGAGATTTGCTCAGCCGTGCCCTGAACGAGATTAAGGACCGATGCATTCGGGAGGGACGCGTGGAAGATTTGCTTCGCGTGGCCGTGAACTCCGAGGCGACGGGCCTCTGCGAGGTTGCTCTCTCCCAAGTGAATGCTGAGAGTTCCTCGACCCGACTGTGGGCGGCTCGCGCAATGCGCTATTTGCCCGGAGTCGAGGCGCAGGAAGCGCTCACGCGCCTATGTTTGGATCCGAACGAGGAAGTTCGACAGGCGGCCTTGGCGGCGCTCTCCGCAAGGTGACTTTCCAGGCGACTCAAAGTGCCTCTCGGCTCAATGCTGATCTTGACATATTGGCTCCCAAGACAAGTGAACGTCCGTGGGCTCGTGATCCTTGCCGCGTCTTCTTACAAAACGAATCGCATCGCGGCTCGAGTTCGAAGTCGCCACGTGCCGGCCGCACATGCGCCATCATAAATCGAGAGCGCATCGCTCCGCGTGTCCCCGCGCTCCATCGCACTGTCCTCCACGGTGCGCGCGGCAGGCTCTCCGCCAGCGATTCCACAATAACAGAGCGGCGCTCCCCCCGTGCGTCGTAGATTCTTGGCTGGCAGCCAGACCCCGCCTCAGAGCGCGGGAGGCAGAGGCTCCCTTCCGGGCACCCACACGGTGGTGTTCTGGGAGCTTCCCACGACGTGCTCAATGTTCATTTCTTGGGGCCCGACACGAAACGCGGTGATCTCTCCGCACCCGATTCGGCGAGCCCCAGCGTCGAGAGCAGGGCCAGGAAGCGGCCTTCAAGGCGAGAGAACATCGGGCCGGGCTGCTGATGCATCGCCTCATCATGCAAATCGAACCGAGCTGCATAAGTACTTTCTTGCACTATCGTACTGTTCGATAGTGGCGATAGATTCGATTCTGGATTTCTGTCTTCTGCTAGCGCAACACATCTCGGGCTCCATCGTCGGAGTAGCTTGGAGTCTCGCGACGGAGTCGTAGTTTTTTTATGGGGTTTTCTGTCGGCCGGGGCCGAGACGGTGGTCGCCAGGCGATGGTCGATCGACGACCGCGCCTCTGCTCTCCCTATTGAGCGGCTCTATCAGAACTTCCTCGGAGACTTCGAGTCCCCGAGGAAGGTTGGCGCGCGAACATTTCCCGCGCGCGCTGCGATGCCTCGGCTCGAGGCCCTGCGAGAGTCGCAATTGTGGCTTCGCTCCCTGGACGCGTCCAGCGCAACGGCCGAGCTTGCCCGCCTATTCGGACCGCAGGAAAACCCCAAGCTGCCGCTCTCGGGGATGCCATTTGCGAGACCGGAATATTGGGCTGCGTTCCAGCTCGTGGGGTCCCCCGATGAATAAGCGTTTGACCGGACTATTGTGAGCGTTCCTCAGCGTTTGCTTGCGAATGGACTCGCGCCCGAACCCACTCGATCTGAGCATCCAGATTCACGAGTCTGGCGCCTTTCTGCTTCAGGCTCAGAAGGATCTGAAGAGCGCTCTCGAGGTGTGACATTGATTCGAGAGGTCTTACCATGGCGACTCGAATCTTCGAGAGCGCAAGGTCTTGCTGGAAGTCGGCGCGGACGGGCACGGAGAGCGCGAGGCGCACGGCAAGTTGAAATTACTTCTCGAAGAACGCCTGGGCCTGATCACACTGACCGAGGGCTCGCATCAGGTCGCCGAGCTTGTTGTAGGAGACGGAGAGGTCGCGCTGGAAGTCGGCGCGGTCGGGCTCGGAGCGCGCGAGGCGCTCGGCAATTTGTAAGGACTTCTCGAAGAACGCCTTGGCCTGATCCCCCTGACCGAGTGCTCGCATCAGGTCGCCGAGTTTGTTGTAGGAGACGGAGAGGTCGCGCTGGAAGTCGGCCCGGTCGGGCTCGGAGCGCGCGAGGCGCTCGGCAATTTGTAAGGCCTTCTCGAAGAACGCCTTGGCCGGATCACCCTGACCGAGTGCGAGCATCAGGTCGCCCATGCGCTCATAGGAGACGGAGAGGTCGCGCTGGAAGTCGGCGCGGTCGGGCTCGGAGCGCGCGAGGCGCTCGCGGATCAGTAACGACTTCTCGAAGAACGCGTTGGCCTGATCACCCTGACCGACTGCTAGCATCAGGTCGCAGAGCAAGATCAAACAACAGAACTCCTCTCACTCTGTCAGTGTTATCAGGCCAAGGCGTTCTTAGAGTAGGCCTTACATATTTCCGATCTCCTCGCGAGCTCCGAGCCCGACCGCGCCGACTTCCAGCGCGACCTCTCCGTCTCCTATGATCGCATGGGCGACCTGATGCTCGCACTCGGTCAGGGTGATCAGGCCAAGGCGTTCTTCGAGAAGGCCTTACAAATTGCCGAGCGCCTCGCGCGCTCCGAGCCCGACCGAGATCGGAAGAGCACACG
>JAEUHX010000054.1 GCA_016792805.1 Planctomycetota bacterium
GTGACGAGCTCGACGGCGGGGAGCTACCCCGGGCTCGACCGGTACAACAGAATTGTGAATTGCTACTGGCAGAAGGACCTCGGCACGCCGCGGAAATTCTACGACGTGGCCGTCACCTGGGATAAGAACAGTAACATCACGCTGATCGACGACGCGGTGCACACGGGATTCGACGTGCAGTACACCAACGACTCGATCAACCGCCTCACGAAGGCGAGCGAGGGGACCTGGAGCGGCTCGGCGATCACGAGCAAGACCCGCGAGCAGGAGTGGACCAAGCTCTCGCACACGGGGAACTGGGACCGCGAGAAGCTCGATCTGAACGGTGATGGAGATTACACCGACACCGACGAGCACGACGACACGCGCGCCCACAACCCCGTGAACGAGATGACCCAGCGATCGTGGGGCGGAAATAACTATAACGCGACGTACGACAAGAATGGGAATCTGACCGACGACGGGAAGGACTACAAATACGAGTGGGACGCCTTCAACCGGCTCGTGCGCGTCAAGAATCGCTCCACCAACGCGCTGGTCGAGGAGTATCGTTACAATGGGCTCGGCTTCCGCATCGGCTGGCACGCCGACTCTGACTCCGACGGAGATGTGGACTCCAGCGATAAGTGGTATTACCCGGCCTATGACGAGGCCTGGCGCATGGTCGCTGTCTTCCGCGAGAGCGACACGACACCGAAGGAAGAATTCGTGCCGCACCTCGCCGGCTCCGATGGATTTGGAAGGAGTTCTCAGCTCGACGGGATAATTTTGCGCTATAAAGATGCCAACACCGCGTGGACCTCTGCGAGCGATGGCTCGTTGGAGGACAAGAAGTACTATTGTCAGAGTTGGCGGGGCGACGTCGCTTCGCTTGTTTCTTCCGCAGGTGCGATGTGTGAGTGGACTTCCTACTCAACGTATGGAAGTCGCTTTGGCATGCCATTTGGTGACGCTGACTCCGATGGCGACTGTGACTCGGCCGATTCGACTCAGATCTACAATTGGAGTGGAGGTGGCTATGACGTTCGTGGCGACATAGATCTCGATGGGGATGTCGATGCCGATGACGTTGGCGCCGCTCAGGGGCAACAGGGGCTTTCGCTCGGCTGGTCGGCTGCCACTACCTACGGCAATAGGCGCGGGTATGCCGGCTACGATCACGATGCTGCGATTCGCGGGCTAGTAAGTGTGCGCGCTCGAGCGTACTCGGCGTCCATCGGGCGATGGATGCAGCGGGATAAGCTGGAGTACGCTGATGGCTCCAATGTATATCAATTCAACTCTAGCAGCCCGGTGACGCTCATCGACGCCCTTGGCTACTTCGGAAGGAGCCTGGGCGGTGGGCCGGAGGCAGATCCGGACATAGCGGTAACGACGGACGACGATATCAATTCGCCCCTGAAGCATGTCGTTGGGTCGGGTTACTTTGGGTACGACCCGTTCTTCGATTGGATTCCGTGGGAAACACCGCCCCTGTGGTTCCGAGCGCAATTTTGGGCTGGACACCCGGGTATCTTGTGGTACCGGACTCACAGTTGGTTAGGACAGTATAGTAGTACCGTCCATTACTGGGCTGATTGGGGCGAGATCGGCGGAGACTTCCTTGTTGTTGCAGGTGGGATAGCTACATACTTCGGAGGAGGCTATTTCGGTATTCCAGCTGCCGGGGTGGGCATGGGGATTTCCACATTTTCATGCGGAGTAAACGCTTTTTTCTATGTGGTCGATGGAGAGTGGTTCGACGCAGCGCTCTCGGGCGGCTCCTTGCTGGTTCCCGGCAGCCTCAAGACGCTCAAAGGCGGAGCAGATGGACTTAATGACCTATTGGGAAGTCATGTATATGGCTTCATCCCAAGAAGCGACTGGTGGAGGAAGGCCGAGCATGTTTTTTCCAATCATCATTGGTGGCCTCCGGAGCTGATCGATTTGCACGGTGGCGAGTTCAATTTAATGAGCGCGCTCGACAAGAGACTCGAGAATGCAGTGGCTGCTGGAGAGCTAGTGCCTAATAGTGAGGGCGTAGTCGAAGGATGGATCAAGATGGATGGTGTAGAAATATTTTTACAAGGAAAGGTAATGGATGGCGGAGTCAGGTTCGCAAACGCGTATCCACGCAAACCAATAAAATGATGAAACTGCCCGATCCGGAACTTTCGAAATTCGAGAAGGCTGCTTTAGCCATGGCGCTTGCTGGCGAGCATCCTACGTTATTAGCGTTGAGACGCCAGCTTCCCTACTGTCGTGTTGCGGAGAGAGAGATGACTGGATGCGGGTTCATAACAACCATCGAGGTTGACAGGTTGCTTGTTGAGCCCGCACTTGAGGAGTATTTTCTGATTACAGATGTGTTCGTAAATACGGCCGCTGTAAGAGACGGAATTGGCCTACTGCTGGTCATCGATGACGGATACATTGCCCATTTGGAAGGCTTCACGTTCGGCGGGGAGTGGCCCGAGGCAATTGAACCCTGTGAGTTCAAATACATGAACTTGAATCCGGATGGATCGAGAAACTGGTTGAATAAGCCACCGAAGTGGCCTTCGTAGTAGCGGCTTCATGGCGATTCGTTACCACCTGGAATGTGCGCGTTGCGCCATCCCCGCATTTTTCGTGTGCGTGAATCGATGAGACTCCGCAGCCGTGCTGCCGAGCGCTCGTTGCCTTCTGCTCACGCGCCCCACGCCCGCCCTCGCCGACGGAAGCCGGTCAGTTCCGCAGCGCCGTCAGCTTCTGGCCCATGAGATTGCGTTCGTGCCCGCACACGCCCGCTTGCGGCCCGCCCGAAGGCCTTCGCAGGATCTCAGCCGGCGCGGGAGACGGCTGCGTGACGCGTGCTGGCTTGGCGACATGCCGGCGGCAGCCGTCTGACGGACGGGTTCTGCGCCCGCAGGTTGCGCCACGTTCGCGCATGGGCGGCGCGGGCGGTGTGCGGCGCGGTAAGAGGCCGGTCCTCGGCCGGAGTCGTTCACGCGGCGTTCAGAGGAGATCGCGAGGTCGTCGGGTTAACAGATTCTGTTAACCGGAGTTTGCACCTTTTTGGCGGGTTTGCACCCGGGGCGCCGAACGCACAATTGTGGGTGCGGGATGGATGGCGTAAGTACCGACTCTAAATAGGCTTACGTCGATGAAGCGCGCAGTCGCTGACTCCCCGGAGACTCGCCGTTGGCTCCCCAACTCGGACTCGAACTTTGCACAAACCGGTGAACAGCTGGCTGCTCAACTATCCACTAAGCGCAGTCGTCACACTTCCCGCGGATTTGCACTTCGATGGCGGCAGGCGGCTTGCGACGCTTCGAGCGGCCGTCGCTGGACGGGGTGCTCTGTAAGGATCGCGGGGCGCGCCGGCCGGCGCGGATGGCGACCTGCACGTCGGGCAAGCAGGCCACCTCGCCGCAATCACTACAGATAAAGTGGGGATGGGCGCTTGTGTGGGAAGAGCTCGAGGCAGAACCCTCGGCGCGTTCGGAATGGGACGCGCTCGCGCGCAGCTCAAATCGCCACACATGGTCGCCGAGGTCGGTGCGCGTCAGGATCCCGGCCTCGGTGAGGTCCATGAGGTTGCGGTAGACGGTCGCGCGGTCGAGGCCGGTGGGGGCGAGGGCCTGCGCGATGTCGGCATGGCTCGAGGGCGAGCGCTGCGCGAGGAACTGGGAAAGAACCGCGATGCGCGGCCCTGTCGCACGCAGCCCTGCGGTGCGAAGGCGGGTGCGGACGTCGCTCAGCGTCGGAGCCGGGCTCTGCGGATTCATGGGGGACGCGACGATAGACCGAAGGCCCTTCGCTGGCAAAGGGCGCGAGGGAGGACTGCGAAGGCTCTTGACTCGTTCGGCGGCGCTCCGATCTACTTGCAATCGTGTTGCAACTACATCCTCGATGCGAATACGACGCGGTTGCGTCAGCGGGACCGCCGATCCAAGAGGCACTCGAGGCGGCCGTGGCTCCGCACCTCGCCTACGCGCTCTCCGTCGCGCGGCGCATCCTTCAGCGGGAAGACCTGGCCAACGACGCCGTGCAGGATTCCTTCGTCTCGCTCTGGCGTTCCGGGGTGGTGCCGTCGGAGCCGCGCGGCTGGCTTGTTCGCGCGGTGACCTACCGAAGCCTCTGCGCGCTTCGCGCGGAGCATCGCCGCCACGCGCATGAGTGCAAAGGGGCCGCGCAGGGGAGCGAGCGCTGCCCGCTCGACGACCCACAGCAGGCGCTGCGGTGCCGCGAGCTCCGAGAGGCGCTCCACGACGGGCTCGCGGCGCTTCCGGCGGAGCAGCGGGAAGCCTTTTTGTTGCGTTTCGAGCGCGGGCTCGAGTACGAGGAGATCGCGTCGGTGCTATCGATCCCCGTCGGAACGGTGCGCTCGCGGCTGGCGCGCGCGCGCACGGCGCTGCGCGAAGCGCTGGAGTCCCATTTGCCGTGCGAACGGGCGGCGCACGAGCGAGTCGCCGACGATTACAACAATCCTTCGAGCAGGCGAACGGTGGCGTGCAGGAGCCGCCGGCCGTACGACCATCGAGCCACGACGCCACGGGTGATTTCCCGCGAATCTTCAAGGTCGCGCAAGAATTGAGAGTGCACTTCGGCCGCCACCCCCGATCCATAGGCGGCAACGTTCAGCTCGAAATTCAATCGGAACGATCGCAGATCGAGGTTGGCCGAGCCGATCATGGCGCAACGGTGGTCGATCTCGAGCGTCTTCGCGTGAAGCATGCCCTTCCCGAATTCATACACCCGGATGCCCGCACGCAGCAGCTCCTCGTAATGGTAACGTCCGGCAGCGCGCACGAGGAAATGGTCGCTGCGCTCGGGCAGCAGGACGCGCACGTCGACGCCGCGCAGCGCCGCGGTCTGCATGGCGACCAACAGAGCGCGGTCGGGCACGAAGTAAGGCGTAGTGAGGTAGGCGTGGTGCTGCGCTCCCGTGACGGCCGCAAAGATGGCGTGGTGGATGCTCTCCCAATCGGAATCGGGGCCGCTCGCAATGACCTGCACCACCTCGGCGCCGGCCGGCTCGAGATCGGGAAACGCCTCCTCGACCGCGATCTCTCGATGAGTAGCAAAAACCCAATCTTCAACAAAAGTATCCTGTAAGGATGCCACGACCGGACCGCGGAGCTCGACGTGCGTATCGCGCCAGGGACCAAATCGCCGCTTGCGCAGCCCGCCGTACTCATCGCCGACATTCAGCCCGCCGGTGAATGCGCGGGCGCCGTCGACGACCAGGATCTTCCGGTGGTTGCGCAGATTCGCGTGGTAGAGCCCTCGTAACAAATTCACTGGAAGAAACCGCTCGACCTCTCCGCCCGCCTCCATGATCGGCCGAAAGAAAGAACGCGGAGTCCAGAGCGAGCCCACGTCGTCGACGAGCAGCCGCACCGTTACGCCGCGCCGCGCAGCGGCCGCCAGGTGATCCCGATAGAGCGTCCCCGACTCGTCTTTCTTGAATTGATATACCTCGAAATGAATGGTGGAGGTCGCGCCGTCGATGGCCGCGATCATGCGCTCGGTGGCGACATCGGGGTCGGCAAAGATTTGGATCGCATTGCCGCCCACGGCTGGGACGCCGGTGATGCGGGCCACGAGATGCACCACATCGTCGTCGGTTGGGTCGGGGCTCGAAACCGCCGCGATTCGCCGCCGCTCCCGCTCGTCGGCGAGCGCCTGCGCGAGGAGCCGTTTTGTGGAGCGGCGCCGACGGGTCGTACGGTGCAGCCGCACTTCGCCGAAAATCCAATAAAAGAGCATTCCCACATAGGGAATGAGTAGCAGCGCGAGGATCCACGAAAGCGTCGCCGCCGACTCCCGCCGCGCCACGATCACGCGGGGAAGCAGGGCCACCGCCATGGCATACCCCCCGATCAGCAGCGCGAGCTCGATGGCCTGGATCGTGGTGAGCGCGATCACGGCTGCGGCTCCGCTCCCGAGCGCGGCTGCGGCTTCTGCTTTCGCGATCGCGCGCGTTGGATTTTGTAAAGTCTTCGCGTGAAGACGGCGGCGGCGGGAGCGAGGAGGAAGAATGCCACTGCGAGAGCGCCGACGGCGACGAGCCACACGCGCCAGGCCCGCGGCGCGTTGTTCCATACAATTCCAAGGAACACCGTGGCAAGGCAAAGCATGCCGGCAATCAAGACCCACCCTTGTCCGAAGCCGACGCGCGCGTCTTGCTTCGACGGCGTGCGGAAGGCCGGCAAATCGCGCGAGCTCCGCGCCGGCGGCTTGGGCTCGGCGGGATTCGGGGGATGTGTGGATTCGGTCATGGGCCGAGATCGCTGGTAGGAGCGGAGGGACTCGAACCCCCGACCGGGCGTGTATAAGACGCCTGCTCTAACCAGCTGAGCTACGCTCCCGGGGAAGGGGAATGGTAGCAGCCGCGAAAGGACTCCGGACGGCCTTCTGAGCGGTGGAACTCGGGGCGCGCGGGCGGCACCCACCGCAGCAACGGGGCGCTCGCCGACGCGCGAGCGCTCCTTCCGCGTCTTTCCTCCGCCTGGACTTCGCCATGACTCGCATCGCTTCGCTTCTGCTCTTCCCTGCGCTCCTCGCACCGTCGGTCTGGAGCCAAACCGCGGCACCCTGCGCAGCCGGCTCGTCGACGGTAGCCGGCTATCGCTCGAGTCCTCTGCCGAGCTCGTTCTCGTCGATCGTCGGGCTGCCGGGGACGGTTCCGGTCTTCGGCGTCGGAGCCGATGACCAGATCGCGTCGGTTCTGTTCCCCGTCGGATTCAGCTTTCAATTCTATGGATCGGAGCGGTCGCTCATCGTCGTGGGGTCCAATGGTTATGTGACGTTTGACACCGCGGCGGCGCCCACGGGGCGTAACGAGCACGTCGACCATCCGGCGGGCCCCGAGGAGGCGATCTTCGTTTGGCACGACGATCTGATTCTTACAGAAACGGGAGCGGAGGTGGCCGTGCGATTCGACATGACGCCGGGCGCCGAGTCTCTCACGATGGAGTGGTATCGGGTCTCGAACGCGGTGGCGCCTGCGACGGGCTTGGGCTCCATGGGCTTCCAGGTTGTTCTGTATGCTTCGACACACGCCACCAAGGCCAACCGGATCGAGCTGCGCTATGACCGCTCGGCTTCGCCGCCTGTGATGGCGGGCTGCTCGACGGACAATCCGAGCGTCTTCTCCACGTCGGCGACGGTGGGTGTCGAGGGGCTTCACTCCTCGACGACGGCGGCGCAGCTCGGCCACGATCCGACGGAGCGCGGCGCGGCGAACCAACAATTCCCGCCGGCGGACTTGGCCTTGATGGCGACAACGTTCTCGCAGCCCTCGACAGGGCTGTCGGTGGAGAAGCTGCCGGGGCTGTTCTGCCACCGCGACGAGCATCCGGACACGGTGTTTCTGCCGGAGAATTGTGGCGATGTCTGCTATGGCGACACGCCGTCGTCGAAGCTGACCGGCGAGCCGATTGCGATTCCGTGGAAGTTCAATCTCATGGGGCGGCACGTCCGGTCTTTTGTGATGAACTCGAACGGATTCTTGCAGCTCGGAGCGGGGACGGCCGATGGGTACCCGAATAATACGGGGCTGCCCAACGCTGCGGCGCCGAACGCCGTCGTGGCGCCCTTCTGGGACGATCTCGAGGGCAATCGCAAGAGCGAGATGCAGTACCGCGTCGTGGGGCTCCCGGGCTGCCGAGTGATTTCGGCCGAGTGGCACCAAGCCCATGATTCGGTGGCGCCTGAGGAGGATTGCGCGACGGGAGGCGGCGCGGTGTCGATGCAGGCGAAGCTCTTCGAGGCGGGCGCGGGCACGCCGGTGGCCTCGGGCGGCGGCGAGAAGCCGTGCCCGTTCGATGACGTGCTACTCGGCAACGGCGATGACCGGATCGAATTCACTTATGACGCTGGCATTTTTGTGTTTGGCAACTTTTCGGCGACGATCGGCGTGGAGAGCACGACGGGCGGAGCCGGGCTCGAAGGAGAGCCGGGGAGCTCGCTCACGGTGCCCGATCTCGACAAGTTGTATCGTTTCCGGCAGTGTGATTTTGGAACTGTTCGCTACTATGGCGACGGAAGCACCAATATTCCGGGCGGCTGCATCCCGGAGATGCAGACCAATGGCGTGCCGCCCGTGATCGGGAATCCGTTTGGGCTGCGCGTGGTGCACGCATCGCCCGGTTTCGCCGCGGCGCTGCTGATCGATTCGCAGCCCGCGCCCCCCGGCCAGTCGATCCCTTGTCCGTGTGGAGGCATCCCGACGGCGTTCGGGACGTTCTGGGTGGATCTGTTCGGCAGCGCACAGGTGGCCGCATTCAACGCCGGTGCCGTGGCTGGGAGCGCAGCTTGCTCGGGTTCGGCGTCGATCGACTTCGTTCTTCCGAACCTTGGCTCCCTTGTGGGAGTGACCGTTTTCGCGCAATGGTTCAACTTCCAGGTCCAAGGCGCGAACCTCCTCGTGGAGCTCTCGGAGGGAGCCAAGATTACAGTCGGCGGCTAGTGCCGCTTTTGTGATGAATCCGATCGGCGCGCGCGCTGCTGTCGATTTGTGACTCGGGAAGAATGGGGCGTGGTCAGTCTTGGCGCGGCAGCGAACAGTCCAAGAGGCCACTCCAGGATTCCTCCGAGCTGCGCGCGGGCCTCGGCGCCCAGCGCGGCGTTGCGCGTCCTCGGCGTAGCTTCTTGCTACGCCTGCGGCGCGCGCCTTGCGCTGAGCGCCGATTCTGCTCGCGCCATGGCCTCGCGTCTGCGGAACTCGCCGCGCCAAGACCGACCCACGCCCCATTCCTAGCCGTCTCTCATCAGTGAAGGAGCGCGCGCTCGCCTCGACCTGATCGCTTTTGTGGAAACTCCGATTCCTTTCGTGGGAGCTCTGACTCCTTTTGTGGGGACTCTGATTCCATTCGTGGGGGCTCTGACTCCTTTCTTGGGGCTCCGACTCCTTTATCGGGGGACCTGATTTTTTTCGTGAGGAACGGGCGCGCCCGTTCCAATTCGGCGGCGCGTGCGCCGCCGGATGAAGAACCGCGCGCCTCGCTGAGACCGGTTGGCGCACGGAGGACACTTCAAAAGTCATCCGGACTGTGTACGGGCCCTCCTGGGCAATTCCGTGCCGATGCTCTGGGTGGCGATGAAGATTCCACTTCTGAGCATGTTCTCCTACAGACCTTTCTTCATCCGCGCGCGCATGCGCGCGCGAGATCGTCTCGGGCAAGCCCGAGCCCTACGGCAGAACCTATGACCGCACAGATGCGAGATGGCGTGGAAAAGGGCGTGAGTCAATCTTGATGTGCACTGATGTTGATCCGTAGGGTCGGCGCTCGCGCCGAACCATTGCGCGGGGCTTGCCCCGCGCGATGAGGAATCGGTACCGAGATACTTCATTTGGCGGCGCATGCGGCGCCGATTGGCCATGGGCACGGCTGATTCCTGAAACGGCCTCTACGCGCCGACCCCACTTCACCTGAAGGCAGCTATGGCGCAGGCACCGACTTCAGTTCACCTGAAAAAAGTGATGGCCGGCGGGCCGACGCCACTTCTGCAAGATTGGTTCGGCGCGTGGGCTGCTCTGCCGAATCGACGGGGGCATGGCCTCGAGGCTGCAGGGCTCGCTGATCCAACACGGAACAGAAGCTATTCCCAGCCGGTCCGAAGCCTCGTCGATCTCGTGCTACGGACTGTGCTATGGCCCAGGCTTCGCCGAGAGATCGAACGCAGCTGGCAGTGGGCCAGAGGGCGGTTTCGACTCCCGCGCAACGGCACTTGCCAAGGCCGAAGCCAGGGCTCGGCTCGCAGGACAAGGCGGTCCTGCCAAGGCGCTGAGGGCTGCGCCGGCTCAAATGAAACCGGATCAAGGGCCTATCCAACGGTCGCGTGCGGGTCAGACCCGCGGCGGGTAGAGTGCCCCGGTCGCAGGAGGCATTCGCACGGCCATCTGCGAACGGAGTGTATGGCCCCGCACGGTCGTCTTGAGACAGATCGAGATTTGTTGGAGTCCCGCGGTCCGCGCACAGCGAGCGGCGGCGCCTTGGTATTGTTGCTACTCGTTGCTGCGACGGTGGTTTGGGGTTCGTGGGGAAGCGTCGAGCGCATCGTGGGGAGCGCAACGCCGCCAGCCCTTGCGCAGGCTCGATATTCGCAATTCTTGAGTGAGGCTCAGTCTCGTTGCGGCGACGAGACACGCGCGCTCATCGTGACGGAGACGCTCCCGGCACCGGACTATGACGCGTGGATCGTCTCGCGCCACCCCGCAAAGGTTCTGGCCTGGGTCGGCGATGGAGAACTCGCTGCCTTCGCCGAGAATCACAAGCTCGATTCCGTTGCCATCGCTCGCATGCTGGAGGTCAATGGCGCACGCTTCTCGCCGGAGCGGTGGAGAATCGCACTTGCGGAAGCTACGGATGTCTTGCTCTTAGTCGGTCCCACAAAAATGGCGGATCTATCACTTCTCCTCGAGGCTGCAGGCTTTCGCAAACATGCGGGAGAAGTCGCAGAAGGGGCTCATTGGGCGAGGCGAGCACCATGATTGCGCTCACGCTCATTTCGGTGATCTGTGTAACTGGGCTCCTCGTTCTATCGGGTGTCGCACTTGTTGGCTCGCGCCTCAAGAGGGACGACTGGCTTGAGTTCGTCGGTTCGTGCGGGCTCTGCGGGCTAGCCGTTGTCGGGGTTGCTGCGAGCCTCGGGGCTTTGTGTGGAACTCCCTTCCCATGGGCGCCCGCAATGGCGCTCGGCGTCGGTTCGATCTGTGGACTCTCGCGTATCAGGGCGAGCGCACCGCGCGGCCGAGGACCTCGCCTGCCCGTCCTCCTAGCGCTGGCGGCACTTTTCATGCTGGTGGCGGCGGAAGCTTCGACGCGTCCCTACTTGGAAGGCGACGAAGTGTATGTTTGGGGAATCAAGTCTTCGGTGCTCGCGCGATTCGGATCTCCCGACCCCGAGCTCCTGCCGGGCGCGGGAGCGCGCGGCGCGGCGTACCCGCTCGCGCTCCCGGCGACGGGCGCCCTGGCTCTCTGGATCCGCGGTGAGCTCGCCGGACCCGCACTTCGAATTGTTGGGATCTTCGGTTGGATTCTTGCAATCTCAGGCGTTTGGCGACTCGCGAAAGCGCGCCTCGAGCGATGGGCGGCGGAGGCAGTGCTCGTCGCATCGGCGGCGGCACCACTCACACTATTTCTCGCGCCAAGCTTCATGGGGGATTTGGCGCTCGTCGGGGCGCTCGCGGCTGCGGCGGCGTTCGTCCACCGCCGAGGCAGTGCGTGGATCTGTGCTCTTCACGCAGCTGCTGCAGCGCAGATCCGCGTTGACGGGATCGCGCTGGGGCTTGTCCTGGCGGCCTTCGCGGGGCTCGCCGCGAAGCGGAGGCGGCTTGTCACGGGAGCGATCGCAACTGCTTTTGTGATTCTCACAGCGGCTCCCTGGTGGCTCTATCTCGTGAGCCTTGGGCGCAGTCCTGTGACCGGAATCGCGGGCGCCATCTCGGCGGGCTCGACGGGCTTGCCGCTTGCACAGATCGCCGAGCGCACAGTCTTGGCGCTGGCATCCATGGGGCGCGACTGGCTTCCCATGGTGAGTCCCATGGCCTTCCACCCGACGCCATCGGTGCCATTGGGTGGCTTGTTGATTCTGTGTGTCGTGCTGCCGTTCCTGCGCTCACGGAGAAGGCACCTCGCCCCAGGCGGCTTCGCGCTCGGCGTTGCCATGGCTCTCGCGCAGGCCGTTGCGATGGCGAGTGTGCCTTGGTTCGAACTCAATCTGTTGTCTTTCAGCCCCCGCGGTGCGCTGCATTTGCTACCGGCTCTTTTGTTGATGGCCTTCGCGGCGCAGCGAGCTCGCGCGTACGCGCGCGAGAACCGGTCGGCGCACGCGCCGACCCCACTTCATAAATAGGGTGTTGGCAGCGCGCGCTCACCGCACTTCATAATTCGGGAGTAGCTCGCACGCGCCGAACCCACAATTCTGTTGGACGGAGTTCGGCCGCGCAGATCCCACAGATCGCCCGATTCTTGCGGTGAGCAGTTATCCGCCTGCCAGCAGGCGCTTCAACGCTTCTTGCACGATAGCGGGATTCGCGCGGCCGCCCATTTTCTTCATGACCTGCCCCATCAGCGATCCTGCGGCCTTCTCTTTGCCTGCACGGTACTCCGCCACCGCCTTCTCATTCGCCGCCAGCACTTCTGCGACGGCAGCCTCGATCGCACCGGTGTCCGAGACTTGCTCGAGGCCGAGCTCGTTCAGTAACGAATCCGCCGTCTTGCTCGGCGATGCCACGAGCGCGTTGAACACCTGGCGCGCCGCGCTCACGCTGGCGCGACCCGATTTCGCCAGCGCAATCACCGAAGCCACTTGGGCCGGCGTGATCGGCAGATCCGAGAAGCTACAATTCCGTTCGTTGCGGAGCCGATTCACTTCGCCGCAAGTCCAAACGGCTGCCGCCTTCGCTTCGCCACAGGCCTTTGCGAGCGACTCGAACCAATCTCCGCTCGCGCGGTCGAGCGTGAGCGTCTGGAGTTCTTCCGAGTTGAGCCCCATCGCCTGATAGCGCGCGCGACGCGTATCCGCCGACTCGGGGAGCTGTGTGCGAATGGCGGCGATCAGCTGCGCGTCGATCGTGAGCGGCGGCAGGTCGGGCTCCGGGAAATACCGATAATCCTGCGCCTCCTCCTTGGAGCGCATCGTCTCCGTGCGCCCTTCGGCGTCGCGCCACGTGCGCGTTTCCTGCACCACGCGTCCGCCCGATTCCAACAATTGGGTTTGGCGGGCGATCTCGTACTCGAGGGCGCGGCGCACCATCGCAAAGGAGTTCAGATTCTTGATTTCGCAGCGCGTGCCGAAGCCGTCCTGTCCGACGGGATGGATCGAAACGTTGACATCGCAGCGCAGCGAGCCCTTCTCCATGTCGCACTCGGAGATGCCCGCAAAGCGCAGCCGCTCCTTTAGCTTCGTCAGGTAATCGTACGCCTGCTCGGAAGAGTGAACATCCGGCTCCGTAACAATTTCCAGCAGCGGAACTCCGGCGCGGTTCAAGTCGACGAGCGTCGAGTCGCCGCGGTCGTGGATTCCCTTCCCGGCGTCTTCCTCAAGATGGATGCGCCGCAGACGCACGAACGTGCCGTCGTCGAGACGAATCCCGCCACCATGGGCGAAAGGCAGGTCGAACTGGCTGATCTGAAAGCCCTTTGGCAGGTCGGGGTAGAAGTAATGTTTCCGGTCGAACTTCGTGAAGGGCGCCAACTCGGCGTCGAGCGCCAGCGCCGCCCGGATCCCCAGCTCAAGGGCCTGACGATTCAGTACCGGAAGCACGCCCGGCTGTCCCGTGCAGACAGGGCAGACGAGCGTGTTCGGTGCGTCGCCGAATCGGTTGGCGCAGCCGCAAAAGAGCTTCGTGGCGGTGGCGAGCTGGACATGCGTCTCGAGCCCGATCGTCGGCCGGAATTCCATGGGGCGGGATTCTAGGTGCCCGTAGCCCAAGTCCGCCGGAGCTCCCCGTGCTCGAGGCTGGACGGGGGCGCTGCGCAAGCCCGGGAGAAAAGATTCAAGTGGGGGAGAGGGTGAGTCCGAATTGCGAATTGCTGTCGAGCGCTCCCGCACCCGCGGTCCGGCAGCAGGAGTTCCCGTCCCATGTCCCTCGCCCCTTCCGTTGCGAAAGCGACCCCACGCCGCTCCACGACAGCTCGCCCGCTGCCGCCCGTCCTCGACAACCCGCAGATCCAGCGATCGTCGACGGTGCTTGTCGTTGACCGAGACCGTGGACGACGCGCGCGAACTCTGAGAGCGCTGGCCGGACTTCCCGTCACGATCTGCCCGGTCGGCACCGCCGCCGAGGCTTACCTTGAAGTGCAGCGCACGCCGGTGGCAGCGATCCTCGTGGATGGACGTGAGGAGCCCGCGGAGGCGATTGAACTGCTTCGGCAAGTGCGGCGCACGCAGCCGATGTCGGTGGCGGTGGTCATCGGAATTGAGCATTCGCCCCAGGCGCTCGTTGCGGCCGTGAACGAGGTCGGGGCGTTCCGCGTGCTGACCTCCGAAAGCAAGCTCACCGATTTGAGGACGACGACGCTCGCCGCCCTCGAATTCGAGCAGGAGCGCGTCTTCCATGCGCAGCTCGACCGAAAGTGGGTGCGGGAGCTGATCGGGAAGATCCGCGAGTCGATTCCGGCTGGAATGTTGGCATCCCTCGATGAGAAGGGAAGCGCATTGCCGTTCGATCTCGTGATGCGCGGGGATCGCGCGGCTGCGGGTCAGCGGAAATAAGTATCGCCGTTCTGTGCACCCTGGGGAGGAGCTTTCGAGGCCTCATCCTTGGGATCGGCGAGCTCAAACGCGACGGCGAGAGTGAAATCGCCCGGCGGTCCATTTTTTGTGAACTTTCCCAGGCCGTGGAACGTCCCGCGCGCCACGACGTCGAACTTGGTGAGCGTCTCGCCCTTCGACTCGATCTCGCCGTACAGCGAGCAGACATACCAGCGGTCTGCGCGCTTCGCCCGCAGGGAAACTTCACCTTTCAGAATGTAGCCTTTCTTGGACGGCTGGAGGTCGATCTCGGCCTTCTCGATGTCGTCGAGAGTCCATAGATCGGGTTCGCCGCGGGTGAAGTCGTTGAGGTGATAGATAACAAATCGCCTCTTGAGAGCCTCGGAGAGATCGCCGCGCGCGAGCGCCCGCGCCTCGCTCGATTTGATCCAGAGGTGCTCGCGGCCGATCGACTCTCGGAAGATCTTTTGGTGGCCGTGGGCCTCGCCCTTCCATGCGGGCGCCTCGAGGATCTTCGAGAAGCAGGCGACGACGACCGCATCCTTGGGAATCTGCCGGAAGCGGTTGTTCTCGTGCTTGTCGGGCACCCATGCGCTCTTCGCCTTGTAGCTGCTCGCGACGGACTGAAGATTCTTCAGTAGAAGATTGGGGTCGCGCGAATTCCACCCGTAGAAGAGATTGCCCTCGGGATCAAAAATATAGAAACCCTGGGTGGTCTTGCCGAGCGTCGTGCCTTCGCGCTGGAGAACGACCTTCTGATAGAAGCGCGAAACCGGGTCCGTATTGTGCTCGTAATAGTAAATATCGGTGGCGACGCAGACGAATTTCGTCTTCAGCAGCTCGATCGCTTCCGGATTTGTGAACGTGGACCCACGGTCCAGCACGCCATTGTTTCAGGTACAACCAAGCGGGTGGCCGTTCATGGCCCAGAGGAAGATCGGCTTCTTCGTCTCCTGGGCCTTCGTGCGAGCCTTCAGCATGTCGATCGTCCAGGGGACCTGCTCCCACAGCTCCTTGGTTTCCGGAGTGAGTCGATCGTGGATGGAGCGGAACTCCTCGGGGCCAAGCGGTAGAACGCCGCCGCCCGCCTGGACCAGCAGGGCGAGAACGCACGTGGCGAGGCTTCGCATGGCGGGAGTGTAGCGGCTGGAAGCCGGCGCAAGCCGGTACACTCGCGCCCCGACATCGGCCCCCTGCACCGTCCTTCGCCATGCCCTACGAAACGATTCGCAAGCCCCAGAAACTCTCCTTCGAGACGCAGATGCCGGACTGGGCGACCGCTCGGCAACAATTCACCTGGGAGTCGCTGAAGGAGGTGCTCCGCGGCATCCCGGGCGGCGGGTTCAACCTCGAGTATGAGTGCATCGAGCGACACTGCGAGGAAGGGCGCGGCGGCGACCTGGCCTTCACTTGGGAAGGGAAGGACGGCAGCGCGCGAACCTACACGTTCGATGACATGCGCAAGGAGATCAATCGGATCGCGAACGTGCTGTCGAGCCTCGGAGTGAAGAAAGGAGACCGCGTCTTCTGGTTTCTGGACCGCGTGCCTGAGCTCTATTTGGGGCTTCTTGCAACGCTGAAGTGCGGCGCGGTTGCGGGGCCGCTGTTCAGCGCGTTTGGCCCAGAGGCCGTGCGCGACCGCGTGCAGGACGCCGGCGCAAAAGTGATTGTCACTTCTCCGGCGCTCGTGGGCCGCGTGTATGAAGTGATTCGCGAGCTTCCGAAGCTTGAGACCATCGTGATCACCGACCGCGCCGGCACGGGCGGGCACCGCTATCTGCCGGGGGAGATCTCGCTCGAATGCGCCGTGGCGGGGGCGTCGGATCGGTTCGACGTCGTGCGCACGAGCCCCGAGGATTTCTCGATTATGCATTACACGTCGGGCACGACCGGGAAGCCCAAGGGAGCGGCCCATGTGCACATGGCGGCCTTCGGCCACTACCACACGGCGCGCATCTGCCTCGAGCTGCGGCGCGGGGCGCGCTATTGGTGCACGGCCGATCCAGGCTGGGTGACGGGCACGAGCTACGGGATCTTCGGTCCATGGCTCAATGGCGCGCACGTTTTTGTGACAGAGGCCGGGTTCGACGCCGAGCGCTGGTATCAATTCATTCAGAAACACCGTATTCAGATCTGGTACACGGCGCCAACGGCGATTCGCATGCTCATGAAGGGGGGCGAGGATCTGCCCAAGAAGTACGATTTCACTTCGGTGTATTTCGCCGGCAGCGTCGGCGAGCCGCTCAATCCGGAGGCCGTCGTTTGGGGGCAGCGGGTGCTCGGGCTCGTCTTCCACGATAATTGGTGGCAGACGGAGACGGGCTGCATCCAGGTTTCCAATTATGCGACGCAAGCGGTGAAGCCGGGGTCGATGGGGCGTCCCATTCCCGGCACCGAAGCGGAGGTGGTCGATCCCGACGGGAAGCCGTGCCCCGCCGGCGTTGAAGGCGATCTCGTGCTGAAGCCGGGCTGGCCGTCGATGTTCCGCACCTATTGGCGCCGGCCTGATCTTTATAAATCGCGGTTCAAGAAAGGGTGGTATTACAGCGGCGACCGCGCGAAGAAGGACGCCGATGGTTACATCTGGTTCATCGGGCGCGACGACGATGTGATCAATACCGCGGGCCACCTCGTCGGACCCTTCGAAGTGGAGAGTGCACTCATCGAGCATCCGGCCGTTGCGGAGGCGGGCGTCATCGGGAAGCCCGACCCGGAGCGCATGGAGGTCGTGAAGGCCTTCGTGTCGCTCAAGAAGGGCTTCGCGCCGACGGAGGATCTGAAGCGCGAGCTGGCGGATTTCGTCCGCAAACGGCTCGCGGCACACGCCTACCCGCGTGAGATCGAGTTTCTCGACGGCCTTCCGAAGACCCGCAGCGGCAAGATCATGCGTCGGCTTCTCAAGGCCAAGGAGCTGGGACTTCCGCTCGGGGATACGAGCACGCTCGAGGAGTGATCACCGGGGTTCTGCGCCGGGGCGAGCCGAGTCGTACGAAGTAAGAGCGGGGGGATTTGCCCGCTCGGCTGGACTTTCGCTCCCGTGCGAACGACGGTTCCGTCGACAACCCAAGCGACTCCATGGCCCGCACTGCAGCCCACCACGCAGCGACTGTCGCGCTCGTCGGAATGCTCGGGCTCGTCTGGTGGCTTGGGCACCCCGATCTGTATCGTGAGCGAGGCGGTGCCAGCTCAGAAGTTGGCTTCCGGATGGAGGAAGTTTCCGCTGCCTCCGGACTCGTGTTCTCGCATCGAGAGGCCGAGTTCGACGCAAAGATCAGAAATGTGATGCCGCACGTCGCGGGCGTCGGCGCCTCGGCATCCGTGGCCGACTTCGACGCGGACGGGCACGACGATCTTTATGTGACGAGCAGCGCCGCGGGAGCGCCAAATGCACTGTTCCGGAACCGCGGCGACGGCAGCTTCGAAGACGTGGCGGTCGCCCTGGGGGTCGCGGAATGCAACTCGAAGGAGCTTGGCGCGTCGATGGGGTCGATTTGGGGCGATCTCGATAACGACGGATTTGAAGAGCTGCTCGTATACAAATACGGAAAGCTTCAGCTCTTTCAGAACCACGGAGGCAAGCGGTTCGAAGACGTGACGAAGGTCTCCGGCCTGCTGCGGCATTTCAACAGCAACGCCGCCGTGTTCTTCGATTACGACCGAGACGGCCTGCTCGATCTCTACGTCGCCGGGTACTTTTCGGAGAAGCACGATCTGTATGCTCTTGAGACTACGAAGATCATGCAGAACAGCTTTGAGTTCGCCACGAACGGCGGTCATAACGCGCTTTTCCGCAACGAAGGGGGTCTGCGGTTTCGAGACGTGACGGCGGAAACGGCCTCCGACTGCGAGCGATGGACTCTCGCCGTCGGGTCCGCCGACTTCGACGGAAACGGCTACCCGGATTTGTATCTTGCGAACGACTACGGCCCCGAGGTGCTGCTGCTGAACCGCCGCGGCAAGCGATTCGAGCCCGCCGAGGATGTCGGACTCAGCGATACGAGCAAGAGCGGAATGGCCGTCGCGATGGGCGACGTGCGCAATCGCGGAGCCGTCGATGTGTATGTCACCAATATTTCGAAGAAGGGATTTTTATTCCAGGGCAACAACCTTCGCTTGAATCTGCTCGGAGATCCCAGGTCCCGCATGCGCAACGTCGCCGAAGGCGATGTGGCCGACGCCGGCTGGTCCTGGGGTGCACAATTCGGCGATTTCGACAATGACGGAGCCCTCGATATTTTTGTGGCGAACGGCTTCATTTCGGGAAACCCTAAGAAAGACTATTGGTATGACATGGGGCGCGTCGCGGGTGGCGTCAACGCGACTTTCGAAGACGCGACCAGCTGGGCTCCGATCGCAGATCGCACGCTCTCGGGTTATGAGCGCTCCCGAGTGCTCCACAACGATGGACAGGGCGATTTCGCCGACGTCGCCGAGGCGGTCGGCGTCACCGACCTGCTCGACGGCCGCGCCGTCTCCGTCGCGGACTTCGCCCACAGAGGCGCCCTCGATGTCGCCGTGGCCAATCAACGCGAGCGTCTCCTGCTCTACCGAGCCGTGGCGCCCAGTGAGCACGATTGGATTCAGATCCGCCTCGTCGGCGCGGCAGGCGCCCGCGGCGGCGCCAGCAACCGAAGCGCCATCGGCGCGTCGATCGTTCTTGAGTGGGAAAATGCTAAGAATCAAAAGCTTCGCCAGGTTCGCGTCGTCGACGGAGGCTGCGGCATGAGTTCTCAAAATTCGCGTGCGATCCACTTCGGGCTCGGTGCCAATGCTCGCATCCTGCGTGCCACAATTCGCTGGCCTTCGGGTCGCGAGCAGATCCTGACAGAAGGACTCGCCCCGCGAACGCTGCGCGTCGTTCAGGAGCCGTCGCTGTGAGCGCCATCACTGCAGTCGCGCCGCCGCTTCCGAGCGCCCGAAGCGGTTTCTGGTCGCGCATTGATCCGCGCTATCTTCAAGCCGGCCTTGCTACGACGATCCTGGTCGTCGGCCAGTGGAAGTTCGGAACCATCGGGGGCTACGACCGGCTCCTGACGGCGCTCGTGTGCGCGCTCGGCTGCGAGACGCTCTTCTCCCTGCTGATTCGCAAGCGCTGGCCCGCGTGGCCGAGCGTCTATATCAGCGGGCTCTCGGTAGTGATTCTCACAAAACCGAATCCGTCCTCTCTGGCCTGGCCGCTGTCGCTCTGGCCATTCGCGCTCACAGCGCTCATTTCGATCACGTCAAAGTACGTGATTACTTATCGAGGACGCCATCTTTTCAATCCAACCAATTTCGGCCTCTGCATGCTGCTGCTGCTGGCCTCCGATCAGGTTGCGCTCCTCAGCACGCAGTGGGGCAATGCCTGGGGAGCCCTCGCTCTGATTTGGGGATGGGGCACCTTGGTCGTCGTTCGGGCGAAAGTTCTTACGATTACACTGACCTATCTGCTGAGCTTCAGCGCCCTTGCCTGGGTCCGGACGCTTGTGAACGGCAACAGCTATATCAACGAAGTGGCGCCGATCACGGGCCCCATGCTGACGCTGTTCATGTTCTTCATGGTGACTGATCCCGCCGTCGTGCCGAGCCGGCAGTGGGCGCGCATCGCCATGACGGTCGCCGTCGCGCTGCTGGAGTGCCTCTTCCGACTCCAAAATGAGTGGCGCCTCCCTGGGATGGATTGGGTTCTGATGGCGCCCCCGATGTTCGCCTACTTCCTGATCGGGCCAGTCACGCGCTGGCTCGACTTGCATTTCGCACCACGCCCCAGCGTGTAGCGGTCTCGAACCGAGTAGGTCGCCTTTTTGGGGCGTCCCAGTCACGGAAGCCGCCCCCCCGGTTGGTGATCGGTTCCTAGCTGCTGGCACCGGGGTCGTAGTATTCGGGCGCATGGTTCTCGTTGCCGCGCCCTGGTTCTGTGCTGTGATTCTGGCTGCTGCGGCCGTATTCGAGGGCGACCGGATCGACCCGATGGCTTCGCAATCCTCCCAGCCGGCTTCGCGTCGAGCGCTCCGCACGCCGCCTGTCAAGGGCGCCTACTGGGTGGCGTTCGCCCCCTACGAGCTGAACACCGACGGCGCCCAGCTCTCGACGAGCGCCGTCCTTTGTGCAGAGCCGTTCGAGTCGATCGTGGTCTCGTTTTGTGGTGTCTTGCAGGAGGGTGCGATTGCTGAAGTCGAAGTGCAGCTTCAGACCGATTCGGGCTGGAGCGCCTTCGTGCCGATGCTAAAGGCGACGGGAGCGGCGAAGGGGACGCGATATGAGAGCATTCGACAAGCGCCCGGGGGAGGTCTTCAGCTAGAGGTCGATACGCTGAGTGTGCCCAACGGAAAGGAGGCCTACGGGTTTCAACTTCGCGTGCGGACGAAGGGCACTGTCGAGCTGCGTGCTCTCGCCGCAACATACTATAAAAAACAGGCGCCGGCTTTGCCCGTGGTCTCGTCCTCGCCTGCCTGGGGGACAGTGCTCGATGTGCCGCAGCGCTCGCAGGGCATCGAAGATCCTGCCCTCGCACATCGCATCTGCAGCCCGACTTCTGTGGCCATGGTGTTGGAGTATCTCGGGGTCTCTCTGCCGACGGCTGAGGTGGCGCGGCGCTGCTACGACACGGCCTCGAATTTGTATGGAAACTGGTCTGTCAATGCTGCAGCCGCTTCCGAGATGCTCGGCGGGCCGGTTTACGCAGTGCGCGCGCGCTCCTTTGCCGAGATCGAGGCGGAGATTCTCTCGGGACGCCCCGTCGTGCTGAGCCACTCTTGGAAGGCTGGAGAGCTCTCCGGCGCGCCGCTCGATGGCACTGCGGGACATCTGATTGTGGTTTGTGGATTTACTCCCGAGGGCGATCTCGTCGTCAACGACCCTGCCTTCCGCTCCGGGCAGGTTCGGCGTACCTACAAGCGCTCGGAGATTTGGAAGACTTGGCAACAGAACGCATCGGGAATTGTTTACCTGTTTCGCCCCAAGGAATCGTGACCGATTCCTTGGGGATTGATGACTCATCGCTTCTCTCGTCCTCGACCCGCTTTCACCATGCCTCCCCGCGTCAACATTCAAGACACGCTCAAGACTCCGCCTTCGACGATGCGTGCGAGCTTCGACCCGCGCCCGATTCAGGGGAAAAGTGAGGATGAGCTGCTTCCGCAGGTCGCCCCGAAGGTCCCCGCCGGATCTCCGGGCTCGGAGCTTGCGGATCCCGTCGCGAAAGCACGGGCGTATGTGGATTCTTTCGGCGAAGCTCTGAAGGCACGCCTCGCGCCCGAGCGCGAGGCGATCTCGAAGCTGAACTTCGAGCAGCAAGTTCATTTCTTGGGCCGCGTGCTCGGCCTCGAGATGAAGGCTGCCGCGACGCAGTGGGTCGCGCTCATCTATGTGAAGCGCGGCCTCGATAGTTACTGTTAGATTCGAAGGAGTTGTCTCGCTGCTCCCTGGAGCAGTGCGGAAGTCCACTTCGATCGCACTTTCCCTTCGCGCTCTGCTTCATTCGCGCGTGCAAGCGCGCGCGAATGGGCCGGCGCATACGGCTCGATTCGAAGCACATGCGCGGATCGTTCTCTTGTGCCGTCGGCGCAAACGCCGACCGTACCGATCGATTCGATCTGTATGCTCGAATCGTTATTCCCTGCCGTAGGGCGCGGGCATCGGATGGCTATCGCGTCGGGCAGCTAGGTGCCCGTGCGCCACCAGGGACTTGCGCAGGCTTGACGCACACCTTCGGGGAAGGGCCGTGGCGCAAACTTGAGCTGCTCGCAGGAGTCCTGCGTCGGGTAGACGTGATCTTTCAAGAAAAAGCGCAGGTCGTTGCGTCGCGCGCTAATCTCGAGCTTCTTTTGTGGATTCGACGTCAGCAGATCTTGAACCGAGAGCCAGCGCTCCTTCAGTGCAATCGAGCCGTGCTGAATCTTGGCCGGCTTCCCCGTCATCGCAGCGCAGGCGTTTAGGAAATCGTCGTAGGCAATGCCGGGACCGGCGAGATGGTAGACCGCGTCCACGGCCATCCCATAGTGAAGGCAGGCTACAATTGCTTTTGCGACATCACCCGCATGGACCGGCGCGATCCGAATCTTGCCGTCTCCGGGGACATCGAACTTCTCGCCACCCTCAATTTTCCGGAGGATCGGCCCAAGGAATCGCTGGTCCCCGGGACCGTAGATCGGCGCCGGACGGAAGACGGTCCACTCGAGATTGCTTCCACGAACTGGCTTTTCCGACGCCTTCTTGCTGTCGCGGAATTCATTATAGATAAGGCTGTCGGTGCACTCGGCCGAAGAAAAATGTAAGAAGCGCTTTGTTTTGTGAGTCTTCTTCGTCGCGGCGATCAGGCCGCGCGTTCCGTAAATATTGATCTGATTCATCTCCTCCTTAGGGGCGGTCGGCGGCAGCGCCGCCAGATGCACCACCGCATCGCAGCCCTTCACATGGCCGACGTACTCATCGGAGCGCTCATCGATATCACGCAGGTCGCCATGCACCACCTCCACGCGCGACGCATCGAACGGTGTGAGATCGGGTTGCGCGAGCGCTTTCTCGCGACCGGGTCGCAGAAAGCAACGCACCTCGACTCCGGCTGCGAGGAGCTCCGGAAGCAGATGCCGACCGACGAGACCGGTGGCGCCGGTGAGGAGGATCTTCATAGGGGGCGAGAAGTCTGACGGGTGCTGGAGGGTGAAGCAAACGCCGGTGCGAATCTGTTCATCGCGGCTCGCGGAGCACTTGGCTCGCGGCCGCGATCGCATCTCGCGTGCTGGCAGGAAGCCGCCCGAGAAACGCCTCGATCGCGCGAGCGCGCTGATCGGCGGCGCGCGATCGAGCCGCTGGATCGATCGAAGCGCGCGAGCCGAAGAGCGCCGCCGGATCGAGGCTCTTGCGCCGCACATCGGCCAGGAACTCCACGGCGTAGTCGGTCAGGTAGAGGAGCGGCGCCCGGTATTCCAGGATCGGGCGCGCGTCCGTATTCGCGGGCGCGCCGGCGGCGAAAGCCCGCAAGCCGGCGTCATCGAGGGCGAAGCCGCTGAGCAGCTCCTCGACGGAGCGAATCTCCACCTCCTCGAGGAACTGCCGCACCTGCTCGAACCGCGGCCGCAGGCGCTCGAGATCGACCTGTGGCCAAGGGCCGTCGGCGCCGAGCAGGATGGCGTCGTAGCCGGTGACGTAGAGCGAAGTGCTCCGAAAGACATCGCACCAGGTGCGCACGACGACGCGAAGGTCGTCGGATCGAAGCTTATAGAGCGGGAGCCAGAGCGCCGCGAGACCGCCCGGCGCCATCACGGCGCGCTCTTGCTGAAAGCACTCCCGAGAATACAAATTTCCGGCTCCCGCCACCCACGGATGGATTGGGTCGCAGGTGACCACCTCGTACCGCTCATTGGTGGCCAGTAGATGGGTGCGCCCATCCAGAATCGTGATCTTCACTCCCGGCAGCGCGCCGGAGGCAACTCCGCGATTGGCGGAATCAAACAGTCTTGCGGCCTCCACCACGAACGACTCCATCTCAACAATTCGAGTCGTCTGCACGCCGGGCGTGGTGGCAAGCGAACCCGCCGTGACGCCCGATCCGAGTCCGATCACGAGCGTGCGCGCCGGCTCCGGATGCAACAAAGCCGGCAGGTGTCCGAGGAGCCGCTGCAGGCGCAAGTCTAATAATCCTTGCGTGGCGACCACGGTGCCGTTCACGGAGATCGAGCGCAGATCGCGGCCATCGGCACCGCGCGCGTCGTCGACGGAGACCGTCGAGCTCATCCCTTCCCTGAAGAACTTAGGAGTGATTCCCTCCGGCGGTGCGCTGCGCGTGAGCAGCAGCAGGAGGGCGAGCGGCGCGGCGGCCAAAGTCCACCCGGCGCGCGGCAACGCGGCGACAAATGCCGCGGTCGACAGTGTCACGACGGCGGCCGCCGTCCCGTAGCGTGTGCCGATCTGTGGCAGCACGACGAACGTGGCGACGAGCGTTCCGGCGAGGGAACCCAAGGTGTTGAATCCATACACAAGCCCGGCAGCGCGGTCCGCCGACGCCCCGCGGGCGCGCGCCGCGGCGACGGCGAGGGGAAAAGCCGCGCCGAGGGCTGCTGCGGGAGGAAGCAATAAAAGCGAGGATACGACTCCCTGGTAGACGGGGAGCAGCCAGGGAGCGGGAAGCGCCGGAAAGCGGTTCGATGCGCGGAAAGGGTCGTCGAGGCCGAGGTAGAGCCGGAATCCATAGATGCCGGCGACCGTGAGCGCCGCGGCCGCGGCGAGCGCGATCGCAAGTCCGCGCTGAGCTTGCGCCGCTCCTTCCCCAGCACGGCGAGCCAAGGGAGCGCCGACGGCGAGACCGAGGAGAAAGGCAACTAATACGGAAGTGAAGGCGTAGGTGGAGGCGCCGAACACCGTAATAGCGCATCGTGTCAGAAGCACCTCGAGTCCGAAGGCGGCGGCGCCCGCGAGGAACGTGGCCGCGAGCACCTGCGGCGGAATGGATGCCTTCGGCGCGGCGGGGGCTTCGTCCCAAGCGCTGGAGGAAGGTGCCGATCTCACAAAGAGGAGTGCGGCGAGCACGCTCGCCGCGCAGGCGGCAGCGACGGCAGCCAAGTAACCTCCCAGGGGCAGGATCACAAATCCGCACGCGGCCGCTCCAAGCGCGGCGCCGAGCGTATTTGGGCCGTACACGGCCGTAGAAGCCTCCAAATCCGCAAGCCCATGGGCGCGAGCCAGCCGAAGCGCGACGGGAAATGTTGCCCCCATCAATAATGCAGGAGGAAGGCAGGCGAGCAGCGCGGCTCCGAAACGGAACCACAGAAACGCGCCGGATTCGAGACCGAGCGCGCCGCCGCCGCGCGCCACGACTGGCGAGAGGGCCGGGAACGCGAGCGGCGATAGAAGGGCACAGAAAGCCAGCCCCGCTTCCAGTGCGATCGCGGTGCGCCGCGCCTCGGCGCCGCGGGCGAGCAGCGTGGCCGCGCCAAATCCTCCGATCGCGAATCCCACAAGAAGCGCGGAGAGGACCGCGGCGACAGCCGGTGCGTCGGCTCCAATGGGGATCGCGAGCCATCGCGCCGCTGCAACTTCATTCACGAGCGCCGCGAATCCCGAGAGGGCGAACGCCGCCGTCAGGCCACGTGGAAGCTGCGGGGCGGGGGAAGCGTGCGTTGCGAGTTGCTGGGAGGCCAAGGGGGGCGCATTGTCGAAATCGCCGGCCGCCGCACAACCGATCCGTGAGCCCAGCGTCCCAACACCCCGTCGCCATCCTCTATGCGCTCGAGGCCGAAGGGGCTGAGCTTGAGGCCGCGATTCAGGAGCCGCGCGAGCGGATGGAGGGTGGGAAGCGCTTTCTGCTGGGAACCGTGAGTGGAACGCCCGTCGCCCTGGGGCGCATGGGAATCGGGAAGGTGGCCGCTTCGCTCACGACGGCGATGGCGATCGAGCGCCTTTGCGTTCGCGCGGCGGTCGTCATCGGAACCGCGGGAGCTCTCCATCGCTCCATTCGGGTGGGAGACGTGGTCATTGCGCGCCAGACGATTCAGCACGACCTCGGCGTTCGCGAAGGGCGACGCATGGAGACCGATCCTTCACTGTCGCAGGCCCTCTCTGAGGTTGCGGGGCAGGCTGTTCCGGCATCGAGAGTCCATCACGGCACGATCCTCACCGGCGATCGCGCCTGCTTCACGTGGCGCCGCCGACTGCGGCTGCGCTGGGCCTTTCGACACGAGAAGCCGCTCGTCGTCGAGATGGAAGGGGCCGCCGCCGGCTATGTGGCGGCGAGTCTCGGAGTACCCTTTGCCGCCGTGCGTGTCGCCTCGGACCATGCGGGGCCGCTCGCGCTCGTCGAGTTTCGGCGCCACTTGGCTCTCGTTGCACCGCTTCCCGGCCGAGTTGTTCTTCGATGGCTGGCGATGGGTGGAAACCTCTTCCCATCCGCGGGCGAGGCCGCACGGCGTCCTTGACCCCGCATGCGCCTCCGCGATGCTTGCGAGGCTTCTCCCCGCCTCTGACCACCCCGTGATCCTCCGTCGGCATTTCGAGCGCCTCTTCCTGCTCGCCCAGCTCCTTGTGGACGGCGGAGCTGTGGCGGCCGCGTGTCTGGCGGGGTTTCTGCTGACCCAGGTGCTTGGGGGCTACGGACCGCGCTGGCCGCGGCCCGAGTACCACCCGCTGTTCACCTGGGTGGTGATCGTGACCATCGCCACCTTCGCAGTCACCGGGATGTACTCGACGCGCAAGAGCCTCCTCAACGTGGTGGAGTTCGAGCGGCTCGGGCGAAGCACGCTGGTGGCGCTCGTGCTTGTCTCGGCGCTGACCTTCCTTCTCCGCGATCCGACTGGCGCGGGCGGCGTCTCCCAAGACGCCCTCGGCTTCATGGATCTGCGAAAAGTGCCCGCACTGTTCGCGCTCGAGCAAGACAAATTTTCGCGCGGGACACTTTTCTTTGTCTTCGGTTTTCTGTTCTTTTTCGTCGCCGCCGAGCGTTTTGTATTTTTTAAGATCATCCAGTCGGCCCATCGGCGTGGAATCGGTCATCACCACGTCCTCATCGTGGGCGCCGGACCAACGGGCCAGAAGGTGCGTGAGAAGCTGCTGGTGTCGCCGACGATCGGCTGGAGCCTGCGGGGCTATCTGGATGATTCGCCCGAGATCCAGGGGCAGCGCATCGACGGTGTGCCGGTCCTCGGCACGGTCGACAGGCTTGATGAGTGCATTTCGCAGCTCAAGGTTCGAACCGTTTTTGTGGCTATGCCCGAGAGCGATGAAGCGCGCATCCTGGAGGTGTCGCGGCGCAGCCGCGGCCTTGGGGTCGAAGTGTGCATCGTTCCACGTCTTTGGCACGTGCTGTCGTATCCCGTGCAGATCGATCGGCTCGACTCGATCCCGCTCATCGTTCCCCAGCGGAGCGTGGAGCGCTGGACGCTTGCCGTTGCGAAGCGGGCGCTGGACATCGCAGGGGCGGTCTGCGGCCTCCTGCTCGCGGCGCCGATCTTCGCGGTCGTACCCATCCTCATTCGCCGCGATTCACCGGGGCCGGTTTTCTTCCGCCAGCAGCGCATCGGAAAGGACGGCCGCCCGTTCGAGATGTTAAAATTCCGAACGATGCGCGCGGAGATGTCGGGTGATGCGCTGAAACCGCAGGACTCGAGCGACCCCAGAATCACTCGGCTCGGCCGCTGGCTGCGCCGCACGAGCATCGATGAGGTGCCCCAGCTCTGGAACGTGCTCACCGGAGACATGAGCCTCGTCGGCCCGCGCCCCGAAATGTCCTTTATTGTGAATCAATATTCCGAGCACGATCGGGCGCGTCTCAGCGTGAAACCTGGAATCACGGGGCTGTGGCAGATCTCCTATGCGCGCCTTCGGCCCATTCACGCGAACCTCGACTACGATCTGTACTATGTCGAGCACCAGTCGTTTCTTCTCGATCTTGTGATTCTCTTCCTCACGCCCTTTGCGCTGGTCAAAGGAACCGGCGCTCACTGAGCGCATCCTCGCGATCCGCTCGTCTCGCTCCATGGCGCCTTCGCGGCGGGTCCTCCTCGCAATGGAATGCACCATTGGCGGTACGCGCCGCCATCTTGCGCAGCTCGCCCATGGCCTGCGCAAAGATCGGTTTGATGTGATCGTGGCAGCGAGCGCGGAGCGAGATGCCACTTTTCGAGAGGACCTGCAGGCGATGGCGAAGGCCGGCTGCCGCGTGGAGGAGATTCCGATGGTGCGCTCGATCGATCGGCGCCGCGATCTTGAGCACTTGAAAGCGCTGCGGAAGCTCATCCGTGAGATTCGACCCGAGATCGTGCACACGCACTCATCGAAAGCCGGCGCGCTGGGGAGAACGGCGTCGAGCCTCGAGGGGATCGGCCGGAGAGTGCACACTCCCCACACCTTCGCATTCGCATTCGCGGGCGGATTCTCAATGGGCAAGCGTGCACTTTTCTACGGAATCGAACGCGCGCTCGGGCGGCTGACCGATCGATTGATCTGCGTCTCCGCTTCGGAGGCGGAGCAAGCGCAGCGTCTGCGAATTGTGTCACAGGGGCGGATACGTGTGATTCCAAACGGCGTCGATCCCGAGCCATTCCGCAGATCGCCATCCCGAGCGGAGGCTCGGCGATCGCTCGGGTGGAGCGCGAAGCGCCCGATCGCGCTCCTCGTAGCGCTCTGGAATCCTGCGAAAGGACAGCTCGAAGCCTGCGAGGCGTGGGCGCGGATCCCTGCGGAGCGCCGCCCGCTCCTGGTGCTGGCCGGCGCGGTCTCGGACGAGGCCTATGGCGCAGAAGTGCGTTCTGCGATCGAGCGATTGAAGCTCACAGATTCGATTCTCCCGCTCGGGCACCGCCGCGATATTCCGCTGCTGCTCGCCGCCGCCGATTTTGTCATCGTTCCTTCCCGTTGGGAGGGAATGCCCTATTCGGTTCTCGAGGCCATGGCAGCCGGACGAGCCGTGCTCGCCACGGCGACCAACGGCTCCCGCGATGCTGTCGTGGACGGCTCCACCGGGATTCTTGTCTCCGTGGGAGATGTGGATTCGCTGGCCGCCCACGCGCGCCGGCTCGCGTCGGATTCTGCCGAATGCAGAAGGCTCGGCGACGCCGGGCGCGCGCGGGTGCTCACAGAGTTCACAATTGATACGATGCTTGAACGAACCATGGCGCTGTATGACGAGGTCTGCGCATGATTCGGAAGCTCCATGTGGTCGAGGTGATCACTACGCTCGGCGTCGGGGGAGCCGAGATGCATCTGTTGGCTCTCACGCGCGGCCTTCTCGCGCGCGGCCACAGCGCTGAGGTGGTCTACCTCAAGGGGGCGGGCGAGCTTTCCCAGGAGTTCCTGCGGTCAGGCGTCTCCGTTCGCAAGATAGCGATGGAGTCGATGGCCTCCTCGCCCGGAGCGATCCTACGGCTCGCGCGATTCCTGCGCAGAGCGCGACCCGACGTGATTCATACTCATCTGCTGAAGGCGAACGCGGTCGGCGCAGTTGCCGCGCTGTTGGCGGGGAGGTCGGCACGGCTCCTCTCCTCCAAACACAATGATGAGCGCGCTCTCCTTCGGCGGCCGGTCTCGCTGGCGCACGGCGCCCTTTCGACGCTCGATCGCCGCGTGATCGTGCTCTCCGATCACGTGGGACGATTCGTTGCCGAGCACGGGCGCGTTTCGCCCTCGAAGCTCCGGCGCATTTATTACGGAGTCGATCCCGGTCCCTTCGAGCGCGCTGAAGGCGCGGGGGCTCGCGCGGAGCTTGGCGTCGGTCCCGAAGAATTTGTGGTTATCTGCGTCGCACGATTCGCGCCGCAGAAAGATCACAAGACACTCTTGGATGCCTTCGCAATCGCGCGAAGCCAGGAGCCAAAGATGCGCCTCCTCCTCGTCGGAGACGATCCCTTCGGCGATCATCGCAAGATCGCGGAGGCCCATGCGCGCACGCTATCGCTCGGCGACTCTGTTCTTTTCTTGGGAATCCGTCGTGACGTTCCCGCCCTCCTGGCGGCATCCAACTGCTTTGCCATGTCGTCGCTCTGGGAGGGGCTCGGGCTGGTGTTCCTCGAAGCGATGGCGGCGGGGCTGCCCGTCGTGGCCACGCGCGTTTCCGCGATTCCTGAGGTCGTTCCGCAAGGCGAGGCCGGGCTCCTCGTGCCGGCCCGGGACGCGGCGGCCATGGCGCAGGCCTTTGTGGATCTCGCGCGTCTGCCGGATCGGGGGCGTGCCATGGGGGTAGCCGGGCGTGCGTGGGTGAGGCAACAATTCGGAATCGACCGCATGGTGGACGAGACCCTGGACGTCCTCCGAGAAGTGGATTCGCAGGCGCCGACGCGGTGAGAGAGCCGCTGCAACCCACCGTCCTCCCGCGGCGCTTCTCCGACCTCCCGCCGCTCCACGGACGGCTCGGCGGAGAGCCCGAGCACTTCGTCGTGGAGGAACGTCTCGCCTATGAACCATGCGGGACCGGCGAGCATCTGTACCTTTGGGTCGAGAAACGAGATCTCACGACGCACGAGGCCATCCGCCGGCTTGCCCATTTCCTCGACCGCCCCACCCACAGTTTCGGAATCGCAGGACTCAAGGATCGACGCGCAGTGACTCGCCAATGGATCTCCGTGGAGCGCGTCGAGCCGGAGCGCCTCCACGGTTGGACGATCAACGGTGTGCGCGTGATGACGGCAATTCCTCATCAGCACAAATTGCGACTCGGCCATGCGAAGGGGAACCGATTTGTGCTTACGCTCGAGGGGCTTGAGGCTGCAGAGACTCTGCGCTTGCAACAGATGCTCGAGCGACTTTCACGCTTCGGCATGCCCAACGCCTATGGTCCTCAGCGGTTCGGCCGTGGCGGCGCCTCCCTTCGTGCGGGGTTCGCGCTGCTGCGGCGCGACGAAGCCGCGTTTCTCCGCGAGACGGGGCGTCCTGTTGAGCGCACTGAGCGTCGGCTTCGATCCTTACTTTTGTCGGCGCTGCAGTCGGAGGCATTCAATCGAGTGCTATGCCGCCGGCTGAATGAGCTCGACACCGTCGAGCTTGGAGATGTTGCATATCTTCACTCAAAGGGCGCCGCGTTCATCGTGGAGGACCTTGCGCGCGAGCAGACGCGGGCGGAGCGCTGCGAGATCTCCGCCAGCGGACCGATCCCCGGCACGCACCTTCTCCAGGGTCATGGGCGCCCGCGGAAGATCGAGGATCAGGTGCTGGAGGAACTCGGCGCGATGCCCTCCGCGTTCGAAGACCTCCCCGCCGGCCTGGAGGCCCGGGGAGCTCGGAGGCCCCTTCGAGTCTTCCCCGAGGAGCTTCGGCTCGAGGTCCTGGGGGACGGCAACGCCCAGCTCCAGTTCGCGCTCCCGACAGGCTCCTACGCAACCGTGCTCCTAGCGGAACTCCTGGACTCCGCGGCGCGCGCTCCATTGGAAGGCGAGGAGGGGCCGATAGGAGACGGGTGACTTCGGAACTCGCAGAGAGCTTCGACGATCTCGCACCGGCGCCCACGGAGGAGCAGCGCGCCGGGTACGACCCGTCGACCCACGGCGATCGGCGCAAGCGGCCGACACCGATGATCAGCCGCTATTCGTTCGTCGGCGGTCGGCGGCGCAGCCGCGAGCCGAACACTTACACCGACCATTACGGCGCCTTCGCATTGAGCGTGATGCTCCTGCTGAACGCCCTCAATGTGCTCGACTCGTTCTTTACGCTGCTCTACCTCCAGCGTGGCGGCGCCGAAGCGAACCCCATCGCAGCCTGGATGCTGAGCCATGGCCCGGCCGGGTTCATCCTCATGAAGACCTGCTTTTTTGGGTTCGCCTCCGCCATCCTTTGCCTTCACAAAAACTTCGGGCGAGCCCGAGTCGGCATTTGGATCGCGACCGCGGCCTACGGCCTGCTGATGCTCTACCACATGTTCCTTTTCTTCCGGCGGGACATCGGAACGGAGCTTTGACGCCGTCGTGTCGGTGAGCCGCTGTGGAGCGCCCCCGTCTCCGCGGCTCCCGGGTTCGAGGCGTTTCGCCATGGCAGAGTGCGGGGTAGCCTGCTTGGTTCCGCCTCCTCAGTGGAATGCTGCAGAGAGGCCATCCCAGCCCTGGCGTTCCCTTTGCCTTTCACGACCCTTGCGATCCGCGGCGCGCGCGAGAACAACTTGCGCGGCGTCGACCTTGATCTGCCGCTCGGTCGGCGTATCGCGGTGACGGGACCATCGGGCTCAGGAAAGAGCTCGTTGGCGTTCGACACGATTGCTCGAGAGGGAACCCGGCAGTTCCTCGAGGCCATGGCCCTTTCGGAGCCAGGAGCGGCCCGAAGCGCGCGCGCCCGCTTGGCGGCGCTGCGAAGGTCCCATGTGGATTCCATCGAGGGACTCCCAGCGGTCGTATCGGTGCGCCAGGAGGACGTGGCGATCGGGGCTCGAAGCACACTCGGCACCGTCGCGGGGGTCTCTCCGGCGCTGCGGGTGCTGGTGGCCGGATTTGGGACGCTGCACTGCCCGCGCTGCGAAGAGCCGCAGCCGACCACGACGACTGCACAAATCGCAGCCGATCTTCTGCGCCGCCGACCGGAGCAGGCGGTGCGCGTCTTGGGTTCCCTTCCGAACTCGGACCGACTCCGGAGCGAGGAGATCTCCGCTCTCGCAGCGCGCGGAATGGTGAAGCTCTGGGCCGTGCTCGCGCAAAGCTCCCGCGAGGTTCGCCTCGACGATGGCGAGCTGCCGGCGCCTGGAGAGACGCTCTACGGCATCGCCGATCGCCTTGTGGTTCGAGCGGAGCAGGGGAGCCGCCTTCTGGAGGCCCTTGAGCTCGCCGCGGAGATCGGCCAGGGACGCATCGCCATCGCAGCACCCGATGGGCTCGAGCACTACGCCACGTCCCGCGCCTGCGCGCGGTGCGCGACCCCGCTGCCCCAACGCTCTCCACGGCTTCTCTCGACGACGGCCTCGCCGGGTGCCTGTGAGATCTGTAAAGGGATCGGAACTGTCCGCCCCACGGGAGATTTCTGTGAGGCGTGCAGCGGAAGCGGGCTGTCCGATCTCGGCCGATCGATCAAGCTTCTCGGTCACTCGATGAGTGATCTTCAACAATGGGAAGCTGCGGAACTTCGAAAGCGGCTCTCCGAGCTGGCTCTTCCGGACAGCGCAGCGGTTCGCGAGCTTCGTGCGGAAATCGACGAGCGGCTTGCCTCCCTCGAAGCGCTGGGGCTTGGATCTCTCGCGCTTGGGCGACGCGCCTCAACGCTCTCGACGGGCGAGCTGCAGCGCGCTCGGTGCGCGTGCATCTTCGGAGCGCGAGTTCACAATGCACTGTTCGTGCTCGATGAGCCGTCGGTCGGCTGTCACCCCGCGGATCGGGACAAGCTGCTCGACTCCCTCGACTTATTGGAATCGCGCGGCAGCTCCACAATCGTAGTGGAGCACGACGACGTCGTGATCGAGAGCGCGGACCTTGTCGTCGAGCTCGGACCCGGCGGCGGCTCCCACGGAGGAAGAGTGATCTATTCAGGGCCTCCATCGGGCCGGCCGCGGCTCTCGGCGGAGGCGCCGCCGCGACCACAAAAGGACGCAGCGACGACGACAGGCGGACCGGCTCTTCGAATTATTGGGGCACGGGGCCATTGCCTTAGGGGCGTCGATGCCGAGTTCCGCGCGGGCGAGCTGAGCGTCGTCTGCGGCGTCTCTGGCTCGGGAAAGAGTTCACTCATCTTCGGCACCCTCGGCGCCGCGGCGCGGCGCGCGCTCGGAGGCGAAGCCACCTCCGCTGAACCGCTCCTGCCGCACGATCGGATTGAGGGGCTCGAGGCATTCGATCGCCGTGTGATCGTCGGCCCGCGGCTGCCCGGGCGAGCCACTCGGTCGTCTCCCGCGACGCTCCTCGGCGTGGCGGGCGAGCTGCGGGAGCTGCTGGCGGCGACGACGGCCGCAAAGGCGCGCGGTTGGAACGCCTCCCACTTCACAGCCAATCGCACCGGCTGGCGAAGCCGCGATGACGCAGCGCTGCTGGAGGGCGGGCGCTGCGAAGCCTGCGCGGGGCTCGGATTCCGGGAACTCGACCTCGAGCTCTCGCAACCGATGGTACTCAGTTGCTCGGCGTGCGACGGGACGGGATTTGCGGCCTCGACACTGGAGGTTCGTTGGCGCGGGCGGAATATTGCACAATGGCATCAAATCTCGCTTGAGGAGGCGGCATCGGAGCTGGCATCGGTTCCGAAGATTGCACAGGCGCTGGCTCCCGCCCTCGAGCTCGGGCTCGGATATTTGAGGCTTGGGGAACGAGCCGACGGCCTGTCGGGCGGCGAGCTTCGAAGGATACAGATCGCCAAAGTCCTCGGGGCCGCGGTCCGCGGAAAGCGCACACTCGTTCTCCTCGATGAGCCGACCCGCGGGCTCCATGGCGCGGAGGTGGGGCTGCTCCTCCGTGCGCTGCGGAGGCTTGCCGACCGGGGGGATGCGGTGATCGTCGTGGAGCACCATCTCGACGTGATTCGCGCCGCAGATTTCGTCCTCGAGATGGGGCCAGGGGGCGGCGCCGCGGGAGGGAAGGTCGTCGCCAAGGGAACACCGGAGAATCTCGCGGCCGCTCCGAGCGCAACGGGGCGCGCCCTGCGCGCAGCCCGTGGGGGGCGGCCTCCGCGCGAGACGCACGCTCTGCCGGCAGCACCGATCCGGGTCGTCGGAGCACGGACCGGGTGTCTTCGAAATGTGAGCTTTGAACTGCCTCGGACAGGGTTTCACGGAATTGTGGGATGCGCCGGGAGCGGCAAATCCACACTTGCATTCGACGTACTCGCGGCTGAGGGTCGACGGCGATTCCTGTCGACGCTCGCCTTCGCCGAGCGCCGGGCTCTTGAGCGCATCGACCCGCCGCAGGTCGATGCGGTCGACGGGCTGCCGGCGACTCTGGCGCTTCGAGACCTTCCGGAGGATGTGGCGTGGGGTGAAGCCACGGGGCTGCTGCCGGCGCTGCGCCAGATCTATGGCGCTTTCGGCGCGGCGGTGTGCCCCCGTTGCGGGATTGAGATCCGCCGTCGCGAGCCCGCCGACGCGGCGAACGAGGCGCTCACGCGGTATCGCAGCGCACGAGCGCGCGTCCTGATCGACGCTGAGGTCTCGGCGGCCAGCCTCCCGGCACAGTGGCTCGCCCGTGGATATGTGCGCTACCTCAAAGATGGACAGGAGCTGCGCTGGGACTCCGCACCGCAGCCGGCCAAGCCTTTCGAGGTCATCGTGGATCGCCTCGTCCTCGAACTCGATCATCGGGAGAGGATTCAGGAGGCGCTCGAGGAGTGCTCGGCTGTTTCGGGCGGACGGGGAACCTTACAGATTCTCGGCGGGGACGGCGCGGAGCTTCGGATTGCGTTTGACCGGTTCGGCGGCTGCGTGCAGTGCGGGTTCCGCCTTCCTGAGCCTATCCGCGAGCGCGATCTCGAAGCCGACGGGAAACCGCCCGCGCCGATTCAGTTTCGCGGCCGGCTCTGGCGAGGCGAGAAGTGGACTTTCGGGGAGCTGCGCGCGATCGTTACAGAGCACTCGGCCGGAGGCCGCGCGGAGCAGTCCGCCTGTGCGGCCCTCGCCGTACGCGCAGATCTCGCTTCGGAATTTGTTGACGAATCGGAACTCCTCTCCGCCCGCGGGACGACCCCGGCACGGAGGGCCGCGTGGATCCTGCAGGGGGCTGCGCAGACGCCGCGGGGCGCGCTGGTTGTGGTGGAAGATCCGACTCGCGGCCTGAGCGAACCGTCGTCGCGGCGTCTAACGCAGCTCTTGGTGAAGCTCGGTGCCGACCGGTTGATTGTGGCATCGACCAATGATCCGATCTGTAAAGAGAGTGTGGGCGTTGGGATCGAGCTCGGACCCGGTGCCGGGCGCTGCGGCGGGGAGATTCTGCGGGCCATCGTGGGCGCGCCGGCTGCAGCTTCGCCGAGCCGCAAGCCCCGTAAACATCTGGTTTTTGTATCTTCTGAGAGAGAGCTTCCAGCCGAGATTCTGGACACGGCGCCTCCTTCGCTTCCCGGCGGAGCGGCCACCGTGGCACACGCACTGGAGGCGGTGGGGCCGATCGGTGATCTCCTCTCCCGCACCGGCGCAGCGAGGCTCGCTGGTTTCACCGCGGAGCGATTCGACCCGCTCACATCGGGGTCGGGATCGGGGCGCTGCGGTCTCTGCCGTGGGAGCGGAGCCGTCGCGCTCGACCTCGATTTCCTCCCCGGCGATGTGGCGCGCTGTCCCGCGTGCGACGGTGCCCGCTTTGAGCCACGCACACTCGCGGTCACGCTCTATGGGCGTTCGATCGCAGGCATCCTTGATCTGGAGATCGGCGATGCAAGGACACATTTCGCGGACCATCCAAGAATTGTAGACTCGCTCTCACGCGCAGCGTCGTTGCGCCTCGGCCACCTGAGACTCGGCGCGAGCCTGTCGCACATCTCTTCCAGCGAGCGCGCGAGGCTGGCTGGATTGAGGGCTGCCGTCACCCCAGCGGGCAGCGGACCGATGATTTGGATTCGTGCGCTCGACGGCCTCTTCGGCCCCGACCGAGATGCGGTCCTCGATGGAATCGAACAGATCGCGAAAGACACAGGACGCCGCTGCTTCGTCGTCGACGCCCGCGAAGCCTGCGAACCGAACGCCAAGCCGCGCGCCACGCGGCGCACCAAGGAGCAATCCGCTTGACTGAGATTCGGCTCGAGAACCCGCTCATCGTACAGAGTGACCGGACGGTGCTCGTGGAGGTCGACCATCCTCGGTTCGAGGAGGTGCGCGACCGGCTCGGACGATTCGCCGAGCTCGAGAAGAGCCCGGAGCATCTTCATACCTATCGCATCTCGCCGATTTCGATCTGGAATGCCGCTGCTCTCGGCACGCCGCTCGACGAGATTCTTGGATTCTTGCAATCCCAAGCGCGATACCCGGTGCCGAGGTCAATCTCGGAAGAAGTAACACTCTGGCACCGCCGCTACGGCGCGCTCGCGCTCGAGCGGATCCATTCGGGCGAACATACGGGCGACCTGCTGCTCGTGGCGCGCAATGAGGAGATCCACGAGGAGATTCGAAAGCGGCGCGCCGCCCTGAAGCTCCTTGCGGACTCGGAGCAGCCGCGCGCCCACCGCGTCCGCGAGGAGGATCGCGGCGCCGTCAAGCAGCTCCTTACCGAACTCGGCTTTCCCGTTGAAGACCTCGCGGGTTACCGAGACGGAGCACGCCTTGAATTCACACTTCGAGAGACCACACAAACGGGGAAGCCATTCGGCCTTCGCGGGTATCAACGGGACGCGGTGGATGCCTTCCATGCCCAAGGCAGCGCGCGCGGCGGATCGGGCGTCGTAGTGCTGCCGTGCGGGGCCGGAAAGACGGTCATTGGCCTCGGCGCCATGGAGCGCCTGCAGACCTGCACGCTCATTCTGACGACCAGCGCAGCCGCGGTGCATCAGTGGCGAGCGGAGATTCTCGACAAGACCTCGCTGTCGCCCGAGGAAGTAGGAGAGTTTACAGGAGAGCGAAAAGATTTGCGTCCCGTAACAGTGACCACTTATCAGATGCTCACCTATCGCAGGAGCAAGACCGGCCCATTCCAGCACTTCGCGATCTTTGGGGATCGCGACTGGGGGCTTGTGATCTACGACGAGGTTCACCTTTTGCCGGCGCCCGTCTTTTCCGTGACCGCAGGGCTCCAAGCGCGCCGTCGCCTCGGGCTGACGGCGACGCTCGTGCGCGAGGACGGCCAGGAGTCGCGCGTCTTTTCACTCATCGGTCCCAAGCGCTACGCACTCCCTTGGAAGGTCCTCGAACGTCAGGGGTTCATTGCGACCGCACTCTGCCGCGAGGTGCGCGTCCCGCTCGAACTCTCCGTCGCGCGAGATTACACCGATGCCGACAAGCGCGAGCAGTTCCGCATCGCCTCTGAGAATCCGGCGAAGCTTGACACCGTTCGCCGATTGCTGGCGCGCCACTCACGCGATCACGTCCTGATCCTGGGGCAGTACCTCGATCAGCTCCACGATCTTTCCCGCTGCACCGGCGCGCCGCTGATCACGGGGGCGACTCCCAATGAAGAACGCGAGCAGCTCTATGGTGCCTTCCGCCGCGGAGAGATTCCGGTGCTCGTGATCTCCAAGGTCGGCAACTTCGCCATCGACTTGCCCGACGCCAATGTCGCGATTCAGGTCTCCGGCACGTTCGGCTCGCGCCAGGAAGAGGCCCAGCGGCTCGGCCGCGTGCTGCGTCCGAAGCCCGACGGACGCCCTGCACTCTTCTATACGATCGTGTCGGGAGACACCCGCGAGCGCGAGTTCGCCGAGAAACGAGAGCGCTTTTTGACCGAGCAGGGGTACACCTACGAGATCCTCGAAGCCTCGCACCTCGAGGATGCGTTGCCCCTGACCGATGCCGGATCGGCTCCGACCCCACCTTTGAACGCTCCCCGATGACGGAGACGCATCTTCGCCTTCTCGACGAGGGCTCCGGCGGGATTTTTGATCCCTTCACCCTCAAAGGCTTTGTCGAGCAATATTGTGCACATAAAGCGAGGACGCTCGCGCCCGGGCGCGAGGCGCTGCACACCCACGAGCTGTACAAGCTCTACTCGGAGGAAAGCGCGCTGCTGGGCCGGCTTCGCAAGCTGCCATCGCCGCTCCAGGAGCAGGCCGTCAAAGCGATTACGGAATTCGGGGGCATCGTTCCGCGCTCGCTCCACGAGCGCGTTTGCGCGGAGAGTCCCTGGGACGGCGCCCTTTGGAAACGGGAGCTGGAGTCGAAATTCCTCGGCACCGTGCGCCCGATGCAGCTCGAGCCGTTCGGGATCCACTGCGGAGAAGAGGCGCTGATACTTTTTCAGGAAGTCGTGGTTGCGAAGCTTCGGGCTCTCGCCGTGGAGAGGCCGGCGGCGGTCCACCATGAGGTCGAGATGGGAGTCGACCTTGTGAGCGACCTCGCTCGATTCTTGGCATTTCTCGAGGAGGACCACGTGCGCTTCACGGTGCACGGCGAGCTCTTCAAGACATCGGAAAAGCGTCTCGTCGATCAGTTCGTGCCGGGAGTCGATCCGAAGTCGAAGGAGCCCGGTGCCCACGAAGTGTTGGAATTCATCTATCGGTTCGCGACTACCGAGCGGCTCGTCCATAGAACGGGAGAACGCACTTATAGCGTTTCCGATCGGGGGCGTGAGTGGGAGACGCGCCCTCTTCTCGACAAACAGCAGGATCTATTGCGTTTCGCGGTGGAGGAGCGCGGGCTTCCCGGTGAACATTTTCACCAGGTGCGTCTGCGCCGGGTTTGCCTGCGATTCCTCAAGCGGATGGAGCCGGAGCGTTGGCACGACGCCATGTTCCTGCCATTTGTTGCACGCAATGCCTACGTTGCGACGCTCGACCGATCCACAGTGGAGCCATTCCTCGCGGCGCGGCACGGACAGGCGCCTGCCGCCGCGGGGAACGAGGATCTGCAACAGATGGCATGGAATCTGTTGTCTTGGATCCGCCGCAGGCTTGTCCTCCTCGGGGTCGTCGACCTCGGCCTCGATGCGGTGGGCCGCCCCGTCGCCATTCGGCTGAGCCGTCTCGGCGCCAAGCTCCTCGGAGTGCTCCCGAGCAAGAGCTTCCGCGCGGGGCACAGCCACCTCGTCGTGAATCCCAATTTTGAGATCATTCTCCTGCCGGAGGGCGACGAGTTCGAGATCGTCCATGCCCTCGACCGCTTCTGCTCGCGTCGCAAGCACGAAGTGCTCTATCACTACGAGCTGCACGAGGAGAGCCTCCGGCGCGGCCTGCGAGACGGACTGCGAATCTCCGAGATACTCGGCTGGCTCTCGCGATTTGCCCGGGCGCCTTTGCCACAAAACGTCATCTATTCGGTGCATGAGTGGGCGGAGCGCGCTGGCGTGGTCTGGCTGGAAGGTCAAACGCTGCGAAGTCGGTTCACGGAGGCCATCGAGAAGCTCGCCCATGCACCGCGGATCGCTCCTCACGTAGACCAGCGTCCATCGGCGGAAGTTCTCGTGTTGAAATCCACCTGCCCGCACGACGAGATTCGCCTCGCGGCTCGCGATTTGGGGCTGCACCTCGACCGGCCCGCGTGAATGCCCGCAGCTGATCGGCACGGATCGGGTTGCGATTCTTGACTCAACCTCACTCATTTTACAAATCGCTCTGAGATTCCTCACTACGGCGCGCCATGTCCGCACAACGATTCCGCCTTGTTGCAGTCTCTGACAACCGGGGAGATGCTGCGCGCATCGAGCGCGTCGCAATGGAGGCCGCCGAAGGAGGACTTGCGGCGATCTGCCTCCGAGAGCCGGACATGCCGGCGCGGCGGCTCGGCCAACTGATCCAGAGGCTCGCGGATCAGCTTCGCCCGATGGGGGTCTCCGTTCTCGTGAGCGATCGCATCGATGTGGCCATCGCCTCCGGAGCCGATGGAGCGCAGCTTGGGTTCCGCGCGGTGCCGCTGGAGGAGGCTCGGAGAATGGCGCCAAGGCCGTTTTTGATAGGGATCTCCGCCCACGAGGGCGACGACCTCGCCGAGCTGGCTCGGCTGGGGGCCGACTATGCATTCCTCGGGCCGCTCTTCGACACGCCGAGCAAGCGAGGCTGGCGCAACGCCATGGGGATCGAGAAGGTCGAGGCGGCTGCGGCATCGGGAGTGCTTCCGGTGCTGGCCATCGGCGGTATTGAGCTCGGCACCGCGCGCGGCCTGGCCCGCGGGCGTCTCGCCGGGATGGCCGTCGTGCGCGCGATCTTCGAATCTGAGAATCCGCGGCGCGCCGCCCAGGCACTGCTGGCTGAGGCGGCGTCGTAACCCTCTCCGCTGCTAGCGGACCCGGACTCCGGCGTCGTCGCCTTGAACGGTGAGGTCGCCGTCGGTCGTTTCGAGGATCCCGTTGGCCCCGGCGCTGAGGCACCAGACGACTCGCGCCGGATCGCCGAACGGCGTGAGCATCATCGCCCGTCCAAACGCATCGGGCGGCAGATTCAGGGCGTAGGGCCCGTGCCATTGGCCGCGAATGGCGGAGGCCAGCTCGGCCGGCGGGTGGGAGCCGGTGAGGCTCGCGGCCCCGTGGGGAGCGGTCCTCCAGGGTCCCTTGGGAAGCTCGCCCTGTCCGGCGAACCAACCGTAGCCGCCGTCGCGTGGAGTGAGCCGCATCTCCTTCAGCGCCCTCCGGAGCTCCCGCACTGCGGGATCCATCGTCGCGTGGGATATCGCATTGCGGCCAAAGGCGAGCTCCCGTTGACTAGCGGGAACCATGACGGCACCGAGACCGAGCAAGCAGCCCAAGACGAGGAGAGCCTCGACTCGGGAGAATCCGAAGGCGGTGCGTCGCATCGCGCGAAGTCCATCGGGTCGGAGGCGACGGCAGCTTGAACTCCCCGAGGGCGGATCGGATGTGGAACTCCATCGCTGGCTCGCCGGTCGAAGGCCCCATCGACCCGATGTGCTCCTCGGCATGGGGGACGACTGCGCCGTGGTCCGCGCCGATGCCGATGGCCCTTGGGTTCTGAAGGTCGATCCGACTCTAGAAGGGCAACATTTCGAGGTGGGGAGCCGAGATGCCCTCGCCATTGCTCGGAAGGCAGTCCACCGCCCGGCTTCCGATCTCGCGGCCTTGGCGGCGCAACCATGCTTTGCGTTGCTCTCGCTCGAGGTTCCGCGCGGGACTCCCCCGAGCTGGATCCGCCAGCTCATTCGCGGTGTGGAGACCGCATGCCGGCGGCTCGGCGGCGAGCTCGTTGGAGGACACACCGCCTCTTCGGCGCCGCGCCTGGCGCTCCATGTCACATGGGTGGGCCGGTCGGTCCTCCGGCGCCCTTGGTCTCGCCGACGCGCGCGGCCGGGCGACCTGCTCCTCGCCACGGGTGCCTTCGGAGGGTCGCGTCTCGGCAAGCACAGGCGGTTTCAGCCGCGCATCCGCGAGGCCCTCGCGCTGGCGGCGAGCGGAGAGCCGGTTCACGCCGCTGTCGACGTTTCCGACGGGCTTGCTCTCGATGCGGGGCGACTCGCCGCCGCTTCCCATCTGCGCCTTGTGCTCGAGGCGGGGGAGATCCCGATCGCGCCCGCCGCCCGACGGCTTGCGCAGCGAACCGGCGAGCACCCCCTTTCCCATGCGCTCTCCGACGGTGAAGATTACGAGCTGCTCCTCGCCACTCCTCCGAGGTCCCTCCCGGGGCTTCTGCGGACGGCGAAGAGACACCGATTTGTGCTCTCTCGCCTCGGGCGATTCGAGCACGGCTCGGGCGTGTACCTCGCAGACGAGGCGGGTGCGTTGGCTCCCGTTGAACCGCGAGGATATGTGCAACGCTTTGTGTGATTCACTTCACCGCGCGGATTTCCCATCCGTGCCACCCTGGTTCCGCTCCCGTGATCCTCAGCCGCTCTCCCCGAACAACCGAAGCGCTTGCGCTGCACTTGGCGCATGTGCTCGCGCCGGGAGATGTGATCACGCTCACGGGCGAGCTCGGCTCCGGGAAGACCACATTTGTACGCGGCATCGCGCGCGGCCTCGGCTATTCGGGGCGCGTCCAGTCGCCGACGTACACGTTGGCTGCTCACTATCCGACGGAGCCGCCGCTCGAGCATTTTGATGCATATCTCGGAGAGAAGGAGCAAACCTTCCTCGCAGAGGGCGGGGCGGAGCTCCTTGGCGGCGAGGGAATCGCGCTCGTGGAGTGGCCAGAGCGGATCCGCCGGTTCCTTCCCGAGGATCTGTTGGAAATCACTTTTACCCAGGGCGAAAGCGAAGAGGAGCGGATTCTCGACGCCATCGGAACGGGGCCGCGCGGCCGCGAGCTCGCAGCGGTGCTCCACTCGCTCGCCGCAGCCATGGAATCGCAAGGCCTGCTCGTCGCTGCGACGGCGGGGGAGGATCGCTCGCGATGAGCTTCCTCGATCGGTGGCTCGGCCGGCGGGAGGAGAAGCTCCCGGCAGCGGCCCCTGCGAGCGAAACTGACCCGCTCGACCGGTTTCGAGCCGGCGAGGAAGGTGCCTTCGAGGAACTCATGGATGGGTTCGCTCCCAGTGTGGTGCGGCTCTTCCGGCGGCACGGAGTCGATTCCTCGACGGCTGAAGACCTTGCCCAGGAAGTTTTTGTGCGATTGCTTCGCACTCGGGCGCACTACGAGGGGCGCGGGAAGCTACAGGTTTATCTGTATCGAATCGCCCGCAATGTCTGGCGCGATTGGCAGCGCGCCACGGCGACGCGCCCCGTGGCTCGATCCCTCGATGCACCGCCGAGCGCGAGCGAGGTGTCGCTGGCGCGGATGCTGGCGCATCCGGCCGTCGGGCCTGCGGAGGCATTGGCCAGCTCCGACGCCTCGCGCGCCATGGCTCGCCTCATGTTGCGCCTCTCCGAGGGCGAGAGGCTCGTGCTCGAGCTGGCGCTCTTCGAGAGCCTGCCGTACGCCGAGATCTCCGAGGCGCTCGGGATCCCCGAAGGAACTGTGAAGTCTCGTGTGTTCCATGCGCTCCGCAAGCTGCGCGTCTGGAGCTCGGGAGCCGAGGAGGTGCGCCGATGAGCGACGCGTTCGGGCGCAACGGATGTGCACAATTTGCCGAATGGCACGATCGCTATGCGATCGGGGTCGCCACGGAAGTGGAGCCTCGGTCGATGGAGATCGAATTGTATGAAGCACATTTGCGGATCTGCGCGCTGTGCCGTGCGAAGGCCTCGGAGGCTGGCGAGTGGGTGAGCGCGCTGCGCGCCGCCGATCGCCGCCTCGGCACACCCTCGCGGCGATTCCGGGAGCGGCTCGCGGCTCGACTGGAGGGTGAGGCCGTTTCGCTGCGCAATCCGGAGGCGAAGAGCCCTGCGCCCGACGGCCCCCGGACGAACGCGCCCACGACGAAGCCACAGAAACCTCTGGAGACTTCGATGCGTCCACATCGGAGTCTCCCGGCGCGGCAAGGTGCTCGCCGTGTCAAGCGGTGGAGCTGGGGTCCTGTCGGAATTGTGGTTGGGCTCGTGGTCGGTTCGTTCTTCGCCCGGGGCGTGTTCCTCCCGCAGCCCGGCGTGGCCGTCGAACGCAGCGCACCGGACGTGCGCACGGACCGTATCGCGGCTCCCGCCGTCTCCAGGGTTTCCCCTCCGGAGACCGAGCCGCCGAGTCCAATATTATTGGCTTCTCAGCTGACGCGATTGCGTACCGAGGCGATCCAACCCGGGTTTCTGCAGAAGGACCCGGTCGCCACCGCTTGGTGGCTCGTCGCGGAAGCGCGCGCCGCAACGATCGATGGGATTCCCGCCCCCGATCCGGAGCTCATCCGCGAGGCCCAGCTTGCGATCTCGCGTGCCAGCTACGCGTCGAGCTACGGGCGCGACATTGCCGTCCTCGGAATTGTGGAGAGTTCTCAGGCGCTCGGCGTCGGCGACCTGTCGCAAGATGTCCGCCGAGTGCTTGCTTGTTCGGCCACCGACCGCGTCGAGATGCGGGCGGCGGGGTATGGCGATTCACGGGGACGAGCCCGAGGTCAGGTCGATGCCCGGGACCGGGTTCCGGTGCCCGCGCAGGCTCCGCCTGCGATCGCAGCGCTCTCAGAACCTTCGAGGACGAGCCATTTCGTGCGCGACGCGCTGCGATGCCTCACCAGCGAGCCGCATCCGACCTCGGAGTCGCAGACGCACGAGCTTCTGGCTCTCTGCGCGCGCACTTGGCCGGCGCAGACGCCGGATGCGGCCTCGGGCGATCCGCGCGGTGAGGCCCTGCGCGCCCTCGCGATGGCTTCGCTTCTGCGCTAACCGGCGGGGGTTCTCCGCGGTGCGCATGATCGTCGCTGGGCTGCTGCTGGTCGCGGGGTGCCGCGCCGCCGCTTCGACGCGTTCGGGGAACCCTCGCGAACCCGAAGTGCTCCAGATCGGTGCTTCGGAGAAAACAACAAAAACGGAGGCGCTCCCCACGCGGCACTGGACCGAGTTCGGCGCGACAACGCTGGCCCGCGCCGACGGTGCATTCGTGGGGCGCGTGAGGCGCATCACAACGCTCTCCGGCAGCCCGGCGCTGGCAACGATCGACGTCGATCATTGGGTGCTCCTGAGCGATGAGATCCTCGCCACCGGCCAACGCAACGCCGTGGTTGTGAGTTCGCCGGCCGGAACGCTCCAGGAATCCCCCGAGCCCGCAATCTTCTTCCTCGAACGCGCCGCCAGCGACGCTGCCGTTCGGCCGCTTCTTGCGGCGTGGAAGGGAAGCCCTGAGCTGATTTCTGGGATTGAGAAGCTCGTACTGGAGCTCGACCGAGCGTCTCGACTGGAGGATCCCGAGCAAAGGAAGCGCGGACAGGCGGGCGTCCTCCTGGCCCATCTCACCTCGCCGTTTGACTCGCTTCGACGCCTTGCGATGCGCGAGTGCCGCGCGAGCCTCGACCGGCATGCGCCGCTTTTTCGCACGGAGGACGCGGACCAGCTGAAGAAACTCGCGTCGCAGCAGGACGACCCCGCTTGGGCCGCGGCACTCCGAGATCTTGCTCAGTCGATGGCCCTCGCCGCTCGCGGGAGCTGAGGATCGGGGAAGCCTCCGAAGACCGAGAGTTCGGTAGTCTGCTTCCTCGCAACGGGCCGTCCATCTCTCCGTGATCTCGACTGCCATCTACTCGCTATCGCTCTGCAGCGCTGCGGCCGGCGTGCTGCAGGCTCCGAGCAATGCGGCGCCCGCAGCACCCGAGAGCGCACGCGCAGAACCCACGGGCGCCCCGCAGCGGACGGAGCGCGTCGTCGATCTCACGATCGAGGAGGCCGTGCGCAGTGCTCTTACTTATAACCCCGGGCTGGCGGCGGCGACGCTCACGGCGGAATCCACAGAAGCACAAATCGACGTCGCCCTCGGAGCATTTGAGCCCGTTCTCTTCGCAACTCCCCGTGTGAGCGACAGCACGACACCTTCGGCGAGCCAGCTCGCAGGTGCGCAGAACCTCGAGCGCAACATTCTTCATTTGGATACGGGAATTCGGCAGGCGCTCCCGACGGGCGGTTCCTATTCATTAACTTTCCAGACGGATAACGAGCGAACGAACAATAGCTTCCAGCTTCTGAATCCGCAGACGTTCTCAACTTTCTCGATCAGCTTCACGCAGCCGCTGCTTCGAAACGCCTGGACAGGGATCGGCCGCATCCCGCAGGCTCAGGCCGAGAATGCGCGCGACCAGGCGGCTGCCGACCGCGAGAGGCAGAAACTCGACCTGATCCAGCAGGTCTACAACGCATATTGGGATCTCGTGTTTACCTTTGCCGACCGCGATGTTCGTCGGCAGTCGCTCGCGCTCGCGGAGAGGCTCCTCGAGATCAACCGCAAGAAGGTGGAGCAGGGCCTTCTCGCAGAAGTGGAGATCTATCAGGCCCAAGCCGACGTGGCGACGCGCCGTGAGGCGCTGCTCACGGCCGAGAATACAATTCGTGCCGCGGAAGACGCACTGAAGCAGCTTTTGTTTCCCTTTGACCGGCGCTCGGAGTGGAGCCTGCGACTGCGACCGACGAGCTTGCCGCCGGCAATCGGAAGCGTTGTCGTTCCGGCATGGCAGGATGCTGTGGAGACCGCACTCGCCGCGCGCCCCGATCTGGAGCGCCAGCGCATCGCGATTCGGAATCTTGAGCTTGACGTGGAGCGGGCGCGCAGCGGCGTTCTGCCGAGGCTCGATTTTGTTGCAACCGCAGGCGACGCCGCCCTCGCCGCCCGAGCTGACCAGACCATTCGCGACTTAATTGAAGTGCGATATCCCAACTATTCGTTCGCCGTGACCGCGGAGGTGCCGCTCGGGAATCTGGCAGCGAGAGCGACGGAGCGCCGCACGCTGCTCGATGCCTCGGCCGCTCGCCAGCAGCTTCGATCCCTCGAGCTTCAGGTTGTGCGCGAAGTGCGCGATGCGGTGCGGCAAGTCGCCTATGGTGAAGAGAAGGTGGCCGCCGCAACGAGGTCGCGCGAGTTCGCCGAGAAGCAGCTCCGAGCCGAGGAGCTGCGTTTCGAGCAGGGATTATCGACGAATTTTGAGGTTCTCTCCCTGCAGCGAGATCTCGCCCAGGCTCAAACAAACGAGCAGCGGGCGATTCTCGACTACGCCAAAGCGGCCATCGCTCTCGACCGCTCGAAGGGGACACTGCTCGCACCGTAGGTGCGAGCCCCAGAACCACCGCTCGCACCGTACGTGCGAGCCCCAGAACCACCGCTCGCGCCGCAGGCGCTGTGCACTTATCCGCCGCCCGGCTCCGGCAGTGGAAGCGGCCCGCCGGCAGGGGGCTCCACCGGCGATGGAGGCAGATCCCCATCGTAGTGCAGATGTGTGCGAACAAGGCCGATGAGGTCGGCACGCGAGCAGACTCGCACGCATCCTTCGCGAAAGCGCGCTCCTCCGGGCAGCCCATGGGAGAAGTCGCTTGCGAGCCGCCGCATGATGCGCATGGCGGTTCCCTCGCCGTAGAGCGTCACCACGCCCTCCATGAGCTCGAGGACGAGCCGTCCCACCTCCGAAATTTCGGGGGCCGGCGGCGGCGACTCGCCGCGGAGCACCGCGCGGATTTGTGCGAACACCCACGGGCGTCCGAGTGCGCCGCGTCCGATGGCGATGCCATCGACGCCAGCCTGGGCGAGCATGTCTTCCGCTTCGGAGGGAGAGTTTACATCTCCGTTTCCAAAGACAGGAATCCTCACGGCAGTTTTGACCTCACCAATGAGCCGACGATCCGCGCGCCCTGAATAGAGCTGTTGGCGTGTCCTTCCGTGGACCGTGAGGCCTGCGACTCCCGCGGACTCGAGAGCGCGCGCCATCTCCGGCGCGTTGCGGCGCGAGTCGTCGAGCCCAGCACGAATCTTGACTGTCACAGGGATCGGGCTGGCTTGAACCATGCGCTCGATCATTTTTGAGGTTTGGGCGGGATCCGACATCAATGCACATCCGGCTCCGCCGGACGTGATCTTCGGAACTGGGCAGCCCATGTTTACATCGACGATGTCAAAGCCGAGGTCGGCCACAATACGCGCCGCCTCGGAGAGATCGCGGGCATCGGCGCCGAAGAGCTGTGCCGCGACCGGCTTCTCGCTCGGGTCTCGATCGAGGAGCCGGCGCGTCTTCTCATTCCCCGAAGCAAGAGCCTTGGCGCTCACCATCTCGGTGGTCGTGAGAGAAGCACCGTAGCGACGCGCAATCACCCGGTAGGCGAGGTTTGAGAATCCTGCCATCGGAGCGAGCGCAAGTGGCCCCGGCACGCGCACCGACCCGACTTGGACGGCGTCGCCGGATCGGGTGACCGAGGAGGGCATGGGGTTCGCTAGGGGGGACGTCACGATCGCTGCTCCGCACGGTGAATCGCCGCCGGCAGCGGATAAGTCTAGACGCATGCTCGAACTCCTCCGCCCCCTGCGATGGTTGCCCGCTGCCTGGGCCGTGGGGTGCTGCCTGTGCGCCTGCGGATCGGGGAGCAGTTCGTCGGCGACGGCGGAACTTCCCTCGCAGCCCCATTCAACCGACCCGACGCTCCCCGACACGCTCTCGAGCGTTCCGGAGAAGCCTGAACTCTACGATGCCGACACGTCCGACCTGCTCCCGCGCTACGCGGGGAAGCTCGTCGCGGGAAGTCGTTATGGGAGGCAGTTCGCCACACAGCGCCTTGCCGAGATGCGCGATCGCGCGGTTCCTGAGGTCGTGCGGGTGCTCAAAAAGGTCGGTCGCGACCCCTTCTCCTTCGGCGCCGCGGTGAATGCCTGCGAGACGCTTCAGCTCTTGGGTGTTTCCCATCCGGAGGCGGTTGCCGCCCTTTGCGAAACGCTCCGCCACGAATCGGGGACTGCGCGCACGTCCGCCGCCAAGGCGCTCGGAGCGCTGCGAGCGCCCGAGGCCTTTGAGCCGCTTCAGGCGGCCTTCCTACAGACCGATGCGATCGAGCGCGTTTCGCACCTTCGCGCCATCGGTTCCCTTCGCACTTCCGAGGTTGATCCGTTTTTGGTGCAAATCCTCGAGGGGAGCCAGTGGTCGCTCGCCGTTCGTTCGGCGGCTGCGGAAGCCCTTGCGGCGCGTCCGCGCGAAACCGCGGAGAAACAGTGGCGAGCGCTCGCCGAATCTCCGCCGCCCGTCGGACACATCATGAAGATTGCGCTGGCGGCGACTGGGGACGCGGAGTCGGTACAGTTCGCGCGGATGATGTCCAATCAGTACGGCAACCCGATGTGCTTGCCGGCAACAGTCACATTGGCTAAGTCGGGAGACCTCGAACCGGCGCTCGCCGCGCTCCGCGAGAAAGATTCGGAAGTTCGGCTCAAGCTCGGATTATTTGCTTTGCGAGAAGTGATCACGGCGAAGCCGCCCATCCCGTACTCAAGGCCGACGGTGGCGGCAGCGCTCGTCGCTCGCAACGAGGATCCGGATCTTACTGTTCGCATTGAGGCCCTCCGATGTCTGCGGATTCTTGGGGAGCCGCTTCCCGTCGACGCGGATCTCGCGGATCTCATGCATGCGGATCCGGCGCGGGTTTCGCGCGCGCTCGAGGTCGTGACGGATCATCAAGTGGCTGAACCGCGTGCGGTTCCAATCTTACTCAAGCGTCTCCACGAGGCGCCTCTTCAAGGCAAGCGCGGATTTGTGCAAGCGCTCGGGCGGCTGCGCAGTGGAGATGCGGCCCGGGAGCTCGCTCGGTACTTGGCAGGTCCGCACGACGTCGTCGATGGCATCGCCTTCTCCGACTATGTGGCGCTTCAACTGGCAAACCTCGGGGAAGCCGGGGCCCAGGCGCTCTGCGAGGCGCTGGAGCTCGAGAAGTCGCCGACGCGGCGGCTCGGTCTCGTCCAGGCGCTTTCGGGCTCGTCGAGCTCCAAGGCACTCGACGCCCTCGAGCGCGTCGCGCAGACAATGGAGGGAGAGCACCGTGAGGTTCGCGCCGCCGCAATTCGGGGAATTCCGGCGCTGGCCGGAGACCGTGGCGCGAAGCTCCTGAAGCGCATGCTCTCAGTAGAGACCGACCTCGCCATCCGGCGATTGCTGAATGCCACTCTTCACGATCTGTATTGATTTTTGTGCCCGTTCAGGAGCACGGCTGGAGCTCGCGGTCGCGGATGCTCTCGTTGCGCAAGTGATCACCGCGCCGTAAACGGCACGACATCCCACAAATCTCCATCCTCGCCGGGAGCCAGCAGCGTCTTTGACTCTCCGGGGCTGCCCGGCGCGATCGACGCGGCCGAGCTATCTGGAAGCGCTCGCGAGGCCGAGACGAGGCGCGCCGCAAAGGGCTGAGGACCGTGCTCAAGACCCGAGTAGCGATGGGCGAGGTTGCGGCTCTCGAGAACGCCTCCTCCCGGAAGCACGCGAAGCCTTCCCGCTGGGTCGAGTGCGAAGCAGGAGACCCCCGACGTTCCGTAGATCTCTGGCCACGCATACAGAACGAAACCGTCCCGCGAGTCGAGGATGTCGGGGCCCGCGGGGTCGAGGATCAAGCCGCCTGTTTTCGTCGCAAAGTACATTCGAAACAGATAGCCGTGGCGCAGCAGGGCACGCCCCGAGTCACGCTGCTCGGCGTCTTCGAGTGCGAATCCCGACGCCATGAGCTCGCGGAAGGTGCCAAAGCGCGCCACGCCGCCCACGCCTGTCTCAAGACCTTTCTCCTTGAAGGCCACCTGGAAGTCGCGAATCGCCTTCAACGCTTCCACCGCGCTTTGGCCATTCGCCGCCAAGGTCATTCCGCGAAGAATCGGAACCGCAAGCCCCGCCAGCACGAGCACGATCGCAAGAGCGATGAGGATCTCGACAAACGAGAACGCTCGGGCTCTGCGACGCGGCGCGGGAGAGTGCGGAAGTGGACCCATCGGAGAGGCTGCGATGACAGCGATGATGGTGCGGCCTGGTGTGACCTTCAACGTTTCCGTCCACTGCCTTCGCCACCTCGCGACACGATGCTGACCGAGCTTCTCGACCCCACCCCGTTTGTGGCCGAGCCCGTTGGCCGCGCTGCGGCGGCCATTGTGAGAACGCTTCGACAGGGCGGCTACGAGGCGTGGCTCGCCGGCGGCTGCGTTCGGGATGTGGTGCTCGGCACTCCTCCCAAGGATTTCGATGTCGCGACGTCGGCCCATCCCGACCAGGTCTCGGCACTCTTCGAGAAAGTGATACCGACGGGGGCCCGATTCGGAACCGTCACCGTGCTTCTCGGTGGGCAGTCAGTCGAGGTGACCACGCTGCGCGAGGAGACGGCCTATTCGGACGGCAGGAGACCCGACCACATCCGCTTTGGCGCGTCGCTGGAGGAGGATGCCCGCAGGCGAGACTTTACTGTGAATGCACTTTTCGCCGACCCCGACTCAGGGCGAGTCCTTGATTATTGGGGTGGCCTCGCCGACCTGCGCAGCCGGCGGATCCGCGCCGTGGGGGAGCCGGGCGAGCGATTCGATGAAGATGCACTTCGTCTGCTTCGCATGGTGCGCTTCGCGGTGCGGCTTGGGTCGTCCATTGACTTTGAGACGGAGCGTGCCGCGCGCGCGCGATGCGACCGCCTGCGGCTGCTCTCGGCGGAGCGCATTCGCGAGGAGCTGACAAAAATGCTCCTCGGCCCGAGGCCTGCGGATGCCGTCTCGCTCCTCGAGAAGCTCGGGTTCCTCGACGAAGTGCTTCCGGAGGTTGCGCAGACGCGCGGCGTGCCGCAGCCGCCGAAGTATCACCCGGAAGGAGATGTGTATTTCCACACGGTGGACGTTCTCGATCGGCTTCGGCCAGTGAAGCTCGTGACTGCGCTGGCTGCTCTGTTTCACGACGTCGGGAAGACGCGATCGTTGACCGTCACGGACCGTATTCGATTTCACGGACACGAATATGTGAGCTGCGAGATGGCTGAGCCGAGGCTTCGTGGGCTCACTTTTTCGAATGCCATCATCGAGGATGTCCTTGACCTTGTCCGGGAACATATCCGCTTCGGCGGCTACCTGCAGTGGCGGCGCGCCACGCAACTGCGTTTTCTTGAGAAAGCGAATATTGAGGATCACTTGAGCTTGCACCGCGCCGACCGCGGCTCTGCGGGGGGCGACCTGGCGGTGGCGGAACTCGCCGAGCGGATGCTCGCGGAACGGGCAGCCGCACCGCCCCCCATGCGTACGCTTCTTTCCGGTGACGACCTCCAGCGGCTTGGCTATCGCCCTGGACCCCAATTCCGACACATGCTGGAGGCGCTGCGCGACGAGCAGCTGGAGGGAAGGGTCGCGACGACGGCCGATGCAGAGGCGTTCGTGCTTCGAGAATTCCCCCTCGAGTCACGGCCAGGGGATGGCCGATAGGCACGCCGGAGAACTGGGGGGTTCCTTGCCATGGCGCTCGGCGACTCGTTCGATCACTTCCGTCGGAATCGCCACGCGGCGAAGCTGGAGGATTGCCTCCGGCAGCGCGTCGCGTCGACTCGCAATGAGCTGGTCAAGCACATCGCTGCCATGGAGGCGGCTGAGGAGGTTGAGAAGCGCGTGACCGAGCAGATGCGCGACTTCTTCCGGGACTCGACACGGCTCGCCGCACAGGTCCTCTCGGCGATCCACCAGCGGCGGGCCCAGGAGATCGAAGGGCGCCTTGAGAAGGAGATCCAGGGCTTCTTTGAGTCGACGCGCGTGGAAGCGCTGCGTGCCATTCAGGAGATCCGTACGGGAGCGCCCTCGGCCCAAGCTCAGCTCGACTCGCTCTTCGAAGTGCAAGTGCGTCGCATCGCCGACGCCGCCGCGCGAAGCTGACCTCTCGCGAGCGGCAGCGCGTGGCCGGCGCGCGCAGAATCCGACTGGCGCGAAGCGCCGGTCGGATCCTGCGCAGCCGATGGGCCGCCGAGCATCGGGAGGCCATGACAGGAGTCCTCGCGCGCGCTTTGCGGAGCACTTTTGAGAAGTCCTCCACGCGCCGACCCCACTTGTCGGAGTTCCGAGCGCGCCGACCCCACTTATCCAGATCCGCGCTGAAGGCCGAGCGCCAGTTTGGGTACCTCTACGTCGGTGGAATCCAGCGGGCGAGCCATCGCGCTGCCAGGTAGCCGGCCCCGAGCGCGGCTGCGATCGCCGACGCTCCGGCGCTCGCGGCCACGCAAGCTTGAAACACCAGCGTCCCGCGAAGGCCAGCGCCCACGAGCTGGCCGATCCGCTCCGGTGTCCAGGGACGCGGGGGCCCGAGAATCACCGAGAGCGGTTCCAGAAGTACACACCACAAAAGCGTCGACGCCGAAGAGCCCGTATCGCGAAGCAGCGCTGCCGCGCCTGCCGCGAGCGCCGACAGGCAGAGTGCGGCCGCAACCCAAGCACGGCCGCGGCTCCAGGGACGATCCTCCGCCAAGGCAAAGACGGAGATCCCCGCCACGTACGCTCCGTAGGCGGCGGCAACGAGCGTAGGTCCTGCAGCAAGCGGCCAGGGAAGCTCGAATAGAGACGGCTGTGCCTTCGCGACCGAGAGTCCAAGAGTGAAGTTCAAGGCTCGGGCGAGACCGAGCAGCATGGGGCCGATCCACGAACCGCGCGGCGCCGCGAGATCATACAGAACAACCACCGACGCGAGAGCGGAGACGATTGCCACATTTTCTGCGATCGCGGAAGCTGCCAGTGAAAGCAACAAAAGCGCCACTCCCGTAACAAGCGCCTCGCCCGCAGAAACGGCACCGGAGGGAATCGGCCGGCTCGGCCGCGTGGCGCGATCCTCCGCGCGATCGGCCCAATCGTTCAGAGCCATGCCGGCGTGATACACGGCCGCTGACGCCGCAAGCGACCAGCCGAGTCGGGGGAGCTCGAGCGGCGCTCCTCCTGCGCAAGCGCTGGAGAGTGCGGCGCCTGCCGCGACGTCGCCCAGGGGCGACGGGAAGTTTGAGAAGCGCAGGAGCCGCAGGCGCGCGAGAAGGCCGGACGCGGGCATGGGCCGAGTCTGCGCTATGAGAAGAGGCCGAACACGTTTCGGATGTCGTGGAACGTCACCCAAAGCATCAAAGCGACGAGCAAGAAAAGCCCAATCGTCTGCGAGGTGCCGAGCACTCGCTCGCTCACCGGCGAGCCCTTGATCGCTTCGAGGATCACAAAAAACAAGTTGCCTCCGTCGAGCATCGGAACAGGGAGCAAATTGAGAATTGCGAGGTTGATGGAGAGCGTCGCAAGCAGAAGCAAGAAATACACAAAACCAGCTTGTGCGCTCTGAATCGTCACGGCGGCAATCGAGATGGGGCCTCCCACCGTCTTGCGGGCGGCAATCTCCCCGAGAACGAGCTTCTTCAAGATGACAAGAATCTGTTTCGTGAGCTTCAATGAAGAGGCGAACCCGAGGCTCACCGCTTCGATGGGCCCGGTCGCACGGACGAGCGACCGGTCTTGAACGGGGTGGAACCCGAGGCTCAGGCTCACCGGGCGCATTTGTGGACGAATCTCCACAGTGTGGCGCTCCGTGCCGGCGGCCCGTTCCCGCTCGACCGTGATCTGGATCGGAGCACCGGCGCTGCTCGCCACGGTGGATTCAAACTCCGACCAGTCATGGATTTCACGGTCGTTGACCTGCACGACGCGATCGCCGCTCTGAACGCCGCCCCGATCGGCGGGGGAGCCCCTGGGAACGCCAAGCCGAGCAAGGGAATCGGGAGCGTCGAGAGCAATCGCATCCACGATCGATGCTGCCTCTCCGGGGCGTGCGACCACCGTCGCCGTCCGCCAGGCCCCTTCGCGCACGATCGAGAGAAGAGCCACCCCATCTCGCGACAGCGTTTCCAGCAGCTGGCTGGGACTCGCCGCCGGCGCTCCGCCGATCTCCACAATACGGTCGCCAGGGCGCAGCTCTGCGGCGGCCAGGGCCGGATGTTCTCGCACGCCGATGACGGTCGTCCGCGCGCGGAACACTCCGACCCGCGGCCGCTCCGGGGCCTCAGCGGGCTTGCCGAGGGGAAGGCTCTTGAGCGCGGAGAGCGCTGCCAGCTCTTCAGGGGAGCGCTGCGGACTGGATGGGCCGGGCACAAATCGAACGGAGAGCGGCGCGTCGAGCGGAAGCCACTTTTCCAGTATCCGATCCTGCCACCGCGGTTCCGCCGCGCGGCCATCGATCTCGACGAGGAGGTCGCCGCTCCGAAGCCCCGATTTGTATGCTTGAGTCTCCGGGTCGACTTCCACTTCAAAGCACAATCGCGCGGCCCCGTCGACCTGCGCGGGCACGAGCTTGGCTCCCTGTTCGATGCCGAGCCTCGGCTTCGGATCCGACGCCGAGGCCTCTGACGCGATCTCCAGTGTCCGTTGCGTCCTCTGTGCGGGATTCCCCGCGACCGGCTCATCGATCGTGAGACGAATCGGTGAAGCGGCAACCGCCACCTCCATATTGAGTTCGTCGAAGGAACGAATGGGAACGCCATTCACCGACTGAATGACAGTTCCGGGCTTGAGCCCTGCCTGCCACGCCGGACTGCCGGGAATCGTGGATCCGACGACGGGCCGCGTGATCGGCAAGCCCATGGCGTAGACCACGGGGAAGAGTGCCAGTGCGAGAAGTGCATTCATCAGCACTCCTGCGCTGTAAACAAAGATCCGCTGCAACGGCGGCTTCGTCGCGAGTGATCCCTCGCATGGCTCATCTTCGGCCCCGATGTCCCCGACCATTCTTACATATCCACCGACGGGCACCCAAGAGATTCTGTAATCACACCCGTTTCGCTCGAAGCCCCAGAGCCGGGGCCCGAATCCCAGAGAGAAAACGAGCACTTCCACGCGGCAAAGCCGCGCCGCGACGAAGTGGCCGAGTTCGTGAAGAAACACGAGGAGGCCGACGCCGAGAATGCCCTGGAGGACCGAGAGGAATGTGTCCAAGCGAAAGCGATTTCGGCGAGGTAGGGATGGAATCTGAGCCCGCTAAAGCGAGCAGGCAGAGAGCGCACCGTGGACAAAGGCTCGGGCCGCCGCATCGGCATCGAGGATCGCCTGGAGGCTCGAGGCCGCCCGGACCGGTACGGCCGAGAGCGCCTGCGCGCAAAGAGCTGCAATCTGTGGAAAAGGGATCTCTCCCTGGAGAAAGCGGCGGGTCGCAACTTCATCGGCCGCATTGAGGACCGCTCCCGACGTGCCCCCAAGTTCGACGCATCGGCGCCCGAGAGCGAGGCAGGGGAACCGCTGCGGCTCCGGCTCGCTGAAAGTGAGATTCGAGAACTTCTCAAGATCGAACGGCTCGAACGCCATGGGTGCGCGTTCGGGATGGTGGAGTGCCACTTGCACCGGCACACACATATCCGGCACGCCGAGCTGCGCCATCATGCTGCCGTCCTCGAACTCAACCATCGAATGAACGACCGACTGGCGATGAATTAATACTCGAATTTGTTCACTTTGCAATTGAAACAGATGATGGGCCTCAACGATCTCGAAGGCTTTGTTCATCATCGTGGCGGAGCCGATCGTGATGCGCTCACCCATCGACCAATTGGGGTGCTTCAGCGCTTCGGCTCGCGTGATCGAAGGGAACGTCTCAAGCGGGCGGTCGCGGAATGGGCCGCCCGACGCGGTCAGGTAGATTCTTCGAATCGCGGCCTTCGGCTCGAATCGTACACATTGGAAAATTGCGGAGTGCTCCGAGTCGACCGGCAAGAGCGTTGCCCCGCGCCGCTGCGCGAGAGGCATGAGCAGCTCTCCAGCGATCACAAGCGACTCTTTGTTGGCCAACGCCAAAGGAAGTCCGCGCTCTAGGGCAGCAACGGAGGCTGGCAGACCCGCGGCGCCGGTCACGGCGTGCACGATCAGGTCGCAATCGACGGTTCGCACCAGCGCCTCGAGAGCTCCCGGCCCCGCCAGCACGCGACGCGATCCGCGAGTAGTAGCGAGGGATCGCGCGGCCTCGTCATCGGCCAGCGCAACCACCGGCACGTCGAACGATTCCGCTTGTGCCCAGAGGCGCGCAGCGTTCTTTCCGGCGGCGAGCCCGACGACTTGAAATCGGGATCGCTGCTGGTCCACGAGGGAGAGCGCCGTTTCGCCAACGCTCCCGGTGGAGCCGAGGATCAGGAGGCGTTTCATCGGAGGGTGGGAGCGCGACGATAGGCCCCCGCAGCACGGGAAGGAAGGGCGGCGGCCGGGGGGTGATACGAGGTGACGCAGCCATAATGCCCCACGTGTGGGAATCCCAAGCACGCTTCTGTCCACTCTGCGGCGCCCGCCTCGGGCCGGCGCTCGTCGAGGGGAGGGAGCGTGCCGTGTGCCGTTCGTGCGGATTCGTTCTGTATCAAAACCCGGCGTCGGCGTCGTGCGCCGTCATCGTCCGCAGCCGCGAAGTCTGCCTCGTGAAGCGAAGCATTGAGCCATTCCGCGGCCACTGGACTTTTCCCGCAGGATATCAAGAATACTCGGAAACGGCGCAGGAGGCGGCGATCCGCGAAGCGCGGGAGGAGTGCGGCCTCGACATCGAGATTCTGAGCCTGATCGACGTGCTCTACACCCGTGACGACGCGCGCAAGCGAGCCAACCTCACGGTGTATCTGGCACGGCCGATCGGCGGCGTGCTGGCGGCTGGAGACGACGCACTCGACGCTGCGTTCTTCCCGCTTGAGGAGCTGCCGGCGGAGATCGGTTTCGCGAATAATCGTTGGATTCTCGCGGAGCTTCGCCGACGCTGCGGCCCGGGCCAACGGCTCGAAGACCTTCGATGACGCAGACACCCTCCAAGCCGGTCGGCGGGGCGCCCGCCGCGGGCGCGCCCATGACCTATAAGCAGGCGGGCGTGGACATCGACGCCAAGTACGCCGCGGTCAAAGGCTCCATCCCTGCCATTCAGTCGACGCATACGGCCGGAGTGCTGACGGGGATCGGCAACTTCGGCTCACTCTTCCGACTGAATGCGATGGGGAAATTCCAGGACCCCGTCCTCGTTGGCTCCACCGACGGCGTCGGTACGAAGCTGTCGGTCGCGGTCAAGGCCGGTCGGCATGACACCGTCGGGCAGTGCCTCGTGAACCACTGCGTGAACGACATCCTCGTCATGGGCGCAAAGCCACTTTTCTTCCTCGATTACATCTCCGTCGGGAAGATGGATCGGGAACTCGTGCGCCAGCTTGTGGAGGGTATGTCGAAGGCCTGTCGCGAGACCGGATGTGCGCTGGTCGGCGGGGAGACCGCGGAGATGCCCGATCTGTATCAACCGGGCGACTATGACCTCGCCGGATTCATCGTAGGCGTCGTGGAGCGGAACTCCGTGCTGGACGGAACTCAGATTCGGCCGGGCGATCGATGCCTCGGGCTGCGCTCCTCGGGGCTCCACACGAACGGATACACCTTGGCGCGCCGGGTTCTCTTCGATGTCCTCGGCCTGAAGATCGACGATCGGCCGAAGGAACTCGGCGGCACGACGGTCGGAGAGGCGCTCCTCGCCGTGCACCGCCCGTACCTCCGGATTTTGGAGCCGCTTCTCGAGGCGCGACTCATTCGCGGACTCTCGCACATCACCGGCGGCGGCTTCCGAGACAACATTCCGCGCGTCCTTCCAGAGGGCTGCTCCGTGCGCCTGCGCCGGTCGAGCTGGACGCCTCCGCCGCTGTTCCAGCTCCTCGTGGAGCGCGGCAATGTTCCCGGCGACGACGCATACCGAGCCCTCAACATGGGGATCGGGATGGTGGTGATCGTTCGTCCAGAAGACGAAGCGGCGGCTCGACGACTGCTCGCGGAGCGGGGTGAGGAGGTCATCGAGCTCGGCGAAGTGGTGACAGGCAACCGGGAAGTCCTATGGAGCACGTAGACCCGTCGACCTCTTCGCATCCGGTTCCTATTCGAGTTCAATTCGCATCCGTCCGCCCTCATTCGGAACCCATTGTTGCCGCCATGACGAACCGCATCCTCGCCACTGCCCTGGTGCTCCTCTCGACGACCGGCGCCGGAGCGGCTGTAGCCGCGCTCGGGATCTCGGATGGATCGCCGGAGGCGGATGCCGGACTTCCCTTGCCGGGGAATTCGAATGGGATCGCAGCGCCACAGCAGGGGGGTCGCGCTGAGGCTCCAAACGAGGAGTCTTCCGTTACGGGAGCGCCGACGACGGATGAGCCGAAGGGCGAGGAGACCGAGGCCAAGAGCTCGTCGAAGTCGCGCCGAGTGACTTCTGTGATTGCAAAGTTCGCCTCCGAGGAAGCCCCGGAAGCCAGCTTCCACGCAGATCTGTATCTTCCGGAGGCCGATTCATTTGAGTCGGTGCTCCCTCCACAAGGAGGATCGAAGGCAGATCCTGCAAAGGCGGACGCCTCGAAGGCTGATGCGCCGACGGGGCCCAAGGGTGCTTCGCCGATTTTCGCGAAGAAGGAGCGTGATGACCTTTACAAAAAGTTTGCGAAGTACATGGATACTCGCCGCGAGCGCGAGCGCGTTCGGGATGCGGGCCCCGATTCGAACGAGTACAAGCAGGCGGATAAGAGGGCCAAGGACGCCGAGAAAGATTACTTTAACGAGCTGGGCAAGCTCGGCAAGAAATACAAATTGGATGCTCTGTGCCTGACGGCGGTGGCCGATTGGCATTGGCTGTTCAATGAGTATGTTGCGGAGAAGCGGAAGTTTGTCACTTCCGACAAGAAGCTTGGCGCTGAGCAGGGAGATCAGCTCCGCGACGAGCCCCGCGCGAGTTTCACGCGACGCGTGCCGAAGAACTACGACCCGAAGGCCAAGGCGTGGCCGCTGCTGTTGATTCTGCAGGACAAGGGGCGAGCGTCGAAGCTGGCTCTCACCGAGGATTTGAAGAGCCCGATGCTTCTCGACGGCGACGCGGAGAAGCAAGGCGCTATTGTGATTTCGATCGATGTTCCGGAAGTCGCGTGGAGCGATCCGAAGCAGCTGCAGCGGGCGGTGTTCTATGTCTTCCGCGACACGAGAAACCTCTATCGCATCGATCCCAATCGCGTCGCGATTGGTGGATTGGGTGAAGGCGTTCAGGCGGCGCTTTCGGTCGTCGCTTCGGATCCGCGGCACTTTTCCGCTTTTGTGGCAAAGGGCGGCAACGCCAGCGCAGCAAAGGCGGACTCTTTCTGCTCGATTCCCATGTTCGTCTTCGGTCCGAACGACGGCTGGACGAGCTTTGAGGCCCGTGCAAAAGAAGTCGGGTGCGACCTTACGCTTCAAGCGGACGCGAAAGCCGACGACGTCGCGGCATGGCTCAGCTCGAAGACGCGAAAAACCTACACCGATCGAGTTGTGTTCTGCCCGCCGACGGAGAATGCGCGGCGAGCCTGGAATTGGTTGAAAATCGATCCCGATCCTCAGGCCCTTGGCCGGATTGAAGCCAAGATCGACGCGGCAACCAATACGATCCATGTCGAGTGCGATGGGGTGACCCAGTACACGCTCTTGCTCTCGGACGCGCTCGTGGATCTATCGCGGCCTGTCATTGTGAAGACGAACGGTGACACACAGAAACCGTGGACGGACAAGCTGCCTCCGTCGATCGACGAAATCTTGAACTCGTTCGGTGAGTTCATGAGTAAGGACACGCTCTCCGAGGTGTCCGATCAGGGTTTCATTTATACGGCAAAGCACACGATCGCTGTTCGTCAGCGCAAGAAAGAGAAGAAGGCAGACGATCCGGGCGCGGGCACTGCAAAGTAGGGCTTGGCGCGGCCGCGCGTCGGCTCGCGCTTGATCTCCATGCTTCATCGCCTCGGCATCTGCGCGGCGGCATTGGTCGTTGGAGCAGCAACCATGGTGGTGGAGCTGGCGTCCGTCCGCGCGCTTGCGCCCTTCTTTGGCGCGTCCACCGAGGTGTGGACTTATGCGATCGGCGTCGTGCTGGCCGCTCTGGCCAGCGGGTACGCTGCGGGCGGGCTTGCGGCCGAGAAACCGAAGTTTCGGCGAGCCCTCGGCATCGCACTCTGTCTGGCGGGCGTCGGAGTTTGCGTGAGCCCGCTCCTGCTGCCCCGGCTCGCGGGGGCATTTCTTCCCGCGGATCTCTCTCTTGCCGATGCCACGCTCCTGCTGCGCGCTGGCGCATTGGTATCCGAAGCGGCTCTCTTCGGGCTGCCGGTCTTTTTCTTGGGTTTCGCCGGGCCGCTATTTGTTCGATGGCTATCCGAGTCCGGAGCTACAGCCGGCAGAGCTTCCGGGCTCGTTCTCGCCTCGTCGACCGTCGGCGGGCTTTTCGGCACGTTCGGAACAACGTATGTGTTGATTCCGGAAGCGGGCGTGCGGGCTACACTCTGGGGAAGCGGACTTCTGCTCGGAGTTGTTGGAATTATAAGCATTGGACTCGATCGCCAGGCTGTGTTGTCGGGAGCAGGAATTGCTCTCACGGGCATCACTGCGGGATTGGGTTGGGGATCGTTGCGCACGCCCTGGAAAGCCTCCTCGCCAGGTGTGGAGGTCCTCGAGGAGGTTGCGTCGCGCGAGCAGCACCTTCGGGTCGTGCGCGTGGGCGCGGGTGAGACCTGGCTGCAGATCAACGAGTCGCTCGATTCCTTCCAGTCGGTCGACGCGCCGAGCCGTGCAACCCCCGGACATTATTATGATGTCTTGGCGGCCGCCGCGCTCTGGTCGGAGAAGCTGGGCCCGCGTGTCGCCGTCATCGGAGCCGGCGCAGGCAGCGTCGTCCGCTCTCTCGACGCGCTTGTTCCGGGTTCACGTGTAGAAGCGTTCGAGCTCGATCCCCGCATCACGGAGCTCGGTCGCAGGTACTTTCGCCTGGGGGAGTTGGAGTCGAAAGGCGCGCGATTTTTCGATGGGGTCGATGGGAGAGTTGCATTGCAACTTTCCACAGATCCATTCGATGCCATTCTCATCGATGCCTACGCTCGCCAGACGGAGATCCCATTTCATCTGGTGACACGCGAGATGTTCGAGCTTTGCGCGAGCCGCCTGAACAACGGCGGCATTCTCGCGATCAATGTCTCGAGCTTCGGGCGGGAGGATCCGGTGCGCCGGTCGATCGCAAGAACGCTCGCGGGAGCGCCGTCGTGGGCAAGCTCGGGGAAGCCGCTCAGCTTGCACGTTCGCGGCGAACACAATTCGGTCGTCGTTGCCCGCAAGAGTGCAGCCCTTCGCACGCCGGCGGATCTGCTTCGCACGATGCGCTCTTCCTCGAAGGCCTCCCTTGTGCAGCAGCTGCTGCAATACATAGCATCGCCTTCCGGCCATCTGTGGGAGATCGAGGGGAACGGCGCGCTGACGCTGACGGACGATCGAGCGCCGATGGAACTGCTTCAAGCGGCTTCTCTTGAGTTCGCTTCGGCGGGTGCGCGATGAGCCTCCCGTGGGCGCTTGTTATTGTTGCAGTTTGGCCAGCCCTCGGATTCGCCCAACAGCAGGAGCCGGCGCATCCGCTCGATATCATTCGTGCAATGGTCGACCGGGGGGAGTTCTCCGACGCCGCGGAAGCGATCGCTGGACTTCCGGCCTCCTCGCGGGACCGCGAGCAGGCCTATTTATGCTATCGAAGCCTCGACCTTTCGCAGACAGCAGTCCTTGCGGAGCGCAGCCTGCGGCGCGAGCCGAACGATTCCGAGATGTTACGAATCCTGGCGACGGCACATGCGATGCGGGGCGATCTGGCGGCCGCAAAGCAGCAAGGCGAAAGAGCGCGCTCAGCCCTCGACCTCGACCCTCGGCTGGATGATCCTGCTCGGACCCTCGAACGACGCCGGCTCGACGACCTTGATCGATTCGTCGCCGAGTCTTCCACCTACAGGGCACGGGTCGAGGAGGCGCAGGGGAGTGCCCGAATTGCAACTCTCGCAACGCTGGTGATCGGATCCGCGGTAACGTTCCTCTCCCTGTTCGCGGCGATTCGGCGGTAGCGGGTGGCTGGCCGAGGGCCAAAAGCAAGCGGGCTCGGCGTTGGCCGAGCCCGCTGCGCAGATACGAGAGTTGAACCTTAGAGCAGGTTCAGCACTCCAGTCTGCGAACCCTGATCATTCAAGGTGGCCACCGTCGCCATATAGTTGAGGTCGGCGGAGATCTTGTAGTTCCAGGGATAATCTTCCTTGTCGCACACAATTCCGAGGGCAACACCGGCGAACGCGCGGCTCTCGGCGGAGAGCTTCTTATCCTTATCGATCATCATCTCGACCAGCGGCTCGAGAGCGCGATAGTCGCCCACATAGCCGAGGGCGGTTGCGACCGCGGCCTGCACAGCGAGAGTCTTGTTCTCGGGATCGCGGAGGATGTCAACGAGGGTCTTGAGGACCGACTTGTCGCCGAGAAGACCGAGCGCGATGGCGCATTCGCGGAGCAGCTCTGGACGCCGCGTGGCGCCCTTCACAATTTCCTGAATGGTAGCCTTCGAGGAGGTCTCGCCCATGAGGCCGAGCGCCGTCGCGAAGTAGCCGCGATAGTCGTCCGACTTCACCTTATCGAGGAGCTTCAAGAGCTGCGGCGCCGCGGGTTGGTAGCGCAGCAGTCCGAGGCCGATGGCGTAGGCTCCGAGCTGTTCGGGATCGCCGATATCTCGAGTCATCTCGACGAGCGCCGTGCCGACCACTTCGCTCGGCTTCACATTCTGCTTCGTGTTTTGATCGAAGCCTGCGACGCCGAGCGCGAGTGCGGCCCAAGCGCGAGTCATCACACGACCGCCCTTCTGTTGAGCCTTGTCGAGCAGGTACTTCTCAATCGCGTTGCCGGGCTTGTCGGTTCCCGAGATCTCGCCCAAAGCCATCATGCCGAAGTAGCCAACGTGAACATTCTTCGAGAGTTCTTTCTCAATCTTCTCTTGAATGGTCTCCACGGCTTTCTTGGCGAAGGGATCCTCCGCGCGCGTCAAGATGCCGAGCGCCTGGGGCAGCGAGGGTCGCAGATTCTGCTCGGATCCACGGGCCTTCTCGGCGAGCTCCGCAACGAGAGTCTCTGCATACCGCTGACGCTCATTCTGCGGCGCGTCCTTGAGAAGGCGCGCAATCGAGGTCGGCACGTGGGCGCAGATCATCTCCTCTTTCTTGCGGTTCTCGGCGAAGTAGGCCTCCAACACTGGAACCGCCTTGCGCTCGGGGTCGGGGATCAAGCCGAGCGAGATCACGGTCGCAATGCGGAGATCCTTGTTCGACGCCCGCTTCGCGCCCTCCTCCTGGAGGAACTTCAGCAAGAAGCTCTGAATCTGCGACTGAATCTCCGGCTCGCTCCGATTGCCGATGAGTCCAAGGCCGTACGCAGCAAATGTGCGCTGGCGCCACGGAACCTCTTTCTTGTCGACGAGCTTTCTGCCGGCATCGTTATCGAGGAAGATCGCCTTCATCGTATCGATGCCTGCAGGGGAGGCCAGAATTCCCATGGCGAGCACGGCCGTCTCATTGACCTCGTACTCGCCGTGGGTAAGGAACTTCTTAAAGATCTCGAGAACGTTCTCGGGATCTTCACCAATCTTCGCGAGCGCGATCAGTGCACCCGTGAGAATGTCGCGGTTGTTCTCCTTTTCGAGCGCTTGTTTCAGCACGGGGAGAACCTTCGACACGATGGCGTCCTTGCTCGGCTTCATGGTGTCGCGGCCGGCGCCCTGTCCGCCGAGGAGTTCATCGGCCGAGCCGCCCGTGATCACACCATCCGCCTTCGACAGGTGCGCCTTCAGCTGCAGGAATCGCTCCCGGTTGAACGCCCACCAAAATGTCCAAGAGTCGAGGGCGGGACCGCTCGCCATGGGGCCAGTGATCGGGCCGCCTGGTGCGGCGGGAGCACCACCGCCGCCCGGAGGAGGCGTCGTGGGGCCGGTGGGAGCCGGCTGAGTGGGACCGGCTGGACCTTGCGGACCGGGGGTCGTGGGGCCGGCAGGGCCGGGCGAGGTAGGCGAACCCGGAGCGCCACCGGGCGGCACCGTGTCGCCGGGGCCGCGGTAGACGCCGCCATGTCCCAGCGTGATGCCGCTGAAGAGCAGGAGAGCGCTGCTGAGGACGCCGCCTGCGATCGCGAGACGATTCATCGGAAACTCCTGAGGGTTGCGAAGGCGAAGCCTCGCGTATGCGATGAGGAGACCGCGAGGATACCGAAACAGAAGCAAAGCGAAGCAGTCTCCCATCGACCGACGACCCAAGGATGTCCTCGGGTCCCTCGACAGGCGGACTGCGCGCGACGCTCTCACTGTGGCAATCGGCGTACCACAGTTCCTCTTCCTCGAGCGCCAAGCCGCCGAGCCGCGCGCGCCTCCCGCAACCGTTACGCGGCCGGAACATCTCGTCCCTGAAGGGGCCCAGGAGGGCATACGGCGGATCTGCGGGATTGCGCCGACGCCACAACCGACGCGGGCCAGAGCTTGTCGTCGAAATGCGCTCCCGAGGATGCTGCGTTCCGCAGATCCCTCGAGGCAGGTCTCTCCGAACCAGGGACGCCACTTTGCTGGGAGAACCGGCGGGCCCCGAGTGACGCCTCGGGGCCCGCCCAAGGTGGACGTTTCAATAGTCATCCGAGCTGCGCGGCTTCTCCGAGACCTCGGCGATCAGCATCGCGGCGGAGCGCTGACGCTCGCACTGCGGCGCATCCTTGAGGTTGCTTGCGATCGACGTCGGCACATGCGCACCAATGGCCTCTTCCTTCTTGCGAGATCGTGCCGATACCCGCGGGCGCAGCCACAATTCCCATGGCGAGCACAGCCGTTTTATTGGGAAGAGCCGCTTGCGGTTGAACTCCCACCAAAAAGTCCATAATTCGAGATTCGGGCCGCTCGCCATCGGGCCCGTGATGGGGCCGCAGGGAGCCTTGGGCGAACCGCATCCTCCTGGTTCGGCCCCGGAGGACGTCTCAAAAGTTAGTCGAGCTGCGCACGTGGTTTTTTGGGAGTCTCATCGCCGGACCGCCTCGACGGAACTGCCTCGACGAAACTTCCCGGCAGCCAGTCTGCGGCGGTCCTCCCCGATCTCACGGAGAACCCTCGTGCTCGCATTGCAGAGCCCTCTTGCCACAGCCTGCGACGCGCAATCGAATGAACCGCGCGGACGTTCTCAGAAACCAAAAGGGGCGAGGCAACAATTGGCCGCTTCCGTTGCTGGGAAGCGGGCCACCGCCGCCCGAGTGCGGAGTGCTCGCGACAAACACCGCTCCGCAATCGCCACACCACGATGGTCTCCTGCGAGCGCCGCGTGGCGAGCAGCTATTTGCTTCAAGAAACCGTTGCGCATTCGAGAGGGCGCGTCTGTAGCTGTGCTATCCATGCTCTGGGTCGAAAGAGTGCCCTGCGCAGCCGGCGCAAGGTTTCTCGCGAGTATCGCGAGGAGCGACGACGAGACTCTCCGACGATGAGATCGGGAAACCGTCTGCGAAGCTCCTCGGAGGACCAGATCCCGGGCTGCCAAGCCCCGCCGGCACACTCTCTCCGATTTTCTGGCGGCGAAGGCGCTCTGTCGTGCGCGGAGTAGTTAGCGCACGGATCTGTTCTCGAGGTGCGCCAAAGGAATCAGCCGAATCATGGACCGCGACCACACCTGGGACCCCGATGGCCGCAGCGAGGCGGTGCGGCGCCTTCGCGTTCTGTCGCGCACTATCGCGCGCCACCGTTACCCCGTCCTGATTGCAGGAGAGCTCGGCGTTGGGAAGCTCCGATTCGCTCGATTGTTGCACGATTTAAGTGGGCGACCCCAGCAACCATTCCGGCGAGTGGATTGCGCAGCGAGCGACCTCACTGCCGATAGTCTCCAGAACGAGCTCGGTAACCTTGAGCTCGGACATGGAGGAACTGTAGTCTTCGAGCATGTCGAGGAGGCCTCCCATGGAGTCCAGCGCTTACTGATCCGCATCCTGAGCGCCTCCTCCCACAGCCGAACAGGATGCAGAATCCTCGCAACGACTCGTCGTGACCTTGCCGTGGAAGTGCTGGAAGGGCGATGCCTCTCAGATCTGTATTTTCGACTGCGGGCGATGACGGTGGAGATTCCGCCTCTTCGAGAGAGGAGAGAAGATCTTCCGATGCTTTCCATGGCGCTCCTTGCGGAGATCGGGCGCTCGCTCGGCGCCGATCCTCCCGAGATGACTGCCGAGGCCCTCGATGCGGCGAGGAGCTATCCATGGCCAGGCAATATTCGGCAGCTCCAATCGGAACTCACGCGAGCTGCCGGAAGGGGAGTGCGGACTATCGGAAGGCAGCTACTCGAGGAGGGGCTCGACGAGCGAATTCCCATTGTTTCCTTACAGGACCGAGCCGGAGTCGCTGCTGATTTCCGCGCCCGGATCGAGGCCTTCGAGCGAACGGTGCTCGCTGAGGCTCTTGGCATCACGCATGGGAACCGAAAGCACGCCGCAGCGCTGCTCGGGATCACCCGGCGAACTTTACAGAGGAAACTCGCCGCTGCACGGCTGGACGGACACCCGATGGCGGAGGTGCGGCGCCGAAACGAGCGGCGTTCAGCGGGCTCCAGCCGCGAGATGACGGCGAACGCTCCTCACGGCCTGCACGGCGCCCACGAGGACGGAGTAGTCGCGATCGGGATGGAGGAGGGCGTCGGCGGGGAAGGGTAGCAGCGGCGAGCCATCGAGCATCACGACCCTCGCACCGGCCTCCTTAGCGATCAGTGCGGGAGCAGCCAGATCCCAGATCTTGCCGCGGTCTTGCATTGCGACAGCGAAGGCGCCATGGGCAGCGGCCAATATTTGTGAAACCGTACAGCCGAGCACGCGCAGTTTTCCGGGATAATCGGACACCCTTGAAAGCAGCGTCGGGCGGCGTCGGCGATCCCATTGCACGCCTACGAGTGCACGGGGACCCGTCGGGGACGCCGCGCTTTTGATGCACCTCCAGCGAATCGGTCGCGGCGCAGCGAGGCGCCAAGCCCCCTGTCCAGCAGCGGCGAAATAGCATTGTTGAGTTCGCCCGTCGAAGCAGGCCGCTGCGTGCACAGATCCTTTCCGATCGACCCAAGCTGCAGCGATGCCGAATACACCGACTCCGGCCTCAAAATTCGAGGTCCCATCGATCGGGTCAACAACCCAGTTCCACTCCTGAGGCTGAAACCGCTCGGCGCTCTCCTCTCCGAGAAAGCCCGCGCTTGGATCAATCTCCCGGAGAGCGCGTTGAAGCCGGCGCTCTGTGGCTCGGTCAGCAACAGTTGAGAAATCGTCCTCGCTTTTGCTCTCACAAATCGCGGCGTGCACTCGAAGCGACGCCGCAAAGAGCTGGCGCCCCTCCGCCTCGACTCGAAGCGCCAGGGCCTGAGCGAGTGCGAGGGGCTTTGCCGGCCTCACTTCCCGAACCAGCGTCGGATTGAATGGACCGTCGCGTCGCGGGCGACCGCGGCGATGGATTCCAGGAGCGGGATCTCCTTGGGGCACACGGATGCGCACACTTGTGCATTACCACAATCCGTAATTCCGCCGGGCCCCATGACGGTCTCGATGCGCTCTCCCTTGTTGAGCGCGCCCGTCGGATGAAGGTTAAATCGGCGCACTTGGTTGATCGCAGCCGGCCCGATGAATGCGCTTCCCGGACCATACTGCGGACACGCCTCAACGCAGCACCCGCAGGTCATGCATCGCGACAACACATAAGCCGTCGACTGTTCCTCCTGAGAGTAGCGCGGACCGTTGCCGAGTGCATGGGTGCCGTCGAGAGGGACCCAGGCCTTAACTTTCTTGAGCTCCTCGAACATGCGGCTTCGATCGACCACGAGGTCGCGAACCACAGGGAACTTCGACATCGGCTCAATTGTGATGGGCTGCGAGAGCGTGTCGACGAGCGCGGAGCACGCCTGGCGAACCCGACCATTGATAACCATGGTGCACGAGCCGCACACCTCCTCGAGGCAGTTCACCTCCCAGCAGGGCGGCGTGGTTTGCGAGCCTTCGATCGTGGTGGGGCGCTCCTGAATCTCCAGAAGGCACATATGCACGTTCATATTCGGGCGGTAGGGGACCTCGAAGAGCTCCCAGCGGGGAGTCGAATTCGGGTTCTCCTGTCGCATCACGCGAACTTGCACAGTTCGATTGCCGGCCGATTGAGAGCTTTCCATGAGCGGGTCGAGGCGTTGCGTGGATTCGAGGCTTGGGGTGTGAACGAAAGGACGGGGGGCCTGCAGGCCTCCGCGAGGCGGAGGCCGCTCGGCTCGGATCAGTGGGCAGCTCCGGCGGAGCCCGACGCGGTGCCGATGCTCGGCTTGGGCGCGTGTGCAGGGACGACGTCGTAGCGGCGCTCCGCGAGCGGGAGCAGGCTGATATCAATTTTCTCTGTGAAGTCGAGCTTGGGGCCATCCGGCGTGAAGATCGCTTTTGTGGTGCAGAGCCACTTCGCATCATCTCGCTTCTCAAAGGCGGGCTTGTAGTGGGCACCGCGGGACTCATCCCGCGCAAGCGCCCCCGCAGTGATGGCCCGAGCGAGGTCGATCATGTTCTCGATCTCGAGAGCGTGGACGAGCCCCTGATTCGCCCACGGCCCTTGATCGGGAAGCGGCGCTTTCCGGGTGCGGGCGGCCAAGTCCACGAGCTTTTGTTGTGTCTTGACGAGCTCCGAATTCTCGCGAACAATGGTTACATTTCGCACCATAAGGGCGCCGAGATCTCTGCGAATAGCGTACAGGTTCTCGGCTCCGCCTCGCGCCGAGATCGCTTTGGTGCGCTCCCGGAAGCGCGAGAGCGCGCTGTCGGCGACGGTCGAAGCCGGAGCCTTCTTCGCATGGTTCGCGGCCCACTCGAAGCTCGTGACGCCCGACACGATGCCGCCATACACGCAGGCCACGAGCGCATTCGCGCCGAGACGGTTCGCGCCGTGGTACTGGAACTCGCACTCACCCGCGGCGAAGAGTCCAGGAATATTGGTCATCTGTTTATAATCGACCCAGAGTCCGCCCATCGAATAGTGCACTGCCGGCGCAACCTTCATGGGCACGCGGCGGGGGTCCTGGCCCTTGAACTTTTCATAGATCTCGAGAACGCCGCCAAGCTTCTTCGTCAGATAATCGGGATCTCGATGGGTAAGGTCAAGGTAGACGGCCTCCTCACCCTCGACGCGATGGCCGAGGTTGTACACCACGTGATGGATCTCGCGCGAGGCGATGTCGCGCGGCACCAGGTTTCCGTAGAGCGGATACTTCTCCTCGAGGAAGTACCACCTTTCCGTCTCTGGGATCGAAGCAGGAGAGCGATTGTCCTTGGGGTTCTTCGGAACCCACACGCGTCCGCCTTCGCCTCGGACCGACTCGGACATGAGCCGCAGCTTGTCGCCGCCGCTGATGGCCGTCGGATGGATTTGTATGAACTCGGGATTTCCGTAATGTGCTCCCGCTTGGTAGCAGCCCGCGATCGCCGAGCCGGTATTGACGACGGAGTTTGTTCCGAATCCGAAGATCGCGCCCAGTCCGCCCGTTGCAAACACCACTGCATCGCCGAGGAATGCGCGAATCTCCATGGAGCGAATATCCATCGCGACGACGCCGACGCATCGTCCCGTCGCGTCGAGTACGGGGTCAAACGACTCCCATCCCTCGAATTTTGTCACTTTCCCGTCCGCCTCGAATCGGCGAACTTGCTCGTCGAGAGCATACAGAAGCTGCTGGCCCGTCGTCGCGCCCGCGTGCGCCGTTCGATGGTGGAGCGTTCCTCCGAATCGGCGGAAGTCAATCAATCCTTCCGGCGTCCGGCTGAAGGGAACCCCCATCCGGTCGAACATATAAATGATGTTTGGCGCCTCCCGGGTCATGTCACGAACGGGAGGCTGATGCGCGAGGAAGTCGCCTCCCTTCACCGTGTCGTAGAAGTGGAGTTCCGGCGAGTCGCCTTCTCCTTTCGTATTCACGGCACCGTTGATGCCGCCTTGAGCGCAGACCGAGTGCGAGCGCTTGACAGGAACGATCGACAGCAGATCGACTTGGGCGCCGGCCTCAGCAAGCTTGATAGTGGCCATGAGTCCGGCCAGTCCGCCGCCGACTACGATGACGCGAGGTTGAGCCATTCCTTACTGCTTCCTTTGCACTTATGCGCTGCGTTGTTTTTGTAAGATAATCGGGGGAATTCGTACTGCCGGAGATCTCAAGGGACGCATAGGAAGACGCCCGCGCAGGGACGTCGCATGGCGAACTCAGATCTTGAAGGAAAGCGCCGACGCGGTCCCGAGCGCGAAGAGCCCGAGTCCAACCACCGCGCCAACTCGATTCATGACGGCCTGCGATCTCGGCGAAATAGTGATTCCCCACGAAATACAGAAAAGCGGAATGCCATTTCCCAGGTGAAATGCCGTGGCAGCCGTCCCCACCAGATAGGCCACGAGCCAGAACGGATTCGCCAGCAGCTTGGCGACTTCCTGATAGGCGATCTGCTCAAAGGGCTGCGTGTGGCTCGCAAATCGGAAATGCAGAAGATGGAAGATCACAAAAACGAGGGCAATCGCGCCGCTTGCTCTCTGCCCGACGTACATCCAGTTTCTGGGCAGCGGGTATCGCGTCGCCGTCACGCGCCCTTCGAAGGCGATCCACATCCCAAGGACGCCATGGAAGAGAAGCGGCAGAAAAATACCAAAAATCTCAAGCCCGAGCACGAAGGGGAGGCTCTTCAGGAATTGAACCGCATGGTTGTACTTCACGGCTCCGTCGGCACCAACCGCCGCAAAATTCGTAACCATGTGCTCCACGAAAAACGCGCCGAGCGGAATGATTCCGGTGAGCGAGTGGAGTCGGCGCAGCAAGAAATGCTGGCTCTGTGCGGGGAGCGAAACGGAAGCGGTCGCCGATGCTTCAGAACTCATGGAGGCTGCCGACTCGCTGGAGAGGCGAAGTCGACGTTGGGCGGGTCAGAGGGAAGGAACCGACGGGGGAGTTGGGTGCGCGAGCGGAACGAACGAGAGCGCTGGGAAATCGTCCCTCGGCTTCGATCCGAGCCACAAACCGCGTGCCCCGACACGCCCCCTATCAGGGCGATCGCTGGCGCGGTCGGCGCAGATGCTCCCGCGCGAGCGCCACGCTTTCAACTGCGGGACTTCCTCCGTTCCTTGAGAATCGAACCGTGACGATGGGCTGCGCTCTGTACCGAGTTCCCTCCGAAGTTCCCTGGTAGCTTCTCCCGTCCCGTGAACCCGGTCCGCCCGCTGACGCTCTATCTGATCCGCCATGGGGAGGTCGCCCTCGATGGCCCTGAGCGCGTCTATGGAGACATGGAAATGCCGCTGAGCCCTTTGGGCATCGAACAGCTCGAGGCGGTGGGTCGCCGGCTTGCCGACATCCCGCTCGATCTGGTGGCGAGTAGCGACCTCGAGCGCGCGAAAATAGGCGCTGAATCGATCGCCCGTTGGCAGGTCTCGGCGCCCCGCCGGGTGGTCGACCCTGGTTTTCGGGAGATCTTCCGCGGCCAATGGCGCGGGCTCACTTGGCCTGAGATCGAAGCTCGATGGCCGGGTGGCGCCCAGGAGTTTCTCGAGAAGCCGGCCGAGTACCGCGGCCATGACGGCGAGACCGTCGCAGACGTAGGCTCTCGCGCGGTCCAAGCCTTGGGGCGGCTGTGGGCGAAGGTTCCGACCGGCGGATCGGTCGCCGTCGTCGCACATTCTTGGACCATTCGGGCGCTCCTGACGGCCGCATTGGATCTGCCCTGGAACGCAGTGATGCAGCTCCCGGTCGACCACGCCGGCGTCGCGGTACTCGGCTTTGTCCCGGAGTCGGCAGACGGCAGTGGCCACTGGACCCTGAGCTCCTTGCGCCAGGCGCCGTGCATGAAGCATCGCAACCGATCTCTGGGGGACGGCGCCAAACCGAGTGGCTGAGCGGTCGCGATTTCCGCTCCCTCTCCACAGCGAGAATCCACAAAAGCCTGTGGAGAACTCTGGGCGCACCCAAGCTGGTGCGGAATACAGCCTTAGGGCGTGACCTCGAAGCGACTCCCCCGCATTCTATCTCACGGAATATACATTATCGGACGTTGCGTTGGCAACGAGGGCGACCGGGGATTCGGTGATTTCTCCGGTCCTACCGAATACCGAGCATCGCGTTGCGACGCGCACTCCTGCGACCCATGTCTCCACTTTCACGAGCAAATCGTCGAGCCGCGGTCGGAAGCGAGTCTGAGAGAGCGGATCTCCCAGACACGCCTGTCGCGTCTCCCTTCGAGCTCACGACGAAGAACTTCGCATCGCTCGATCGGTCTCTTTACAGCTCTCTTGGTGCACGCCCGTGGGCTTCGTCGGCGCATGGCTCTGCGAGCTCGGGAATCCTCGCGCTGAGTTCTCCCAATGTCTGCGGCGGCGCAACTATTCGTACCGCAACGCGTCGATCGGATCGAGGCGTGCCGCCTTGCGCGCCGGATAGAAGCCGAAGAAGACGCCGATCACGATCGAAACGGCGCTCGCGCCGCCGACGGCGGCCGGCGAAATGGGCGTCTCGAAGCCTAGCCCCATCGTGAGCAGCGGTGCAGCGGTGTAGGCGAGCCCAATTCCGAGAGCGCCGCCCAGGCTCGATACCGCAAGCGCCTCGAGAAGGAATTGTGAAAGGATGTCTCCGGGCTGAGCGCCGACGGCAAGGCGGATTCCGATCTCACGGGTTCGCTCCGTGACCGACACCAGCATGATGTTCATGATTCCGATTCCGCTCACCACGAGCGAGACGGCGGCGACGGCCGCGAGCATGAGCGCGAGGAAGCTCTGCTGATCGGCGGCCGCGCGTGCCATGTCGCTGAAATTGCGGACGGTGAAGTCCTCCACTCCGGTCTGGCTTTTGTGCCTTCGGCGCAACACCTCTTTCACCGCTTCCATGGCGGGCTCCACCGAGGCCGCGTCGCGCGCGGCCACGTGAATCGAACCGACCGCATTGGGCGACGTCGACGACATCATGGCGCCCAGCCGCCGCAGCGCCGTCGAGATCGGGATCAGCACGACATCGTCCTGGTCGAAGCCCATCGCGCTCTGCCCCTTGGGCGTCAAAACTCCGAGCACGCGGAACGGCATTCCCCGGATCTTGATCGTCACTCCAACGGCGTTCTCACGAACCCTCGAAGCCGCCATCGCTCGGGAGCCGCCGTCGTCGGCCGCATCCTCGACGGAGAAGAGCTTGTCGGCCACCGTCTTTCCGAGAACGCACACTCGCGCGGCCTGCTGCACGTCGAGGTCTGTGAACGATTTGCCTTCCGAGAGAGGCCAATTCCGAAGCTCGACGTAGCTCGTTTCAACACCCTGAACTGTGGTATTCCAGTTCTTGTTGCCGTTGACGCACTGGGAGCCGCCGAGGCGAATCTGCCCCGAGGTATGCGTCACGAGATCGACTTCCTCACGAATCGCGTGGGCATCCTCCAGGGTGAGCGATGTCTGCGACCCGGCCGCCGAGCGCACTCCGCCGAAGGCCGTGGACGAAGGCCAGATCATGAACAGATTGGTCCCCATCGATTCCGCCGCCTTCTCGACGGCCAAGCGCGCGCCGTTGCCAACGGCCATCACCGTAACCACGAGCCCGACTCCAATGGCAACTGAAAGCGCCGTGAGCCCCGAGCGCAGCTTGTTTCGCAGCAGCGCGGCCCAAACGACGCGTAGCATCGCGAAGATACTCATTGTGCACCTCCCGCCGCGGGCGCCTCCTCGAGCGCTGGAAGCCGCTGCAGCTCCGCGCGCGCGTCGATTCGTTTCGCGACTCTATCATCGGATTGTATCTTTCCGTCGCGAAGCACAATGATTCGGTCGCAGCACGCGGCTACGTCATGTTCATGCGTGACCATGACAATCGTTCGCCCCTCCCGGTGCAGCTCCTGAAATAATGTAAGAATCTCGAGGCCGGTCCGAGTGTCAAGATTCCCCGTTGGCTCGTCCGCGAGGAGAATCGGCGGATCTGCGACGAGCGCGCGGGCGATCGCTACGCGTTGCTGCTGGCCGCCGGAGAGCTGGGTCGGATGGTTTCGCTCCCGATCCCCGAGACCAACGCGCGCGAGCGCGGCGCGCGCTCGCCGGCGCCGCTCCCCCGTCGAAACTCCCGCTTGATACAAAAGCGGAAGCTCGACGTTCTCGATGGCGGGTGTCCTCGCAAGCAGATGAAATTGTTGAAAGATGAATCCGAGACGGCTGCCCCGCAGACGCGAAACGGCGCGCGCGTCGAGCGTCGCGGTCTCAACGCCTTCGAGCCGGTAGCTCCCCTGCGTGGGGCGGTCGAGCAGCCCGAGGATGTTCATTAAAGTAGATTTTCCCGACCCAGAGGTGCCCATGATGGCCACCATCTCCCCTTTGCAGATCTGTAAACTCACCCCGCGGAGAGCCCGGAACTCGAACTCTCCGGTGCGGTAGATGCGGACGAGGTCTTTCGCCTCGAGCAGCACTCCGCCGGAAGGAGCAGCGTCTTCAGCGACCACCGCCACGCATCCCCGGCGCGCCGCCTCGACCGCCCCCGCCGCCGCCCATGCCGGAACCGCCGCGCCCCCCCATACCACTCATCCCGCCGAATGGAGAGAAGGTGCCCGCCGGGCCGCCGGCGTCACCGGAAGCCTGCCCGATGGCGAGCAAATCGCCCGCCTTGAGCTCCTCTTCGACGGAGAAGACCTCAAGAATCTCCACATTGTTGCCGTCACTGAGGCCGGTTCGAACGCTCACCGGCCGGAGGCTTTCACCTCGACGAACCCAGACCACCGCGCGATCGGCTCCCGCCGCCGCGGCTCCGGACATCGGTCCTCCTCGCGTTTGTGGCGCCCCATCGCCCGCGAGCGCGGGCGCGCCGCTCGGGCGGCTCGCAGCCGCTTCCGACGGCTGCCGCGGAGACGCGCTTGCGCTCGGCACGCCGGGAATTCCCTTCGGCTGGAATCGAAGGGCCGCCGCGGGAACGGCGAGGGCCTGCTCTCGGTGATCCACGAGAATTGTGAGATTGGCCGTGAGTCCCGGCAAGAGCGGGCCGACCTTGCCGTCGCTGTCGAGATTCTCGACGCGAAAGATACAAGTATAAATAACGACGTTATTCGTGACCGTCGGGTTGAGCCGGATCTGCTCGAGCTTCGCCGGAAACACGCGGCCGGCGAACGCATCGACGGTGAACGTCGCCGAAAGACAGCGCTGGATGCGGCCGATGTCGGCTTCGTCGATCGACGCACGAATTTGCAACTGAGTCAGATCGTTGGCGATTTGAAACAGAAGTGGAGAATTGAAGTTTGCGGCAACCGTCTGGCCCACCTCGACGGCCCTCTGGATCACAACTCCGTCGATGGGAGAGAGAATCGTTGCATGCTCCAGATCGATCTCCGACTGGCGAAGGGTCGTGCTCGCCTGCTCGATCTCAGCGCTTGCCACTCGGATCTGAACCTCCAACGAATCCCGCGTCATCTCGGCGTTCTCGAGGTCGACCTGCGGGACGATGCCCTGTTCGCGCAGATCCTTCTGTCGCTCGGCCTGGCGAATCGCGTGCACCTGTTCGACCTTCAGGCGATTCAACGCGGCTTCGGCCCGCTTCAAGTTCGCTCGATTCTGGGCGACCCGGGCCATCAGGTTGTCCGTGTTCAGGCGCGCCAACAACTGGCCCGCCTTCACACGAGAATTGAAGTCGACCAGGATCTCCTGGAGAGTTCCGGAGACCTGCGTGCCGACGTCGACCTGCGTCACCGGCTGAATCTGTCCGGTCGCGTTCACGGTGACCGAGATCGGTTGCTGCGTCACCTCAGCAAACCGAATGGTCGAAAGTGGCGACACCTCGGCAGCCGGCTGGCCATAAAACCACCACCAGGCACCTCCGCCGGCACCAGCGAGCAAGACGAGAAGCAGAAGGAGCGCTTTCACGGGGGTGCGGGATAGGGCGTCGGGGGCGCGGATCGACCTAACCCTCGAATTCGCGCGGGTTCGATCGATCGCGGGAAAGAATGCTGCCTTCTACGAGGAACGGCCACGCCGTTCCCGGCAGAACGCGCAGAACGCGAGCGTTGTCGCCCCTTCCGCCCAAGAGGAGACAATCGCCCGCTCGCAGGAGCAGGCGTTGCTCCGGGCTCAGCGCTACAGAGCGCGCCTCCTCTCCTGGGATAGTCGATTCCACGAGTGCTCTTTCGGAGCCGACCTGCTGAACGCGGAAACGCGGGGCCGAGGCCAGGAACTCAGGAGTCTCTGGCTGTGCCGCTGCGTGGAGCTGCGCGAGGCGCGCTGCTTGGCTGACCGTCCCTTCGGCACACGACTTCACCAAGGGGCGCCAATCGATGTCCTGTTCCGCCAGGAGCCACTGGCTGAACTCGTCCAGGGCTGCCAGATCCTTTTCGAGGGTGCCTTTCGCCGGCGGCCTCGAGTCGAGAAACCGTTCCACCGAGAAGAACCGTTCCAAGTGCTCTCGGAGCACCCCGCCAGCGTCGGCCGGCGCGCCGGGGCCAGTGTCCACACTTCGCGCTAGCGCCAAGAGCGATTCGGCTTCTGTGTCGTCTGCAGGCCGGCCCATCTGTTGTCTCTCCCATAAATACTCTGCGACGAGCGGGGCGATCGGCGGATCTTCAAACTCCGACCGCTCGGGCCTGGACGCGCGTTCCAGATCCCACTCATCCTCGATTTCCTCCTCGTGCTCAATGCCCATGGCGTCCTCGAGGCTGCGAATCAGGCTATCGAGGTCTTCGCCGCGCGCGCGACCGGCATCGAATTGTGCCACTGCGTCTCTTGCGCGACAGCAGCTCGAGTACTCGAGCCCGCTGCCGCAAGGACAGACCCGAGAGGCCGGCGAGGCCGAGGAAACTTGGCGACGCTTCGTAGTGCCCGATTGAGGCTGGCGCCCCTTGGCATGGAGCGCGGCGTAGTACGCCGGCAGTAGCCGCCGCCCAACCTCGAGGTCGGCGTCGGACTCGAAGGCCACCGCGTCGAGAATCGGCCCGACGGCTTCCCCTAGCGTGGCTGCCGACTCGAACATCGCGCGCACCTCTTCGAGATCGATCCCACGATCGCCGCGAGGCCCGATTCCGGCGGTTTCGAGCCATTGGGCGACCTCCGCCTCCAGGGGCTCCAGCGCCTCCGCCGAGCTGCCCTCCCCCGCCGACGTCGCTTCTTGGGTCCGCCCCCCGACTCCAAACAGAGTCGCCTCCATCTCCCGTTGGGAAAGGTGCCCACGGCGTGCCGTCGACGCCGCCGCCTCGAGATCCATACGCACCGCCGACGCCACATCACCGGTCAGGACGAGCGACGCCGGGCTCACCGCATACCGCCCACTCCGATCGGGAAAGAGCCGCCCCACGAGGAGCGAGCCCGGCTCGCGAGCGCCTTCGAGATCCCCCTCGACCTCACAGTGCCGCCCTGTGAGGAGGTCGCGCACGACCGCCCGGTCGGCGTCCCCTTCGATCGTCTCGAAGACCGAATAGAGGCTCGAGCCCATCTCCTCGAGGAGTTCCTGCGCCTGCGGCTCGAGTGAACCCTCGAGTCGCTCCGCGAGCAGAACGAGCGGCGGTACGTCACCGAGCCGCGGGCTGCGCCTTTCAAACAAATACCACTCTTGCGCTCGAGCAACCGATCCCGGATCCGCATCTCTCCCGCCGAGAAACTCTGCTATCGCTTGATCTCGATCACGCGCCCACTCCGGCACCTCGTCGGCGGCCTGCAGGAGCTTCAGGAGGAGGTCGGTGAGGAGTTCGGATTGGGATCGCACAGTTCGGCCACGCGGGGTCGAGCCATTCTGTAGCCGCAGCGCGGCCGTTGTCGATCGACGTCTCGTTCCGTAGGGTTCGGACGTGGCAGACCTCCCTCCGATTGAAGAATTTGAGCAGCACGCACGCGAGGCGTTCGCGGCGATTCCAGCGACCTTTCGAGAAGGAATTTCGGATCTCGTCGTGCATGCGAAGCGCGTGACGCACGCGCACCTCGACGACTACGAGACGCTCGGCGAGTGCGAAGCCGATTTGATGTCGGAGGAGTCCGGTTTCCGCCGCTCGACGATCCACCTTTACTACGGGTCCTTTGTGAGCTTGGCCCGCCAAGACACCACATTTGATTGGGCAGCGGAGCTGCGCGAGACGATCGAGCACGAGATTCGCCATCACCTCGAAGACCGCGCAGGGCTACCCGATCTGCGAAGGGAGGATTGGGTCGAGGAGCAGAATGAACGCCGGCACGGCGGACTCGAGCACGATCCATTCTTCTATCGCGCTGGCGAGGAGCTCGAGCCCGATGAATACTGGGTCGGCAATGATTGCTTTCTCGAAGTAAGGCTCACGCGCCGCGCGCTTCAGAGGATTGAAGGCAGGCTTCATCCAGTAACATTCGGCGAAGAGCAGCTCGAAGTCCTCGTTCCCGCACAAGGTGGAGACGCTCGATATGTTCCAATCGAGGGCGGCTGGGTCGACGACGACGGCAATAGTGGCGATTTGATCGTCGTGTTCGTGTGCGGCCGCAGCTGGAAAAAGTAGCGTCCGCTACCGGTCTCGGGGATTCGCCGGCCCGCTCGCAGGCGCTGGACGGCGCGCGGCGTCCGTATCGAATGCCCAACGAAGATAGCTCTGCCACCAAGACCACTGCTGGCCGCCGCGATCAAAAGTTGCATTCGTCGCCTTCACGACGCGGTAGAGGCCATCGGCGAGAATCCGATATTCGGGCTTCGGCTCGAGGCGATACGCGGCGACGAGCGCAGAGGCGATCCACGATTGAGTGCCTCCCGGCTCCCGCTCATCGAGAAATGCGCCTGAGCCGTCGGTTGCCACACATCGCTTGAAGACTCCCGTCTTGGCATTCCAGCCGTCCTTCACGAGGAAATCGGCGGCGTCGAGGGCGATCGTGCGCGCGAGCGGGTCGCCGGTTTGCTCGAAATAGTAGACAAGCCCATTTACGGCGATTGCCACCTGCCAGGGCATCTCGAAAGGATGGTTGGTAAGCTGCCGCGGATCGGGTGCAGCCTCATTGAGATATTTGATTTCCCCCTTTCCTCGACGCGCGTCCATTCCGCGAACGAGATGGCTCGCCGCATCCAGATAGGCGCGATCTCCAGTGACGCGATGGAGCTGCACGAGCCCGCGGAGCAGCCAGCCATCGGAGCGCGCGCTCGCGGAGGCCACGGCCTTCTTCGCGAACGGATAGGTAAGAATCGCCTGGCCGATGGACTCGAGCTCGAATCGCACCCAGGGATCGCCGGTCAACAAATGGACTGCATACAGGTCGTCGATTGTAAAGTGTTCCTCGTCGAATCCGTTCCAGCCGTGGGTTTCTCGCATCCAGGTTCCGGACGTACCTTCGCGCCACGCCGCAAGGCGCGGATCGAGAGGAATCTCGCGGCCGAGCCGGTCGGGCCACTTGGGATGGGGCATCCCCTCGAATAGCAACACATTGGGGTGATCCGCGGCGCGGATGCTGCGCACGATGGGGCGCAACGACTGCTGAAGGGCGCGCTCAAAAGTAAGGTCAAACCACTCGCGCATTCCGGTCTGCAGCGTGCGCAGGACGCCGTCGCTCGAGAGGCCGTTCCGAGGGCTGCCGGTCTGATGAGTGCCCTTCACATCTCCGAAGGCGCCGTTCCAACCGTACTCCCGCGACCTGCGAGCGCGCGCGAACTCATCCTGCGCCAGACGCGCCGCGGTTTGAGGCGGAGGCCCGAGCACCATGGCGCCGAAATCGCCCCATGCTTGAGTGCGAACGAGGTAGGCCGGCTGAAGGCCCGGAAGCATCGGCTTCTCGAGAGCTCGGGCGAGCGCGGGCGTGCGGGCGGTGTTTCCGGAGGCATCCAGCAGGATTCGCCACGCTTTCGTCTGGCCGTCACCTAGCCACAAATCTTTCGCTCCGCGCGGAAGGAGCCACCCGCGTGCACCGCCATCCGCACGCTTCTCGAGAGCGCACCCGTTCAGCTCCGGCCATGCGATTGCCATGGTGACATTCGGGTCGATTGGCTCGATGCGATAGCTGCGAAACCGAATCGGACCCCACGGCGCCGTCGGCGGATCGTTCCGCAGAACGAGCGTCAGAAACACGAAGGACTCGCCCGCGAACCGCTCCACGAATGCCTCGAAAATCAATAATTCCTCGAGGGCGCCCACCTTCGGCGACACCAGCCGATGGCGTCCTCCCGCCCGAGCGGCCTCCCGGAGTGCACTTTTCTCAATCGGCTTCAGCGCGCCCCCCACCTCGGCGCTGCGCTCCACGCCCTCGAAGTCCTCCAGAACCAGCCGAAACCGCGGCACTTCGCCGAGAGGCGTCGAAGGCAATGGCGGCCGCGCTCCGTCTGCGCGAATCTCCACGAAGCTGCTGCGAAGCGCCTTCCAGGAGGGCAGCACGCGCACTCGAGCCCACGAGACTGATCCGTCCCGATGGCGCTCAAGCGGCTCGATCTCTGCGGGCGCATCGACGCCGAGCAGATCGCACGACGGCACGACGCCGGGCGCGAATGCGACCGCAGTCGAAACCACAAGCCCCGTCGGCTTTGCATCCGCGCCGTTCTCGAGGCGTAATGTTGCGAGCGGCTCCGGGCGCGGCTCGCTCTGGGGCTCCGCCGTCGAGAGAAGGATCGAAAGCGCTGGAAGGATGGCTAGCATTCCGCTCTCCCCTTGGTCGACGCTTCCGCGCGCATTGAACTCATGGCCAGCGCAGCACCGGCGATCGCCGCTTTCGGCTCCTTCGCGGGTGCCTTCGCTGCGGCATGGCGGTGGTCGCCAGGGCAGTTCGTGGATGCGGTCATCATTGCGTGGATCGGAATCTTTGCAATTGTGGGGGCCGCGCGCGGTGCGCTTCGCGGTGTGCTCCGAATTGTATCTCTGCTCGCCGCCTGCGCTGTGGGCCGTCTCGCGGCTCCGTGGATCGAATCGCCGATTGGATACGCTTTCCAGCTCGCGCCTCGGTCCTCCCTCTGGGTGGCCGCCATCGGGGTCGCCGTCGCCGCCTCGGTGGCCTTTGGAATTGTGCTCGCCCGATGCGACACGGTGATCGCCAAGCTTCGGGTCCCGCTGCTCGACGCGGTGCTCGGATTGGCGCTCGGAATCGCCTTCGGGGCCGCGCTCGCCTTGGCCATCCTCACACCCATGCGCGACGCCCTAGCGCCCACTTCTCCTCTCGCGGCGGCCGCGGCCCAGTCGTGGAGCGGCCAGGCTGCAGCTCGCGTCGTTCGCATTCATGAGGACGGATCGCTCCGCTGGCTTCAGCCATCCCTTCGATTCCCTGAAGTGAAGGCTGCTCCAACGCCGCCCCGGTAGGTCTCTCGACTCCGGGGCGGCCGAATTCACGGCGCTATGCAGCCGACTCCACTTCGGCGTCGGTCTTTGCGCGGCGTCCGGCGACATCTTGAGAAGCCGCCACCGAGTCGGGCCGGTGGGTGTGATTATCGATATTGATGGAGCAAAGGGACCCGCACATTGTGCACACGGCCTTCCCCGCTGCTTCGCTCCCTTCCTTGTAGCGACGAGCTTTCTCGGGATCCATCGAGAGGCGGTACATGCCCGGCCAGTCGAGCGCCTTGCGGTAGCGCGACATGGCGTCATCCCAATCGCGCGCTCTCGGGATCTTCTTACCAATGTCTCCCGAATGGGCCGCGATGCGAGTGGCGATCACTCCGTCGTGCACATCCTGCTTGTCGGGAAGCCGAAGGTGCTCCGCAGGTGTCACATAGCACAGAAAATCGGCGCCGGCCGCCGAAGCAATCGCCCCGCCGATGGCGCCGGTAATGTGATCGTAGCCGGGAGCCACGTCGGTCGTGAGCGGGCCGAGCACATAAAACGGCGCCCCATCGCAAACTTTCTTTTGCAGCTGCACGACGGAGGCGATCTCGTCGATCGGGACGTGGCCCGGACCCTCAATCATCACCTGGCAGCCGCGCTCCTTGGCTCGACGAGTGAGCTCTCCTAACACGAGCATCTCCGCGATCTGCCCGCGATCATTGGCATCCGCCAAAGCACCGGGTCGCAGCCCGTCGCCGAGAGAGAATGTCACATCGTGCGCCCGAAGGATGTCGCACAGCTCATCGAAATGCTCATAAAGCGGATTCTCCTGCTGCGTCCGCTCGATCCAGGCGGCGTGAATCGATCCGCCGCGGGAGACGATGCCCTCGACGCGGCTGTGGCCTCTCAGCATGCGGACCGTTTCTCTTGTAACGCCGCAGTGAAGCGTCATGAAATCGACTCCCTGCTTCGCCTGCTTCTCGATCGCCGCGAAGAGCTCCTTGGCCGTCCACTTCACGATCGTCTCCTCGGAGGCGACCTGGTAGATCGGCACAGTCCCGAGAATGACCGAGCACTCCGAAAGGATCTTCTCGCGGATCGCGTCGAGATCGCGTCCGGTCGACAGATCCATCACCGAATGGGCGCCTGCGCGCACGGCAACATGGAGCTTCTCGATCTCTTCCGTGACAAGCTGGTGAAGGCTCGACGCGCCAATATTGGCATTCACTTTTGTGGACAGCCCAGCCCCCACTCCGATCGCTCGGAATGGATGGTGAATATTCTTGGGGATGACGATCGTCCCACGAGCCACGCCGGAGCGCACCTGCTCGGGCGTCACGCCCTCGTCCTGTGCGACGATGCGCATCTCCGGGGTGATTTCTCCGCGCCGAGCGCGCTCGATCTGAGTGGTCATCGGATGGTTCTGAGATGAGGTAGTTGCTGGAGGCTCCATTCCAACGACCCCGCGCGGCGACGCAAGGAGACTTGCGTCGCTGCGGGGGTCTGCGTGGGTTCTCAGGACAGGCAGCGAGGCGCGGAGCCCCGCTCGTGCCCGGTACGAGGATCACCAGCGCTTAGCAGGCCGTTGAGACGCTCATTCCGGCGCTTCTCGTCCGGCCTTCCGCGATCTCATCGTCGAGACGCATTCGACGTAACTCCCTGGCTACGCCTCGCGCGTCTCTCCTCGATCTCGCGAAAACTGAACTTCGAATCGCCTGAAGGCGGTTTTCAACAACCTTCTACTGGAGGACGACGGGCACCTGCGCACTCAATCGAATCGTGAGCGCGCCAAGGTCGATCGCCACGGCCTGACAAAGGAAGTTGAAGCCGTAGTAGGCGGCTCCCGTTGGAGTCGGCGTCGTGAGCAGGACATCGCTTCCGACGGCCGAAGCCACGAGGCTTGCGCTCGCGGTGAAATGCAAGACTCCGGCGGCGCCGAGGTCGACGGCCACATCCGAAGTGTCGGCCACCACGAAGACGCTTTCCGACGCCGCAACGCCCGCAGTTGCGAGTGTTACAGAACTTCCAACGGAGGGAACCGTCGGCTGCACTGTGAATGCAAGGGGAGGTGCGAAGGGACTTGGTGAGGCCGGGGCCGAGAAGACCAGAACGGCTTCGCTGCCCTGACAGGTCACATACACCCTCGATCCATCCGGGGAGAAGATCGCATCGTTGGGCTGAAAGTAACCAAAACCAACGGATGGTGTGTGGACGATTGAAATCACCGTTCCGCGTGCGACGTCGAGGAATGCCACTTCTTCCGAAGCGATATCACAAACCACGAGGATCGAACCGTCTGGAGAGATCGCCAGACCTGTGTGGGCACCGATGGCCGTTCCGGAAGGAAACGCGCGCACGAATTCGCCAGTAGTCGGCGAGAATCCATAGATGCGCTTTCCCATGTCGTAGCCAGCGACGTAGGCGACCCCGTCGGGCCCAATCACGGTGTCTTGCGCGCTCGGATATGCGCTGAAGGATCCCTCGGATCGCAGCACCGCACTCGCAACTGCGCCGAACGTTCCCGGCAAAGGGCGCCGTTCGATCGCCGCTGTGGAGCCCGAGAAGCTCGGCAGGTAGGCCGTCGTCGGCAGCACGAGGTCGGCTCCCGATCGCACAAATCGGCCGGCGCTGCCGCTCGCAAGCACGGTAAGCTCGCTCGGGATCTCCTGGAATGCGGTGGCGCTCGCCGGATCCAGGTCGATCGCAAAGAGCCGTTGCGAACCGTCGCCCACGGAAACCCACGCGCGTGTGCCGGCGGCGTTGGTCACGACTCCGAAAGGATACAGAGCGAAGAATGGGCCGAGCACCACCGTGGCGATGGGCGCGTCGGTCCCGACGTCGAAGATTGTCACTGAGCTGTCTGTGGAATTAGTTACAATTCCAACTGGAGGACTCGAGGACGCCGAGGCGAACGCGATCTCCTCGGGATAGAGTCCGACGGGAACCATGCCAGCGATCGATCCAGTCGCAGGATCGATGCGCACCACGACGTTATTGTTGAACGCCTGCGGATTGACGAACGCCGACTGTCCGGCGAGCGAAACATAAAGATGACCGTTCGGTCCCCAGGCAAGCCCGAACGGTTGGCCCGAGTTCTGACCGTATCCGGCTGTCGAGATCGGCCCGAGAAAAGTCTGGCCGGAAGCGGTGCGGACGGCAGATCCGGCAAAAAGAAGGCCGAATCCACATAAAAAGGATGCGCGCAGCATAAGCTGCCTCCGATGTCGGAAGAGTGAGCGAATGGGAATGCACGAGGACGCGCGTTCTGTTGATTCCTCCATCAACGCGCGGTTTCACTCGGCAGATCGCTCACGTCGTCGCAATGAAACGCGAGTTCGAAGGGAGGGCACCGTCCTGCTCCACTTCGTCCGTCCAGACCGCGGCTCCCCACGATGGGAGTCGGGCATGGCTCCGTTTCCGCCAACTTCACTAAAACCGAGTGAAGGTGGAGGAGCTTCTCGGGCAGGTCTTCCGACTTGCGAATCATCCTATTCACCACGCCTTCCCACACATCGCTGGGGGCCCAAACCGGCTCCAGTTCCGCGCAGTGGCTGCCCCGCGAACGCTCAAAAGCATCGTTCGCCATCGGGCCTGTGGTTTTCGTCCTCGCTTACGGCGGCGGGTCCGTGACGGATTTACACCGTCTTCCGAGCGGACCCGAGAAGCACGCGACGATCGCCGACAACGATTCAAGGATCTGTAAGCTGCAGGACGCGCCTGCGGCTCTCGGAGTGTCGGCGATCGGCTCCGGGACCGTCAAGTAGCTTGACTCGAATCCCAGCAGAAATGGACCTGCCAACGCGCTCCCTGGGTGAGCGATTCGATCCGCCAGCCGAGGGGCGCGAGCGTGCGAAGCAGTGCGATGGGCCGCTCGCTCATACCTTCGCCTCCCGCCATCCACCGAATCGGAGCGACTTCTCGGTCCGAGCTGACTCTCCTGGGCTCCATCGAGAACCGTGGAATCTCGAGTGCGCACCATCGAATCCAGGCTGCGAGCGCCATCGCAGCGCGTCCCTCACAAGAAGCCTCGACCACCATTCCACTGGAGGACCACGCTCCGCCGCGTCGACGGATAGCGGAGGAAGCCAACTCCAGCGCCAGTTCCAACGCATCGTCGCGCTCAGACGCGGGCGAGTCTCCCGCGAGCAGGTTCACGAGGGTGCTTGCGCACCATGCCTCCGATTCCATGCGCTCGCCCGTAAGGCCGAGCGCCGCCGCTCGATCCCGAATCGCAGCTCCTTGATCGTTGGAAGCAGCCAACAAGTGCGCGAGTCCCGACACGACAGCGCACTCATTGTTCCAATCGTGCAGAACCTCCGGGAGAAGATCGGTGAGCACGAGCGCGCTCAGCTCCGTATCGAGAACCATGGCGCGTGAAAGGTAGCAGCCGCAGCTCAAAGTCGAGCGGGAAGATCGGCGTGCAGGTCGACTCCATTGCGGTGCGACGATGCAAATTCTGAAACTCTGCGCGGCAAGTCGCACATGAACCGACGTCCCAAGGGATCGCAGCCCGATGGATGCAGCCTCTTGCCTTTCCAAGTCGGTAGAGGTTGCCTACTTCAGCCCCACGAGGATCGCACACCATGCGCTCGACTCACCGAATTCTCCTCGCGCTCCCGTTTGGAGCTCTCGCCGTGTCCTCCACTGCATTGGCACAGATTCCCTACGGGGGGCAGGTGTTCCATCAGCAGCTTCCCTTCGGGCAGGATGCCGTCGGAGGTTCGATTCGAGCCTCGCTCACCGGCCAGAGTTCTCCCGATGTCGTAACGCTTATCGGAACTCAGCCGATACTGAGCGTCGCCCCGGGGCTCCACGATACATCTGTGCAGATTCCTGTGTCCGCAAATGACGTTGCAACACTTCCGGGAATGGGTCAGAACGGCCGCGATGCGCTTGCGCTCGTAAATACAAATGGAATCCAACTCTGGACATGGGATGTCCATACCCAGACGGGTCTCGCGGCCGGAGTTGGAAGTATGGAGTGGGCGGACGCCAGGTTGATTCGAGTCGCGGACCTGAACCAGGATGGTGCATTCGATTTCTGTGGAGTTGCCGCGAGTGGGACAAAGGTCCTCGTCTCACTTCAGATCGCGGGGAGCTGGCCGCTCTTCGATACGCTAAGCATCGGATCACAAATCCACGACCTTACCGCAGCGGACCTCGACGGCGACGGCCTCGCCGAGATCGCCATGGCTACCGACGACGGCCTGCAGATCTCGAGTATCGATGGAATCAACCGAAAGTCGTTCCCGCGTGCGGTCCTCGGCTCGTGGCTTCCCTTCGATAGCGTCGCGGTCCTCAGCGACGCCGTGATCGGCGACCGCATCGCTTGGCTCACCGTGGGAGGCACTCCTTTGGAGCAGAGGCTGCTCCTGATGGATCTGGCAGGTTCTACGGAGCCTCCCCTGAGCCTGACTCCGCTTCTCGAGGGCGTGAGCTTGGTCGCAGGAGACTTAACAGGAGACGGCGCCGAAGAGCTGGTGATCGCCTCCCGGAGCATGGAGCAACACCTCGTGCTTCTCAATGTGAGTCTTCTCGGACCTGTGACGTTCGACCTCCTGAACGCCAGCGTCTTGTTGCCATTCGGCGGCGGAATCCCCGACCACAATTATCGCGGCAGAGCTGCACTCCTGGATTCGGACGGCGACGGGGACCTCGACATCGCATTCGGTCGCAGCGGCGAGAGCAGGGAGTCGATTCTCGTCGTCAATAATGTTGTCGATGCGTTCTCGATCGCGCCGATGCCTCATTTCACGGAAATTGTGAGCACCACAGCTGGGCAGGCGTTGCGCATCACCATGCAGGATGGCCCCGAGAGTGCCAGCCGAGCGACCCATCTCGAAATCGTGGTCTGGCATCAGCCCGCATATCCCGGTCCGATTGAGCCCATCGCGCTCGGCCGCCAGCGCTTTGCCCTCGGCGCGTCCGGCGATTTCGCTCCGTTGCTCAATCATCCTCTGGATGTTGCATTTCGCATGCAGGTGCCGTCGAGCTCTGTTCAGATCTTCGAGATGCGTCCGGTTCGCATGGCCGCTGGGGCCGTCGTGGAGACCTTCGCAGGCTACTTGGGTGCGTATTCTCCGCAGCTCTCGGTGCTCCAGCAGATGCAAGTTGACTTTTATGGTGTACTCTTCGACGGGATCACCAATCCGACACTGCAGGCGATTCCCTTCCCTGACGATGGAGTGCTCATCGGAGGCTCCGTCCCGCGGCCAAACCTGGAGCCTACGTCCGGGGGCTCCTCCCCCGGGCCCGGGAGCGGCCACTGAAGGCGAAGAGCAAGAGGGCACCCAACGCTACCGTGCCGAGGGCGGCGCCGACCCAGAGAGCGCCCTGCGGCTTCGAAGGCCTCGGCGAGAAGAGCGGCTTCTCACCGAGGCCCCACAATTGAAGAGCGCCCCAATAGTAAGGATGCTCCCAGCTCCCGCGAGAAGCGACCGCGCGCCGAGCCGCAACCATGGCCGCAGCCGGGTTCGCTCCGCGCTCGCGAAGCTCTTCGTGGAACGCCTCGAGAAATGCACAAGTAGCCGAGAGATCGAGGTCCGCTTTCGTGAGGATGACAGCATCGGAACCGGAGCGAAGGTAGGCTCCACCGAGATGCTGCACCCCGTCGTCTCCGCGACGCAGCGGCGCGCGGCTCGTGCCGCAGCTCGCCAAGATCGCCAGCTCAGGAGCCGCAGACCGCTCGACGTCTTCACTAAAAACTGCTCCCTCTTCCCTCGGGTCGCCGGCCGCAAGCAGGATTCCCGGCGGCCGCGAGCGCGCGGAATCATACACCCCATGCGCGACAATACATAAAACGCGCGAACTTCCAGAGCCCTGAGCGAGCGTTCTCGCAGTAGCCTCCGCGCCCGAGTGACAGCTTGCCTCGTCGTACCAACGGCCGAGCCGGCTCAGCCGCCCGAGGAGATCGTCTGGGAACTCGGGAAGCCCTGGCCACCGAGCCCGTCCAGCCGCCGAGATCGCCGGCGCAACGAAAAGTGAGATCTCCTTGAGGTTCTCCCGAGGTGCGCGGCTCGCCCTGCGCCGAGCCAACCACAAAGCCACAGGGATCGATGGAGCCTCCTCGATCCGATGGGTCCAACCGAGCGGCTCGCCGCCGACGGGCAGAGATGCGAAGGGCACGCCCCCCATCAGCTCTCCACCCACGAGAAGCACGGACTCCCAATGTTCGAGCCGCTGCGCGATGGACCGCGGGAAAAGCAGCTTGGAGAGCGCGGCGAGTGGATCCCCATGCGGCACGGCGCCTCGGGCTGGCTTGCGAAACACCTCACGAGCGGCGCTGCGCGCGGCCACCTCGATGCGGTGCGACGCCGGGAGCGCGTTATAGTGAACTCCGTCGGTATCGATGGCGAAGGCGTGCGACCGACCCGGAGCGGGAACAAATAGGAGAATCCCTCGCCCGGGCGCGACCAGGGCCCCCTGGACCTCTGCGAGGCTCCCAGCGGGGAGGTTCTCGGCGCGGGCGAGCGACCCCAGCGCCTGCGCCTTCAGGACTCCCTCCAGCGCTTTCCGCGTCCCGCGCTCCTCTCCTTCTGTTGCAACACATGAAGAGATCCACTCGCCGAGGATGCGCGTGCGATTTGCGTACTCAAGATAACCGAGGCCGCCAAGACGGAACGGAATGCGCTTCCACTGCTCCCCGAAGGCATCGACGATCTCCGTGTAGGACGCGAGGCGCGCGGGCAACGAAGCGCGCGCAGCCTCATTCCCCGCCTCGGCCTCCATCCTTGCAGCGCGCATTTGTAGCGACGCCACCGTCGCACGGTGCGCCGCATCACCGAGATCGTCCGCGATCGCCGCAGCCGCCTCGATGCGCGCAGCCGCCGCCGCGAGGTCCGATCGATCCAATGCCAAAGTGGCGAGGGTCTCGAGCGCGCTCAGACGCACCGACTCGTCCAGAGGGCCGGGCGTCGACAGTTCCGCCGCGAGGCGATCTTCGATCGAACGCAAATCGGCTTCCCGATCTCGAAGGTCCTCGATCTCCCCAAGAATCTCAAAAATCCTCCAGCGGCGCAGCGGCTCCGGACCCGCAGCACCCATCCGGTTGTCCGAGATTGCCGCCTTCGCAACACGCCGAACTCCCTCCCAATCTTGAGCAGCGAGCATCAGGTGCGACTCGTGCAGCGCCGCTGCCACAAGTGGTATTCCGCCCGACTGCTCGGCGGCCTTCCTTTCTTGAGCAAACGACTCCGCCGCCTCATTCAGTAATCCGAGCTCAAGCTGCAGCTGCCCGCGATCTCCATAACATGTCGCGAGCAACGTGGAGGCTTGTGGATCCTCGGGATGAAGCATCGCCACTGCGGAATCCAGCGCTCGCTCCGCTTCGTCGAAGGCCCCCTGTCTGCGCGCGAGGGCTGCAACCTCGAGCCAACAGTAAGGACTGAACAAACGCGACTGCAGGCGCGCTCCCCGCAGGAATAGAGACTTCGCCTCTTCGAAGGACCCCGAGTCGGTAAGGGTTCGCCCAAGATCCCACAGAAGAAGCGTTGCATTCTCGTGATCTCCTCTCCGCATCAGAGCTTGCGCGGAAGGCTCCAAAATCGCGGCGGGGTTCGCTCCCGGAATTGTTGCAAGCCACCGCGCGGCCGATGCGAATCCCGCGCTGAGCGAGCTTGAGCCGGACCGGCTCGTGCCGACCGCCCAGATCGCCAGTAGCTTCTCGTGCTCCTCCATCAGCGGAGCGGGCATTCCGAGCTTTGCCTGCGCCCGCGCACGCGCGATCCCTTGGGCGCGAAGTGCCTCGTGCGCCGGAAGTGAACACGAAGCGACGACGAGCGTCAGCGCGGCGCCGAGCGCGAGGCGCGTGCCCGCGCCGATCCCAGGTCTTGCCGATCGACTCCGATCACACGCACTTCCCATTCGATCCGCGCCGGCAACGCTGCGGCCTGTGCCGCCGTCGGATTCCATCGGGACTCGCGCAGCCCCTTCTGAAGCATCAGCGGCCGCTCCGGCGCCGCAGGATCCCAAATCCGCAGCTCGTAGGAACCACCTGCGGGTAGATCGGCGCGCCATTCAAATCGGTTGTACTCGGAGACCTCGCCAGCAGGCCACAGGTCAGCCATGGCCGGACCCAAGGCGAAGTCGGGTGGGTTCGTGCTGTCCGCGTCGCTGCCGAGCCGATTCCAGGACAACCAGCCAATCCAGGCCAACACGACGGCGGCGACCGACGCCGCCGCACGAAGCCACAAGACGTGCGCTCTCGGCGGGGCGGCAGCCCGTGGCTCGCGAGCCAAAGCCTGGAGCTGCGACAGCACACGCTGCTCGGCGAGCGTCGGAACCTCACCCTGGGGAACCGGGTCGGGAGCGGCGCCGCGCCGCATCCAGGCTCCCTCGCGCTCGAGCGTCGCGACGCTCTCCAGCATCTCAGTCAGCAGAATTTTGCACTCGGCGCAGGCGTGCGTTCGCGACAACACTTCGGGGGCATCCGCGGGAAGGTCTCCGACGATCACTTTTTCGAGCAGCGCCTCGTGTTCTTCCTGGTGAGTGCGGCTCACAGCGACTGTTCTCCTTGCCCGCCCGCGAGGATGCCGCGCAGCCGACTCACGGCGCGATAGTAGCGGGTCTTTACAGTATTCGGCGACCAGGAGAACCGCTCGGCGATCTGGTCAAATGTGAATTCCGAAAAGTGTTTCAATCGAAGAATAGTGGCATCTTCCCCGTCCAAACGCTGCAGCGCGCGCTGGAGCTTCTCACTCTCCGCAGGCGCGGCCGCTTCCGTCGCCGTCGCCGTCGCTGCGAAATCGATCTCTGCGTCCTTGTCGGAGGCACGGACAGGCAGCCGCCGGCGCTTGCGGAGCGAGTTCCAATACACGTGGACGCTCACCTGATAGGCCCACGTCTCGAGCAGAGATTCCCCCGAGAACGTCGAGAGTTTCCTCCAGAGGACCGTGATGGCCTCCTGGCTCGCATCGGCGAGCTCGTGCTCATCGAGCGGAGAGCCAAACCGCCGGTTGGTGGCGGCCAGCATTCGTGGAACGCATCGCATGCGATCGAAAACTTGGTCGAGGGCCTCGGAGCTTCCGGCCAACGCGCGCTCCACGAGGAGCCGATCCTGATGATGGCGCTGCGGGTCGGTCACGAGGTGAATGTCTGCCGCGGTGCGAGGAGTTTCAGAATCCTTGGTGGCTTCGCACCTCAGCCAGTGGCGAGGGTGCCACCGCATCCGTTCCGCGCCGCGATGGTGCCCGAGGAGGGAGTCGAACCCACACTCCGGTGAGGGAAACGGATTTTGAATCCGTCGCGTCTGCCAGTTCCGCCACTCGGGCAGGGGCGAAGAGACTCCCCGCCAGGCGCCTGCGATGCAAGGGGCCGGCGGGCGCTGCGTGGTGGGCGCGGGACGCTATTCGCGGAGGAGGCCGAGCAGCTCAGCGTGCAGGTCACCGTTGGTGGCGAGGATGCTCCGCCCCGTGGGCCAGCTCGGGCCACCCCGGAGGTCGGTCACCCTGCCCCCGGCCTCCGAGACGAGAAGCCCGCCGGCCGCCACGTCATGCCGCTCGAGGTGGAGTTCCCAATACCCGTCGAATCGGCCGCAGGCCACGAATGCCAGATCGAGTGCGGCGCTGCCGAGCCGGCGGAGGTCGCGGCACCGCAGAAGCATATTTGTAAAATTGCCAAGATTATTGTTCTCGAGCTCCGCCCGCCGATATGGGAAGCCGGTGGCCAGCAGCGCATCGGCGAGAATCGCATTCGGCCGCACCGAGATGGATGCCCCGTTCCGATGGGCTCCGCCTCCCGCTCGCGCCGAGTAGAGCTCGCGCAGCGCCGGAGCAAACACCACGGCGACGCGTGGCGATCCCTGCACAAATCGGGCGATGGAAATTGTGAACTCAGGCAGCCCGTGCACAAAATTGGTCGTCCCGTCGAGTGGATCGAGATACCACACGGCACCCGACGCGCTGGCGAAGGGGCTCCCCTCCCGGCTCGACTCCTCTGCGTGGATCGCGTCGTCGGGAAACTTCGACCGGATGCAATTCAGGAGGATCCGCTCCGAGGCGAGGTCGGCTGCAGATACGAGATCGCGTCGCACGGACTTCGTGCGGATCGCCGAGGGGTCGAGCCGCTCGTAATGGCGAAGGATCTCCGCGCCGGCGATCCGCGCGGCATCCTCGGCCGCAGCAAGCGCCCGGAGATCGTCCGCAGTATTCGCTGCTTCGCTCATCGAGGCAACATCATCGATCGTTCACTTCACGAAGCGCTCGCACGATGCGGTCCTCGTCAGGTTTGAATCCGCCGCCCTTGCGCTCGTCATAGTTTGTAATACAAGAGAACGCGATCGTCTCGCCCGACGCAGAGATCACATAGCCTGAAAGCGCCGTGGCGCCGTCGAGAGAGCCGGTCTTGGCGAAGAGGCGGCCCTGGAATGCAGGCTCCAGGAAGCGCTTGCGCAGGGTGCCTCCGGCCTCGCCCCCCGACGCGAGCGAATCGCGGAATATTTGTGAATAGGGCGACCGAGCCATGGCAGTGAGAAGTTCAACCGTCGTCGCCGCCGAGAGCTTCGAATCGGCGGCGAGCCCCGACCCGTCCACGGCGCCGTAGCCCGAAGCGTCGACTCCCAGCCGCTGTAATGCGCCTCGAACCGCACGGACGCCGGCAGCGAAGGATCCCTCGCCCTCGAATCGCGCTCCGAGCGATTTCAACAACATGTCAGCGAAGAGATTGTCGCTTGCTTCATTGGTGACCTTCACGATTTCACGCAGCGGCACCTGGGAGGGGACGAGTACCAACACATGACTCGGAGCGAGTTCCCCTTCCGCAGCCCGTCGCAGCCCTCCCGAGACCAGGATCCCTCGATCGGCGAGCGCCGCAAGGAGAGCTCCGCCGAAAGTGAGGCCGGGCTGCAGCGAGTAGATCGTGGCTCCCGCCGAGGCACCCTTCGCGACCGACCCGGAAACTCGAATCTCATCGCCGGAGCGCGCGACGCGGATCGACGAAGCCGACCCCGGTGCGCCCACGCGAACTGTGGACTTCAACTCAAACAGAGTGCAGGGAGGGTCGAGCGAGACCTGCGCCCCGTCGGAATCGCCGCGCGCCGTGATCAAGAGGGCGTCGCGCTCCAAAAGAAGCGGGCCGACATCGAGCGCATGGGGCTCTCCCCGATCACGGCGCGGCCAGCCGGGGTGGTAGGGTTCATCCACAAAAAGCCGCTCGTCGAGTACCACTTTTCCGCGGATTGAGCGGATGCCGCGGCCCGCAAGCGCCGCGACGACGCGCCGGAGAAGCTCGGAACCCGAATCTCCAAATCCGTAGCGCGCGGTCCAGGTTGGATCGCCGCCGCCGATCACCCACAGATCTCCGTCGAGCACGCCGTCACGCACCGGAGCATCGGAAGCGAATCGCGTCTCAAACCGATGCTCCGGACCCCACAAAGTCAGCGCGGCCGCCGTGGTGAAGAGTTTCGTATTCGACGCGCCGGAGAGCATCGCGGTCGGTCGGTGCTGCGCGAGGAGATCCCCCTGCTCGATCGATCGGGCGAGGAGCGACACCTCACCGGCGCTGCGCACCACCTGCTTCCCCTTCTTCTTCGGGTTCTCCATCTCGGAAACGATTCCGAGCACCTCCCGAGATGCGACCGCCGCGGATCGTAGGCGTCCGAGCGAAGTCGGAATCAGAGAGGCGCTGCCGGCCTCCGGACCCGTTGGGGACTGCGGCGCGGTGTCCGATCTGCTGCCGTTCGCGGAGGCAGCCGACTGCCTAGAGGACCCGATGGATCGCGCCGAGGCTGGGAATGACCGGCTCAGCAGCGCAGCACCGCCGCCGACGGCGAGAACTGTGGCAGCGACCCAGCAGAGCCAGCCCCAGGAAATCTTACTCTTTCGGCCGCGCCGTGCCACTTCGTGAGCTTCCGCTGCGTTCCTACAAATCGCTCAGCCGTGGGCCCGCCGATCGCCGTAGCCGTTCGGATGAGAGGAATGCCACGCCCAGGCGGAAGCTACAATTCTTTCGAGGTCCGAACTCTGCGGCTTCCAACCGAGCTGCGTGCGTGCCTTCGTCCCGTCCGCGACGAGGACGGCAGGATCGCCGGGACGGCGCGCTCCCACGCGCGCCGGAATCTTCTTTCCGGTCACTTTTCGTGCGAGATCGACGACCTGGGCGACGGTGTAGCCCTCCCCCGTTCCCAGGTTCATCGCACCGGACTTCCCGCCGGCCCGCAGATAATTGAGCGCGCGCCAATGGGCGTCGGCGAGGTCCTCGACATGGATGTAGTCGCGCACGCAGGTGCCATCGGAGGTCGGATAGTCATTTCCGAGAATGGTGATCGCATCGCGCTTGCCCATGGCGGCGAAAAGCACGAGCGGGATCAAGTGGGTCTCCGGCTCGTGGTCTTCTCCGAGATCGCCAGCAGCTGCGGCTCCGGCGGCGTTGAAGTATCGCAGTGCCGCCCATCGCAGCCCGTGTGCGACCTCGTGGTCCGCGAGAGCCAGCTCGAACATCCGCTTGGTCATTCCGTACGGATTGATGGGGTTGTTGGGGTGGCTCTCGTCGATCGGGACCCGCACCGGCTCGCCGTAGGTGGCCGCCGTCGAGGAGAATACGATCGTCTCGCAGCCGGCCACGCGCATGCATCGCAACAAAACCAGCGATGCTTCCACGTTATTTTTATAGTACTTTCCGGGGTCGGCGACGGACTCACCGACGAGACAGTTCGCCGCGAAATGCAACACTGCCTGCGGCTTCGTCTCGAGGAAGCAGCGAAGGAGCGCCGCTTCATTGTGCAGATCGATGCGCGCAAGCGTGACGTCGGTCGGCAGCGCGCCGACGTGTCCTTCGCTCAGATCGTCGACCACAACGACCTCCACTCCGGACTTGCGAAGCAGCCGCACCGTATGCGACCCGATGTAGCCGGCGCCGCCGGTCACAAGGACTTTTGTGTAGGGAGCAACGGTCACTTCGAGCCTCCATCGGGAGCTTTCTTGCGTTCGGTGAGCGCCTTTTCCCAAGCAACGCGCGCCGCTTGGGCCTCCTCGATGGATGCGTCATCGAGGCCGTTCGGATACAGAATGCGGCCACCACAATAAACCTCGAGCGCCCGGTTGGCCGCGCCTCGCACTTTTGCGTCCTTGTCGAGAAGCGCCTTCAGCAGCGCCGCCTCGGAAGCCGCCCACCCGCCCTTGCCGAGCGCGGTGCAGGCCGCGACGCGCACCATGGGGTCGGGATCGTCGGACGCGAGCTGTGCGATGACGCGGTCCGCCCCCGCGTCCGCCGCGCGCGAAGCGACTTCTGTGAGAGCGATCGCGCGGACCGCCGCCGAGCGATCCTGCAGCGCCTTGACGTACGCATTCAACACATCGCGGCCGTCCCATTGGACGAGCTCACGGGCGGCGAAGAGCCGCCGTTCGGGGTCCGAATGCGTCGAGAGGATATTCACCAACTCACGGGGCGGATAGCTGCGTCGGCGGCCCGCGCGTTTCTCCTCGCGCACCACTTCCAGCAGCCTCTCGACCTCCGCTCGAGGCTGAAGCTTCCAATACGAATCGGGAGCCTCTTTCAGGAGCCTCTCGAGGAGCTCCACCGCCCTATCGAACCGCTCCGCGCTGCGATACACCGAGGCATAAGCGAGGAGCTGCTCCACGGGAAGTGTAGCTTTCTCCGCCAGCTCGTCGAGCTCTTTTGCGGCGGCGTCGGGCTTGCCCGACTTCTCGAGGGCGTCGGCGAGCTTCAGCCGAAGCAACACATCGGAAGGCTTCTTCTGGATCGCCTCCCGCAGCACCTCAATGGCCTTCTCCGGAAGATTGCGCCGGCGCCAGAGCTCACACAAAAGCTCTGCCGATCGGGCGGGATCGTCGTCGACTCGCGCGCAAGTTTCAGCGGAGGCGATTGCCTCCTCCAGCCGGTTCAGTGCATTGTAAGAACGCGAGAGAGACCAATGCGCCTCCGCGAGATCGGGATCGAGGCGAATGCATCGCTGAAGCTCAACAATTGCGCGGTCGTGCTCCTCACGCTTGGCGAAGCAGCCCGCAAGGCCGAGCCGCGGGAATGGATGATTTGCATCGGCGGCCACCGCTGCCTCAAACTCTGTCATGGCCTCTCGAAGGCGGTCCAGCAGCGCATAGGCACGCCCTCGAAGATACAATTCGAGGGCATCCTTGCGATTCTTCACTTCATACAGACTCAAGAAGCTTGAATCGTCGGCGCGCCTCGCAAAGGCTTCGTCCTGATCGCGGCGCGCGGCAAGCACGCTGCGGCGCGTGGCGGCGCGGCGCGCCGCCGATTCCTCCGTTTGAGCCGCGCTCGCACCGGGCGCCGTCACGGGCACGCCGGGCCCGGCGGTCCCGAGCACCAACCGCGACGACTCATTGGCCGCCAGGGCGAGGTCAGCCTTCGTCGGCGGCTGCGACTTCGGATCGGATCGGCAGCTCGTCGCGCTGAGCGCCAGAGCGAGAATAGGGTGGAGAAGAGTGCTCTGCGTGAACACGCGACGGAGCATCCCGCTCGAGATCGGGCGAATCAACCGAGCGCTCCCCGAAGCAGTGCCTCGAAGTCTCCCACGGACTTTGCAAGGCAGCCTGCGTCGTCGAGAGTCGTCCCTTCGACTGCGAGCCCGACGAGCATCGCCGCGAGCGCCATCCGGTGGTCGCCATGGGAGGAGAGCGCCGCCGCCCTCGGGACCGCAGTGGGCTGAAGGGTGAGCACATCCCCGACGCGCGTCGCTTGAGCACCGACGCGCCGCGCAAGATCACTCATCGCGCCGAGGCGGTCGCTCTCCTTGTGCTGAAGGCGGCCGATGGAGCGGAAGGTCGAAGGGCCGGGCGCGAAAAGGGCAGCCGCCGCAAGCGGCGGCACGAGGTCGGGGTTGCTCTCGGCGTCGAGGTCGAGCCCGCCCCGAAGGCGTCCCTCGACGATCCAGTCGTCGCCGTCGACGCGCATACGGACGCCCGCAGCTTCGAGCGCCCGCATTCCCGAATCGGGCGCTGCCAGCGCGGCACGCCGCAAGCGCACCGCACCCCCGACGATGGCCGGAACACAGGCGAAGACGAGCCGCAGCGAAGGATCGGGCGGAAGGCTCCAATGGCAGCTGCGCACCTCGCCGGGTGAAATCACAATTTCGGCTCCGATTTTGTGAAAACCGACTCCGAACCGGCCGAGCGCCTGAAGCGTCTGCTGGAGGAATTCGGAACTCGGAGTGGAGCCCAGCAGAATTGTTGTTTGCTTCCGAAAGCTCGGAGAAGCCAGCAGAAATCCCGATACGAACTGGCTCGTTGTGAGGGGCGCAGCTCTCACTTTTCCGCCGGCGATTCCCGACGCGTGCAGGCGCCAAGGAAGCTCCGCACGTTCCGGACCTCCCCCCTCGATCTCGATGCCCAGCTCGCGCATCCACCGGATTCCCTCGGCGTGCGGACGTCGTCCCAACGCGGCCGAGCCGGTGATCTCCGCCTGACCCGCTCCGGCTGCACAAAATAGGGTCCCCATGCGCAGCACGGCGGCGGCGTCGCGCGCACCAAATCGGCCGCGGATCGTCGGTGGGCCGCTGAGGCCACGAATCGAAACGTGGCCACCCTCGCGGCGCACCGCTGCGCCCGCCTGCTCAATCCACTCCAGAGCGACCGCAACGTCATCGGCTTCCGGCAATGCCTCAAGGGTCGTCTCCCCGCGGGCTTGTGCCGCCAGAAGCGCCGCTCGAATCGCGGGCGACTTGCCGCCCGGCAGCGCCACCTCTCCACGGGCCGCACGCCCAGCGAAGAGGAGCCCCTGCCCAGGGGTCTGGGATTCCGTGGCTTCAGGCATTCGAGCGGCGTTTGGAAGGTAGCCGTTCGGCGCCTGCGCCACGAGGGTGCGCGCTATCGAGCGGTCGACTCCCAGAGGGCGACCAGCGGCCGGCGAAGGTCGATTTCGAGGTTCCCGCCCACAAATGCGTGGCAGGCATGGAGGACATCGCCGACGCGCTGATCCTTCTCAGCTCGCGCCCGCTTTCGCAGCAGCTCGGCGAGCGGGCTCTCCTCCCCGCCGGCATCGGGTTCAGAGAGGACCCGTGCCACTGCGGCGGTGCCCCGAACGCGCGCGTCGAGGTCGGTCGCCATGCGCTGCTCAAAGAGCGAAACGCTCTGCTCATCGGCGGGCGCGGCCGATGCCAACGCCATAAGAGCACTGGAGCGGATCAGCGGTCGCGCGCTCGTCGCATCGCGCTTGAGAACGGCGATTGCATCGGAATTCCCGCGCGCCACGCGCCCGAGCGAAAGCAGGTGGATCCACCGCTCGCTCTCACCGATCGGCTGGGCGAGCCGTTTCAGAAGTGGCTCCGCGGCAGCGGGCCGTCCGTCGGCCGCCAGAGCGCGACCGGCCTGAGTTCGGAGGATCGGCTCCTTCGAGTCGAGCGACTTTCGAGCGAGGTCGAAGAGGGCGCCGTTTCCCGCCTCGAACATCGCCGCAAAGATCTCCGCGCGGACCGCGTCGTTGGGCGCTCCCTCAACGAATCGTCGGCGCATGCCGTCGGCGGCAGGAAATGTAAGAGCCGCAAGCGTTCTCAACGCATCAAATCGAACGGCGGCGTTCTCGGACGTCGCCCGGCCGAGCAGCTCCGACGGAACTGTTGGAAGTCCGTCGCCATCGACCGCGCGGGCGGCGCTCCGAACGATATCCGCAAGAATCTGTGGAGTCGTCTCGCCCACCTGGCGAGCGAGCAGCGAGCCATCGGAGGGAGAAATTACTAAAAAGACAGGCCGCGCCGCCGGCTCCTCGCCCCCAAAATAGCGAGCAAGCACCTGCTTCTCGATCTCCCGGTGCTGATCGCACACGAGCTGCCCGAATCGCGTACAAATCCTGGGCAATTCTTGCCCCTTGGCGTCAAGCCCCGACTCCACCTCCACGTGGCGATGGTGCGAGCCGGCGACGCAGTAGCCGGCGGCCAGAGTCTCCCGCAGCTCCCCGTCGTCCCAGAGCGATCCGCGAAGTTGACCGCGGCCATGTCCCGGCCGATCGACCGGGAGCGTCACGAAGACGAAGGTCCCCGCGCGCTTGGCCTGGACGCGGGCCTCCTCCAACGTCCGCTCCCAACGCAGCGCTGCAGGAGCCGGAGGACGAACAGGAGCCGAGGAGGCCGATTCGGCCCCATCTTGGGCCCAAAGCGTCGGCGCGAGGAGAGGCAGCCAGAGAAGCCCACGCAGGGCGCGCTGAAACGGTTGAGACATGGGTGCCATCGCCACGAGGGACATCGAGGTACGCATTTGTAGCTCCCGCTCCGGTTGCTCCAAGGGGTCGCGGGCTCTTCTCCTTCGAACTCTGAATCGGGCCTCCGCCTTGTGCGTCTTGAGAATCCCACGGACCAGGCGGCGCCGACTTTCGTGCGATGCGTTGGGCCGTTGAGGGGCGCCCGCCGCGCTACGCCAGCGTTGACGCCGCCCGCCGTGGGCGCTATCACCTTTGCCCTCACAACGCGCTCCTAGCTCAGTTGGTAGAGCAGCTGACTCTTAATCAGCGGGTCGTAGGTTCGATCCCTACGGGGCGCACCAGATTCTCCTTGGGCCATCGCGATCGAGTTCCATCCGACCCGCGTGACCCTTGGAGGTTGTTCCCACGTGCTGTGCGTGTGGAGTGGATGCCGCGATCGCTCCGTCGGTCGCTTTCGGTGAAAGCCCGCGGGAGTGGCGGAACTGGCAGACGCGCGGGACTTAGGATCCCGTGGGGCAACCCTTGAGGGTTCAAATCCCTTCTCCCGCACCAACCGGACTCGCACTCCCGCACGGACCCGGCGATGGCGGTCGCGCGATCGCCCGCAGAATGAACTCCACCCCCGAACCCGATCCGCCGAAAATTGAGCTTCGAAGCGGCGGATTCGATGAGCACGCTCCGACACCAGCGACGCCGAGTTCCCGGCCGGAATGGGATGCCGCTCGACACGAGGAGGCTCTCGATTTCCACCGACAACAGAACCAGCGCCCGGGGATGGAGGATGCGGCAGCCCGGAGAAATCAATATTGCCCACGGTGCCGCGGGGTCGTCGACTGGCGAGCCGAGCACTGTCCCCATTGCGCGGCGCCCATTCCCGCTGAGCTTCGCGATTATTATAATTTCTCGGACTTCGAAGCCCCCGTCGACCGCAGCGATCTCGGGCCGATCTTGACAGCGCTTGCCCTTGCCGTACTGCTGGCGCTTGGCCTCGGGTTTGGTGCCTACTGGCTACTCACCCGGCTGTTCTGACACAGCTTGAGCGGGCACGACCCTCTCGGCCTATCGCGGGGAGGAACGGGCGGGCCGAAGAGCGTACGTTTGTTGTGCTTGAGTGGCCCCTTCCCGGGGCCCGATGAACCGCACTGGCAGACTGCACCCCGAGCCGCGCCTCGAGCCGGAAAGTGACCGCGTGAAACGCTCCGAAATCCTTCAACGCATCCAGCGTGAGATCCTCGTCCTCGACGGGGGCTACGGCACGACGTTCCAGCAGAACGGGCTGAAGCCAGGTCAGCCGCCGGAGGCGCTGCTGTTCGAGAAGCCTGATCTGGTCGAGAAAGTGCACCGCCTCTACGTGGAGGCCGGTGCCGACATCATTCTCACGAACACCTTCGGCGCATGCCCGACGCGGCTCGAAGATGTGAGCATCGCCGCGTCGAAGACGGCGGAGATCAATCATCGCGCGGTAGAAGCGGCGCGCAAGGCGACGCAGGGAAAGGCGCTCGTCGCGGGAAATATTGGTCCGTCGGGCAAGCTGATCGCGCCGCTCGGTGAGCTGACATTCGACGACGCCATTGCAAATTATGTTGCGCAGGTGAAGCCTCTCGTCGAGGCGGGCGTCGACCTGATCGTGATCGAGACGATCATTGATATTCGTGAGATCAAGGCGATTCTCTGCGCCGTCCGCGACTACTTTGATGGATTTGTGATTGCGCAGATGGCGTTCAATGAGGACGCCCGCGCGTTTACGGGCACGGAGCCCGAGGCGCTCGCCACCGTCCTGGAAGCGATGGACGTCGATTGCATCGGAGCGAATTGTTCGGTCGGGCCCGACCTGCTGGTGCCTGTGCTTGAGCGCATGGGGCGCGTCACCGACAAGCCCCTTTGTGTGGAGCCGAACGCCGGGCTCCCGCGCCTTGTGAACGGCCAGAACTTCTGGCCCGGAAAGCCGGAAGACTTCACCGATTTCGCGGCCCAATTTGTGGCAGCTGGATGCAACTTCATCGGCTCGTGCTGCGGCTCGACCCCGGAGTTCACGCGTGCGATTCGCGACGTCGTGAAGCGGATGGAGCCGCTCCCCCGAACGCGCCCCGCCTATACGAAGCTCGCGAGCCGTTTCGAGATGCTGCGCGTCGGAGACGGCTATCCGATTCCGATGGTCGGCGAGCGCATCAATCCGACGGGGCGTAAACGCCTCAAGGAAGAGCTCCGAGCGCGGAATTTTGGTTTTGTGCGCGATGAGGCCGTAAGCCAAGTCGCGCAAGGCGCGGCGCTGCTCGATTGTAATGTCGGCGTCGGCGGGCTCGATTTCGACGAGCCGGCGGCCATGGTCGAAGCTGTGCGCACCATTCAGTCAGCCGTGCGCGTTCCGATTCAGGTCGATTCGCCGGACATCCGGGCGCTTGAACTCGGACTGAAGGAGGCCGACGGAAAGCCCATTGTGAACTCCGTGTCGATGGAGAGCCTCGAGCGCATCGACCCCGTGCTGCCCCTGGTGAGGCGCTACGGAGCGGCAGTGCTCGGCCTCACGATCGACGAGAACGGCATTCCCGATACGTGGGAAGGGCGCCTTCGCGTCGCAGAGCGGATCGTCGAAAGGTGCCTTTCGCACGGAATCTCGCGGCAGGACATCATTATTGATTGCATCACGATGCCCGCGTCGGCGGATACGTCGAAAGTCTGGGCGACGATCCGTGCGCTTCGCGAGGTGAAGGACCGCATCGGCGTCCGTACGGCGCTCGGCGTGAGCAACGTCTCCTTCGGACTGCCGCGCCGCCCCGTCGTCACAAAAACGATGTTGGCGATGGCGCTGGCGAACGGTCTCGACTTCCCGATCGTCAATCCCGGCGACGCCGAGATTCGTGAGATCATCCACGCCGCGAATCTGTTACAGAATCGCGACCCCGACTCGGCGCGCTATCTGGAAGAGTATGGAACGGGGGAGAAGAAGGTCGTGCGCCAAGTGGTGAAGGTGGATCCTGCCACGGTCCCCGTGGGCGACCTGCTCTACGCTGCCATCGTCGAGGGCGACCGTGACAACGTGCTTACGTGGATCGACCGGGCGCTCTCCGAAGGGATGACGCCCATGGATATCAACAATCAGCATCTCGTTCGCGGCATGAACGAGGTGGGACGGCGATTCAACGAGAAGATCTACTTCTTGCCCCAAGTGATCCTCTCCGCCGAAACGATGCAAAAGGCGTTCAACAAGCTTCGCCCCCTGCTGCCAAAGAATGATGACATCAAGAAGGGCGTCTTCGTCGTTGCCACGGTCCGTGGCGACGTCCACGACATCGGCAAGAATATCGTCGCCGCTGTGATGGAGAACCACGGCTGGGAAGTTCACAATCTTGGCAAGAACATCCCGCGCGAAGACATCGCTGCCGCCGCGGTCGCAAAGAAGGCGACGCTTGTCGGCCTCTCAGCGCTCATGACGACAACCATGGTGGAGATGAAGCGCGTCGTCGATCACTTCCGCGCCGAAGGACTCGACAAAACTCGCATCATCATCGGCGGAGCTGTGACTTCTCAAAAATATGCTGAGGAGATCGAAGCCGCCGCCTGGGGCCGCGACGCCGTCGACGCCGTGCACAAGGCAGAATCCCTCTTCGGCCGTCATCAGCCGTAGACCGCGCCGCTGACCGAGGCACGGCTGAGCCAACAGATCTCGCCGCGATGGCCACTCGACCGAGACATGTGCGCCAGGTGCGGTTCGCCGAGCTGGGCGAAGCGGGCCAGAGCCGGATTGCGCGCGCCCACGTGGCGGTCGTCGGCTTGGGCGCGCTCGGGAGCGTGGCCGCGGAGGCGCTTGCCAGGGCCGGAGTTGGAAAATTGACTCTCATCGATCGCGATTTCGTCGAGGAGACTAATCTTCCTCGACAGGTTCTCTACACGGAAGAAGACGCGCGCGAGGGCACGCCGAAGGCCGTCGCCACCGAGCGTGCACTTCGGGCGATCGATTCGGAGCTCGAGCTGCGCGCCGAAGTGGCCGACCTAGCGCCGAGTTCCATTGACCGAATCCTCGCCGGGGCTCAGGCGGTCGTCGATGGAACCGATAATTTCTCGACTCGTTACTTATTGAATGATTGGTCGCTGGAGCGCGGTGTTCCGTGGGTCTACGGCGCCGCCGTCGGCGGCTCCGGTCTCGCAATGGCCGTCCTGCCGGGCGACGGCCCCTGCCTTCGATGCATTTTTCCGGAGCCTACTCCGCCCGAGCTGACCCCCACCTGTGAGACATCGGGGATCCTCGGCACCGTCTCGGGAATGGTGGCACTGTGCGAAGCCACCGAGGCGCTCAAAATTGTGAGCGGCCGAGTGGACGCCGTCGTGCGCGGCCTTCAGCAGGTGGAGGCCTGGCGCGGCGGCACGCGCATCTTCGCCGCCGAGCGCGATCCCGCATGCCCGGCGTGCGTCTTGGGCGAGCGACCCTACTTGCGCGGCGCGCGGGGTGATTCGAGCGCCGTGCTCTGCGGCCGCAACTCTGTACAAATCACACCGGCGGCGCCCCTCCGGCTGGACCTCGGAGCCATGGCGAAACGGGTTCCGAGCCTCCAGAAGCACTCCCCATTTCTGATTCGATTTCTTGCCGAGGAGCACCCCGTCACGCTCTTTGCTGATGGGCGCGCCATCATCGGGGAGACCACCGACGCGGCCGTCGCGAGGACCCTCTACGCCCGATACGTGGGGGGCTGAGAAGTGTATCTTCAGTCGCTCGGGAGATCGCGCGACAAGGCACCGCTTGGCTCCATGGATTGCGGACTCGCCTTCTCGACCCGCGACAGATTGGTCTCTCGATTCGAACGATCGTGGGCCGGCTGCCGGGGCAAATTGATTTTCGTCGTTCGGCACAGAGCCTGCGGGCGACACTCCCAGCGAGGTCCCCTGTTGAGGTTCCCATGAGTTGCTTTCTCCCTTTGGCGTGGCTCCTGAATCCAAGCGTCTCCCCCATCGTGCGGAGCACTGCGCTGGCGGTGTCGATGGGAGCCGCATGGCCCCATACCGGTCTGCCGAATCCTGCGGCAGGTTTCACGATCGGGGCCCTCCAGGCACCCGAGGCGAAGCAGCAGCCCGAAGACAAAAAGGCGCCCTCCAAGCCCTCCCCGGAGCGCGTCGCGGAATGCGTGAAGCAGATTGAGTCGGCGCTGAAAAGTCGGGAGGCCGCGGATCGCGCGGCGCCTCTTGCGGGCGCGGCTACAGTTGTCGATCCCAAAGTGGCCGCTGCCGTGGCAAGAGCGCTGCAAGACAAGGAGGTCGCGGTGCGAATCGCTGCCATCGATGCCTTGGGCCGAATGGAGCACCGGAGTGCCCTCGAGGAGCTGCACAGATACTACCAAAGCAACAAACACGCGCTTCACGAGGAGGAGAAGGTTTTCCCGGAGCTGCTTCGCGCCATCGGAAGGCACGGGCACGAATCTTCTGTAGCGATCCTTTCCGACGATCCCTTTGGTCAGAAGTACCACAAGGCGATCGAAGCGCGTATTTATGCACTCGGCAACATTCGAAGTGTTAAGGCTGTCGAGGCGCTCCTGGATCTCATGAAGATTGCAGGCAACGGCAAGACGCAGCCTTACATGGCCGAGCTTCGGCTTTCGCTGCAGCATCTCACGGGAGAAGACCGCGGACCGACGCGCGCCGAGTGGATTCGCTGGTGGAATGACCACAAATCTGGGTATGCGCTGCCCAAATCTGCACCGGAGCTGAAGGGGCCGAGCGCGAAAAAGTGGCAGCGCTTCTGGGATGCCGGTGCCGAGAAGTCCGCCGAGGAGGCGCCACGCACCGGTCGGGAGCGGCAGCCGCAGAAGCCTGGCGAGGGCAAGCGGCCGGAGGGAGGTTCCCCGGAGGAGAAGCCACCTTTGTAAACTCTTTCACCAGCCGCAACGTAGAGTCCTCCGATGATCTACCTCGACCACGCGGCGACCTCCTGGCCGAAGCCCGCGCAGGTCCTGGAAGCGTGGAGCCGATATCAACGGGACGTGGCGGGGAGCCCGGGGCGAGGAAGCCATCGGGGCGCCGTCGAGGCGAGCCAACAGGTGGAAATAGCGCGGCGCGAAATCGTTGCGTTTCTCGGGGCGAGCGATCCGTCTCGCCTGATCTTCACGCCCTCATGCACCCACGCCATCAACCTCGCGCTTGCGGGCGTCCTGCGCCGCGGCGACCACGTGGTGGCAACGGCGCTCGATCACAATGCGGTGCTGCGAACCCTGGCCGAGCTTGAAGCGCGCGGAGAAGTCTCCGTCACGCTGGTCGCGCCGCGGTCCGACGGAAGGATCGCGGTCGACGACGTCGTCGCGGCATGGCAGCCGCAGACGCGCCTCGTCGTGGCGTCCCACGCAAGCAATGCGCTCGGCTCACTCATCGACGCCGCGGCTCTCGGCGAACTCGCCCGCTCAAGAAACGTACTTTTTCTGCTCGACGCCGCGCAGACCGCGGGTGTGGTTCCGATCGATGCTCCGCGCCTGAATGCCGATCTCGTCGCGATCCCCTCCCACAAAGGGCTGCTCGCCCCCGCCGGCGTCGGCGCGCTGTGGGCGGCACCCGGAATCGAGTTGCGCCCGATCCACTTCGGAGGAACCGGGGGAGACTCCACCTCTCTCCGCCCCAACCTCCTTTGGCCCCAGAGCTTCGAGGCGGGCACGGGAAATCCGGGAGGAATTGTTGCCATGGCTGAGGGCGTACGTTTCGTCGCGGAGGAGGGCGTGCTTAGGATTCTGCAGAGAGAGCGCGGCCTTTTACAACAATTGCGAGAAGGTCTGTCGGCGATCGGCGGTGTGCGGCTCTTTGGGCCAGCGGATCCGCAGCAGAGCGTCGGCGTGCTTTCGATGGCACTCGAAGGCCTGGACGCAGCCGAGGTGGGCGCCGCTCTGGATTCAGCCTTTGAGATCCGTGTCCGAACTGGACATTTGTGCGCCGCACAGGCGGCGGCAGCGGTCGGCGCGCCAGCCTCAGGATTTGTGCGCTTCTCCGTTGGCTTCTCGACGACGACCGAAGAGATTGATGCTGCGATCTCCGCGGTCCGCGAGATCGCGGCGTCGATGTAGGCAAACCCTGGCAGCAGGCTGTTGAAAGAGTGCCTTCGATCGATCCGAAGTTCACTGTCCTCGAGATCGAGGAGAGACGTAAGAGCCGCAGCAAGGAGTTCCGCCGATCGCGGCTCGGCGATGAGATCGCGACACGGGGAGGAGAATCCGCGGAGCGGGTTTTTCAGCGACCTGCGATATCTCACAGATGCGGGACGGGCTGAAACGGGGCACGGGCCGGTCTCGGCGCGGCGAGTTCCGCAGATTTGCGGGCATGGCTCGCGCTGCCCGGATCCCATGTCAAACGTGAGCGTTCGGTAGTGCCCGTTCCGGGATCGAGATGGAGCCATGGGAGGCTCTGGGCTTTCGGAGCCTCCCCATGCCCCAAGCCCGCAAGTCCCTCGAGGAGATGCGTTCCATCCTCGAGGCGGTCGCAAAAAGTGATC
>JAEUHX010000033.1 GCA_016792805.1 Planctomycetota bacterium
CCGCGCGCGCATGCGCGCGCGAGATCGTCGCGGGCGATGCCCGCGCCCTACGGTCGAAATTACACTTTCGCCGACTCTCGAGCCTTCACAGATGCGTGACAGCCTGGACTCGTGCTGGGGAGGGTCTAGGCGCGCACAGAAACCGGCTCCTAGGGTCGGCGCACGCGCGGAACGATTGCGGGGGGCTGGCCCCGCGCGATGAGCCATGGGCAGCGCGGATCCTCATCCGCGCGCGCATGCTCGCGCGAGATCGTCGCGGGCGAGGCCCGCGCCCTACGGTCGAAATTACACTTTCGCCGACTCTCGCGCCTTCACAGATGCGTGACAGCCTGGAATCGGGCGTGGGTCGGTCTTGGCGCGGCGAGTTCCGCAGACGCGAGGCCATGGCGCGCGCGTAGCTCGAAGGAATCCTGGAATGGCCTCTTGGACTGTTCGCTGCCGCGCCAAGACTGACCACGCTCCATTCTTCGCGAGTCACAAGTCGAAAGCAGCGCGCGCACGCGCGCGCTCACCGGTCGGCGCACGCGCCGACCCCACTTATCCACGCAGGAAAAGCGCACCCGCCGAACCCACTTATCGCTCTATAAGGAATCACTTACGCCGACCCCACGAATCGGATCCACCGCCAAAGCCCTCGATTCACCCAGAGGAATCTGTGAGTCCTTCCAGACCCGCTCCAACAAGCGCGCTTACGGCCATTGCACTTCGAGATCCGCTCCCTCAAAAGATACAGCTCGAGTCTGCGTCTTCCCTTCCATATCGATCCCCATGAGTTCTACCGTCGATCGGTGGGGAACGCCGCGAAACACTCGCTTCCCCTCGAGATCCTCGACCTCATCAATCCTCCATCTCGCTTGCAGCGGGATTCCATGCACAGTAAGCACTTCCGCTCGAGGGCGAACGAGCAGCTCTGACTCCTTCCTCAGGATCACCGTCAGCGAACCTGAGGGCGTATCGAGCTCCGCCGTATTGTTCTTCATCGGCTGCTCCAGGATGGCAATAAAAAGCCTCTGGCTCTGCGGAGGCCCCATCGAGAACTTTCCTCCGACGATCAGGCTCGACAGCTGTCGAGGGCGAGGGATCTCAAGCCATCCATCGGCTGCGACTCGACCCGATCGTCGCGCCCCACGTTGCGACTCACGAATGCTGACCGTCGTGAGATCGCTCACGATGTGGCCATCCCGCTTCAGCCGTACTCGCAGCTCCAGAGGAACTTGACGAAGCTCGATCGACTTCTCCTCTCCCGCAGCGAGTTCCACATCCGCTGGATCGATGCCCGTCGAGTTCGCCGCGATCCAATAATTCCCTGCCGATAGGTCTCGGTACTCAAAATTCCCGTGGGAGTCGGAGATGCGATCCAGAATGGGTCCCTTCTGATTCTTCTGACACAGGATGTTCACTCCACCGATGGGCTCCCCGGCGATGCTCACAACACGGCCCCGGACAACGGCCAAGCTTGTCAGCGTGAGATCGACGCGCGAGGACATCTCCGCGCGGACTTCGACGAGCGCTTCCCCGGAGTGCCGCGGCTCCAGACTCGGCTGCACAATTTCCTTCGCAGATAACGTCCACAACCCCGGAGGCAGCTTCGAGAACTCAAATCGTCCATCCTCTCCGGCGACCGAAACCCGCTCCACGCCTGTTGCGCTGCGAGCCTGGACGCTCGCGCGAACGGGAGTGCCCTGGCTCGAACAGGACACACCCTCGATCGTCCCGAACTGAGGAGAAGTAGAAATCGGAACAGAAGTGATCTCCCCTGCTCGAATCTCAACATTCTCCACGAACCAGCCACCCTGCTCCGATGGCACCGTCAGGGTGAAGAAGCCCGGAGGGATGCCTCCGAAGATTGCGCTCGCTCCGTCCGCCGAGAGCTGGAGATCCAACGAAGCCGGGGATCTCGCAGCGTCCGAACTTGCTTGCGCTGGCTTCGGAGCAAGGAGTGCCTTTCGTAGGGAACTCGACGCGCCGGCGCTTCCCTGAGAGCCCACATCTCGCTTCGAAGTCGCGCCACTTGCTTCGATCGCAAGAATCCCCATCGAGCCATCGATGCGGATTTCCATGTTCCGGGCCGGCAACACGACGGGTGCTGAATAGACCGTCACGCCGTTTGAGTGATCTCTATCTGTGAACCAGACAACGACACGCCCTTGGCGCGCAGGCGCGGTCCCCTTGAATCTCCCCGATGGCTCGCACTCCGCACTGCTCGCCAACGCTCCTCCTGAATACAAGAGCACTTTGAAGCGCTTGCCGTCCGCCAACGGATAGCTCGAGACGATACGCCCGGAGAACTCGCCACCGCGAGGAACGACGAGATCCTCGAGCTGAACGACATCTTGCTCGATCTTCACCACGATGGAATTGGAGCCGAGCTCCGGCACGCCTACGCGAACCTCCTCGCGAGGCAAGCCAAGGAACTCATAGCGACCTTCCCCGTCGGTGATCGCTGACCGGAGAGCGTTCGCTCCGAAGGATGGTTGGGGTCGCAATGTGAGCGTGACGCCCTCTCGCGGTAGCGGAACGCCACCTTCATCGATGACACGCCCGCGCACCTTGGCGCCCGCATCCACCTCGATGCGGAGCTCGGTGAACGTCTTGTCGGGATCAATACTACATTCCACTTTCTTTGGAATGAAATCGCCGGTCAGTGAAAGCCACATCTTCACGGCACACGGCAACCCGCGCAGCTCCACAAACCCCCGATCGTCGGTCTCCGGGATCTGATAGGTGCCTTTCCAATAGCAGACTGCACTCGAGGGAATGAACGCGGGCCACTCCTTCGGATGATGAACGTTTACCGGTTCGTCGGACGGTAATACAAATGCGCCGGGCACCGGTGTGTCCAAAGCGCCACGCACCCAAACGCGCAAGATTCCCGTAGGTTGGAGATCAAGTCGCGCCCGTCGAGGCGAGACCCAACGCAGCTCTCCGATCGTTTTCTCGACCGGCAGAAATCGTTCCGCCGCCGCGCGAATCCGCAAGGGGCGCTCTCCGATTGGCGAAATCAATACAATTCCGCTCGCATCGGTGCGCACGTCGAGGGGCGGCCGCGTCGGCTCCGAAGGATCGATGAGCTGTAGCGGTATGCCTCCGATGGGCGCTCCACCGATGGACGAGCAGACCTCCAGCTCGAGCTCCGAGGACGGTCCGTGAGACTCCCGGGAGGCTGCTCCCGCTGGGGCGGCCCCAGCCGGGAGCTGCAAGCTCCCGGACGAGCTCACTCCTCCTGGAGCCAGCAGCCGGCTCTCCCGATCACGATCCCACAGAAGCCACCATGCAATGATCATGAACGCCGCCACGACACCGGCGGCACTAAGAGACAGCAGTCTTGCGGTTCTCATTCAACTCTCACGAACAGAAGTCTCTTGAGCTGCGTGCCTCCCGTGGGTTCCGCGGCTCGGACCAAAAGTCTGCACTTGGAGCACCACCGCCCGCAGCAGTGCCGTAGCGGCCTCCCGCCTTTACGGATTGATGAGCGGCTGAATGGTGAACATTTCGCCTTTGCTCGTCACGATGTCGTAGATCGAGGTCGAGCAGGCAAGGCCGTCCATGGCGTTCTCAATCCAGAGCCCCTGCGCATAGTAGGTGAGTCCGACGAGCGACCCGAGGTAGGGAAGCGGCACGGCGGCCACGGCGGTGCCCGCGGTATCGCTCACAAAATCGGCGGTATACACCTCGGTAGACAGAATCAAGTTCACATGAAGCCACGCACCAATCGAGAATGGGTCGGAAAGCGATGTCTCACCGACGTTGCCAATGAAGCAGATTCCGAGCGAGCGGCGCGGAGCATTCGTGCACACAAAACCGAACGAGCCATTGCTGATGAATGGAACTCCGCGCGCGATGATTCCAAGCCGACCGAAGCAGCCTTGCGTGCCGGATCCGAACGACGACGTATTGTTTGGAATCGCCGTAACATTTCGGAAAACCGTCAGGAGCTGATTGACTCCGGCACTCGTCGCGAGCAGATCGAGGCGACCGTCGCTGTCGAGGTCGGCATGAGCGAGCGCGCTAGCGAAGGGAGGGAGGAAGGTCGAGGTCGGTGCCACAAAAGTGCCGATGCCCGAGCCGCGCGCGACCTTCAAGGCCCCTGCCGTCATGGCCGCATCGAGGTGGCCATCGAAATCGAAGTCGCCGGCCACCACGGTGGCCACGAATCCGCCGGCAGGAATCGTCGTCGACGAAGGAAAAGTCAAAGCTCCGTTGCCGAGAAATACATGGGCTGTGTTGGTATCGAGAATGTCGTTGGATGCCAGCACATCGAGCTTCCCATCTTCATTGAAATCGCCCATCGCGAGCGATCTCGGCTCCACTCCCGGAGTCGGAACCTGCGACACAACAAAAGTTCCAAGATTCGTGGCTTTCAATAAAACGAGTGCTTGTGTCGTTCCGGCCGTCCCCACGGCGAGATCCGGGTAAGCGTCTCCATTGAGGTCGCCGACCGCAAGCGCTCCAGTATTGACAAGGCAAGGATAGGAGGCTGGAGAGACGAAATTGCCGTTGCCGACCCCGTAGGCGACGCGAACTGCAAACGTATTCCCGTCGGCGATCGCGAAATCGGGATATCCATCGAGATTAAAATCGGCGGAGACCACAGATACGGGGAATCCCGCCACGATCGGTGTATTGATCGGAGCGCCGTATCCGCCGAACGACCCGAGGCGCACCGTCGAAGGCACACCCTGGTCGTCCACGATGGCATCGAGCCAGCTATCACCATTCACATCGACGAGTGCAATCGAGTTCGGCGTGCCGGGACTCGAATAAGTGACCGGCGATGTCAGCGTGCCCGCGAGCGTGCCGAACCGCACATCAAAAAGCGCCGCTCCGAATTGTGGCACCACCACATCGGCGAATCCGTCGCGATTGATATCTGCACTGACAACGCTGGCGGGGATGTTCGGCGCCGGAACCTGCTGAATATTCTGGAAGACCTGCCCAGAAGCGATCGAGGGAGCCAGGAGGCCGCCGCAAGCAAGGAACGCCGAGGACGCGAGGAGACGCATCGAAAACCTCACGGGAAGTACGGGCTCGAAGTCTACTTCCGCGTTCGACGCCCCGCCCGGTGGAGATTTGCCGTCCCGAAGCCGCCTTCTCGCCGCGAGCTGCCGGGAGGGTACGCTGCCTCCCGGCCACCTCTCACGAGAACCCTGTTGAGTGCCCGACCGGCGCCCCCGTAGCCTTCGAGACTCCCCGCACCCGGACCGTCAGCCCTTGCGCCCTCTCATCATCGCCAGCACCTACAACGAGCGCGACAACATCGAGTCGCTCGTGCGGGAGATCCTGATCCAGGCTCCGCAGGCCAACGTGCTGGTGGTCGACGACAACTCTCCCGACGGCACCGGGCAGCTGGTGCGCGAGCTCATGACAAAGGAGAGCCGCCTCCACCTCCTGGCTCGCCCTGGCAAGCTCGGTCTCGGCACCGCCATCCTGGACGGGATGCGCTGGGGGCTTGAGCGCGGCTACGACCCCATCTGCACGATGGACGCCGACTTCTCCCACCACCCGAAATACCTGCCGGCCATCCTCGAGGGGAGCAAGAAGTACGATGTCATGATCGGCTCCCGCTACATCCCGGGCGGCGGAACAAGAAATTGGGGGATTCACAGAAAGATCCTGAGCAAAGGCAGCAATCTCGTTTCGTGGATTCTGCTCGGATTCCCGGTGCATGACTGCACGGGCTGCTACCGCGCCTATCGTGCCGACCTGTTGAGGAAGATCGACCGCGATTCCATCAAATCGTCGGGCTACTCCTTCGTCGAGGAAGTGCTCGAGTTGTGCTATCGAGCCGGCGCCACCATGGGCGAGACGCCGATCATTTTCGAAGACCGCCGCGCCGGGCAGTCGAAGATTAGTAAGAAAGAGATCTTCCGCGCGGTCGGCACGCTCTTCCGGCTGCGCTGGCAGCGGATTCGGCTCGGCATTCGCCCCGGTCGGCGCAGCTAAGCGCCTGCGACCATGGCCGCGCAGCCCGCCCCGGTCGATGCGACGCTCGGCGGCGATCCGAGCCCTCCTGCCGTGCCGATTCCCGCGGCGGCGAAATGGGTCCTCGCGCTCCTGATGGCGATTCACGCGTGGCTGCTCCTCGGAGCGGCCGCGCCATCGACCCACGTGCTCGCGCCGCTCACGCCTGCTGTGAAAGGGCCGACCTTCGATGAGTATTTTTACATCGCTGCCGGCGCGACCTATTGGCGCAGCGGAGGCGACTTCGCCGAGAACCGCGAGCATCCGCCGCTCACGAAGCTTCTGACCTCGGCGCCGCTCGCGGCGCGATCGGATTTCGAGGTGCCCGAGCACTACCGCGATTTATTGCATCCCCCGCAGCAGATCTTCTATGGCCACAATGGAGGCGACTGGGCGCGCAACCTCTATCTCGCACGCCTCCCCGTCGTCGCCGTGGCGCTCCTCCTCGATCTGTGTATGTTCCTGGCGGCCGCGTCGCTCGCTGCGGGCGGAGCTGCCGGCGCGTGGGCGGGTCTCGCTTCCACGGGACTCCTGGCTTTCGACCCGAGCTGCATCGCCGCCGCCGCAACCGCAAACCTCGACTTCCCAAGCGCCGCCTTCGCCTTCGCGGCGCTGCTCGCCGTCCGCCGCGCACTTTTATTGCAAACGTCGGGTTCCGCCTGCCTCGCTTCGCTCGCCCTTGGTGCCGCGATGCTGGCGAAGCTCACGGCCTTGCTGCTGGCGCCCGCGCTCGCGGCCATGGCGCTCGTGGCCGTGCTCGGCCGGCGCAGCTTGAAGCCGCTTTTGTTGTGTGTACTCATCGGCCTCGGCGCCTTTTCCACCTTCGCCGCAGGCTACGGCTTCGAAACGAAGTCGATCGCGCACGTCTCGGGTCACGGCAAATATCTGAGCAAACAAAAAGACGAGCAGGGCAACCCGCGCGTGCTTACGAAAGCGTGGCTTCGGGAGCCGGTCGACGCTCTTTTCGGACGCGACCGTGGAGTGCCGCTCCTCACGGCGATCAAAGGGCTCGACCACACGCTCTCGGAGACGGGGCGCATCGGCCACAATGGATATTTGCTCGGAGAAACCACACCTCTCGAGCAGACTCCCGAGGGGCCGCGCTACGTCGGTTGGAAGCACTACTACCTCGCAGTGCTCCCACAGAAGCTGCCGCTCACTTCCCTGCTGCTGGTCGTCGCGGGCGCCGTCCTCGCGCTCACGCCCCGAGGGCTCCCCTCCGCGCGCGCCGGCTCGCGCTGGGTGGCGTGGCTCGATCGCGCCACGCTGCTCGTCTTTCCGACCGTCGTGCTCCTACAGTTCTCGCTCTCCAATGCGCAGCTCGGGATCAAATATGTGCTTCCGGCGCTGCCGCCACTGTTCCTCGCTGGGGGATTGTTGGCCTCGCGGCGCGCGCTCCACGGCTGGATCGCATCGCTGGCGATCGGAGGCGCGTTCCAGGCGGTGGTGCGGCTCCATCCCGATGAGGCGATGTTCTCGAGCCTGCTCGCCGGCGGCGCCGACGCCGGGCACCGCGTCGCGTGCGTCGGCGATGATTGGGGTCAGGACGCCCCGGGGCTCGCGCTTTTCTGTAATGATCTCGCAGCGACGGGCGAGGCGCTGGCTGCCGAACAAAACGACGACGACCTCGAGCGCTTGCGCACGACGCTCGCCCCCTTCCTCGAAGCCCACGGCCGAGAACTGCTGCCTCCCCATCCCCACGATCCCGCCGACTGGAGGCGCCTCGCGCGGGCCGCGCGCCGCGCAGCCCGCTTCGGAGTCCATTATCGCTATTACGGCGAGGGGGACCCATCGGCCTACGGCTACGACTTCGAGCCGCTGCCGCCCGGTCCGCAAACGGGAGTTGTGGCGGTCCACGTAACCAATCTCCACCGCGAGGCGTTCAATCCATTCCTCGGCAATGCTCCCGACCTCGGCTGGCTCGAGCGATTCGATCGAACGGCTTCAGAGGGATCCCCAATGCCCGGAATTTTTGGATTCTTCGTGCCGGGGCGATGGATCTCGCCCCACAGACCGTTCGCGTCCATCGGCAAGGCCATTCTCCTCTACGACATCGAAGCCCCGAAATGATGGTGCTCGTTCCTCTTTTGGCAACTTTCTGTGATGTTCGCCTCCCGGCCGCCCTCAGCGATCATTGCGTTCTCCAGCGCGAGATGCCGGCCGCGATATGGGGAAGTGCCGATGCAGGCGAGAAGATCGCCATCACCGGGAGCTGGGCGCCCGAATCGCCCGTCGAAATCACTGCCGGCGCCGACGGCCGCTTCCGGGCGGAGCTCCCCGCGCCGAGCGCCGCCGGCCCCTTCGAGATCACCGTCCGCGGGAAGAACACCATCACTATTGCGGATGTGCTCTTCGGCGAAGTGTGGCTTTGCTCGGGGCAGTCGAACATGGAGAAGCAGATCGGCCCCATGGCCGGGCAGCTTCCTTGCGATGATTGGGAATCGGTTTGTAAGACGGCGAACCACCCGACGCTCCGGATGTTTACAGTGCGACGCTCCAAGTCACCGACGCCGCTTGAGACCTGCGAAGGCCGGTGGGAAGTCGCCTCTCCGAAGTCCGTCGCCCGCTTCTCGGCGACGGCGTATTTCTTCGGTCTTGATCTATTGCAATCCCTGAAGGTCCCCGTCGGCCTCATCCACTCGAGCTGGGGCGGAACCGAAGTGGAGCTCTGGATGAGTGCCGAGGGAATCGCTTCGGTGCCGGCCCTCGCCGAGCGCGCAGCCGACCCCGCCAAGCAGCGCGCGGCGCTCGCGGCCGCGCTCACGCGCTGGGAAGAGACCGTGGCGGCGCTCGACCCGGTGGCAAAGGAAGCCGCCCTGCCCGCCACTTCCGATGCGCAGTGGCGAGCGCTCGCCGCCCCCGGCGAATGGACGGAGAGCGGGCTCGGCGATTTCGACGGCGTCGTCTGGGCGCGCCGCCATGTGACGCTCAGCGCGGCTTGGGCGGGCCGCTCGGCGATGCTCGAGCTCGGCCCGATCGACGACGACGATGTCACCTATGTGAACGGCGTGCGCGTCGGCGCGACCACAGGCTGGGATGCGCCGCGGCGCTACCTCGTTCCGGGGGATTTGTTGCGTGAGGGCGACAATGTGATCGCGGTGCGCATCCTCGACACAGGCGGCCAGGGCGGGTTCCACGGCGGGCGCAGCGCGCTCGAGCTGCGCCCGTCCACCAAAGAGGGCGAGGCGCCGCTTGAGATCATGTCGCTCGCGGGAAGCTGGAAGTACCACAAAAGCGTCGAGATGTCGAAGCTGCCGCAGCGCCCGCAACCGAGCGTCCGAGAGCATTCGACTCTTTACAATGCCATGATCGCCCCCTGGCGCGGCACGCCGATGCGCGGCGCGATTTGGTATCAGGGGGAGTCCAACACCGGCCGCGCGGAGCAGTACGCCGAGTCGTTCCCTGCGATGATCGGCGATTGGCGCGCCAAGCTCGCGAGCCCGCGGCTCGATTTCTACTTCGTACAGATCGCGCCCTTCACCGGATACGGCCCCGCCCCGATCGCAGCCGAGCTCCGGGAATCCCAGCGTCTCACGCTCTCCGTTCCCCACACCGGCATGGCGGTGACCACCGACCTCGCATCGGATCCGACCGATATCCATCCCACACAAAAACGGGAAGTCGGCGCACGGCTCGCGCGCTGGGCGCTTTCCCACACATACGGCCAGAAGGACGTCGTCCCTTCGGGGCCGCTGTACCGATCCCACAAGATCGAGGGCTCCAGCATTCGGATCGAGTTCGAGCACGCCGAAGGCCTCGCCGCACGCGGCGGAGCGCTCACCGAGTTCACGATTGCCGGCGAGGACGGCGTCTTCGTTGAGGCGTCGGCCGCGATCGACGCGAGCACGGTGGTGGTCTCCTCTCCCAAGGTGCCCGCGCCGGTGGCGGTGCGCTTCGCCTGGAGCAACTCCCCGCGCCCGAATCTCTTCAATGGCGCTGGGCTCCCGGCCTCGCCGTTCCGAACCGACCGCTTCCCGCTGGCGACAGCCGGCAGCCGCTGGTAGCTGGCGGCGGCGCCGACGAGGGCTACCCTCCTCGCCATCCTCCATGTCGCTCTCGTTTCGCGTCGGCCGGCTCTTCGGAATTCCGATCCGAGTCCACCTGCTCTTCCTCGTGCTCGTCGGCTTCCTCGTCGCCTCAGCCCCGCCGGGGACGGAGATCGACGCCGTCGCGTATTTGGGGATTCTCTTCGGCTCTGTATTGTTGCATGAGCTTGGACACGCGCTTGTGGCGCGGCGGTTCGGCGCCGTGATCCACGACGTGGCTCTCTGGCCGCTCGGCGGCCTGGCGCGGATGTCGGGCATGCCGCAGCGCCCTTGGCCTGAGCTCGCCGTGGCCCTCGCAGGCCCCACGATGAACCTTGGGCTTCTTCTGATCGCGCTCCTGCTCGGCGTTCTTCCCGATGCGAAAGGCGCCCTTGGGCGCGAGGGAGCACTGGCGTCGCTCGCCTCGGTCAACGCGGCGCTCGCCCTCTTCAATTTGATCCCGGCGTTCCCGATGGACGGCGGCCGCGCGCTGAGGGCGATCCTCTCCGCGCGGTTCGATTATTTGCGTGCGACGGAAACCGCGGTGCGCATCGGCCGTATCTGTGTGGTCGCAGCCACGTCCGCCGCCGTATTCGGCCCGCTCCCCTTCTGGCCCATCGCAATCCTGGGGCTTTTTCTATGGATTCAGGGCTCCATCGAGCTGGCGCAGGTCCGTGCACAATTCGGAGCCGATCCCATCTCCGAATTCTTTCGCCAAGCTTTCGGCAGTCGCGTCGTTGAAGAGGCCCTGCGCCAGCAGGAGGCGCCTCCTCCGCCGAAGCCGAAGCCCGAGGAAGATCTCGGCTCCGAACTGGAGAACTACCGCGGTACTCTGGATGAGTTCTTCCGCGAGAAACGCAAGCCTTCATGAGCCGACGCTACGCGCCCTTCCAAGCAGCCGGTGGCAAAAGTCATCCGAGCTGCACACGCGGGCTTTTTGACGATCTCATCGTCGGACCGCTTCGCCGTAGCTCCTTGGCTACGCCTGCGGCGGTCCTCCTCGATCTCGCCAAAAATCCTCGTGCTCGCATTGCGGAGCACTTTTTCCACAGGCTGCTGCCCCCTACCCTCGCTCTCCTTTTGTGCATTTCGTGCGCCGCTCCCGGCGGATCGGGATCGTCGGTGCGCCCGAAGGCGCCGCCCCACCCGCTCGATCCGCTAACAGCCGAGGAAATTCGCCTGGCGGCCCAATGCTTGAGGGCGCAGGCGAAGACGCCGCAGGCGCTGCGGTTTCCGCTGATCGCCCTCGACGAGCCCACCAAGGCCGAACTCGCCGCGCACCGCGACGGCAGCATGCCCCAGCGCCGCGCGCTTGCATTCTTATTGGATCTTGAGTCTCACAAAACTTCGGAGGCGATCGTTGATCTTTCCTCGGCGCGCGTGATCGAGAGCCGTGCCGTCCGTGAGGGTCAAGCTGCTCTTCTCGAGGAAGAGTATGAAGCGGTCGAGAATCTCGTGCGGGCCGATGCGCGGTGGCAGGAGGCGATCCGCAAGCGCGGCATTTCCGATCTCAGCAAGGTGCTGGTGGATGTGTGGGCTCCGGGGGCCTTCGACAACGCGGCCCACGGCGGTGCTCGGCTCGCGCGCGCTCTCACGTTCGACGGCACCCACGCGGAGAACGCCTATGGCGCGCCCGTCGAGGGCGTCGTCGCTTTAGTGAACTTGGACACCCGTGAGGTGGTCGAACTGCTCGACACCGGCTCGAAGGCGCCGCTCGCGAAGCCGCGCGATTTCGACGCGACTCCGCCGACGTCGCTCACGCCCCTCGAAATTCGCCAACCCCTCGGACCGAGCTTCCGCATGGAAGGGAGAGAGCTCCGTTGGGCCGGCTGGGAGATGCGGCTCTCCTTCCATCCACGGGAAGGTGTGGTCTTTCACAAAGTTTTCCTGGCCGACGGCACGGCCCGGCGCTCGGTGTTGCACCGCGCTTCCGTGAGCGAGATGGTGGTGCCCTACGGGGATCCAGCGAATCATTGGTCTTGGCGCAGCGCCTTTGACGAGGGTGAATATCATTTCGGGCGGATGGCGCTCCAGCTCGTCCCCGGCCGAGATGTCCCGTCGAACGCCATTGTGCTCGACGCGCTCGTAGCCGGCGATGACGGCGAGCCGCTCGACCTTCCGTCGGCGATCGCGATCCACGAGCGCGACGGCGGGCTTTTGTGGAAACATGCCGATTCGGAGACGAGCGTCGATGCGGCACGCCGCTCGCGAGAGCTCGTGGTCTCCTTTGGTGTGGTGATCGGAAACTACGACTATTTATTTCATTGGATCTTCCGTGAGGACGGGATCCTGAAGGTGGAGACCGAGCTGACGGGAATCCTGCTCGGCAAGGGAACGGAGTCGCTCAGCTGCGAAGCCTGCCCCGACCTCTCTCGCGGAGAGACGGCGCCGCGGGCGCGAGGCGACGAGCGCTTCGGGACGCTGGTGGAGCGCAACATCGTCGCGCCCAATCATCAGCATTTATTTAACTTCCGGCTCGACTTCGACATCGACGGACCCTCCAATTCTGCCGCCGAGCTGACGACGCGCGCACTCGACATGGGGCCGGAGAATCCGCGCGGGAACGCATTTGTGATGGAGACGACGCTGCTGCGCGACGAGTCTTCCGCGCGGCGCGATCTCGACTTGCGCACGAATCGCCACTGGAAAGTCTTCTCGCCGAGTTCCCGCACGTCGCTTGGACATCTGCGGAGCTTCGTGCTGGCACCGGGTCACAATTCGATCCCCTATCAGGCGCCCGGATCGATGTCGCGCACCCGCGCGGCATTCGCCGAGCACGCTGTCTGGGTGACGCGGCAGCGGGAGTCGGAGCTCTATGCCGCGGGAAACCAGCCGGGGCAGCGAGCCACGGCCGATGGACTTCCCCTCTGGAGCGACGGCGAGCCGATCGTCGGGGAGGACCTGGTTTTGTGGTACTCCATGGGCGTGACGCACCACCCGCGCCCCGAAGAGTGGCCGATCATGCCGTCGGCCCATGCCAGCTTTCAATTGATACCTTTCGGATTCTTCGACGACAACCCCGTGGCTCCACCGGTCCGCGCCGGCAAATAGTCGCAAGGGTTCGCGCGCCGGGTGCGCAGGCATTCCGGCTGCGCACGCGCAACGGTTACATCGCCGAGCGCTCGTCACGAAGACATAAGAACAGCTCCCTCAAGAAAGCCTCCTCGTCAGTGGGCCGCGGGATCTCGAGTGCCGCCGCAAAGCGCGCCACGAGAGCCGTCCGGAGCCGAATGGCCGCAGACGCGTCGAACTCGCCCCGGCGCTGGTGGTAGCTGCGCAACGTCACGAGGTCCTCTCCGCGCAGCCGTCGAACGGCTGGGATCGGCAGATCCACTTTTCTCTCGATGAGCTCGGCGTATCGCTGCGCGCGGAACGGCTCGCCGGCATCGACCGTCCCCTTCTCCTCACGCACGACATAGGTCCCGGCAAGAATGTCTCCGAGGCGCCGGCCGTCGCGGGAGAGTGCCAACATCACCATTCCCACGGAGAGCGCCGGCACGGGGATGAAGGCATCGATCAGAAGTGCGAGGGAGCGAACGACGTGGGCACCGGTTGACGCGTTGCGGCCGTGGGCATCGACGACGCGAAGGCCGAGCAATCGCTTGCCGATCGACGCTCCGGTGAGGCGTGAGAAAAGTGGGAAATAGACAACCATCACAGCAGCCCCGACCACCACCCCAATTGCGATCACAATCAAGGGACTTTTGAAGAGAGCCGAAGCGAGTGCGACAACGGCGATCTCGAGGCCAAAGACGGCCACGCCGATGAGCGTGCTGTCGATGGCGAGGGCAGCGCAGCGAGATCCGACACCCGCGACTTCCCGCGTGATGGCGACGGTCTCGGGCGTCTCGATGCGCAGCTCCGGGGAGGTCCATTCATCGGCTCGTGCCATGGCGAAAGACATCGTACGATGCCGCTGGTTTCACCGCTCCATCCCCTTCCCCATGCCGCTTCCTCCCGAAGAGATGGCCGCGCTGACCCGCCTCGAACAGCGGCTGAACCTGCTCGTCGGAGACCAGCTCGGAAGGCTCCAGGAGCGCGACCTGGAGGAGATGGTCACGCTGTACCGGTTCGCCTCCGGTGCGCTGGTTCGAGTTCGCGACGCGGGCGACGACCCGGCGCTTGAGCGGCGCATCAACGGTGCTGTGTCGCGCGGCTACGCGGCGATCTATGCCAAACGCGGGCACGGATTCTTGGGAATTTTCGCTCTCGCGCTTCGCGAGTTTCCGCGCCAGGTGCGCGCCCATGGCGGCTCGATAGGGCTCGCTGCGGCAGCATTTCTTGGACCTGCGGCGGCAGCGTTCGCAACGGTCTGGATCTCGCCGGAGCTTGCATATTCACTTTTCAACCCGGCGATGGTTGCGATGACGGATCATCAGCTGCAAACCCAGACGGTCTTCCAGGGCAACTTCACATTTGGATCCTCCGCAGCAGGACCGTTCGGAGTGTTCATCGCTGCGAATAATATCTACATCGCAATTTTCGCATTTGTGGGCGGAGCACTCATCCTGCCGTCACTGTTCTCGCTGGCCTACAACGGCATCATGGTGGGCGTGTTGTTCGGGCTTGCAGCCGCACGCGGGCGTTTCTGGGACATGGCGAATCTGCTGATGTGCCACGGAACGCTCGAACTCACGGCGATCGTGCTGGCCGGCGGCGCGGGGCTGACGGTGGGGACAGCCTGGATCGCCCCCGGGCGCCTGTCGCGAAAGCGTGCAGTGAGTGAAGCCGGACGCGACGCGGCGGTCCTGGCTCTCGGGACGGCGCTGACATTGGCAGTCGCCGCAATGATCGAAGCATTTATAACGCCCTTCGCCGCTCCAGAAGTACGAACGCTGGTGGCGATCTCGTCGGGAATTCTGTATGCTCTTCTGCTGACTTCGGCGGGTCGCAGGAAGGCCCCGGAGAAGCAGCCTCTGTAATGTTGTCCCGTTGAGGGCGCAGCCGTCGCCGCTTGGCCCGCCCAGAGCCACGGACCTTCTTCCGCGAAGCTCGCTGCGGCAAGACCGACCCACGCCCCTGCGAGCCATTAATGAAGTTCACTCGGCCAGCCAAGGTGCCGCGGCGCCGCCTCTCCGCTCTATCGAACAACAGGTGCAGAGGACTCCATCTGCTGGACGGAAGAGTACGAGTGCTTGCGCTTCGCTCAAGACCTGAGCGTGCTGTTGATCAATATCAACATCGAGATGGAAGCCTCGAGGACCGTGGAGTTAGAAAATGTGAAATAGCAAGGCGCACTCGATGATCATGACGACACTCGATCGTATTGTTCGCATCGGTCGCCTCCGTTTGCCAGGACAGCTGCAGGGACCGACCTCATCGCGAGGTCTCGTCATCTTTGCCCACGGAAGCGGAAGCAGCCGCCTGAGTCCACGGAATCAGTTCGTGGCACACTGCCTTCATCAGCGTGGAATCTCGACTCTGCTCTTCGACCTCCTGCAAGAAACAGAAGCCGTGGACCGGCGCCGCGTGTTTGACATTGCACTGCTCGCAAGCCGGCTCGGCGACGCGCTCGATTGGCAAATGCAGCAGCCCGACCTCTCCCGGATGCCCACGGGGCTCTTTGGAGCGAGTACAGGAGCCGCTGCGGCGTTGGTGGCTGCGTCGGATCGCCCCAGTCTGAAAGCCATCGTCTCTCGCGGAGGCCGGCCGGACTTGGCACACGACGCCCTCGCGCGAGTCGAGGTGCCGACCCTGCTCATCGTAGGTGAATTCGACGACGATGTGTTGGCTCTCAATCGAAAAGCAGCAGAGCAGATGCACTGCGTACGCGAGATCGCTGTAGTTCCCGGAGCTACTCACTTATTCGGCGAGCCTGGCACACTGGAGACGGCTGCACAGCTCGCATCTGACTGGTTCACAAAATACTTATTATAATTCCAAGATGGCTGAAGAACGCCCCCTCCCATTCACCGATCGCGCCGATGCCGGACGCGCCCTCGCACAGCGGCTTATGGAGCGCCGATTCGCCGATCCGATCATTCTGGCGCTGCCGCGAGGAGGCGTCCCAGTCGCTGCTGAGATCGCGCGAAAGCTCAACGCGCCTCTTGATCTGCTCTTGGTGCGCAAGATCGGAGTCCCTTACCAGCGAGAGCTGGCAGTCGCAGCCGTCCTCGATGGCAGCCAGCCACAGATCGTCGTGGACGAGACGATCCGCGAACGCGCCGGTGTCGACCCATCGTACATCCACGACCAGGCGAAAATTGAACTCTCCGAGATCGAGCGGCGGCGAACGGCGTACCTGCGCGGCCGTGCGCCTCTGCCTGTTCAAGGAAAGACCGCCATTGTCGTCGATGACGGCATAGCGACCGGCACGACCATGCGCGCTGCTCTGAAGGGACTGCGCCGGCTGGGACCTGCGAAAATTGTGCTCGCGGTTCCCGTAGCGCCGAGGGAGACGATCGAGCGGCTGCGGGCAGAAGCCGACGAGATCATTTGCCTTGCGCAGCCGGATCCATTCGGCGCCATTGGTTACTTCTACCGCGACTTCCATCCCCTTCGGGACAGCGAGGTCGTGCGCGCGCTGGCAGAGGCAGCCGCAATCCCTCCGGAGAACTAACAGCCCGGTGAAAGACTCACTCCGGCGCCTCTAGTCCCCTTTTCACGATTGTGTCGTCGAACAGCAATCGGCGCAGATCCTTGCAACGCCTTCTGCGTCTCTCCCCGCACTTGCGGACAGTGAACTTCGAACCGCTGGAGACCAGCTCTTCGAGAACCTGCTAGAAAGCCTCCTCCGCAGCGGCAGCCAAATACGCATCGATCACCGGCCCACTCAGCCCATCGGGCGTGACGTCCATCGAACGCACTCCATAGCGGCGCAGGTCCGCCAGCACTTCAAGCCGCTCTCTTCGGATACGCCGCGCGCCTGCCACGAGATAGGCATCGTCGGCAGTGCGAATCGGCATCTCCTCCAGAGCGCGGCGCTCGGGATCATCCACCGCAGCAAACAACAATTCATGGCGCCGAGCCAGCGCCGCGAGCGCCGGGACTAGGCGCTTCGCGCTCACCGGATCGGGCAAATCGGTCACCAGCAATACAAATGCACGCTTTCTGTGGGTGGCCCGATGGTGGCGCAGCGCGGCGAGCAAGCTCGACTCCGCGCGGTCGGGAGCGAGCCACCGCGTCGCGTCGAAGATTTGTGAATACTGCGCAATCCCTCGCCGCGCTGCCACCTCCAGGACCGGCTTTGCCGCGAATGCAATCCAGCCGACGCGGTCGCCCGCTTCCAACGCCACGCGCGAAAGCCCGAGAAGCGCGTCCAGAGAGGCGTCGAGCTTGCTCGCGCCCTGAAAGCGCGTCGCCGACTTGCGCCCAACATCGAGCACGATCGACACCTCACGATTGCGTTCCGTTCGATAATCTCGAACTGTGACTTTGGCGCGCCGCGCAGTCGCCTTCCAATCCACCGACCGGATGTCGTCGCCCATCACGTAATCTCGAAGCTGCTCGAACTCCGTCGCTCGTCCCTTGACCCGCACGAGGCGCGCCCCCTGCTGCCGCAGCAATGCGCGGACGCGCCGGATTCCGTCGATCACGCCGACCGGAGTAGGATCGACATGCACAGCCTCCGGAAGATCCACTTTTCCGCGGCTCTCCCAAAGCCCGAGCATCGATTCGAGCCTCACAAAAACGGGCCCGAGCGTGTGCTCCCCCCGCACGCTCGGAAGCGCCTTCGCCGGAAGTGTCACGTGCTCCCCCGGAGCAACCGCGAAGCGCGGCGGCGTTTCCAGCTCTTCGAAGCTCAAAGGCCAAGTATCCAAGATGGAGCCCGCGATAGGCTGCCTTCCTCCGCGGTGCTCGATCTCATAATGAAACAGCGCCTCGCGACCACGCGGAAGCCGATCGGGACGCAGCCGGCGGATGTGTATGGATCGCAGTCCTGGACAGGCGAGAGCGTCGAGGACGGCAGCCGCCGCGAGCACCGCATCGCCCAACAATGCGAACAAGCGAAGCTCCGGCAAGAGGATTGCCACGGCGGTCAAGACGCCGAGCGAAGCCACCCATCCGGCAAGTCGTCGCGTGGGCAAGATCACAAAATTCTCCGCGCTGGCTCAGCGAGGAGCCGGAACCCGGTCTGCGAGCGCGGTGAGAATTGTCGCGGCCTTCGCCCCCTCCACCTCAGCCCGAGGATCGAGCAGCACGCGGTGGACCAGGGCTGGAAGCGCAACGCGCTTCACATCCTCCGGATTGGCGTAATCACGTCCGCGCAGGCATGCCAGCGCCTTCGCTGCCCGAAGGATGGCCACGCCCGCTCTCGGGCTCGCCCCGAGCAGCAGGGCGGGATCATTTCGCGTCGCGCCGAGGAGCCGCACCACATATTCGGCAAGCTCCTCCTGCACGCGCACTTCTTCAGCCGCCTTCTGTACCGATTGTAATATCTCAAGATTGCAGACGGGCTCCACTCCCGAGCGCGCCGGGTCGATCTCGCCGTGCCGGTGGCGCTCCATCAAAATCGCGCGCTCCACGTCTGGTGTTGGATACCCGATCTCGAGCATGAAGAGGAACCGGTCGAGCTGCGCCTCCGGAAGCGGATAGGTGCCTTCCTGCTCCACTGGATTCTGCGTCGCGAAAACAACAAAGGGCTCCGGAAGCGGCCGAGACTCCCCGTCGACCGTCACTGTGCGCTCCTGCATCGCCTCCAGGAGCGCGCTCTGCGTCTTTGCCGGTGCGCGATTCACTTCATCGCACAAAAGCGTCTGAGCGAAGATCGGGCCGGGGCGGAATGTAAACTCTCCCCGCGAAGGGTGGAACACCGTCGTCCCGGTGACGTCCGACGGCATCAGGTCGGGCGTGAATTGTACTCTTCCGAACTGGAGCCCAAGCGCGCGCGCCAAGGATCGAACAAAAAGCGTTTTGGCGACGCCGGGGACCCCTTGCAATAAAACGTGTCCCCGAGAGAGGAGAGCGACGACCGAGAGCTCGAGCACGTCGTCGAGGCCGACGACCGCCCGACGCACGGAGCCGCGGAGAGATTCAAGAAGCTCAGGAGGAGTGGGAGCCACGGTGGAGCTTGGTTTCGAGCGCGGCTGTTTCGACCGCGCGCTGGAGAAGTCGGGAATCGTCGATGGAGCCTGGATGAGTAAGGTGCGCTTCGATCGTTGCGGCGGGCACGCCGAGGAGAGCGCTCGCGCGCGCCGCCACCTCGGGAAGCGGCACTTCGGGCCGCAGTCCGAGCGCCATGCGCAGCCGGACCTCGAATCCCTGCGCGATCGCTGCAGCGGCCATTTCCGGCCGCCGCGCCCGCCGGTAGAGCGACGCGATCCCGCGGGCCGCCTCAGTCTGACCGTGGGCCACGGTCCGGGCCGGCTCTCGAACGGAACCGAATCGAATACCGCGCGCAATCGCCAGCAGCACCACGGCGAGGGCCACATGAATAGTGACAGGTGCAAAACTCGGAGACAGGGCAAGCGAAAGAGCGTTGGCGCTCTCTTGCTCACCGATCAGATAGGTGTCCACCAAGAGCGATGGCGCCGACGCATCCCCTCGAGCAACCTCCGCGCGAAGGCGCTCCAGAAGGTCCACAAGAACGACAGCGTTTTCGGGAAAACCACGAATCGCCCGATTGGTGAACGGCTCGAGCGAAGCCACCACGACCACGACTCCACGGCCAAGAGACTTTGCCGCCGCGAACGGCTCGTCGCGCGAACCGAGCACCGGAAGGCAGCCCTCCGGGAGGTCCTCGAGGCGGATCACAAAACGCTCTGGGCTCGAGAGACCGGCAGCCGTCGAGGAGGTGCCCTCCTCATCCGCCCGGGGCACCGACTCCCATTCAAGCGCGTCCCGGAGGAGCGACGCCGGAGCGTCGAAGACTGGGCTGACCGAGTGCATGGGAACGAGCACCACATTTCCCTGCTCGACCCAGCTCCGAATGCTCTGCCAATGCTCCCGGCTCGGGGGATCGCCGTCGCCACCCCTCGATGCACGCTTCTGCTCTCCCTTGTCCGCGATCCGGCGCATCACGGAGGCGAGAGAGAGCTCGCTCGTCGCCGGGAGCAACATCACATTTCCACGGCCTTCGAGGAGCACCGGGGGCTTTCCCCAACGCACGACGTTCCAGCCAATGCGATCCAGCACGCGCGCGAGCATCCGCGTCCCCGTCGGCGCCGCCGTATGGGGACTCGGACTTCCCGCGGCGCCCGCGCTCGCGCCTCCCGCGACAGAGATCACAAAAATGAGCACGAGCAGAACTGCCGCACCGATCTCGAGCCGCGTCCGCGAATTCACCGTGCGCCTCCGTTGCCTCGAGGACCCGTCGAGAGCCGCTCATAGGTGCTGCGGAATTGTTGCACGTCCTCTCGCGTGGGCCGTTCATTTCCGAACCACGTCACGTCGAGGCGGCGCACCAACGGCGCGAGCTGCTCCCGATCGGACGGGGTCGCACCGCCGCGATCCAGAATCTCCCGATGGGTGAATCCGGGGCGCAGATCGAGAACTCCGCGCTTGCTCAGCATCACAACTGCCGCGGTGAAATAGGCGCGCATGGCAGCAAGCCACTCACCGGCGGATTCCGCTCGGCGCGCCTCCGTGAGCGCATCCGCAAGCCACTCCTGACGCGTGCGGCCGGCCACCCTGGGATTTCGCCTCGCGGAAAGAGTCGCCGCCCGGACCCCCTGCCAGATCGACCATCCGATGTGCGCCAGGAGTGCACACAGGATAATCACTAATGCGACCAGTACGATCGTTCGCACCTCGGGCGACATCGCGCCGAAGGGATCGACACGAAACAGCTCACGCAGCTTCTCGAGGAGAGTGCGAAAAAGCTTACGGATTGGGTCCTCGCCGAATTCCGGCTCGAGCAGCGTCGCGCGCACCGCTTCGCGCACGCGCTCGGAATCGATGCGGGGTCCTTGGAGGTTCCACACGAGAGGGCGGACCGATCAGCCCACCGCCGTGGCCTCGGCGCTGCGATGCCCAATCTGAAGATCGAGTCCTTCCTTGCGAACGCGCAGGTCCAGGTAAAAGAGCGTCTGAGCGCATCGCGTGAAGAGACCGAACACAAATCCGCCGCCGGTCGACACCACCTGCTGCAATATGGTGGCCGCCAAGTAAGTTTCCGCAGAGTGGTTCCGTTGCAGATAATCGAGAAAGAACATCATCGGAAAAGTGATGGGCCCCATGACGCTGAATGCGATAAAGCTCATCAAGAACCACAACCCTATGGCGTGCCAGCGGCGGCCCGCCGTCAGCTGCGAACTCCGCTCCAGTGCGGCCGTGCCGGCTGAGCCTTCGAGCACGACGACCGGTGCGGCCATCCAGAAATGCGCGATGGAAAGGAAAATCCCGAAGCAACACAAGAAGGCGCCGATCTGAGCCATCACCTCCGCAAAGAGTACGGACCACGGGCGCTCCCGGCCGACTCGAAGGCTTTCGCGAAAATTCGCATGCTCACCAATCGCCTCCTTCCCGATTGCATGCTGAATTGCTCCCACAAATACTCCGGAGACCCACAGAACCAAAACAAGCGCCAGGAATGCGACCACGGCGCCCGCGGCGATGAGCGGCCACGACTCCATGACAAATCCCGCTACGAGCGGCGCCACGCCGACGGCCATGCCGCCATACGCCAGCAGCGCAAGGGCGACGTGCAATTTCACGAAAAGGCCAAAGCGCTGGAATGCAAGCCGAAAGGCCGCATCGAGGAGCTGGCCGAAATCCCGAGGGCGGAGAGGGTCCATGGGCGGGTAGGTGGTCCGGGCATGCTATCCGCCCGGTCGCGTGTCCAAGCGATCGTGGTGGCGCCGCGTCCTCTCCTTCGCAGCCTGCTCTCGGACGAGCCCGTCGAGGACCACCGCCACAGTCCAAGACATGAGGAACAGCGACAATGGAATGGCGATGCCTGCTGCGAGTCCCGCCGTCAGCCAGAACCTCACCGCGGGGATTTCTCCGAACGGAAGTACGCGCATGAACTCACCGAGCCCCAGGGACATCCACCGAGTCACGGGATGTAGGGGCAATGGCATCGCGAAGGCGAGCACGAACCCGAGAGCTTGGAATCGCGACGCGCAGATCAGCGCGCGCCAAGCCGATCGCACCCCGGCTCCTTCGATCACGATTGTCGCGGCGAGTAGTTTCTGCACGGTGGCGACGGGTAAGACGGAACTCCCGAGAAGGAGCGCCGGAAGCAAATCTAAGAATCCAAGAAGAAGGCTCCATGCCAAATAGGCGGGAAAGAGCGCAAATGCCCTGCCAACCGCTGAGCTAGTTGGAAGGCGAACACCACAGTGATGATGCGCCAATACTGTGAGAGCCAATAATTCGAACGGCGAGGCGATTACGGCAACTAGGAGCGACATCCACGGCGTGAAGACCCCGTCGAGCTGACGGGCCTGCTCCACGGTGAAAAGGACCGCCACCGCATGAAGCAGCTGGAGAACGGCCAGGCAACTTGCGGCAACCGGGGCCGAGAATGCCGCGCGAAACGATTCGTGAAGCAGCCGATAGAGTGAGCGCGGCTGAGGCAGATCGGCCATGTCAGCGCCCGCCGGAGACCGCCTCGCGCGCAAGCTGCTCGCGCAGCTCGGCCACGGCCAAGCGAATCTGTTGCGTAAGCATGCGCGAAAAGGCACGGCACGCGAGGTCGGCCTCGCGCGAATTGTAGATCCAGGTGATCTGTGTGTTCTGATCCACGATCTCGCGCGTCCAAACGGCAGCCGCGGTGCGGCGATCTACGAGCGTCGCTCTGGCGCCAACCCGGCAGCGCAGCGTCCCCTCCGGGAATCCCAACAAATGCAGCAGCGGCGAGATCAGCGATACGCCGTAGGTCAAGTATCCCTCCGAAATATGGCAATCCTGCAGCTCGAGCTTGAGCTCGTAACGCTCCCCGTGAACCCCCGTCGGAACGCGCCGGCAGGCGCGGAAGAGCCCCTGTCCTTCGATCTCTAAACGCAAAGCCTCCGCCAAATCCTCGGACGGATCGAACCCATTCAGATTGGGCGATGCGTCGAACCACGCGCGCTCAGGAAAATCGGCGTAAGAGGTGGCGAATGGTATGAACGGAATCAGCGCAAGATTCTTGAGGTTGTGATTGAGCGGATCACGCCCGCGCGAGTCGCGCACCGGCGGGATCGCCACACCTTCTTTCACAATCGCCTCGCCGGTGATCCGCGGCGACGGCTCGAAGCGGAACACCGCGATGTTCGAGCAGCCCGCGAGCGCGGCCGCCCCGATCGCGCAAGCTGCCGCGCGGGCGATCAACCGCGAACCTCGGGGCTCAAGTCCCCCACGTCGATGACGTCGTCGCAGAGCGCGACGCCGCGCCGAATCTCATTCTCGAGCTCGCGAACATTTCCCGGCCAGCGGTGCTTTTGTAAGGCCTTCATCGCGGCGGGCGTGACCGCGAGCTCCCGCTTGCTCTCTGCGGTCGCCTTGCGGAGGAAATGCTGTACCAGGAGCGGAATGTCTTCCTTGCGATCTCGCAGAGGCGGAAGATAAATGGTGATCACGTTCAGACGGAAGAACAGATCCTCGCGGAAGAGCTTCTTCGCCACGAGATCCCGTAGGTCTTTGTTGCTGGCGGCGATCACACGCACGTCGACATGAAGCACGGCAGTGCCACCGACGGGGCGGATCTCGCCGTCTTGCAGCACGCGGAGGAGCTTCGTCTGCATCGCCGACGACATGTCGCCGATCTCGTCGAGGAAAATCGTTCCATGATTGGCATTCTCGAAGTGACCTTTCCGCTCCGCCACCGCGCCGGTGAATGCACCCTTTTTGTGGCCAAACAATTCACTCTCGAGCAGCGTTTCGGGGATCGCGGCACAATTCTCCGAAACGAAGGGCTTGTCTTTGCGCGGGCCGTATTTGTGCAGCGCGCGGGCGATTAGCTCCTTGCCCGTGCCGCTCTCTCCTTGGATCAGCACCGGATAGGCACTCGGCAGCACTTTCTCGAGGAGCTCGTAGACTTGCCCCATCGCCGCCGACGTGCCCACGATGTCAAAGCGCCCCGTCTCCTTCGACGGGTCGAGCTTCGGACGCGCCGGACGCAGCTCCGCGCGGAGCAGATCGAGCGCATCGGCGGCCTCGAACTGCTCGCGCACGGCACGCGCCAGCTCCGCGAGCCCGTCCCGGCCGTGCGCCGCGGCAGAGGCCGTCAGCTCCTTCAGCGTTTTCTTGATCTCTGTGCTCACGGAGTCTGCGACACCTTCTCGAGATTGGCGTATTGTAATAGCAACTGCTTCGTGCCGGCGCCGCGGAACTGTACGACCGCCTTCGCGTTGGGCCCGGCGCCGGTGATCTCGACGATCTTGCCGACGCCGAAATGTGCATGCACGACGACGTCGCCCGGGCCGAGGCCGCCTGCCGTCTTGGTGGAGCCGCCCGTGGACGACGAGGCGGCTTTCGGAGCATAGCTGGCACTCGGCGTCGAGATGCTTCGCGACACCGACGGCGCCTCCTCGCGCTCCTGGGACTCCTCCCACGCCTCGCGTTCTGGAAGCCGCTCGCGGTGCTCGCGCAACAAAAGCGCCGGAGGGATCTCGTCGAGGAATCGGGAGCGGCCGCCGCGCTCGGAGTCGCCGGTGCCGTAGATTCCGAACTGTGAACGATAGCGCGCGTACGAGAGGAAGAGGCGCTCGCGAGCTCGCGTGATTCCCACATAAAGGAGCCGGCGCTCCTCCTCGAGCCCTTCGCCTCCGGCACGCTCTTCGACCGCGCGGCGATGGGGCATCAGCCCTTCCTCGAGCCCCGCGATGAACACCGCCGGGAACTCGAGCCCCTTGGCCGAGTGCAGCGTCATCAGCGTAACGCGCTCGACCCCTTCCTCGAGCCGATCGGTATCGGAGACAAGCGAGACTTCCGATAGATAGCCTCTCACAAATCCCTGAGGCTCGCGTGCGTCGTACTCAGCGGCGGAGGCCACGAGCTCGCGCACGTTCGAAACGCGCTCCTCGTCGCCGCCGTCTTCCAGATCACCGCAGTATTCGACGTATTTTGTAGCATCGAGCACTGCTTGGAGTGCGAGCTCCGCGGGGCCGTCGACGAACTGACGCAGATCGTCGACGATCCGGAGGAATTGTTCCATCGACGAGCGCGCCTTGGCCGGGAATCCTGCGCGGACGTGGCTGCGCGACATCGTTTCGAGGAGCGGCAGGCCGAGCCGCTGCGCCTCCTCGCGCAGCTTGTACACCGTGGCATCGCCGATTCCGCGGCTCGGCACATTCACAATACGCTCAAAGGAGACGTCGTCGCGGGGATTCGCGAGAAGCCTCAAATACGCGAGCACGTCCTTGATCTCGCGCCGCTCGAAGAACTCAAGCCCTGCGGCGATCCGGTACGGCACGCCCGCGTCGCGCAGCGCCTTTTCGAGCGCTCGCTGCAGGAAGTTCGCGCGATAGAAAATCGCGATCTCGTTGGCTCGGTACGCGCGCCCGCCTCCGGGGCCGCGCCCAAGCTCACGAATCTTGCGGACGATGCCATGGGCCTCGTCGAGCTCATCGATCGACTCCATCTCGATCAGCTTCGCGCCCGGGGCCGCTTCGGTCTTCAGGTTTTTTTGCTTGCGAAGCGTATTGTGCTCAATGACCGCCTGCGCCGCGTCCAAGATATTCTTGGTAGAACGATAATTCTGCTCGAGGCGAAGGACCGTCGCCGGCGCGAAGTCGCGCTCGAAATCGAGGATGTTCCGCAGATCGGCGCCGCGCCAGCCATAGATGCTCTGGTCGGGATCGCCGCACACGGTGAGGTTGCGGTGCACCGCCGCGAGGTGCTTCGTGATCCGGTACTGCACCGCATTGGTGTCTTGATACTCATCCACGAGCACGTGCTCGAACCGCCGCGCGTACTTCTCGCCGACATCCTTGTGCTTCTCGAAGATCTCCAGCAGCTTCAGAAGGAGGTCATCGAAATCGAGGGCCGCGCTCTTTGCCATCCGCTCGGCGTACGCGCGTTCGATCTTCAGAAACGTCTCGTCGTGGATCTCTTCGAGGTCGCGCTCGCCGGGCGCGAGCCCTCGATTCTTGCGTGACGAGATGCGGTGCCCGATCGGGCCCGCCTTGTATTTGGATTCATCCAGCTCGAGCTCGCGGATGACCGTCTTGAGGCACTGCCCGCGGTCGTAGGTGTCGTAGATCGTGAAGTCGGGCGACAGCCCGAGCGCCGTGGCCTCGCGCCTCAGGATGCGCGCTGCCGCGGAGTGAAATGTGGAGACCCATAAATCGGATCGCGGCACGAGCTGCATCACGCGATCGCGCATCTCGCGCGCCGCCTTGTTCGTAAAAGTGATGGCAATAACGTGCAACGGATCGACGCCGCGCTCGAGCATGAGATGGGCGATGCGTCGAGTGATCACTCGCGTCTTCCCGGAACCGGCGCCTGCGAGCAGAAGCAGCGGTCCGCCGGGGTGAAGCACGGCCGCGCGCTGCTCGGCGTTCAGGTCGTGGAGAATCGAGCTCAAGGGCGGAAGATGGTAGCGGCATCAGGTTCGCGCCGAGCGATGAGCAGCACGCGGCCGTCCCTCTCTTCGTATTCGATGCACTCGAGGGCGCAGAACGCCTCGCGAAGCTCGCCGGTGCGATAGCACCAGCGCGGCTGCTGTGTGGGATGCCCTTCGAGAAATCCGTCGAGGAAGAGCACGCCGCCCGGCGCGAGCGCGCTCGCGAGCTCCCCGAAGCGGGCGCGAATATGAAAATTCACGACGACGACGAGCTCGTAGCGCGCGGCTGAAAGGGGCCAGCCTTCATCGAGATCGGCCATGAGCAGGCGCGCCCGAAGACCCCGCGCTGCGAGGTGTCGGGCCGCGATGGCGAGCCCCGCGGAAGAGATGTCAACGGCGTCGACCTCCCAGCCGAGCGCGGCGAGGGCACACGCATGACGTCCCGTCCCGCACGCCACATCGAGGGCGCGCGGCGCGCGACTCTTGATGCGGGGCGCCGCCTCCAGCGCCCGGAACAGAGTCGAGACGGGCCGCTCCGCGGGCGCGGCGGCCCGATGCTTGGCGTCCCATCGAATCCGGTCCTCGGAGGTCACCCGCCAAGAGTAACAGCCCGATTTGCGCTCGCACCGACCGCGATCGACGCCACACTCTCCCGCCATGATCCTCGCGATCGGTACCGATCTTTGCGAAGTGGAGCGCGTTCGCAGCGCGCTGGAGCGCCTCGGAGAGCGTTTCGAACGGCGTATCTGGACCGACGCGGAGCGCGCCTACTGTCGAAAACGCCTCCGATTCGCCGAGAGCTTCGCGGCCCGCTTCGCCGCAAAAGAAGCCGTGATGAAGGCTCTCGGCACCGGCTGGCGCAAAGGCGTGCGCTGGGTCGACATCGAGGTGGTGCGCGCGCCCGGGCAAGCGCCCACCATCCGACTGCACGGCGCAAGCCGCGCCCACGCAGAGCGGCGCGGAATCGTGCGATTTCACTTATCACTCACTCATACCGATGCCCTCGCCGAGGCGATTGTGGTCGCCGAAGGGAACGGCCCAGCCGAGGCGGGCTCCCTATGACCGCGTGGCTCGCGTCCAGCTCACTCGCACCCGTGCCGCTCTGGGCCTGCGCCCCCTTTGCACTCCTGCTGGCGGCGATCGCCACGGGCCCGCTATGGTTTCGAGAAAAGTGGCATCATCATTATCCGAAGGTCTCCTTCCTGTTGGGCGGGCTCGTGGCCGCCTACTATCTGTTGTTTCGCAACGAAGGAGGCCACGGAGTCCACAAGCTCCTCCACACCGGAATCGAGTATCTGTCCTTCGTCTCCCTCATTGGAGCTCTTTTTGTGGCGGCGTCCGGAGTGCTGCTCCGGATCCATGCGCGGGGCACCACCATCACGAATGTGGTTCTTCTGGCCGGCGCTTCGTTTCTATCGAATCTCGTGGGCACGACGGGCGCGTCCATGTTGCTGATTCGCCCGTACCTGCGAATGAACCGCGGGCACCTCGGGACGCACCACGTCGTTTTCTTTATCTTTCTCGTTTCCAACGTCGGCGGCGCGCTGACGCCGATCGGCGACCCACCGCTCTTCCTCGGCTACCTCAAGGGGATCCCCTTCTTCTGGACGGCCGAGCACCTTCTGATTCCCTGGGGCTTGGCGGCCGGCGCCCTCCTCTTGCTCTTCGCGGGGATCGATTGGCTGCACTCGCGGAGGGTGCCGCGCGCCCCCCGCGGCGATGAGAAAATAAAACTCGAGGTCTCGGGCAACCGAAGCTTTCTGTTCATTTTGGCGGTGCTCGGGCTCGTGCTGGCCCAGGGAAGCGAAACCGCAAAGAACCTTCAGCCATGGTCGACGCTCGTCATCGCGCTCGCCATGACAGCGCTGGCGGCAGGAGCGTACAAATCTGCAAGCCGACAGTCGCTCGAAGAGAATCAGTTCACTTTCGAGCCGATCCGGGAGGTCGCCATCCTCTTCGCTGGGATCTTCGCTACCATGATTCCGGCGCTCGAGTACCTCGAAGCAAATGCTGCATCCCTCGGCCTCAAGGCGCCCCTCGGCTTCTACTTCATCACGGGATTCCTCTCGGCGGTCCTCGACAACGCTCCTACGTACCTCACATTTCTGACGGCCGACCTCGGGCTTCAGGGGCTCTCCGTCGATTCACCGTCCGATCTCACAAAACACCTGGCTGCGCCCGACGGCGCGCGAACGGTCGCCGCGATCTCCTGCGGCGCCGTCTTCTTTGGCGCCATGACCTACATCGGCAACGGCCCGAACTTCATGGTGAAGTCGATCGCCGAGTCGATGAAAGCACCGTGCCCGAGCTTCTTTGGGTATCTGATCAAGTGGGCGGTGCCGATCCTCTTGCCGGTGCTGGTGGCCGTCGGAATCTACTTTTTTGGGCCTGCCCGATGACGAACCCGCGTCCGCGACGAGCATCGAAGCAGCAGGCGCCGAGCGAAGAGCCGGCGCGCTATTGCGATCAACCCGCCTGCCCTTCGGCTTCGGGGTGCACAGCGGCCCGCGCCGAAGCCTTTCTGTTACTTGGCCCATGCGGCACGCGGCCGCTCGGTCCTCCTTGGGTTCCGGCCGGCATCGTAGAGCGCCCCGATGCCGCCCTCGGAGAGCGGATCGCCGCTCGCGCAGCACGGCATTCACTTTCACAAATCGCGCTGATCGCGGCCCAGCGCGACGACCTCCCCGATGGAGGCTCCGAGACGCTCGCGGCGGCGGTGCGCGCCATACGACGCGCATCCCCTGCGACGCGCGTGGAAATCACCTGCGGCGACTTTGGCCGCGAAGCGCGCTGCCTCCGGGCGGTGCTCGCCGCGCGACCGCAACAATTCCATGTCGGCCTCGGAACCTGCCCGAGGCTCTATCCGAAAGTGCTTCCCGGCTGCGATTATGTGGCAATGCTCGAGTGCCTGCGCGTCGCGCGCGAGGAGTTCGAGACCATCCGGCTTAAAGCCACACTTTCCTTCGGACTCGGCGAGACCCGCGATGAGCTGGTGGCCAGCATCGCCGACTTGAAGAGCGTTCGCGTGGAAGAGCTCTGCTTGGCGCCGGCGCCGCCGGAGCTCCGCCGCGGCGCAGGCCCATCCGCCGAGTGGGTCGAGCGCGTGGCTCTCGTCGCCCGCAAGCTCGCCTTCGACCGCGTCGCAGTGCTCGCAGAACCGCGCCCGTGCGGCGTGATCTGTGAGTAGCATTTGTTGGAGAGGTCTGAGGTCGAGGCGGCTGCGAGGGATTACGGCGCGGCAGCGGACAGTCCTCGATGCTCGGCGGCTCATCGGCTGCGCAGAAACGGACCGGCGCTCCGCGCCGGTCCGTTTCTGCGCGCGCCACGGCCTCGCATCTGCGGAACTCGCCGCGCCATAACCCCACCCACCGCCTCGAAACCCACAGTTGGCGCCCTCAGAATTCACTAGGAAGATCGTACTTGGGATCGAACCATGCGCTTCTCCACCGGCTGCAGTCGCAATCGACGCACTCCACAGACTGCGAACTTTTAGCACTCAAGCGAGTTCGCGCGCAGAGATTCTTGTGTACAGCCCAGTCCAAGGCACAAAACGACTCGCGAGAGCAGGCCCCCACTTCTTACGGATTGCGCCTGCTGAGACCGGCCCCGAACAGATCAAATCGTTCTCTCTCCTATTCAGACAGAAGACAGGTCGACGGCATTGGCGGTGGGTTGGGGGTCGGGGGCGCGGCGAGTTCCGCAGATGCGAGGCGCAAGCGGCGCGAGGAATTCACTCTCGGCGCGGAGCGCCGAGAGTGAATTCCTCGCTTCCTTGATCGCCGCCGAGCATCGAGGACTGCCCGCTGCCGCGCCCCGACCCCCAACCCGCCGCCTTACCAACCCAGCGCCTTCCCAACCCAGCGCCTCCCCATCCTCCGCGCTCCTTACTTCTTCTTCGGCGGCCCTTTCTTCTCCGGCGCCTTCACCCCAACCGCAGTGCGCCACTCCGATTCCAGGTTCTCCCACGTCCAGCCGAAAGCCCTCCCGAAGGACGATTCCCACGAGAGCTCTTTCCGCAGCCGCAAACACTGCACAAATTTCGCGCGGTGCGCATCGCGCATCAGAAGATCCACCAAGCTCCAGCACTTCGCGGCATCCGCGGCGTCCATCTCGCTGTTTTCGAGCCGTGCGAGAACCTGAAAGGTCTTCGCGCTGCGCTCCCCGCTCGCGATCTTCGGCACCAGCTTCTCCGGATGCGACTTATCGTCGTCGGAACGTCCAACCGCCGTCGAACGCACTTCCGAGATGCAGTGCACCTGCGCCGATTTTAAGAATCGAAGTTCACAATACGTTGACATCCCCTCAAGAATCCAATCGAGCTTCTCCATCGAGCGGCGCTCACCTTCTTTCGCTTTCTCCTCCCGCGATGGCGCCATGCCACCCACAGATGGAAGCCGCTCGATGAGCGCGATGCCGGCGAACTTGCCGAGGAAATGAAGCGCCTGATGCTCCTCCATTCCTCGGGTCCAGATTGCTGCCTGCCCGTAATGTTGCTGCTTCCACCATTGCGAATGAATTTTGCTGTCTCCTCTTAGAAGCGGCAGGAAGCGCCCGTTCTGCCAGGATCCTTTGCCGTTGCGCTCGCGGGCGAGCTGATACTCCGCGGCGGTCCGGAAGAGGTAGAACTCGGCCGGTCCGAGGTCATCGGCCCAGAGCTCCGCGGGATCGGCGAACCCGAGATCTTTTGCATACTCAAAAAAAGCCATCTCCGAGCGCACCACTGAGGCTTCGAGATCGGCGCGCTCGCCGGGTGCGCGCATGGAAAGCACAAATCCTCGCGCGCCCGCGAGCCCGATGCGCTGCCCAAGGTCGGCGTCGAGATCCTCGACGTCCCCCTCCATGAGGCCGCGGTTCGACTCGACCTCCTTGCGGATCTTCGCCTCGAGCGGCGAGGTGCCCTTCTGCGCCGGCTTCCCACCCTGAGTCGCCGCGGCACTTGCGAGGAGCAGCCCAGCGATGGCAAGGAGGCGACAGGGATTGGTGAACGCGCGCGCGGCGACCATGGCGCGGAGGGTACCAGCGGATTCGCCCGTCGTAACCGCCGAGGCGACCCTCCGGCTATCGTCGGTCCCATGCCTGCCACCCACGAGCCTCAGCCGCTCGCATCGCCGCTTCCGCGCTATGCGCCCGATCGCGAGTTTCCGCCCTATCGGTTCGTCCCTGGCCTGAATGCGCACCCCGTGGCCGATCCGCGCGGCCATTCCTATCGCGGCGGCGCCCCCGAGCCGCCGCCGCCTCGCATGCGTCCGGAGCGCTGGCGCGAGAACGAGGAGTATTTATTTGGATGTGATCTTTACAATCACGCCTATTGGTGGGAGGCCCATGAGGCCTGGGAAGGATTGTGGCATCTGACGACGAAAAGTGACACCGAAGGGCTGTTCTTGCAGGGGCTCATTCAAGTGAGCGCGTCCCATCTGAAACTTCATATGGGCGAGCCGTCCGGCTCGGAGAAGCTGGCGCGCCTTGGCATTGAGAAGCTCCGGCGCGTCGAATCGGCCGTCGGCGGCCACAGCGAGTACATGGGGCTGGATATCACGTCGTTCTGTGATGCCGTAGATCGGCGCGTCATCGGCCGCGACGATCAGTCCCCGTGGCCGGTTCTGACGCTCAGCCTGTAGCGGCGCCGTCTGCAGGAATCCGAATTGCGTGCTCAATTCGCGGCGGCGGCGGCGAAGACGAGGAGTGAAGCTCGCACCTTCTGAGAACTGCACTTCCATGCATACGACTCCCACGCTGCCGGCTCGATCCGTGATGCTCCGCGCGCTCTCCGAGCGAGACTCCCGCTTCGAAGGTCAATTCTTCTTTGCCGTGCGCACGACGGGCGTATTCTGCCGCCCTACCTGCCGCTCGCGGGCTCCGCGCCCCGAGAATGTTCAATTCTTCCCGACGGCGGCGGAAGCGTACCGCGCCGGATTCCGTCCTTGCCGGCGCTGCCGCCCCACAGAGGCGGCCACTGCGATCCCGCCCGAGATCGGAAAGCTGCGCGACGCGCTCGAGGCCGCCCCCGAGCAACGATGGAGCGACGCCGATTTGTGCGCGGCCGGATACGACCCGAGCACCGTGCGCCGCTGCTTTCGCCGCGCGTACGGTGTCACGTTTCACGCGTACCGTCGATCGCTTCGTATCGGCACGGCGCTTCGGACGCTCCAGAGCGGGCGCGGCGTCCTCGAAGCGGGCCTAGCCGCCGGCTACGAATCGGCTTCGGGCTTCGCGAGCGCTGTTCGCGCAATCGCCGGCGCTCCGCCCGGACGCGCGCGCGCATCGATGGCACAACTGGCAAGCTCACAAATCGATACTCCCCTCGGCCCGATGCTCGCCCTTGCCGACGATGCGGGCGTGCGGCTCCTCGAGTTCACCGATCGCCGAGGGCTCGACCGGGAGTGCCGTGAGATCTGCCGCCGCCTCCAAGCGCGCATCCTGCCAGGCGAGAATGCGCCGCTTCGCGCCGCCCGGCGCGCCCTCGATCGCTACTTTTCCACGGGCGCGATGCCCGAGATCGCCACGGCCCCGATCGGCTCACCCTTCCAGCTGCGGGTCTGGAGCTATCTCCTCAACATTCCAGCAGGCGAAACGCGAAGCTACTCCCAAGTGGCCGCTGATCTCGGGATTCCAAGAGCAAGCCGCGCCGTGGGCCGAGCCAACGGCTCGAACCGTATTGCGCTGCTGATCCCTTGCCACCGCGTCATCGCATCCGACGGCTCGCTTTCAGGCTATTCGGGCGGCGTGAGCCGCAAGCGCTGGCTGCTCCAGCTGGAGCAGCGCGCGCAGCAGGCTCACAGCTGAATTCTCAGCACATTCGTGACATCAACAATCTTCGCCGGGAGCGGCGATCCCGTAGACGCGGTGTCGAGAATCCACGCCTGCAGGTAGAACGCGCGTCCTGCGAGGAACGGCGCGGTGGCGGGATATTGCACATATCCGAGCCCTGGGACGCCAGGAGCACCGACCAGCGGCGTATAGCCGGACTGTGGGATGGTGAAATTCTTCATCTCCGCGCGCTTGCCGCCGGGGACCCAGTTTGCGAGGTTGCGTCCCAGAGTTCCGGTCGGCGAGAGCACGCTGTCCCATGCATCCAGCTCCGGTCCGGCGAAGCGTGCCCCGCCACTGATATCCGCGAGCGGGAACGCATTGAATAGAATGGTCGAATTGTAGAATCCGAGACTCAGGTCGAGGCCGAGCCACAGCGCGAGCGTCGAGTTTGCCGGGTTCAGCGCCGCACCGAGCCCTGGCGGCGATCCAAAGATCATCGAGAAGTCGTCGAGCCAGCGCTGGAGCGGCACGGGATGCACAAATCCAGACGCGCCGTTCATGCCGATCCATGTTTCGGGCGTTGGTCCAATCAGCCCTTCTCCGATGGCATCGCCGTCGAACAGCACAAGCGGAACGATCCAGGGGGAGCCGACACCCGACCCGTACTTCTTTCGCGCGCCGGAGTTCACCGTATAGGAGAGCGAGTCGCCCGGCAGCGGAGCCAGCGCCTGGTGCCCGTCGTCGCCCAGAACCGCCGCGGTCACCACCGGCGGAATCACGGTGCCGCCGATCATTGACGAGCTTGGAGCTTGAAGCACCGCGTTGCGCATCGGCGCGAGCATCGGCTGCTCGAAGTACCACGTCACGGCGAGTTCGAGATTGTAACCATCCAAGAATCCGCCAGGCTGTCCGGGAAACTGAAATCCCGAGAGAGTCGGAGCCGATGTGCCCGAGCTCGATGCGAATCCAGGAAGAATTGAGGCCGTGCCGTACTGTTTGTGAATATCCGTCATGCGGAAGCAGAGGCCGCCGCCGTCGGACGTGCCAGCCGGCACCGCGAGCGGAGCCGCCAGCTGCAAACTCACTAATGCGGTTCGTGTCCCTGCTCCCGGGACCTGCGAGAATTGAATCGTTTGGGGAAACTGGACAAGCAGGCCCGTCGGCGACATATCCGGCAGGAGCCGTCCCGTCGTGCCGCCGATGGACGGAATCGCCTTGCGAATCTCAATTTTCGGAAGATCGTGCACCACCGTCACGCCCGACGGGTTGTTCGGAATATTGACGCGGAACTCGACGGCGCGGAGATCGAGCTCGCGCGCGCCGGTGCCTTGAGGAGGCTGCGGCTTGTAATAGGTGAGCACCGCCGGCGGAAGGCACGAGAAGACGGCGCAATCGACGGTGCCCGCCGGCTGGTTGAAGGTGAGGCCGGTGGTCGTGATCGAGTTAGAGCGCCAGAGGCCAATGGCGTTGGGCGCCGAGGCCTGGCCCAGCGCCATTCCGGGGATCAGAAGTGCGCCGGCGACCCCCGCGAGGGTGCTCAGGCTAGGACGATGGGCTCGCGAACGGGCGTGGAGGAGGGACGTCATGGCTGCTTGCGAGGAGGGTTGAGCAGAGGCTGGGAGAGGTAGGCCCACGATGTTCAGCTCGCAACCTTGGCAAACCGACGCCTCAGCGCTGGGATTGCGTCAGCACCACGATTGCGGCGATGGCTCCCACCAGCAGAAGCAGCCCAAGGACTGCGAGCACAATCTTCACGACCGACCAGGGGCGTTGCCCCTGGACGGCGCCGCTGCGCCCGTCGACGCGGAATCGGTAGACCTTCTCTCCGAAGCGATAGGAGGAGATCCAAACGGGCAGCAGCACGAGCTTGAATGCGATCCCTCGATAGGCGGTCCTGACGCGCACGGAGCGCTGCTCGTCTCCGCCGATCCGACGGCGGCACTGGACCAGGAGCGATTGATCGATGGCCACCTTTGCGGTCCTCCAGCCGGCGCGCACATCGACCGAGGGGCGCTGTGCCTCGAATCCGGCAAGGAAGTGCGGCGAATACGGCTGCAGCGATTTCGCGTCATAGCCGAGGGCGAGTTCGGCCGACTGGGGGCTCCCCGGTACGACGACGTCGTCAAAGTAGGCCTCGTGGGTGCCCTGTACCCAGGTCCACCGCACATGCCGAACCTGCCGCGTCTGCACGACCGGTTTCCCGTTCACCATCGTTGTGTAACTTTCCGTCGTGTAGTAATAATCGCCGCGCTCCCCTTCGAAATGGCTGTAGGTCTGAGAGTCGTAGGTCCAATAGGGAACATACATCCCCTGGAGCACTGCGCGCTGAGCCTCGTGCCGCAGATTCCCCGGCGCAAACCACAATTTCGAAACCCACTCTTTGAAGCGGCGCTCCGCGTCGCCCTTGGGGATCGTGAAAGGGGTGACCGCCTCTGGACGAACGTCGGCACCGGCGGACTCATCAGACACGTCGACGACGGCGGCACCACAAAAACCGCATCGGGTGGCCTTCGTGGTGGCCTCGAGGTGAGTGACGGCGCCGCACTGCGGGCAGCGCACGTCGCGACCGCCCGGTTCGAGGCCGCGCGGCGGCTCCGCGAGCACTTCGTTGAAAGCATACTCCTCGATCGCCTGCTTCGACGCGGGGACGGCCTCTGTGAATCCACAATAAGGACAGTGGATCGAGGTGGTCCCAACCCTGAACTCGAGCCGAGCGCCGCAGCCCTTGCAGGGGTAGCGGCGCTCCTTCGCGTCGGGGGCGGCGGCCTGCGGCGGGGCCGCCGAAGGCTGAACGACCGGGGAGTCGGTCACAGTGTCTGAAGGACCTTCTGCAGAAAGTTACAGTTTTGCCAGAAGCTCCTTCCGCTTCGCTTCATACTCTTCTGCAGTGATGAGCTTGTCTTCGAAGAGCTTCTTCAGCTGCTCAAGGCGTGCGCGCACGTCGACGGCCGGAGCGCCGCCCTGAGGGGCGGGCGCGGCCGGCTGCTGCATCGCCCCCATCGCAGCCGCCATCTGTTGCCCCATGGCGATTCCTGCGCCGAGCCCCATGCCGGCCCCCGCACCGCCGCCCGGATTCTTCGCCGCGTCGCCGATCGCCTGGGCCGTCTGGAATTGTGTGAACTTTCCGAGATCGCCCAAGACGGCCATCTTCGAGCGCGTGTCGAGCGCCTGCTCCACCTCGGGCGGCAGCGAGACGTTCTCAATCAAGAATCGCGTGATGGCGATGCCCCACTCGCTCAGCCCTGCGTTGACCTCGGCCTCCACGGCGGAGTTCACTTCTGCCGAGCGCGCCATGAAATCCAAGGCGGCAAATTTACCGCTGCCGAGCACCTGCGACGCGTTGGCGACGAGAATATTGCGAAGCTGATTCGACACCTCCTCGACCTGGAAGAGGCCGTCGGTGCCGACGAGATGCTTGAGGAGCGCGCCGGGGTCGACCGCGCGCATCGCATAGGTGCCGAAGGCTCGCAGTCGAATGGGGCCGAACTCCGGGTCGCGCAGCATCACCGGGTTTTGTGTCCCCCACTTCAGGTCGGTGAACACGCGCGTCGCGACGAAATACACTTCCGCCTTGAAGGGGCTCTCGAATCCATATTTCCACCCCTTCAGAGTCGAGAGAATCGGCATGTTCTGCGTCGAGAGCGTGTAGCGCCCGGGCTGGAACAGGTCGGCGATCTTTCCTTCATTCACAAACACGGCCGCCTGCCCTTCACGCACCGTGAGCTGCGCCCCCATCTTGATCTCTTTGGCATAGACGGGAAACCGGTAGACCAGCGTGTCCGACGAGTCGTCGGTCCATTCAATGATCTCGATGAATTGCGAAACGAGGCGATCGAAGAGTCCCATAGTCGGCTTGGTTCGGTGGGAAAGGTGCGGGCCCGTGGTGCGAGAACACGCCGTGGCCCTTCGCCGGCAGTCTAACTCTCACCACTCCGAGGCGTGCGTGGCCGAAACCGGGCTCGCGCCGCACCGGTCCATGGGCCACCCTTTCGCCCATGCATCCTGCCTTCAGCGGGTTTCCCGGAGCGCGGACAATCGGCGCCTGGCTCGTGCCAGCCGCCACCGCCGCGCCGGCGTTGCTCGCACTCCTCGTTGCGGCGCAGCAGCCGGCCCCTCCGCCCGGAGCGGGTCCGGAGAGCCGCGCCGCGTCGCGCCCCGCCGAACGACCCAACAAATCGGAGAAAAGTACCGTGCTCAAAGTCGGTGACGCTGCGCCGGATTTCCGGCTTCTCGACCACACCGGAAAGGAACGCTCCCTGGAGCAGATGAAGGGGAAGCGATTCGTTTTGTGGTTTTACCCCAAAGCCGACACGAAGGGCTGCACGATGGAAGGGTGCGGGTTTCGGGACCGCAACGCGGATTTCCTGAAGCTCGGCGTTGAGATCCTTGGGATTTCCTTCGACACGCCGAAGGACAATGCGGCTTTTGTGAAGAAATTTGAGTTCCCCTATGCGCTGCTCTGCGACACCGACAAGAAAGTCAGCATTGCGTATGGCGCTGCCGCCGACGAGAAAGCGGCTTGGCCGAACCGCATCACGTATGTGATCGGTGCGGACGGCAAGATCGAGAAGGTGTATGAAAAGGTGGATGTGAAGATCCACGCCAACGAGATCCTCGAGCAGCTCGGAGGCGCGAAGGCGCCGAAGTAAGGGCGCGCATGCGCGTCCTGCGCCAACTTCTCCATCGGAATCCGGCCGCTCGCGGCCGGGTGGACCGACGCTGGCTGGCGGCTGCTGCGATCCTCCTCGCAGCGGCCGCTTTGTTTTGGGGATTCGGTTCGTTGGCGCTTGTTCCCGACTCCCCGACCTCCGCAGCCGCTCCCGACGCTGCCGAACGACGTCGAGCGCAGGTCGGTCCGGCGCCTGCCGGCACCGCAGCTTCCCCCGGTGCTCGGCGCACGTCGGAGACTGGCGGAAGCCAGGAATCGGCCGATCCTCGGGACGAAACGACCTTTCGGCTCGACCTTCGCATCCTCGATCTCGACGGTCGCTCCCTGCAGGAACGCGACGCCGCCGACGTTGCGACGCCATTCTCGCGGCTGCGCGTTCTCGTGACCGCCCCCGCCGAGTCGACCCCCGAGTCGGTCGCGCGCTGGGCGTGGCTCTGTCCGCAGTCGGTCGACAACCGCTGGCGCCTTCGGCCGCCGCGTGGCAATGCGGACGCCTCCGTGGATGTGCCTTTTCCGCCGCCGTGGACCGTCCATGCACTTTTCGGCACCTATCTGCTCGGCTCGATCCGCGTCGAGCGGGCGGGCGCGTTCGAGATGCAATCCTCACTCCGTGGTCCCTGGCAGTCGGCCACGCTGCGATTTGTGGTGCTCGACGGCGACCGGGCGTTGCCGCTCCCCGGCGCCTTGGTCACGTCCTATTCCTCCCAGGAGAGGATCGAGAATCCTACAGAAGCGCCCGAGGGCACTTCCGAGGATGAGTTCGACCCGGGGATCCTCCAATGCATTGCTCGGTTCGCGGGTGCGAGCGCGGCGGTGGCGAATGTCCAGTTGGGTCCCGGCGATTCCCGTACCTTACAGATGCAGCTCCATCGCGGCGCGCCGATCCGAGGACGGCTTCTCGACGGTGCCGGCCAGCCCGCTGCCGGAGGTGTACAGATCCGACTCAACGATCCCTATTCCATCGCGGGCGGCCGGGCGCTGCTTGAGAGCAGCGAAGCCGGTGCCGATGGCTACTTTTCCCTGCAGGGTGTGCGCAACGCTGACATCTTAATTCTCGCCCTTGCGGGCGACGGCGCGCTTTGCGGCCTCCGCTTCCCGTCGGGCCTCGTCCCCGGCGACGAGCCGCTGCTCGTCCTTCGCGAAGGGTTCCAAGTGGAGCTTTCGCCCGAGCGTGCCGGCTGGCGCCCCTGCTGCATCTCCATCCGCGACAGCTCGGGGTCGGTTCTGTGGTCACAGCTCGCCGAAGAGTCAACGCCGCTTCAGCTCCGCCTCGCACAAGGCACGTACTCCCTGGAGCAGATCGACTGGGGCGGCGTCTTTCGCACCGAGCCATTTCGAGTTGAGAACGCAGATATCACCCTATCGATTCGCCCCCGCTGAGCAGCTGAATCATGTCCCGCTTTCAGGGTGTCTCCGGGCAACAGCGAAGTGCACAGACCACCAATCGAACCGCAGGGGCTGCGCTTGCGTCAAAGATCGGCGCGTGACGTGCCCCGCGTGATGAGTCTTTTGTGACAGCCTTCCTCATCCGGCGGCGCACGCGCCGACCCCACTTATCCGTTTTTGAAGGGGCTCCTCGACTGTCCGCTGCCGCGTCAGAATCGACTACGCACAGCCGAGGCGAATCCGTCAGCCTTTGCGAGACCACGTTTGCATCAGGACACTAGCCGGTGAAGCGGGACTTCGGTCCGGGAAGCCCAAACTCCGCGCGCAGCTTCGCGAATGCCGGCTTGATCGTGCCGAAGATGATCGCGCAGCGCTGATCGTAGTGAATGAAGGCGCTCTTCATTGCGTTCACTGTAATCTTCTCAAGGTCGTCGAACCCCACGTCGAAGTGCTCCGCGGCGAGCGCGTATTCTTTGGAAAGCGTCGTCGCACTCATCAGCCGATTATCCGTATTCAGCGTCACGCGAAAGTGTTCACGGAAGAACACGCCGAAGGGATGGGAGTCGAGCGAAGGCACCGCGCCCGTCTGCACATTGCTGCTGAGGCAGATCTCGAGCGGAATACGCCGATCCAGAATGAACTGCGCGAGCGGGCCAAGGCGAAGCACCTTTCCTTCGTGCTCCACCACGTCTTCCAGAAGGCGCGTCGCGTGGCCGATTCTGTGAGCACCACAAATCTGGATCGCCTGCCAGATCGACTCGCGGCCAAAGGCCTCCCCCGCATGGATCGTGATCGAGAAATTCGCGCGGCGGATCGCGTCAAACGCCGCCAGGTGCCGCTTCGGCGGATGCCCCGCCTCCTCACCCGCGAGATCGAATCCAACACATCCGCGGTCTCGGAAATCGAGCGCGAGTTCCGCCATCTCGAGGGAATCCTCGCGGTTGCGCATGCCGCATACGATCAACCCGAACTCGACGCCGAAGCGCCGGCGCCCCTGGTCCAGCCCCGCGAGCACGGCCTCCATCACGCGCTCGAGCGAGAGCCCGCGCTGCGTGTGAAACAGCGGAGCGAAGCGGATCTCCGAGTAAACAACTCCATCATTCTTACAATCCTCCAACGCTTCGAACGCAACGCGCTCAAGCGCCTCGGGCGTCTGCATGACGGCGATCGTGTGGGAGAAACCTTCCAAATAGAGCGGCAGCGACTTGCGGTCGGCGCCGCGCCGAAACCACTGGGCGAGCTCGGCCGGATCCTGCGTCGGGAGGCCGTCATAGCCCGACTGCCGGGCGAGTTCGATCACCGTGGCGGGACGCAGTCCGCCATCGAGATGCTCATGTAGGAGCACCTTGGGCATGCGGCGGCAAAGGGCTTCGTCGAGGACGAGCTGAGTCATGCGCGGAGGCTAGCGGCTTCGGCGCGGCCTGGCGAGTAATGCGGTGTGAAGACGGCGTGGGCGCTCACCCCGCGTCGTCGGCGAAGGAGTAGGGCTCCTCCGCCGGGCGGAGCGACGCACGCAGCTTCTTCGCCCGCGCTTCGATGGCGGCGCGCTCCGAGACGCTCCACCGATCCCATGTGCGATACAGCGCGCCAATCCTCGGATTTGCTCCAAGGCGCTTGCGGTGCCGCGCGAGGAATGACCAATAGAGCGCATTGAACGGGCAGGCGTCGTCGCCCGTTCGCTTAGAGACATCAAATCGGCACCCTTCGCAATAGTTACTCATCCGATGGATGTACGCCCCGGAAGCTGCATATGGTTTTGTGGTAAAACCATCGTCGGCGAAAAGTGCCATCCCGTGCACATTCGGCAGCTCGACCCACTCGAAGGCGTCGACGAAGGCGGCCCAGAACCAATGGGAGAGATCGATCGGACGGATCCCGGCGAGCAGTGCGAAATTCCCAAGGACCATGAGCCGCTGGATGTGGTGTGCGTAGCCGGTGGCGGCCACGGCGCCGACACACTCGCGCATGCAGCGCATCTCCGTCTTCGACGGATCCCAATAAAAATCGGGGAGCGGCAGATCGGCGCCGAGTGCATTGGCCGCTCGCATCGCGGGCATCCGAAGCCAATACATGCCGCGCAGATACTCACGCCATCCCGCGATCTGCCGAACGAATCCTTCCGCCGATGCAAGCGGCATGGCGCCGCGGCGGTACGACTCAAGAGCGCGCTCGATGACCTCCCGCGGGTGAAGGAGCCCCAAGTTCAAGGATGTCGAGAGGCGCGAATGCCACAGAAACTTCTCGCCCGCCAGCATGGCATCCTGGTACGGGCCGAATTCCGTCGCTCGGTATTTGAAGAAGTCGTCGAGCTCTGCGAGCGCCTGCACGCGCGTCACGGGCCAATCGAATCCGTCGACAGAGCCGAACGCGCCGGGCCACGCCGCAGCGCGCCTCATCCAGCGGCGCGTCACGGCGTCCGGAAGATGGGACGGCAGCGCCGGCGGCTTCTCACCCTTGGCAGGACGACGATTCTCGGCGTCGAAGGAGAGCTTCCCTCCAACGGGCTGCCCCTTTTCCATGAGCCACCCGGTGCGCTTTCGCATCCACCCATAGAACAAATCCATGCGCAGCGTGCGGCGGCCCCGTGCCCATTCTGTAAATTCATCCCGAGTCAATAAAAAGTGGCCGCCCTCGCCGCCGTCGGGCCGGAGCTCAAGCGGCGCTCCGAGCGCTCCGGAGTCTCCCGCCGACCGCATCGAGTTCCACAATCCCCACTCGCGCGGCTCGAGGGCGACGACGCGGCTCGAGCGACGGCGCTTCACATGCCTCGCAATGCCTTCCACATAATTGGGGGCCCGCTCCCACTCGACCTCGAAGCCGTCGCGCGCCAGTTCCTTCGCGAAATGCTGCTGCGCCGAGAGCACGAGCACGAGCTTCTGGCGATGGAACGGCAGTGCCGCCCCTTTTTGTTCGGATCGAACCATGACCACAGTTCCATCCTCGGGGCGCTTCGGAACACACGCGAGGCGCCGGTCGAGATCGCAGGGGCCAACGAAGTAGGCCGGACGCGGTCCGCGGGACTTCACCATGGTTCGCTCTTACAGATCGCAGTGCGGCGGGCCGCCGCCGCCGCCTCGCGCACGGTATTCGCGTGGGCGCGCACGGTGATCGAGGGGTCGCGCGCGTAGCCGCCCCCCATCACGGTGACGATCGGAATCCGCCGCGCGGTGCACGCGTCGAGCACGGTTCGATCGCGCCGCGCAAGCCCATCGAGCGTGAGTGCGAGGCGGCCGAAGCGGTCGCCGCGAAGCGGGTCGACCCCCGATTGATACAGAACGATGTCCGGCGCGAAACCCTCAAGAATCGCGGGAAGATGGCGGTCGAGTTCCTCGAGAAACCGCGCGTCGCCCGTGCCGTCCTCGAGGCCGATGTCGAGCGTGCCCGCAATCTTTATGCGGGGATAATTGCGCGCGCCGTGCATCGAGAATGTAAACACTCGGCGGTCGCCGCCCAGGATCTCGGCCGTCCCGTCTCCTTGGTGCACGTCGAGATCAACGATGGCGACGCGCGCGGCAAGCCGCTCCGAGAGCAGAATGCGGGCGGCCACGGCGAGATCGTTGAACACACAAAAACCAGCGCCGCGTGCGAGTCCTGCATGGTGCGTGCCGCCGGCCAGGTTGCAGGCGACGCCGTCTGCCAACGCTGCGCGCGCCGCTGCCAGTGTGCCCGCCGCGGCGGCGCGCGCGCGTCGCGAGAGCGCCTCGTCAACGGGAAGCCCAATGCGCTTGCACATCTCCGGGCCCACCGTGTGGGTGAGGACCGCGTCGACCCAGGCCTCGTCGTGGGCCGACAGAAGCTCCTCGCGCGAGAGCAGACCCGGGTCGGCGATAGACTCGTGGGCGAGCGTCCCATCGGCGAGGACTGCTTCCCGCACTGCGGCGTACTTCCCCATCGGGAACGGATGCCCGGGTGGAAGTGGCACGGTGTAGTGATCGGAGGCGAACGCGCGCACGACTGCGAGAAGCATGGGCGCTCGCGAAGCAGCCGCCGCTGCCTCCAAGCGGCGGCCCCCTCCCGGTGCTTCGGTCGATGAACGGTCCCCGCTCGGATCCAGACGGCCAAGCGCTCGCGCCGACTTCTCGAACTCGTCTTCCTATACTCCGACCGCCCTCCCGGCGGCTTGTCTGTGCACAGGCAGCATCAACGCGACCATGCCCTCCTCGATCCGTACGCGGCTTGCTCTGGTCCTTGGCGGCGCGTTGCTGGCGACCGCGGCCGTCGAGGTGGCGGTGCGCGTCCGCCAGAAGCTGCGCTTTGGCGGAACGGGGTTCTTCCCGGTGGAGACTCGCTTTGATGAGCAGCGCCAGCTCGTGCTGCTGGAGCCGAACCAGGACACCGGACGTATTCGCATCAACTCGCTTGGGTTTCGAAGCCCTGAGCTCGAGAGCCCTAAGCCGCGCGGGCGCGCGCGGCTCGCGTTCATCGGCGGAAGCACGACGCTCTGTATCGAAGTGGCGGGAGACGAGAACACATGGCCGCACCTGACCTGGCAGCGAATTCAACAATCGGAGCTGCTACAAAAAACGGCGAGCGGCGCGTCGGTCGATTATGTGAACGGCGGTGTCCATGGATACGGCCTTGTGCAGACGGCGAGGCATTTTCATGATTTTGTGGAGCCGCAGAAGCCCGACGTGGTGCTGATCTACCACGCCACCAATGATCTGACGGGTGATACGCGCGAGCTCGCGCGCAAGCAGGGCTTGTTCGAGGAGGATCCGAACGCGCAGGGCGGTCTCGCGCGCTATTCATTAACTTGGTTTCTCATCCAGAAGAACCTGAAGGTGAAGCAACGCACGACGCGCAACGGGAACCGCAAGACGCTCCAATTCGATCCGGCCTCCACGGCGAAGCCCTTCGGCGATCGGCTAGCGCGTTTTTGTAAGGAACTGCGTGAGCGGACCGGGGCGCTCGTGGCCGTGACGACTTTCTCTCAGCGGGCGCGAATAGACCAGACTCCCGAGCAGCAGCTCGACGGCTGCGAATCGAGCCTCGTCTATATGCCTTGGATGTCGCCCGCGCAGATCGCGCAGTCATTCGCGATCTATAACGAGGAGATCCGCCGCGCGGCGCGCGAGACGGGCGCCTTGCTTATCGAAGCCGAGCGCGAGATCCCCGCCGACAAAGTGCACTTCGTCGATTCTGTGCACTTATCACAGCGCGGCTGCGACCGGATGGCCGACATCCACGTTCGCGCGCTGCTCGGTTGGCCGCAGTTTTGTGGATTGATGGAAGCGCTGGCGAGAGAGGCGGCGGGGAAATAGAGCTCGTTGCCAATGGGTGATGTGCCAAGAAACAGGGAATCCATCTATACGCCAGTGGCCAACGCCGTTGGTTGGCGACCACGCTCGATCCTCCCCGAATACCCGACGCCTCCTTTTGGGAGATGCAGGGTCCCAGGCATGAGGGCCAGCCCGCCGACCTAGCCCCCGTCGACGCTCGCTGGCACCTCGACTACCCTTTCGACCGCGTTCTACGAAGCACCTGAATTCCCCCTGCGCTAACAGACCCAGGTTTCGCCCCGTTCCACTCATCGCAGTCAGCCTTCTGTCGACATTTCTTCCGCCGCAGGGACCCGACAGGAGAGATTCATTGGGGCTCAGGGTCCCGGCTGAGGTGGAGCCAGAGATTCTCGCACTGACAGCAAGGGGAGATGCAATTCAGAAGAAGGCGGCGAGCCTTGGATACAAAATCCTTCCTAGTCTTGCGACGGAGATGCGGGTCCAATATGGACAACTCATTACGATTCTGGCGCAGGAAAGAGAATCTCTCACTCCCCCGGTGCCAGCTTCCCCCCGGTGCCAGGTTCATTGCCGCCTGAAGTGCTGCCGGGTCCCCACCGAGGTTTCTCCTCGGTTGGGCGCAGCCGCAGGCGCCTGGAGGGCGCCAGTGATCCGAGTTTCGCTGAACTTGCTCGTGCGCATGGGAGGGTCTTCGGAAGGTCGATGTTGAGCCGAGGACTCCCGTTTCGCGTGGACCAGCTCCTGGAAACCGGTCACACATGTGAACAGTACGCCTGTCCGGCGTCGGTGTCGGGCAAGGACGGCTATCCGCTGACAGCCCATGATCACACTGGTCCCTCACCAATGTTTAACAACGATCTTGACACCATTCTGAAGCAGCGGGACACAACCCCTATATCACTGCCAGGAACCAACCATACAACTCAAGCTCGAACCCAAGCCAGGGGTGATTGAGTGCCCACTCCGGCTCTTGGAGTTCTACAGGCTTGAGGACGAGCTGATTCAACGCTCGCCGCGGATTGGGACCGCGCGGGGCGGGCATTTCACGAGACTCCACCAACGATCACGAGGGAGAGCCGCCTACCCATTCGGCCGCTCACAATTCTCAATCAATTACTTAATCGATCCCAGGTTTGCGTCGCACCATGTGAGCAGTGCCGAGACGTCTCCCTCCTTTTGTGCCTTCGACAGTTCCTCCGCCAGAGCACGCTCGCCCAACGCCTCGAACGTCATAGCAAGATAGCTGCAACAAGCACTCAGCGTCTGGCGCGCCGCTGGGTTCTGCGGCATCAGTGCGATCACACGCCGCTGGGTCGCAGCCGCTTCCTCGAGGTGCGCTCGCGCGGCCTCGGCCGCGCCCTGTCTCAGCGCTGCCGTCCCGAGATTCGTGAGTGCCGACGCAAGTCCCTGCAGGGCCGAAACGCGCGTCGGCGACTCCGTCGCGAGCGATCGGTACACATCGATGGCCCGCTCGCAATGCGTCACCGCCGCATCGTGCTCCCGGAGCTGGTCACAAATAACCGCAAGGTTGAGGTGTGTCCCGGCAAGGTCGGAGCGCAAGACAATGGCACGTGGATACTCTTCCGTGAATCGTTGCAATCGCTCGAGCCCAGCAGCAAGCCGCGCTTTCGCGTCGGTGTATCGGCCCGCCCGTGCCAGTGCGTTCGCGAGTCCCACGTGCAGCCCCTCGAGCCCCGACACGAGCTCCTGCCCCGTCGGCGCCTCGCGCGACAGCGCGTCACGCAATTCGATCGCCGATTCGAACGCAACGATGGCAGCTGCGCCATCTCCCCGATCCAGAAGCGTAATCGCCCATTGCGCGAGCGCGGCCGCGAGCGCAACACGCGCGTCGCGGCTCGGCGACGGTTCGAGTGAAAGAACTTTTCGCACGGTCGCTACGGCCTCCGATTGAGCGCGCTCGGCTTCTTCTGCTCGCCCGCACGCACGGAGCGCGTCGCCCAGCGCGCGGAGACCATCCCCCAGCGCGCGCAACAAGCAGAGCTCATTCGGCGCGCGCGCAAGTCCGCGCCGAATGAGCTCGGACGCCCTCTCGATCTCCAAAGCTGCCGCGGTGGCCTTTCCTTGATGAAGTAACTCTGCGCCCAATGCTACTCGCACTCTCGCCAACTCCTCGACCAGCTTGGGCTCCTCGGACGTTTCAGCTCCGCAAGCACACAATAGCTCCTCGGCCTTGGCAAGAGGCTCCAGGACGCCGACCGTTTCTCCAAGCCGAGATCGAATTTCCCCGAGCTGATAGTATGCATTCGCTACTTCTCGACGCAGAGACAGCACGCCCTCGTGTCGCTTCAGGAACTCCCCATACAGCTCGCGAGCTTCCTCAAGAATCTCGCGGCGCACGCTCTCCATCTTTGGCACATACAGCAGCCGCTCTTGCGAGACTCGAATCAGCATGCGATGGATCGCCTCCGAAGCCATCCGAAAGTCGGCCTCTGCCCGTTCGCGCGCCGCCTGCTCCTCCTTGAATGCCCGCTCGATGCGCTTGGTGTGGACCTGCTCCTGCAATCCGAATGCTATCGGTCCGCCTATAAAAAGTAACAATGTGAGCAAGACCGCTGCGCTCGCCGCCGGTCGCCGCCGCGCAGCCCGCACGAGCCGACCGAGCGGGCCGATGGGCCGCGCACGAATCGCTCTCCCGTCAAGATACGCGCGGAGATCTTCCGCCATGGCGGCGGCAGTGGGATATCGGCGCGAAGGTGACTTCTCGAGCGCCTTGAGCACAATCGTCGAGACATCGCGAGGAACTCGTGCGCCGAGCCGCGCCGGCTCAATCGGGTCGCGGAGCAGGATGTTGGCGAGCACCTCTCCGGGTGTCGCGCCCTCGAAGGGCCTCCTCAGCGTGATGCATTCGTAAAGTGTCACACCAAGCGAAAAGACATCGCAACGCGCATCGCCGACTTGGCTCCCCCCGCCCACACGCTCGGGAGCCAGGTATCCAGGTGTTCCGAGGAGATGCCCCGTTTGCGTCAGAGAGGCACTGCCAGCCGCGCGCGCAAGCCCGAAATCTGTGAGCACTGCCGAACCGTCGCGCCGCAAGAGGATGTTGGAGGGCTTCACATCGCGATGGATGACACCGCGGCGATGCGCATGCTCGATGCCTTCGGCCACATCCGCAATAATTCGCGCCATGGCGTTCGCGTAGCTTCCTCGCCATCGGCTCCCGCCGTCCTCAACGTCCTCGCCGATCGCCGAGGCGATCGATGCCGCATCCACAGGAAGCAATAGATGGGCGCGCAGCCTCTCAAGCACTCGATCGAGTCCGACACCGTCCACGAACTCCATTGCGAAATACCACGTGTCGCCTTCGGACCCGATCGCGAGCACTTTCACAATTCCAGGATGATTCAGCGCTGCCGCCGCTCGGGCTTCGGCGCGAAAACGCTCGGCGTTTGCGGCCGCTGATGCCACAAATGGGGAAAGCACCTTCAACGCGACATGGCGCGGCAGCGAAACTTGCTCGGCAAGATAAACAATTCCCATGCCCCCGCGGCCAAGCTCTCGGATGATTCGGTAGTCGCCGAGCACGCTCCCGGACGCGAGCCCCCGCTCCGCGCGCTTGCTGGACACCGGCTGCGAGCGATCCTGCGCGAGCGACTGCTCGACAATCCCAATGTAATCATGGATCGCGTCACGAAGCTCGTCCGCAAACTCCGGGTGCCTCGAGCAGAACGATTCGATGTCGATCTCGACTCCACTTTTCCGCTCCGAGAGGAACTCTGCGAGCGCGGCTTGGATCTCGGCTTCGCTGCCCATCAGGATATCTCATTGGCTCCGAGCGCGGCGAGCGCCTGTTCGACTCGTCCTCGACGGAGCGCTCCAACAATGCGTGTGATCTTTGCGACGGCTCTGTGGTATCTCATTCGAGCCGCACCCTCGCTCACCTCGAGGCGCCCAGCCATCACCGCGAATGAGTGATTCTCAAAATCCCGCGCGACGATGATCTCGCGCTCTTCGGCATCGAGAAGATCGAGCGCGAGTCGCACCCACGCCTTCTGTTCCTCGTGTTCGACAATGCCGCTTGGCGAATCGCGGCGGCCAGCAAGATGCCCGACAAGAAGCACGCTGGTCGAAGGCATCGCGCATTCGCGTGCGACATCGCGCCGGCGTCTCTGATGCCAATTGTATTTATCACGCAGCGTATTCTCGACCACTCGCGCGAGCAGCAGGCGAAAGTGCTCTTCGTCGACGACCTCAAATCGCGGGCAGTCCACAAGGAATCGGACGACCGCGTCCTGCACGAGGTCATCGGTTTGCTCCTTTGCCCGCAGCATCGACCCCAGCCGCCGATGCACGCGGTCGCGGATCGACGACATGTGGCGATCGAGCAGCAGAGACATGGCCTGTGCTTCACCGGCGTGCCATCGACGCAAGAGAGCAAGCGTCGGAGAGTTGCCGTCCATCGCAGCTCGAGGCTATCCGAGGGGGTGGATTGCGAGAACCGGGAACTGCTCGCCGCACTCCGTATCCGCAGCTCGGCGGATCCACGGCGAGCTCGAAGCAGGAGGGGGCTGCCCAGCGTGCACCGCGACGTGGGGCATCGCTTGTGGAGGGTCCACCCCGTTCTCCATTCCGTTGAGCATCCGCATGTTGGCGCATCTCTGGAAGCCCGTCCTTGCTCTCTTTGTCCTCGCGGCTCAGGCGTTCGCTCAGCAAACGCTGCTTCAGGCGGCCGGCCAACAAGCTGGCTCCCATTTCGGGAGTTCCGTCGCATTCATCGGCGACATCAACTTCGACGGGTTCGATGAGATTGCCGTCGGCTCCGCCACCGAAGACCCCGAGCCGAATAAGTTCAACGCAGGCCGGGTGAGGATCTACTCGGGAGCCACGGGAGCCCTGCTGCGAACCCACGACGGCAGCGCGGCACACGATACATTTGGCTGGGCAGTGTCCAGCGCCGGCGGAGACGTCAACCTCGATGGCGCCCCCGACTATGCGGTAGGCGCGCCAGGCTCGGACGCCGGATTCCTCAATGCTGGACAAGTCCGACTCTTCTCGGGCGCAACAGGAGGGCTGATCGCATCCAAGAATGGTGAAGCTCAGGACGACAACTTCGGCTGGGCGGTGGCAACCGGAGGGCGCCCCTTCCCTGCAGGGCTCCTGCGCCTCCTCGTCGGCGCGCCCTTCCATGATGCCGGCGGCATCAACTCGGGTGCTGTTTATCTGTATAATGCGAACACATTCAGCCTGGTGAGAAAAGTCACTGGCTCGCAAGCAAATGAGAACTTCGGCATCGCCATCGCCGGAGGAGAGGACGCCGACGGAGAGGGTTCGGACGATTTTGTGGTCGGCGCTCCCGGCTGGGATTCCGGCGGTTTCAATAATCGAGGCCGATTCATCGTGTACTCGGGCGCCTCGCCCTATGCCGCGATCGCGAGCGCCGTTGGTGTCCAAGTGAATTGGATGCTTGGCACCGCAGTCGCATTGCTACCCGACTACGACGGCGACGGTCTCGCAGACGTGGCGGTGTCGACAACCACAGACGGCTCCGGCTCCGAGGGCCTCTACCTGTACCGATTGAATCCTTTTCTCGATCTCATCTCATTCACCGTCACCTTTGGATCCCAGGGCTACGGCCGCACGCTGGCTTCCGCGGGTGATGTTACAGGAGATGGGCGAACGGACTTGCTCATCGGAGCTCCGCTCACGGATGCGGGAGGTCAGACCGATGTGGGTGCTGTGCACATTCGGTCGCATACCAGCGGAGCAGTGTTCTTGTTTCAGGGTTCTGCGGCGAACGAACGATGCGGAGACGCTCTGGCGGGCGGCGGTGCCGTTGGAGGCTTCTCAACCTCGGATTTCGCGTTCTCGCTCCCCGGAAACGACTCGTCCGGAACGAACGCAGGAAAAGTACAGATTCACGTGGGAACGACCTTTCAGCTCTTTCAGACTATTGTGGGTCCTGCCGTTGGCGACGGATTCGGCTCACGCATTGCAAACATTGGGGACGCCAACGGAGACGGATTCCCGGACCTCGCCATCGGCGCGCCACGAGCCACAAAGATCGTGTCGCCCACCACACATATTGCAAAAGCAGGCTCCGTGAAGCTCCTCTCTGGTGCGACCGGTGGGACCCTCTGGGAGTCCTATGGCAACGCCGAAGGTGACACGCTGGGTGCCGATGTCTCCTTCCTGGGCGACCTCAATCAGGACGGGAGAAATGATGTCCTCGTGGGCGTACCGCGAGAGCTCCTTCCAACGGGCGCCGCAGGATTGGCCATGGTGCTCTCGGGAACCAACGGTTCTTCTCTCTTCATCGGCCCGCTGAACACCCTCTCCGGCGTTGCGCCAAATGATGCATTCGGAGCTGCCGTCGCAGGCGTCGGCGACCTCAATCTTGACGGCGTCCCGGACATCGTCGGTGGGATGCCGCGCTACTCGCCACTTCTGGCGGATCCCCAACGAGGCGGATACCGTGCCTTTTCCGGTGCGAACGGGAACCTTCTGTTTCAAACGATTGGAGCGGCCGACAATGACCAGCTCGGATTCGCCCTTGCGGCGCTCGGGGATGTCACAGAAGACGGCAGGCCCGACTTTGCAGTGGGCTCGATTGGTGAAAGCAGCTCAGGGTTCAACGCAGGGCGCGTTTATGTGATCTCGGGCGCGACGGGTCTCAGCGTCGCTTCCATGGGAGGATTCGGCGGCGACCGATTCGGATACAGCCTCGCCTCCGTGGGCGATCTCGATGGAGACGGCAAGAACGACCTCGTCGCCGGAGGCCCGTATCACACTCAGTCCGGGCTCACTCAAGCTGGAATTGTGCGATTCCTACGATTGCACGGATCGCCCGTGCAGATCACGTCGCTCGGGCAGCGAATCGGCGCCTCAGCGATGGACCAATATGGCTTCTCCGTCGCCGGCGTGGGCGATGTCGACGGCGATCTGCGCGGTGACGTTCTCGTCGGCGCACGCCCGACAACCGCATTCCCGAACACGGCTCTCGGCTATGCGGAGCTGATCTCGGGAAGCGCCCGCGACTTGCTGTATCGTCTCAACGGGAACACCGCGGGCGGCCTCTTCGGTGCCTCTGGCGTCGGCGTCGGAGACCTTACATTGGATGGAATTCCCGACGCAGCCATCGGAGCGCCCGGCGACAGCCATCTGCTCACTGACGGAATTATCACTGGAAAGGTGCACGTTATGTCCCTGCAGCCCAAGGGCGTTTCCTTTTATGGTGTGCCCACAAATGGCTGCAACGGTCCGCAGCCGCTGCTCGCTCACGGGGTGCCCAAAGTCGGGAATACACTATTCGGGGTTGCAACTACCAACGCGCCGCCCTCCTCGCTAGGACTCACGATAGCAACAGATAGCCAGGATCTCGCCGGCTCCGATCCATTCGCGCTCGGCATCTCGTTGCACGTCGACTTCTTCCTCGCCTCCGAGGTTTACGCCCTCGACATGCCGAGCGATGCACAAGGGCGGGGATTCACAGCCCTCCCGCTTCCCAATACGGCCGCGCTCGTCGGAAAGAGCTACTACCTGCAGTCGATCTGGGCTTGGCCGGGCGCCTGCGCCGCACCGCCGTACAACCTGAGCGCGTCGAAAGCCGTCCAAGTGGTGATTCAGCCATGACGCCCTCAGTCCCCGGACCGGTGATCGGCTCGCTGAGCGTCCGACGCGGCAGCACGATCGGGCACCTTCCGATCTCCCTTCCCTCAGGCTGCGCATGGAGGAGCCGCCGCGGATCGCCGAAGGAGAATCCCATGTAACGCCGCGAACCGCTCCCGGCAGAAAGCTCGAGTCCTTATTCACGGATGCGATCCCATGAAGTCTCGAGTTTCGTACCTGCTCCTTCTTGTGCCGGCGGCGCTGCTGTTCGCCCCGGCGGCCCTTGCTCAGCAGACCCTCTTTCAGTCGTCCGGCAGCGGAAGCGGTGGCAACTTCGGCGCGTCGGTCACGATCATCGGCGACGTGAATGGCGACAACCGCGACGACTTCGCGGTGGGGCTGCCTTCCGATGACCAAGCCGGCCTCGACGCCGGCCGCGTGCATGTGCGCTCCGGCGTTGACGGCTCGCTCCTCTACACCGTTGCCGGCTCCGCAGCCGGCGACCAGTTTGGCTTTTCTGTTGCGTCCTTCGGCGGCGACTTGAACAGCGATGGCATATTTGACTTCGCGGTCGGCGCCCCCACGGCGGACCCGGGCGGCCTCAGCAACGCTGGCCAAGTCCGCGTGCTCTCGGGCGCGAACGGCTCGACGATTGCCACTTTTAATGGCGCTGCGGCCGGCGACCGCTTCGGCTATTCGGTCGCTTCCGCGGGAAGCTACCTCGGTGCCTACCGCATGGTCGTCGGCGCCCCCTACCGCGACCACGGCGCCGCCGCGAACTCCGGAAGCGCCTATGTGTATTTTGCGACCGGCGGATTCTTGAATGAATACAGCGGGTCCCAATCGAACGAGCACCTCGGCTGGTCCGTCGCCGGCGGCGAAGACGTGAACGCCGACGGGAAGCCCGACATCGTCGTGGGCGCCCCCGACTGGGACGACACCGCCGGCGGCCTCACCGACTGCGGCCGCGTGCGCGTCTACAGCGCCGTGTCGAGCTTCGTTACGCATCAGACGCAGACCGGCGGCGGCAGCAACCATCGCATGGGCGCTGGCGTCGCGATGCTGAAGAAGTGGGATGCGGACACCAATGCCGACTTCGCCGTCGGCATGCCGGGCGCCCCCTTCGGCGGCACGAGTTCCGGTGGCGTCTACGTCTTCTCCGGCGCAGGCGGCGCCATCCTCGACACGCTCACGGCGTTCGCATCCAATGACCACGCGGGCAGCGCCATCGCATCGCTGGGCGATATCAATAATGACGGCCGCACCGACCTCATCGTCGGCATGCCCGACGCCGACCCCCTCAGCATCAACGAGGCCGGCAGCGCGAAGGTCTTCTCCGGCATGACGGCCGGTGTCCTGTATACGATCACGGGCGGCAGCACCGGCGCACACCTCGGTGCCGCAGTCGGCGGAGGAGGCGATATCAATAATGACAATCGCCCCGATTTTGTGATCGGCGCCCCCGACACGCAGCTGAACGGCCCTTTCACAGGTCAGGTCGTTGTGCGCTCGGGTCTGAACGGCACGCTGATCCACACGGTGTGGGGCCCCATGCAGGGCGACAACGCCGGACGCTGCGTCGCGAACGTGGGCGATGTGAACGGCGACGGCAAGGACGATTGGGCGGTCGGAATCCCCTACTACGACACTTACAGCCCGCCTCCCTTTCCGCTTTTTGTGCTGGATTCCGGAAGAGTTGAAATCCACTCGGGCGCGAACGGCAGCCTGATCCGAAGCCACAGCGATCTCACGGCCGGCGGCCTCTTCGGCTATTCGGTCGCAGGCATCGGAGATGTGAATAATGACGGCCGCCCTGACTACGCCATCGGCCAGCCGAAGATGGAAGTGACGACTGCGGCTCCTGGCGAAGTGTTTATTTATTCAGGTCTGACGGGCACGCTCCTCGCAAACCACACGGGCCCCCAGAACGGCGACCGCTTCGGATTCGCAGTGTCGGGCTGCGGCGACGTGAACGCCAACGGCGAGATCGACGTGCTGGTCGGCCTCCCCACCTGGGACAACGGCGGGCTCGTCGATGCGGGCCGCGTCGAGGCGCGCAACGCCATCTCGGGCACCATCTCCCTCAGCCGCTCCGGCCTCGAGACCGGCGCGCAGCTTGGCTACTCGGTTGCGGGCCTTTTCGGCGATGTCACCAATGATGTGGTGCCGCAGGTCGATGTTGTGGTAGGCGCCCCCTTCCACGACAACGGCGTGAGCAACCGTGGCCGCGTTTATGTGCTCTCCCAGCCGTCGAATATCGTGTACACCCTTGACGGCGTGAACTCGGGCGACCTGCTCGGCTACTCCGTGGCCGGCATCGGAGATGTGAACTTCGATGGAAAGGTGGATTTCGCGGCGGGCTCCCCCGGTGCGGAGGGTCTCTTCATCAGCGATGGCGGAATTGTGCGCGCCTACAGCGGAGCGAACGGCGCCCAGCTCTGGAGCTACCTCGGCCTCACGAACGAACACGTCGGCACGTCGCTCGCGAAGCTCGGTGACCTCGACAAGGATGGCGCCGCGGAGATCGCCGTCGGCGGGAATCGTTACTCTTTCATCCTTCCGACGGGCCCCGGCCTCGTCGATGTGGTGTCGGGCCGCTTCGGCTCGCGCAACCTCCGCCTCGACGGCGACTCGACGGGCGACGGCTTCGGTCAGAGCGTTGCGGGCCTCGGCGACCTCACGGGCGACGGGATCGGTGAGCTTCTCGTCGGCGCGCCCTACTCCAGCATCGTCACTCCGCAGGGCGGCATGGCGCGCGTCTACGACATGCACCCGCTCGGATGGGCGCAGTACGGCACCGGCACCCCCGGCTGCGATGGAACGACCTCGCTGAATACCAATGGCCCCGCAAGCATCGGCAATTCGGCCTTCCGCTTCCATAGCGCCAATGCTCCCGCCACCTCGCTTGGATTGTTGGTGATCACCGACGTCCAGGACCTCGCGGGCACGGATCTGTTCGCAGTGGGAATCCTGCTGCATGTGGGTTTCGGCGGTGCGACGGAAGTGTACACTCTCGACATGCCGACGGACGCCCTCGGGTACTCGGCGGCGAATGCACCGATCCCGAACGCTCCCGCGCTCGTCGGCAAGAAGTACTACGCGCAGTCGATCTGGCTCTGGTCGGCCGCGGAGTGCACGCTGCTCCCGTACAATTTGAGCAGCTCGGTCGGCGCGGAGATCACGATCCAGAATTGATCTCCTGAGGTTCGGCTCTCTGGGCCGCAGATCCGATGGCATCCGCCAGCGGGTCTGCGGCCTGCTTCATGAATGGGAGCCGAGTGTTCTGCCTCCTTTGTCTCTGGAATCGTCTTCCGAGAATCCGTCGCTCCGAGCGGAGACGGCAACTCCTCGACGCAGCAACATGTGGCTCCCCGTGGCTCCCGCGTGAGCAGTCACTGGCGCCACTGGGTGTTACGCAGCGGTCCACATATGGGAAGAAACCGGTCGCGACATTCCGGCCCTGGTGCCGGCATGAGACTTGCCGCAGGGAGACCATGCAGAGCCGACGCGCGAGTTCGCTCTCACATCCGTAGCGGCGGGCTTCGGCGCGGATGTTTTTTGTAATTCTCGCGTTCTTGCTCCTGCTCCGCGTTTCGCATGTGAGACGTAACGCGAGCCGCTTCCATATACCGGAGAATCCCATGTTCACGAGCCATTGTGTCGTCGTCCGATCTCTCGCCCTGGCTGCCTCGTTCCTCGTCTGCACCGACCTACTCCATGGAACGAGTGTCGCCCAGGTGAGTGCAACAGGGGCAGTCCAGCTGACTGCCAATCTCACGCAGACAGCCGGAATTCCGGGAACCATACACTTTTCTTCCGTGCAGAGTAATTTCAAGTCGCTAATGGCCGAAGCAGACCAGAAGAACTTCGCGTACGATATGAAGCAGAACCCACCCGACAACTTGACTGCGACGTCTGGCACCGCCACTGCATCGGCGATATACAGTTTGACCAACACCAGTACCGTCCTTAACTGGAGTCTTACTGTCAGTTCAGCCATCGGAGTTCCTCCCGCAGGTTCTTACATTCACGCGCATGCGAAGAACAAGGCGTCGATTTATGTGCGAGTCAAGAATGACGGGAGCCGGCCCGGAGCTTTTAAGATTCAATGGGTCGGGAGCGCTGGTTTGTCAATCTCCGGGGCCCCAAGTGACGGCTACGCAAAGGGTTGGCTCGATGCCAATTTCTTCGTAACCTCCTTCGCTCAGGATGGAAGTGGCAGCAAGAGCGCTAGCTGGGATAAGGAACGTATTCATACCGTGGCCGCCAACCAAGAACTTACGTTCTCCCTCATCGGCTTCGCTCTCGAAATCGATCTCGCGGACCAAGCGCCGGCGATCGCGTCCGCGCGGCCCGAACACAGCCGCGAAGGGCGACTTCTCCAGGGATCTTCTGCGAGTGCCTGCATTCTTCCTCGGCGTGAAGAGGATCTCCTTTTGTATCGTCCAAGGCGGCGATCGTCGACGGCGGCTTAACAGCCCGTGGCAAAAGTCATCCGAGCTGCGCACGCGGGCTTTTTGGCGGTCTCATCGTCGGACCGCCTCGCCGTAACTCCTCGGCCACGCCTGCGGTGGTCCTCCTCGATCTCGCCAAAAATCCTCGTGCTCGCTTTGCGGAGCACTTCTGCCACAGGCAGTTAAGATCCTGGAGCGTGTTGCTGAGTCCCTGATCGAGGGCCGAAAGGCGAACCTGCGTCGCTTGAAGTTCGGCGCGGGCCTTGAGGACGTTTCAAAAGTGCTCGATGGCGAAGCCGGTTTCCCTGGGGCCGCAAAGGCGGCCCCGTGCCGCGCGACACCCGACGCACCTGCGATGGGACAGCCCGCGTGTCGGCTCCCCGCCCTGCGACTCCGCGAGCCCGAAGGGGCTTGAGCAAGGAGATGGGAGCACCCTTGCGCGATTCACATGGATAGGCATACAGTGTCCTGCGACGACCGCAGACTGCGTCGTTCCACCGTTCCCGATGCCCCCTTGAGGCTCCCATGTCGACTGCGTCCCAGCCTGAATCGTGTGCGCACCCGAATCCCAACTCCGTCGGCCTTACTGTGGCCGATGCAAAGAAGTCGATCGCTTTTTATTGTGAGAAGCTCGGATTCACACTTCGGGAGTGCTTCCCCAACGCCGAGGCGCCGGTCTGGGCGAGCCTCGTGATGGACAACCAGTCGATCATGTTCGGGCAGGCCATGGGGCCCGAATCTTCTTGTGAAGGAAGCGGGATGAACCCGAAAGCCATGGAGTTCTGGCGCAAGTCGATGCAACAATTCGCGACAGCGCCCCACGGCGTCGGCGTGAATCTCTACATCATGGTTCCCGATATCGACGCCTACGCGAAGAAGATCACGGCGAACGGCGCGAAGATCACACTGGAGCCGACGACCCAGTTCTATGGCCTGCGCGATCTCGTCCTGGTCGATCCCGACGGCTACACGCTCACGTTCTATACGCCCGTGGCGATGGCGAGCTGCCAGTCGTGCGCCATGCCACTCACCGATGCGACCCCGGGCCAGATGTACTGTCAGTATTGCTTCGATGAGAAGGCGGGACAGCTGCGCCCCTATGAAGTCATCTTCGAGGGCACTGTTTCGGGCTACTTCATGGGAATGCACAAGATGGCTCGCCCCGAGGCCGAGAAGGCGGCGCGCGAGCACTTGGCGAAGCAGCCCGCGTGGAAAGTGCGCGCCGGAAAGTAAGTTCTCAGTTCTGTGTGGGCGCTCCCGCGTCGTGCTTCGGCGCGGGAGTGCACCAAACGCGCCCGACTTGGGTGCCCGCAATGGAGTCGACCTCGAACTCCACGCCATCAATCGGGATTTTCTCGTGGGCCTCAGGAAGGCGGCCGAGGTGTCGCATGAGGAGGCCGCCGACGGTCACGGCACGCTCCTGGAACTCGTGGTCGAGCGCCTCCTGGAGCTCGAGCACGCGCGTCGAGCCATGCACCACAAATCGGCCGTGCTCATCCTGGGGAAGCGGAGCTTTCGGCGCGTCGTGTTCGTCGAGCACTTCGCCCAGCACGACCTCGGCGGCGTCTTCGAGAGTGACAATTCCAACAAAACCGCCAAACTCATCCGTCACGAGCGCAAGGCGCGTGCGCTTGCGCCGCAGCGCCGCGACGAGGTCGGGAATCGGCGTATCGACCGTGACCCAGAGCGGCACGCGCAGGATCTTCGCCAGATCGAGCTCCTCGGGGCGCTGCCGCAACAAATCCTTGATATGTAAAACTCCCACAATTCGGTCGCGATCGCCTCGGTAGACCGGCACACGGCTGTGCCGCAGCTTGGCGGCCTCCCGAAGAAGCTCGGCGGGCGGAAGATTCGCATCGAGCAGGTCGGCATCGCGGCGATGCACCATCACCTGCCGCACGAGCGTGCTCGGGAAACGCAGCGCGCGCCGAACGACGCTCGCCTCGTCCTCCTCGAAGACGCCCGACTTCTCCGCCTGCTCCACCACGTGGCGAAGCTCATCGGGCGTGATCGAGTGGTGCGAAGCCGCTGGAATTCTTGCAAGTCGCAACAAAAGCCCTGTGAGGCCGTTGAGCATCGAGACAAGCGGCGAGAGAAGCCACATCGTCGCCTGGAGCGGACGCAACACAATAATCGCGGACCGCTCCGGATATCGCAGCGCAATGGTCTTGGGGAATTGTTCACCGAGCACGACTGTGGCCGTCGTCAGTGCGAAAAGTGCAATTCCCGTGGCGAGGGCGTGCGCCACGACGGAGCGCCCCCATTCGGGGACGAAGTCGAGGAGCTTCACGAGCTCGTGGGCGAGGACCGGCTCGCCAACCCAGCCGAGGCCGAGGCTCGCCAGCGTGATTCCGACCTGCGTGCAGGCGATGTAGCGGTCGAGGTCGGCCAGCACGACCTGCAGCGCGCGTGCGCTGCGGTTGCCCTTCTCGGCGAGCTGCGCCACGCGGGAGCGCCGCGCCGCCACGAGGGCGAATTCCGCGACGACAAAGAACGCGTTGATCAGCAGCAGCCCAAAGGTCAGCGCAATGCCCGAGCCGGCGCCGATGCCGGTAGCGGGAGCAGATGTCGTGGCGTCGACGACAGGGCCGGCGGCCGCGAAGACCGATGCGGGTTCCATGGGGCGGCGCCATTGTGGCGCGCCCGCTAGCGGATCCCGCGGGCTCTCTCCGATCGGGCGTCGGACTCGAGGGTGAACCCGTCGATGCGAAACGCTCCGCCGACGGCGCTGAGCCCGAGTGCGCCCGCCGTGGGCGCCTCCGCCGGCAGCACGAACTCCCCCTGGGAGCCGTCGATGTCGACCACGAGGGTGCGCCCCAACCGTTCCACGCGAAGGGCGCGCTCGGTTCCGATCCGGAAGGCTGCCGCCGAGCCAAGGTCGAGCTCGACGCCGTGCTGAGGAGCATTCCGATCGTCGACGAGCTCGAGCGCCACGCGGCCCGACGCAGGAATCGTGAGCCGAATCCCGCCGCCGGCCTCGGCGCGCCCCCATTCGAGCCGAAGCTCGGGCGCAGCGCCGCCGAGGCAGCGCGCGCGCCACGACGCAACAAATCCTTGGTGAGTCAGCTCCGCCTCACCGAACCAGAATGCCACAGTTCCGGGAATAGGTGACAGGAGGATCCCGCCGCCTCGAAGCGGCGTCACGTCGCGTCCCGCCGCCCAGGGGCCGCGGAGGAGCGCAGCACGCTCCTGCTCGACGGCCGTTGCGTTCGCGTCGGCGTCGCCGAAAGTCCTCACAAAAACTCGATTGGATTCCTCGCCTCGTGCGATCGCTCGAAGCCAGGCAATCACCGCCGCCTCGCCCTGGCGGCGCGCCAGCGTTCGCATCCAGAGCCATGCCTGCGCCGTGGCCAGTCGCGGCGACGGTGTCGCGCGCGGCGCAATCTGGATCAGCGCCTCAAGCGGCTCCACCGGCGAGCCGATCCCGCCGCGGAGCGCCCCCGCCGATTCCCACAAAAAGCCCTGAAGCGCCCCAGCCGGCGCATCTCGCCCCGCGAGCACGCGCTCGGCGATCCACTCGGCAAAGCCCTCGTGGAGCGCCGCGGGAATACGGCTCTCCGGATCGAGCCGCTCAAAGGCCGCAAGGTGGGCCGCTTCGTGAACCAGCGTCGCGGCGGTCGACGAGAAAAGTGGAATCTCCTTCCAAATCTCCGCCTGGCTGTCGGCTTCCTCCCGGGGCAAGGCGAGCTCCGCCCTCAGCGAGCCGCGGTGGGCCCGAGCAGGTAACAAAAAATCGGCAACGTCGGGCGCAACGCTTCGCCCTCGCGACGCGCGGTCGAGCTCCGAGGCTTCGAGATGGACCTGCAGCGGCTGACTCCCCTTCCCGAGCAGCAGCGCGAGATCCCGATCCGCGGCGCGCAGCGTCTCGCACACCTGATCGAGCAGCTCCCGGCGGCGAAGATTGGTGATCAATGAAAACGAGCCGACTTCTAGCGAATGCCACCCCCTGGGCACCGCCTCCTCGGGTCTCGTCGCGCGGCAGGCCGCGACCCCGAGCGCAAGCGCGAGGATCGCGGCGCCTCGCCTCATGCAGTCCTTTCGCGCTCTCCCGCCGGATCCTTGGCCGGAGCCGCTGGAAGCCGCCTGAGCGACGCGAGCACGAGCTTCGCGACGTCGGGGAACGACTTCACATATTCGAATTTCATACCTTTCACCAGGTGCGGACGAAGCTCCTTCACGTCGGCGCGATTCAGCTCGGGAAGGACCACGCGGCGAATGCCGAACCGCTTCGCCACGAGGACCTTCTCGCGCACGCCGCCGATCGGGAGCACGTCGCCAGTGAGCGTGAGCTCGCCGGTCATCGCGAGTCCTCGAGTCATGAGCTCGTTTCGGAAAAGTGAAAGAACCGCCGTCGCGATCGTGATGCCTGCCGACGGCCCATCCTTGGGCGTGGCTCCCGCCGGGAAGTGCACATGAAGATCGTACTGATCGAAATCCTCGGCGTTGAGCCCGTACATCTGTGCATTCGCGCGAAGATATGCGACAGCGATGCGGGCGCTTTCATTCATCACGTCGCCGAGCTGGCCCGTGAGATGAAAGGCACCCTTTCCGCGCCAACGGGCAGCCTCGATGGACAGCACGTCGCCGCCCACGGGGGTCCACGCGAGCCCGACCGCCACACCGGGCTTCTTGGGGGAGCGGTCCATGTCCTCGAGAAACTTGGGCGGCCCGAGGAGAGGAGCCAGCTCATCGGGTTTCACAAATGCATCCCAGAGAGTTCCCTTGCGCCGTCGCGCCTTTGCGAGCGCGCGACGCCGCGCGAGCTTCTCGATGCGCTTCTCGAGCGTGCGGACACCAGCTTCTCTTGTATAACCTTCAATGATCGCACGCACCGTCGACGGCGGCAGCTCCAGGTCTTTTCGCGTGAGGCCATGGGCCTCGACTTGGCGCGGAACGATGTACTTGCGGGCGATCGCAACCTTCTCTTCGGTCACATATCCGGGGATCTCTAGGATCTCGAGCCGATCGCGCAACGGGCCAGGCACCGAGTCGAGATAGTTTGCAGTCGTGAGAAAGAGCACCCGAGAAAGGTCGACCGCCACATCGAGATAGTGATCGCGGAACGTCGAGTTTTGCTGCGGATCGAGCACTTCGAGGAGCGCGCTCGAAGGATCACCGCGGAAATCGCTTCCGAGCTTGTCGATCTCATCCAAGAGAAAGACCGGATTATTGACCTTGGCATTCTTGAGCTCTTGGATGATGCGGCCCGGCAGCGCGCCCACGTAGGTTCGCCGATGCCCGCGGATCTCCGCTTCGTCGCGCACGCCGCCGAGCGCCGTGCGCACAAAAGGCCGATTCGTCGCGCGAGCGATCGATCGGCCGAGGCTCGTCTTGCCGACGCCGGGCGGTCCGACGAGGCAGAGAATCGGCCCCGGCTTGTCGGGACGCAGCTTTCGCACGCCGATGTACTCCACAATTCGGTCTTTCACCTCATCGAGGCCGTAATGATCCTCGTGGAGGATCTTCTCGGCGCGATCAGGATCGAGCTGCTCCTCGGCCGATTTCGACCAGGGCATCGCACAGAGCCAATCCAAATAATTTCTGACGACGGCGTACTCGCTCGACTCGACGGGCACGACCGATAGGCGATTCAGCTCCTCCATCGCCTTCGTGAGCGCGGCCTCCGGCATCTTCGCCTCGGCAATCTTCTTCTCGTACTCCTCGCGATCGCGCGACTCACGGTCCTTCTCCTCGCCGAGCTCGCGCCGGATGAGCTTCAGCTGCTCGCGAAGGAAGAATTGCTTTTGTTGACGTTCAATTTTCTCCTTGATCTCGTCCTGCAGACGCTTGCCAAGGGAAAGCATCTCGTTGTCGCGAGTGAGCCACTCGTGCACGAGACGCAGGCGCTCCAGCACCTGGAACGATTCCAAGACCTGCTGCTTCTCGCCGGGATCGCGGATGAAGTAGGCTGCCGCGAAGTCGGCGAGCATCCCGGGATTATCAATATTGAGCGCCGCCATCGAAAGCTCCTCGCCAAAGGCGGAGTCTTTCGAAGTGATCGACTTCACGAGATTCGGAATGTTCCGCGCGATCGCGGCCACCTCGGGCCCACCCGGGTTCATCTCCGGCGGGTAGGTAACTTTTGCGATCGGATAGGGCGACGTGCGCGCGAAGCGCTCCACGCGGAAGCGCTTCATGCCTCCGCAGATCACCGTCATGTTGCCGTTCGGCAGCGCGATCGTTTTGTGAATCCGCGCCAGCACGCCGACCTCATAGAACGCTTTGGCGGCGAACGCCTCCTCTTCGGGATCGCGTTGCAACAAAAGCCCGAGGTAGGCGCCCTGAGCCTGTGCCTTCTCCACGATCTCCTTCGACCGCGAGCCTTCGGCCAGCACCGGCATCATGAGCCCGGGAAACGGCACGGCCCTCTTCAGCGGAAAAATGAAAAGTGTCGTCGGCGACGCCTCAGCCGCGGGCACGATCGGCCCGCCAGTCTTCGCGTCTTCCATCGGCCGAACTGTAAGAACGGCCGACCCAACGTCGATGCCGGCGGTTCCGTCGTCGTCGCCCGAACCGCCCATGGAACCCGAGCCACTCGACGGAGGCGCAGCCGGTGGATTGCTATTCTTGGGATCCGAGCCGTTCGGGTCCGAGGGGTCTGCCGTCATCGCATCGCCGGGTGGGTTAGGGCGTCCAGGAGACTCCTTCCATACCACGGGGCGAGCTGCGCTTTCGCAATCACGTCGACGACCGCGAGCCCCGCCCCGGCAGCGAGCGCGAGCCACGCCGCGCGCTTCCCGCTGGAGCGCGGGGCGAGCGCGAGCGTGGCGAGCCCGGAGCCGGCGAGGGCATAGCCGAGGACGCGCACGAGCGCGTAGGGCGCCCAGGAGAGAAGGAGCGTGCGCTGCGGGTCGCCGCCCTGTGCGGCGAGGGCCACGAGCGAGCCGACGTAATAGCTCATGTAGTCGAGGAGCCAAGCCCCGAGCGCGAGCGCGCCGAACCCCGCGGTGACAAAAGACAAGATCACGAATCCGACGAAGTGGACCGCGTGGCGAGGAAGAAAGAGCGCGGGCGTCGCCTCTTCGCCGCGCACTCCCCCGGAGCGAATGAAGGCCAACATGTCGTCGCGGTAGGCGACGCCGAAGGGCACCGCCGATGCGTAATGATCGCGCGGCGCGTTCGCGACGAGCGCCGTGACAACGGCGCCGGCGATGAGTGCAAAAATCAAGACACGCCCCGCCGCACGGCCGGGAGCCGCGCCGGCGCAGGCGGCCGCGAAGAAGGGGTAGCCTGCGAGCGCCTGCAGCGCGGGCAGGAGCCAAGGGATGCGAAGCCACATCCCGAGGCAGGTGGCGGCGCCGACGGCCACCACCAACGCAGGCAGGCACCACGGGGAGCGGTCCAGCGCGGCGAGACGCGGGCGCAGCGCGGAGTCGTCCGACAGCAGCCTCACGGCTTCGCGAAGAGCGCCGGCTCCCGCTCTTTCATCCAAGCGAGCGTCTGCGCGAGCCCGTCGCGCAGCGGCGTGTAGCGCGCGCCGAGCACGCGCGCGCCAAGGGAGCCGTCGAGAGCCCAATCATGGGCATAAGTAAGAGCTTCGGAGCGAGTGAGCTTGGGCTCGCGGCCCGCGAGCGAAGCGATCGCCTCCTCGGCGGCGCCGGCGACCCACACGGCCGGGATCGGCAGCGCGAGCCGCGGGGGCTTGCGACCTGTAAGTTCCTGCACAACCTCAAAAAAACGAGCGCCGGTGGCGTTTTCCCCCGGAAGCGCGATGCGCGAGCCGGGTTCCCCCTTCTCGAGCGCAGCCACGTGGGCGTCGGCGACGTCGTCAACGAGCGCATAGCACCACGTCTTGGCACCGCCGCCGGGAAGCCCAGGGACTTTGCCTGCGAAGAAATCCCTCAAAAGCGCGACGACAAGATTCGCCTCGGTCATTTCGCCGGGACCATACAAAACTCCGGGGTAGAGCGTGACCGTCGGCGCGCCGCGGCGGCGCGAGGTCTCGAGGGCGCGGTCGGCGTCGCGTTTTGTGCGCTCGTAGTCGGTGTGGGGTGCAAGCTCACACATCGGCGACTGCGGGCTGCGACCGCCCGGGAGGCCGTCGCTCGGCCCCAGCGCGAAGAAGCTGGAAGTGTAGATCGAGCGAATTCCCTTGCGCTCGGCCGCGTCGATGAGCGCCTGCGTCGCCGTTACATTGACGAGATCGAATTGTGACTTCGGCGCCTTGCGCTTCACCAGCGCGCCGATATGAAACAAGACATCACAGCCCTCGAGAGCCGCAACGGCCGTCTGCGGCTGCGAGAGATCGCCCTCCGCGAGCTCCGCCTGCGGCAGCCGCGCCGCCGCGCGCGCGCGATCGCGGACGAGCGCGCGAACGCGCACGCCTCGAGCTTCGAGGCGCTTCACCACAGCGCCTCCGAGGAATCCGGTGGCGCCCGTGACGAGCGCCTTCACGATCGCCCCGTCACGATCGAGGCGTGCGCCGCGACGATCGCGCGGCACCTGCGGCATCGGGGAGCGAATTGCGCACGACGAGCCAACGGGCAGCAAGCTCCACGCGCTGCGCGAAGAGTCGCTGCACCACAAATGCGGTCGTCACAGAAAGCATGAGCCCCGCGGCCACCGGCCAACCGAGCGGCCCGACCAACAGGACATTCGCCACGGCGATCGGAATCAGGATGTGCTGGCGCAGCGGGAACTCGACGGAGAGCCAGCCATCGCCATCGGGGTCGACAATGCGACCGCAGCCGAGCCACTGCCAAACGATGCCGCGGCCGTGGAATTCGATGCCTTGCGGGCTCCGTCGCCACTCGATGGGGCAGCCCCAGAAGGCGCCCGTGCCGCGCAGCAGCGCCTCCATGTTGGAGCTCGTGCGCAGCCGCGGCGAGAGGCGGAGGCGGCGCATCATGGGCGTGAACCGCCAATAGGACTGCCCGGCCCGCACCCAGAGCGGGTCGAGAAGGACGAGAGCGACCGAGACGATCGCCAGCAGGATCGCAAGAGGTGCAGACAGGCTCATGGCGCGGAAGCGGGACTCCGGCCCGGAAAAACGTCCGGGCTACCGCCCAACAAGATCGACGCAAAGGCACCCTTGCGTGAAATCTGCCGAATCGTGGTGCGGAGCACGGACGGGTCCGAATCGAACAGCTCGAACAGAAGCTGCTCGCCGTTCGGAGAGTACGACGGCTTTCGCCCGCCGGTAGTGCCGAGAATCTTGGCGAAGAGCGTCCCCGTCGAGAGCGGATTGAGCTCCGCCAGACCGCCTCCGAAATTGTCGGGACGCTCGATCAGAATCCGCTTGTTGTCGGGGCGCCAGGCGAAGGAATTGACCGCGAAGGTTGTGATCTTGGTTTCGCTGCCGCCCGGCAGCGGGCTGCGCCGCCAGAGGCGCGACTCGCCGTCGAGGAAGAGCAACAGCGTGCCATCGGGCGACACGCGGGCCTCGCGCTCCGACACCTGCGGCGTCGACGCGAGGATCGTGCGCGGGAAGGGCGGGCCAACGGTGAGGTCATAGAACGCGAGGTCGGTCGTCTCCGAGCCCGCCGCGCGATGTGTAACATAAAGGCGCGTGCCGTTGGTGCTGAGATCATTGACAATCTCTTGGGCGCCATCGGCGGTCACCAAGGTGCGGTTCGAGCCGTCGAGCCCCACGATCCACGCGCGGAAGTTCGCTCCCCCGCCGACCGTTTCCGAGAACGCGACGCGGCTTGCCGCCGTCGAGAGCCGCGGCGCTGTCAGCGTTTCGTCGGCTGTGTGCGCGGTCACAAGGGCGGCCGAGCCGCCCTGCGCATCGGATTTCCACAAATCGTCGAGGGCGCCGGCCCCTTCGCGCAGGAAAACCAGCGATCCGGTGCCGTTCTCGGGAGGCGGCCCCGCAGGCGCCAGCAACGCCACGGTTCCGAAGGCCGGCAGCGGCGCCGTCACCTCGTTTTCATCCTCGAGGACCGTGCTGCCGGCGATGGGCGTCGCGAGCCCCGTCGGCCCCATGGTCGCGAGGAAGAGCTGCGCCTCAGTGACCCCTTCGGGGAGCGCGAGCCCGGTGTAGCGGAACCGCAGCGTGACCGGCTGCGCGAGCGCCACGTCGGTCGGCAGGATGGCGAATTCAAAGCCGCCCATGCTGCGCGCCGCCGCGGGGCGAGCGAGCCGGCGCTGAATTTGGATCGGCGTCGGCTCGGCGACCGTCCCTTGCGCGATCTCCAGGATCAAGCGGTCGAAGAAAATAGTAACGTCTTTCCCCGGCTCCGCCTTGCCGACGGCCGCCGTGATTCCCGAGCTGCTAGAGCCGCACGCCGCTCCGAGGACCCCGACAGCCACGAGTAGGGCGGGCATCGCGCGCCGGAACGCCGTGACTGCTAGGGGGAACGCGGAGCGGAGCGGGGCGATCGTCATGGGGGCACGGAGGTTACCCTCCATGGAGCCGGCGACCGCCGCGCCACCAACTTCCGCTCCCTCGACCCCATGCCCGTTCCGCGCGCAGTTCTGATTGTGGGTGGCGGCCTCGCCGGGCTCGCCACCGCCGCGCTTCTGCGGGCGCAGAGCATTCCGACGCTCGTGTTTGAGGGCGCCGAACGCGTCGGCGGACGGTGCCTCCCCCACGAGGAGAACGGATTTCGGTGGGACGCGCTCGTCGTGCTGGATCGCGAGAAGGGTGCTCTGGTGAGCGCCCTCGCCGAGATGGGGCTGCCGGCTCCGGAGAAGAAGCCCCTCGCGCTGCGCATCGTGGCGGAGCGTGCGGCGAAGCTCGAGACCGGAAGCCTCGGATTTGTGATGCGCACAAAAATCGGGAGCTTCGGAATGCGCCTGGGAGCGCGCGGGCTGCTGAGCGATTCGCTGCACAAAAAGGAGGACCGGCTGGATCATTGGTATGCGATCAAGGATCCCGGGTCAGCGCTCGACGTGATGAACGCCTTCGCCGGCCCCGACAGCGCGGAGATGCGCACGACGCCGACGTCCGCATTCGCGTTGGCGCGGGAGACGGTGCTGGAGCGGCGGCCCCTCGTGGCCCTCGCCGGCGGCTGCGGTGCGCTGATACAGCAGCTCCTCACAAAAGCAGGCGACATGCGCACGGGGGCCACGGTGGAGAAGCTCGTGCTCGACGGCGGATTCGCGCGCGGCGTGAAGCTTCGCTCAGGCGAATTTGTGGAATGCGCGGGCGTCGTGCTGGCGATCCCGCCGACGCTGATTCGTGGCCTTCTCGAGGAGCCCGATTGGATGCGTGTGGCGAGCGAGGAGCGCGCCCGCATCGACGCCTGCGCCCCGCGCGCGGCGCTCGAGGCCGCCGCCGAGCTGAGCGAGCCTCTGCCGGACGGATTCTTTGCATTCTCCAACGAGCCGCCAGCATTTGTGGTGGGTATCTCAGCGATCGATCCGACGACGGCGCCCGCCGGCCGCGGACTCGCCCTGGCGCGCATCGGACTGCCCCACCATTCCATGGAGCGTCCGTGGGATCTGAGCGACGCGCGGCGTCAAGAGCTGGAGACACAATTCCGCGGCGCCCTCGGCAAGCTCATCTCCCCGAAAGCAGCGGACTCGGCGCGGATCCTCAGTCGGGTGCGCGAGCTGGACGACCCGGCTGCGGCACTCTGCGGCGGGCGAACCCGTCCGGCGTCGACGTTCGCCGCCTTCGAGAACGTCTTTCTCGTAGGCGACGGCACCGATACCCCGGGGCTACCGCTCGAGCGGGTATTCGGCAGCGCCCGCGCCGTGGCCAAGCTGGCCGCCTCCATCTGCCGATCAAACCTCGCATGAGCTCCAAGATCGACCGCGCCGTCGAAGGATTTGTGCAGTCGGTGCGCTCCATCGCCCGCGGCGAGGACCGATTCCAGCACGGACCTTCCCACCTCGAGTTCGCCTGGACGTCGGCGTGCAACCTGCGCTGCGTGATGTGCAATCAGAGCGACAGCCCGCCGGTGATGAAGGTGGCGCTCGATCAGGCGGCGCCGTTTCTCGAGCGCGCGTTCGAGAGCGTGGTGATCTGGAATCCGAGCGCCACGAGCGAGCCGTTCCTCAATAATGTGGACGAGATGGTGCGGCTCTGTACGGAGAAGGGCGCGTATCTGGAGCTTTATACCAATGCGACGCTGCTGACGCCGGCCACCTTCGAGAAGGTTGCGCCGCGGATTCACCGCCTCACGATGTCGATTGACTCGCATGTGCCCGAGGTGCTGGAGCGCGTGCGCTATCCGGTGAAGGCGGCCAAGGTATTTCCGCACGTGGAGTACGCCGTGCGGCGCTGCAACGAGCTGCAGATTCCTTGTATTTTGAACTCCGTGATGATGGACGACACGGTCGCACATTATCCGGAGTTTGTGGATTGGGCTGCCGACCGCGGCGTGCGGGAGATCACAGTTTTGGATCTGTTGGATTGCTCGACGCAAGCCGCGGCACACGATGCGCGCAAGTGCCTCGGCGATGCGCGCGTCGGCGAGCTGCTCGACGCCATGAAGGCGCGCGCGGCGGCGCGAGGGCTCAACCTCACACTTCTCGTGCAGCCGCCGTTCACCGGGCGGTTTGCCAACGCGGCCGTTCCGAGCCGCGTCCACGAGGCTCTCGTGATCGAGCGCTTTGAGGAGGCTCACGCGGCTCGCAGCGCCGGATTCTGTCCGATGGTCGGCAATTATCTGAAGGTCAATCCGAACGGCGACGCGTTCCCCTGCTGCCGTGCTCCGGAGGAGCTGAAGCTCGGAAATGTGCTCACGCAGAGCTTCGACGACGTTTGGAACGGCGCACCGGCGCGCGAGCTGCGCGCTTCGATGTACCGCAACGATCCGCCGCCGGTCTGTAAGGGCTGCCTCGTGCGCGAGCAGCCGATGATGGCGGCTGCGATGCAGCACGCCGACGTGTAACGCAAGGCCGCCTGCGGCCGTGTGCGCGGGCGGCGGAAAGCAGAAGCTATAATCCGGGGCGAAGGATCGTCACCGGCGTGAGGCCGCTCAGATGCAGCCCGAGGCTTGGCGTGACGCTGATCGATTGCAAGTAATACGTCACCGAGTCGATTCCCACGGGCAGCGACGCAAGAGAAGCTGGAACGGTAAGCACTCCGCTCGCGGGCAACGTTCCGAGGTCGACGACCGTCAGCGGCTGAATGAGATCGAGAAGAATCACACCATTCGCCAGCTCGATGACATCCAAGTATCCGGGCTGTGCGGCGGCCATCAGGAGCGCATGATCCCCCACGACGCCCGTTTGTGTGATCGATGTCACAGTTCCTGCGACGGGCGCAGCGGGCGTGTCGAGAGCGCGCGCCACTCCGGCGATTGCCACAATGGGGCCGGAGCCGCTCCAGGGCGACCCAGGAGCGCCGACCTGCCCAAACAATGCGATGCCAGGGTTCCCGCCGCTCGCCGTGCAGGCGAAGAGCGTCGCATCGGCCGAGGTCGAGGCAGCTAAGAGCCCATCTCCTCCATTGCCCGGGCTCGTTCCCGTGAGGAAATCCATCGCTGCTCCACCGTTCCCTCCGGAGAACGCGGTGCCGGAAGCGAACAGCTGACCCGCCAGAAGAACGACCCCATGGCCGCCGTTGCCTCCGGCGTAGTCGCCCACGTTGCTCGCCCCGCCCGCGACGGTGGAATCGTGCAGCGAAATATTGCAACTCAATGCAAGGATTCCGTGGCCGCCGCTGGAACTCGCGTGGCAGCCGCAATCAATATTCTGCACAAATGCGGCTCGGCCTCCCCGAATAGTGGACTGCTCTACGGTGACATTCGAGGAACCTTGAATCACCAGCGCAGGCCAGCCGGCAGGGTGCACGCCGGGCGCGGCGTAAGAGCCGCTGCCGGCGGAATCGCCGTCTGCGCCGAGGACTTCACAGGCGTGGAGCACGATCGAGCCCGCGTTCGCGGCTGCCACGATTCCATGCCCATCCAGCGGGCCCGAAGGTACGCCCACGGCGGCCTTCTTTCCTTCGAAGCGGAAGCCCGAGAACGACACCACTTGGCTCGGCGCCAGGTTTCGCACCTCCACGACGCCCTCGATGAGCGGAGTGATTCCGTCTCTTGCCACAATATTCAGGCTGCGTCCGAAAATCTGAAATCCCGGATAATTGCCGTAGCTCACAAGAATCGTGTCGCCGTCCTGAGTGAGCGGCAGGATCGCGTCGATCGTCGTCGCATCGCCGCTCCCGTCGGCGGATACGCGCCAAACCTGCTGCGCAAACGCGGACGAGGAGAAGAGTAGCGCGGCGCAGAGCGAGATGGAGGTGAGCCGAGGAAGCTGTTCGGTACTCACGGATGGAGGGTCTCAGGGAGCGGGGATTCTGGATTGTGTGAGATCCCTAGCGGGAACAGGCCGAGCATTGGACATCGCAGGGGCTTGGCGGCGGGCTTGCACCGCGCGCAGCGCTGGATGATTCCAGACCGGCGGATCGAACGCGCCATAGCTGGCTCAAAAAAAGCGCCCTCGGCGTCGAGCCACCGAGGCGCGAAGCAACGTGAAGTTTCCCGCGCCCCGAGACGCCATCGCCCAAGGCGACTCCTTCTCCTCATCAGCGCGGCGGATCGCCGACCTGCTCCATCTTCTTCCGGATCTCCGCCTCCGCGTTGGCAGCGAGCTTGAGCTGAAGCTGCGAGTGAACGCTGCCCTTTCGAACCTCCACATTCTCGTCGCTGCGGCCTTCAACGGTGATGCCGCCGAGGAAACGGGCCGTATCGATTTCATACAGTACGGCGTCGCCCGCGATGCGTCCTCCTGAGAAGGTTTTCATCTCACCGGCCTTGAGTTCCTCCATCACGAGGCCGGGGGGCTGCCGAGTACGAAGCCTTAGCACAAGCAGATACTTCGTGCGCTCGAGCCAGCTGAAGCCCTCCTCGAGAAGCGAAACAACCGGCTCCGAGCCATTCCGGCCCATTCCGGTCTCGACGACGCAGGCTGGTTCGATCAGCCACTGATCGCAATGGTCCAACCCGCTGAGCAAGAAGAGATCTTTCCCTCCTGATTGCCAATACAAACTTTCCGCCGTGCTCGGCTTCGCGAGCTGATGCTCGAATGCGATGGCCGTATTGTACTCCGGGTTCGGAGAACGGCTCATGTCAGAATTATAACCTTCGCGGAAAGGCCTATAATCGAGCCGAACTCCCTCAGGCAGACTCAAGGAATCCTGTGTGAGCAGAGGCTGCTTCTCGACGACCGGAGCCAATTCCGAAATCTTCGCCAGCTTCGCGGCGGCGGCCGCACGATGAGCATCGGCGACAGATTTGACAGATTTGCCTCCGCAACCCACAAGAAGCAACAACGGCAGCAGGTATCTCATGGCACTAGACTACCCGGCGATGCACACGACGCGCCCCGAAGATTATGATCCTCTCGAACGCCTCGGGTCCCCATACTGGCTGCGCAAGAATGGCGCCGAGCGGATCGGATCGTTCGCACCGTGCGCGCATTTCCGAGATGGTATGACATCGAGCCTCTGCTCTACGAATCCTGCAGAATGTTGGTACCGCATTGAGTGCGGCTTCGCTCCGGCCCCGCCGCGGTGGATTGCGGCGCCGCGCCCGTGCTGATCCAAGCCGCCTGCATCGCGTTCGTGGAGTTAGTCGGGCTCTCGCTCCTCGTCTTTGGTCTCTTTGTGGCGTGGTTCGCGGTCGTTGCCGTCTGGCATGGGAGCCGCGAGCTGGCGATGGCGTGGCGCAGCCGCCGATGGGCGACCACGCGTGGAACGATCGAGCGCGCTGTCCTGACGCGATCGCGCACAGGGCGCGTAACGCGGGAGGGCGCTCGGATCTCTTACACATACTTCGTCGGCGGGAAGTCCTACAGCTCCATGCGGTGCCGATTTGCAACATCGCTTGAGGGCGCCGACGGAGTTCACTTCTCGGTTCCGCGTGAGCTTCTCGCCCGCTATCCGATAGGTGCCGCCGTCGATGTGTACTATGACCCGGAGCGCCCCGAACAGGCCACGCTCGACCGCGGCACACCTTCGGTATGGTTTCCCTGGATGATTGCACTTCTTCTCTTGGGTACCGCCGCATTCCTGGTCGCAGCCGGTGCGTCGGTTGCGCTCGGTCCGCTGGAGGCTCCGCCGAGTTGGCCCGCCGAGGAGCTCCCCCCGATGCCGAAGCAAATCGGTGGTTCGCTCCTGGTGCTCGCTCTGATCGCCGCCTTCGGCGCGTGGCGCGCCTCCCGGCGCGCGCGCCGCGAGAAACCACTGCGCGAGCGAATCGCAGGCCTTCAGCTCACCCCGATCGACGATCTCACCCCGAATCGAACTGTAGCAATCGCCGGCACCGTTGAGGTCAGCGAAGCAGGCACGTTGGAGGCTCCAGTGAGCGGCTCCTCGGTGGTTTACCACAGCACAACCGTCTCAGGCGGACTCGACTATCGAAGGAGTGTCGCGGACCACCGGGCTTTTTTTGTGACCGACGGCCGCGAGAGGGTGCGAATTGAGCTCGAGGAATGCACCGACCAGCTTCCGGCGATTGCGATCCCGTTCGACTTGGCTGCGATCACTTGGGTGGATCGCGAGCTCAGTGACGATGATGTCGCCGTTCCGGAGTTCTTCCGCCTCGAGCAGCGCCGGCTGGCACCTGGGGATTCGGTGCTCGTGCTGGGTCGCACTCGACGAGTCGGCCGGGAAGGCGCCCTGGCGATCCGCGCCGACGACGAGTCGGGCGAGCCCGTCGTCCTGGCGGTCGGGCCCCTTGAAGGCTTGCAATCTCAACTTTCCGCAACGAAGCGACGGCGTGTCCTTTGCACATGGATCGGCGGCGTTCTCGCCGTCGGCGGATGGTTGCTGCTCATCTTCTGAGGGCGGGGCGCCGCGTCGCCACGCTTGCAAGACCCAACAAAAAGGCCCCGGAGCCGCGTCTGCTGCTCCGGGGCCGAAGGTTCGAGCGATCTCGCGCTATTCGACCGAAAGGTCCTTGGTGATCTCGGATCCCGCCTCGAGCTTGACCGTGACGGCCGACCTATCGTCGCCGCCGATCCTTACTTCTCCACCGATCGACGAGGCGGAAACCTTGTATTCACCGGGGTCGAGCCCGTTGAACTTGTAGCGTCCTTCGCGATCCGACACGCTGATCTTCGGTAGTCCGGGAGGCACGTTCTCCCCAACCTTTCGAAGCATAACGATCGAGTTCGCGCGCGCGCCGCCGTCCGGCCCGAGCACACGCCCCGAGAGGAGTGCGGCCTTGCCGAGGGCCACCTCGATGCCGCTCACGCGTGCGTCGGTATCCAGAGTGACTTCGTTACTCTTCGCCTCGCGCAGCCCCGTCGCCGTGGCCTTCACGCGGTAGCGCCCCGCAGGAACGTCCTCGATCACAAATCGGCCGTCCTTGTCGGTCTTCGCGGAAGAGTTTCCATCGCCCACAAAGACGTCCGACCCGTCGCCGTCGTCGGTGATCGCGATTGCAATCATGTCACGCCGTTCGCCGTCGCCTCCGCTCACCAGCGACACCGTCGCGCCGACCACCGGCTCGCGATTCTCCTCTCGGACAATCCGCCCCTCGATCACGCCGCGCGGAAGGGCAATGTCGATCTTTTGTGAATCATTACGAATCTCGACCGTCTGCTCGAAAGGCTTGAGCGAGCCGCGTTTCTGTGCCTTCAGCGAATAGGTTCCGGCTTCGACGTCGGCAAACAGATACTTTCCATCCGGCCCCGTCGTCGCCGACTTGCCGCCGCCGAACTCCATCGGCATGCCGCTCGGGCCGCCGTCTCCGCTCTTTTCGGCGAGGCGCACCGTGGCTCCTGCCACCGGGGCGCCAGCCTGGAGCACCGTGCCGGCCAGCGTGCACAGAACCGGCGCCTCGAGCGTCAGAACCTCAATCTTGCCGTCGGAGATCACAACAGAAACGCCAGGCTTCTCCTGCTGACCCTGGACGAACACGAAGGAGTCCCCGCCTTGCGGCTTGTCCACCTTCGCGGCGTATCGCCCCGGTCGAAGGTGCTCAAAGCTGAACTTTCCCTCAGCATCGGCCGTCGCGCGCTTGCGAGCCGTCGACGGCTCGGGCCCCGTGAGCACCACCACGGCACCGCTCGCCGGCACGCGCCCGCCTCGGAGCACCAGGCCTTCGAGCGCGCCTCCGGTGAGCAACGCAATCGGCACCTCCGCTGGCGGCGGTGCTGCGGGATCGATCGACACCGGCACGCGCTCCGAAGGAGCAAGCCCGTCCTTCCGCACGTCGAGGGTGTATTCGCCCGTTGACAGCCCATGAAATTGTGCAAATCCCTGGGCGTCCGTCTTGGCCGACTTCGGACCGCTCGCGCCGCCAAAGTCCATCTTTCCGTCGGGTCCGCCGAATCGCATCGCCCGGCCGCCGCGCGGACCTGTCGGCCCGCCCGCTGGCCCTCCGGCAGCCACGGGAGCTGCCGAGGCACGGGCCGTCATGCGCACCTCGCGTCGCGCGCCGCCGCCTCCCGCGACCATCGGCGGAAGCCCCATGGCGGAGCCCTCCTCCTCGTCGTCGTCCCCCATCCCCGGCATGAAGAACCGCGGCGCCGTCTCCTCGCCCGGCTTGGGCTTCTCGCGCAGCCGCACCGTTGCGCCCTCCACCGGCTTTGTGTTTCCCGCTTCTGTAACGCGGACCGCGAGCGTGGCGCCCGGCGAAACGGCCAGCATCAGCTCGGTCACCGGGCGATCGGGAGCCACCTCGAGCGCGTCTGATTTCACTTTTGCGATCGAAGGGCCCTCTGCCACGACTCGATACTTACCTTTCTCCAATCCCACAATTTCGAAGGTTCCGTCGGGCTTCACATCTCCATCGATCGGAGGCGTGATCATCATGATGGCGTGTCCGTCCACGCCGCTCGACTCCGGCACGCGTTCGGCCAAGACCGTCGCCTCCGAGAACCCCGCCATCACCGCGTCCTTCGGAGCTCCCTGCGCCGGGACGAGCTTCCCGGAGATGTATCCGAGCTCCTCAATGGTGACATCGAGGTCGGTCGTGCCGGGCGTCACATTCCGTTTGCGCCCGACCATCCGCCCATCGGCGCTGCGCGCCGTGACGCTGAGGGGCCGATCGTCGAGGCCCGTGATCCGGAACTTCCCATCGGCGCCCGAGCGCATGCGATTGTCGCCGAACACGTCGTCGAGCACGAAGTCCCGCACGACACCGCGGCGATAGGTAACATCCGCGTCGGCGACAGGGCGTCCGGAGCGGTCGACGACTCGACCGGTGACCTCACGGCCGTCCTTCAGAACCAGATCGGGGAGCACGTTCGGCGAGCCGAGAGCCGGTTCGATCGTCTCTCCGGTGGCCCCCACTTTTCCGCGAAGAAGCGCGCTCACCTGCACCGGCTCCTTGGGCGGAATCGCGTCGAATTTGTAACGTCCCTGGGCGTCCGTCGTCGCCTCGATGTCGAGCATCGGGGCCCCGGGCGTAGCGACCACAAAAGACGGTCCGCCCGTCGGACGCGGCCGGCGCACCATCACTCGCGCGTTCGCCACTGGAGCACCCTGGGAGTCGGTCACGCGCCCTTCGAGCTGTGCTCCCGGATGGAGCGCCAGGTCGGGAACGGTGCGCGTCTCGCCTTTGCCGAGCGGCGCCAGCTGAAGCTCCCCTTGGAGGCGCCCTTGGCCGCGCGCCCGAAGCATCAGCGTCTTGCCGATTGGGACATCGGTGATTCGGAATCGCCCTTCGCGGTCTGCGACGGCGTCGGCCGCGGCAGGGTGGCTGTCCAACGTGATCCGCAGCAGCCCCGTCGTGGCGGCTTCGAGATAGAGCTTGGCGCCCTCGAGGCCCACGGTGCTCTCCGAAGCGACGATCCGGCCGACAAGCGAAGCGCCGGTCTTGGGCTTCTCCTCCCCAGTGGCATTCGTCGCCGCTTGAGGCGCCGTCGGAGTCGAGACGGCGCTGCGCGCGCCGTCGGTGGCGGTTGAAACCGCAGCCGGCGCGTCGGGAGTGTCATTGCCCTTCGGTTTCTCCGAGGACGAATGGGGCGCAGGGTTGTCCGAGTGCGACTCAGGTGTCGCATCGGAGCCGCCGAGCGCGAAATAGGCGGCAACAGCCGCCAAAGGAACCACAAAGAGCAGGGCGAGGAGCGTTCGTTTCACGGCGATCGGGGTGATCGGAGAGCCGGGAGAGATGAACGCGAGGGCGCGTTCGATACGCGACCCAGGATACGCCGTTGGAACGATTTCCCCCGAGACGCGTACTTTGGCGCCATAGCGGGAGTGAGATCAGCCGCTTTGATCTCGGAAATCCCCCGCTCGGATAGCATTCTGGCCCTGCGAGATCCTTGCGGCGTGTCTCGAAAGGAGCGTCGGTGTCCCGCCTCGGGCCCCGTTTCTAACGAGACATCCCTGTCCCCCGTTGAAGCGATGTCGCCGGTACGACGAGTCCTCACCTTCCCAAGTCTGCCCTGCAGCCTCTTTTGTGGTAACCCTTCGATGCGACTGAGTCCGCGCAAGCGTCTGTTCGGGAAAATCAGCTCGGCTCCTTGGACCGCTGCCGTGGTCATCCTTGCGGCCGGAGCGTCGCCGGCAGCGGTTCCCCTGGCGGCGCGTCAGGGTCCCAAGAGCCTGGAAGCCACTCCTTATAAAAACACGCGCTGGGGGTTTCAGGTGAACATGTTCACGAAGTGGAATGCAGTTCCGCCTCAGCCGACCGAGCCGTTCGAAGTCGCCAAGTTTGCCACACCCCAGCCGATTAACCACAAAACAGGGGCCTATCTGCACGATATCTCCATCCTGCGGTTCGACCCGGAGGGCAGGTCGTCGTCGACGCTGGAGCGCGGCAAGGGCGAGGGCCCGACGACGGGCGGCGGCGAGGGCTCCGAACCTCCGAAGGAAGACGAGAAGCCGAAGAAGCCTGAGCTTACAGAAGACGATCTCCGCAAGCTGAACCAGCAGCTTCGCGACAAGTCGTTCACAGAGTACCTCGAGGGCAACTACAAGCCCGTCGAGAAGGTCAAAGTTTCAAAGCGGAAGTTCGGCAAGCTCGACGCCACGGTCCACGAGTTCAAGGTCAAGTCGGGCATCGCCGGGACGAACATTTGTTACTATTCGGTCGTCTTCATGGCGCCCGACAAGTCGGAGATCGTGCTCCACTATTCGATGCCCGACTTCAAATATGACGAATGGAAGGACCTGTTCATTCAGTCGGCGAGCAGCTTCAAGTTCATTGGGGTCACCTCCAACGAATCGACAATCGCGGCCGCCAAGTCGATGCTCGACGCTGACCGTCTGCGCCACAAAGAAGACGTGGAACAGACGCCCGGCTGGGCACTCCTCGAAACCAAGCACTATTTCATCAAGCATGACGTGAGCGACCAGGGCTTCCTCAAAGAGCTCCAGGAGCGCATCGAAGCGATTTACGGGGTCTACGAAAAGCGCTTCCTCGGCGACAAGAAGCTCCAGGCGATCGCCGAGAAGGCGGCCCAAGCGGAGGACGCTTCGTACAAGAAGGGGGGCGCGGGAAAGAATACAAAACCGGTGCTGCGCGTCGTGAAGGATGAGAAGGAGTACTACCAATACGGCGGGCCCGGCGGCTCGGCGGGCTACTTCAGCCCGATGTCGGGCGAGCTCGTGGTCCCCTGCTTCAAGAGCATCAATCTCGTGCTCACGTGGGCGGTGCTGAACCACGAGGCATTCCACCAGTTCATTCATCACTTCTTCGGTGAGCTCTCGCCCCACTCCTGGTTCAACGAAGGGACGGGTGACTATTACGCCGGCTGGCGCTATCAACCGAACGGCAAGTTCGACATCAAGCCGCTCAGCGGCTGGGCCGAAGGGCTCGACCGGCTCTCGCTCATCCGCGAGTGGGTGCGCGACAGCAAATATGTGCCTTTCGAGGAGTTCCTGCGCTACACGCAGCAGCAGTACTACTCAGGCTCTGGCGTTCACCACTATTCCCAAGGGTGGTCAATCATTTATTTCTTCATGCGTGGCAAGGAGCAGGGCGTGCGTCCGTGGCGGCCCGAATGGGATCGGTTTCTTTCCGACTACCTCGAGAAGCTGATGGAGACCAAAGACCTCACCCAGGCGATCGACTACGCCACGCGCGACCTCCAGGGCGGCAAGATGAAGGAGCTGGAGGAGGCCTGGAAGCGCTTCGTCGGTGACATCAAGTAGGCCGATAGCCCCAGTCCGAGCGAACGGAAGGAACTCCCGTTGGGATGGCCCCGGGAGCCGATAACGTGTGCTAGCGGGGCCGGTTGGCCCCGCGTTCCGCCATGCCGATCGACGCGACCTCTCCCCGACGTGCGCTGGCCGCCGCCTTTTTTGGGGCCGCGGCACTTGCCTTCGCTTCGTGCTCGACCCCCAAGCCCCGAGGCGCGGTGTTGATCCGCACTCCGGCGGGCGCGGAGCAGGGTGTGACCACGCCGCTCGGCACGGTCTTCCTCGCGCGGACGGCGCAGCAGGGCCCCTGCGATGTGACCATCTTCTATGGCGATGGTCCGAGCATTGAGCCGGGGCGCATCGCATCGATCCAGGATGGCCTTGCCCGCGTCGACCTGGAGCTCAAGGCCCCCTGGACCGAACTCTCCATGTACTACCCGACACCCGAGGACGACCTCGTCGTCGGCATCGCCACAGAGCGCGATGTGGAGTTCTTTTCGACGCGCGCAGCAAGCGGCGTCAACGGCACCGCCGTCGATCTTCCGTCGGGCTTTCCGACGGCGCCGAGCTCCGTCGGAGCCGGAGTGTTTCGCCGCGAGGACCAGCGCTATCGCCTCGTGGGACTCGTGACCGGCGTCGCCCGGTTCGTCGACGCCTCGGGACGGCGTCGAGAGGTGCTGACCTACCTCGGCCCCAAGGAGCTCCTGCCGCTCTGGATCGAGAGCCGCGACCGCGCCCGCGCCTTCGACCCGCCTCGCCGAGACGACATCCAGCGATAGCCGGCTGCCATACCCGACGGCGGCAAAAGCGTGGCGACACGCGCCCGCAGAGAGCAGACTGCGCAGGGGCCGTCCCCGCCGCTTGCTCCTCCTCGTCGATAATTACGATTCGTTCACTTTTAACCTGCTCCACGCGCTCGAGAGCCTCGGCGAGGCGGTGCGCGTAGTGCGCAACGACGCCATCGACCTCGCCGGCATTGAAACGCTCGCGCCGGAGATGCTGATCCTCTCGCCGGGGCCCGGTCGGCCCGAGCAGGCAGGCATCACCCCCGATGCGATCCGCGCTTCGCTCAACAAGCGCCCGATCCTCGGCGTCTGCCTCGGCCATCAGGCGCTCGGCTGGGTGCTCGGCGCGCGCGTCGTCTCGGCGCGCCGCCTCGTGCACGGAAAGGCGGAGCTGATCGCCCACGACGATCGCGGTCCCTTCGCCGGGCTGCCGCAGCCGATGCGCGTGGCGCGTTATCACTCGCTCGCCCTCGACAGCGCATCGATCCCGCCGGAGCTCGAGGTGATCGCCCGCGCGAGCGATGGCGAGATCATGGCGATTGCTCACAAGACGCGGCCGGCGGCAGGTGTGCAATTTCACCCCGAGTCGTTTCTCACTCCCGACGGGCCGGCGCTGATCGCAGGCTTCCTGCGCTGGGCGCGGAGCTTCCAATGATCCGCGCCGAAGACCTCACAAAAAATTATGGGGCCTTCCGGGCCCTCACTGATTTTTCGCTGGAAGTGAAGGCGGGCGAGATCTTCGGGCTCGTCGGCCCGAACGGCGCCGGCAAGACCACATTTCTGAAGTGCCTGCTCGGAATTGTGAATCCGACGGCGGGGCGCTGCATGCTCGATGGGATCCACGTTCAGGCGCGGCCCGTGGCGGCGCGCTCGCGCTGCGGCTTCTTGCCCGGCGAAGATGCCTTCCCGCTCGCTCTTCGCGGCGCGACGTTCCTCGCCGATGCGCTCGACGACTACCCCGCGGTCGACCGCGAGCTCGAGCGGGAGCTCGTCGATCTGTTTCGACTGCCGCTCAACAAGCGGCTGCGCGCCTACTCCCACGGCATGCGCCGGAAAATTGGGATCGTACAGGCGCTCGCTCCGCGTGTGCCGATCGCGATCCTCGATGAGCCGGAGGACGGGCTGGACCCGACGTCGCGGCTGCAGCTCACGGCGCTGTTGCGACGCCTGCGCGACGGCGGCAGAACGATCCTCTTCTCATCCCACCACCTCGACGTCGTAGCGCAAGTATGTGATCGCGTCGCTTTTATTGCAGGCGGGCGGCTCCTCGAGTGTGCCACGATCGAGGAGATCCGCGACCGCGCGTCGCACCGGCTGCGTGTGCGGCTGGCTGCGGGAACGCCACATTCGGTGCTCCAGATCCCCGAGGTGGAAAGCGTGATCCCGCGAGACGGTGAGCTCATTCTGGTGGCAGCCGGCGACCCGCGCGCGCTTCTGCGGCGCGTCGCCGACCTCCCGATCGAGAAGCTCGAGTTTCGGACACTCCGCCTCGAGGATCTGTACTCCGATTTATACGGAGTTGACCGCGACGCCGCAGACCGCGGGGAAAAGCGGCCATGATGCTCCGCAAGTGCATCCGTGAGCAGTGGTGGAAAATGGTGCTTTGCACGCTGCTCATGCAGGCGCACCTGATTATCTGTGTGATCTATTTCGAAGATTTCGACCGCGAGCAAGAGACGATCCGCAAGCTCGTGCCCTTCGATTTCCTGAAGAAGTCGATTGACGCCTTCATGAAACTCGGATTCGACGGCTACGTCGGATTCCAACATTTCAGCAAGGCGGCGAATACGTTTGGCACATTTGCGGCGGTTTTCTTCGCAATGGACGCAGTCGCGGGAGAGGTGGAGCGCCGCACGATGGAGCACCTGCTCTCGCGGCCGATTTCGCGACGGCGGATTCTCCTGACGAAATACGCCGTAGGCGCCGTTGGACTGATGCTCCCGCTGGTGTTGACGACGCCGACGGTGATTCCGATGGCGCAGTGGGTCGGAGAATCGATTCAGGCATGGCCGCTATTCTTGCAGACGCTGCACAGCTGTCTGTTCCTTCTAGTCTTCTACTCATTCACATTTCTGCTCTCCACCTGCATGAGCCACGCGCTGCTGGTGGGATTCCTGGTGCTCGGCTTCGCACTGATCCAGTTCGCGCTGTTGATCGTGCGCGGCGCGTCTCACTTTTCGATCTACAAGCTGTCGGATGTGAATCTGCTGGTGGAGATTATTGCCAAGGGGCGAATTGACTGGCGAATCGAAGGGCTGCTCCTAGCGATCTCAGCGGCGCTGCTCGGAGCCTCGCTCTGGCGCTTCGAACGCCGCGACTTCTAGACGAGCGAGAGGAGCGTAGGAGAAGCGGCTCGCGAAGGGACCCGTGATCTCGGCGCGTGCGCTCCTTTCCTTCATGAAGGGAGGTGGGGTCGGCGCGTGCGCCGACCGGTGAGCGCGCGCGGCTTTCGACTTGCGACTTGGGAAGAATGGGGCGTGGTCAGTCTTGGCGCGGCAGCGAACAGTCCTCGACGCTCGGCGGCTCATCGGCAGCGCAGAATCCGACCGGCGCTTCGCGCCAGTCGGATTCTGCGCGCGCCATGGCCTCGCGTCTG
>JAEUHX010000051.1 GCA_016792805.1 Planctomycetota bacterium
CCGACCCCACTAATGTGAAAGGAAACGCCGACCCTACAAATCGATTGGGAAGATGCGCGCGCGGGCGATAAAGCCCTCCAGCGATTCTTCATCGCGCGGGGCAAGCCCCGCGCAATTGTTCGGCGCGTGCGCCGACCCCACAAATCGATGGCGATGATCCCGCGCCACGGTTTAGCGCACGCGCCAAACCACTGATCGATTCAGCGTCGGTGCTTGGAAGACGCCGGCGCGGGACACCCAGAGTTCGCTTCGGAAGTTCTGTGGGAATCAGAAATTCGGGAAGGTCGCGGCGATGAATTGCGAGATGCGCGTCTCGACGAGCTGGGCCGTCGGGCTGTTGGCCACCATGTGCGAATAGGTGTGCACGCGCGCGTTGGTCTCGCCCCGGAAGATGGAGACCGTCGTGAGCGGCACGTCATTGGCCTGCAGCGTCTCGTCGCACTCGGTGAGGGCGCCGAAGCTCACTAAATCGGCGTGCAGCTTCTTGGCGTCGCTCGCGGGGATATAGGTGAAATCGGCCTTGCCGCCGGTGACACCCGTCGTGTTCGATCCCGACTCGGAGAGCGACACGAGGCCATTGTTATAGACGGCGAGGTGGCGGTGAATCGGGCCGATGAGCGTCCAGCCCGAGATGTCGTGCACGACGAGCGGCTCCTGCAATTGAGCATTCGCGCAGGGAGCCGGGGCGCCCGCGGCCGGAAGCAACCAATACCAAAGGGGAGCGGAAAGCAGAGCACCAGCGAGCATGCGAGACATGGAATCCTCCGACGAGATCGCGCGGATCATCTCCGCGCAGAGCGATGCGGCGCCGACATCGTGGGCGGATCGAGCCCGATTCGGAAGGGGGCTTGGCGCAATCTCGAGACGGCGTGAACCCCCGAGCGACGCGAACCCCCAACCACGCAGATCCGAAATGTCGCGTACCCAACGGGGCCGCGCGAAGATCCTCCTACGACTCTCGAGTCCTCTGGTGGGCGGCGCAGGAGTCGAACCTGCGACCTCCACAATGTGAGCGTGGCGCTCTAACCAACTGAGCTAGCCGCCCCAGGGAAGGCGAGAAAGATAGCGTCCGGCCGAAGTTGGGCAACGGGGCGCGCTGCGGCCGGGAAGGGGAGGCGCCGCTTCGGAGGACATTCCAGAACGCCTCCGACTCCGTGCCGAGCTGGTCACTCGGCGATGCGGCGCCTCCGCGGGGTCGTCAGCTCGCGGCCCTGAGGCGCCGCACTTCTTCCGTGAGCACCGGCAACACCTCGAACACGTCCCCCACGATCCCGTAGTCGGCCACTTTGAAAATGGGCGCCTCGGGGTCTTTGTTGATGGCGACAATCACGCGCGACGACGACATGCCCGCCAGATGCTGAATCGCACCGGAGATGCCGCACGCGATGTAGAGCGTCGGTGACACCGTCTTGCCGGTCTGCCCGACCTGCTCATCGTGGGGACGCCAGCCAGCGTCGACCACCGCTCGCGACGCGCCGACGGCCGCATTGCCGAACGCCGTCGCGAGTGCCTCCAGCAGCCCCCAGTGCTCCGGACCCTTCATGCCGCGGCCACCGCTCACGACGACGGGCGCTTCGGTCACGTCGAGCTTGTTGGCCACCGCCGCCAAGACCTCTTTCACGACGGCGCGCAAGCTCACTTCTCCGGCTTCGCGCGTCGTGACGGCGACCGGCGCGCCGGCGTCGGTCTGCGCGAACACGTTCGGACGCAGCGTCGCCACGAGGAGCGACTCCGCGGCCTTCACCGTGAGCGTCGCCTTGCCGGCGTACACCGGGCGCTTCGCGAGCAGCTTCCCGCCAGCCACCGTGAACCCGACGCAATCGCTCGCAACGCCGGCGTGGGTCAGTACCGCAACCTGCGGTGCCAGATCCTTGCCCTGTGGCGTCGACGCAACAAAAATCGCGGTCGGCTGCATTTGTGCGGCAACCTTATGAATCGCCGCCGCATATCCGTCGCCTGAATATTGAGTAAACTTCGGTCCGGCAAGCGCGATCACCTCCGACGCGCCCGCCTTGCCGAGCACTTCGCCGGCATTGGCCGGCGCCGCCCCGACGAGCACCGCCGACACGCTGCCGCCCAGCTCTTTTGTAAGGCGCGCCGCCTCCGAAACCGCCTCCAGGGAAGCCTTGCGGACGGCGCCGTTGCGAACTTCCGCGTAGACGAGGATTCCTGCCATTAGAGCACCTTCGACTCTTCACGAAGCCTACGGAGAAGCTCGGGCACCGCTTCCTTGCCCTTGCCCATGAATCGGCCGGCCTGACGCGCCGGCGGAAGCGACATTTCGACAACTGTGAGTTTCGGGGCGACCGCGGGGGCGGCCACTTCCTCGAGCGGCTTCTTCTTGGCCGCCATGATTCCGGGGAGCTTCACATATCGCGGCTCATTGAGCCCTTTTTGTGCAGTAAAGACCGCCGGGAGCTGCGCCTCGACCACCTCGCGCGCGCCGCCTTCGATCTCGCGCTCGCACCGCGCCGTGTCGCCCTGAATTTCCATCTTCACCACTTCGGTCACGCAGGCGTAGCCGAGCATGGCCGCCACCATCGAGCCGACGTGGCCGTTGTCGCGGTCGACGGCCTGCTTGCCCATCATCACGACGCGAACATTGAGCTTCTGAATCTGATCCGCCAGCGCGCGCGCGATCGAGTAGGCGTCGCGCGCCTCGAGCTGGTCGTCCTTTAGCAGCACGGCCTTGTCGGCGCCGCGCGCGAGCTCGTTGCGGAGCTCCTTTTGCGCATCGCCAGGGCCGAGGCAGATCACCGTCACGGTTCCGCCTCCGGTTTTCTCTTTCACGCGGAGGGCCTCTTCCACCGCGAACTCATCAAAGGGGTTCAATTCATACTGAACGCCGGTCGGGTCGATCGAGGTGCCCGAGGCGCCCACTTTCACGCGCGTGTCGGTCGACGGCACGCGCTTCACACAAACGGCGACATCCATGGGAGAAATGCCCATCGCCGGATCGCCGCCGAACAGCTCGGCCAGTACGCCCGGCAAATTGGGGCGAAAAGTCTAGCAGCTGGAGCCGCTTCTCGGCGCGCGCCCTCGGTCAGCTCGGACCCACCCTCGGCAAGTCGAAAGACTCGCCGAGGTAGACGCGCCGCACATGGGGATCGGCGACGAGATCCTGCGGGCGTCCCTGCTGGAGGATCTTCCCCTCAAAGATGATGTAGGAGCGCGTCGTGATGGCGAGGGTCTCGCGGACGTTGTGGTCGGTCAGCAAGATCCCGATACCCTGGCTCTGGAGCGTGCGCAGGATCCCTTGGATATCTTGGACCGCGATCGGATCGACGCCGGCGAACGGCTCATCCAGCAACAGCAGCTTCGGTCCGCGGGCCAGCGCGCGGGCGACCTCGAGGCGTCGGCGCTCGCCGCCCGAGAGAGTCTCCGCGAGGCTTTTGCGGACTTTCTGGAGCCCGAGCTGGTCGAGCACCGACTCGAGGCGCTCGAGGCGCGCCGCGCGCCGAAGAGACATCGTTTCAAGGATTGCGATGACGTTGTCTTCCACGGTCATGCGCCGAAACACCGAAGGCTCCTGCGCGAGATATCCCATGCCGCGGCGCGCGCGCTGGTACATCGGAAGGCGCGTCACGTCCTTGCCCTCAAGCCAGACTTTTCCCTCGGTCGGCGTCACCATCCCGACGGTCATGCGGAAGCTGGTGGTCTTACCCGCGCCGTTGGGGCCGAGGAGCCCCACGATCTCGCCGGCACTGACGGCGAAGGAGACCCCGGCGACGACAGCGCGGCCGCGGTAAACCTTCCTCAGGCCGTCGGTTTCGAGCAGAGCTTCCATCTGTGGAGAAGTTGTGGAGGAGCGCACTCGTGTGAAGAAACCCCGTAGCGATCACGGGAGAAGCTTCGATGACGCATTCCTGTGCCGACCGTGGCGCTGTGCCGAGGCACAGCTGCGAAGTCAGATTCTAAATGGTTGTAAGCAAACAACTTAGAAGCTTGTGGAGAACCTGTGGAGGCGATGGGCGGAGGCACGTCGCTTACCCAGGGCATGAAACTGGTGCAAGGAGAATCCGTACTCTGGACCGCCACGGATCCCGGCCTCGGGTGTGGAAAAGGACAAAAAACGGCTCGCCCAGGGCGCCGCACCCCTTGACAGGCAGCGCGGCAAGACTCCGAGCGACAGGCGCCCCGTCGACCCCTCGGGCGAAGCTCATCGAATCCACCCTACTCGGAGGACGGGGCTCACCGGCGGAACCGGCCAGAAAAGTGCGAATGCGCGTCCCACAAATGCGTCGCGCGCCACAGTCTGACAGGCCGTCGGGATCGAGCTCGCAAGCCGGCCTTCGTCCTCGCGGTATGCATACTCTTCGCCGTAAATGTCACGAAAAATTCGGCCCTCGATTCTGCCGTCGCTGCTGCGCCCCGGCCGCGGATTCTCCGTGGGCTGGGCCCCCGAAGTCATCATTCCACCTGTAAGTTTCAGGTCGCCGAGCTGGGGCGAACGGATCGAGATCAGCCGTTGCTTCCAGAAGCGGCCGTCGACGCTGTCGACGGAATTGTCGCCGAGCATGAAATAGTGATTCTCAGGGATCTGTACAGACACAAATGTTTCGTTCTGCACCTGATTCGCGTAGTGGAGGTCGCGGTCGACGGCGAGACTCTCGAGCGTGATCGCGCCGCCCTCCGTCGAGATCTGGAGCCGGCTCGACGTGGTGAACCCGGGGTGAAACTTCTCGGGCGCATGGGCGCTGATGAACTCGGAGCGCAGCACGGTGACTCCATCGATCGAGATTCCGACGGCTTCGTCGGCGCGCCAGACTTCGATCTCCTGCCGCGATCCGAGCCGGAGCGACCCCTCGGCGCGGGCAAGCTCCCGGTCGTTGTAGAGGAGGCGCAGCGCGCCATTCCCAGCCGGGCCCGAGAGTTCAGCGACCAGCGTGTCGCCGCCCCAGTCGAGGGCGATCCGCAGCGCGGCGTGCTGTGCGTCGGGGCGCGCCGCGGTGCGCACGCGAAGGTCGCGAACGACCGAGCTTCCCTCGGAGCGATATCCCGCCGCGCGCAGGGCCTCGGTAACGGCGCCCGGATAGCCGTGCACATAGGCGTCGGTGATGGGGGCCACCGTGGCGAGACGGCATGAGCCCGTGGCTTCCCACAGATCACCGTTCTGTTGGAACCCCGTGGCGTTCCAGAATCCCGAGGCGCCGCCCTTCGATGTCCACACTTCGCGCCACAGGCTCCGCTGCACGTCCGGCCGCTTGCGCACAATTCGCCACTCCTGCTTTGCCTCGCGACGCACATAGACGTCCCCGTAGGCGAGCATCAGCTCCTCGCCGGGCAGCCCGACGACGCGCTTGATGTAACGATTCGAATGGTCCAGCGGGAACTGGAAAACCCACACTTCCCAACGCTTGGGGTCGGCGTAGAACGCTGTGAGCTTGTCGACCAGGATGCGGTCGTAGATCTGGAGCCCCGGAGTTCCCGGGCGCCCGCGCGCCGTGTCGAGCCCCATGAGGGTCGGCTGCATCGAGCCGGTGGGGATCTGAAACGGCTCCAGCGTGAAGTACTTGAGCAGCAGGGCGGTGGCAATCGCCACGGCCGCAGTCTCGAGGTTGTCGCGCCAGGGCTGGCGTTCGCGGGCGGGAGGCGTCATGGCTCGAGCGTCGAGGGCGCGCAGTGTCGGCTCCGGCGAGCGTCGTGCGACAGAATTATCGAATGAGCTGAAACCGCGCCGCGGGGCTGAACGGCGGCAGCGGCCAGAAGACGAAGAACGCGCGGCCGAGGAAGAACTCGCGCGGCACGGTATGGCGCACTTCGGTTCCGTGATCCTCATTGCGCTCGAAGCGGTACTCCTCCCCGAGTTCGTCGCGGAAGATCCACTGGCTGCGCAGCGCAGGGTCGGTGCTTTGGTTGCGGCGCGGATTGGGGCTCACAGACTCTCCCGACGTCGAGAGCCCGCCGCGAAGTGTAATCTTCCCGCGGACGGGGTCGTCGATGGTGATGCGCTTCTCCTTCCAGAAGCGTCCGTCGAGGCTGTCGCTCGAGTTGTCGCCCATCATGAAATACTCGCCCTCGGGAATTGTGGCGGAGAGGAATTCGTCCTGGATGCGATTGGTGTAATGAATGTCGCGGTCGAGCGCGAGGGAGTCGATCGCGATCGGCCCGCCTTCCGACTCAATCTTTGCTTTGTTGGGGCTCGAGAACGGAATATTGAAACTCTCCACCGGGTGCGTGCTGGCAAACTCGGCGCGCAAGATCACTTCTCCATCCAGCGTGATCTGGGCCGCCTCGTCGGCGCGCTGGAACTGCACTTCGTGCAGCTTGCCCGGCGCGAGCCGGCCGGGCACCGTCGCGAGTTCGCGATCATTGAGGACGATTTTGTGGTATCCCGTTCCGTTCGGCCCGGAGAGCTCGGCGCGCAGGAGGTCGGCGCCCCAGTCCACATGCAGTGCGAGCTGGCTGTGCTGCGCGCTCGGCCGCACTGCGGCCCGCACGCGCAGATCGCGTACGGCGGTGGAACCCGGCCTGGGGCCGCTGATCTCCGACAGCGGGCCGCGGATGCCGGGCGGGTAACCGTCGAGGTAGGCGTCGCGGATGTACTCGCGCGTGACGGCCCGCGCCGAGCCCTCGGCGGAGAGCGCGCTGCCGGACTCTTCGAAGCCGCTCAAGTCCCAGAATGTGCCGGGGCGCTGCTCGCCGGCGGAAGCCCACACTTCGCGCCAGAGCGATTCTTGAACATGCGCGGGCTTCCGCAGAATGCGCCACTCCTCGCGCTCGTCGCGGCGCACAAAAAGGTCGCCATAGGCGACGCGGATCTGCTCCCCCGGCAAACCGACGACACGCTTGATGTAACGATTCGAGCGGTCGAGCGGGAACAGAAAAACCCACACTTCCCAACGTTTCGGATCGCGGAAGAACGGCGTCGTTTTGTCGACGAGGATGCGGTCGGAGACTCGCAACGCCGTGCGCGCATAGCCCGGATACCCTCGCGAGGTATCGAGTCCCATGAGCGTCGGCTGCATGGAGCCCGTGGGGATCTGAAACGCCTCGAGGGTGAAATACTTGAGAACGAGCGCCATCACCACCGCGACGGCCGCGGTCTCGAGGTGTTCGCGCCACGGGTGCCGTTCGCCCGGCGCCTTCTCGCTGCTCACGGGCGGCCGTTGCCGGTTGCGGCTCGAGGCCCGTCTTGGACGCGCACAGTGCCGGACAACATCTCGTTACTCTTCGTCGGTCTTGAGCACGGCGAGGAAAGCCTTCTGCGGAATCTCGACGTTGCCGACGGATTTCATCCGCTTCTTGCCTTCCTTCTGCTTCTCGAGGAGCTTCTTCTTTCGAGAGATATCGCCTCCATAGCACTTGGCGATCACGTTCTTCATCAGCGGCTTGATCGTTTCGCGAGCAACAATTTTTCCGCCGACCGCGGCCTGCAACGCCACTTCAAACAGATGCCGCGGAATCTCGCGCCGCAGCTTGAGCAGGATGGCGCGGCCGCGGCGCTCGGCCTGATCGCGCTCGAGGATCGTCGAGAGCGCGTCGACTTCCTGGCCGCTGACGAGAATGCGACATTTCACGAGGTCGGCCGCCCGGTAGCCCGAGAGCTCATAATCCATCGTGCCGTAGCCGCGTGTGGCGCTCTTCAGCTTGTCATAGAAATCGAAGAGGATCTCCGCGAGCGGCATGTGGAACACCAGCAGCACGCGCGTCGGCGTCAGGTGCTCCTGCTTCACATAATCGCCGCGGCGCTCGATACATAATTGCATCATCGCTCCGACGGCTTCCGCGGGAATCAGCATCGAAAGCTTCACGATCGGCTCGCGAAACTCGCCGAATGTCGACGGGTCGGGGACTTCGGCGGCGCTCTTGATACGGCGGACCTCGCCGTCGTTCATCACGATCTCGTAGCCTACCGAGGGCGCCGTCGTCACGATGTCAATATTGCTTTCCCGCTCGATGCGCTCCTGCACGACGTCCATGTGCAGCAAGCCCAAGAATCCGCAGCGGAAGCCGAACCCGAGCGCCTCGGAGGTCTCCGGCTCATAAGTGAACGACGCGTCGTTCAGCGAGAGCTTGTCGAGCGCCTCGCGCAGCGCCTCGTAGTCGGAGTGGTTCGTGGGGTACATTCCACAGAACACCATCGGCTTCGGCTCGACGTAGCCTGGCAGCGAGGCGGCGCGCTCACCTTTCTCGGCCGTGACCGTGTCGCCCACGCGGACGTCACGAATGCGCTTGATATTTGCGGTGATGTATCCGACCTCGCCCGCCTCGAGCTTCTCGACCGGCTGCTTCTTCGGCTTGAAGACGCCGACCTCGAGCACCTCGTAGGCGCGCCCCGTGCCGATCATGAAGATCTTGTCGCGCTTTCGGATGCAGCCGTCGACGACGCGAATGTAAACAATCACGCCCACGTAGTCGTCGTAGACGGAGTCAAAAATCAGCGCCCGCAGCGGCTTGTCGGCTTCGCCCTTGGGGGGCGGAATCTTCTCAATGATCGCGTGGAGCAGCTGCTCGACGTTCTGGCCGGTCTTGGCCGAAACGCGTGAGCAATCCTCACGCGGAAGCGCCAGCGTATTCTCGATCTCCTCGTCGACGATGTCGGGATGGCTGTGAGGGAGATCAATTTTGTTCTGTACGGGAATAATCGTGAGCCCCGCATTGACCGCAAGAGTGGCATTGGCCACCGTCTGCGCCTCGACGCCCTGCGACGAATCGACCAGCAGCAGCGCCCCTTCGCACGCCTGGAGGCTTTTCATGACTTCGTAGGCGAAGTCGACGTGCCCCGGCGTATCGATCATATTGAGCTTGTATTCTTTCCCCTTGTATTTGTAACGCATCGCGACGGCCTTCGCCTTGATCGTGATGCCGCGCTCGCGCTCGAGGTCCATGCCGTCGAGCAGCTGCTCGCGCAGATCGCGCTTCTCGACCGTCCCTGTGATCTCGAGGAAGCGGTCCGCCAGCGTCGACTTGCCGTGGTCGATGTGCGCAACGATGCAGAAGTTGCGAATCGTGGAATCGGCCAAGGGAGCTCGCGGAGTTCTGGATGGGGACAGGGAGCCCCGGAGAATACGCGATGCCCTGCGGAGGCCGAAGGGGGCGGGGCGCCGTCTCGTCCCGCGGTGCGGGTGGTGGATAGACTGCGGGCCGAGTCAGCTCGGTCGAGTTGTTGGGCCCGGCTGCGCCGCCACGCCTCCCCAGGAGATCCTCCCATGCCGACGCCCAAGCACATCCTCGACGCGCGCCCCGACACTGTCGATTTTCGCGACCTGCTCTACGTGCCGACCCTTGTGGAGGTGCAGGAGGAGCTGCCGCTCGATCGCTACGCGGAGGCGGAGGTGCCGATCCTCGACCAGGGGCAAGAAGGGGCCTGCACTGGCTTTGGGCTCGCGACGGTCGCCCATTACCTGCTCCGGACGCGCGATCGACGGCCCGACCCAGGCGAGGTAAGCCCGCGGATGCTCTACGAGATGGCGCGCCGTTACGACGAGTGGCCTGGAACGGACTACTCGGGTTCGAGTGCCCGCGGAGCCATGAAGGGATGGCACAAGCATGGCGTCTGCTCGAAGAGCAGCTGGCCCTACCAGCCTGGGCAGGACGGCGGCGTGGCGACGACGGAGCGGCTGCGCGAGGCGGCCGGGCGCCCGCTCGGCGCCTACTTCCGCGTGAACCACCGCGACCTCGTCGCCATGCACTCGGCCATCACCGAAGCGGGCATTCTGTATGCGACGGCGACGGTGCATGCCGGCTGGGAAAAAGTGAAGTCGGACGGAAAGATCGCGTACAGCTCGGAGATTCGGGGCGGCCACGCCTTCGCAGTGGTTGCATATGACCGGGAGGGATTCTGGATTCAGAACTCCTGGGGCGAAGGCTGGGGTAAAGATGGATTTGCACATTTGAGCTACTCCGACTGGCTCGAGAACGGCAGCGACGTTTGGGTCGCGCGGCTCGGCGTGCCGGTGGAACTCGAGAAGAAGGCGAGTGCGAAGGCCAAGTCGGCGTTCTTCGGCGTGAAGGACGGCGCCTCCCACGCCGACGTGCGCCCGCACGTGATCAGCCTCGGGAATGACGGCGTCCTCTCCTCGTCGGGGAGCTATGCGAACTCGGCGGCGGAAGTGGCGAGCTTCCTCGAGGAGGATCTGGTGCAAAGTACAAAAAATTGGGGAAAGCGGCGCGTGCTTCTGTATGCCCACGGCGGCTTGACAGGGGAGCGCGGCGCGGTGCAGCGCGTGGGCGAGTACCTGAGGCCGCTCACCGATGCGCAAGTCTGGCCCGTTGCATTTATCTGGCACACCGACTTCTGGACTACGGTATCCAATATTCTCTCGGAAGCGGTTCGCTCGCGCCGGCCCGAAGGGCTGCTCGACAAAGCGAAGGACTTTTTGTTGGATCGCCTCGACGATGGCCTCGAGCCGATCGCGCGCATGCTCGGCGGCAAGGCGCTCTGGGACGAAATGAAGGAGAATGCCCTGCGCGCTACGACGGAAGCAGCGGGCGGGGCTCGGCTCGCGCTCTCAAAGCTCGATCCGATTTGTGATTCTGCGAAGCTCGAGCTGCACGTCGCAGGGCACAGCGCCGGCTCGATTTTCATGGGGCCGATCGTGCAGTGGCTCACGGCTCCGAAAGGACAGGCGATCACGGCGGGGCCGCTCGCTGGCGCCGGGCTCCAGGGGCTCGGGCGCAAGCTCGCGTCGGTTACGCTTTGGGCGCCCGCCTGCTCGACGCAGCTCTTCAAGGATTGTTACCTCCCCGGCATCCGATCGGGGGCGATCAAGAAGTTCCGATTGTTTACGTTGAGCGACGAAGCCGAGCAGGATGATCACTGCGGGAACATCTATCACAAGTCGCTTTTGTATCTTGTCTCGCATGCGTTCGAAGAACGTCCGCGCACGCCCTTCTTCCGGCCGAACGGCATGCCGATCCTCGGCCTGGAGCGCGATCTCCGCGACGACAAGGAGCTGGCGAAGCTTTTTGTGACCAAGAAGGCGCCGTCGGCGGCCGACGCCGTCGTTTGGCTGCGGAGCCCGAACCAATTCGGAGAGCCCTTCGCGTCGAAGGCGATGCACCACGGCGACTTCGACGACGACCGGCCGACGGTGCGATCGCTGCTGGCCACGATGACGAGCGTCTCGGAAGGGGCCGGCGCCAGCTTTGCGTTCTCGCGCTCGTCGGCGTCGCGCTCGGCGCGGCGCAAGCTGCTGCAGTAATGGCGGCGATCCACGGGGCGGAGCGAGCCCTCCGAGCCGAATCCTCGGCCCGGAGGCGGGGAGGACGTTTCAAAAGTGCTCCCGGTGCTTGTACTGGTGCTACGCACTGCGAGCGCGACGAGGCCTGCGCGCAGCTCGGATGACTTTTGAAGCGTCCTCCGGGGGCTCCGCCCCACGCAAACGGCTTTTGACCGGATTGCGCGGCGCGGATATGACTCGAGTTGTGGCAGCAGTACGCAATCCATTTCGCTTGCGGTGGACCCGCTCCGCGCAGCTGTTGATGCTGCTCGCCTGCCTCCAGACCCTACTTTTCGGGTCGCTTCCCCGCGGTGGCGCCGCATCCATCCACTCCCATGGAGCGTTCGGGCTCCACGTGCACCTTTGGGAGAGCGGGGAGGGCTCGCTCCCCGCGGAGCACGAGGAGCACCACTCGGCGCCAGAGGCCGCCGGCTCGACGAGCGGGGAGGCGGACGGGACGCTCGACCACGCCGCCGGCACCTTGGCCGAATACGAGGGCGAGTATCCACAGAACGCGCCCAGCCGGCCGACGGGATTCTTACTCAAGATTCCGGACTTCGTCTGCAGCGCGCCGCGCGTCAGAAGCATCCCTGCGCTTGTGTGGCTTCGGCTTCCGACAGCCGAGCTTTTGTGGGTTCAGGTTCCCGTCTGTACGGAGCCTTTCCTTCGGCCCATGGCGTCTCTTCGACGGCGCCCGCCGAGTTCTGTAGCCTCGGGATTGGCAGCAATTCTGCGCACGAGCCACGCGATCCTCGTGTAGCGCGAGCGTGGTGCCGGCCCCGCGGGGCCGGCGTATCCCATCGCTCCCAAAGATCGCACCCAAGTCGGCTCGATCTGTTGGATCCTTGCGGCCGGCTAAACCGGCAGCTCTCGGGCATCTCCGAAGGCTCGCCCCTCGGCCGCACCGCCCTCACATCCGGCATCGCGCTCAGTCGGCCACGAACTGTTGTTCTTGGCTTCTCGAGCGCCTCCATTGCGGACGCATTGGGAACGGCTCGCCTCATGCCTCGATTCACGCTGTCTCGTTATTGGAACTTATTGCTTCTCGCCAGCGTCGCGGCAGCTCCGCTGCTCGGCCCCGCCTGCTCGCCTCCGAGCGCCGCGACACCCCAGCAAGAGCTGGCGGCCCCCGAGCCGAGAAGCATCACGGTCGTGGGTGAGAAAGCACTCCTACATTTGGTGCATCCTCATCTCGTCCAGGGAGGCACCGCAGGCTTCCTCGCCCATCTGACGGCCCGCGAATCCGGGGAGCCGATTCGCGAAGGCTCGGTCACGTTGAGCTTGGGCAGTTCATCCTTCACGGCCAATACTCCACAGAAGGACGGCCTGTTCGTCCCCACGGGCGCGCTGCCGAGTGCCGGCACATTCCGAGCGGCCCTGACGATCCGAACTCCTCTCATCAATGAGACATTGAGCTTGGGTGACCTCGTCGTGCATCCGAGTCTCAAAGATGCAGAGGCCGCGGCCCGGTCCTCGGCTCAGGCGCTGCAGCGCGACGCAGTGCCCTTCATCATGGAGTCGCAATGGAAGGTGAAGTTGCTGCTGGCCGCGGCCGAGAAGCGCACTCTCGCCGACCGTCTTTCTGTGCAGGCGTGCACCGTGATTCCCGAGGATGCTTCCGTCGAAGTGGCAGCTCCCGCGACGGGACTTCTCGTCGCGCCGCAGCCTGGGCGCATGGTGAAGACCGGCGAGCAGGTCGGGGCGAAGCAGGTGCTCGCTCGCGTGGAGCCGCCCCTCAGCACAAGTGAGATTGCACAGATTCGATCTCTCGAGATGGAGTTCGACCTGCGCGCCCTCGAAGCCGCCCGCGAGCGCAGAGCCGCCGAGGCGCGGCTCAAATTCGCGGAGATCGAGCGGGAGCGCGTTGTGAAGCTCCAGCCGGAGGGTCTCAGCACCAAGAAGCAGCTCGAGCAGGCTGAGCAGAATCTCGCCGTCGCCCGGAGCGAGCACGAGTCGGCTGTCCGGATGAGTGATCTCGTCGAGCGGATGATTCAGCAGCGCATGATGGGCACCGGAGGGCGCGCGACGGCTCCCGTACAGATAGCCGTCGAAGCCCCGTTCGCCGGTGTGGTCGTCGACGTCCACGCCGTCGCTGGCGCCTCCATCGAATCCGGTCAGCCTATCTGTAAGATCGTCGATCCGGCACGCCTCTGGGTCGAGGCGAAGGTGCCGGAGCTCGACCTTGCGCGCGCGATCGCCGGCTCACCGGCGTTCGCCACCTTCATCGGAGCGCCCGGAGAGAAGTTTCAGCTCGCAGGAGTGGCGGGCGGACTCCCGTACGTCTCCCATGAGGTCGAGCAGTCAACGAGAACAGTCCTCTATCGCTACCAGCTCGATAATTTGCAGCGGCGGCTGCAGGCCGGAATGGTCGGCGAGGTTCAAATTGTTGCAGGCGCTCGGGAGGTTGCAGTCGCAATTCCCGCCGAGGCCGTGCTTCGGGAGCACGGTGTGGCGAGCGCTTATGTGATGGTCGACGGTGAACTGTACCAGCGGCGCGAGCTTGTGCTCGGGCTGAGCGATGGAGGGTGGGTCGAAATCATCCAGGGAATCCGTGCGGGGGAATATGTGGCTTCTCGCGGCGCCCACGCGGTGCGGCTCGCCGCCCTCACTCCGGCTTCGTTCGGCGAAGGCCATTCGCACTAGGAGCTGGGGCCGATGAATCCTTTGATCCAGTGGGCGCTCGGGCACCGCGGGCTCGTGTTGCTCATGGCGAGCGTGCTCATCGCGATCGGTTCCTATGTGGCCGTGCGGATGCCGGTCGACGTCTTTCCCGATCTGACGGCACCCACTGTTACGATTCTCGTCGAAGGGCACGGCACGTCTCCAAAAGAGATGGAGTCGAGAGTCACCTATCCGATCGAGGCGGCCGTCAACGGCGCCACCGATGTAAGGCGCGTGCGCTCGGCGACCGCGCTCGGACTCTCGGTCGTTTGGGTTGAGTTTGAGTGGGGCACCGACATCCATCGAGCGCGGCAAACGGTGGCTGAGCGTCTCGCGACGGTGATGGGGAGCTTGCCGCCCGAGGTGGAGCCTCCGCGTCTCGCGCCGGCCTCCTCGATCATGGGGGAGATCCTTTTTGTGTCACTCACTTCGCCCTCTCACAGCCAGCTTGAGCTGCGAAGCGTCGCCGCGACACAGCTCCGCCGCCGGCTTCTGGCGGTTTCTGGGGTCTCGCAGGTGACACTGATCGGAGGGGATACCAAACAGTATCAAGTGGTGCTGTCTCCCGAGCGGCTGAAGGCGTTCGCGATCTCTCCTTCCGAGGTCGCGCAGGCGCTGCGGGAATCGAATGAGAACGTCGCCGCCGGCATTCTTGTGGCTGGTCCGATGGAGACCATTGTGGAAGGGCTCGGGCGGATTCGCGCTCCGCAGGACATCGGTGATGCCGTCGTTGCATTCCGAAACGGAGCCGCCATTCGAGTGAAAAGCCTTGGAACTGTACAGATTGGCGCGGCATTCAAGCGCGGCATCGGCTCGGCATCGAGGCGCGGACCGAACTGGGAGCCGATCACGGAGGCCGGCGTCATCTGTGCGATACAGAAGCAGCCCGGATCGAACACGCTCGAGCTGACTCGACGCATCGAGCTCGTGCTGCAGGAGATTCAGGCGAATCTTCCGCGCGGGATGTTTCTCAATACCAAGCTCTTCCGGCAGGCGAGTTTTATTGAGACGTCCATCCGCAATACGACGATCGCGCTCATCGAAGGCGCCATCGTCGTTGCGATCATCGTCATCGCCTTCCTGGCGAGTCTCCGGGCGAGTGCCATCACGCTCATTACACTTCCGATCTCCTTACTCGCGTCGCTGCTGGTGCTCAAGCTCATCGGGAGCACGGTGAATACGATGACGCTCGGCGGCATGGCTATTGCCATCGGCGCGCTCGTCGACGACGCGATTATTGATGTTGAGAATGTCGTTCGACGACTTCGGGAGCGTCGATCTCAGGGCATTCACGCGGGAAGCTCGGCGCTTCGGATCGTCTTTGAGGCGAGCGTAGAAGTCCGCTCTTCTATCGTCCTGGCGACCGTGATTATTGTGCTTGCGTTCGCGCCGATCTTCCTTCTACCCGGCGTCGAGGGGCGGCTGCTGGAGCCGCTCGGGCTCGCATTCACCGTGGCGCTCAGCGCTTCGCTGTTGACGGCATTGACCGTGACCCCTGTGCTCTGTCTTCTGCTGCTCCCTAAGAGCAGAACGGTCCGCACGGGCGCCGAGCCGCGTGTCGTTCACTGGTTGAAGATTCCCTATAAGCCATCGCTGCGGTGGGCCATGAGGCACCCGCGATTTGTTGCCGCCTCGAGCATCCTGCTCTTGCTGGGGAGCGCGATCGCTGGCGGATCGATGGGCCGAAGCTTTCTGCCGGAGTTCAATGAAGGCGCGCTCGTCGTGGGTATTGTAACGTTGCCTGGGACGTCGCTGGAACAGAGCGACGAGCTTGCAAAGCTCGTGGAGAAGGCGTTGATGCGCCATCCCGAAATTGTTGCCATCGGCCGGCGCACGGGACGCGCCGAGGAGGATGAGCACGTCCAGGGGGTGGAGGCGAGCGAGATCGACCTCACGCTCGACATGGAGGCTCCCGTGCGGCTCGGGCAGCGCCGCAGAAGCAAGGAAGATCTGCTGACTGCGCTTCGCGCCGAGCTGGCGGGAATCCCCGGCGTGCAGGCGACGTTCGGGCAGCCGATCAGCCATCGCATCGATCACATGCTCTCCGGTACGAGAGCGAGCATTGCCGTAAAGATCTTTGGTGAGGATCTGCAGACGCTGCGAAGCCTCGGCAGCCAAGTGGAAGCCGAGATGAGTAAGATCAACGGCGTTGTCGATCTTTCTACGGAGCAGCAAGCTCAGGTCCCGTCATTGGACGTGGAGCTTCGGCGCGACGCCCTCGCGCGCCACGGTGCCCGGGTTTCCGATGCCGCGAGCGCATTGCGGCTCGCCTCGGGAGGCGACGTCGTGGGGCAGGTGCTGGAAGGATTGCATGCGTACGATCTTCTGGTCCGGGTCGGCACACCCAAGTCGCAATCTCCCCAGTCGATTCAGGAGACGTTGGTCGAGCTGCCCGAAGGCCGGCAACTGCCTCTCCGATATCTTGCATCGTTCGAGGAGGGCTGGTCTCCCAATTTCATCAGCCGAGAGAATGTTCAGCGCAAGATTGTTGTAATGTGTAATGTCTCCGGCCGCGACATGCGAAGCGTCGTCGATGATGTTCGCCTCGCCATCGAGAGGAATGTCGAGCTGCCGCAGGGCTACTACGTCGAGTTCGGCGGCCAGTTCGAGAGCTCGGAGCGCGCCGCAACGCTCCTCACTCTCTGTGGCGCCGCGATCACTCTTGGGATATTGGCATTGCTTTATTTTAACTTTCAGTCGCTTCGAGACGCGCTCTTCATCCTGCTGAACCTGCCGCTGGCCCTCATCGGCAGCGTGCTGGGCGTCTACTTGACGGGCGGCATCTTCACGGTGGCTTCAATGATCGGGTTCATTACGGTCTTCGGCATTGCCACAAGAAACGGAATCATGATGGTGTCCCACGTCCGTCACCTCCAACTCGTGCAGGGCGTAGCCTCGTTCCCCGAGGCCGTGGAGCGAGGCGCGGTGGAGCGGTTGGCACCCATCATGATGACGGCGCTCGCAGCTGGGCTCGCGCTGGTTCCCCTCGCGCTTCGAGGCGACGAACCCGGCAACGAGATCCTGAGCCCCATGGCGACCGTGATTCTTTGCGGTCTTCTCTCCTCGACTTTGTTGAGCGTCGTCGTCCTTCCGTCGCTCTTTTGTCACTTCGGCGAGTCTGCTCCAGTCCCTCCCGCTTCAGCCACGCTCTTGGAGAACTAACATGACCGCAATCAAAGCGCTTCGGTGGCTCGTTCCGGCGGCGGCGCTGGGCGTGGCCTCGTGCGGGGCCGTCGATCCTCGGCCTGATTTCGACCGGGCGAAGCGGGAGATTCAGATCGCGACAGGAGAGTCGCAAGTGTATGACCCCGATGGACCGGTTCTGACCGGTGCGGAGATTGAGGCTGCATTTGCGGACGGTCTCAGCTTGGCCGAAGCGACTCGGATTGCGGTCCTCAATCATCGCAGGCTGCAAGCGGGCTTTCAGCTGCTCGGTGTGGCACGGGCCGACTTTGTGCAGGCCGGCCTTCTCGAGAATCCAACCTTCAATTTTGGGATCCTCTTCCCCGACGCCGTCGGCCGGCCCCGCTGGGGTGTCGACCTGCTCGGGAGTCTCTCGGAATTGTGGCAGATCTCAGCGCGGAAGGCGGCGGCGAGGGCGGAGCTCGAGGAGCGAGTTCTCGAATTGGCGCTGCAGGCGGCCGATCTCGTGGCGCAGGTGCGTGAAGTGTACTTTCGTGCGCTGGCGGCGAGGGAGCGAAGCACCGTTCTCAAGCAACAGATGGAGCTGGCTCGGGAGACGGCGGCGGCCGTGGCGCGGCAGGTCGAGCTCGGCGTTGCGACGCGGGCGGATGGAGGCATCGCGGAATCGGCCCTCGTGAGCGCTCAAGCGGCCTACCAGCAGGAGAAAGGTGAGGAGTGCCACTTCCTCCATCGTTTGGGAGTTCTCCTCTCCCTCGAGCAAGACTTGGGTTCGGCGACGCTTTCAGACTCGCTTCCGGCGATGAGTAAGAATCTGCCGCCGCGCGATGCACTGCTGGCTGCGGCGCTCGCTCACCGCCCGGATTGCCGTTCGGCGCTCGAGAGCGTGCGCGCATCCGAGCAGCGCCTCCAGTATGAGAAGTCACGAATCCTAAGCTTGAGCATGGGAGTCTCCGGCGAGAGGCCCGAAGGCGGCAGCTCCGCCGACCAGCTCATCGGTCCGGCCCTCGCGATGCGTCTGCCGATCTTCGACCAAAACCGCGCGAAGATCCGGCGGGCGGAGTTCGAGCTGGAGCGGCGACGGAAGGAGTTCGAGGCGGTCCGCGCCGAGACGACCCAGCGCGTGCTCGGCGCGTACGATCACTGGGAGCGCTCGCTCGAGTCGCACGAATTTGTGAGTTCTCGCCTCCTGCCGCAGCTGGAGCAATCTGTGGGAATGGCTCGGCGAGCCTTTGAGCTCGGAGAAGTTACTGTTCTTAGCCGCCTGGAAGCCGAGCGCAGAAGCCTCGACGCGAAGCTCAAGTGGTCGGAGGTTCGCCTCGCAAGCGCGCTCGCGGTGGTTGAGCTCGACTGGGCTCTCGGTTTCCCGGCGAACCAACTTCCTGATTCCACCCATTTGCAAAGCCAGCTCCCGCGCTGACGATCGAACCCATCACGCGCCGCGGCTCGCAAGCCTCGTCGAAGGTCGTACACTAAGCCATGCTGTCTGCCATCCTCTTGATTTTTGTGCTCTTGTTGCTGAACGGAGTCTTCGCGATGTCGGAGCTTGCGATGATGACGTCTCGCCGCTCTCGGCTGCAGCATCGCGCGTCGCAGGGGAGCAAGGGCGCTGCAACGGCTCTCGTGCTTGGAGCGGACCCCTCCCGATTCCTTTCCACCGTCCAAGTGGGCATCACGCTCATCGGAATTCTCTCGGGCGCTTTCGCGGAGAAGGCCCTGGCATCACCGATCCAGCAGTGGGTCGCACAGTTTCCACAGCTACGCGAGCACTCCGACGACATCGCACTGCTCATCGTGGTCATCATCGTGACATATGCATCCCTTGTGTTCGGCGAACTCGTGCCGAAGCGTGTTGCACTTGCGCACCCGGAGTTCATTGCGGCCGCCATCTCGCGGCCCCTTTCTCTGCTTGCATTCGTTGCTGCATGGCCCGTCAAACTGCTGAGCCTCTCGACCGACGCCATTCTTACCGTGCTTCGTATTCGGCCGCGCAGGCAAGATGATGTTTCCGAGGAAGATGTGAAGTCGATCGTTTCTCGCGCCGCATCGATTGGTGTTTTCACGCGACAGGAGCATGCACTCATCAGCCGGACGATGAGGCTTCGGGATCTCGCCGTGCGGGACATCATGACTCCACGGGCTGAGACGCGCTGGCTTCGGGACATGACCACAAAAAAGGAGGTTGCGGCCACTCTTGCGTCGGGAAGCCAGAGCTACTACCCCGTCTGCAAGGGAGGATTGGACAGGGTCTTGGGTTTTGTTACTTCCAAGGACATCATCGTCGCCGGTGCGCTGGATCACGAGGAACTGTCTCTCGCCAGCAGCGTCAGTGCAACTCTCGTGGCCCACGAGTCGATGCCGGCGCTTCGAATGCTCGAGGAATTTAAACGCGCGGGCGTTCGGGCTGCACTTGTCGTCGATGAGTATGGATCGACTCTGGGAATGCTCTCGATGGATGATCTTGTGAATGCACTCGTCGGAGACGTATCCCGTTTCAGCGGCGCCATGGCACCCATGCCGATCAAGCGGAAGGACGGCGCTTGGGTCGTCGACGGCCGCCTGGCGCTCTTCGAGCTGCAGACGCTCATCGGCCTCGATCTCGGCTCGGTATCCGAGGTCCCCCAGGTCAGCACGATCGGCGGACTTGTGCTCTCTCTCCTGAAACACATTCCCCATGCCGGGGAATCGGTCGAGATCGCCGGCTGGAGAATCGAAGTAACAAAAATGGATGGATTGCGGATCGCCGAGCTGCTGGCGAGCCGGATCGCCGATTCGCAGCGACCCTGACCGCTGTCTCGGACCACTCCGCGGCTTGGCGCGGCCGATCTCCCAACAAGGGGATAAGTGGGGTTGGGACGCGACTTATCGAACCTGGCGCTGAGACGTGCGCGCGGCTCGGAGAAATTCTGGAAGGAAATCTAGCCAGGTCCGCTGAGGCGCTTCATCGTTTCCTTCAGCTTTTCAGCGAGCCCGCCGCTCAGCACGCGCTCTACCGTCTCGCGCGCTACGTTCTTGGCGCGCACTTTCGTCATGTCGAGCGAGTCGGAAACTCGCACCTCCACCAGCACCGTCTCCCCAAGCTCGATCGCGCGCCGCAGAGTTCCCTCGGCGTCGCCGTCGATCAAAAAGTAAGGAAGGTGCATCGCCTTCGCGAGCTGCTCGAAGTCGGGGTTCTGCAGGTCGGTTCCGCTCGTGAATCCGTACTCTGACACCTGCTTCCAGCGGATCAGCCCGAAGTAGCCGTCGTTCAGAACAATCACCACAATAGGAATCTTCTCTCGGGCGGCAGCCAGCATCTCGAGGCCCGTCATCGCAAATCCGCCGTCGCCGAGGAGCGCCACCACGGGCCGGTCGGGATCGGCGAGCTTCGCTCCCATCGCGGCCGGAATGGCATACCCCATCGACTGGAGGTCGGTCGGCACCAGCAGACTGCGCTGCGTGAGAATTGGGAAATTCCGGCGCGCAAGCAATTGATGCAACCCAGAATCTGTGGCAAGGACGCCGTTGCGTGGCAGTGCGCGTCGAAGTGCACCGAAAAATCCGGCTGCCGTCGGCGGCTCGGCGCCGCTGAATCGCGGCTCGATCATCCCGGATGGTGCGGCAGCCATCTTCTCGCGGCGGCCCGAGAGTTCGCCGAGATTCCACGCGAGCGGGCGCTCCGCCGTATCGTCGCGGCGGCGGAGCAGCCAGCGAACGAATTCCTGCGCATCGCCCTGGACGGCGTGTTTCGCAGGAAAATTGGCATTCAACACATCGGGAGAGGCGTCGACGTGGACGAGGTTCTCGCTCGGGATCCTGATCCGGAACCCGCCCGTGCCGTTGTGCCCGAATTTCACTCCGAGTGCGAGCACGAGGTCGCAAGAGGCGATCAGTTCGTTGACGGCGTCCCACGCGTCGTTCAGGCGATCGAGCGGGAAGGAGAGCGGATGGTCCTCGGGAATGACGCCGCGCCCCGAGGTCGTCGCGAGCACGGGCGCCTGGAGCCATTCGGCCAAATGTTGCGTCGGCTCCGATGCACCCTGCATCCCCTGACCTACGAAGAGAAGCACACGGCGCGCCGACTGGAGGAAGCGGAACACTTCTTCGTATTTGCGGAAATCGCCTGGGATCGGCGTCAGCAGCGGCTGGGCGGGGCGATCGGGCGGCGGCAGTTCCATCTCGCGCATCGCGCCACGCGATATCTGTACCGTCACGGGGCCTGGTTCGCCGCGCGTCGCCGTTTCATGGGCTTCCTGAAGCACGCGCCCGAGTTCGAGCGCATGCTCCACGTCGAACACCTGCTTCACGAGCGGCGCCACGATGGCCCGCTGGTCGAGATCCTGGAGCTGGAATCGCGGCGTCGGCGACTCCGACGCCTTTCCGACGATATGAAGCATCGCTACAGAATCGAGACGGGCTTCGCCGATCGCCGGAAGAGCATACAGAAATCCGGGTCCCGGAATGGTTAGGAGCGCTCCCACACGCCCGCTGGCGCGGTAAAAGCCGTTGGCCATGAATCCTGCGGCCAGCTCGTGCGTGGCCGAGACGAATCGTACTTCCGATCGCCGCAGGGCCTCACAAATCTCAACGTTCTGCGTGCCGGGCACGCCGAAGACCGTGCGCACGCCGAGCCGCGCGAGGTGCGCACAAAACGCCGAGGCTCCGGAGATGCGCTGGGTGCTCATCCCAGCGACTTTCGCGGGCGATTCGTCGGCGGCGAAGGAGGGTTCGGCGCGGCCGGCGGGGGCGGAGGGGAAGGCGGAGCCGGCGCTGGCGCGGTCTCCTGGGTTGGCGCTGGACGCTGGCGCTCCTCGTCCTCCGCCGGACGCGCCCCTTCCCGCAAGCGCTGCACGAACCCGCGCGCCCATCGCTCGGCGCGGAACGCGAGCTTCTCGGGGCGGGCGAGCACGATCGCCGTCTCAAGGTTGCCGCCGAGCTGGCTCTTGAAATGTGTAACGGGATTCAGACTCGCATCAGTCAGGTCGTTCCCCTGGTAGCCGAGCTTCGCGAGCGCCACGAACGCGTTCCAGCGCAGGAAGGGATTGCCGCCGAGGTGCTGGAACTCGCCGTCCGCGGCCGCTGCAAGCGTGTGCGTGATCGGATGGGCCCCCGTCAGCACGAGCTGCGACGCGATGGCTCGCCCATCGGGCATCCGCGCATGGAAGAGCCGGCAGAGCCCCTTGGCGGAGAGAGTCCGGAACCAGCGCGAGAACGGATCGAAAGGCAAATAAAGCGGCGCCCCCTTGCGGACGTGCGTCTGCTCGTGGAGCCGGTAGAAGCTCTCGAAATCTTGATCTTCAACAAAAGAGATCCCCGACTTCTCGGCTCGCGCGACAAGCCGCCGCAGGTTCTGCTCCACGCGCTCCCACGCGGCGGCCGTATCGGCGATCGGCACGACGTAGGAGTAGGCAAGCGAGGGCGTCCACCCCTTGTCCAGAAACGGGCGCACGTCGGTGAGCGCGGCGCGCGACTTGAACCGCAGGCTCGCGTACTGTGTGCGCGCGAGTCCTTCCTCGAGCGCCTCCAGCAGCTCCACCTGGCGCGCGGTTTTCTGTGAAGGATACTTCGTGGGCGTCTCGCGCAGCACGAGGCCGTTGTAGAAGAGTAGCTTTCGGTCGGAAACGAACGGCCCGAACCGCGAGTTCTCCTCATAGAGCGCGATGCCGCCCCAAAACTCGCCGCCGCGGTCAAGTGCAAGAATCCGAAAGCTGCCGCCCGTGGCCGCGCAGAGCGCTTCGAGATATTCGGGCGTCGAGTACGGGCTTCCGAGGGACGAGCTCGCGACGAGCTGGTTCCATTTCGGGTAGTCGCGCTCCTCGAGGGCGCGGCAGGTGAGCGGGGCGGCCAAGGCAGGCGAACGGATTATTTGCCGAACGGAAGAATGTGGTAGCGCACAAATCGGCGCACGAGGAAGGAAAAATTGGTGAGCGCAGGCATCGGGTCGTCCCAGGCGAAGATCGGCTGCCTTGCCCGGATCCAGCTCCAGGCGCACGAGAGCAGGCTGGGCCGCCACGGGACTCCGCGGCCACGCATCGAATTGTAGAGTGCGAAGTCGAAGTAGGGATAGGCGCAGAGCCTGCCGGCATCGTAGCCGTCGGGGCCATGTCCCGTCGGGTTCACGCCGTCGAGGGGAAGCCCGAGCGCATCGCGATAATATAGTTCACAGAAAGGGATACCACAGCTCTCCGCAAAATCGAGGTACCACCACGGGCGCACATTTACTTCCAGCAGCTTGTAAAGGCCGTCGCGGACGTCGAGCTTCACCTCGGCGCTGAAGATCCCGCGGTAGCGCGTATGGACGAGGAGCCGATCGAGGTCGGCGATGGCGGGAGCGACCTCAGCCAGCGGAACGCTGCGCATGAGTGTGCTGTTGCCGAAATCCTCCGGATACATCCGCAGCCGTCGGCGAGCAAACCGGGCCCGCACGGCGCCGCCACCATCGACAAATCCGTCGATAAAGTAATGTCCCGTCGGCGGACCGGGAATGTACTCTTGCAATAAAACTTGGAATCCTGCGGAAGATACTTCTCGAAAGCGCGCGGCCGCGTCGGCTCGTCCGCGGACGTGGAGCGCCTTGACTTTGTAATGATCCAGGAATCGCTGCGACGCGCGCGGCTTCAAGAAGGCGTGCTCGTAGGCCTCCTCGGGCAGCCGCTCGAGGTCCTCGGCGCATGTGGGCACTACGGTCCGCGGATGCGGCACGCCGACCCGCGTCAGCAGCGCCGAAAGCTCTCCTTTATCCAAGAATGCCCGCACCGTCTCGGGCGGCGCAAGGCTCACCGGAAAGCGGCTTGCGAGCGACTCGGGAAGCTGCGCGATGGCGTCGACCCAGTGATCGGAACAGGGAATCAGCACAGCGCGCTCCACGGGGCTCATCTCCAGGAACGTCGCCAAACTGCGCGCCGACGGCTCACCCTCGCGGCTCCCCGGAATCGGCCGGTACCAGCGGGAGCGACAGGCGAGGTCGGCCTTCGGCGCGTGCAGAAAAACCGGCGCCCGCCGCGATCGGCCGAACGAGCGCACAACGCTGAGCGCCGTCACGTTCGCCCCAAAGGCGAAGACGGGGACAAGCGGTGCGTCGGGTGGGACCACGGGTTCGTGCGGATGGCCGAGCTGCCCGTCCACCCCGCCTCCTCGGGGCTGCGGGGTGCTGCCGGCCAGGCCGCCGAGAGCGCGTGTTGTAGCGGGTGCGGGGGGAGGTGGCCAGTCGCAGCAGGAAGCCCCGTAGGCCATCATCCGCCCGAGCTCCCATGCGTCCTTGGCGACCGATCCCTGGCCTTTTGTTGAGTGCGGTCGCGGCCCTCGGCTGCTCCGCGCCCGCGCTGAACGCTCTTCGGGCCTCAACGGGGCTCGCGCCGCCGTCCTTCCCGCCGCCCACCGTCGAAGAAGAGGTGGCGGTCGGTGTGACGCTGCTCCGTTTCGAGCCTCCGAGCTACGGCGGGGGACCCCAGCGCGTGCATGTGATCGGAGTTGACGGGCTCGGAGAAAGTGCACAATTGCGCATCCTTCGCGCGAACGCGGGAAAAGTGCGCGTCGACCGGATCGCGGAGGGGACGTCGGCCGTCGTCGCCGTGAACGCCGGCTACTTCGATTCCGCCGGTGCTCCGATGGGATATTTGAAGATTGGCGGCCAAGAGCTCGCCACCCAGCCGGCGCAGCGGCCGCCGCGCGGAGTCGTCGGCTGGAATCCGGGCGAGAAGCTACAATTTCGAACGCTCGCGAGCGGCGATCGTTGGGATGCCGTGTCCGAGGCACTCGGCGCAGGCCCGATGCTGATTCAGGCGGGGCGGCGCGCGGAGCGCTTCGAGCAGGAGGGATTCGCGGACCCGAAGTTCCTGGGCCCCAACCCGCGCACCGCCATTGGGCAGACGGCCGATGGAAGGCTTCTGCTGGTGACCGTCGACGGGCGGTCGCCGACGGCCGCCGGCCTCTCACTCGCCGACCTCGCACGGCTGATGGAGGAACTCGGCTGCGTCGACGCGCTGAACCTCGACGGCGGCGGCTCGACCACGACGTGGGTTCGCGATTTCCCGGAGCCGATCGTGAACGTTCCCTCGGACTCCGGCGGCGCCCGCGCCGTGGCGAACGTACTCGTCGTCGACGCCCCGGACGTGATCGCCTACGACGACGACGACCCAGGACATGGTTGGACGACGCAGCCGACCTGGGCCTGGCGGCGCGCCAGCCACGAGACAGCCTATCGAGGTGACCTTTGGCTCGGCGAAGGGGTGGGGGCCTACGCCGAATGGCGTCTCGGCACGCCGTCCATTCCCGGCCGGTACGCCGTGGAGGCGCGGGTGCCGAACGATCCACGCGTCGGAAGACTCACGTTCTCCGCGGGGCGCGACGGCGCTCCCCGGGCGTCGGTCGATGTGGATCCGCGCACGCAGGGTGGCCGATGGGTCCGCATCGGTGCGTTCGACTTCGCGCCGCAGGCCGCCGAGCTCCGCGTGCGCGTGGCCTCCACGGGCGGCGCCCTGGTGGCGGCCGACGCCGTGCGATTGGTGAGGCTGCCGTAGCCCCCGAGTTCTCTTGGCTACGGTTGTGATGAGCTCGGTGCCGATGGAGAGGCCGGAGAAACCGAAGCTCGATGGATGGAACGCCCCGAACCGGCGCCGCCGGCATGACGTTGCGCGATGGGCTCGGGCAGCAGTCCCTCGAGCTGGAGGTTCGGCGCGCGGCGACCCACCCGGTGGCCGCCGGACTCTGTCTCGCCTGGGTCGAGCGCAAGCTGGAGTCGGTGCGGCTGCTGGCGCCCTCGAGCGGACGAGGTGAGTGGGCTGCGGGAGCGCGGACGAGCCTCGTGCTTCGGCTCGAGCGCCCGTCGGGGCGGCTGCGCGGCTGGGTTGCGCACGGGTGCGAAGCGAGAAAAGTGGAATCGATCGCCGTGAGCCGAGTTGGCTTTGGAGAAGCCTCCGACAAAGCGCGAATTCGTGTTCGAAGCGATCGTACAGATCCTTTTGTTGCAGCTTTCAACGATGCGTTCACGCTGGTCGAGGGCGTTGTGATCGCGCCGATCGCTGGAAAGCGAAGCCTCTGGGGCGCCCTCGCGACGCTGTGCCCGATCGATGGGCCCGCCGCGGAGATGGCCTGCCGCGCCGTCTCGGCGGCCGCGGCGGTTTTGAGCGAGCGAATCGCGAGCGCGAAGCCCGGAGCGTCGACCGTCATCGAGGAGGCGCCGCGAGCGGCGCTGCCCTTCGGCGATTTTTGTGAGCGCACGGATTTGATGTTTGCGTGCTCGCCATCCTCCGGTGCCGGCGTCTCCGTTGTTGCTTATTGCTACCCGCGAGGCTCGAAGGGTGCCACGAAAGCAGCCTGCGGCGTGCGGCGCATTCCGCAGCCCGTTGTGAATACGCTGCTCGAGGCGTTGCGCGTGGACGACATCGGATGCCGGTTCGAGGAAGACGCCTTTGTGTGCGCCATGCCGCAGACGGCGGATGCGGTCGCGCAGCGCGTCGTTGCAAGATTACAGAATGCCATGAAGAAGGTCGACGGGCTCGCAGCCAAAGGCGGGTTCGCAGTCGTGCGGGGCGACGCGCGGTCGATCTCCGCTCGAGAAGTCATCGGGCGCGCGGTCTCGCGCGCACGGTCCGCGATTCGTGAGGTCTGAGCTATGTCGGAGAACGCAGGAAAAACAATGTCCGCAGTTCCGGCTGCTCCCGAAGGCGCTCCGTCGGTCGACGACGCGGTGGCCCTCAGCACCGAGGTGATGCGCGCGACAACGTCGGGCAAAGCCGCCGAGGCCACGCTGGCATGGGTCGCGAAAAGGCTCGCCGAACATGTGGCCGCGGCAGCCGGAGACGGGACGAAGCCCGATTCGAATAGTGTGATCCCATTTTTATTGAAGCTTCAACGGCCCGAGGGCCGGCTGAAGTGCGTTCGTATCGGTGATCAGGATCTGAGGGAGCAGGAACAATTCTCGATCGACCGCGTGGCGTTCGGCGCCACGCAGGGAGGGCTTCACGCGACGGTCCACCGAGCAGCGGAGGATCCGTATGTGGCCGCCTACCGCACGGCGAAGCAGGAAGAGAAAACAATCATCGTGGCCCCGGTGAATGACACCATCGGCCCGTGGGGCGCGTTGGCGGTGGCGCTCGCACAGGATTCGAAATGTACGGATGCCGGCGTCCGGCTTCTTCGCATCGGCTCGTCCGCGCTGACCAAGTGGCTGCAGGCGAAGGAGAATCGTCGCGTCGTGCTGGAGGAGACTCCGCGCGCGGTGCTCTCGAAGGAGAAATTCCTGGAGCACGTCGATTTCTTGCTTTCGTGCCGAGCGAAGTCGGGCCCCAACGTCGGGATGATTGCAGTCACATTTCCGGGGCCAAAGTCGTTCGGCGCATCGAAGACGACGGCGCGCAACCTGCGCGTCGCGATCGAGCAGACGCGCTACACCGACTCCGGCACGGTGCTGGACGACGACACGTTCATCCTCGCGCTGGCGCAGTGCGGCATGGACGGACTGAAGACGGTCTCCTCAAGAATCCGCGCCGCGCTCATCAAGAAGGATCCGAAAGCTGCGACCTGTGGATTCGGTCTTGTCTGTTCCGACTCGGGCGCGATGTCCGCAACGGAGCTGATTGAGCGCGCGGTGCAGGCGGCGAAGAAGCCGCGGGGGTAGTGGTTCCGAAGGTGCTTCCCGTTGGAAGCACCTGGCGTTGAGCGCTCTGAGGACGTTTCAAAAGTCATCCGAGCTGCGCGCGGGCCTCGTCGCTTATCGCTGCGTCGCCTCGTCCTCGTCGTAACTCCTCGGCTACGCCTGCGGCGAGGCTCCTTGCGCTGGAGGACGATTCCTCGCGCCGCAGTGCGTAGCACCCGCGCAAGCGCCGGGAGCACTTTTGAGACGTCCTCCCGTCGCGGACCCCCGGAGAACCGCGGGGGAACTTCGAAGGCTGCGGGATGCGATTCGCCGGCACTGCGCCCCCCCAAGGGCCAACCCCCGAGAATTGGCCGCAACATCGGCGTTGGGCCGCTGATCCAGCAAGTCGTTGAAAGGCGCACTCCGGCGCCTCTCGTCGCACTCTCGCGATCTCATGGTCGGACCGCCTCGCTGTAACCTATTGCCACATTTACGGCGGTCCTGCTTGATCTCGCGGAAATTTCTCGCGCTCGCTGCGCGTCGCATCTGTGCGAGCACTTGGAGCACTGTTGCCACGGTCTGTTAGGCCTGGCTGCATCGCGAGGCATCGTTGCCTTGCCAGCGCGAACGAACCATTTACTTCCTCCCGCGACCACACATGATTGGCACCCTTGAGTTGATAAGAATCACTCCCTTTCTTCTGCTGGGCGGAGCCGTTGGGCTGGGCCACAATCAGGCCGACGTCGTGGCCCCTTCGCCGACTAGTACGATCAACGCCGTCTCGTCAGTCCCGGGCGGACTATCGGGCTCTGATTGGTTGGGTATACGCGCTGCTTACGATGCCGGCCGGCACAGAGTCGAGCGCGTCGATCACGGGTGGCAGGCCAAGAATCCCGGCCAGGGTTGGATCACTGCGTTCGACGAGCGGGGATTCACTACAAATCCAACGGACGGCGCGTGGAGCTGGGGTTTGGATCTTCAAGGCTACGGCTGGGGTTCCCCGCAGCCCGTGGCTGCTCCGCGTTCGACGAAGTCCACCGGCGGGCGCGTTTCCCGCGAATGGGACGGCCGGATCACTGAGTGGTATATCAACGATACACGGGGTCTTGAGCACGGCTACACCGTCGCCAGCCGGCCCATGGAGGCGCGCGAGCCATTGACCTTGGATCTGTCCATTCGCGGCGGCTTGCGCCCCATGGTCTCGGGAGACGGACGCCATGTTGTATTTACCGATGCGCAGGGCGGCTCCATACTTCATTATAATAACTTAACCGTGCTTGACGCATCCGGCGCGACGGTGCCGGCGCGCTGGTATCCGCTCGGTGACCAAGCCTTGCGCCTCCGAGTCGACGACTCGGTCGCGAGCTATCCGCTGACGATCGATCCCGTTGCGCAGCAGGCCTATGTCAAGGCGTCGAATCCAGGCTTGGACGACGAGTTCGGCGGCGCCGTGGCCCTCTCCGGCAACACGCTGGTCGTAGCGGCGCGATTTGAGGACAGCGCCGCGACCGGAGTCAATGGCAACCCATTCGATAATAGTGCCAGCGGTTCCGGCGCCGTCTATGTGTTTGCCAAGCAGGCAGGCACATGGGTTCAGGAAGCTTACTTGAAGGCATCCAACGCTCAAGCCGGCGACCTGTTCGGGACCTCTGTCGCCATCTCAGGCGACACGATTGTTGTCGGCGCACATGTAGAAGACAGCAACGCCACCGGGATCGGCGGCAACCAAGCCAACAACACCGTGGCCGATTCGGGCGCCGTGTACGTCTTTGTGCGCAACGCCGGGGCCTGGAGCCAGCAGGCCTACATCAAGGCCTCAAACACCGGCGCAGGCGATAACTTCGGACTGTCTGTGGCGATCTCCGGCGACACCATGGTGGTGGGGGCACCGTTCGAGGATAGCAATGCCGCTGGAGTCAACGGCGACCAAAATAACGAAAGCGGCCAGAACTTCGGTGCAGCCTATGTGTTCGTTCGTAATGGGGCGGTCTGGAGCCAGCAGGCCTATTTGAAGGCGTCCAACCCGGGTGGAGCGGTCGCCGGCGACAACTTCGGCCACGCGGTGTCCATTTCTGCGGACACGATTCTTGTGGGCGCCTATGCCGAGGACAGCAACGCCACCGGCGTCAACGGAGACCAAAACAACAATACCGCGGTCGACTCCGGGGCGGCCTACGTATTTGTCCGCAACGGCGGGATCTGGAGCCAGCAGGCTTACTTGAAAGCTTCGAACACCGGCAGCAATGACTTCTTCGGCTGGGCTGTGGCCGTCTCCGGCGACACCATCGCGGTGGGCGCCTACTCGGAGGACAGTAACTCCACAGGAATCAACGGAGCCCAGAATAACAACCTGGCAAGCGGCTCGGGTGCCGTGTACCTCTTCCAGCGCGTTGCCGGCCTATGGTCGCAGGAGGCCTACGTCAAAGCCTCAAATACGGGCAGCAATGATCAATTCGGTCGCAATTTGGCCCTGTCGGGAGAGATCCTCGCCGTCGGCGCGCGATCTGAGGACAGCAATGCCTCGGGCATCGGTGGCGATCCGTTGAACAATTCATCCACCGATTCCGGTGCGACCTATGTGTTGCGTCGCGCGGGCGGGGTATGGAGCCAGATTGCCTACCTCAAGGCTTCGAACTCGGAGTCCTTCGACCAGTTCGGATGGGCGGTCGGCGTGTCGGGCGCACTGGTGGTCAGTACTTCGGTCTTCGAGGCCAGCAACTCCTCAGGCATCAACGGCAACCAGTCCAATAACAGCCTCGCCTCCGGCGCTGCGTATCTGTTTGATCTGGACTTGGATCTCGGCACGGTCAGCTACGGCACAGGCACGCCCGGCTGCGCGGGCACCCATGAACTCGGTGTGACCCACGCACCGATGTTGAACTCGCCTCAATTCGAGATCAGCTGTAACAATGCGCCGCCGTCGTCTCTCGGCCTGGGAATCATTGCAAACGCCCAGGATCTCGCGGGGTCCGATCCGTTTTTCATTGGCGTGCTGCTTCATGTGGACCTGTTCGCAGCAACGGAGACCACCACACTCGACTTCCTGAGCGATGCCTCGGGCAACGCGGTTGCCGCGGTGCCGATTCCGAACGCGTCGGCGCTGGTCGGGGACACCTATTATGCGATGGCCCTCTGGGTGTGGACGAGCTGCTCGCTTCCGCCCTACAACCTGAGCACCTCCAAAGGACTCGCCCTTACGGTGCTCACGCCGTGACTGCTGGCGTCCACCCATCAGGGGCGACACGGCGCCTCACTCCTCATCTGTGAGACTTCGATCTGGCGGTGCTCGCGCCCTTACTTGGCAGAGAGTGCCAGATCGAAGCTCAGGTCGGAGCTCGCCGCGTCGGATTGGTGAATCTCGACCGCGATCACATTGAGGCCATCGACGAGGAGAGCGGGGTCAAGGTCGGTCTCTCGGAGGGCGCTTTCGTTCGATCCGGAGATGCTCGAGGAAGCGAGCGTCGATGAGGAGATCGCGTCGAGGATCATGTTCTCGCGATAGGCCTCTTTGCCGTTCACGTAGACCACAATTCCGTCATCGCGGATCGCGCGGAGAATGAGCCGGCGCGCATGGGACGCGCCTGCAACTGTGAACTGCTTTCGGAACCAGGTCGTGATGTGCTTTTGTGTGGGGTTCCCGCCGAAGCCGACGACGGTCGCCTCATCGCCGTCGCCGTAGCCGAGCTGCGCCGGGCCCTGCTGCCACGTGGAATCGTCGAACGCCACGGTAGTCCACGCGGCCGGCGGCGCCGCGCCGGTGTCGAGGTACTTCCACGTGGAGCCGATCGGCACGAGGACGCTTTCGGGGAGCATGCCCTGGATTTCCATGTCGAAGCTCAGGTCGGAGCTGTTGACGGCGGCCTGATGGACCTCCACGGCGATGGTGTTGGCTCCGGCCGCAAAGAAGGTCGCCGGAATGAGTGCATCGTAATAATTGAACTCCCCCGCATCGGGGATCGAGCTCGAGGCCAAGGTCGCCGGGAGTACCGCGCCTCCGGGCATATTGTAGCGAGCCGCCTCCGCGCCGTTCACATAGATGACGGCGCCGTCGTCGCGAAGCGCGCGAAGGCGCATGGCCGCATACTGGCTCGGGTTCGCAACGGTGATCGTTTTGCGGAACCAGCTCGTGACGTACTTATTGTTGGGGTCGGGGCCGAATCCGATGACCGTGGTCTCATCGTGATCGCCGTACCCGAGCTGTGCATTCCCGACCGACCAGCTCGAATCATCGAAGCTCGGCGATGTCCACTGGGCGCCCGGGAAAACGCCCGTGTCGAGGTAGCGCCACGAGGCGCGGCGCGCGAGAAGGACGTCGTCCAGCACCTCGCGATACCGGCCCGAGATCGTGCACATATCGATCACGGCTCGAGTGCGTTTGAAAGCTCGAATGGAGAGAGCGCTCGGCGTGGCATCGACTGCGACGGCGCCCCAATCGGACGCATCGTGGAAGAGGCTCCCCGCGGAGAGTTGCAGGAGCGGATTGAGCGGCTGGCCGCCATGGCCGGAAACCACATAAGGGATGCCGTCGATGCCGAGGCGCTCGTAGCAGTGCTCGTGGCCGCCGAACACGGCGTGGGCGCCCCACTCCCGGAATGGCCACTGCATCCAGAAGCTCGAGCCGTGGCTCGCACCGGATGTGTATGCAGCGTGATGAAACAAAACGAGCTTGAACGGCGCCCTCGATGCGGCGAGCGCGCCTTGAAGCCACTGTCCCTGGATGGATGTGGGCAGGAATCCGTCGGGCTCATTCGGATCGCTGTCTAGAAAGAACAGCTCCACCGGACCCGCGCGGTGAGAATAGTATCGTTCGTTGCCTGGGAGCTTGAAGAACGCGAGATAGGGAGCGGCGCCAGTCGTATACCAATCGTGATTTCCAAGGCTCGGAAAGAAGCGATTGGTGGGGCTTCCTGGGCCGAATGCGCCGGAGTAGCCGCCGATGAACTCGTGGTAAATCTTGCCGATGTTGACGTCGATCGTTGCGGCCTCGCCCAGCGGATAATTATTATCTCCGACGGTGGCAATAAAGTCGGGATTGAGGCTTTTCACGGTATTTGCAACGCCGACTGATTGTTGGGTTCCGTTTCCGTAGTCGCCAATGACCGCGAAGTGCACATGAGAGCGGTCGTCGATCGGCAGCGGCTGCGCCGGGGCCGCCGATCCCGAGGTGTGCTGCTGGGAGAAGCTCGGCGCAAGCGGCGCGGCCAGGAAGAGCGCGGCGGGGGCGAGGAGCTCGAGGGCTCGGCGGGTGTGGGGCGGCATGGGACAGCGCAAGGTGGGACGAGTTGCGCGTGCACGGGGGGAGCGCCAGTTTCCCGGACGGAGGGGTGCTCCCGCTACTCTGGCCTCCATGCCGAGCCTCCAACCCCGCGCCATCCTCGTCGCACTGCTTGCCCTCGCTTGGCAGCTCGCCGGCTGCTCCCACTCGAACCGCCCCATGCCCACGCCCCGCGCCGAACAGGCCGCCACTCTGGATTCCTCGATTTTGCAGGTCTGTGGCACGCTCGCGAAGAAGCACGGCGCGCAAGAGTCCGCGCGCATCGAGCGGGGTGTCGCACAAGTCGCCCGCCTCTGGCGGGAGGACGACGGAGACGCAGCGGCCTTTGCCACTTTTTGTGAGAACGAGTTCGTGCCGCGCGGCGCGGCTCTGGATGCACTCTTCGGGCACCTCGAATATGCCATGGAGCGCATCGAGGGATATTTGACTTCCTTGCAGCGCGACCTGCGGAGCTTCGCCGACTTGGAGCAGGGGCCGCTCCAGCCGATCGATGAGCGTCTCGCCGCGCTCAACCTCTCCGCCCATTCGACGGAGGATTTGTTCGTTTCGAAGGTGGCATTCATCGCTCTGCTGAATTTCCCCGCCGCCAATCTCTCCGAGCGCCTTGAGAAGGGAGAAAAGTGGACTCGGCGCGAATGGGCGGAAGCCAAGCTGGCGGGGCGTTTCGCGACGCGGCAGCCGGCGTCGGTCCAGCAGGCGATCGCCAAGGCGGCAGCCGACGCGGAGGCCTACATCGCTTCTTACAATATTCACATGCACCACGTCCTGACGGACGATGGGCGCAGGCTTTTCCCGAGCGGGCTGCGGCTCATCACCCACTGGGGGCTGCGCGACGAACTCAAGGCCTGCTACGCCGAGAGCGCCGGGCTCGAGAAGCAGAAGCTCATTGAAAAAGTGATGGAGCGGATCGTTCGCCAGGAGATTCCAAAAGTGGTGATCAACGATCCGTCCTTCGACTGGAAGCCGGGGAGCAATGCGGTCGCGCTGGCGGCGGTTTCCGAGGCTCCTCGTCCGGGCGCCGAAAAGCGCGCCGCGAGCACGGAGCGCGAGCCTGACGAGCGCTATGGGCGGTGGCTCGAGACTTTCCGTGCGAATCGGCTCGCCGACCCCTACGACCCCGAGTGCCCGACCCATGTGGCGCGGCGCTTCGAGCGCGATCGCCAGATTCCGGAGGCGGGCGTGCGTGCACTCTTCGAGGCGGTGCTCGACATTCCCATGGGTCTGCGAGTCGGGAAGCTCATCGAGCGCCGCCTCGGCCGTCCGCTCGAGCCCTTCGATATTTGGTATGCGGGCTTCAAGCCTCGAGGCCGCTACACGGAAGCGGACCTCGACGCCATCACAAGAAAGCGCTACCCGGACGCGCAAGCCTATGCGGCGGACATTCCGCGTCTTCTTACAGATCTAGGATTCACTCCGGAGAAGGCGCGTTTTGTTGCTGACCACATCGTCGTCGAGCCGTCGCGCGGCGCCGGACATGCCTTCGGCGCGCAGCGCCGCGACGACAAGGCCCATCTCCGTACGCGGGTTGGCGCCAACGGAATGGACTACAAAGGCTACAATATCGCTGTCCACGAGATGGGGCACAACGTCGAGCAGGTCTTCTCGATGACGACCATCGATCACACGCTGCTGAACGGCGTCCCGAATACTGCGTTCACGGAGGCACTCGCCTTCGTCTTCCAATGCCGCGACCTGGAGCTCCTCGGCCTCGATAAGCCCGATGCCGATTCCGAGCATCTTCGCGCGCTTGAGGATTATTGGGCTACGCGCGAGATCGCCGGCGTAGCGCTCGTCGACATGGCCGTTTGGCGCTGGCTCTACGAGCACCCCGAGGCGACCGCCGCGGAAATGCGTGCGGCCGTCGTCTCCGTCGCGCAGGAGACCTGGAATCGTTGGTATGCACCGATTTTCGGGCGACGCGACGTGTCTCTCCTGGCGATCTACTCGCACATGGTCGACGGCGCCATGTACACACCCGACTATCCGCTCGGGCATTTGATTGCATTCCAGGTCGATCAATATTTCCGCAAGCAGCCAAAGCTCGGCGCCGAATTCGAACGAGTGGCACAGCTCGGCGCGCTCACGCCGGATCTGTGGATGCGCAAGGCATGCGGCGCACCGCTCTCCGCACAGCCGCTGATCGATGCCGCCAAGGCCGCTCTCGATGCCTTCGAGAAAAAGTAAGGTCGGCGCAGCCGCCGGCTAATCGCGATGCGTACTCACGCTCTCGGCCTTCCGAGAGAGAAGCACGGCAGCGATGATTACGATTCCCCCCGCCACCTGAGCGAGCGTCAGCGACTCTCCGAGCGTTACGGCCGAGAGTGCCACGGCGAAGACGGGCTCGGCCGTGCCGAGCACGGCCGCCCTCGACGGTGCCGTGCGCCGCGCGCCGGCGAAGAATGCTTGCATTCCAATCACGGTGCTCAAGAGCACCAAGAGTCCGAGCCATCCCCACCCGGCGGGCTCGGCCGGCGACCATGGAGCACCGCGAACGATCGCGATGCCCGCGAAGACGGTGGATGCCGCGGAAGCCACCACGGCGCTCGAAAGACGAGGCGGCACGTTCCGCAGCTTCCTCGAGCACAAGACCAAATATCCGGCATAGACCGCCGCGGCGCAGAGCGCGCAGGCGACGCCGAGCGGATCGAGCGCGGTCTGCCCCGGTGTCCCGGCGTGGGCGCCCTCCAGCACGAGCGCCACGCCGCCGACGGCCAACGCAATGGCAATCCACTGTCGCGCGCCCACCTGCTCTCCGCCGAATCGTGCCGACAGCACGGCCGTGAGCGGCGGATAAGTATACAACAGGAGCGCCGCCGTCGAGGCGGGCAGCCGCTGCACCGACGTAAAGTAACAGAAAGCCATCACGCAATAGCCCGCCGCGCCGGGGCCGAGCAGTGCCAACAATTCCCCGCGGCCGAGCCGGATGCGGTCGCGCCCGATCAGGATCCAAGCCCACAGAACGGCTGCGCCTAGGGCGAACCGCTCCGTGAGGAGCGCCGTTTTGTCAAATCCGCTCGCCGTGCACTTTTTCACGAGCACGGCCATCGCGGCGAAGCAGAACGCCGCCAGGATCAAGAGCCACGGGCCCGCGCGGGCGCTCCGCGAGCCGGCGGCCGGCGGGGCCGCCTCAGCCGACGACGCCATTCACCTCTACTCCGTCGCGATCAGAATCCGCCCGCTGCGCAGCGGCGGGGGGCTGCCGCCCTCCACGAAGGCCATCGCGCCGATCGTCACGCACTGATCGGGCGCCTCGCACCGTTGATATCCCAACAAATGTCCTCGCCCGCGCTCGAGCGCTCGCAGCATCAGATACACCGGCGAAAGCCCACAGGTGTTGCGCGGGTCGCCACCATTCGTGATCGAGCGGAACCAGCCCGATGCGTCGCGCTCGCTGGCGAACGCGAGCGCCTCGCGGTCTCCGCGCTCCGTCGCGTCTAGCACGCCGTCGGTCAGCTCGGGGCCGCCGAACCGCGGCCCCACGTGTGCAAGATCCGCTCCGGCCACAAGGAGAGTTCGGCCGTCGCGGGAGCGGGCGGCGCGAACGGCTTCGACGGCGCGCTCCACCTCCTCGTTGCCTTGCGGATCGGCGCCGTCATCAACGCACCCGCGCAGGCTTCCGCACAAGAGAGGCACGATCTCCGCGTTCGGCTGCAGCATCTTCAAAAATACTGTCTGGAACTCAATTGAGTGCTCGCCTTTGTGGGCGAGCTCGTCCATGAGACACTCTTCACCGAGGACGGAGAGCACGGCGTCGACGCCCGACTGCGACGTCGCAAGCGGGCCGAGCGGCGTTTCGAAATTCTTGCGCGTCGGCACGAGGCTCGACGCCATCGGTCCGTGGCTCGTGCCGAGCACCACAATTCGGTCGAACTGGCCCGCCCGCTCGAGCGGCTTGTAAGCTTGTGCATAAAGCGCGTGGCCGCGCTCGAAATCGATATGTGGGGAGATGAGCCCGATGAGATCGCCGTCGAACCGGGGCTGCTCGTCGGCGAGGCTCAGCACCTGCTTCAGGAATTGTGTGAGCTGCGAAGCGTCGTCGGGATAATTTCCGCCGGCGTGGGCCGCCGCGCGCGTCGGCTGCGCTGCGAACGCCTCGCGCGCCTTTGCATACATTTCCTGGAACTTCTCATCCAGCAGAAGCCCGCGGTCGCTGAATTGTTGCGCCACCGAATGGACGACCATGGCGTCGACCTTCCCGCCCATGCGCAGGCTCACGAGCCGCGCGACGCCGTCGGCATCGGCCTCGCCATCGAAATGGGATGCGATGAAGAAGGCCTCCGGCTGCACGGCCAGCAGCTCGGAGACGATCCCCATCGGGTCGCGCATCGCGAACATCGGGCGCTTGGCATCGCCCACCGGGAAGACATCGAGAGGGCGAAGCGGCGGAATCGGCATGCGCCCATTCTGAGCCCCGCCACGCGCGTCGGCAGGCTCGTTTTCGCGCCGCGGCGCGCCCTTTGGGCGGCGCGGGGTTGGTGGCCGGCCGTCTCCGCCTGAAACCGAGGCCCTGTCGGCGCTTATCATTCCCCCGGAATGACATCCACGATCCGCCTCACCGTCATTGAGGACGGCTCCAGCACGGTAGTGGAGCTGGCCCAGCCGGTCATCACGATCGGCCGCGCCCTCGACAACCACATTCGGCTGCGGGACGGCCTCGCGTCGCGGCATCACGCGCGCATCGAGCGGCTCGGGGAGGAACTGATCCTCGTCGACGTCGGATCGGCCAACGGCACGCAGCTGAACGGCAAGCCGATCGATCGCACGGCTCTCACTTCCGGGGATTGGATCCTGATCGGGAAGACGCGCATTGGCGTGGGCGACCTGGACCAGCGAACCGAGATCGGATCGGTGACCTCGCGCCTGTCGGTGCTGCCGAGCACGGGGCAGGACACCTTCGTGCACGAGGTGACGCGCGAGCGTGACAACCTGCTGGTTCTCCAGCGGATCAATCGGGCGATCAATTCGGAGCGCGAGATTAGTGCGCTTTTCGACCTGATTGTGGATTCTGCGATCACCCTCACGCGCGCGGAGCGCGGATTCCTCGCGGTGCGCGCCGGCGGCCGAGTCGACGAGCAGGGGCGGCCGATCGAGCCCGGGCGGCTCGAGTTCCGCGTAGCGCGCAATTTTGCGCGCGAGGTCGTTCCTCTTCCCGAAGAGAAGCTGTCGCGCAAGATTGTGGACGACGTGCTTGCGAACGGGCGGCCCATCGTTTCGTCGGACGCGCTTTCCGACGAGAGATTTGTGGATTTTCGTTCAGTCGCCGATCTGGAGCTCCGGTCGATTCTTGCGGTTCCGCTGCGCGTGCGCGAAAAGACCGAGGGCGTGATCGTCGTCGACAACCGCATGCAGAAGAGCGTCTTCGGAGACGACGAGATCGATTTGTTGGAATCGCTGGCCGACCAGGCGGGAATTGCACTCGCCAACGCGCGCGTGCTCGAGGAGCTGCGGAGCACGAACCGCGCCCTCGCCGATTCGCGCTCGCAGCTCGAGGTGCGGGCGCGCGAGCTGGCGGGGCGCGTCGAGCAGGGAGAAGCGGCGCTGGCGCGCGCCCGCGAGGAGGCGGCGGTGGCCCGCGCCGACCTGCGCAGCCGTTACGACTACCGCGCCATCGTCGGCGAGAGTAAGGCGATGCGCGATCTGTTTCGTATGCTCGACCGCGTCGTGCGCGCCGATGCGCCAGTGCTGATCGTGGGCGAGAGCGGAACGGGCAAGGAGCTCGTGGCCCGCGCGATCCACTCGAACAGCTCGCGGAGCGATCGGCCTTTTGTGAGCGCGAGCTGCGCGGCGATACAGGACACACTTCTTGAAAGTGAACTTTTCGGGCACGCGAAGGGTGCGTTCACCGGCGCCCATCGCGCGAAGAAAGGACTTTTCGAGCTGGCCAACGGCGGAACGCTGTTTCTCGACGAAGTCGCCGAGATGTCGACGGAGATGCAGAAGAGCCTGCTGCGAGCGCTCCAGGAGGGGGAGATCCGGCCGATCGGCGCCGAGACGGCGATGCCAATCGACGTCCGGATTATTTGTGCTTCGCAGGTCGAGCTCACACAAAGCGTGAAGGCGAAGACGTTCCGCGAGGATTTGTACTATCGCCTGAACGTGCTGCCGCTTCGCATTCCGCCCCTGCGCGAGAGAAAAGAGGATATTCCTCTTCTCGTCGAGCGATTTTTGGTGAGCCGATGCCGTGAGGCGAGCGTGCCGCTCAAAAAGGTGGATCCCGGCGTGCTCGAGCTTTTTATGACCTATCCGTGGCCGGGAAATGTGCGCGAGCTCGAGAATGAGGTCAGGCGCCTGGTCGTGCTCGCCGCCGACGTGGTGACGCCGGAGCTGGTGTCGGACACGATTCGTGACTACGAGCCCGACTATCCCGACGATCCGGAACTCGCCACGGACGCTTCCACCCTGCCGGGGCGCGTACGGGCGCTTGAGATTCGGGCGATCCGATCGGCCCTCACGGCGACGCGCGGCAATCGGAGCGAGGCGGCGCGTCGCCTCGGCATTTCGCGATTCGCGCTGCAGCGAAAAGTGGAGAAGTACGGCATCGAGGAGAGCGGCTCGACTGCGGCCGCGGAGTGAGCGCAGCCATGACCCGGCGGGCACGAAGGCGGTGGTGGATCGGAGCCGCGCTCGCGGCGGTCGTCGCGGGATTTTCGGCAGCCGCCTCGCTCGCAGACGTCGTCCATACAAAAGACGGGCGCGCCGTGGAGGGGAAAATCATCTCCGACGACGGCACGACGCTGCGCGTGCAGACGGCGCTCGGCGTCATCGAGGTGCGCAAAGCTGACGTGGCGCGCGTCGAAAAGAAGGCTACTTCCGAGGAGCTGTATGAGGAACGCCGTAAGGCCGCCTCGACCGCGGACGATCACGCCGCGCTCGGAAAGTGGTGCCAGGAACGCAGGCTTACAAAACAGGCGAAGGCGGAGTTCCTCAAGGCGGTCGAGCTGGATCCAAAACATGAGGCGGCCAACCGCGCGCTCGGGCGTGTGCTCGACGGCGCCGACTGGGTGACTCCGGAGGAGAAGAAGGGGCGCGACGCGCAGCGCGAGCGAGCGGCGCTCGAAGCGCAGGGGCTCGTCGAGTACCGCGGGCGATGGGTTTCCAAGGAGGAAAAGGAAGCACTTGAGAAGGGGCTCGTGCGCGTCGGCGATCGATGGGTCACCGAGGCAGATGCGATGCGGGCGAAGGGGCTCGCGAAGTCCGGCGACGCGTGGGTTCCCGCCGATGAGTTGCCTTTTCGCGAGCGCGCTGCCGAGGCGGAGAAGCTCATCGGAGGCGGCAAGAAGTGGACCTCGGCCTATTCGAAGCAGTTCGCGGTCCACGGCCTTTACGACGGCGAATTTGTGAGAAAGGTCTCGGAGGCGTGCGAGAAAGGTTGCGAATATGTGGATAAGCTGCTCGGGGGAGACGGCTCCGGAGCCGTCGTGAGGGCCGGTACGCCCCCGCACTCGATCCCGCCGCTCGTGGGCTATCCCGAGGCGGTTACGAAGGCTCCTTTGCGCCACGAGGTTTTGTTGCTTGGCGCCGAGTCGGAGTACGACAAGGCGGTGGCGCGAACGGAGGAGGAATCGAAGCGCAAGCTCTGGCCCGGATGGGGCGACCGCGTGCGCCAGGCATACGGATTCTTTGTCTTTGAGCCGCTCGGCATCTCCGTCGCGGTTCAGAAGGACCGGGGCGTGGAGGCGCTCCTCGGCCACACTCTTCATCAGGTCGGTCATGTGCTCATCAATCGGCACGTCCACAAAGACACGCTGGCGCCCTCCTGGCTCGATGAAGCGGTTGCCGCCCTCACGGAGTACGCGGCGACGGGAGGTAACAGTATCTTTTGTATCATGGGGGAGACGCGCGGCACCACGACGGGAGGCGCACGGAAGGCGGGGGCGATCAGGAGCTGGCGCGAGGAGCTGAAGGCGGCCGTCACGGCCAACAAGCCGTTGTCCTTCGTGGCGATGGTTCAGCGCGATCTCGATGGGCTCTCGGTGGAGGACATCGAGAAGGCGATGAGTATTGTGGAGTTCCTGTCGGGCAAGGACGCCAAGGCGTTCGACCGATTCCTCCAGCATGTCCGCAAGCTCGGCAAGCTCGAGCGCGTGCCGGCGGAGGCGAAGCGGTACCACGACGAAGCCCTGAAGGCCGCTTTCGGAATGGACACGGCCGGCGTCGAGATCGAGTGGGCGCGATGGTTCGGGCGGAAGTAACAAGAGTAGATTTGTGAACGAGGCTCCGCGCGAACGCTTGCCCGAGATCCCCGGGTTTCAGCTCATCGAGCGGCTCGGCTCGGGCGGCGTAGGCTCGGTCTATCTCGCCAAGCATCTCGAGTGGGACCGCCTTGTGGCTGTGAAGGTTCTCCGGCGCGAGCTCGCCGGGAATCGTCTTTATGTGGCACGGCTGGAGCGGGAGGCGCGGCTCAGCGCGCGGCTCGACCACCCGAATATTGTGAAGGGGCTCTTCCTCGGCGAGCACGACGGCGTCCCATTTTTTGTGATGGAGTTCGTCGACGGCAAGACGCTGAAGACGCTGCTGAAGGAGCGCGGGCGCCTCGAGGAGGACGAAGTGATCGACCTTGCGCTGCAGGTGGCTCGCGCGCTCGACCACGCGTACCGCCACGGCGTCGTGCACCGCGACATCAAGCCGGGGAATCTGCTGCTGGCCCGTGACGGAATGGTGAAGCTCGCTGATCTGGGGCTCGCCCGCAGGCCCGACGATTCGAGCGTGACGCGCGACGGCACAACCCTCGGCACTCCTCATTATGTGAGTCCTGAGCAGGCGCGCGACCCCGTAGCCGCCGACACTCGGAGCGATTTGTACTCTCTTGGCGCGACGCTGTTTCACGCAGCGGCGGGACAGCCGCCATTCGACTCGGAGACGGTCGGCGGTGTTTTGTCACAAGTCCTCGACGAGCGGCTTGTGCCAGAATTCCCTGAGAACTTGAACATCTCGAGGAACCTCCGGCTAGTGCTGCGAAGGCTGCTCGCAAAAGACCCCGCGCGCCGCTATCAGACTCCCGATGATTTGATCCGGGATCTTGAGCGCGTGCGCCGGAATGAGCGCCCGAACGTGAGCCTTTTTGATGTGAACCCGACGGCGAAGCGAGGAGTGCAGCGTGCCCTCTGGATCACCGTCGGATGCCTGGTTCTCGGCGCTGGCGGATACGGCATCTACACGCTGGCGGGCGCGAAAAGTAGGCACGGATCCAATGTTACAGAGCCTGAGGTCGCGGCATTTCTGGAGAAGCACTCGAAGCCGGATCAGCTCTCCAGTGCGGAGCTGGCAAGAGGACTCTCAGAGATCGAGCCTATTCTCGCGGGGGGAGGGCTCTCGGAGCCCGACCGGGTGCGGGCAGCCTCTTTACGAACCCTCCTCGGGGACGCCGTGGCCGCGCGGTTGCAGCGGCTCGAGGATCTCAATGAACAGGAGCTCGACGCGCTGATCCGCGATCGGCGCCTGGCGGACGCGGCAGCCTTCGCGTCTCTCGGCGCAAGGGAGAGGATTCGTAAGGAGTTCGGCGGAGCGTTCGAGCAGCTGCCCTCCGGGCTGACGAGCCGTGTCGCGCTTTCGCTGGACGGCCTTGGGTCGCGAGTGCGGGATTCGATCTCGCGCGCCGAAGCGGATCTCGGAGCCGCGATCTCCCAGACGAGTGCACAGCTGCGTATGGAGATCGTCGGCGACTGCGACCTCGGGCGTTTTCAGTCGGCCGCCACGAGGCTGCGTGATGCCGCGAAGAGTGTGGCAACGGCGGATGGGATTCGAATTATGGACTTGCCGGAGGAGGCTCAATTCCGTTCAAGAGACCGTCTCGAGACGGCGCTGGGAGAGGTCTCGTCGGTTCTTCGCGCGATCCTCAGTCGCACTTCCTCCGGTATTATTGAGTTTACTCAAAGCGAGCACGATCGCCTCCGCCATGCCGTGGAGGTGGGCCGAAAGTCGCAGGCTGCCGCGGAACTCGAGATCGCGGTGCGCGCGCGGCTCGAGGCGGCCCGCGTCGGGGTTGAGCCATGGCCCTCGGAGTTCGCGCCCGACCCGGCCGCTGCCGCACGCGCACTGATCGACTCGCTGCGCAGCTTCGAGCGCGCTCGCGAGCTGGAGGCGCTTGCCGGAGCGTTCAGCGAGCTGGATCGAATACAGATATCGGCGTGGAGGGGGAGACGCTACTCGTCTGCCAGGGATGCCTGGGTAGCGCGGGCTGCGCGATTTCGCGCCGGCGAGCTGGCCCTCGCCTATGCGCGCCGACTCGAGTCCTGCGAGACCCTCATCGCGCTCCGCGCAAGAGCGTTGCGCACGCTCGAATCGAAGATTCGACAAAAAGTGACACTAACTCTTCGTGGCGGCGGCGCGATTTCTGGGAAGCTCATGGGTGTCAGCTCCGAGGCAGACGACTGGATCGCAACATTCGCCGAAGGCAATGAACCGCAGGCGCGCTACTCGAGCCTCGGACGTGCGGACATCGAGGCGCTCTTCGAGCCGCCGCCAGGGCCCATCGAGCGCGCGCTGTGGTGCGTCTCGGAAGGGGAGTTCGACGCGGCGCAGGCGGTGCTCGCTGCCGAGCTCGCCCGCGAGCCGAATGGCGCTGACGTGGCGCGGGTTCGCGCTTTCCTCGAGGATCTCGATGCGTGGCGGCGAGCACACCAATCGGTCTCTTTGAATCTTGATCAGAGGATCTCTGAATTGTTGCAACGGGCTCGGGATCTGGCCAGCGTGGGGGAGATGGAGCTGGCGAGATCCGCCTACGCAGAGATTCGTGGGATCCTCCAGACGCTCGATTCGAGCGACCCCCGGAGCCTCGAGATCGGGCGAGAGATTCGTGAGTTCGATGCGGCTCAGGACGCTGCGGAGCGCGGTCGCGCCGACGTGGAAGCGTTCTTCGGAGCTCAGGTGCGCGACCTCGACGGCGGGCGCGTCGAAGCTCAGTTTTCCATGGGGCTGAAGGCGCCGCGCGCAATGGAGATTCCACCGGCATGGAGCGCGGGCGACGGAGGAATCCGATTTGTTGGGTCTGTCGGCGGTGAGGTTTCGAAAGGGGCTGCACTGCGACTTGCGGCAAGTCCGCCGATTCGCGCTCCTTTCTCCGTGGAGATCCGAATAGCAATTCCGTTCGCGACGCCGACATCTCGGGTGCCCGATCTCTTGTTGACTTGCTTCGGCCGCTCGGCGCTTCTCATCGCTCCGCGGGGCCGGGCGCCCGCGACAGCCGTTCTTCAAGCGGGGAGCGGAGATCAGCTTGAGGCGGGGCCCCGCCGGTTCGGTCTCGATGCAAAATTTCGGCCGACACCGGGGCTGATCCTGGGTGCAACGCACACAATTGAGCTTCAAGTCTCGGCAGATCTGAAGGCTACGATTCTGCTTCTCGACGGGAAGGAAATGCTTCGCGAGGACTTGCAGGGTGTCGGCGACGGACTCGAGCTTCGCGCGAATGGGCCGATGCTGCTGCAGGCTCTGACGTATCGGGGGTTCCGGCGCTAGGGATGGGTGGAGGGTTTCTTTGAGGATCCGTGATTTGAAATGTGGGGTGATTGGGGTTGGCGCGTGAGTGCAATGGAATCACTATGAAGTGGGGTTGGCGCGTGCGCGCGAGGCTGGCGGATTGTGTCTCGGGAAGAATGGGGCGTGGTCGGTCCTGGCGCGGCAGCGAACAGTCCAAGAGGCCATTCCAGGATTCCTCCGAGCTGCGCGCGGGCCTCGGCGCCCCGCGCGGCGTTGCGCGTCCTCGGCGTAGCTTCTCGCTACGCCTGCGGCGCGCGCCTTGCGCTAAGCGCCGATTCCTCGCGCTCGCTCTGCGGAGGAATCCTGTCATGGCCTCCCGACGCTCGGCGGCCCATTGGCTGCGCAGAATCCGATCGGCGCTTCGCGCCAATCGGATTCTGCGCGCACCATGGCCTCGCGTCTGCGGAACTCGCCGCGCCAAGACCGACCCACGCCCCATT
>JAEUHX010000053.1 GCA_016792805.1 Planctomycetota bacterium
TGGCCTCGCGTCTGCGGAACTCGCCGCGCCAAGACCGACCCACGCCCCATTCCTAGCCGTCCGGCATCTGTGAAGGTGGGCGGAGGGTGCGACCTGGTTCAATAACATCCCAACAGATTCCTCCAATCCAGCCGTAGGGCGCGGGCATCGCCCGCGACGATTCGCGCGCGCTTGCGCGCGCGGATGACGAGGCCCGCGATTGATTCCTCATCGCGCGGGGCAAGCCCCGCGCAATTGTTCGGCGCGTGCGCCGACCCTACAACACGATCTGATGCAAGGTGCTAGGCGCCAGCCGGATTCTGCGCGCGCCATGGCCTCGCGTCTGCGGAACTCGCCGCGCCAAGACCGACCCACGCCCCATTCCTAGCCGTCCGGCATCTGTGAAGGTGGGGGGAGGGTGCGACCTGGTTCAATAACATCCCAACAGATTCCTCCAATCCAGCCGTAGGGCGCGGGCATCGCCCGCGACGATTCGCGCGCGCTTGCGCGCGCGGATGAAGGGCGCGTGAAGGAAAGGAAGTTCGGAACCGGCTCTGTTCGCGTTGCATAAGCCAATCGCCGGGGTCTATCGTTTTGTGCCTCGCCCACGGCAACCCCAACCCGACGACGTGGCTCTGGACAGCGATCGGTTGGGAGTGAGAGAATCGAGGCGATCCAAGGAGGAAAGTATGAAGTCCCTAGCTCCCCGCCATCGATTCGCCTCGCCACTTATCTTGGTTGCATTCGCTACCTGCGGTGTTGGGGTTGCACAGGGAGATGCGCAAAAGAAAGCGGCGCCGCCGAAGGCGGAGGCACGCCAAGCGATTCTCAAGACGTTGCAGCAACGCTATGTCATCCGGCCGGGAGATACTATTCAACAGAGGGTCACACTGGCGAAGAAGCTCGTCGAGGATGCCAGATCCCCTGAAGTCCGCGGCAACGCAGACAATCGCTATGTCTGGCTGGAGCAGGCTCGGGACCTGTTCGCCAAGTCCGTCGAGCTTCAGGCAGCTTTTCGTGTGATCGAGGCCCTCGATCTGACCCACGAAGTTCCTGTCCAGCAGCAGAAGGCCCAGGCGATTATCGATGCTGGCATTGTCACAGCCGTCGGAACGAATCGCCCCAGAGACGCCCGCGCGGTCTCCGTCGCCATCGATTGGCTTGAGATGCGTGCGCGACACCAGGATCTCGAGGTCCCCGAGAAGCTGTTCAACTCGATCTTTGGGCTCATTGTCCGAGCAGGGGCCGAGTCACTGCGAGATCGCTTTCAAGAGTTGAGGGCGCAATTCGCCGAGTACAAGAAAGTGAAATCTGCACTCGACACGCTGGCGGCCCAGCCGTCCGACGGAGAGGCGAATCTTGCTGCCGGTCGTTACTATTGTCTTAGGTTGTGTGATTTCGAGAAGGGGCTCGCGATGCTCGAGAAGTCGTCGAGTGAGAGCCTCCGATCGTTGGTAGATCTCGAACGAGCCAAGCCGACGGAGCCCCAAGAGAAGATGGCGCTGGCCGGCCGTTGGTATGACTTCGGTAACTTGCCGCAAAGTACAAATCGAGGCAGAGCCATTGCTCTCGGCCGTGCCTTGGAATGGTATCGATCAGCAAGTGAGGGTCTGCAGCCGCCCCTTCGTCTTGAGGCCGACAAGCAGATCGCTCAAATCGAAAGAAGCTTGGTGAGGTTGTTCGAGCAGGAATGTGGCCTTCCGGCTGGGAGTAAGCAGCTTGTGGCTTTGACCCATGGGCTCAGCTGGCTCGCTCGCCATCAGAATAAGGATGGATCGTGGTCAGCAAGCGATTTCTCGAAGCTCTGCGGAGGCAGCGCGCGTTGCGAGCATGCAGGTTATTCCGAGCACTCGATCGGGCTCACCGCGCTTTCTCTGTTGGCATTTCTGGATGCTGGGTGTGACGACCAGACCCCGATCCAATGGTATGATCCTGTTACAACCCGAATGGTCCACGTCGGCGACGTGGTGAAACGAGGGCTGAAGTACCTCTGCTCGGTTCAGGATGAGAGAGGCAGCTTCGTTCCGCCGCAGATTCCGAAATGGACCTATTCCCATGCGCTTGCGACGCTCTGCATGGCTGAAGCGGCCTCCCGCTCTTGGAATCCCGCCTTGCGCGCGTCCGCGCAGAAAGCCGTCCATGTGCTCATGGAAGCCCAGAATCCGGCGCCGGGTGGATCTGGCCGCTTTGCGTGGAGATACAAACCACAATCGGGTGACAACGACACTTCTGTGACGGGCTGGTGTGTTCTCGCCCTCCATGCGGCTCGTCGCGCCGAGCTCGTCGTGGATCCGGAGTGCTTCAGTGGCGCGGAGTCGTTCTGCCGAGAAGTTACAGACTGGACCAATGGGCTCATGGGCTATACAAAACGTGAAGAGGCGGGCTGGCAGGTAAGCGCTCCTGGGAAGAACGACGATTATCAAAATCACCCGACGTTGGCAGCGATGGGCATGAACATTCATGCGCTCGGCTGGGGCTATTCGGATGAGCAGCAGCCCTCGCTTGCCGCACTTCGTCTGAGCAAGGATCTTCCTGAGTGGAACCTCCGGAAGAAGTCGAATGACTATTATTACTGGTACCATGGATCCGCGGCGCTCCTGCGATTCGATGGGCCCGATGGCGAAAGGAAGGCGAAAGGCGAATTCTGGGACGCATGGAAGAACGCCATGCTTCCAGCGCTCCTGAGCAACCAGCGAATGGTTCCTTCCTTCTGCCCTGACGGCTCCTGGGATGGCGACGACCGCTGGGGATTCGAGGGCGGCCGCGTCTATGCGACGGCCATGAATTTGCGCACGCTCATGGTCGTTGGGCGCTGAGCTGCGGGGGGCACAACGGCGATGTCGCAGGAACTGTGGTGTTGCGCTAGCCCGAGTGCCGCCCGCGGAAGCGCCGCACCGCCTCCTCCAGCGCCGCGTCGTAGTCGGCCATTGCGCGCGACCAGGGGTAGCGCTCCTTCATGCGCGTGCGCGCCTTGGTGCCGATGGCGGCGGCGCGCGCAGGATCTGTAAGGATCTCGACCACGCGCTCCGCGGTCTCCTCGGCGGAGTCGGCCAACAAGTAATGTTCGCCGGCTTGGGCATCGACGCCCGCCGAGGCGTTTGGTGACACCACCATCGGCGTTGCGCAGGCCATGGCCTCCAGAACCTTGTTCTGCAGGCCGCGGCCGAGGCGCAGCGGAGCAACTGCGACCGACGCCTGTCGCAAATGATCCGCCGTCTCCGGCACGGCGCCCGTCACTTCGGCGCCGAGCGATTTCAGCGCCCAGACTTCAGCCGACGGCCGCGCTCCCACAATTCGAAATTGTGCATTGGGAACGCGCTTGCGCACGAGCGGCAGGACTTCCCGGGTGAAGCGCACACATCCATCGACATTCGGTCGGTAGTCCATAATTCCCGTGAACACAATGAGCCCCGGAATGCGCGCCTCGCGCGGGCCCGGCGCGAATCGCTCCAGATCGACGCCGTTGCCGACCACGAGCGGCTCCACGCCGGTGCGCTCTCGGAAGGTTGCCGCCTCCGCAGCCGACACCACCAGCGAAACCTCAAAAGTGCGCGCCACCTGCGTCTCGTAGGCGAGCAGCGTGCGCGCCTCACGCCCATAGATCCACCCGGAGATGCCCGAGCTCTCGCTCGCGTATTGGCGCCACTTCTCCGAGTCGAGGTCGCCGAATTCCATCACGCGCGGCGCGCGGATTTGCTCGATGAACTGCGCCATACACCCCGAGTAGGCGACCACGACGTCGGTCGACGGCGCCGCCATTCGCGCTGCCGCCAGCAGCTTCCGGGAGCGGAAGCAGGCGATCGTGAGGGGCGTGCTGCTGAACAGCGCCGGCAGCGCTGCGAGCTTGCGCGATTTCTCATCGAAGCGATCCGCCACCACGCGCACCCCCTGCGACTCCAGCACACGGATCGACTCCGCGTCGCCGCTCTCCATGGCGAACGTGAGGCAGGTGACTTCGTGGCGCGACGCCAGGTGAAGGAGCCGCCGATGGGTCGCGATGCGATCGCCCCGATTCGGCGGGTAGGGGACCCGATGGCAGAGGAAGAGGATGCGCACGCGGCTGCTGCTTTCGAATCGCATGTTTACACTGCCGCCGGGCCAATCGCATGCTTTCCCCGTGAGCCACATCCTCAACCTCGCCGCCGCCCTCACTTCCCTCCCCATGCAGGCCAAGCCGATTCCGCCCACGCCGAACGACGCCGACATTCCGAAGCCGGTGGCCGAGGAAGTGGGGCTCGCTGGGGCGTCGCGGCCCGACATCGCCCGATTCTTGAAGGTGCGAACCGCGGGGGCGCCGTCGCTGTCGCCGGACGGCACGAGGCTTTCGTTCCGGACGTCGATCACCGGGACCCCACAAATCTGGACCGTTCCTTCCGCCGGAGGCTGGCCGGAGCAGATCACGTTCGGCGAGCCGATCACCACGCACACGTGGTCGCCCGACGGCGAGTGGATTTTGTATGGTTGCGACCGGAGCGGGAACGAGCGGGAAGGCTACTATTTGGTCGCTCCCGACGGTTCGAAGGAACGCGAGCTCCTGGCGCCGAGCGAAGTCTTCCGCGCGTTCGGCGGCTTCTCCCGCGACAGCAAGCGCATCGCGTACTCCACGACGGGGCGCACTCCAGACGATTTTGACGTCCACATTCTCGATCTCTCGACGGGCGAGGATCGCCGCGTGCTGGAGGGGAAGGGCGGGCTTTATGTAGCAGCGTGGCGGCCCGACGGCGGGGCGCTCGTGCTCACAGAAACGAAGGGCGAAGACGCCAACGAGCTGAGCCTGCTAGACCTCACGACGGGGAAGGCGGAGCGCATCCTCGAGGCGAAGGAGCCGAGTGCCTACGGCGACGTCTCGTGGCGTCCCGACGGCTCGGGGTTCTATCTCACCACCGACCACGACCGCGATTTCCGCGGCCTCGCGTTTTATGAGGTTGCGACGCGCGCGCTGAGCTGGATCGAGGCCCCACAAAACGATGTGGAGGCGTGCGAGCTGAGCCACGACGGGCGTTGGCTCGCTTGGGTGGTGAATGAAGGGGGCGCGTCCGTCGTGCGGATGCGCGACCTCACGGAGAAGCGAGATCTCACGATTCCCAATCTGCCGGAAGGCATGCACGGGATTCACTTCTCGCCGCGATCACCGGTGCTGGCGATCACGACGAACGGCCCGCGCGTCCCCGGAGATATTTGGATCTTTGATCCGCGGACTGGCAAGACCGCGCGCGCGACGAGTTCGTCGACGGCTGGGCTCGACCTCACGCAGTGCGTCATCCCGCAGCATGTCGATATTCCCGCGCGGGACGGTATCGTGATCCACGGACTTTTGTATCTTCCAAAGGGAGGCGGCGCGAAGCCTCCGGTGCTGATGAGTGTGCACGGCGGTCCGACGGCGCAGGCGCGCCCGAATTTCGCTGCGGTGCATCAGTATCTTCTGACCCGCGGTATCGCGATTCTCGATCTCAATTTTCGCGGTTCGACAGGCTACGGAAAGGCGTTCGCGCGGCTTGACAACCTCCGGAACCGTCCGAAAGCAGTGCTGGACATGGCGGACGCGCTCGAGTGGCTGCGCAAAGACGGCCGCGTCGACGCGTCGCGCGCGGCGGTGATGGGGGGATCCTATGGCGGTTACTTGACGTACGCCGCTGTGACGCAGCTCCCGGATCTATTCCGTTGCGGCGTGAGCATGGTGGGCGTGTCGAACTGGATCACAGCGCTCGAGGGCGCCTCGCCGCAGCTGAAGGCGAGCGATCGGCTGGAGTATGGGAATATTGAGGATCCGGAAGACCGCAAGTTCTTCGAGCAGCTCTCGCCGATTACGCACATTAAGAATCTTCGTTCGCCGATCATGGTGATCCATGGAGCGAACGACCCGCGCGATCCAGTTTCGGAGTCGGATCAGTTCGTGCGCGCCGTGAGGGAGCTCGGCGGGGAGGTGGAGTATTTAAGATTCCCGGACGAAGGCCACGGAATCCGCAAGCTCACGAATCGAATGATCACGTATCGGCGCGTGGCCGCATTCCTCGAGCGGATGCTGAAGCCGGGCGCGTAGGACGCGGGCATCGCGCGCGTAGAATTTGATTCTGCCGCGGGGCGCGGGTGAAGCTGTAGGTGATGCCGTGGGGCGCGGGCGTGCGCGCGCGGATGACGAAGCCCGCTACCGATTCGTCATCGCGCGGGGCAAGCCCCGCGCCATGGGTCGGCGCGTGCGCCGACCCTACAGATCGAAATCTGTGCGCGCCAAGGCCGACCCACGCCCCATTCGAAGCCGCTCGACATCTGTGAAGACGCAAGTGTCATTCCGACCGTAGGGCGCGGGCATCGCCCGCGAGGATCCGGCGGCGCTTGCGCCGCCGGATGATGGATGGGGGCACGGAGCCGAGGCGAATAAGCCTGCGTTTTCCGCGCGGGGCACGCCCCGCGATGCCGGTTGGCGCACGCGCCAACCCCACTTCAACAAGAAGAGAATCGCACGCGCCAGTTCCACTCAAAGCAGAGGAGAAGTGGGCTCCGTTTCCCCTCAACGGAGCACCGAAGCGCACACGCCAAGCCCGACAACGAGCAGCGGCGCCCGCTAGAAATCTACTTTTCGATCGAGGATGCGGCTTCGGTCGTACCACACATCAAGCGATTCGAGCATCGCGGCGAGGCTCGGCGCCGGAGTGCCTTCATACTTCTTTTCGCCGTTCGCGAGAACCGTGACCGGTTTGGCCACATCGACGAGCTCGGGGGAGAGATACACCCGGAAGCCCGTCGGTGCGTGCCGCTGCACGTCGATCTGTATGTTCTGTCCTTCGATGACCGCCTCAACGCACATCTTCTCGGTCGGCTCGGTGCACCGAAGCCAATAGAAATCCTTCACGAGCGGCCAGTCTGCGCCGGGAGGCCACACATGCTCGATCTGCGCCTCCCACGTGAGCGTCTTGGGAAAGGTCTTTCGCTTCCGCGGCAGCAGCCACTCGAACGCCTTGCCGGGCTCCCCCGGAGGAAACGCGTGGGCGAGCCCATCGACACACCGAAAATTCACGTCGTAGCCGTCGGTGTGCTTCGCTCTCCACTTCTCGAGCAGCTTGCCAGCGAACACATAGCTGGCCGGAGGACAATTGGCGTCCACAGAACCGGTTGTGTAATACATCGGCACGTGGCGCACGTTGGGAACGAGCCCGTGCTGAAACTCCTTCTCGTCGGCTACTTTGTACTTATCCGCGGCGAAGATGACGCCGTGAAAAGGCATGGCGCCGGCGAAGAATTGCGGGTACCTCCCGGCGAGATACCAAGACCCCGTGCCGCCCATGGAGAAGCCCGCGACGAAGATTCGGTCGGGATCGAGGTCGTAGGTGCGCTTCGCCATGTCCATCAACGTGAGCACAAATCGCTCGCCTTCCGCGGTGTTCCACGCGTCATGCACGAGGCGAATCGCCTGGGGATAGATGCCGAGGAGCTTGTGCTTTGTGAGCGGCGTCGACCAGTTGCCTTTCGCCTCGCCCTTGTCGCCGGCGCCCTCGCCGCCGCCGTGCAGTCCGATGAGGCATCCGAACTGTGAGCCCGCCGTCTTGCTCGGCGGATTGACGACGTCGTAGGCGCCTTTGCCCCAACGCGATTCGAGCGGCTTTGTGCCGTCGAGCAACGGTCCGTGGGCGCGCGCAATCTTCCACAATAGAGGCCGCAGCTCCCTAGTGGCTCCTTCGGGAATCGAGAGAGCGTCGGCGCGTTTCAGCAGCTCGGTGCGTTTTTGTGAGTCCCACTCTTCAAAGCGCGTCGCGGGGCGCGCCTTGAAAAACTCCGTCGCCAAGCTCTCGACAGCTTTGCGCGTTGCGGCGTCGAGAACCGGCGCCGCCTTTGGAGCCTGAGACGCGGCGAGCCCACCCAACAGGCAGGCGGTGAGCACACCCATCGACGCCGTCCGCTTCATGGGCGCTTAGAGTTCGATTCGATACTCAAAGATCTGCTGGCGGTCGAGATTGCGCGACAGCGTCTCGAGCATCGTGACGAGCGACGCCTCGAGGCGCCCTTTCCACTTTTGCTCATTATTGACATACAGGCGAACATCCTCAGTCACGTCCACCATCCCCTCCGTGAGGTAGATCGTGAATCCCGCTGGATCATGCCGCTCGATCTTGATCTGTACAGAATGCTCGAGCGCTTCTGCTTCTACGCGCATCTTCTCCGTCGGCGCCTCGCAGCGCAGCCAATAGAAATCGCGCGCCACCAGGCGGTCGCTGCTCGTGGGTTGCGGCGCGACGGTGCATTCCCAAGTCAGCGCCTTGGGGATCGCCTTGCGCTTGCGCGGGAGCACCTTGCCATAGCTCGCCTGCGGCTCGCCCTTCGGCATGATGTGCCCGTCGCCCTTGCGAAGCGTGAAATACGATTCGTACTCATCGGTCTTTTCGCCGCGGAGCTGTTTCAGATCGGCGTCGGCGCGCACGAAGGTGTCGGGGTTGCAGTGGCGGTCGTCGTCGCCGGTCGACGAGAACACCGGCACATATCGCAGATTCGGCAGCAGCCCGTGGTGCAGCCGCTTGATCACGTCGCCGTCGCGCTCGGGAAACACAATTCCGTTGAACGGCATCGCCGCCGCGAACAGGTACGGGTGGCGCCCGGGTAAAAAGTAGCTTCCCGAGCCTCCGTTCGAGAAGCCGCCGACGAAGATGCGGTCGGGGTCGATGTCGAAGGTCCGCTTCGCCATCTCGACAAGCGTCAGCACCGACCGCTCATTGAGCGCCGAATTCCACGCGTCGCCGAAATCTCCGAGCGCCTGCGGGAAGAGCCCCATGCATTTGTGCTTCCCGAGATCGGCTGCGAACTGGCTCTTGGCGACGCCCTTCGAGCCCTCCTTGTCGTTGTTGTCGCCGCCATGGAGCCCGAGGAGGAGTCCGAATTGTGAGCCTCGCTTCGGATCGGGCGCGTCACTCAAGTCATAGGTGATTTTTCCGACCCTCGTCTCGATCGGCTTCCCGTCGAGCTTCGGCCCGTGGGCGCGCGCCGCGGTCCAGAGGATCGCCCTGAGATCCGGGACCCACGACGCCGGCAGGGGGTCGAACGCCTTCGCTTTGCCCTTGAGGGCTGCAAGCTTCGCGGCGTCCCACTCGTCAAAGGCCGTCGCGGGGCGCGCGGCGAACCACTCCTTGGCGAGCGTCTCAATCGCCTTGCGCTTGGCGGCGTCGAGCTTCTCACCCTTCGGCGCGGGCCGCGCTTCGGTGCCGCGTCCCTGCACCGGACGCGCCGACGCGGGCGAAAGGGCGAGAAGAGAGAACGAAAGGGAGAGGGCGAGGGAGTTTCGCGGCCGCACGAGACCAGGATCGCGAAGAAGGGCGATTCGCTCAACCGGGCGAATGCGCGGTACGGCGCGCTGAGCGCGGGGGAGCGGCATGGCGCGGGCGCGCGCGGCCTCGCGCGGCGGCGTGGGCCTGGCGAAAGTGCGCGGCGATGTACCCGAGCCTGCTCTTCGACCTCGACGGCACGCTGATCGATTCGGCGCGCGACATTTCCGCCAGCGTGAACCACACCCGGAAACACTTCGGATTCGCGCCGCTGAGCGGACAGGAGGTGCTGGCGGCGATTGGCGATGGAGTGGTGACGCTGCTCCAGCGCACGGTGCCGATCGAAGGGGAGGAGCCGGTGAAGGTCTACCGGGAGCATCACCGCGAGCATTGTCTCGACACGACAGTGCTCTATCCCGGCGTCGCTGAGATGCTCGCCGAGCTCTCGGCGAGAAAAGTGGCTTTGGCGGTTGTCACCAATAAACCGACCGAGTTCACGATTCGGATTCTCGACGCGCTCGGCGTTCTGCAATATTTCCGCGCCTGCGTCGGCGGCGATACGGCGGCGGGAAAGAAGCCGAAGCCGGGGCCCGTGCTGCGGGCGCTCGAGAACCTAGGGCGCGCGCCGTGGGATGCGCTGATGGTCGGCGATTCGCCCGGAGACATCGTGGCCGGCCAGAGCGCTGGCACCGCGAGCTGCGCAGTGGGTTGGGGATTCCGTTCGCTGGAGCTGCTGGCCGCGGCGCGTCCCGACCATGTGATTCATCGCGTCGAGGATTTATTGGCTCTCGGCGCGGGCGCGGCCGGCGCCCCGCGGACGGTCTATGAGGCGGTCGGCGAGGAGACGTTCTGGCGCATCGCGCGGGCGTTCTATGCGCGGATCGACGGCGATGCGCGGATTCGTAGCATGTTCCCCCCGAAGCTCGATGCCGCTATTGAGCATCAGGCGCTGTTCTTTACACAATTCTTCGGAGGCCCAGGAAAATACAGCGAGAAGCGCGGCGCGCCTCGGCTCCGCATGCGGCACGCGCCGTTCCCCATCGATGCGGCTGCGTCGCAGGCGTGGCTCGAGAACATGCTGGCCGCGATTGAGGAATCGAAGGTGCCGGAGCCCGCGGCTGGCGTGATTCGCCGGTATTGTGCACACACCGCGCGGTTTCTCGTGAATCAGTAGCGCTCGGATGGGCTTCACGCTGCGATGGAGAAAAGCTGGGATCGTCTGCTGCGGCGGTCTCTCGGCGGCCATGGCGGTTTCACAAATCGCTGCGTATTTCCACGCGCGCGCTCTCACTTGCTTCGAGCGGGGCGGCGAGCGCACGGCGCCTCCAGAGGCGCTCACCGGTCTTCAGAAGCTCGACGCTCTGGTCCGCGGAGTGAGAATCACGCGTCCGACGAACGAAAGGACTCCCGAAGCTGTGGGGCTCGAATTCGAAGACTGCCGAGCGAAGGCAAGAGATGGGTCCGTTGTGGCGTATTGGCATGTGCCGAGGAAGGACGCAGAAGCGGGTGTCGTGCTGTTCCACGGCTATGCCGGAAGCCGCTCGAGCCTTCTCGGACAGGCTGCACTGATCCATGCCGCTGGGTATGCACAGATCCTTGTTGACTTTCGCGGGAGCGGAGAATCCGACGGAGATCGAACGACGCTTGGGATTCTTGAGTCGAATGACGTCGAGGCCGCATGGACGGCGGCGGTTGAGAGATGGCCGGAGAAGAGAATTGTGCTTTGGGGGCAGTCGATGGGCGCTGCGGCGATTCTTCGAGCGGCCGCGCGGCCGGTTGCGCTCCGAGCGGATGCCATCGTGCTGGAGGCACCCTTCGACCGCCTTCGGACTACGGTATCCCATCGAGTGAGAAGCATGGGACTGCTCGATTTCTATGTTTCAGACTCCCTACTTTATTGGGGAGGCTTCTTTCTTGGCGTCGACGCCTTGAGCTACGCGCCGATCGAGGACTCGCGATCTGTGAGTTTGACTTCGCTCATGGTGCACGGAGAGCGCGACCCGCGCGTGAGAGTGGAGGAGGCGCGGGCTTTGTTCTCTTCGCTGGCTGGCAAGAAGCGCTATCGATCTCTTCCTGACGAAGGGCATCCTCCCTTTTCGGGAGAGTCCTATCGAACGATCCTGGGCGAACTGGAATCGCTGCTTCGGTAGGGGATCGGCCCATTGCGCAGCCTTGCCCGGTGCGCAGCCTTGCCCGGTGCGCAGCCTTGCCCGGTGCGCGTCCGCGCGGGGCGCGCCCCGCGGAGATTGTTCGGCGCGCGCGCCGCCGGACGAGACAGCGGCGTGAAGCTTACAGTGCCGCTTCCAGCACGATCGTGGCGTTCTGTACGACCCTCAGACGCAACCCCGCCAGTCGCTCGAGCTTCGAGACGCCGCCGGGGAGCGCTTCACCTTTCTTGGTATTTCGTGTCAGCGTGCCCTTGTTCAACGCGCCGATCGATTCGAAGACTCCCGTTCCGATGCCCGTCTCCAGCAACAGATCCGCCGGCTGCGTCTTGTCGAGGCCGCTCGTCTTCACCGTGAACGTCGAGGAGCCGCTCGCCGCTGTGAACACGCTCGTTGCAGTGCCCTTCGCGGCCGATCCGTTCTGGGGCGCGAACGCCACCGTCGATTTGTAGTTCTTCTGATTGAGCGGCGGAACGATGCCCGCGAGCAGCACCGTATTCGACGCCGTCCGGATCTCAATTCTCCGATTGCCGAGGGCGCTGATGCTGTGGGTGCCAAGGGCGCTCGGCGCCTGGCCATTCGCAGACAGATTCAGCTCGTACAGTCCCGTTTTATTGTTCTTCAGCGTCATCTCGCCGATCGTCGTGAACGAACCAAGATCGACGCCGTCCTCCAGAAACGCTGAGAGGGCGCCTTGGTCCGTCGGCAGCTTCAGTCCCGAGAGGATGAATCGCTGCACGGTCTTCTCGAAGCGAAGTTCCACTTTTCCCGCCGCGTCGGCGTCGGGCTGTGCCACCGTGCGCGGCACGTCGCGCTTTCCCTTGAGATTGGTGTTTTGGAAGTCGCCAGCGCCGGCGAGAGACTGCAGCCGCGTCGACCCCGAATCCGCCACATCGCTCGGATTGGCGCTCGGCCCGCCGATCAGCAGATCCTCGAGCCCGTCGGCATTCACATCTCCGGCGTTCGCAAGCGCTGCGCCGAACTCGTCGCCCGGGCCACCGGAGAAGATGAATATCTGTGCAAAATTCTTACCCGAATAGGCGCGCACGCGCCCGCCGCCGCCCTCGAGCGCCGAGCCTACGGCCACTTCACCAAAGCCGTCGACCGTTGCGTCGCCAAGGCCTGCCACCGACCATCCGAATTGTGCGCCTTCGAATCCTCCGAAGAGCTGCGCCAGCAGCTTTCCCTTCGCTCCGGAGAACACGCGAGCAACGCCGACCTCGGACGCCACTTCAATGCTCGCCCGCGGCGCTCCAATGATCAGATCATCCACGCCGTCTTTGTCGACGCGGCCCGCGTTGGCGACAGACCACCCGCTCAGCTCGAGCGCGCCCGATCCGAAATACGTTCGAAGCACCGTCAGCGAGCCATCGCCCGAATAGACCCGCGTGACACCCGCCTGCGAATTGGCGCCGACCGTGGTGCGCGGCGCACCCGCGGCGAAATCGGCGCGGCCGTCGCCGTTCTGGTCGCCCGCGCCGCAAAGCGATGCGCCCAGCACTTGCGACGACGTGCCTTCGACCATGCCGCCTTGAGTGAGCGTCGCACCGCCGAAGACGACAAAAATCTTCCCGTTGCCGGTCACATTCTGACCGATGGCGCCGACCACGAGATCCGGCACGCCGTCCAAGTTCATATCTCCAACGACGGCGAGCGTGGAGCCGAAGCCGTCGTCGGCTGTTCCGACGGAGAGAGTCGTCGTGGAACTTCCCGACGGACCGAATACCGCCACGATCGACCCGATCACGCTGGAAGTGCCCGGAAGCCCCGGCGCACCCACCACAATATCCGGAATGTTATCATCATTCAGATCGACGCCGCCCGCGACGGCCGCGCCGAGCCGTTGCTCGGCAACAGTGCCTGTCACGGTCGCCAGCACGGTCCTCGTCGCCACGGAGAAGACCTCCACGCGCCCCGCTTGAAGTAACGGCCCCGGCGCCGTCGCGTCGGGCGCACCGACGGCGATGTCGGCATGGGCGTCAAGATTCCAGTCGCCGGCCCTCGCGACGGCAGCTCCCAAATGTTGACCTTCACTTTGGGTCTGGCCGTCGAACTGATACAAAAGCTGCCCTTGGGCTCCGGCCGCGGCGCAGACGGGCCCGAGAGCTAGAAGAGTGGAAATCGCACGCAACGGGACACGAAGGTTCATCATGGGAAGTCTCAAGTCCGAGGGGCGCACTCTATGCGCCTCCTTCGCGAAACGGTGTCCCGTGGCATGGGCGAACGAGCGTCCGGGTGGGAGGCCCGGTGGCGGCAAGGGAACCTCGTCACTGCGGGGCAAACTCCAGCGGCAGCCCGAGGCGGCGGCATTCCTCCAGCATCCCGCAGTGCGCCAGCGCCGCGCGCACGCACTCCTGCGTCGGCGCCACGAGTTCCCGCAGCCGCCGCTCCGGCGGCAGGTCGGCGCCGCGCCCCGGCAACTCCTCGAGGAACCTTCGCCAGCGGCTCAGAATGCGCGTGTCGAGGACGAGGACGGCGCCGCGGTCGGTCTCGCGTCGCATCAACCTTCCGAACCCCTGGCGAAACATGGCGAACGCCTCGGGAAGGTAAATTTTCTGAAGATGTGCCGATCGCCCGAGCGCCGCCTGCTGCGCGTTTGTGTAACGATCGAGGGCGCCGAAAGGCAGCTTCGCGATCACCAGGAACTCCAACAGATCCCCCGGGAAGTCGACGCCGTACCAGAACGTGTCGACACCCATGAGGCAGCCCCCCTCCGAAGACCGAAACAGCCGCGGCAGCTCCTCGCGCGAGCGTCCGGGCATCCCTTGCCAGAAGAACGGAATACACTTTTCCCGGAAGAACGGCTCCAACGCGCGGCCGAGCGCTTTGCACTGCTCCAGGTTGGTCAGAAGCACGAGGGTGCGCCCGCGCGTTCTCTCCACGAGGAACCGCAGAAGCGATTGCAGATATCGATCGAAGGCGGCGCGCCCCTGCGGGTCGGCGAAGCTCGTCTGCGGCACGTCGTCGGGAATCGCCAGCAGGACGCGCGAATAATCGAAGGTGGGCGGAGAGTGAAACTGCTCGACGGTGCGCGCGGCGCGCGCTTCGCTTCCCTCGGCGACGAGGTCGAGCCCGAGGTAGCCGCGAGTGAGGTCGAACCCTTTTTGTAACCATGTCGATGCCGACAGCAGCACGCAGCTCTGCATCGACGGGAAGTAGCGTTCGGCGAGCCAGCGGTTCGGCAGGAGAATCGACCGTCGCGCAGTGATGTTTGGCGCGCGCCCGCGCCCGGATTCCACCTCGAGGTCGTAGAAGCAGGTGGGGTCGAAGCGCAGCTCGCCGTCGGCGATCGGGAGCCAGTCGCCCACCTCGACGGCGGCGTCGGCGAGATCGGTCGCCGATTGGTGAAAGCGCGCTGCGAGCTGCGTTGCGTCTTCGACCGACGTGCCCGCGAGACCTGCAGCGACTTCCTCACAGATGCCGGCCAGCTCGGAGAGCGATTGAAACAGATCTGAGCGCGCCGAGCGGAGATCGACGGAGGCCGGATGCTCCAGCGCGAACTGTTGAAATGCCCTATGCGAATCGAAGCCCGACTCGCGCTCTCGCTCCCGCATAAACTCCACATATTCTCCGGCGACGCGCTCCACCTTGGCGACGGCCGCAAGCGCCGCCTCGCCGCTGCGCACCCCTGCGGCGCACGACGCTCCGAGCGCGTGTCCCTCGAAGAGTCCGCGCTGCTGCAAGCCGCGCACCAGGCGCGGCAGCAGGGCTCGCCCCGCGGCGCGCGCGCGCTGGGCTGCCGGATCGACCGATCCCGTCACGTGCTCCACGAGGTCGCGCAGCCCGCGCATCGAGAGCTCGATCGACGCGGCGCCGCGCGCCTGCGCGTGGAGGTGATCGCACTCATCGGCGATCAACACTCTCAGGAAGAGCGGATCGCGGAGCACGAACGCATGATTGGTAACTACCAAATGACTTCGCTCCGCGCGCCGCCGCGCGACCCACGCGCCACAATGCTTTCGATCGCTCGTGCGCGTGCAGCACCGAGGCCGGCAGCGCACTTCCCGCAGCCGCTCGGCGAGCATACCCTCACGCCCCGAATCGATCGGGTAGGGGAGCGTGCGCGCGAGGCGGTCGAGGTCGCCCTCGGGATCGTCGAGCGCGAAGAGCGCAAGCACCGTCCAGGTGAGCCACTCGAGCGCCGAGTCGTCGGGCGAGGGCGCCGCGGAGCGCAGCGCGCGCAAACACACATATCGCTCGCGCCCTTTCAGCACGCAGGCGCGCGGCTCGCCCTCGGCATCACGCCACGCACCGGCGCGGCGCAGCAGGGCCAGCGCCCGCGGCAGCTCCCGGTCGAAGACCTGCTCCTGCAGCGCGATCGTATAAGTGGAAACTCCGACGCGCGCACCGGCGGCGCGAGCCCACAAAAGCGCGGGCACGAGGTAGGCCATCGTCTTGCCCGTGCCGGTCGGTGCGTCGACGAGGAGAATTTGTTGCTTCGAGAGCGCCTCCCCGATGCGGCGGGCGAGCCCATGCTGGGAGGGGCGGTAGAATTTTGTGGGGTCGGCTTCGCCGACGGCGCTTGCGATATCGCGCGGAAGCCACTCTTCGAAGAGCGCGTCCACGATCGAGAGATCCCGATCGGAGAGCGCTGTGGCATCGGGCGCGACGTCGGCGAGGGGCGGCCCCACAAATCGCGTCTCCAGCTCGGTCGCGAGCCGCGGCTGCGCGCGGTCGAAGGCCTCCACGGCGCGCTCTGGGCCATCGGCGCGCCGGCTCAGCTCGCCGTCGACCAAGTCGGCTGTGAGAGCGAAGAGGCCGTCGCCCTTCGAAGCCCAAGCCGAAGGTCGATCGAGCAGATCGAGCATGGCTTCGAGTACGGCGGCCGCTGCAGGGTCCTCGCGAAGGAGCCGCTCTCGGATGTGTAAGAATGCACAGACGGCAAGCGTGAGCTCTTCGGGCGACCGGGATAGAAACGCGCGCGCGGTCGCGGCGAGGATCGCTTCGGTTTGCTCGGGCGTCGGCTCTCCCCGCGGGATCTGTGCGTCCTGGAAGGCGAGCTGCAGCAGCCGCTCGCGCTCGGCGCTGCGCCGCCCCGGCAGCACGAGGCGCGCGAGGTCGGCGACGCCAACCACGGGGGGAGGCGGGAGGCCGGGCGAGGTGGCGCTCCACCAGCGGAGCAGCTCGTTGCGCTCCAGCGTGATCGCGGTGCGCCCTTCCAATTGTTGGGCTAGCGCTTCGATCTGTACGTTCGCAGGCGGATGCTCGGCCAGCGCACTCCCGCTTACACCGTAGATTTTGTGAATTCTTGCGGAGACGGCTTCGCGCGCGGCGGCGTCGCGCCCGATCGATGGGTTGGCAAGCCACTCCTCGCTGATTGCGCGCCCGCGCCCGTCGGGGAGCCGCACGGCGAGGCGAAAGAGTCGGTCGACGCGCGGATCGGGCCCCGTCGCCGTAAGCGACACGAAGGCAAATCGGCGCGGCTGCGGCATGCGGGGAGGGCAATGGGCGCGGCGCCCCAGGTCAAGCTGCTCGTCGCAGCGAGGGGAGCGGCGGCAGCGTGCGCGGTTCGCTCGCGGTTCTATGGTTTCTCGCCATGCCGAATTTCGTCTCCGCCTGCTCCGTGTCGGAGCTTCCGTCCGGCCGCGGCCGAACGGTCAGCATTCAGGGCGTCCAGGTGGCGCTCTTCAACAACCAGGGCACGTTCCACGCGTGCGCCAACAGTTGTCCGCACCGCGGTGGACCGCTGGCAGAGGGTGATTTCGACGGCGCGACGGTCACTTGCCCGTGGCACGGGTTTCAGTTCGACGTGGCGACCGGACAGGCCGCCGACGGCCGCGCCTACCGGATCCCGGTCTACGCGACGCGCGTGGTCGACGGGAAGGTCGAGATCGCACTCGCGTAGCTGCCCGTGGCAAAGGTGCTCAGCCAAGCGAGCGCGAGGACTTTTCGCGAGATCGAGCAGGACCGCCAAAGACGTCATAAGGAGTTACGGCGAGGCGGTCCGACGAAGAGCTCGTGAAAAAGTCCCGCGCGCAGCTCGGATGACATCTGCCACGTGCAGCGCGCGGGAACTGTTTTCGTGTCGTGGCGCGCGGGGCGGCTTGCGCCCTCCGGCACGGTAGAGTCAGCAGAGCCCAATGGCCCTGCCTCCGACGACGGCCTTGAGCGACGCTGCGCCGAGCCCTGCTCCCGCGACGCCGCCGGTGCCTCCGCGCCCGCGCATGAAGTTCGCGAGCCAGGCGGCGATTTCGCTCACAACGCAAGTGGCGACGCAGGCGCTCTCCTTTGGGACGGCGCTGGTGATGCCGAAAATCCTGGTGCCGGAGGTGAAGGGGCCGTGCGACCTCGTCATGGGAATCTCACTGCCGCTGATCGTCTGGAGCAACCTCGGGCTCGCAACGGCTCTTTTGTATCATCCTGACCGCCAGAAGATCCCCTTCGAGCGCCTCGTTTCGACGGTGCTGACGACGGCGGTGTGCGTCGGACTTGTCGCTGCGGGGATCGCGGCGCTGGCGCTGCCCGGCTATTTCTCGGCGCACCACGGCGCGGTGATTCAACCCTGGCATGTGGCGCTCGTGCTGGCGACGGCGCCGCTGCAGCTTTCGACGAGCTACCTCAATTCGACGCAGCTGCTGGCGGGGCGGGTGATTGGATTCAACGTCATCCAGTTCCTGCCGACGTTTTTGTATATCTCGGTTTTCTTCGCACTCTACCTGGGGATGGGGCCCGAGAGGTTCCGTCAGAACCCAGAGCTTTTCTTGACTTCCATGGTGATTGCGCGGGTCACGCAGTGGGCGCTCACGGCGTCAGTCTCCGCGTGGCTGCTGCGCGACATCGCGAGCTTCCGCCCGGCGATTGATTGGGATTTTCTCAAGAAAGCGCTCGCCTTCGGGTTCAGGCCCTATCTGAGCAACTGCTTCCAGGTCTGCACGCTCAATTTTGCGCTCTATTTCGTCGACGCCGTCGGGATGCCGGCCGAGCAGATCGGCTTTTTCAGCCTCTCGGTGATCGGCATGACGGCGCTCTGGAGCATTCCTGAGGCGGTGCAGATGGTGCTGGCGAACCGCCTTTCGAGCATGACGCCGCAGGAGCGGTCGTGGTTTACGCCGATCGCGTGCCGCACGATTCTTGCGATCACGGCCTTCTCAGCGGTCGGGATCGCGCTCGCGTCGGAGCTCTTCTTCCGATACTGGGCTCCCAATTATCGGCCGGCGCTGGCGTCGCTGCGGATCCTGCTGGTGGGGTCCGTTTTATTTACTTTCTTCAAAGTGCTGCAGAGCGATTTCCTTGCGCGCGGGCGCGTGAACGTCGTGCCGATGCTGAGCGGTATCACGTTTGCTGTCCTGACGGCCTTGTCGGTCGGATTCTTGGGAATCGGCGGCGTGCGCACGATCGAGATGGCGGCGACCTGCACGTCGGCGGCCATGGGTTTGACGGGGCTCCTCGCGTTGTTTCTCTATTCCCGCATCTCCCGCAATCCGCTGCATTTGGTTGCATTCCCGCAATGGGAGGACGTGAAGCTCTGGCGCGAGTTCGCGGGCAGGCTTCGCAAGAAGACGCCGTGAAAGCCCACACAAAGATTCTTGTGCTTCATCTGAAGGAGCGCTATGGATTTCGCAACCTCACCGAGGAGGTGCAGCGTGCCGTCGATGAGTCGGGTGTGAAGGAGGGGATGGTGCTCGTCAACCCGATGCACATCACGGCGTCGGTTTTTATTAACGACGACGAGAGCGGCCTCCATCGTGACTTCCTGCGCTGGCTCGAGGAGCTGGCGCCCCACATGCCCGGCCTCGCCTACGATCACCACAGAACCGGCGAGGACAACGCTGACGCTCACCTGAAACGCCAGATCATGGGCCGGGAAGTGGTGGTGGCCATCACGGCGGGGCGCCTGCACCTCGGAACCTGGGAGCAGATCTTTTATGGTGAGTTCGATGGGCAGCGGGATAAGCGGGTGCTGATCAAGGTGATGGGAATGTAGCGTATCGTCTTCGAACTGTAAGACGCTGCGTCTTACAGAATGCGCGACGGCCCGCCACGACAGGTGCGGCTTGGCGTGGCGTCTCGAAGACGGATGGCTGAATTCACATGAAGAATGGGGCGTGGTCAGTCTTGGCGCGGCAGCGAACAGTCCAAGAGGCCATGACAGGATTCCTCCGAGCTGCGCGCGGGCCTCGGCGCCCAGCGCGGCGTTGCGCGTCCTCGGCGTAGCTTCTCGCTACGCCTGCGGCGCGCGCCTTGCGCTAAGCGCCGATTCCTCGCGCTCGCTCTGCGGAGTAATCCTGTCATGGCCTCCCGACGCTCGGCGGCCCATTGGCTGCGCAGAATCCGATCGGCGCTTCGCGCCAATCGGATTCTGCGCGCACCATGGCCTCGCGTCTGCGGAACTCGCCGCGCCAAGACCGACCCACGCCCCATT
>JAEUHX010000058.1 GCA_016792805.1 Planctomycetota bacterium
AGGCGCTTCGTGCGTTCGGAGAACTCGATATCCCTTCCGCGGTTACAGAACCGCGGCTCCATTGAAGCGAGTTCTCTCTCACGTTGGCGTTTCAACGCGAGGCGGCCTTCCGCGGTTACAGAACCGCGGCTCCATTGAAGCTAGCATCCCTCCTTGCTCCACATCGGCATACTGCCATCCTTCCGCAGTTACAGAACCGCGGCTCCATTGAAGCCGGAAGGAATTGCAGGCGTTTGCACGTAGGGTAGGGGCCTTCCGCGGCTACAGAACCGCGGCTCCATTGAAGCGCGCTCGCCCGCGCCTCGATCTCCTCGCGGTCGGCCCTTCCGCGGTTACAGAACCGCGGCTCCATTGAAGCATCCGCCGGCGGCATCTCGTTGCGAATCACGCACAACCTTCCGCGGTTACAGAACCGCGGCTCCATTGAAGCGAATATGCTGCCAGGCCGTCCTCCGTGGTGTACTGCCTTCCGCGGTTACAGAACCGCGGCTCCATTGAAGCTAATGATCGACAATTGGCTTGCCCAACGCCGTCGCGACCTTCCGCGGTTACAGAACCGCGGCTCCATTGGAGCGACCTCGAGCACGGCGCCTGCGAGGCGGCGAAGGTCCCCTTCCGCGGTTGCAGAACCGCGGCTCCATTGAAGCTCGAGCGACTCCTCGGACTAGAGCACGAGAGACCACCTTCCGCGGTTACAGAACTGCGGCGCCATTGAAGCTCCGCTGCCAAACCTGCCATCGTCGATGTTTTTCTCAGCCTGCCGCAGCTACAGAACCGAGGCTCTATGGATTCAATAGCCTGGAGCGGATTGGCACCCTTCGCGATCCTGATTGAGGGATGCCTTCATCGACCGATCGGCGCGCGCGAAGTTCATCGAGGACCCGCGCACCGAGGTCATCCGCCATCTCTACTTATACTTAGCGCCACTCGAGTTGTTGCCCGCTTGTTGCGTTCGCGTCGCGGTGCCGCGCGCGGTTTCAGTTGCCAGCGAATCAATCGGGTCTTGCACGTCAGCCATGGCAAGCGCTCTCGCAGTTTCGGCGGCGGCGCGCACGGCGGACGCTAGAAGCTCGGCTGGGGTCGCTGCACAATTCCAAGACCTCGGGGCACCAAGCTGCTTCAGCAAGATGCTTGAGAGCACGGGCGCGTCGAACCGAGTTCGAAGGGCAGGCAGCGTCCCGCGAGGCTGGTCGTATTCCGCTTCGGTGATGCTGCCGAGTTCGACCGTGGCGATCGCGGCGCGCTCGATAGGCTTGGATTGCATGCGCTTCACACGTTCTTGAATCTCCCCTGCGACTGTCCCAGCGCGGGCGGCACGAAGCGCATCGAGAATCTGATCCTTCGTTCGTCCTCGAAGCTCAAAGAGCAAGAACGGGTCACGATCGAATGCATCTCCCAAAACAGAGTGCGTCGCCGCGACATGCTTGCATGGATCTCCCCAGTCGGGACAGCTACAGCTCGTCTTGAGCTCTTCACGCTCCCTTGGAAACAGGCTCGAGCCCGCCGCTACAAATACTTCGTCGATCGCTTCCGGCATCTTTCCCGCAAGAAGCTCTGCGGAAAATTGTGACTTGCTCGCCAGGCCGTCGATGGCCCGCTTCCAGGTCGATTCGCTCAGCTCGGCGAGCTCAATCTCAATCTTGTAAGGAGTAGCCCGCGACCCCGTAACTCGCGCCGTCACTTTTCCACCGTGAATCGCGAGATCGTGTACGCGCCCAGCACGCGCATAGGTGCGCCCCCGGGCGAGCCGCCCCGAATCACCACTCAAGACGACGACAAGTGCACTCATCCACTGCTGCCCCCACCATGTGGAGCCCGCCTGCTTCACGCGAATGCCATGCTCGGGGGGCGGCTTCTTTGCCGTGCGCTTGGGCCACCGGAATCGATCCGAGCGGCTCATCGGGTCACCCCGCGACGGCTGCGCTTGCCGGGCTGAGAGCTCCACGGCTCCGCGACGAGGACCGAGTCGGCCTCGCCTTCGTCGGCGTCCGCGATCGCCGCCTTGGAGAGCGCGAAGAGATCGTGCAGCTCACGCCCATCGAGCTCCGTGATCCAGTGCTCACCGGAACCAACAATTCTCGTCGCGAGATCGCGCTTGCGTTCAAGAAGCGCGTCGATTCGCTCCTCGACAGTTCCGGCACAGACCAGCTTGTGCACTTGAACGGCACGCATCTGCCCGATGCGATGAGCGCGATCGGTGGCTTGGTCTTCGACGGCTGGATTCCACCAGCGGTCAAAGCGGAAGACGTGATTCGCAGCAGTGAGGTTCAGCCCGGTGCCGCCAGCCTTCACCGAAAGCACAAAAATGCGCGGCCCCTGGCTCTCCTCTTGAAATCGTTGGACCATCTCGTCGCGCGCTTTCTTGGGTGTGCCTCCGTGAAGGAACAAAATCTCGCCGCGCAGCCGCTGAGTGAGATGCTCCACGAGATGATCTCCCATTTCCCGAAACTGTGTAAAAACGAGCGCCTTGTCGCCCGCCGCAATCGCTTCCTCAAGCATCTCCGTAGCGCGTGCAAGCTTGCCCGAACGATTGGGGAGCGGACCTCTGTCCCCAAGGTATTGAGCTGGATGATTACAGATTTGTTTTGTAAACAGGAGCAACGCGAGCACGCGACCGCGCCGCTCGATCCCTTTCGAAGACTCGATCCGTTCGAGCTCCTCATCGACCACCGCCTTATAGAGCGTGGCCTGCTCGCGTGTAAGCGTACAGACGACCTTCATCTCGTTCTTCGGCGGGAGATCTTGCAAGATATTTGGGTCGCTCTTGAGTCGGCGCAATATGAATGGACCAACAATCCGGCGCAAACGCGTCGCTGCGGCATCGTCTCCATAGCGCTCGACCGGCACCGCGAACTCTCTTCGGAACGACTCGAGCGATCCCAGCAGCCCGGGGTTCACAAATTCGAGAATCGACCAGAGCTCCGCGAGCCGATTCTCCACGGGTGTTCCAGTGAGCGCGATGCGGTGGCGCGCCTGCAATCCTCGCGCGGCTTGCGCGGTCGCCGACGCGGCGTTTTTAATATTCTGTGCCTCGTCGAGCGCGACGACGGACCATTCGATGCCAGACAAATACTCCGCGTCGCGGCGAAGCACACCGTAGGTTGTTATAATCAACGCTCGAGGATTCGTAGATGCGCGTGCCAGCATCCGCGCCCGCGACGCTCCGTAGTAGGGAACCACCTCGAGCAATGGCGCAAATCGCGCGACCTCCCGCTCCCAATTTCCGACCACTGAGGTAGGTGCGATGAGTAATGTTGGTCGCAGCTCGCAATGGGGATCGTTGAGGCGATGCAAGAGGAATGCGAGGAGCTGTATGGTCTTGCCGAGTCCCATGTCGTCGGCCAAGCATGCGCCGAGACCGAGTGCACTCATGGTGGTTAGCCAGTGGAGCCCACGGGATTGATAGGGACGAAGGGTTGCTTGCAGAGAGCGCGGCGGGTCGAGGGGCTCGGCACTGCTTGATCGCATGGATTCGAGCTGCTGCGCCAGCTCGCCCGTTGCGGTCACAGCGACCGACATCGGGCCCACCCGCGATTCGCCCGCGAGCACGGCGCGAATCGCGTCCTGCTTCTTGAGCGTTGATGGCCCCGTCTTGAGGCGCGCTTGGATTTCCCCGAGTTCGTTGGGATCGATCGCGATCCAAGCGCCCCGAAACCGCACGAGCGGCGCCTTCTGCTTCGCGAGGGCAGCGAGTTCTTTTGTGGAGATCGGCTCATCCCCGAGAGCCGCTTCCCAGTCCACTTGTAGGATCGCCGCGCGTGCGAGCTCCGACACTCCTGCGACGTGTCCCGCGGCGCGGCCGTCGCTCGTTCCCACGCGCATTCGAAGGCGTAGCCGGCGCTGGCCGGTGGCCGTGAGCTCGCCCGGAACGAGGATTCCGAATCCTGCCTCCGCGAGCAGCGCGGCTCCGCCGCCGAGAAAGCTCCAAGCGGCAGCCGCATCGAGTTCCATGGATTCGGGCCGGGGCTGCTCGAGTGCCGGCGCCAACTGTGGGAAGATCTGGGAGGCGCGCCCCAAGGCCTCGAGAAGTGATTCTTGAGGGTTACGAAACGCGCGGCCGAGCGTCTGGAGGCTTCGCCCGCGAGCTTGCCACACATGCGCGGCAGGCACGAGGAGGCTCGGGTCGTCGGGCGATTGGAGGAGGAAGCGAAGGATGAATGGCTCGCGCTCCGTGGCGGGCAGCTCAAGGCGAAAGCATGCGCGGAGGCGGTCGTGCATGCCGAGGGCCGGTTCTGCCCAGCGCTCGATGTCGTCTGGCACAGTTCGCTCGGAGAAACCATCCGCTTCGAAGTTCCGCTGCGGGCCCAGCAGCGCAGCGCACCAGCGAGCCGACCAAGCGACGGGCGCACGAGATGGCCTGCTCGAGCTCTCGAGCTGGGGGAGTTGGTTGGATCGTCGGACGATCGCGTCGGCGACCGCGTCGAGGAACGCGCGCAGAATCGCGTCGGGTGCCCATACGGAATGGGCTCGATCTGTTGGAATCGCAACAGCGTGAGCGGCGGGAGGCATCGCACGCGCGAGGGCCGCGAGCCGCGTGAAATCTTCTTCAGACGCGAGTGCGACAGCCCAGCGAGCTTCGGTTTTCTCTCCACGGTGGATCGTCGGAACGACGCGCTCGCGCGCCACAAGCTCTAACGCGAGCTTGCTGGCGAGAGCCCAGATCGCGATCGATCCGGGAAGCCGCTCCAGCTCGGAGGCGGGAGCTACGGCGAGCGACGAAACAGTTTCGAGCAGTGGTAGCTTTCGGCCAGTCACCTCGCGCGGACCTGCGGGAGTGAGGAGCGTCGCGCGCGAGCCCTCGAAAATGGGACTAGCGGCGGGCGAGGCGCGGCGAGTAGCCTCCGGGCCCCAGTGAAAGAGCGCCTCGATGTCGGGCAAGAAGACAAGGGGCATCAGGATTCGCTCGGATAGTAATGAAAGTGGTTTGGAGCGAGATTGAAAATTGTAAGTAAGACTAGATACCGAATTGACATCAACTGGCGTGGTCACCTTTAAAGATGTGTAATCTTCTTAGGAGTGCACAGCGCTTGTTGTTGAGGCCAAACAGTTCTCGGCAAATAGACGATCATCGCTAGGTCCCAAGCTTTCTCGAAGAGCTGAAATCCCATCGTGACGCCGCAAGAATCTCCCTGTCGCTCGCAGCAGAAAGCGCCCAAGTATCAGGAGCTGCCCACCGCGAAGCCACGTGCCGCACGTGGCGGTCCTGAGCTGGTCGAACTCCACGTGCAGTTGGAGGTCGTAACGCCGATTCTCGGTGGCTGCCACCAGACCCGCGCCATCGATGACGTCGATGTGATTCGCGCGCCGTCGGTGCGTGGGCACCTGCGCTTCTGGTGGCGTGCCCTGTACGCCGCGCAGTACGCGAACGCCGAAGCGCTGTACCAGCGCGAGAGCGCCCTATGGGGGCGTGCGGCGACCGATGATGGCGGGCGCTCGGCGGTAGAGATCCGCGTTCGCGTCGAGCGCGTCGGAAACATGGACAGAAGCGAGATCCGACTGTATCCCAGCCAGGGCCAGCAAGCGACGCCAGGTGCCTATGCGCTCTGGCCGGCCAGAGGCGAGACGAGGATGAACACGCCGACGGCACCTCGACGCCAGCCCGGCACGCAGTTCCAGCTCACGCTGAGGGTCGCCGGTAGCGGCACGGATGAAGCCGAGGTCAGAAACGCACTGCGCGCGTGGGTTCTTTTCGGTGGTTACGGAGGCCGCAGTCGACGTGGCCTTGGGACCCTAAGTGTCATTGGCAATGTGAACGGGTGGCTGCCGACTGCCGCCACTCGCGAGGCGCTCACGAGCTTTTTCGGCCTCGATGTCTTCAAGGCCCCCACGCGAACGCCTGGCGATGTTCCGTGGCTTGGAGGGGCCGCCATCCATGTTGGCCGCGCGGACCGAAACGCGCAGACGGCATGGACGACGGCGCTTGGATGGCTGCGGGAATTCCGACAAGGACCGGAGCGGTACCCGTCGGCGCCGTCCGCCCAAGGAACTCATGCTCGCGAGCCTGGAACGGGCAAAGCGCAGGCAAACCGGCCGTCGATCTCGAATTGGCCCGAGGCGGACAAGATTCGACACATCAAGAACAAGACAGGATCCCACCCGCCGAGGCACAACGCTACCGCCGCATGGCCCCGCGCTGGGTTCGGGCTGCCGATCATTGGGCAGTTCCAGTCAAAAGGACGCAATAACGAACATTACGACGAACCTGGCTCCTTCGAACTGCGCTGGCGTGCGGGCAACGTCGAGCACGATCGCCTCGCGAGCCCGCTCATCGTGAAGGCGCTGCCGCTCGCTGACGGCACCTTCACTTCGTGCGCGCTCTGGCTGCGCCGCAGCCTCCCGAACGACGCGCAGACTGGCCTCGCACGACCGAAGCACGGTCGACCCAACGAGAAGGAAGTCGATCCGGGAACCGTAGCGCCCTTCGATCGCCTCGTCGCCAACGGCGAGACCCCACAGTTCTCGGCGCTCGCGAATAAGACCGGCCTTCGCCAAGCGTTCCTCGACTGGCTCCTCGCCACGAAACAGACGACGGTGGTGGCCCCATGAGCGCGCATCTGCTCCTCGTCACGCTCGGTCCGGTGCAAGACTTCATCGCGCAGGCCCGACGCACGCGCGATCTCTGGTACGGCAGCCACCTGCTCTCGGAGCTGGGGCGTGCCGCTGCGCGCGCACTGGTCGACGGCGGTGCCAAGCTGGTCTTCCCCGCGCTTCAAGCTGGTGATCCTCAACTTGTTGCGTGCCTCAAGCCGCTACGCGACGACACCACACCGCCGCAGAACATCGCGAACAAGCTGCTCGCCGAGGTTCCCGAGGGCACCGATCCGCGGCAGCTCGCGAAGGCCGCCCGCAAAGCCGTTGCGGACTACTGGCGCGAACAGGTTGCTGCCCCCGTAAAAGCGAAGTGCTCGGGTCTTCTCGCGCCGAATATCGACGAGGTGTGGAGAGAGCAGATTGACAGTCTCCTTGAGTTCAGCGCGAGCTGGTTGCCGCTCGACGAATACGCGCAGACTCGCCGTCAACTCGAACAAGCTATCGCCGGTCGCAAGGTACTGCGCGACTTCGACCCGTGGACGCAGGGGCGCGGCAAAGTGCCGAAGTCGAGCCTTGACGGTGCGCGCGAGTCGGTGCTCCGCCGCTCGAAGACCGACCGTCACGCCGACGGTCCGCTTCGTGATGCTGCGCTGGTGAGCATGTACCGCATAAGCGACGGCGAGCAGCTCGACGCCGTGGGTCTGGTGAAGCGCGCCGGTGGAGAACCCGAGCAGTTCGTCCCCGTGATCAACGTTGCGCTCTCCTCGTGGTTATCGCGCGCTGGCGATGTGGGGTCGCGGGAGCTCGATGCTCTCAAGCGGGCCTGCCACGATCTGGGCGTTTCGCGCGTCGCTCGCACTGACCTTCCCTGTGTGTCGCCCTTCGCCTTCGATGGCAGCGTCTTGCTCCCGAGCCGTTGGCGCTCCGTCTTCGAGGAACAGAGGCTTCAGGGTGACTCGGAGGCGTGGGGCCGTCAGCACGTCAGGCCGCTCTTCCGAAAGCTCGACGAGCCGTATCCCTACGTCGCCTGTCTCGTTGCCGACGGCGACCGCATGGGGCGCGCCATCGACAACCTTGGCTCCGCACACGCGCACCGTGCGTTCTCAAGCTCGCTCGCGGCCTTCGCCGACGCTGCGCGCAACGTCGTCGAGCAGCAGCATCGAGGCGCGCTGGTCTATGCGGGCGGCGACGACGTCCTCGCCTTCGTGTCGCTGCCCCAGGCGCTCGTCTGCGCCGACGCGTTGCGCATGGCCTTCGAGAGGACGATGGCCACGGCCTGTGGCTCGCTCCCCGCAGACAAGCGCCCGACCTTGTCGATCGGCCTCGGCATTGGCCACGTCATGGAGAGCATGGCTGACCTACTCGCGCTCGGGCGTCAGGCCGAACGTGAGGCGAAGCGCGATCGCAACGCGCTCGCGGTGCTCGTCGACAAGCGATCCGGCGGAACGCGCAGGTGGCGCGCACAGTGGAACACCAACCCGGTTCGCGCGCTGAACGAGGTGGCCGCGCTACTGCAAGACCGCATCCCTTCGCGCAAGGTCTACGAGATCGCCAGCATCCTCACGCGCCTGCCCAAGCCAGACGACACGAGCGGTAACGGCTGGGCGCGTGTCCTCGCGCTCGAGGTGAAGCGCTCACTCGCGCGTATCGAAGGCGCCGGCCTGCGGTCCGAGGAGGTCGGTCTCGCACTCGATCCGAACGTTGGGTACGCGACGCTCCATGCTCACGTCGAAGCGTGGGTCGCGCGCCTGCTCATCGCCCGAACCTTCGATCGCGCTGCGATCGGCAAACGCCGCAGCCAGGAGGCGGCAGCATGACAACTGCCACCAGGTACCTGGCCCTGGTCCCTCGAGACGGTTTCTTCGCCAAGGACGGCCGTGGCTGGCACACCAGCGCCTCGGGGCGCGGTCATGGGCTCGATTGGCCTTGGCCCTCAACGGTGCTCGGGGCGCTGCGCTCGTTGTGGGGGCGCAGCGAGGAGACTCGGACGGGAACAACCTTCACGCTGGACGACTGGCGAAACCGCACACAACCGATTCAGCTCGGTCGAACCCTCGTGCTTCGTCGCGTGCATGGCGCAGCTTGGCGGATGGAGGACGTGACCTGGCCCGTGCCTCTTGATGCGCTCTGGCTCGAAGGTCGCGCTGATGTGCATCGCCTCGATCCCGTGCAGCCCATCGCGCCGACGCTTGGGCGCGACGACGACGAAGCCCGTGAAGCGCTCTGGCGCCCGGTGCCCGACGACGCGCAGAAGCCGCTGGCGAGTCCTCGATGGTGGAGCAGCGAGGAGTTCGTCTCGTGGCTCGCCGGCAAGCCTGTGAGCATTCGCGATGAAGCGCTCGGCTCTACGCGACGCGTTCAGGTCCACGTCGGCATCCGCCCGGAGGAGCTGACGTCGGACGATGGCGTCCTTTTCTCACACGACGTCGTCGAGACCCTCGATCGAACCGGGGAGTGGGCGCTCGGCGTCGAGGTTGCGCTGCCTGCAGGCGAGCTTCCCAAGGTAGCGCCGCTGGGCTCGGACTCCCGGCTGTCGCGTGTCGAGTCGTTGCCGACGACACTCTTCGATCCTCCGGCGCGCGTGCTCGAGTCGTTTTGTGCGCCCAGCCCGGGCCTGCGGCTAGTTGCGGCCTCGCCGCTCTGCTTCAAGAAGGGATGGCTGCCCGATGGCTTCGTGAACACCAACGGCGAGTATCGCGGTCAGCTCGCCGGCCTCGACGTCATCCTGCGCGCGGCATTCGTACCTCGTCCGATCCATGTGTCGGGCTGGGACCTGGCGAAGGGCGAACCCAAGCCGACCTCGCGCATGGTGTCCCCTGGCGCTGTCTACTTTTTCGAGCGCACCGACGGGCAGCCCTTCGGCGAAGCGGAGGCCAAGTCGCTCTGGCTCGCCGCGCTCGGCATTCGCACCGACGAGGGCTTCGGCCGTGTCGTCCCCGGCGTCTGGCGCCCTACAAGGAACAACCCATGAACACGAGACCCTTCCTCCTGCACGCGCTGTCGCCCCTTCACGCTGGTACTGGGCACACGCCGGACATCATCGACCTGCCCACGGCGCGCATGAAGGCGACGGGCATCCCGTTCCTTCCAGGCTCGTCGATCAAGGGCGTGCTGCGCGACGCGCGACGCGCGACCGATCGCGAGAAGACGGAGGCGGTGTTCGGACCATCGGACGATCCCGCCGCGCACGCCGGAGCGCTGGTCGTCGGCGATGCCCGGTTGCTCGCGCTGCCGGTACGGAGCTTCAGGGGCACGTTCGCCTGGGTAACGTCGCCTCTTCTTCTGACGCTCGCCAAGCGCGACCTCGAAGAGCCGAGTCTTACTGTCCCGACCATCATCGGACGCGGTGCGCGCCTCGCGCAGGGGAACGTCTGCATCCACAACGGCAAGCTTTACCTCGAAGACCTCGACTTAGATGCGACGGTGGTTCAAGAGGCGACCTCATGGGCACAGCGTTTCGCACCGCTCGCTTTCCCCGACGACGACATCTTCACTAAGCGCTTCGCCATCATCGACGACGACACGATGGCGTTCCTCTGGGAGACCGCGACGCAGGTCGACGCGCGCGTTCGTCTCGACGATGGCACGCGTACCGTAGCGAAGGGTGCGCTATGGCTCGAAGAGAGCCTCCCGCCCGAGACCCTGCTCATCGGCCTCCTCGCGGCGGACCGGAGCCGTCGCCGCGACGTCAAGATGACGCCCGACGAGGCTCTCGGATTCGCGCTCTCCGGCGAAGAGGTCCATCAGCTCGGTGGCAAGGCGACGACCGGGCGTGGCCGTTGCCGCATCATTCCTTTCGCCAAGAACGGAGCTGCTCATGCTGCTCCGTGATCAACAGCGCGCGCTGCATGCTTACAACGCGGTCGCGACGGTCCAACGTCAGCAGCAGAATGACTACGAGATCGCCGTCAACGACCTTGGCTCCAACATCCTGCGGAGCGGCCTCTCCGCGGCTATCGCTTCAGTGCAGCGCCTCGGCAACCGTGGAGACGTCCTCCTTGGGCATCTCGCGTCTGCGGGCATCCCTGGCCTCGAAAACGCGACGGCGCAGAACCTCGCCCAACGTGTGCGCGAGCTCGATGCCGAAAGCTACATGATCGCCACGCGCGAGCTGCTGCAGGTCGCGAGCTGGCTCAAACGCGCCGTGCAGGCGAGCTTCGAGGAGAACTGACAATGCGGCAGGTTCTTCACAACGTCGGAACTCCCGACCATGTCGGAATTGCCTATGACGCGTGGGGTCCGGTTGGCGACGACGGTAAGGTGCCTGACGCCCGGCGCGCGCAGTGGCTGTCCGACCTCGCGGGCATCGGTGTATCGCCCGACTATTCGCGCAGCTTCGAGCGCTGGAAGGCGAGCTTCTCGGCCCCCGGAGACCGACTCGCCGAGCTCACTCTCGCGAGCCGCATGCTCATCGGACACGGCAACGCGAGCGCAAGCGGCGTTGGCCTCACCGTGCATCACACCTGGGGCGTCCCGCTCATCCCCGGTTCCTCGCTGAAGGGCCTCGTCGCGCACTACGTCGACGCGACCTACGGGCCCGCCGATCCGAACAGGAAGCCCTGGGAGCAGGAAGGCGACGAGCGCGTGCGAGCCAACTACCAAGGCGTGACCTGGAACGGCCGACGTATTGAGCGCGGACCTGGCGCCGTCTACCGTGCGCTCTTCGGCGCACCCGACTCACGAGAAGACGTCGCGTTGCGAGAACACAATTTCATAGCAGGCGCGGCCTCGGGATTGGTCACGTTCCACGACGCGCTTTATTTGCCCGGTAGCATCACGGGCGACAAGCCTTTCGCGGCTGACGTCCTTACAGTGCATCAGAAGGGCTACTACGATTCCGCCGGGAAGAGCGCGCCGAACGACTACGACAGCCCGAACCCGGTTGCGTTCCTCACGGTGCGGCCAAAGTGCAGACTGCTGCTCGCCCTGAGCGGCCCGATTGAATGGACTGAACTCGCCGGCCAGCTCCTTTCGGACGCACTCGAAAAGTGGGGTGTCGGGGGCAAAACTACTGCTGGCTACGGAATCGGCAAAGTGGGGAAGTGGACGAAGACCGAGCCCCGACGCACCAAGGGCGAGCAAGTCCTCGCAGATTTGGAGAAGTACGAGAGATCTGTGCTGGTTGACGCCATCGAAAGGTGGTTGAGCAGTCAACCCACAGCCGAACCACTGCGCAATCTTCTGAGCGCGACACCAGAGGCGGCGTCTTCTGAACAATTAGAGATTGTGAGACTGGTCGGAGCGAAGATCAATATACGCTCCGTTTGGGAAAGTCGCCTGAGAGACAAGAAGTCCAGCGATGCAAAAAAGACCAGGGCGAGTAACTTCATCGAGAGATGGACTCAACTCTTCCCGATTACCAAGAATTGAGTTCAATAAATCCAAGCCTGCCCAACTGAGTGGCAATGTGAGCGGAATCCCCAAGCCTGCGGAGTGCAAATTTTGACTGAGCGCCTTCTCTTGGTCTCCACGTGCGGAACAAGCCTACTGACAAACCCCGCGAGCGAAGAGGTTAAAAAGTGGCTAACGAAGATTTCAAACGAAGCTGTGGTGGTTTCCGATCAGCTCTCGACGTTGGTGTCAGACCGTCGTGATCAATTGCTGGCCGCCGACGAATCGACGCGCCGAAAGATGAGTGCCGAGCTGAATGGCATTGGTGCCGTACTCGAGCGCTACAGACCTGGAGAGGTCTTCCACGTGATCATTCATACTGACACTGCCGTGGGGAAGGCTAGCGCTGAGCTAATTGAGGAGTGTCTCGGAAGTCGAGTAACGCGCCTCAGCGCTGGCGGTCTACGCACCGATCACCTTGGGTCCTTCCGGGCGGCGATAGCCGACATAACAAAACAGCTGGACGAGATTGTCCGTTCGTACCAAGAAAAACGTTGGTTCGTAGTTTTCAATCTCACTGGTGGCTTCAAGTCGCTCAATGGCTACCTCCAGACGCTGGCGATGATCTCGGCGGACCGGTGTGTGTTCCTCTTCGAAAGTGCACCAGAGTTGATGGAGATCCCGCGGCTCCCGGTGCGCCACGCCGAACTTGAGGAGCTGCGCAGACATGTAACGATCTTCCGCAGGCTTGCAGTCGGTTACTCGGTGAGTGCGGCTGACGCTGGAGACGTCCCAGAATCTCTCCTCATTCAGAATGATAGCGAGGTGACTACGAGTGTGCTTGGTGATGTCGCCTGGGCGCGCCACCGATCAACAATATTCGCAGAGAAAATTCATGAGACGCTATCGAAGAATGTTCGAATAGCGGACCCTGTTCGGAGGACATTCAATAATTTAGAGGCAACACAAAAGGTCCAGGTTAACGAAGCGCTCGATGAGTTCTGCGCATACATCGACCTGGGGCGACCGCTGCCCAAATCGCGCACTTTCAAGAAGCTACAGGGCAACCCAGTGCCGGGAAGTAGTCATGAGCTGTACGCGTGGAGCGGGGGCGCTACTGGACGATTATTCGGACACGACGAGAGCCAAGGTAGGTTCGTTTTCGACCGTTTGGACAGCCATTTGCCATGAGCTTATTGCCGAGCGCCCCGCACAAAACGAAACCCCAGATTTCGTTTTGTGCGTGATGCCCTCCAAGTCCAGGTGGCCAGACTGCAACCAGCTTTACGAAACTGCCGCACGCCTGGCCAGGTACGTCACGACGCAACAGGCGGCGGACGCAGGCTGCTCTACTCAGCTTCTGCGGAAACACTTCGACGCTGGCCGAGTCACGCGGCCGCAACGCGGAATCCATCGGCTCGTGCATTTCCCGGCCGGTGAGCACGAGGAGCTGGTCACAGCGTGGCTTTGGTCCGTGCGGGCGGGAGCGGTTTCGAACGCCACCCGGCATCGTGTCGCTCAGGGCCTTCAAGCTGGCTCTCGAGCAGCGCTTGCGGGGTACCTGCTGCGCACGTCGATCTTCATGCAGCCCCGCGCTCGACAAAGCTCCATTGGGTCAGCGAGCCACGGAGACATCGAGCCTTCAAACTTCTCGCAAGTGAAGGCGGTTTTTCCCGACTGCTCAAGCTGGCCGCCGAGTTGCGAACCGGCGACGGGAGCAGCCAGGGCGGTACCGCGGCAGACGGTGCGCCTTCTCGATCGAGTTCAGAGTGGGCGGATCCGTCACGACTTTGGCCGGGTACGGGAAGATGCCAGCGTACTAGACAAATTCCCGGGAAATCTGCTTAGTATGGTGGCATGTTCTCGCGCCCGTACTGGTCTCAGCGCATCGAGGACGCCTGGGATCAGGCGCCTATCGTCTGGCTTTCGGGTGTACGTCGCTGCGGGAAGACAACCCTGGCTCGCGGGCTCGGTGGCCAAGACACCCTCTACCTTGCGTGCGATCTGCCCTCCGTGGCCGCGCGGGTTCGCGATCCCGAGCACTTCTTCCATTCCTGCTCCGCGCCGCGGATCGTCTTCGACGAGATCCACCAGCTCGACGACCCGACGCGGCTCCTCAAGATCGGTGCCGATCACTTTCCTCACCTGCGGTTGCTCGCCACGGGCTCCTCGACACTCGCCGCAGGACACAAATTTCGAGACACCCTGACGGGGAGAAAGCGCACCGTCCATCTCACCCCGTGGCTGCTCGAGGAGCTCGAGGTTGCGGGAATCTCCCTCGAGCGTCGCCTTGTGCGCGGCGGAATCCCACCGGCGCTTCTGCTCGACTCCACGCCGGCAGAGATGTACCGCGAGTGGCTCGACTCCTTCTTCGCACGCGACATCCAAACCCTCTTTGGATTCCGGGATTACGCGCGATTCAATGCACTCTTCGAATATGTGATTCGCGCGAGCGGTGGTTCGTTAGAGACTACAAAAACTGCCCGCGACTTGGGAATCGCGCGCGCGACGGTTGAAAGCCACTTGAGAGCGCTCGTCACGACGCACGCCGCCACGGTCGTCCGCCCCTTTCACGGTGGCGGAAGAGCGGAGCTGGTTAAGCAGCCGAAGGTGTATGCATTCGATACGGGATTTGTTTGCTTCGTGCGGGGCTGGAATGAGCCAAGGGAAGAAGAGCGCGGCATTCTGTGGGAACACATCGTGCTTGAGCAGATTCAGGCCTACGAGCCACATCAAGCAGTACATTATTGGCGAGACACCCATGGAAGCGAGATCGACTTCGTATTGCCGCGACAGCGGGACACGGTGGATGTGCTCGAGTGCAAGTGGAATCCCAATCATCTCAATCCTCGGGCACTGCAACGATTCCGAGAACACTACCCATCGGGAAGAAATTACGTCGTGACTCCCGCCGCCGCCGAGCCGTATCCGCTTCGCTCCGGGAACCTGGAGTGGACTGTCTGCGCACCAGCGCACTTTCGAGGAGGCGCGCAGGCGCGACCCGCCGCTCCATGAGCGGACGGGCCGTTCAGCTCAGTCGGGCCCGCGCCCCCTGGCCTCAGGCGCGCTTGTACTCCGCGGTCATGAAGCGCGTCCACTGGCCGTCGTCGCCCTGAACTTGGGAGTGCAAAAATCGGCGACCGTCGGCGTGGAGGACGAGCACGTCCTGGTAGTTAACAATTTTCGCAGGGTCGGCGAAGCTCGGGCCTTTTGTATGGAGCGCCACCGTGCCGCCGATGCGGTCGGCCCGCTGCTCGACGCCTTCGAGCTCCCCTTCATACACAAAAATCGTGGTCATACAGGAGCCGACCCACGTGCCAACAAACTTGCCGCGCGCCGCGTCGTAACCGACGGTCATCACGCTCTCCATCGTTCCCATCCCGGGCATCTCGCTGCTTCCCTCGAACAGAATCCAGTTTTCACCGAACGCACGGACCGACTCGCGCCCCGAACTCAGAATCGGCGGCTGATCGGGCCCCATGACGCACTGGCCCGACATGGTCCAGGTGCCGGTAAATTGTTGCAGCCACTTCAAACAGAGAGCGGGATCGACGGGCATATGCACAATACGGCGCGAGCCGCGAACAGGGGAACGGATCTCGGCGCCCTGTCTAGGCGCCCCTTCGGGAGTGCGCAAGATGGGCGCCCCGCGTCGAAAGCGAGGCGCCCTCCGCCCGAGCGATGCTACATCGAGAAGAGCGCCACGTGGGCGCCCGTCGGATCCTGCAGGAGCGAGAAGGAGCCGACCCCGGGAATCGCCATCGAGTCGACGAAGATCGCGGCGCCGAGCGACTTCGCCCGATCTGTAGAATGCCGCAAATCCGTCACGAAGAAGTAGGCGAGCCACGCGCTCGGCACACCCGGCTGCGGGTGCTTCATGATGCCTCCCGCCTGCTTGTCGCCGAGGAGCTGCACGTGATAGGTGCCCATGGGCCCCATGTCCTTCGCCTGCTCCTTCCAGCCGAGCAGCGCAGAATAGAACTTCTGTGCCGCCAGCTCATCGGTCGTGAGCAGCTCATTCCAGCAAACGCGCCCCGGAATCGCCTGGTCGGGGTCGGCGCCGGCCGAATCGGGGTTGCCCTTGTAAAGCGACAAATAGCCGCCCGTCGGATCGCCGACGACGGAGAAGCGCCCCGTCCCGGGGATGTCCGTCGGCGGGACGCAGACGGAGCCGCCGAGTTTTGTAACTTTCGCAGCCGCCGCATCGACGTCGTCGACCGCCACATAGGGCATCCAGTGCGACACCGGAATATTCTTCTCTTCCACAATTCCGCCGATGGGCCCCGGACCGGCCATGATCATGCGGTACTTGCAGCCGCCCATGTCGAGCTCCTGAATCTGCCAGTCGAAAAGCGCCGTGTAGAACTTCTGCGCCTTCGCGGCATCGGTAGTCATCAGGTCATGCCAAACAAAGCGGCCGGGCCAAGGGCCTTGGGGCGTGGTCATGGGATTCTCTCAGTCTGAGGAACGGGAGATGGTGCGGCCGAGCAGGCTACCCGCAACCGCCGAGGCGGCGCGACGGGTTGCCTGCAACGGGAGCGCGGTGGTCCTGGGTTCTATTCCAGAACCACCGCGCTTCCTTTTTCTTGCTCGGACGGCCGCCGGCCGGCTGCGACGGGGAGCCCGCGGGCTCCGCCGGACTATTCCTTGTCCCGCGGTCGATTGAAGAGAACGCTGAGGTTGATCGCCCCGTGCCCCTGGAGCGGGAACGCGGGGTCGAGCGGATTCGCCGGCTCGAGGTTCGACGCGGTGTCGGGCGGCGAGAAGAGCACGAGTGAGTTCAAGAATGCAAACATCGCGCTCTTCTGCGCATCAGTGAGGAGCGCAAACGCATCGCGAGAGGCCTGAGCCTCGCCGCCGTGCCGCAGAATCACCTCCTCAAGGGTGCTGCTGCGGCCGTCGTGGCCGTAGGGCGCCGTCGACCCCACACCCCAGAGCGGCTCCGTCATGAAGTGCGTGCGCACCGTCCCGTCGAAGTTCCGCTCGTGGAAGGCGGGTCCAAGGTCATGCCGCTTGAAGTCGGCGAAGATGTTCTCCACGAGGAACGATCCGAATTGTGGGGTCTTGATCGTCGGGAACGGCGTTCCGTCGCTGCTTGCAACAAATTTTCCGGTCGCCGTGGCGAAGAGTTGATTGAAGACGCGGTTGCTCTGAACAGAGTTGTACGCCGTCGCCACATCTGCCACGCGGCGGTCGCGATCGATCATCAAGTCGGGCACATGGCAGACGGTGCATCCGACGGACGAGAGAAGCTGCCGGCCCTCCGTCGTCTGAGCGGTCTGCTTGCCGATGCCCGGCTTAAAATAATTGAGAAGATAGAACTCCATAAAATCGACGAGGCTCGTGGGGATTTCGTTCGTATGCCCGTCGAGGTCCCCGTCTTGAAGCTCACTCTGGACAGGCGGCGCTTCAATCGCATCGAGGGTCCCGGTCAGCCCCATCCCCGACGGAGTCACGACGTCGGCGCCTTGGGAAGCCGCCAGCGTGTCGGGGTCGACCGATTCAAGCCCCATCTCCGCCTTGAATGCACCAATCGCGAACTCACGAATCGAGATGGTCTTTCCCTCCGCAAAGAAAGGACGCACGCGGAGGTCCGCGTCGACGCCCACGACGCCCGACGTATCGACGGACCCATTCGCATGGGCAGTCATCAATCCGAAGGACACACCTTTCGCGATGAGCGGCAAGCTCACCGACTGGCCGGCTTGAGTCGCTTGTGTGATCGCTTGGCTGCGGATAGAGCGAAGCGCCGCGGTCATCTCATCTGCGAGCATTTCTTGCAACCCAAGACCAAATAGATGCGGAGCGTCGCGGCTATCGGGCCGCGTAAACACATTTCCGCCGACGCCAGCCGACCCAAAAGGACGCCCGTGGCAGGAAGCGCAACTATCGGTCAGCCCCGCGCCGACGGCACCGTCCAGTGCAATGTCGCCGACGCCGTCATTCTTGCGCGGCCCGACGCCCTGATATGCGGTGAACTTGCGTTGAAAAAGCTGCCGTCCGCGCTGAACGGCCCGAAACGGGTCTCTGCCAATCATGAACAGTGACGATCCGGGCGTGACGAGATCTCCCCGCCCTGCTCCAATCTGCTCGGAAAGCGATTTTTTGATGCCGACGCCGAGCGTATTCGGCGTCTGCGTCTGATCCGTCATTTGTGCGTACGTCGCACCGCCGAGCAGGAACAGGAGGACGGGGGGGCCGAGAATGCGCGCTCGAGCGCGCGGAGGGGAGGTCGAGCTCATGAGGTTCCTCAATGGGAAAGAGCACTGGCGGCGAATGTCCGCCGCAAGAAATCGAATGCCACGGCGCGCCCGGACACACTCGCCACGGCTTGGCGGCGCAGTCGCCTCAGGATCGGCACGGAACTGTGACGCAAACTCAAGCCGCAACCGTTCCGTCCGGAATGCGCTCGAAAAACACAACGAAGAGCGTGCGAGTTCTGAACTGCGCGCCGCTACTCCGCCATCCGCCAACGAGACTCAACTCGTGTGCCGTCGTCGCTGACCTCCATCAGGACGAGCTCAATCTCGCGAGTGCTCCACGCGTCGATGCGCAGATATCCGCTGCGCGGCGACGCCGCGACCGTGAGGGGCCCCGCCTCGACGTGCGGCGCGCGAGTCCGAAAATAACCGGCACCGCTCACCAGGAGCCAGGGAAGCCCGTCCTTTCGCAGTATCTGTAACGCGTGCTCGTGGCCGCACGCGTAGGCAAGCGGACGCGAGAGCTTCAGAGCCTGTTCGAGCGAAGCCCGGAAGCGGCGGCCCGGCTGGCTAAATTGATCATCCTGGAGCGGCATGACGCCGCTTCCGCGAATCAGCACATAGAGGCTTCCAAGGATCGGCAAGGGCAGATAGTCCCCTTCGTCGAAGCCATTTCCGAGAAAGAATAAATGATCCTTCCAGGAGAACTGAGCTCCGTGGTTGCCGTAGCTCTCGAGAGTGTGATGTCCTGCAACAATCACAAGCGGATGCTCGGGCCGCTCCCGTGCTCGATCGACCGCGACTTTGAGCTCTTGGCCGATGCGCTCGGAAACGGCGGCTACAGCGCTCTCCGATCCCGAATCGCTCCATCGAGCTTTTGTAAGTTCTCGGATCCAAAGTGTCGTGTCGACGGGGACCACGGCGAGCGGGCCGCAGTACCTCGGCTCTCCGACGACGCGCGTTGGGGCCATGGCTCCCGGCGCGATCGCCGGCTCGAATTGTGCTTTCACATTTCGAGCTCGCGCCAGCTCCTCGACGAGCCGCGCCTCCTCACCGGGGCCTTTTGTGCCGTCGTCAGCGACACCGCGCCAATCGTGATTCCCAGAGATAAAGAGCGCGCTCGCCGAGGGGAAACCCTCGAGGATGCGAATCTGCTCCTCGAGCCGGCGGCGCGCCTCGGAGTAGTCGGGATGCCCTCTCCAAGGAACTCCGTTGGGATACACATTATCGCCGAGGAATACCACAAGTCGCGGACGCGCTTGCGTATGGGCACGGCCGAGATCGGCGCGCAATGCGGCGAATACGGGGTCGAGGCGGTCCGCCGCGGGTTCGCCCGCGTCACCCATCAAAATCACAGAATGCGGCGCGCCACCCTCGTGCTGAGGCGCCGTCTCAAGCGCGCCGTCGCGAACGTAACGCTCCGAAAGGGCGCATCCGGAGGAACAAAGGAGCAGGATCGCTGCGAGTGCGATGCGGCCCCTCATCGCGAGCCCTCCTTTCGCCGACGGCTCCACCACCACCAATCCTTCTGCGCCGCAGGAAGATGCGGGTTCCGCGCCTGCGCAACCGCGCAATGAAATACATCGAGAACGCAGGGATCTTGACGGAGTTTTGTGAGCTCACAAAGACGATCGTACAGATCCTGCGGGTCACATTTCGCGAGCTCCTCGAGGGAGCCGACGCCGAGGACGCGGAAGTCCTGGAGCGTGGCGCGCCCCACGGAGCGGAGCGAAGCGAGCGAGCGGGCGGCGGGCATGGCACGAGGCTAGTCGAGACGCCTCCCCTTGCGTACCGGGAAGATGCGTGGAGGACTTTGCAAAGTCATCCGTGGACGCGCCCCGATCCTGCGCGTGCCGACCGCGGCCGGGGCAGGCCGCTGGAGGTCCGCCCCGTCCTTGGCAAGCTCACTGGAAGATCAGCTTCATCCCGCGCGACGTGCTGAGACCGTACGGCGGGAGCGAGCAGGCGCCGCCCCAAGCGTAAATGGCCTGCAGGTAATAAGTGAGACCGGTCAGCACCGGCGTGGTCGGAATCGGCGATTGCACCGAGGCGAAGCCCTGCGCATCCGTTGGAAAATCGATTCCATAGAGTTCCGTCGAGTGCGCGAGGTTGACGTAGAGCGGAATCCCGATGAAGAACACATCGGTGCCGGCAACATCCTGTGCATTCCCGCCGAGAATCAGCCCCAGCGAGTTCGCCGGCGCATTGTTGCCGCGGAAGGCAAAATTGAAGTAGCCATTCTTCGGCACCATATTGGTAGTAATCGCCGTGGGACCGTTGCAGCCCGCGAGCCCCGCGCCGTAGTGAGTGATCCCCTTGGGGCGCATGGAGATGACTTCGACGAGGCCCGTGTTCGAGCCCGCCATGTCATCGAAGGGTGCTCCGATCGCGATGTCGGGAATCTGGTCACCTGTAATATCCTCGAGGCCGGCGATCGCGTAGCCGTATCGATCGCCGTTGCTCGAGCCGGTGAGCTCATTCAGCCAGATCCCGAGCTTGCCCGAGCGGATCTGCACAAATCCAGGCGCGGTTGAGCTGAAGAGGTTGCCGGGAGCGGCGGTAATAGCGACATCGGTTCGCCCGTCGAAATCGATGTCGCCGATCCCCGCCACCTGGCGTCCCATGTGGTCGTTCGGCCCGGCGAACCAGCTGTAAAGAGTAGCGCCGCTGTTGGAGAAGACGCGCACGAGCCCCGAATCTGTGATCGAGCCGAAGTTGGCGTTCGGCGCGCCGGCTGCCCAGTCGGGAGCCGAATCCGCATCGATGTAGAGTCCCCCCGTCACACAGAATCCGAAGTTGTCTCCCGCGGCGTCGCCCTCCTTCGACTGAAGAACTGCTCCGAGATTACTGTAAACCCGCGCACGCCCGCAGTTCGAGCCTGCCGCGCCATCGAAGTAGGGAGCGCCCACGATGAAGTCGTTCCGGCCGTCACCGTTTGCGTCGCCTCCCAGCCCGGCGACTGAATACCCGAGCTGGTCGCCGTTGCTGCCCGCAACCGTCAACAGCGCCGCTCCGGTATCCGCTCGGCGAAGGGAGAAGTATCCGGAGTTCACATTCGGGAAGAAGTCATAATTGGGAGCTCCGACGAGGATATCAACGTTTCCGTCGCCGTTCGCGTCGCCGACGCCTGCAATCGAGAATCCGAAGGCGTCTCCGTTGGTCGATCCCGTGAGCGTCGAGATCACCGATCCGTTGGAGCCCGAGTAGATCGTCACGGCTCCGGGCACCGCGGGGCTCGCGCTGGTGTGGGGCGCGCCCGCCGCGTAGTCGTCGGTTCCATCATTGTTGACATCCCCGAGGCTGGCCACGGAGAAGCCATGCTGGGCTTCGTCGACGTTGAAATAGTGCGTGCGTAGCCGCGTGTGGGGCCCGGCGCTCGTCCAGACTTCGAGCCGTCCCGAGTTCGAGTAGTCCGTCAGGAATGGCATCACATTCTCGCGGTCTCCCTCCGGCACCCCGATGAGCACGTCTCGGCGGCCGTCGCCGTCCAGATCGCCGACGCTTGCGACGGCCGTTCCGTAGCGATCTCCGTCAAGTTCACCGCTCACAGTCAAAAATACGGTCGGAGTGAGGATCCCCTGCAGATAGGCGCGCCCCGCATCGAGGCCCGGAAGGGCGAAGCCGGGGTAGCCAATGATCGCATCGTTGCGCCCGTCGAGGTTCTTGTCTCCGGAGTTCGGTGAGGTGTTGAGCGCCGTTCCAAGGCGAGCCCCTTCCGCGAGTTGATAACTAATCCCAATAGTTGCTCCCGAAGATGCGTCCAAGAAGATGACTTCACCGGCATCAACGAGAGTCGGGCCCGTGGTCGGGATATCAAAATCGGGGGCACCGGCTGCAATACAGTAGCTTCCCGAAACTCCCACATATCCCACATATCCGAGCGCCATTCCGTAGTGCATCCCAGCCTGGTATCCGATGTCCACTTTGTCGGCAACGGAGTTGGAGCCGCTCACCCGATAGACGCGACCTTCGTCGCCGCCCGAGCCCGTCACGGCATCGGCGTAGGGAGCACCCACCCAGAAGTCGGGCGTGTCATCGCCTGTAACATCGAGCGTCGCCGTGATGGAGTAGCCAAGGCGATCGCCGGCCGATCCCGCGGTGCTTCCGATTTGCCCAAATCCGGCACCGAGACCGCTCGACGCGAAAATTCGGACGCGGCCCGAGCTTGTATTGCTGCCATTGTCGTAGTCCGGTGAACCAACGCCGACGCGCATCCGAGCGACGGGCACGGGCACGCCCGGCGCGTAGTCGACCGCGGCGGCCACGGCGAATCCAAAATGCTCATTGGCCTGGGTTCCATCGAAGCTGCTGAGAACAGACGCGCCGGTGGTAACGTTATTGTAAATGTATACGGATCCAGAATCGGTGAGAGATGCGGCGTTCCGGTACGGCGCCCCGACTACGAGATAGACTTCGGAGAGGAAGACGGCGGCAAACTCGGTGAGGGAGCTCAGGGACCAACCGAAGCGATCGCCGGCGGCCGAGCCGTTGAGGGTATCGACGACCGCTCCGGTCAGCCCGTTATAAGTAATGACCCTGCCCGATTCGTTGCCATTCGCATCCGCAAAGGGGGCGCCGATCGCGTACATCGTGACGCTCTGAAATGAGGTCACCGAGTAGCCAAATCGCTCCCCCGGCTGGGACCCGAGGTGCGTCCGAATCAGCGCCCCGTTCGCGCCGCTGTACACGAAGGCGGCGCCGGCGTTGGGCGCCACCGTGTCGTCATCGGGGGCTCCGACGAGAAAATCGTCGACGCCGTCGCCATTCAGATCCGCGACCCAGCAGACAGCCGCGCCGAATCGGCCCCCCTTCTGAAGCCCGACCTCCTGCCAGAGCGTCGACTGGGCGGAAGCCGCGCCGGTCAGGGCGGAAAGGGAGACGAGCCAAGGAGCCAGGAGACGTGGGTGGAGCAACATGGGGTACCGCCGGGGTTCGACTGCTCGATCCGGTCCCCACGTCCGCCGTTGCAGGTCCGGGTCAGGGAGTTCCGGCGAGGACGGGGCGACGCAGCGACGGGCGACGAAGCCCGCGCACAGCTCGGATGACTCCTGGAACGTCCGCCGAAGCGGCCTCCGCTCGTGTGGCCTGCCTCCGCCGCCGCAAGCCCCTTGTTTGCGGCAATCTCCCAGCGGGAAATCGCCTCGCTTGTCGCATTCGCGCGGGCGGCTCTATCCTCCATGCCTCCTTTCACCCCCCCAAGGACGGGCGAAGCAGGCCTCCGAGCCCACGCCCGACCTTCGACCTTTTCGAGGTTTTCTCCGCGTGCATCGAGCTCTCGAAGCCTGGGTTCACGAGATCGCCGCCCACACCAAGCCGGACCGCGTTGTCTGGTGCGACGGGTCCGACGCCGAAAATGAGCGCCTCATTGGCGAGATGCTCAAGGACGGGACGCTCCAGCGCCTGAATGCCGAGAAGTTCCCGAACAGCTATTACCACCGAAGCCACGCATCGGACGTTGCGCGCACGGAGCACCTCACCTTCATCTGCACAGAAAAGAAGGACGACGCGGGCCCGACTAACAATTGGATGTCCCCCGCCGACGCGTCCGCGCGCGTGTGGCCGCTTTTCGCCGGCGCCATGAAGGGGCGCACGATGTATGTCGTGCCATATTTGATGGGACCGGCGTCCTCGCCGTTCGCGAAGGTCGGCGTCGAGATCACGGATAGCGCTTATGTGGTGATTTCCATGCGCATCATGACGCGCATGGGCGCTGTGGCCCTCAATCACCTCGGGGAGAATGGCGAGTTCGTGAAGGGGCTCCACTCCCTCGGCGACCTCAATCCCGACCGCCGTTTTATTTGCCATTTCCCGGAGCGCAACGAGATCTGGTCGGTCGGCTCGGGCTACGGCGGCAACGCGTTGCTCGGCAAGAAGTGCTTCGCGCTTCGCATCGCGGGCGCCCAAGCCCGGCGAGAGGGCTGGCTCGCGGAGCACATGCTCATTCTCGGGCTCGAGGATCCGGCGGGCGAGACCACTTATGTGGCGGCCGCGTTCCCGAGCGCCTGCGGCAAGACCAATCTTGCGATGCTCGTGCCGCCGGCGTCGTTCTGGGGATACAAGATTTGGACGGTGGGAGACGACATCGCCTGGCTTCGCTTCGGCCCCGATGGGCGCCTCTGGGCGATCAATCCCGAGGCGGGCTTCTTCGGCGTCGCGCCGGGCACGGGCCCCAAGACCAATCCCAACGCCATGGAGACGATTCGAAAGAACTCCATCTTCACGAATACGGCGTTGACCAAGGATATGTGCCCTTGGTGGGAAGGGATGGAGAGCGGGACGCCCGAAGGGCTGACCGACTGGCGCGGGAACCCTTACACACCGGGGTCGGCTGACAAGGCGGCGCATCCGAATTCACGGTTCACGGCGCCGGCGAGCCAATGCCCTTCCATCTCGCCCAAGTTTGAGGATCCCCAGGGCGTTCCGATTAGTGCATTCATCTTCGGCGCGCGGCGCGGCAGCCTCGTTCCTCTGGTGTATGAGGCGTTCGACTGGAACCACGGCGTTTATGTGGGTTCTTCGGTCGCTTCGGAAACCACCGCTGCCGCCACCGGGGCCGTCGGCGTGCTACGCCGCGATCCGTTCGCGATGCTCCCGTTCTGTGGTTACAATATGGGAGATTACTTCGGCCACTGGATGAACATTGGCGCCCCGGGAAATGTGCCCGGCACCAGCACGCCCAAGCGCCTGCCGAAGATCTTCCATGTGAACTGGTTCCGCCAGAGCGCCGAGGGCAAGTTCCTCTGGCCCGGCTTTGGCGAAAACCTGCGCGTCCTGAACTGGATTCTCTCGCGGTGCCGCGGAAAGGGCGAAGCGGTCGAAACGCCGATCGGCTATGTGCCCGGCCCCGGCGGCATCGACACGACGGGTCTTTCGATAGCGCCCGGCGCGATGGAGGAACTATTGCGAGTGGACGCGAAGGGCTTCGCGGCCGAATGGCCGCAGCTGAACGAGTTTTACGCGAAGTTCGGCGATCGGCTTCCGGCGGAGATCCGCCGCCAGCACGAAGCGCAGCGCAAACGTCTCGGAGCATAGCTGCCTCGGGGATTTGCGCTTCCGGAGATCTCGCCGAGTTCAGCATTTGTTGAACCGCGAGACCGGCGGATCGTTGAGAAGCTCAATCCGGCGCTTCTCGTAGTTTTTGTTGCGATGTCAGCGCCAAGCCGCGACCGACGGAACGCTTTGTTGTGCCCGCGGCGACGCCGAGGACGTTTCAAAATTCATCCGAGCTGCGCGCGGGCCTCGTCGCGGGGAGCTAGAGCTTCTCTGCCAGCGGGAACCCAACCTCGCCCAGCTTGCGCTTCACTGCCTCGGCGAGCCGCGATCGAAGCGAGGTGCGCATCTCGCGCTGCTGGGCGAGCAGCGCCTGCGCCGTCAGCCCCTGCGTCGCCATACCCGCCACCAATGCTTTTTGTGTCACTTCCACGGGGGCGTAGCCTCCCGACCAGAGCGGCTGCGGCAACGGCGGCGCCGTCGATCGCACCGCGGTCACGAGATGATCGAAGCTCTGTCCGCTCAAAGCGAGCATCAGTGAAACATGGTCGCGCAAGGACTGGAGCCCCGCCGGTGCCTCCTCATACCGCTGCAGATTCTTGGGGAGCCTCACATCCGGAGGCAAAACCACAGAAAGCGCGATGGCCTCGCGCATTCCTCGGTACTGACGATAAGTAAGAAAAGCCTGATGGAGGTCGTCGTGGAGCTGGTTCAAGCTCTTCGCGCCCGCCTTCGGATCGAGCTTCTTTACAATTTTTTCAGAGAACTCCCCCAGCATGGCATCAAAGAAGAACACGCCCTGCTTCGTCCCCGCGGTGCGATCGAGCGCGCGGTAGAACGACTCCTCCCCGTTTCGCCACGATTCCAAGAACATCGCAAAGGGCTGGGCGCTCTCATCGTTGTCCATCTCCCGCATCAGCTCGGCCAACGCGTAGTCCAAATCGTTGAGATGCCCGTCGAGCAGGCTCAACAGCTGCTTGGACGGGGTCTGCTTTTGCACTGAGGCGCCTGCCGGCTCGAGCTTGCGCAGAATCGCGGCCCCATAGACGTATTCGATGCGCAACGGGAACGGCAGCTCGGCGCGGAGCGGGAACGAGCCGTCGGGCGAGACTTTCTGCGTTTCCTGGAATCCTCTGCGTGCAAGGGGCGCCGACTTCGCGCGCTCCGCAAACGCCCGCAGCGATTGGAGATAGGGATCTCCCATCTCGAGGGCGACTCCATCGAGCGTCGCGAGCACCTGCTTTTGTTGGGTCGGCGGCTTCCCCTCAAACCAATGGACTAGCTCGGCGCGCGGATCGCGCCCCTTGGGCTTGGAATCGTCGGCGGTGACGGGGAGGCCAAGCGCCCACAACGCGGCCAGTGCGGTCAGTCCCATGGCGGATGCTTCCACGCGCACCGGGTGGGCCCGTTCGCCATGAAATCCGCCGAGCCCTTGCCAGACCCCGCGCGAGCCGGTACTCCGGCTCCATGCCCGACGAGCCTTCCCGGCCCGGGAGCGCCGGCAGCGCGCCGAGGTGGACCCTGCAGCCGAGCCAGCCGCTCGCCGGCGAAGTCGTGCGCGTGCTGAAGGAGCAGCTGGCCTTCCTGGCGAGTTGGGCTTCCACCGATCGAGCCGACCTCGGGGAAGCGACCCACCGCGTACGCCAAACGCTGAAGCGCGTCCGCGCCCTCGGCTGGCTCATTCGCGCCGAGGTCACCGCCGACGCGTTCGATTTGTGGAATCGGCGGCTGCGGGACGAGGGGCGACGGCTCGGCGCGGCGCGCGACGCCGATGTCGCGCTCGAGACCCTCGACCTGCTTTGCGGTGAGGAGCGACTGCGCGGTGGCGCCATCGACCGGCTGCGCGATCGGCTCGTCGGTGCCTCGCGCGATGCTCGCCGCGAGATCGTCGAGTCGGGTGCGCTGCGACGGGCTTTGCGCTGCGCGCGGGAGATCGAGGCGCCGCTGGCCGACAGCGTGCCCGGACATGTCGGCGTCGAGGATCTCCGGAAAGGGGCCGCCCGCGCCTATCAGCGCGCGCGCCGCCAGCTTGCGCGCATCGAAGAGGCGCGCACCGACGAGCGGCTGCACGAGCTGCGCAAGCGCGCCAAAATTGTGCGTTCCCACGTGGAATTGTTAGCTCGCGCCGGCGCGTGGCGCCGTGCCGCGTTGAGCCGCCTCGAAGAGATCAATGATCTTCTCGGCGCCGATCACGACCGCGTGGTCCTCGCCGTGGCCATTCGCCGAGAGCTCGAAGGCGCGACGCAGCTCGACGGCGACCTCCTCGCGCTCCTCGGCGCGATCGATGTGCGTCGGCGCGCGCTGCAGTCCGAAGCGCTTCGCCACGCGCTCCACGCGTTCGACCACAAATCGTCGGATTTCGCTGAGCAGCTCCTGGTCTAGCGTCCCGCGCGCGCCGAACAGTTCTGTAAGAGTGAGATCGGCGTGTGCGCACGCGATTGCTTTTGCTGAAGTGGGGTCGGCGTGTGCGCATTCGATTGCTTTAGCTGAAGTGGGGTCGGCGCGCGCGCCGACCGGTCTCCGCGGGGCGCGCCCCGCGCGGTAACGATTGGGTGCTTGGTCTTGCATCCGCGGCTGGGTTCCTCATCCGGCGGCGCAAGCGCCGCCGAATCGTCGCGGGCGATGCCCGCGCCCTACGTTCAAACTTACACTTGCGCCTTCACACATGCGTGATGGCTTGGAATGGGGCGTGGGTCGGTCTTGGCGCGGCGAGTGCCGCAGATGCGAGGCCATGGCGCGCGCCGCAGGCGTAGCGAGAAGCTACGCCGAGGACGCGCAACGCCGCGCTGGGCGCCGAGGCCCGCGCGCAGCTCGGAGGAATCCTGGAATGGCCTCTTGGACTGTTCGCTGCCGCGCCAAGACTAACCACGCCCCATTCTTACCGAGTCATAAATCGACAGCCTCGCGCGCACGCGCGCGAGAGCCGGTCGGCGCACGCGCCGACACCACTTCTCCGTTCAGGCAGCGAACACGCGCCGACACCACTTCTCCTTTCCAGCAGCGAACACGCGCCGACACCACTTCTCCTTCGACTTCCTTTCCGTGCGCCAGCGCTCGGCGCGCAGGTCCTTGGACTACGACTCGCGTTCCGTCCCGAAGTTGCCTTCCCACTTCGAAATCACAACCGACGCGAGCCCATTCCCCATCACGTTCACCGTCGTGCGGGCCATGTCCATAATTTCATCCACGGCCAACAGCATCGCGATCCCCGCCTCGCCCGGCAGCCCAAAGCTGGCGCACGTCCCCGCGATAATCACCAGCGTCGCTCGCGGCACTCCAGCCACCCCCTTCGACGTCAGCATGAACGTCAGCACCATCGCGATTTGTTGCGAGATCGACATTTCGATCTTCGCCGCCTGTGCGATCGTCAGCGACGCCAGAACCAAATAAAGTGTCGAGCCGTCGAGATTAAAAGAATATCCCGTTGGAATCACGAAGCTCGCGACGCGCCGCGGCACGCCGAACTTCACACAATCCTCCAAGAGCCGCGGCAGCGCCGCTTCGGAGCTCGCCGTCGAGAATGCCGTCATCGCTGGCTCCCGAATCGCCCGCAAGAATCCGAAAACCGGGATGCGCCAAAGCAGCATGATCGGCACGAAAACCAGAAGCACGAGCGCCGCGAGCGCCCCATAGAGGCTCCCCACGAGAAGTGAATACTGCTTCAGCAGATGGAAGACCGCCGGCCAGCCCTTCAACAAAACACCCCCCACCTCGTGTCCCGCCGCCATGTGGCTCACGTTGTAAGCCATCGCGCCGAAGACCCCGAGCGGAGTGAGCATCATCACGATGCTCGTATATTTGAACATCACTTGGGCGACCGCGTCAAAAAAGTGGAGCACGGACCGCCCCTTCTCGCCAGCGCGCGTCAGCGCGATTCCAAACAATGCCGCAAAAACAACCACCGGAAGTATGTCGCCCTCGGCGGCATGCTTCACGAGGTTGCTCGGAAATGTATGGAGCGCGATCTCCCAGCCCGACTGCTGCTTCGCGAGCACCACATGGTCGTCGGCCTTGAGCGGAAGCCCGTCTCCGGGGCGCGCCCAGTTGGCGATGGCAAGCCCAATCAAGAGCGCCACCGTCGTCACCACCTCAAAATAAAGCAGCGCCTTCGCCCCCATGCGCCCGACCGTCTTCAGGTCGCCGGTCTGGGCGATGCCGACCACGATCGTGGAAATCAGGATCGGAACGATGATGCTCTTGATGAGCGCGATGAACGACTTGGAGAGAAACTGAAAGAGAGCAAAAACCTGCGGCCACTCGTTCTGCGGAAAGAAGCCGCCGAGCACGACGCCGAGCGCGAGGCCGACGAAAATCCAGAAGGTGCTGGAGCGGTACAGGGGTTTGCGCTCACGCATCGGCGCAGTCTGCGGCCCGAGGACCTCCGATGCGAGCCGCGCGAGCCCGCGCGTAATTCGAACGGGCGTCCGCGACGGGGAACTTCGACCACTCTCCTGTTCGAAAGGAACCCATGCGACTCGCACGACTCCGCGCCCTCCTCGCTGCCGCCGCCGCTTCCATCGCGGCGGGAGAGGCCAGCGCCCAAGGCAGCTACGTGAACTTCGAGAGCCCTCAGGTTCATCCGATTCGGCTCTCGCCCGATGGCACGCGCCTCTTCGCGGCGAACACGGCGGACAACCGGCTTTCCGTCTTCGATGTCTCGAACGCGTCGAACCCAATCCTGATCGCGGAGATTCCCGTGGGGCTCGAACCGGTCTCCGTGAATCCCCGCTCCAACGACGAGGTTTGGGTCGTGAACCACACGTCCGACAGCGTGAGCGTGGTGTCGGTGTCGCAGGGAATCGTGACCGACACGATCCCCGTGAAGGATGAGCCGTGCGACGTGGTCTTCGCCGGCACGCCCCAGCGCGCGTTCGTCTCGGCGTCCCGCAGCAATCAGGTGCGCGCCATCGACCTGACGACGCACGCGATCGTGGGGACGGTGACCCTGCAGGGGCTCAATCCGCGGGCGCTCGCTGTGAGCCCCGACGGCTCGCGCGTCTACGCCGCCTTCGCTCTCTCCGGGAATCGAACCACCACCGTTCCCAAGCAAGTGGCGCCGCCGCAAGGGCCGCCCACGAATCCCAATCTTCCGCCGCCGCCGCCGGTGGCGCGCATCGTGGATGCCACCGATCCGGCGTGGAGCCCCTCGGTGATTCAATACACGGTGCTCGACCATGATGTCGCGGAGATCAATGCGAACACTGTGTCCTTGAATCGTTACTTTGATCGAACTGGAACTGTGAACTTCAATCTTGCGGTGAACCCCGTGAGCGGTGACGTCTGGGTTGCCAACACGGATGCCCGCAATCTGATCCGCTTCGAGACGGCGCTGCGCGGCCATTTCGTGGACAACCGCGTCACGCGCGTGACCACCGGAGCGCTGCCGAGCATCACCGCGGTCGATCTCAATCCCGGAATCAATTATGCGGTTCTGCCGAACCCCGCGGCCCTCGCCACGGCGCTGGCGCAGCCGACCGACCTCGTTTTCGAACCATCGGGCAGCGCGATGTGGGTGGCGGCCTTCGGCACGGACCGCGTCGCGAAGCTCGACGGAGCGGGAAATGTGATCTCCCGGATCGAGGTCGGCGACGTGACGGGCGCCGCCATCGATCCGATCCACAAGCGCGGTCCGCGCGGGCTCGCGCTCAAGGCGTCGGCCAGCCGGCTTTATGTGCAAAACAAACTTTCGAACACGGTGACCGTGATCGACACGGCGGCGGGCGCGGTCGTCCAGGAGGTGCCCGTCGGAAGCTACGACCCGACTCCGGCGGTGATCAAGAACGGGCGCGGCTTCCTGTACGACGCCAAGCTCTCGGGCAACGGCACCGGCTCCTGCGCCGGATGCCACATCGACGGTGACACCGATCTGTTGGCTTGGGACCTCGGCAATCCCGGCGGGACGATGGTGCAGGTGGTCGATCCCGAACTCGGCGCCGTGTTTAATTTGCACCCGATGAAGGGGCCGATGATCACGCAGCATTTGAAGAATATGGCCGGGATCCCGCCGTACCACTGGCGCGGCGACAAGCCGAGCCTGAACGCCTTCAACGGCGCCTTCGATTCGCTCATGGGCGGCTCCCAGCTCGCAGCGGCGGACATGCAGCGGTTCTCCGACTTCATGGACACGATGCGCCTCGAGCCGAACCCCAATCAAAACCTCGACCGGTCGCTGCCGAACGCGGTGCCCGGAGCGCCCGGTAATCCCAATATTGGCCAGAACCAATATTTTGGTCCGCCGCCGGGAGGCGGGTGCGCCGGATGCCACAAGCCGCCGCTCAACTACACGGTGCGTGTTGCGGTGGAGCCGGGCTTCCCGGGCGCCGTTCCCGGAAAGTCCACACCTCTGCGCGACTTCTTCCGGCGGCTCGGATTCAGCCGCGCTCCGGGTGCACAAAACCTGACGGGCGTCGGCTTCCACAACGACGGCGCCGGCCCGCCGGTGCTGCCCGGCCAGCCGCCCGATCTGATCGCCTTCATGGCCTGCTTCGATACGCTGATGGCGCCCGCCGTCGGCTGGGGACAGACCATTCGTCAGAACAACGCCACCAGCGCCGTCATTGTGAATCAGCTCAATACGGTGCTCGCGCGCGCCGCCATCGGCGATTGTGATGTCATTGCGAAGGGGCGCATCGACGGTGTGCTGATGGGGCTTCGCTATCAGCCTGCCGGCGCGCTCTTCCTCACCGACAAGCTCGGTGTCGGCCCCTTCTCGTGGCCGCAGCTCCAGGCGAAGGCGATCGCCGGGAATGCACAATTCACCGTCATGGGCGTGCCCCCCGGCTCGGGAAACCGAATCGGCGTCGACCGCGACCTCGACGGCACCCTCGACGGCGACGAGCCGACGGCACCCCACGTGGTGACCTACGGCGCCTCGACTGCCGGGTGTGCTGGCCCCCTGGCCATCGGCGTCAACTCGCAGCCGTTCCTCGGGAACGCCACTTTTGCGCTCACCTGCACAAATACTCCGGCGTCCACCCTCGGCCTCGGCCTCGTCGGAAATGTGCAAGATTTGGCGGGCACGGCCGTGGCCGGGATCGCGCTCCATGTGAGCCTGCTCTCGACGGAGATTCTCGTCCTCGACACCTTCAGCGACTCGAGCGGCTTTGGCGTCTGCCCGGCGCCGCTGCCGACGACCTCGGCGTTGGCCGGGCTCACCTATTGCGCACAGATCCTGTGGATCGACGGCTGCGCGCCGCAGGGCCTCTCCGCCTCCAATGCCGCAGCGATGACGCTCTTCGCACCATGATTCGACTCGGCTTGTGAGTCACAGTTCGCCGAGGCCGGCGAATCTGTGATCTCCCGCGCGGCGCCAAGGGTTGGACTTCAGGGACCCTCGGCGCCGCGCACCTCTTTCGGCGTCGCGAAAGAACTTCCGAGGAGCCGGAGGATCCGCGCGGCCGGCGCGCATGAAGTTGCGCGAGCCCAGAGGGCCGTCAGCGTCGCCGCCAATCTGCCCAGAACGCCGCAAGCGATCGATGGCGATACTCATGCACGAGGAGGTCGTCTCGAATCGGCTCAAACTCTGTCAGTTCATCTCGCTGCACGGGCTTCAACGCCTCCATCACATAGAACGAGAGCGAGGGCCCGGTAAGCTGCAATTGGGCGGCTCGCGGAGCGAATGCAGCCTGGCTCAGCTCTGCTGTGAAGCCCGGGTCGCCATCGCTCGCCACGAGGATGCTTCGCGGATGCGCCCACAAATTGGCGAACGTCATGAGCAGACTCTTACGAATCGACATCCGGGAGTCGTCGTAGCCGTGATTATTACTGATATACATCCCGTTCTTCTTGAGGAGCGTGCGAACTTCGGAGAAATACTCGACAGACCGGATCGCAGTCGACCCCGTCCACTCGGGTATTGTGAGATTGTCAAGCACTACGTCGAAAGAGTCGGGAGGATAGAGGCCCACTGCAACCCGAGCGTCGGCTCGCCAAATGCGAACGCGCGGATCCTTCAAACAATTCTCGAGGACGGCTTTCGGGCGCGGCAGCTCGAGAATCGCCGGAAGCTCGTGAGACCAGTCGACAACCTCGACCCGCTTCACCCGCGGATCTTTGAGAATCTCCCGCACCATGCCGCCGCCGCCGAGCCCGAGAACCAGGATGGATTCCGGCCTTGGAAACGAGAGGACGAAACCCGCAAGGGCGACGTGATCCGGATGGTCGGGCAGCGCCGACATGTACATGCCGTTGACATAAACTTCTGCCAGCCGGCCGCCCGGACCCCAGCGAAGCGTCGATACTCCCGTGGTCCCCTGAAGGAGGTCGAGCCATTCATCGGGAAACCGGCGTCCGGCCTGATCTCGATGTGTAATGTACGGACGGCCATATGTAAACTTGTTCTCCAGCCGAGCACGCGGAAGGAAGATGACAGCGCCGAGAGAAAGCGCCGCCGCTGCGCCGACGGCGAGCTGAGCCCTCCGATGGACCGCGCCGACAGCCCAGACAGAGACAAGCAGGCAGATCGCGGCAAGGGACAGCAACACGCCTCCCATGCCAAGCAGTCGGAAGCCCAGGAACTGCGCAAGGAGAGCACCGAGGAACGCCCCCGCCGAGTTGGCGATGTACACCGATCCCGTCTGCTTGGGCAGCATCTCCAATCGGCTCGCAGCCAGCCGCACCAGTAACGGGAAGATCCCGCTCAGAAAGAGTGGAAGCGGCATCGCCAGTGAAGCCACATAGCGAATATCTGTTGTGATGTGTTCCGGATTTACGAATACGGGATCGCATTCGAGGTAATCCGCAGCCATGGCCGGCGGCACAATCACAGCCGCGGCAGACAGCACCGAGAGTATCGAAATGCGAAGCAGGATCGAGCGAGGCTGCTCATTTCGAAGACGCGTGAAGACGGCGCTTCCCAATGCGATCGCCACGAGAAAAGGAGCGAGCACAAGGGGGAAGTTGTAGGGCGAGTTCGGGTTCATCACAAAGACGTGGCGGAGAAGTGCCACCTCGTACGCGAGCGAGACGAACCCGGTGAGGAATGCAATGATCCTGACGGACTGAAGGGAGAGACTCGGCGCCGCCGATCCAGACTCCACAGATCCAGGTGCTTGCCCGACAGCGTCCTTTGCAGCGTTCACAGACGCAGGCGCCGAAGCTGCGTCCTCCTCTCCGTTCTGCTCGGACGGCATGAATTTGGAGCACAGAAAAATGCATGCCGCCAGAACGAGGTTTCCCGCACCAAGGATCTGAAGCGTTGCCGGAACTGTGAACTGGCTCAGAAGGTAGATCGGCGCCGCTACTGTTCCTGCGGCGGCACCAAGAGTGTTGAACCCGTACAGCCACCCGAGCGTCTTGCTTCGATAGGTGCCTTGGTTCACGAAGCAGCGAAACATGAGTGGGAGCGTTCCGCCCATGAGGATGCAAGGCGGAAGAAGAAACAAAATGCAGGCGCCCACCAGCGGCACCCGAAGGCTCTCGACCGACTCGATGGATGTGCTGGCGACTCGAGCAAGGATTCGAGCCAGGGAACCCAGGACGAAGTGGCTGATGATGGCATAGATTCCAATGGCTGCTTCGACCGCCGAGTAGACATGGAAGGGCCGTCTCCAAGTTCGGCCGAAAAGAACGGCACCGAGTCCAAGTCCGAGCAAGAAAGTCCCGGTTACGATCGCCGACGAAACATTGTCTCCGCCGAAATTCGTTCGGACGCTTCGATCCCAGACCACCTGGTAGACAAGACTACAGAATCCCGAGAATGCGACGAGCGAAACGACGAAGGCGGAGGTGAGGATGCTGCGCATAGCTACAGAATCGAGGGGCGCCCTCTGACGGATGAACTGGTCTGTGCGGGAATGAACCTCGGCGGCGGCGCCTTCCAACGGCCCGCAACCCTGGGGCCAGAATATCGGTCACTCCTCTCGCTCTCGACAAAACAAACGCGCGAGAATGTCTACACGTCTCAGGTTGGGCGCTTGGAACCCTCTGCGCCTCGATAGATGAGCCAGCAGAGGGTGCCCAGCACGGCCACACCCCATAGGTCGCTGCCTTGATGACCCAAGACGCTCTCGAAGATCCCGCCGAGCCCGGTGAAAAGAGCAAAGCTTGGATGGAGCCCGCTGTCGGAATCGAATCCCGGAACAAACGCGAGCATCGCGCCGAGGATGCCTACGATCGAGGCACCTGCGATAAGCCCGGAACACCATAAAACGCCCTCCGGTTCATCCTCCGCGTCCACTTCACGCTTGCGTACCCTGTCGGAGAGAAGGCGCACTAATCCGCCAAGATAAACCGGCATCGTCGACGCCAGCGGCAAGTAGACGCCGACTGCGAAAGTCAACGATCGGAATCCCATCAGCTCGATGAAGACCGCGATCGCGGCGCCGATCAGGATCAGGTCCCACGGAAGATTGTGGGTCAATAATCCATCGATCACCACCGACATCAGCTTTGCCTGCGGCGCCTGCAAACGCCCCGAGCCGATGCCGTCCTCGCGGAGATAGCGCGCCTCGCGCGTCGTCTCATCCACCAGGTAGTTTCCCGCGCCGGTCTTCACCTCGCGCGAGACCTCCTTCTCCGCGCCCAAGGCATCGCGCTCCTTCACGGTCCGCGAAATCGTGGCCTCCGCCGGCACGGCCTCCGCCGTCAATCTCACAAATCGGTACTTCGCCGATGCGTCATGCATCGCCTTCACCTCGTCCGCGCGCGCGATTAGCGCGGCGTCGACGGGGAATGGCTTCGACAATTTGTGCTCTTCAGTCTCCGCGAGATTCAATCCGTAGGTCGTCCAGCCGATCGCCAGCACCGAGGCCAGCACGCCCACCAGGAGCGCCCCCTGCTGCCGCACCGGCGTCGCCCCCACGAGGAACCCCGTCTTCAGATCCTGCGAGCAGGTCCCCGCATTACTGATCGCAATGCACACCACCGCGCCGATCATCAGCGCGAGCCGCGCATAGCTGCTCCCCTCCCAGCCGACCAGCAGGAATACGCCGCAGGTCGCCATCAGCACGCCGATCGTCATTCCCGACAGCGGACACGACGAGGAGCCGACCTCACCCGTGATGCGCGAGGAGACGACTGCGAACAAAAAGCCAAGACCGAGAATCAAGACGGCGCCGACGACGTTCACATGGAACGCCGGCACCAGCACGAGAAACGCCACAATCGCGAGCGAGCCGAGCGCCAGAATGGACGTCGGTGTATCGCGATCGGTGCGCTCCGCGCCGCTTTGAACACTGCCACCACCGAGGAGCGATCGCGCCGAGGCTCGGATCGACGCCACGATCGACGGCAGCGCGCGCACGAGGCCAAAGATGCCGCCCGTCGCCACGGCGCCCGCACCGATGTGCTTCACATATCCGCTCCAGATTTCCATCGGGCCCATCTCCGAGATGAGCTTCGTTCCCGGCGGAAGCACCGACGGGAGCTGCGCCCCGAAAAGCGCAATCATCGGCACCAGCACGAACGACGCGAGGAGGCTCCCCGCCACCATCATGAGCGACGTTCTGTAACCAATAATGTAGCCGACGCCGAGGAGCGGCGGCTCCACGTCGCATCCGATCGACGCGCCTTTGAAGAACGGCAGCGACGTGTGGAGGCTTCCCTTGACGCCGCCGAGAACCGCTTGGAACGCCTTGAACGCGGCGCCGATTCCCATTCCCACAAAAACTTTCTTCGCCGACGTGCCCCCCTTCTCGCCCGCCACCAGAATCTCCGCGCACGCCTTCCCTTCCGGATACCGGAGCTGGCCATGTTCTTTGACAATCAAATATCGGCGCAGCGGCACCATCAGCAGCACCCCCAGCATGCCGCCCGTGAGCGCGATGAGCGTCGTAAGCCCCACCTCCAGCGGATAGCCGAGGAAGAGCAGCGCCGGGACGGTGAACACGACGGCGGCTGCGACCGACTCGCCCGCGGAGCCGACCGTCTGCACAATATTGTGCTCGAGGATCGCCCGCTTGCCGCCGCGCGGCCGCAACAGCGCGATCGCGATCACCGCGATCGGCACCGAAGCGGACACCGTCAGCCCCACCTTCAGCGCGAGGTAGACCGACGCGGCGCCGAAGACGACACCGCAAACGGCGCCCAAGATCAACGATCGGAGCGTCAGCTCCGGAGGCGATTCCTCCGGTCCGACGTGAGGACGAAAACTCATGTTGTTCGGACCGGAGGATAAGTGCCGCTTCGAATCAATCCGTCTGCGGCTTGCGGGAAATATTGAACAGCACAAGGCCCATGATCACAAATGCGCCGACGCCGAGGAGGCTGTAGCCGCCGTCACCCATCGACTCCACGAGCTTGTGCTCCACGCTGAAGTTGCCGATCCACGCCGCGATTCCGTCGTTGGCCTGGAGCGCGGCCACCAACACGCCGGCCAGCGCGCCGCCGGCCACGAGCCCCGTCGAGAAGAGGCTTCCCGGCCCGAGCTCATCTTCGCCATGTCCGTGCCCACCGGCGCCCTTCTTGCCGAGCGACCAGTCGCTCGCGCCCTTGATGAGACCTCCCACAAAAATCGGGAGCGTCGTCGAGAGCGGCAGATAGGCGCCGACAGCGAACGACAGCGGGCTGATGCCGCAGAGCTGCATCGTGACCGCCAGGAACACGCCGACCAGCACGAACGGCCAGTCGAGGTTTTGCGCGAGAAGCCCCTTGATGAGCGTCGCCATGAGCGTCGCCTGCGGCGCATTGAACTTCTCGCCGATCGCGTGCTGCACCGTGCCGTCGGGGAGCGTCTGCGGGCTGTCGAGGATGTTGATCGTCACGCCGATCACCGCCGCCGCCGCCACTGCGCCGATCATGAGGCCGATCTGTTGATACTTGGGCGTCGCGCCAACGAGGTAACCCGTCTTCAGGTCCTGGCTCGTCGCGCCGGCATTCGCCGCCGCAATGCACACCATGCCGCCCACGCAGAGCGCCATCGGTTGATACACATCGTCGGTCCAGCCGAGCCCGACGAAGATGAGGCAGGTGCCCATCAGCGTCGCGATCGTCATACCCGAGATCGGATTGCTGCTCGACCCGATGATGCCGACGATGCGGGAAGCGACCGTCACGAAGAAGAACCCGAACACTACAATCAAGATTCCGAGCAGGATCTTGCCCATAAAGGTGCCGGGGATGAACGGCAGGAAGGCAAGAATGGCGACGAGCGCGATGCTGCCGAACAGCACAATCGAAATCGGCAGGTCGCGCTCCGTGCGGCGCGTCGCGTCGGCGCCGGTGCCGCCCGATCCGATGGAGGCGAGGCTCCCGCGGAAGCTCGAGACGATTGTGGGGATCGTCTTGATCAGTGTAATAAATCCGCCCGCGGCGACGGCGCCCGCGCCGATCTGCCGCACATAGGCGCGATAGACGGCCGTATTGAGCGCCGCGAACTCATGCTTCACCGGATCCCAACCATACTTTCCGGCGAGCGCCACATCTTTGAGCTCGCCGAGCTTCACCAATTGTGCAGCGATCGCGTCCTGCGGAACGAGCGCCGCCAGCAGCGGGATGAGGCCGAGCCAGGCGAGCACGCCGCCCGCCACCAGCACGCCTGCGATCTTCGGCCCGATGATGTAGCCAACCCCCATGTATTCGGGCGTGATGTCGGCGCTGATCGTCGCGGCCGGGAACGCGCGGCTCTTCATCGGCGTCACATACGTGACCGTTTCGCGCACCACGACGAAGATCTTCTGCAGCAAGGCATACACAAATGCGAACCCGAGCCCGAGGTAGGCGGTCTTCGCGAGGTTGCCTCCCTTCTCGCCGGCGATGAGCACCGACGCGCAGGCCGTTCCCTCGGGATACGGCAGCACGCCGTGCTCCTTCACGATCAGCGCGCGCCGCAGCGGCACCATCATCAGCACGCCGAGCATTCCACCGAGGAGCGCGAGCGTAAAGATCGTGCCGTAGCTGAAGTAGCCGGCGCCGACGCTCACGCCTCCCTGCCCCTTCGCGAGGAACAGGAACCCCGGAAGAGTGAAGACGACGCCCGCCGCGATGCTTTCGCCAGCCGAGCCGATCGTCTGCACGATGTTGTTCTCGAGGATCGTCGAGCCGCCGAGCTTCTTCAGCAGCGAGATCGAGAGCACCGCGATCGGGATCGACGCGGACACCGTAAGTCCGGCCTTCAGGGCGAGATAAACGGTGGAGGCGCCGAAGATCAGGCCGAAGAGGACGCCAATGGCGATCGACTTGACCGTGAATTCAGCGCGCGTGTCGGCGTCGGAAACGTACGGTTGGAACTCCTTGGCCGGCGTCGACGGCGGCGGAGTCGGCGGAGCTGCGTGACCCACAGGGACCTCAGCGCAGAAATGGGATCGAGGCGGAATCGCCGCAGGCGACGGGCGCTGCGGCGGAATCGAACGGCAGACCGCGGCGCTACGCGCCCCGGCGCGGCGGGATCCTAGCAGCCGACGCAACGGCCCCCTGCTTCCAATCTCGGCGAAACGGACGGCCGGGTTTCCTGCTGGAGATCCGATGGACACGGTTGCTCATGCCCCTGAGATTGCTCCTTTCACGATGACACCTCTGGCACAACGCGCACTCGAAAAGATCGACGCCATTGAGGCGGAACTCCGTCGGCTGGGTCGCTGGCAAGCGACGCCGCTCGAACCGGGCGCCTACGAATTCAAGGCGGCGTTCGGCGCCGACACGATGACTTTCAGCCAGTGGCTGCAGTTCATCCTGGTGCCGCGCGTGCGCGAGATCGCAGCCGGGGGCGGGGAGTTCCCGTCGCGAAGCGCCGTGGGCGCCTACGCGCTGCGGGAGCTGGACGGCGATTACGCGGCGGCCGACCTCGTGCGCCACCTGTGCGATTTCGACGCGTTGTTCGAGGCGACGGAAGAGTTCCTTGAGCTGGAGCGGCCGGCGCCGCGGCCCGAGCCCGCGCCGAACACACAAAAAGCATCGCCGGTGAAACCACAAAAGGAGGCTGCGCCCGCGCAGGGGCTGAGCCCCGATGCCGCGAAGAAGCTGGCGGAGCTGCGGGATGTGAAGGCGCTCGCGCTCGAGGAAGAGATCCGCGAGCGGCTCGGCTGCGAAATCAAGCTCGACGTCGAATGGAACGGATTTGTGAGCATCGCCGGGAAGGATGCACTTCGCGTGTTGGAGCAGCTCGAGTCGTCCCAATGGCTCAATCTCCATTATTTATTGGATTCGATCGCGAAGTCGTGCCCGCTCGCCGACCGCGTGAAGCGCATCCGCTGGGAGCCCACCCAGGATCCGGCGAAGCGCGTGGCCTACGGTTTTTGTGACACGATCGTGCTGCACATCGATCCGCGCGATTGGGACGGATTCTTGAGCATCTCCGAACTCGAGCGGCTGCTGCCCGCGATGGTGCACGGCCTCGACGGGTCGAAAGCTCCCGTGACGACACTCACTCCGCCGCCGGAGCTTGAATTCGGTGCGGCGCTGACGCGCTACCGCGACGAGATCCTGCCGACGGAGCGCGCGCGGCTGCGCGGGCTCACCAGCGCGTCGCTCACCGTGGAGGCCACGTGGTCGACGCTCGCCGGCAACGCGGAAGCGGCGCGGTGGCTTCCCATCTGGGGGCTGCAGCGGGTGATCGGTGCGCTGGAGGCGCTTCCCGATGAGCCGGAGCTCCGCGAAGCGCTCGGGCGCGCGTTTGAGAGAATTGAACTTCGTTTCTGTGATACCCCCGAGAAGAAAGAGTGCCGAGTGGCCGACTCCGCGCTGACGCTCACGATTGCGCCGCAGCATGGCGAGAAGGGCTGCTACTACGAGCAGGAGATCCGCGAGGTGATCGAGGATGCGCTCGGGCTGCCGTGGCGCGAGCAGATCGGGAGGCTGCGCGAGAGCGCCGAAGAGTGGGAAAAGCGGCTTCAGGAGCAGCTCAAGGTTCCCGTTCGCTACGAGATCGACTGGAACGCCTTTACCACTCATACCGACCGCGGCACCATTCAGCGCGGACTCTACACCGTCGGCGAGTTCGGGATCGACGCGCTCTACTACGCCGTGAGCGGGCTCGCGGAGAAAAGTGAGGATCTGCGGCGGCAAGTGGCCGAGCGCATCCGGCTCCTTCGGCTGCGCGCCGCCGCGACTGCCGCCGCGAAGGGACTCGCCGTCGACGGCAATGCGCTCGTGCTGACGCTCTCCGTCCACAGCGATCCGAAGGGATATTTGACACTTCAGGAGCTGACACAACGCTTGCCGCGAGCCCTCGAGCGCATGCCGGCACTGCCGCTGCCCGAGGACGAGGAGGCGAAAGCTGCCGCCGAAAGGGAGCGCCTGGCCTCGCTCGCGCGGGAGGATCGCGTTCACGTAGCGGCGGAGCCGCCCGTGGCGACTCCCGCCGAGGAAGAGCCGGCCGACGAGGAGGAACTCGACCACAACGCCGAAGGCGATTTCTACGAGGCGGTCCAGGCGATGCCCGAGGACGGCGACCGCGAAGCCTTCGATGCGTTGCGCCAAACTATCGTGGGGCAAGTGCTGCCAGGCTGCTCGGTCCAGCTCACGCAACTGTATCGACGCACAATCCCAATCGAGGTCGACTGGAGCACGATGCCGAAGAGTTCCGTGATGCTCGGCCAGTTTATTAATAATGCGCTGGCGCCGACGCTCGGCTTGATGGCGACGCTCTCCTTCGATCCCAAGGCTGGAGAGCGGCTTCGCAAGGAGCTCATCAAAGTGGTGCTCGGCACGATGGTCGGCGATCGCGTTCTCTGTGCCTTCGAGGAGGGCGTGCTCGAGCTGCGCTTCCCGATGGCGCCGCTGCCGCCCTCGCAAACGGAAGTTGGCGTGCTGGTGGCCGCCGCCAATGCAGCACTCGCCTCGAGTGGCGCTGTGCGCAAGCCGAAGGAGCCCGCGAAGACGCCGCGCGCGGAAGCGGCGAAGCGCGCCAAGCCCACCACAAAAGCGAGCACCACAAAAACGAAGAGCGCCGGGAAGCCGAAGGCGGCGGCTAAGTCGCCGCCGAAGCCCCCAACGAAGGGCGCTTCAAAGCCCAAGAAAAAGTAACGGTTCGAAAGATCGGTCCGTTACAGAGCGGCGGCCCGCCGCGAGCCGATTGACAGCACGGAGTTCCAGCCCCCCATCCCGTCAGGCTCGCGCTCCGTGTGGAGAGGATCGTCCCACCAGCGGCCGTCGCTGAGAAGATATTTATAGGCATAGCGCCCGGCCATCGGCCTCGGGCGCTCCAGCTCCCACACACCAGGAGCTGCTCGGTGCATCGGCACGGGTCTCCAGCCGCTCAGCGAACCGACCCAGTCGACGCCGGTGAGGCGCCGCGACGGATCAAAGAACCGATATTTGACTGTCTCAGCAGTAACCTCCGGCGAGCGCGGCGGAACGCGGTGCGGATCCACGCCGGTGAGCTCGCGAGCGAGGCGCACGGCGAGGTCGGGCTGCACGACACCCGCCCCCTGCTTCTCCTCCGGAATGTCGGGCAGCGGCCGCGCAGTCGCGCGAAGGATCCCTTTCACCTCCTCGGGAGATAGTTTGGGGTTCACTTCCAACATCTGCGCAACCACGGCGCTCACGACGGCTGCGGCGAACGAGGTGCCGTCGACGTGCTGATGCCATGCCGTCAGGAACTTCTCGGAAGCGCGGCGCAGCGCGAGCGCGCCGCGGATCTGCTCGGGGGGAAGCTCAAGAATCTCGGCGGGAATCTTGGTCTCACCGATTCGACGCTCGAGCACGCGAAGTAGGAGGTCGTCGGGCAGCGACTCGAGATCGAACAGAAGCTCCGCCTCTCGAGTCTGGGGCGTCCCGGGAACCATCGGCGCCGGCATCCAAATCGCAGGCGCAAGCACATCGGGCTTCTGCACTCCGTCGAGCGTGGGCCCCGAGGAGTAACCAAACAATTCTGTCTCGCCGCTGTGCGCTCGGCCGAAATCATTGACACCGCCGACAGTAATCACTTCCGGCGCGCTCGCAGGGGCGACGGGCTTGCGATCGGGGCGATTGCCGGCCGCCGCGACGAGCGTCATGCCCGCGCGCACCGCGCGCGCAGCAAGGCGGTCGAGACGGTTGCGTCTCGAGTGCATCGGATCATCGCCGCCGACCGACAGATTCACGACTCGGATGTCGTATCGCTCCCGGTGGGCAAGGGCCCATTGAAGGCCTCGCAGAACTTGCACCTCTCCAACGCGCATCGTCCGGTCCGCAATACGAACAAATACTAGCTGTGCGTGGGGAGCGAGTCCCGGGTATCGTCCGTTAGCCACAAATCCGCTCCCGAACCCCGCACCGGCAACCATGGTCCCATGCCAGCTTCCGATGTAAGGTTCCGGCGGAGTCGTTCCGGTGCGCGCCTTGGAGCTGCTGCAATCGGAATAGATGACGACGCGCGAGCGCGGCCGAAGAAACTCGGGGTGGAAGACGAAGTCGGAATCGACGACGGCAACAGTGACACCTCGCCCCGATGCCGACGGGTCGCTTCGCAGCCGTGATGCGATGGCAAGAATATCGCCACCGCGGCCGGGAGCCGCGGGCTTGGCCGGGGAACGCTCCTCCTCCTCGCGCGCGTTCTCTTTTTGTGCCCATGCAACACATCGAAGACACGCCCCCTTGCTCCGGTGCCAGTCCGCATGCTCGCGCGAAAGCCGGTGGGCCACGCGATGCTCGACGTGATCGTGGCGCGCCAGGACGCGGCGATCGGTCGCCGCGGCACAAAGGGGACAGCGGGTCGAGCCCGGCGCCGCTGCGCCGGAGGCGTCATGCATCACTTGGTCGAGCCCTTTTTCAATAGTTGCATCGTCCCTTGCACAATTCCGAGCAGCTTCGCCTCATCGACCGTCTGTTTCGTGTGGTTCCACGTCGCAACGACGGCGTAGGCTGCCCCCGCGGGCGTCTCGAGCAGTACTGTAAGATTGAGCACGCCCGGCTCGGAGCCTCCTTTGAATCCCTGATAGCTGAAGGTCGCGCGGTCCGAAGGCACCCCGGGATTCACCGCCAGGATCTCCCGCGCCGCGATCCCCGCCTCGCTGCGCGAGTGATCGCGCAGCCACGCCATGACGAGCGCCATCTCGCGCGCGGAGGCGAACCACTCGATCGAGCTGACGGCGATCGGCTTGGGCCCGAACTCGCTCATATCGATCTCGGCGCGCTTCAGCGGCGTGATCTCTTTCTGTAGGATCTCGCGTCGCTTGGCGGCATCGGCCTCACGGTAGCTCTTGCGCACCGCAGCCAGCCCTCTCGATTTCAACTTAAACATCTCGAGCGTGCTGAGAAGCGGCAGCGTCTTCTCCGTGGAGCCCACGCCCATCCTCGGCAGCATCGACTCGACGCGCTCGCGCCCGAGCTCAAAGAGCAGGTGGTCCGTCGCCGTGTTGTCACTAATCGAAATCATCTGTGTGGCGAGCGTGTGGAGCGTCACCGGGGAGCCGACCGGCCACTGGTGCAGCACTCCCGACGGGAGCGATTTCCACTCGTCACGGATTCGTACGACGTCGCTCCACTTGCGCTTTCCCTGTTCGATCTCCTCGACGAGAGCGCCGAGGATGAAGAGCTTGAACGCCGAGCCGAGCGCAAGCTGAAGCTCGGGCTCATGGCTCGCGAGAAGCTTCATCTCTCGCTGCTGGGGGCTCGGAAGCTCGGCCACGACAAAGGAGACCTCGCCGGGGAGTTCCTCGATCTGTGAAACCACATCTTCGAACGACTTTACTTTTGCGCGCGGCGGCGCGAAATAGAGCTCGACGACGCGGTGCGGCTCAAAGCCTGCCACCGACAGCTTGACCGTGTATTCGAGTCCCTTCTCGCAGGAGAACTCAAAGACGCCCGAATGCTCGCTCAGCGATTGGGACTTCCGCGTCTCGACGACGCGGCCGCACGCCTGAAAGAGCTGCGCACAGATCTGCTGGAGTTGTGCCTTCGGAACGGCCTTCAGGAACTCCGGCTCGAAGGTGCCCTCGAACCCATCGGGATTGGCGCACACCATGGCAGCGATCTCGGCGAGCCGCTTTTCAAGGGGCGACACCTGTGTCGCCACCCGTTCCGTTGACAGGAGTGCGACGAGAAGAGAGGCAAATGCGGTGGCTTTCAGCATGGTGCGTGGAGCGGCGCCGTTCGACTCGGCGCGGCGCTGCCTTTGGGGCATCATAGGCAGCGACGTGGCGATCCCCTCCGACAAGCCCGACGATCGGGAGCCGCTCCTCCAGCGCGCGAGCGAGGGCGACGCCGTCGCCATGGACCGGCTACTGGAGCGCTATCTGCCGGACCTCGAGCGCTATGTGCGCCGCCATGCGGGGCCGCTGTTTGGGCCGCGGGAGTCGGCGGCCGATCTCGTCCAGTCGGCCTGCCGGGAGGTTCTCCAGCATGCCGAGCGATTCCGCTATGACGGCGAAGAGCGCTTTCGCCGGTGGCTCTTCGCGACGGCGCTTCGGAAGATTCCAAGATCGCCATCGATTCCATCGCGCGGAGCGCCGAGACATCCGCCTCGAGCAGCGCAGCCCGCAAACTCCTCCCGAAGCGAAGAGCGATCTCTCGCGACGCCGAGCGGCGACGCCGCGATGCGCGAGGAGATCGAGCGGATCGGGCGGATTTTTGCATCCTTGCCGGACCGGTATCGAGAAGTGATTGCGCTTGCACAAATCGAGAATCTGCCGAGCTCCGAAGTCGGGCGCCGCATGGGGCTCACGGATGCCAACGCGCGCATGCTTCTGTCGCGCGCGCTCGCGCGCCTGCTCCGCGAGTCGCAGGGGACGTAGAGCCGCTCAGCCGGCGCACCGCGAGGAAGCTACTTTTTCAGCACCACGTGGGACTCCTCCGGGATGCGCACGGTGGCCGAGCGATTCCCACAAGTAACTCGATACTGGCCGCGCGGAATGCGCTCGAAGACGGCAGCGCCTTGAACGAGGAGCGACTCGCACGTGTCGAGGGTGATGCCGAACGCGTGCAGTTTCACTTTTTCTTCGGAAGCCTCGGGAACCTCGACGCGGAATGGGAATGTTGTCGGCAATCGCAACTCCAACCTCTGCCGCCCGGCCGTCGCAACGACAGGCTGAGTAAAAATCACAATACTGCTCTCGTGGCGACCGAATCCGCGCGGCCCACGATCCAAGATTTGCAAGGAGTACTCCCCCGGCGAAACGACCATGGTCCCCGCGCGGCCGCTTCGATCCACGCTCTCCCTGCGCACGGCGCCGCGCGGAGAAGCCGCGGCGTCACTGGAACTCAACAGTTCCACCTCGAGCGCATCGAGAGGGCATCCCTGCGAAGGCATCACTTGGATCTCGAGCGCTGCGGGCGCCGGCAGACGCAGCTCGAGCTCACGCTGATTCTCTGACAGCGTCACGGTGTGAAGCGGGTAAACCCACGCGGAAACGCCGAGATGCACCTCGACCTCGCTCGGAGTTGCGTCCTGACTTCGCGACTCCTGCCAAGGGCTCGAAAAAGTAATCACATAATCACCATCGGCGAGCCGCTCCCAATTGGGGTTTTGCCCGAAGCTCGATCTCGAGGTTGTCCCCGAGATGGAGAATCGGGCGTCCTCGACGGGCTTGCCGTCGGAGCCGATCACACGCACGCGCAAGGACGCCGATTCCGAGTCTTCCCGGAGAACGAGGTCGACGCGAGTGGTCTGTTCTCCTCCCCAGAACGACGCCCGGTCCAAGATCCGCTTGCCGTGTGTCGTCGTAAGAAGCAGCGCATAAGGGCCATTCTCGAGAGCCTCCTCGAATTCGTACTGCGTCGCGGAGACTTGACGAAGCCCGACCGATTCCATCGAAGCACGCACCAAATCGATCTTCGAATCCGAGGTGTATGTCCCCCTGGCTAAATGTAGCGACGGTCGAAGTAAGGCCCCGGCGCGACCCGGCACGGTCACAGTTCCAAAGACACCGCTCGCCTTCTCGAGTTTCCATGGAACCGGAGGATTCTCTCCGGGCTGAAGCGAAATAGTGATCTCAGGAGCCCTCAAGAAAACTCCGCCGAGAAGCTGCTTGCCGGGAGGCGGCACAACGGCGCCCCGCAGCTTCCAGGTACCCGGGCGCAGCCAGCGCGGCGGACTCTTCGGCCCGAGATCCCAATATTCCCGGTGGCCGACGACACCCTCCGGTTCCGCCTCAACCGAGATCCAAACTGGGTCGCTGCGCTCGGGCGCCTTCGCTTCCAGCGAGAGACGCCCGAGCTGCTTGGCGAAGAAATGGAGCGTCGAGCCTGCAAAGCATGTGGAGGATTCTTCTGAAGCGGAGAATGCGAGGCCTTCACAAAAAGCCGATGCTCTGTACTCGCGTCCCACCTCTACCTCCAGCTCATACTCCCCCTGATCATTGGCAATCGCTCGGCGCGTCGCCTCCTCGAAGCGCCGGCTGTTCTCGAGAGCGGCTTCGGCACCGAACGCTCGCCCGGGCGCGGAGCCGCCTTTGGGCTCATCCACTCGAACGGTGTCCACAAATGCCGTGAGGCAGATGAGCGCTCCCGGAACCGGGCGCCCATCGGTAAACATCACTTTTCCTCGCACCCATCCCTTGGCTCGGCGTTCCGCGTCCGTTGCGCCCGACGGCCTTAACGCGAGCGCCGTCGGCAGGTCCGCCGCGCGGCGCAGCTCGAGCACGCCGCCTCGATCGCGCGGCGACTCGGAGCGAACTTCGGCGGGACCGGCGGCCTCGCGGACCGCGGGCGGCACCGGTGCCGGGCCGGCGTTCCCCTCGGAGTAGCTGCCGGACCTCGAGAGCGAGGGGAGGAGCGCGGCGCCCATCACCCCAATTCCGAGAATCACTCCAGCGAGGAACGCCAGAGCGAACGACCTCCGAAACCCGCGCGAAGCCATGGCGTCGTTCTGCAGCCACGGCATCCGGGCGCAATTGCGGCGCAGTCAGAAAAGCGCCGGAGCTTGGAGGGCCACGCCGCAGGCGCAGGCGTACCATGCACGCCCCGTCCGGCCCCGCCCGTGCTTCCGTCTGCGCATCTTGCCCTGTTCGCTGCTGCCCTGCTGGGAGCCGCCGGCGCACCGGCATGGGTTCGGGAGCCGCAGGCATCGAGATCGGAGCTGATCCAAGACGAGTACAACATTCGAGTGTGGAGCGTCGCGGAAGGGCTTCCGATGCGATCGGGCCGCTCCATCGAGCAATCTTCCGATGGATACATATGGATTGGCACATTTCAGGGGATCGCCCGCCTCGACGGACGAAGAGCCACCGTGTTCTCCGCCTCAAATACTCCGGGGATCGAGCGCTCCCATTTCATCTCACAAGCATTCGATCAACAGGGTCGCCACTGGTTCGGAACCGAGGACGGCGTCGTTTGGCGCAAAGGAGATCGCTGGCATTCTTGGGGGGCCGCGCAGGGTTGGCCGGAGAGCGGATATGTGAACCGCATCGAGATCTCCGTGACCGGAGAGCCGATCTTCGCTTGCGGCGGAAAACTCCTCACGCTGCGCGGATCGAGTCTTGAATCGATTCCGGCTCCGCCCCGCCCCTCCCATGACAAGTCGGCGCTGCGGCCGGTCGTCGCGCTCGACGGCACGCTCTGGTGCGAATCCGATGCGCAGGTCTGCCGGTGGAACGGCAATGAGTGGACTGTCATCGCTTCGGGAGGAAGTCCCCTGAATCCGTTCGGCGGGCTCTGCCGATCGAGTGCCGGAGGAGTTTGGATCACTCAAGGCCCGCGCGCATGGCGCATCGCCGAAGGAGTCCAGGTGGAGTCGCGAGCCGTACCAGAGGAGTTCGCGGCAGACCGCCGCTGTGCCCTCGAGGATTCGCGGGGCGATTTGTGGTTCGGATTCCTCCACCGAGGACTCGCGGTCGTGCGCCGAGATGGAAGCTCCTTCACTGCGAATCAAGCCACGGGGCTGCCGGACACGGAGATCTCGAATCTCTTCGAGGACCGCGAAGGAAATGTGTATGCGGGGACGGGGGCCTCGGGCGCGATCGTTCTCACAAGAAAACAGATCCGCATGCTCGGAGGCAAAGACCAGGAATCCGGACGGAATGCAATCATCTCGATTACTTCGGATGGCTTCGGCGGAGTGCTCGTCCTCAATTCTCTCGGCCTGCTGCAACGCTACTCGCTCGACGGCGACTCGCATCCGGCTCCGCCGGTGCCGCCGAGCTCACAAGTTCTCACGATTCTGCGCGATCCCAACGGGGCTCTCTTCGCGGGTACCAAGCACGACGGTCTGCTGCGCCTCCCGCCGAATCAGCCGTGGCAGTGGCTTCAGCCTAAAGGATCCCGCCCCAAGATGATTCGGGCGCTGACTCGCGACTCCCGCGGTCGGATCTGGTACGGCCACGAGGGAGGCTTTGGGATCGTGGACGGCGCCGATGGCGCGCCCATCGAGCTTTCGTCTCCGATCGCGGAGCGGGTCGTCTGCTTTGCGGAGGACCCACGCGGGTGGATGTGGATAGGCACGACTTCGCGCGTCGCGGCCATCGAGATGGAGAGCTTCACGGTGCTCGAGGAGTTCCGTGTGTCACGGCCAGTGACTGCAATCCGCCGAGCGGCCGACGCCGATTTATGGATTGCAACGGAAGATGGCTTCTTGCTTCGCGCCCGCGGAAAAGCTCTTGCGCGCTTTGGGCCCGAGCAAGGGCTCGATACGGGAGAGGTCTCAAGCATCCTCGAGGACGGCTATGGCGATTTGTGGTGTGCCTCTATAAAAGGGATCTACTGGATCCGCCGTAAGAACCTCGAGGCGGCAGCGAACGGCACCGAGCCGGAGGTTGCTCCCGTCCTGTTCGACTCGTGCCATGGGCTCCCGTTTAACTATTGCTACAGCAATGCACAGCCGAGCGCGAAGAGCCTCGACGCCGGGAAGTTCCTCTTCGCAACGAGAAGAGGTGTGGCGCTCGTCGACCAGAGCAGACTGACGAGCCCGCGATTCGCTGCAAATCCCATACTCGAATCCGTCGCTGCCGACGGAAGAGAAGTGAAGTTCTCTCGTGGAGAGGGCGAGATCTTCCTTCCTGCGGGTACGAAACATGTGCAGATGCGCTTCTCGGTGCCCACGATGCACTGCCCGGATCGGGTGAAAGTCGATCTGTACGACGAGTCGAATCCAACAGAAAAGAGACCGCTCGATTCGTCCGGCAGCGCCAGCGTGGAGCCAACTCCGGGACGGGGCATGCGCCTCACGGTCCGCGCGCGTGGAGCCGACCCGGACGCTGGTGTGGGTGAGCTTCGGCTCCGACTTTCTGTGATTCCCCGCTGGTGGGAATCCACGGCGTTCCGCATCGGCTTTCCCGCGGCGATCCTGATCGCCGCCGCGCTGGGCAGCATCCTGATACAGGAGCGGCGTGTTCGAAGCAGCCGAGCACAAATGGAGCGCGCTCGCGCGCTTTCGCAGGAGCGGGCCCGCTTCGCCGCGGTGCTGGAGAGCACGCACGAACTCGTCGCCTTCGCCGATGAGCAGGGGCGCCTCTTCTATCTCAATCCCATGGGGCGCGATCTGTTGCAGGTCGGCCCGGCAGATCCCCTCGAATCGCTTCGCATCGAAGACCTTCTCGACGCGAAGAGCCTAGCCATCTGGAAAGGCGAAATTCTGGCTCGGTGGCGCCCCGATGCTCCGTGGATCGGCAAGCTTTGGTTCCACTCCGCTGCCGGCGCGCAAGTGCCGATCGCCGCCGCCGTGATTGGGCACCGGCGCGCCGACGACTCCGTGGATTTCATCTCGATCGTTGGGCACGACATGCGGCCGGAGATCGAGGCTTCGGCTCGGCAGTCGAGGCTCGAGGCTCAGCTGCAGCATGCACAGAAGTTGGAGGCCATCGGCACCCTTGCAGGCGGCATCGCCCACGACTTCAATAATATTCTCGCCAGCATCCTGGGAAGCGCCGAACTCGCGAAGCTGAAAGCCGATGAGAAGACGCTCGTTCACCTTCAACAAATCGTTCAGGCTTCTCTCATCGCGCGAGACCTCGTTCGGCGCATCCTCGAGTTCAGCCGATCGGACGCCTCGCACCGCGAAGTCGTCGATCTCTCCCGAGTCGCGCGCGACGCCATCGCATTATTGAAGCCCACTCTTCCAGACGGCATCGAGATTCAGCTCGAATCCAGCCAGCCTGCGCGCATGCTCGGAGACGCTTCGCAACTCCACCAAGTGCTGGTGAATCTCTGCTTGAACGCCGCCCAAGCGATTCCTACCGAAATTGGCTGGATTCGGATCGAGATCCGCCGTGAGCCGGCGGCCGCACGCGGGGAGACGGCCGGCTGGGTCGTGCTGCGCGTTTCCGACTCGGGAGTCGGCATGGACGAGCAGATCCGAAGCCGCATCTTTGAGCCTTTCTTTACTACAAAAGCTGTGGGCAAGGGAACCGGCCTCGGGCTTGCCGTGGTGCACGGAATTGTGCGGCGCCACGGCGGAACCACGGCCGTCGAAAGCGCCGTCGGGAAAGGAACCACATTCACGATTCGATTTCCGGAGGCGTCTCAAGCGATCGGCGAATCGGAGCACCCGCCGGCGCTTCCGTCGCCCGAGATCTCGGCCGAGTCGGGCAGAGTGCTCGTCGTCGACGACGAGCCGCTCGTGGGACGCACCTTCGCCGAGATGCTTGGAACGGCGGGCTTCGATTCCACCTATGTGCAGAGTCCACAAAACGCGCTGGCGATGGTGCGCCAGAACCCGCGCAGCTTCGATGTCATCGTAACAGATCTAGGAATGCCCGGGATGAGCGGCATCGACCTGACGCGCGAGATTCATCACATGCGCCCCGAGATTCCCGTCATTCTGATCACCGGCTATGGAGCCGGGAGCCTCGAGCGCCGCGACCTCACGGCCGTGGGCCGCTTGCGCGTGCTGGAGAAGCCGATTGACATGCAGTCACTCATCGCCGTCGTGCGCAACGAGCTCGGCACGGCGCGACAGGCTCTCCCATCCTGACGGTCGGGCCGCTCGCTTTAAGAGTGAGCGCCTTCGCGGGCGTGATTTCGATTCCAATTGGGGACTTCCACCACGACGTCGCTCGCCCCCGAGGGCACCGCCTGGCATGCGAGGCGGCTTGTGGGCTGGAGCCCCGGCGCCAAATCTAAATAATCGAGTTCCCGCTCCGTCGGCTCTGGAATCGAGTTCGCCCCTTCACGGACGATCACGTGGCAGGTGGAGCAGGCCGCAACGCCGCCGCACGCGTGGTCGATGTCGACTCCGTGGGCGAGCGCGATCTCGAGGATCGAGCCCGGCTGCCCGTGGCGGTCATACGGAACCTTCGCGGGGTCGACTGAAATTGTGGTACCCGCGGGAAGGAACGTCACTCGATAGGCGCGCGAAGGCCTGGGAGGAGGCGGGGGCGGGAGCGTGGACACGGTATCGAGAGCGTCCGGAGCGGGGCCCATGTTTCGCACGGCGCGACGGGCGCCGCCACTGGGGGGCGCCGAGCCGATGCCCCCCGGGAGCGCGCGGCCACCGTCACGCTACAAGCCGAGGAGCGGGCGCCCAGCGCCGAGCGGCATGGCGCGCCGCAGGTCGCGCCGGACGAGCGCACGCGCGCGCGCGAGCGCTCGAAGGGGCGAATCGCCGAGAGCCAGGCGCGCTGCACAGATTGCGGAGAGAGCGCAGCCGGTGCCATGGGCCGCCTTCGCGAGACGAAGTGTTCGAAACTCCTCGATCTCCACGCGCGTGCCGAGATCTGTAGCAATGACGTCGATCACCGCACGCCCCCCGCCGTGGCCACCCTTCACCAATGCAACTTGTGCGCCGAGTTCGACGAGGGCGGCGGCCGCGAGTCTCCGGCCCTGGGCGCTGTGCACACAAATCTGTGTCAAGAGCTCAGCCTCGTCGAGGTTCGGAGTCACAACCGTTGCCCGTGGGATCAACGTGCGCAAGAGTTCTCGAATCCCGGGCTCGTCGAGGAACGCGAAGCCGCCGCTGGAGGCGAGCACGGGGTCGACGACGATCGGCACACGGCGCGGCACCTCGGCGGCAACGGCGCGGAGGTGGCCGGCCGAAGGAAGCAGCCCCGTCTTGACCGCACGAATCGGCATCTCGCGGAAAAGTGATCGAAGCTGCTGGCGAAATGTATGAAGATCGACGGGGATACACTTCGAGACTCCACGGGGAGTCTGAATCGTGAGCGCCGAGGCGACGGCGACGGGATGGCATCCCGCGCGCGCGATTCGTAACGAATCGGCGACAAGCCCGGCACCGCCGCTCGGATCCAATCCGGCAATCGTGAGAACAACGGGCCGGCCGCCTGATTCTCGGCGGGATCTTTTTGTGCGTTTCATGCGAGCTCCAACGATTCGAGGACGCGCCGCGCGCGCTCGAGATCCTCGCGGCGCGCCGCGGTCTCGAGGGAGAGCACGCGAGTCGCCCCGCGCGGCGCCTGCTCCGCCACCATCCGCCAATCGACCTCGCCGTCTCCAGGGACGAGGTGGTCGCGGTGGCCCTGGGCGTCGTGCAGATCGAGCCCGACGAGATGGGGGGCCAGCGTGGCGAGGACGTGGACCGAAGGCTCGCATCCCATGCGCTCGCCGACGCGCTGGCGACCGACATCGACCCAGATGCCAAGCTGCGGCAGGCGCAGGTCGCTGAGGACGGAGCGCGCCGACTCGCCGTCGAGGAGCTCATCGGGGCGCGTCGCAGGGAGCAGCGCCCAGCGCATCTCGGCGTGCTCGCGCGCGAGGCGATGGAGCAGCCGGCAGAGGCGGTCGAGCTGCAGATCGCGGTCCTTTCTCGCCATGAGTCGAATCTCCTCGGCGGCCTCGGCGCAGGACTCGCCCCGGGCGATGAATCCCTCGAGATGCCGGACCCGGTCGTCCAGTTCGGGCGCGTCGCCGCGCCCTCCGTCGAGAATCAGGAGCGGACACCCGACCGATCGCGCAAAGGCCGCATGCTCGGCGAGGGCTGAGTAGGCGCGCGCAGAACGCGCCGGGTCGAGTGATGCGAGGTCCTCGGAGGCGAGCCGTGCAGCACCGATGCGTGCGTCGAGGCAGCCCGCTCGAACCGCCACGATGCGAACCCCGGTCTCTCGCTGTGCCGCAGCGAACGGGCCCGGCCGCGGAACAGAGTCGGCCCCCGTGAGCGACAACTGTTGAAAGCCGAGCTGGCGAGCCGCGGGAAGAAGCGCCGCCAGAGTGGTATTGCGTGCGCCGAAGACGTGGTGGCCGAGTGCGAGCATCTTTTTTTCAACCTATCGCCAACGGGCCGCGAGTGAGCGCGTATCACGCGCGTTCTTTCGCCTGCCCCGCACCTCTTACCCGGTGCCCGTCGCAGGACGCCTGCCCGGCGGAGCCGCTCCGCGGGAACCCGTCGCGCAGGAGTTCGTAGGGACGGCGCAGCAGAGTGAACGTCTGACAAGTCGGCTCGCCAAGCCCCGATCCCACTCGAGGGCTCTCCCATTTGAGAGATCGCCGCCGCGACCGCGGGTTCTTTGTGGCCTTTCCGTGGATTCGGAGATGCCATAAATCGCCCGAGCGACCGGAGGCGCATCTCCGCCTGAGAGGCTGAGGCTAGCGAACCGAGCCGCGAGAAGTCCGTCACTTCTCGCGCACCGAACATTTGTGAACACGGAATCTGGACAGCGGGCCAGGTTTCGTTCGCGGGCCGACGCTCGAGGGTGCGTCGGCCCGCGGTCTGTAATCCCCCCCTGCGCCTGAGAAGACCGCTTCGCGGTCTTCTCAGGACGCTGTCCCCCTCAGGGGGACCCAAACCACATCGAGACGGCCGGGACCACACCACGCGCTGAAAGTTCACTCAACTGCGCTCGCCAGGTCTCAGCGAAGTTCCCCGCTTCGCGGTCTTCTCAGGACGCTGTCCCCCTCAGGAGGACCCAAACCACATCGAGACGGCCGGGACCACACCACGCGCTGAAAGTTCACTCAACTGCACTCGCCAGGTCTCAGCGAAGTTCCCCGCTTCGCGGTCTTCTCAGGACGCTGTCCCCCCCAGGGGGACCCAAACCACATCGAGACGGCCGAGGCAGATTCTTACACTTGGATGCGGGGAGCGGTGTCGAGGGCTGAGGTGTGATCGCGCAGGACGGGGTCAAGATGTTCGCTCAGGAACTCGTCCACCTGCTGGGGTGAGCGGCCGACGAATTGTTGTGGATTCGCCAGCGAAGGGAGTTCGGAGCGGACGGATGCGAACGCCGTGTCGGCTGCGAGGCGATCCAACAGATCGTTCGGCGTCCCCTCCTCTTTGACGCGGCGGATCGCCTCCATCGAGTGCACTCGGATTCTCTCGTGGAGTTCTTGGCGGTCGCCTCCGCGCTTCACGGCCGCCATTAGAATGTCCTCCGTCGCCATGAACGGAAGCTCGTCGCGCAGTGAGCGATCGATGACGCGGCGGTTCACCACGAGGCCGCCCGCCACGTCGATCACAAGCAGCAGGCACGCTTCCGTCGCCAGAAACGCCTCGGGAATCGACAGCCGGCGATTTGCCGAATCGTCGAGCGTGCGCTCGAGCCACTGATTTGCCGCAGTCTGGGCCGGAGAGTCCGCCAGAGAAAGCACAAATCGAGCGAGGCTCGTGACGCGCTCGCACCGCATGGGGTTGCGCTTGTACGCCATCGCCGACGAACCGATCTGTTCTTTCTCGAACGGCTCCTCCACTTCACGCCGATGCTGGAGAAGGCGAATATCAACTGCGAATTTTGACATCGAGATTGCGGCCCCGGCGAGCGCAGCCACAATCGTCCAGTCGAGCTTTCGGGTGTACGTCTGTCCGCTCACCGGCAGCGAACGCGAAAAGCCCATAGCCTGCGCAACGAGCCGCTCCAGCTCCTTCACTTTCGCATGATCTCCCTCGAAGAGAGCCAGGAAGCTCGCCTGGGTCCCTGTGGTGCCCTTCACACCGAGCAGTGGAAGCTCAGCCGCCACGCGCCTCACCTCCGCGAGATCCAATAGAAGATCCTGGGCCCAAAGGCAGGCCCGTTTTCCCACCGTCGTGCACTGCGCTGGCTGGAAATGGGTGAACGCAAGCGTCGCCACATCGCGGTGCGTGCGCGCGAAGGCCCCGAGCCTCGCGAGCGCTTGTGCAATTCTCTTCGCGGTCAGATTCAGCGCCTCACGATACAAAACCATATCGGCGTTATCTGTTACATAGCAGGACGTAGCGCCCAGGTGGATCACCGCGCGCGCCGCTGGGCATTGGACGCCGAACGCATGGACGTGCGCCATCACGTCGTGACGCACCTCCCGCTCCCGAGCCTCGGCGATATCAAAATTGACTTCGGCGGCGAAGCGTTCCATCTGCTCGATCGCCTCCGCCGGGATCGGCAGCCCAAGGGACCTCTGCGCCTTCGCGAGCTCGATCCAGAGCCGGCGCCAGGTTTGGAAACGGCGCAGCGGAGAGAAGATCTCCAGCATCTCGCGGCTGGCGTACCGCCCGGCGAGCGGGCTTTCGTAAGTATTTCGAGAGGCCATGTTTGTTTGATTGAGAATAGTTCAGAAATCAGCCGAGGCGCCGCGAGGAGCGGTCCCTTGCAGGTCCTACATCCGATCCACCGCCGTCGCGAGCGCCCCTGCGCCGATCATGGAGGCGAGACCGGCCAAGATCGCGACCAGAAGCCCGAGGCGCGTCGACTTCGAGGAAGCTACATATCGAAGAATGGCGAGCGATATGGCGGCCCCGACGAGATCGGTGACAATGTCCGTCCAGGAGGAGGTCCGCCCAGGGACGTAGGATTGATGAACCTCATCCACCGCGCCGAAGAGCGCCGTGGCCGCGAGCGCCATCAGGCAGTGGCCGGTATCGGGCAGCGGACGCCTCACCGCGGCCGCGATTGCAAAGGCCACACCGGACGCCCAGAAGCCGAAGAGCGGTGCGTGTCCGGAGTTAAACAAAAGATGCGCCGCAGCGCCCGACGGGTCGTCCTTGTGTGAGGGTTGCGCCGAGAGCCAGGAGATCAGCGCCGTCCAGAAAAATACAAATGCCCAAAGCGTGGAAGGGCCGAGCATCCGCAGGTCGTGCGCATGCCGGCGCACCGCCACGAGCGAACTCACGCGCGAATGCGCTTTCGCAAGTGGATCCGAAGCCTCCCTTCGGACGTCTCATCGATTCGGACCTCGTCCACGTAGGCGCGAATCAAGAAAAGTCCGCGCCCGCGTTCAGCGATCGCCTCGGGAGGCTCCTCGGCCGTATCGAGCGCCTTGCTCAGAGGAGCAGCAAGGCTGCCATTGGACTCGAGGACATCAATAGACACGTCCTCTCCTTGGATTTGTGCACACAAGGAGAGCGGATCGGTGCGGCTCGCGCAGCCGTGCTCAATGGCATTATTGCAGACTTCAGTGACCACTAATTCGATCGCCTCGGCAGCCGCCCCGGCCACACCCCGTCGCGCGAGCCAACGGGCCAGCATATGTCGAGCCTTTGGAACAGCCTCAAGAGCGCCCGTCACCACCAGGGTGATCCGCTCCTGGGTGTTCTCAATCGAGCGCACATCGTCGGCCATCGATTTGGCCTGCCCGGGTGTTGTGCTCTGGGGGCGATGGGGCTCCCTCCCCGCGGGCGTGGTCAACCGCGCACCTCCCAGGGAGCGGAGGAGCCGGCCGCAGTCGAAGCGCTGCGATCGCCGCGCACGGCGCCAAGAGCCTTTACATCCAGTGCAAAGTCGATCGCGCGCGCCGAATGGGTCAGTCCTCCGCACGAGATGCGGTCGACTCCGGACGCGGCGAACTCTGCAATATTCGATTCGCGGATTCCGCCGGACGCCTCGAGCTCCACACTTCGGCCCGAAGCCGCAATGCGCTCTCGAAGCCGCGGAACTTCCTGCTTCAACGCCTCGGCGGAAAAGTTATCGAGCAACACATAGTCGGCTCCCGCGTCGATGGCAGCACAGGCCTCCTCGTAGCTGCGCGCCTCGGCGCCGAGCGTGACCTGGGGGCCCACGGCTGCCCTCGCCCGCTCGACGGTGGCGCGGTAGGCACCGCCAGCCAGCTCGAAGTGGTTTTCTTTGAGAAGGACCTGATCGAAAAGCCCAAAGCGGTGGTTCGTCCCGCCTCCCACGACGACGGCATATCGCTCGAGAGCGCGAAGCCCCGGCGTCGTCTTTCGCGTGTCGAGAACCGCGGCTCGGCCGCCCACTCGGGATGCGTGCCTCCGCGTGGCCGTCGCCACTCCGGAGAGCCGCTGCACAAAGTTCAGCGCCGTGCGCTCCCCCGTGAGAATTGCGGCCGCCGACGCTTCGAGCGTCAGCACCTCCTGCCCCGGTTCGATCTCGGCCCCTTCGTCGGCGCTCGAGAGCACGATCGTCGACGGGTCGAGAAGCTCGAAGACATGCTTCGCGACAGGGAGCCCGGCCACGACGCAGGCTTCGCGGCTCACCATGGTCGCCCGTGCTCGCAGCTCGGGCGCGATCACGGCGCGCGTGGTCAAATCGCCGCCGCCGACGTCTTCCGCCAGCGCTGCGCGCACCGCGACATCGACGGCTTTTTCGAACGGCTGAGGGGGAGCGCTCACGGCTTGGCTCGCGAAGCTGTGTGGAGATTGTAGTCGGCCCGGGCAGATCCGGCAGCGTTGTGAGCCCTCGAAGACCTTCGAGGGTTGCCGGCCCGAAGCCCGGGACCGCGCCCAGGTCGAGCAGCGATTGCGGGACAAACCCCCGCAGCCGCATCGCCACGAACTCCTGAGCCCGAGTCGGCCCGATGTTCGGGAGCAGCTCGATCTCTCCGGCCGGTGCTGTCTGCAGATCGACTCGATGCATCGGATCGAGCCCTTCCGTCTCTCTCTGGAGCGTTTCGCGTTCGAGTTCGGATCGCACGGCCCACCCGGCAGCCAAGACCAGATAGAGCACGAGCGCAAGCCACGCGGCAACGCGCTCGCGATCGCGCAGATAGGGCGATGGGAAAGGGCGAAGAGTGATCTTCACATTCTCAAGGCTTGCGCAGAGCGCGGGGTCGTCGCCCTCCGACGGGCAATCCCCCTTCGCACGACCTCGCTTGCTACAGAAACCCGGGAAACACGGCCTCTTACGCGTGTTCCCTCTTCACCATTCTGCAAGCTCATAAAAAAGGAGCGCGACATCGCTGTCGCGCTCCTTGGTGACCATGCGAGCCCTCACAGCCGAGGGCGTGCGGTTCCATGGGCGCCGCACTCCTCGACCGAGACCCGCTGCAGTCAGAGCTTCACGTTCTCCTGGTGCTTGGCGCACGCCTTCTTGCCGCGAACGCACGCATCGCAGGCGTCTTTGAATCCCGGTAGCCCGCGATCGACAAGGGACTTTGCACACTTCTTCGCGGCATCGCCGATCTTCGTGCCCGGGAATCGCTTTGCCACGTCGAGGTAGCCCTGAACCGCCTCGGAGTACGCGTGCTCGCGCTCCTTCTCCGACGCCTTCAAGAACGGCTCGCCGCCAGCCAGCTCTTTTTTGTAGTTCGGATCGGCCTCCAGCTCTTTCAGCATCTGTTGCGCAGCCGGCGTCGCCTGGAACGGCGCAGGGGCCTTCGCGAACGGAGTCACGCGCTTCACGGCCTCGTAGACCTTGCCGTCGTCGACGAGCTTGCGCCCCTCTTCGACCGCCGTCTCGGCCTGCTCTTCGAGATAAGCAAGAAATCGATCGGCCCACTTCTGCTCCGGCGCCGCGAGCCCCGAGAGCTTCTTCAAGTCGGCCAGGGCCTTTCCGAACTCCCGAGCCTTGAGCGACTTGCCCACCGCCTCGAGCTTCTTCGGATAGACGGGTCCGGGCTTCGCCGACGCGAGGGCTTTGTTGAGCGGCCCGGGGAGGCCGCCGAGGAATCCGGCGTACTGTAAGATTCCGGCAGGGTCGATCACCGCCGCGGACGGGAAGCCCTGCACATTGAGCGCCTTCTCGAACTCCGGATTCTTGAGAATCACAATCGGGAATTCGGGCTTGTACTGGCGAACGAAATCATCCACCAAGTTGGGCGCCTCATCGGTCACGCCGATGATCACAAGCCCCTGAGACTCCGCCTTGGCATGCTTGCCATTGAGCTCAGGGATTTGTGCCTTGCAGGGGCCTCACCAGGTGCGGAAGACCTCGATCTGCACGGCCTTGCCGGTCAGATCTCCCAGCAGCAACGGCGGAGAATTGTACCATCGCTGCGCAACGAACTCGGGAGGCTTGCTCCCGATCTGTTGCGCGCCGACGGGCGCCGCGAGGGCGCCCGCCAGCAGAGTCAGCACGAGTTGAAATCGCATCGGGGATCCTTGGGAACAGCAGAAAAGTTACTTTCGCTTCGCGAGCTTCTTCGCCTTCTTCGCCGGAGCCGCCGATTGCTCGCGGTGAAAATGATCCGCGATCACCTGTGCGACGCTCGCCGTAAGGCGCTTGCCCGTGGGGATATGGAGGAACTCGTTGGGCCCGTGGGCGTTGCTCTGCGGGCCGAGCACTCCCGTGATGAGGAACTGTGCTTGCGGGAACTTCTCGCCGAGCATGCCCATGAACGGGATCGTTCCGCCCTCGCCCATGTAGCAGGCCGGCTTGCCGAAGAAGGCGCGCGACGCGGCGTCGGTGCTGCGCTCGAGCCACGGCGCGAGCGGCGGCGCGTCCCAGCCCGTCGACGCCTTGTCCGGATCAAAAGTAACCTTCGCTCCGTAGGGCTGTTCCTTCTCCAGGAACTTCTTCAGCGCGGCGCTGGCGCGGTTGGGATCGAGGCGCGGCGGAATTCGAAGCGACAGCTTCACCGCCGTGAACGGCCGGAGCACGTTGCCCGCGCTCGCGAGCGACGGAATGCCCTCGGCGCCGATGACCGCCAAATAAGGCCGCCACGTGCGATTCAGCACGAGCTCCGAGAGCTCGGTGCCCATCGGCTTTGCGCCTTTTACGAACGGGAACTTCGAGAAGACATCTTTCTTGAGAACTGCGGCGCACTTCTTCGCCTGCTCGACGCGCTGCTTCGGAATCGGCACATAGAACTCCTTCGACAGGATCTTTCCCGTCTCCTCATCCTCGAGGCGCGAAAGCACTTTTCGCAGGATTCGGAAGCTCGACGGCACGACGCCGCTCGCGTCGCCCGAGTGCACGCCCTCAGTAAGGATCTGCACCTTCAGCGTGCCGGCGACGATGCCGCGCAGCGACGTCGTGCTCCAGAGTTGATTGTAATTTCCGCAGCCCGAGTCGAGGCACACGACGAGGCTCGGGTTGCCGATGCGATCGGCGAGCGATTCGATGTAGGCGGGAAGATCGTAGCTTCCGCTCTCCTCACAAGCCTCGATCAAGATCACACATCGCGCGTGCGGAATCTGCTGCGCGCGCAGGATCATGAGCGCGGCGAGCGACGCAAACGAAGAGTAGCCATCGTCGGCGCCGCCGCGGCCGTAGAGTCGGTCGCCCTCGCGCACGGGGATCCACGGGCCGAGGCCTTCGCGCCACCCCGTCATCTCGGGCTGCTTGTCCAGGTGACCATACAGAAGAACGGTGTCATCGCCCTCGCCGGGCAGTTCCATATAAATGAGCGGGGTCCGCCCCTCGAGGCGGATCACCTCCACTTTGAGCCCAGGCAGCGGCTGCGCGCGACACCACTTTTCGATCAGCGCAACGGCGCGATCCATATGCCCCGCCTTCTGCCAGTCGGCATCGAAGGCCGGAGATTTGTTAGGAATCGCGATGTACTCGGTCAGACGGGGAACAATCTCGTTCTCCCAGAGACGATCCGAGAGTTCGAGGGCAGCCTTGGTGTTCAGCATGGGTTCCAATGCGGGAGGAGAGCGGCAGAGGATACGGCGGCAGTGCCTTCCCGGGATACGCTGAGACGGTGCTTGAGCTGCCTCAGATCGTGCGCCATCCACTCCGGTGCGGTGCCCTGCGTCTCTCGAAGAAGAGCGCCTGGCGGGCGGCCGCCCTCATTGCGGTCCACGCCTTGATCGTGGCGCACGTGGCGCATTGGAAAATCGCCGGCACGACCCCTTCGCCCATGGAGCCATCGGAGGCGGCGACGACGATCGAACTCGGCTACGTGAACGCCGGATTCGTGCTCTTCGCCGCGCTGATCGCCTCGACGCTTCTCGTGGGGAGGTTCTTCTGCGGGTGGGCCTGCCACCTTGTGGCGTATCAAGACCTTTGTGCGTGGCTGCTGAAGAAAGTCGGACTTCGCCCGCTCCCGGTCCGCTCGCGCCTCTTGGCCTTCGTGCCGCTCTATGCCGCCCTCGACATGTTCCTCTGGCCCGCCCTCCAGCGCTCCCTTGCTGGGGCGCCGCCGCCCGAGTTCAAGGGCTGGGCGCTGACGACGGAGAATCTGTGGGAGCGATTTCCAGGCCTCTGGATCACCGTGGCGACGGTGGTGGTCTGCGGCGGGCTCATGGTTTGGTGGCTCGGCGCCAAGGGCTTCTGTACCTATGGCTGCCCCTACGGCGTGATCTTCGGGCTCGCCGATCGCGTCGCACCCGGCCGCATTCGCGTGACCGATGCGTGCGAAGGCTGCGGCCATTGCACGGCGGCATGCACAAGTAATGTTCGCGTGCACGAGGAGGTGCGGCTCTACCGGCAGGTCGTGGATTCGGGCTGTATGAAATGCCTCGACTGTGTCAGCGTTTGCCCCAAGGGGGCGCTTTATGTGGGTTTCGGAGTGCCGTCGCTGCTCGCGCCGCGGCCCGCGCAACGGCCGGCGCGCACGTGGGACTTCACTTGGATCGAAGAGCTGGTCCTCACGGGAGTTTTCGCGGTTGGACTCTGGATCTTCCGTGGCCTCTACCACCAGGTCCCCTTCCTGCTGGCGATCGGACTCGCGGTTCTCCTCGCGTTCTCCGTCGTGCTGGGCTCGAGATTCTTGAGAACTCCTTCTGTACGCTTCCAGCATCTCGCGCTTCGAACCGATGGCAAGTGGACTGCGACGGGCCTCGCGAGCCTCGCGGCATTGGTCGCCGGCGCCGGCCTCACACTTCATTCTGGATGGATTCGCATTCTCACAGTCCGAGGCGAGTTTGCGCTCCGGGAGGCTCAGGCCGCCGCGAGCCCGGAAGCGGCGCCGGTGCGCGCGGAGGCGCGCAGCCGCGCGCTCGAGGCGCTCCTCGCCTCAGAGCGCTTCGGGCTCTTCAGCGATGGAATTCTACAATTTCAGCTGGCGGGTATCTATAACGACCTGCAGGACGCTGCGAACGTGGAAATGAGGCTTCGCCGAGCCCTCGAGATCGACCCGTCGATGACCTCCGCCTCCCTGCGGCTCGCGAACCTGCTGGGCACGCGAGGCGATGTGGCGGGCGCTCTCGGCGTCCTCGAGCGGGCCGCTCAGGAAGCGCCCTGGGACGCCCGACTGCGCTCGATGCTCGAAGCTGCGCGTGCAGCGCAGGGCCCCAAGTAGATGTAAAAAAAATGCCCCGGACGTTGCCGTCCGGGGCATCGATGGGAGCGATCGTCGGGCGTTACTGAATCAACAGATCCAGGCCGCGGGACGAACTCAGTCCGAACGTCGACGGGGCGCAGGGGCCAAGCCATCCGTAGACGAGGGAGGCGTAATAGTGCAATCCCGAGAAGACGGGATTGTTGGGAACCGTGATCGGCACCGAGCTATTGCCGGCGGCGTCCGTGGGGACGTCAAGCGTATACAGCTCCGTCGAGAGGAACACATTGGTATGAATCTGGATCCCGACACCGAAGTAATCGAAGCCGGCGAGGTCCTGTGCATTACCGATGAGTCCGAGCGCCAGCGAGTTCGCCGGACCGCGGTTCGACTCGAGGTTGAACACATTGCCGACGCTCGGGGCCGGGTCTGCGCAGACGTTGTGCGGACCAAAGCAGCCCGGGGTGCCGACGCCGTAGCTCAGAGACGAGGGCAGGCTTGCGGGGCCGGTCGTCGTCACGTTGAACGACGCGGCACCCGTGCCCGCGTCGGCAGCCGCCAGCGTCGCCAGCACGGCGCTCGGCGCCGAATTGCTGTCGAAGGCGATGTTGTAAACCGTGTTCCAGCGCAGAGCGTTGCCGACCGGAGCCGTGAACACAATGGCCGCATCGGTCTGGGACATCGCCCAGTCATTGGCCGCATTTGTGTCGAGGTCGCGGAAGAAGAGGTTCGACACCGTCGTGCACGGCAGCGCGGGGATCGAGATCGATCCGACGCCGCGGTGATTGTCACGATTGTGAATCGCGTACTCGTAGTGGTACACGCCGGCCGTCGGACCGGTGACCTTGACTCCGATGTACACACGGCCATCGTCGGCGCCGTTCGTTCCCGACGTCACCGCGGCACCGCTCCATCGCTGGAGGATCGAGCCGGGCACCATCGCACCAATTGTCGAGAAGTTCCACTTATTGGTCTGTGGCACGTTCCACGTGGCCGTGAACTGCCGCGAGCCGAGGTTGTCGCCGCGGTTCGCTTCCGCTTCGGCACGGACGACGTACTGCGCCTGGTAGTAGAACGTGGCGCCCGAAACGTTGAAATCCGCATCATTGACTCTCACTTTGTGCCCGAGCGGTCCGAGATTGTTGACCATCGTGCTGGTGAGGCTGCGGACGCCGTCGCATTGCTGCGCGGGAGCCACGGGCGGCTCCCCCTTGTCGAAGTGCGAACAGGCCGCGGTCCAAGTGCCGAGCCAAGAATTGATCTCCTCGGGCGGGCCGAGCCAGAAGCCGTCGCCGTTGTTGGAGGTGCCATAGGTGTCGGAGCATCCCACGCCAAGGAACGTGCCATTGCTCGGCTGCTGGCACGGTGTGCATTGGCTATTGCTCAATGCAAAGAATCCGTGCTTCACGAAGCTGCGGTCGGAGATCTGCTCGAAGCGGCCGTTGCGCTCGCGGCAGATCAAGAATCCGATGAACGGATGATTCTCTTGCATGGCCTGAAGCCAGGGAACGTTCACAGTTCCATTGTTGCACGAGGTCGTCGACATGGCGATGCCGCTCGTGCCGTTCGGGAAAGTTCCCGTGCGCGACTGCGCGGTGAGGCTCGACAGGTCGCCGAGCTTCACATTCAAACCTACAATCGTATTCGATTGAGCGAAAGCCGAGCTTCCGAGGAGGCTCAACCCGGCGGCGGCAGTGCCAAGGTAGAGCGCCGCCGTCCGGGCGGCGATCTTTGGTGTCGAGAGCGTGGAGGTCATTCCAAGTACCGTGGGATGAGAAAATGCGGCCCAAGTAAACCACATGGGCTCCGCAGTTCGAACGGAGGCCATTCGACCGGAGACTCACGCGGCGCACAAGCGGCCATTGGACGAGTGTTCAGGCGGTGAGGTTCCCGCCAAGGCCACGGTTACGGTGCATTCGATGCGCATGCGTGAGCGCGATGGCCAGCGCGTCGGCGGCGTCATGGGGCTTCGGCGCTTCCTTCAAGCCGAGGAGCCGTGCGACCCAGGCCGCCATTTGACTTTTGTCAGCCGCGCCGAATCCAGCAATGGCGCGTTTCACTTCGGCCGGCGGGTATTCAAAAACCGGCGATCCCGAACGGGCCGCGCAGAGCAACGCCACCCCACGTCCTTCTCCGATCCGGATCGCGGAAGGGGTCGACTTCCCCACAAAAACGCGCTCCACCGCGATCGCGCTCGGTTCGTAGCGCTGAATCCACGCGGCGAGCGCATCGTGAATCCTGAGAAGACGCACGGGCACCGCCGCGTCGCGCGGTGCGCGGATGGCGTGGCACGCAACAAACTGCGGGCCGCGCGGAGCCAACTCGATCACGCCAACGCCCACCACGAGAGTGCCCGGGTCGATGCCCAGGACCCGCAGAGGGCGAGAGGATTCGACATCCACGGGCAGCAAGCTATCCGCCCTCGTAGGATCGTCCACCATGCGCTGTGCCGCAGTCGTCGTGGCCGCTGGGCGCGGCTCCCGCTTTGGGGCCGGGCACAACAAGGTACTTCTCCCCCTGGGAGGCCGCTCCGTGCTCGAGCGCAGCCTCGATGCTTTGGCGGATTCAAGCGGGGTGGAAGCGCTCGTCGTGGTGGCGCACCGCGACGACCTCCCGGCGCTTCGAGACCGTCGCAGCGATCTCGGGCGTGGCAAGGTGGTCGCGATCGTCGAGGGCGGCGCGCGACGGCTCGATTCGGTCGCGGCTGGCGTTCGCGCCTGTCCTGAGCAGGCGCGCAACGTCGCGATCCATGACGCCGCACGGCCGCTGATCCGTGCCGAAGTCATCGAGCGCGCCCTTGAGGCGTCCGAACGCGCCGGCGGAGCGGTCGTGGCGATGGCAGCCGTCGACACCGTGAAGCGCTCGATCAATGGAATCCGGGTTGACGCCACCCTTCCCCGGTCGGAGATCTTCCTTGCCCAAACGCCACAGATATTCCGGCGCGAACCGTTTCTCCGCGCCCTCGAGGCGGCGATTGCGAGCGGGCGCGATTTCACAGATGATGCGGCCGTTGCCGAGGCGGCGGGCATCCCGGTGGAGATCGTGATGGGAGACGGCGAAAACTTAAAAATCACTTATCAAGAGGACCTGCCGCGCGCCGAGGCGATCCTGGCGAAGAGGGAGGGCGCAGCAACGCCGGCTCCCTTCCGCGTCGGGACCGGTTTCGACGTGCATCGGCTTGTGCCGGGAAGACGGTGCGTGCTTGGAGGAATCGAGATCGAAAGCCCCGTGGGGCCGCTCGGCCATAGTGACGGCGACGCATTATTGCACGCTGTGGCGGACGCGCTGCTCGGCGCGGCCGGCCTCGACGACTTGGGGACGCTCTTCTCGGACAGGAACCCGAAGTACAAAGATGCCGATTCGCGCAAGCTGCTCGCCGAATGCGTCGCACAAGTCCGGCGCGCAGGATTTGTGGTAAATAATGTGGATGCGTTCCTCGTGCTCGAACGCCCGAAGATCGCGCCGCACCGCGAGGCGATGCGCGCCTCGATCGCGTCGATCCTCGAGGTGAGCCCGTCGCAAGTGAACGTCAAGGGAAAGACAGCCGAGGGTCTCGGCGCTCTCGGAGCCGGCGACGCCGTGGCGGCGCAGGCCACAGTGCTTCTTCAGAGCGTGCTCGTACGGTGCGTCGGCTCCTGACCTGCGGCGTCATTTTTGGAATCTTCTGCGCGGGGGTCTTCGGCCTCGCGTCGATGATTGCCCTCGAGCCGGGGATCGGCCCCGCCGGGCTTTCGGCGCGCTGGCCGGGAAGGCGTTTTGGCGTCACGTGGGAAGTGGCCGGACCGGTTTCTCCCGACGACATCGCCTGGCTTGCGTCGACCGGAGCGAATGGAATCGTACAGATGCCATTCCCGCGGCAGGTGCACGTCGCGAGACCCGAGATCGAGGAGCCCGACTATCGCGTCTGGGGACAGCGTGAGAAGGGAATCCGCATCACGACGCGGCTCGCGCGGGAGCAGGGCATTTCTACAGTTTTGAAGCCGCACCTCTATGTCGTCGACCGCGACAGCGGCTTTTGGCCGGGCGACATTCGCATGGTCTGCGAGGACGACTGGCAGCGCTGGTTCGCGCGCTATTCCGAGCTGATCCTCGGCTACGCCGACCTCGCCCGCGAGGAAGGGATCGAGGCGCTCTGCGTTGGGGCGGAGCTGCGACAAACACTGCGACACGAGCGCCAGTGGCGCGCGTTGATCGAGCAAGTGCGCCAGCGCTACCCCGGCTGCGTGATGTACAGCGTGAACTGGGACGACTACCACGAATTCCAGTTCGCCGACGCCGTCGACGCCATCGGCGTGCAGGCCTACTTCCCTCTGAGCGAGGAGCTCCGGCCGACGAGGGTCGAGATCGAGCGCGGCTGGGAAACGTCGCTCGCGGAGTTCGAGCCGTGGGCGCTTCGCCAGGGCAAGCCGATTGTGTTCACGGAAGTGGGATTTCACTCGTGCGCCGGCGCGCTCACTCGCCCCTGGGAGTGGAAGTTCGACGGGATGCCTGTGGATTTCGATCTGCAAGCCGACGCGTACGATGTCACTCTTTCGATTCTGCGGCGCAGACCGTGGCTCCACGGAATCTACTTCTGGAAGTGGATTCCCGGACACCCGAGCCCAGCGCGTGCCGACGACACCGAGTTCCATCCGCAAGGCAAGCCCGCCGAAGACGTGCTCCGCCGGCACTTTTTTGAGGAACGGCAGCGATGAACTTTCGTCTTTCTGTGATTCTCACGATTCTGGGAGCCGCCGCGTGGGGCGGCGTGCGCGAAGGCGATCCGGAAGGGCCGAGGTACCGCTGGAGCGGCAAGGCCTTCGGCGTCTGCTGGGAGGGAGCGCCGCGCGTTATTGGGAACTCCGAGGTCGACGCCCTGGCATCGCTCGGCCCGAACTCGATCTCGCAGACGCCCTTCGGATGGATGGAGAGCCCCACGAAGCCGGACCTGCGTTTTGGGAAAGGCGGCTGGTGGGGTGAGAGCGAGGACGGAGTGCGTGAGACGGCTCGCCTCGCAAGAGGCCACCAAATTGCCACACTTCTCAAACCTCACATCTGGATTCACAATTCCTGGCCCGGAGACGTGGTCATGAGTTCCGAGGAAGACTGGAAGACTTGGTTCGAGGGCTACCGAAAGTTCGCGCTGCACTGGGCGGAGTTCGCGCGCGACGAAAAGCTCGAGGGCTACTGTATCGGCACGGAGCTCGACAGAACGGTCGGACGCGAGAAGGAGTGGCGCGCGCTGATCGCGGAGATTCGGGCGATCTACCCGGGGCTCCTTACGTATGCAGCGAACTGGACAGACTACGAGAAGGTCCCCTTCTGGGACGCGCTCGACGCCATCGGCGTAAATGCATACTTTCCACTTTCGGAGAAGCCGTGCCCGACGGCGGACGAGCTTACAGAAGCCTGGAAGCCGATCGCCGGGAAGCTGAAAGCACTGGCGGAGACCCACCGGATTCCCGTCGTGCTCACGGAGATCGGCTACCACTCCGTCTGCGGCGCGTACTCAAAGCCGTGGGAATGGCGCATGCGGGACGCGAAGCCACATTTCGACGATCAGGCGGCAGGTTATGAAGCCGTGGCGCGAACGTTCTTCCACGAGCCGTGGTTCGGCGGCGTCTTCTGGTGGAAATGGCACGCGCGCAGAAAAGTGAATGAAGCAAATTCTGGCGACACCGAGTTCACTCCGCAGGGCAAGCCAGCCATGGCGGTGATGGAGCGGTACTACAAGGCCGCCTCGCGTCCCGCGAAGTGAGCGCGAGCCGCGGAGTGGCTGCACTGTTGGCTGCGATCGTCGCGGCGGCGGTGGCTTGGGCCCTCTGGCCGTCCTGGGAGCGGCGCGTGCTGCGGCGGGCCGATGCCCTCGCTGCAGCCGTAGAGCGTTGCGATGCACCCGCCGTGCTCGATCTTCTCGCGGAGAACTTCGAGCTGAGCGCCAAGGGATTCCCCTTCTCCAAGGTTCGGCGGGCCGATGTGGAACAGCGCATTCAGGAGCTGGCCGCCGAAATGAAGGAGCTTCGGATCCGAAAATTGAAGTCGGAATTTCTGGCACAAGGGCCGAGCGTCGAGGCGGTTTGGCTGGCGACCGCGGAGACGCGATACGGCCCAAGCAGCGCGAAGTTTCGGGTGCGGCTCGACTTCGAGCAGCGCGAGGACTCTTCGCCCGATGGGCCGCGGATCGTGAGCGCCATCGTTACACGACCGTGACCGACGTACGCGCACGCAGCGCGGACGATCCAGACGTTCTCCACGAGTCTCCCGCTAACGGCTAGTGCCCGTCGGTCCACTGAGATAACCTTTCCAGGGTCTTGAGCTTCGAGATGCGCCAAGGTTCCGAGACCGACGGCACGTTGATACCACAGATCGAGGAGTTCCACCATGACGCCGCGTACCGCACAATTTGCAGTCCTACTCGCTACCGCGTTTCCAACGGGAGCGTTCGGGGCGCAGGGCTCGCCCTTTGGATCGCACACATTTCTGCCGACGTCGGGTCCTTATGGGCGCATCAACAGCGGCGATGTGAACCGGGACGGGAATCTCGATCTCGTCGTTCTCGGACAAACGATTCTCCCCTCTCAGGTGCAATCCAACCAAACACTGCTCGGCAATGGCATCGGAGGATTTGTAGCTGCAGCGCCTCAGCTCGCAGGACCAAACGAGCCGTGGCCTGTTGATTGGGATGCAGACGGCGGTCTCGATTTTGTGAGCGCAGGAGGAGGCACCATGGCGATTGCCCTTGGAACAGCCACGGGCCAGTTCGCCTCGGGAGGAACGCTCGCAGTACCGTTCTCCTTCGCCGCGAGAGAGAGCGCTGGAGACCTCAACGGAGACGGCGTCACCGATCTGTTGCATAGTGGCTACTTGACGGCCGAGCTCTATGTGACCGACGGCAGCACGGCGAGCACCACAGCCATCCCGGGAGTGACTGGAGGCCATGGACTCATCGCCGACTATGATTTGGATGGCGACCTCGATGTGCTCTGCACGACTTGGAACTCAATCCTGGCGTTGAAACAGATTTCTCCGGGGAGTTTCCAGCTCGGGAACAGCAGCCCCGGAGCAAGTGGCCCGCTGTTCACGTCGCCCGGGCCCATCGTGATCGGCAAGGCCGACGGCAATGCCACAATCGACCTGATCCATCTGCCGCCCATGAGTCCGGTGATGGGTCTTCTCCTTGGAGCCGCCTCCGGAGCATTCACCCCTACGGCGTACAATCTCACAGCGTCGAATCCGCTACTCGGTGTGAATCCGCTGCCGGGAGCAATTGCCGATGTTACAGGTGATGGGCTCGGGGATCTCCTTTCCTTCGGCGGTGCCACGATCCATGTGAGATCCTCGGTTTCTCCAGGCGTTTGGGGGAGCGCTCAACCGTTGAATGCCCCTGCAAATGTCACCAATCTCGCCGTCGCCGATTACAATAGCGATGGGCTGCTCGATCTCGCAGCCGGATTAGCTGGAAGCAGCTTCGCGGCGCTCTACCTCAACCTGCTCGGCACACCAGCGGGAACGAGCACCTTTGGAACCGGCACTCCGGGCTGCAATGGCACACAAGGGCTCTCCGCGATGTCTATACCCAAGCTCGGGAATGCCCGTTTCGGGCTTCAGACGACGCAGACGCCCTCGCAATCCCTGGGCCTTCTGATCCTCTGTGATGTGGCGAGCATCCCGGGCGCAGATCCCTTCGGCATCGGCCTGCTTCTTCACGTCGCCCCGCAGCTCTCCACGACGATCGTGGCGCTCGACGCTCCGAGCGACGTATTTGGCCTTTCGACTGTTGCATTGCCGATCCCCAATAATGCTGGATTGTTGGGATTGACCTTCAACGCCGAGACGATCTGGCCGTGGCAGCCGTGCTCGCCCTCGCCCTTCAAGCTCAGCAGCTCAAAGGCGCTCTCGTTCACCGTGACTCCGTAGACAAAACAACCGCGGCCGGCAGCTCCGCTCGGGATCCGCCGGCCGCAGGGGATGAGCCGTCGCCGTTCAATTCTGAATCTTGAGCGCGACTCCGTTCGTGGAACTCAGATTGTACGGCGGGAGTACACAGGTGGCCGTCGGCCAAGCCCACAGAAGCTGCGCAAAGAAGTCTTTCCCGACGAGCGTCGGATCATTAGGAATCGGGACGGTCGACACCGAGTGGCCCGCTGCATCGCTCGGCACGTCCAGCGCCAAGACCTGCGTCGCCGCCAGCAGATCCACATGGAGGAGCACGCCCACTCCAAAGGGATCGATCCCGCGGTACGCCTGAGCGTCGGCGATGAGACCGAGCCCGAGGCTCAGCGCCGGCGCCTTGTCGCCAACAAGCGCGAAGGTTGCGTTTCCAATCTTCGGAGAGGCGTTCGGTGCGAGAGGCTCAGCGCCGGTGCAGCCGGGAGTGCCCGTTCCATACAGAACCACGCCGGGGAACCCGCTGCCGGTCCCAATGGCGCGCACCATGAAGACCCCCTTCGTACCGATCGTCTCCATGGGATACATCATCGGGAGCATCTCCGGATCGAGGTAGCCCGGGGCGTCGGCGCCGCTCCACGCACGCTGCTGGGAGGGCGTGGTCTTGTCGACAGTCGCCGGGTACTGCGCATCGACCGTAATAAATGCGCCGACAAAGAAGATGTTCCTCACTTTTCCCGGCGGGACATCGAAACGATTGAAGACCGGCTGACCACTGTTCGACACAACCCCGTCGACGCGCGAGACGAGAAGCGCACCGTTCGGATTGCCGTCCTCATCGATATCGTCCCAAACGCAGACCGTCACCGGCGTGCCGTTCGGAACGTCGCTAAACATGAGTTCCACCGACGTGATCGTGTCATAAGTATTGACTGTCTTGAAGCGATTCATCCAAACGTAGTCGGCGGGCAGTCCATAGCCCATCGCCGTCTCGGGCACGCCGTCGTCAATCTTGTAGGAGATCTGCGCCGCCGCAGTGGACGCGAGCAGGGGCGCGAGGCAGAGGGTCGCAACGGCCGCGAACGCAATCCGGGCTTGGGAGTTCGATTCCATGAAGTCGATACCTTGCGCTCCTGGACTCGGATCGATGGAGCGCCATACGGGACAGGAGGTCCGAGCTGCAGGGATCTGGAGCAAGGGCCTTGCCAATGGAGGCGGCGCAGCGGAGAACGGTCAAACTGCGACAGCTCGCACGACGGAATCCCCGCCTTTCGGGGTACCTTTCGGGCGGGCGCGCTTCCCACGTCCGAAAAAAGCACAGATCGCTCCATGGAACCGTCTCCGCGGCGACTCGCTGTCCTTTCCGCGAGCCTTCTCGCGCTATTTGTGGTTCCCGAGGAGACACCGTTCGAGCGCGCTCGGCAGGCCGCGGAGCGGGCGCTCTCCGTGAAAAATCTGCACGACGCGCAGCAGTATTTACAGCGCGCTCTCGAGAGGGATCCGAAGTCGCTCGCGGCATGGGATCTCCGCGCCCGGGTTGCCGCCGCAGCCGGAGACAAGGACGAGCAAGTTTTCTCGTTGCACACATGCCTGCGCCTCCAGCGTGCGTCGCGCGCGCCGAAGGACGTTCTAGATGCAACAATTCAACAGATTCGAGCGCTCGACCCTCTCATCGATGAGCTTCTGCTGACGCAGAAGCGATTTCTCGAACGACTCGTTCCCGTCGCAGAGCGATACGAAAAGCAGGGACGGCGCCACTCCGCCATCCGCACCCATCGCCTCATCCTTGCGCTGGCCCCCGAGCGCGTCGAGAGCGAGACGGCCATTCAGCGAATCGCGGCCGCGCCCGATCCGAGTCTCGCCGAGAGCGCGAAGCCCAAGGATCTCCTCGCGGATGTCTCCGACGAGTGGATTCGCGATCACGATCTGAAGCACTCCGCATGGGATACGCGCGCGCGCATGGAGCGGGAGAACTACTTCACACATACCGATGCTGGCTATGCGGTCTTGGTGCGCGCCGCTGAGGCGATGGAGCAAATGAACGCCTTCTATCGCCAGTTCTTTCGCTACGGCACGCCGGAGGATGGCAAGAGCGTTCCGCGAATCGATCTCAATATTTTTAAGAATCGAGATGAGTATCTGAAGCTCGGGATCGGACCACCCGTCGAGTGGTCCGGGGGGCACTTCACCGGCAACGCTGTGGAAACGTACGTCGGCGCAGGCGGCTTCGAAGAGATGGTGGGCACGCTCTTTCACGAGGCGGCGCACCAATTCGTTTCCCTTGCCACAAATGCCGCCGGATGGCTCAACGAAGGGCTCGCCTCGTACTTCGAAGGCACCCGGATCCTCGCCAACGGCACGGTGGTGATGAACCTCCCCGCCAATCATCGTCTCTTCCCGCTGGCACAGCGCATGGAGAAGGGCTGGATGGCGTCGTCGTCCGATGGGATCGACCCCAAAGATCCGTCGAAAAGTGATCCCGAGAAGGCGCCCACCTTCCGGATCGTCGTCGAGAACGACTACGCCTGGGGACCGCCTTGGTACGCGCCCACATGGGGAGTCGTCTATTTTTTGTATAACTATCAGGACCCGCTCGACGGGCGATTCGTCTACAGGAACGCACTCTGGGATTTTGTGAACAGCTCCGGCGGTCGCAGCGGCAAGGGTGCCATCGAGAACTTCGAGAAGACTGTCCTCGGCAATCCCCAGCCGTTGACGCCGAAAGTCGATGCGAAGCTCGCGAAGAAGGCGCTGAAGCTGCCGAAGACGATCGACGAGCTCGACGAGGTCTGGAAAGAGTGGATTCTCAATCTTCGAGACGAGCAGTCGGGGCGCGCCGTCGCGGAGAAGCCATTTCTCGCGTGGGGCAAGTACGCAATCTCCCGCAAGGATCTCGCCGTGGCCGCGGAGCATTTCGAGAAGGGCGCACTCGCCCGACCGACGGATGCCGAGCTTTTGTTGGAGTATGCGAAGCTGTTGGCGGGTCCCCTCAAAAACACAGATCGCGCAGCGAAGCTGGCCCTGCAGGCGGGACGCGCCGCGGAAGCCGCAACGCCCCCCAACACGGCGCTCGCACAGCAGTGCGATCGGCTGCTCGAGCAATGGGAGCCCGGCTACGCCTCGATCGATCGACTCCAGCGTGACCTCGCCGCGAGCGCCCGAAGCCTCTCGCGCCGATACCTCGACGCCGGAATCTCCATGGTCGCGATGGACTCGAGCTTTCGGCTCGCCGCCGAGCTCGACTTGCCGAGCCTCTATCAGGATTACGAAGAGGCCGCCGCCCGTGGCGGAAAGTCACTCGCGATTTGGAAGCTTGCGTACAACGAGAAGAACCTCGCGGGGTGGAACACTCCTGGGAACGACGTCTTCAAGCCCAACGGTGAGCGCCTCGAGGCGAAGCTCGGGGACTACGACGAGAAGCGCTTCGATTATCAATTTCTCACTCTCGATGAGGTGACGAGCGGCGACTTCTCTATGGAGACGGAGCTGCTAGCCGAGACATCACAGAACAGTTTCTGTGGAATCGTGTTCGGAAGGAAGAGCAGCACGACATTCCACGCGGCCGTTCTTTTCCCGGCGCGCAAAGGCGCCGAGAGCGGTTTCGTCGACCTGACGAGTTTCTACGGCGGCGATGCCAATAAAATCTGGCGGCACAATCCCGTCAAGATGGTGCTCCGAACCGACGGCACGGCCGCCTCCGCGTGGCATCGTCTGCGCGTCGATGTCACAGGGACGATGGTTGACGTCTGGTTCGACGGCGCGCTCGTCGCGACGCAGGATTTCGGCAGCCTCGATGTGCTGCGGGGCTCCTTCGGGCTCCTGATGGGTCCTGGCTCTGCACAATTCCGAAATGTGCGATTCCTGTCCCGCTCGTCGAAAGACAAGAGCGGGGCCGTGGAACGGGCGCTTCGAATGGCGAGGCAGCCGAAGCAGCTTCCAGGCGAAGGCGGCGTCTGGCTCGGCGCCGTGCCGCCGTTCCCCCAAGCCGGGCGCTGGGTGCAGAATCCCCGAACTTCGTGGGGCGAGAAGGGAGCCGTCCCGACGGTCGTCGTTTTCTGGAGCATGGAACAAAACGAAGCGCTTCCGATCGACCGTTGGCTCCGGGACCTCCACGGACGCATGCAGGATGTGGGCCTCGAAGTCGTCTCGATATGCTCGTATGTGGGAGCATCACAGATCGAAGGATACCTCTCCAAGCACAGCTTCCCCGGTTCGGTGGCGGTCGACCTGCAGCGCTCCGGCCTCGGCGCCACCATGGATCTGTTTCGGCTCTCCGGCTTCGGCCTTCCGCGCGTGCTGCTGCTCGACCTCGACGGCCGGGTGATCTGGGAGGGCGACCCAGGATTCAAGCGGGGTGAGCCATGGACTATCGGGATGCCCAGCTACCTCGATGCGCCCCTCGATGAGCTCATTACAAAGCGCAAGCTCAAAGATCTCTCGAAGTGGCGCCAGGAATGGGTCTCATCGGGCAGGACTGCGCTCGCAGAAGGAAATGTTGCGTTGGCGGCGGCGCTCTTGACCCAGTCCAAGACGCTCCCCGGCGACGTCGATCCTTCCGTGGCGGAGGCGCAGAGCCGGCTGTCCGCCGTGGATGGGGCGCTCGGCGCGCTGGACGGCATCGCTGCGAGCTTCGCCGAGCGGCGGGCCGAGCCCGCGATCGCCGTCCTCGCCGATTGGGCGAAGTCCCTCGGCCGACCGCTCGATGCCCGCGCCAAGAAATGTGTCACGGATGCGGCAAGCTCACAGAATGCAAAGGCCTGGGCGCTCGCGCTCGAGACGCTGCGGCTCCACCGCCCGCGCATGACGGCCGGCAAGGAGCTCGAGGTGGCCTCGCAGGCCGCCGACAAGATCGATGATCTCGACGGCGCCTTTCCAGCGGCCCTCGCGCAAGAAATGCATTCACTCATCGGCTACCAAGACTTGGCCGGCCTCCTGAAGCTCCTGGACGAGGCCGACCGCATCCCGGCGAAGTGGCTGGCGAGCCGGTTCTTTTATTGGTAACGCACTCGCAGCTTGTGTCCCGTCTCCGCTCTGCATCAAGATCTTCTATTAATGCGCGTCCACGACCGAGGAGCCCTTGGGCGGGGGCGCCAGCGACAGCGTGAGAGCGACGCGGTCTTTCTTGGTACTGAACCCTTCGAGCCGAAGCCGATAGCTGCCGCTGTCGGAGAGCGTTTCCGAAACCACGAAAGTGTTGCCTCCGGCTCCAGGAATGATCACCGGTGCGACCACTGGCGGCTCCAGCTGATCGGAGCTCCCCAAGCGGAATCCCAATGCCCCCGCACCGGAAGTCAGCGGAAGCACACCGGCTGCGAGCTCCGTTCCGGCGAGGGCCGCAAATAGGACATCGATCGATCCCGAGTTTCCCTTAGGCCCGAGACTCGGCTTCGAGGAGGGCAGTGCCGACTTCGGGAGGATTCGATCTGTAAGTATCCAGCTGCCGCCGCTTCCCGCGGGAACCGATGCGCCCTCCACCACGATGCGGTGAATCCCATCCTTCTTGACGAGCAGCGTCCGGACGATCGGCTTCGGCGGCTTCCCACCGGCCATGGGACTCCTCGTCGCCTTGAGGATCACTTTTCCGCTCGGATCGAGCACGCGCAGCTCGCCGCCGACGGATGGATCTCCACAGATCCAGCGAATCGGAACGCGCATGCCGGCAATGGCGTCGAATGTCGTCGCATCCGAGGCGTCGCCCACGGGCAAGGAGACGGCGACGGCGTCGCCTGCCCTCGCCTCCGGCATCCCCACGGTGACCACGATTGGCACATCGCGCGCATCCCTGGGGTCCACCGAATTTTGAACTCGAATTGTGGCCGAGTGTGTCCCTTCCGGGGCACCGGCGACGCTCCACTGGATTGCGGTCTCTTGCCCCGGAGCCACCACACCGGCCGTCGGCGAGATCTGTAGCCACGCGGGCGCGGGCGCGACCACGCTCGCGCTCCACGGAAGGCTCGTTCCCGCGGCGCCGCCATTCCTGAAACGAATCTGTCCTCCTCCAGCCGAGACCTCGGAAAGCCACAGTTTCGGCGGCTCGCGATCCGTGAGCTCGATCGCAGCTCCCTCCGCGAGGCACAGCTCCACGGGAATCTCCACAATGTCATTCTGTGCGCCAACGCGCGTGACGCGAACGGCGGCGTGAAACCTCCCCACGGCATCCGGAGCAGCGCCCGCCGCAACGGTGACCGCCAGCTCCTGCCCGCGGATCGACGCATTGAGCGGACCCGCTCCCGGCGAGGCGCTGAGCCAGGCCGCCGAAGGAACAACTTCAGCCGAGAATTGTGAAACCTCACCTGCCGGTCCGCGATCCAGCAGCGACACAACAGCGGTCCTGATCTCGGCGCTTCCCGCCGGGAGCACGACCACGATGGGAGCAGCCGAGCTAAGCGCCAGGCGCTGCGCCGCCTGCGGAGCTGCGAGGATCAGCACAGAACCTCCGAGCATCGCGTTGTTCTCGAGGACCAGCTCGCCCGGCACAGGCTCCACCCTGAGTCCCCAATAATACACTCCCGGCTTTGCGTCGGCGGGAACCGCGAAAGCCGACGTCTTAACGCCGAATGTCTTGAGTCCGCTCAGCATCACAGTTCGATCGTCGGCATCACCCAGAATCGGATTCTGGCTGAGCCGCAGGCTGATCGCGTAGGGCCCGGTGAATGGAATCCCGACGGTGGCAGCGTGATGAGTGATGGTCACCAAAGATCCCGCCACCGCCTCCGGCGGCCCCGAGACGCCGACGGCCATCAGGTCGACGGAGGGCGGCGCAGGGCGCACCAAGACCGAGAGGCCGGGGGCCGAGACGGGAGCATCCGACAGAAGCACGAGCGCATAGATGCCCGGCTGAAAATAGTGAGTCTCTGAGAAGGACGGCGCCCCATGGCCAGCAAGCGACGGCTGCTCGGGCGCCCAGCCGGCGGCGGCGGGCGTCTTGAGCCATCGCCATCGCAGCCCCGCGGAGCCGGGAATTTGTAGTTCATAAAAACCGGCTGAAGGGATCGAGACTTCGAGCGCTCTCGAAATGGTCTCCGGGCTCCAATTGATGGGGGCTGCCGCACCCATCGATATCGCTGCAGCCGTCACAAATTCGACATCCACGCTCCCGCCGACGGAAGGGTGCAGAGTCCCTGTGCTTGCCGCCTCTCCCGGTGATCCGAACGCCACCATCGCTGAGGCGAGCCCCGCTGCGATAGGCAACACTGCTCCTCCCATCTCCAGAGTCCATGGGGCCGAGGCACGCGCGGCCAGCACCCTCCAGCCCGACGCCGAAGGAATTGTGAACGGAGTCGGCGTCGAAGCACACTCGACGTGTGCGGGCGCCGCGGCCGCCAATGGAAGCAGCCCGCACGGTGCCACATAAGGCTGGATCGCAACCGTGAGGACCGACGCGGGCCCCATCCCGCCGTCACGCGCGAGAACGACGGCGTGCCGCCCTGCCGGGAGTTGCACTCCGACCGCCGTCGTTCCATCACAAAGCCCAGAATGATCCGCGTTGGCCCTCGAGCGCCATACCACAGTTCCATCCGGCTCGAACCAGCTCCAATGAATCGCCGCAGCTCCGCTCCATGTGAGATCATACTGACCCGTCTGCGGAAGAGTAATTTCCAAGAGGATAGCCACTTCCTCTGGCGCCCAGTTCACCACACGCGTGCCTGGAGCTGTGAGCTCGAGACGAGCTGCGTGCTCCACGGTGGCGCCGCCTGAGCTGAGCGGAACCGCCAAAAAAGCGCTCGCGTCCAGAGCCCCGGCCCCCCCGTCGGCAACCAGGATCTCGGCCGCGACGCCAGGCAGCGCCGACGCCACAGATCCAGGACCTGACAGATCCCAAGAGGAGAGCGAAGTGAGCACGACGCCGTTCCACCTCGCCGCTTCGGGCGCAATACCAAGCGGCGTCTCAGTCGCCGTGCATGCCAGCATCTGCGGCACGCCCTGTACGAGCGCCACGGGATCGCATGGCGGCACATAGGTTCGGAGCGAGATCGACACCGGCCCAGGCTGTGCCGGGACTCCCTCGCGGAACAGGACGACCACATGGCTTCCGGCGCCGAGCGGTATTTGTGAAACAGCAGACCCGCCGGCCACTCCCGACTGGAGCGCCTGGCCGCGCGTCCTCCAGCTGCCGGGAGCAGGGTCGAAAAGTGCCCATTTCAGCCCTGGGGGCCCGAGCACCTCGAGGTCGAAGAGCCCTGCGGCTCCCACGGGAATGGCCCACGCGCGGGCCACCTCCCCGGCGTCCCAGGCAAAAGTGGAGGTGCCTCCCAAGGAGCCGACTCCAACGGGCGCGTGGAAAACGGTGGCCGGCGCCGTGGCTCCCTGAGGAGTCACAATTCCGAGGTCGCCTCCGTTTGCCGCGGAAGCACCGTCGAATACCACAAAATTGGTCGCGCCGGCCGGCAGTGCCGACGTCGCGCCGCCTGCAGAGACGGACCACGCCTCTTGTGAGGTCACGCCAATGACGTTCCAGCTCCCGGCGAAGGGCGGAAACTTGAGGGTCGACGGCACGCTCGTGCAGACCGCCGTCGCCGTGCCGCCTTGGGGGACCGGCAGGTTGAGCGGCGCACACCCGGGGGTGTTTGGCGCGACGCCAATCTCGATTTGTTGGTTCTGACCGAGCACGCCGCCGTCGGAAAGGACGGCGACGGCGTGCGTCCCTGCAGGCAAGGCAACTCCCGAGTGAACTGCCGGCGAGAGGATGCCCTGGAAGTTCGCCTGCGCGCGCGAGCGCCAGCCCGCGTTGGGCGCAGGGAAATACCACGCATAGGAGAATCCGGAGGGGCCATCGATCTTGAGGTCGTAGAGCCCTGCGGCTGGAATTGTGACTTCATACAGCCGAACCGCATCGCTCGCACCGAACGGATGGGCCGACAGCACGCCGTAGGGCAGCGCGGTGCGCGCCGCGTGCTGCAGGATCGCCGGAAGCGCGTTCGAAGCCACCGCGTACGCGAGACAGGGGACGGGAGGAATGCCGCCCGCATGGCCGTCGGCTACGACGAGATCTGCTCGCCCGATCGGCTCCGCAGAGGTCACGGATCCAAAATGAAGATCCCAATTCGATGCCGATGTCAGCGAGATCGCGTTCCACCGGCCGCTCTCCGGCGTGTAGAGCGCATCGACAGGTGCCGCCGTGCAGACGAGGCCCACGGGGATCCCCTGGGTGAGCGTTTCGGACGGACATGTGGGCACAAATGGCTTCACCGAGACCACTACATTTCCGGCGACCCCCGGCCCGCCGTCGCGATAGACCACGAGTGCGTGATAGGTGCCTCCCGCGGGGATCGTCTGATTCTGAAGAACAGGATCATTGACATCTCCGCCGAATGCCGCGGAAGCGCGGCTCAGCCAACCGAGCCCGACCGAAGAGTGAAACCACGCCCACTTGAGCCCGGGCGGCCCGGTCACTTGGACGTCGAACTGCCCTGGAATGTTGATTTGCACCTCGAAGAGCCGCGCGACATCCGTTGCCTTCCAAGCGTAGAGGACGGGGGTCGGCACTTGGTACACGGGAGTCAGTCCCGCGTGAACGACCGTGGACTGGCCGGAGCCGCTCGTGCTCGAAAGAACTCCACTGTTCGAGATGGCCGACTGGGCGTTGCCGTCCGCGACGAGTACCTCGGCTTGACTTCCAACGAAGGTCGAGCTCGTGCTTCCGAATTGAAGATCCCAATTCTGAGCAGAAGACGAGACCACACAATTCCAAAAGTTGATCTGTGGCTGGATCGTGAGCGGCGTTCCCGATGACGTGCACTGCACGGTGACGGGCGTCGACTGCGTGAGCTGCACGCCGGGGCACTGGGCGCTGGCCGTCGCGCCGAGAAAGGCTGCCGCCGCCAGCGCTTGCGCTGCGGCATTCACCCATCGAGTTCGAAGCCTGCCGTTCATCGCCGGAATTCGCCCGTGCGCGCGGCCCGCGCGCCGTTCAGCCGGAGTGCCCATGAGGCTACCTCTGCGCGCTCTCGCCCTCCAACAAGCCAACCCGCGGGTCGGCGCGCAGGCTCGAGCGCCCAAAGGCCTGGGCGATTCGCTCGGCGGCGCGATGCCAGCCAAAGTGCTGCAGAACCCAGCGTTGCGCCGCGAGCCCAGCCCGATCGAGCCGATCGCGATCGGAGAGCCAATCGACGATCGCCTTTGCCAGAATCCGCGGCTCGGGCTCGGCGATCCGCTCGCCATGTTCCCCCGAGACGAAGATTTCGCGGGCCGCGCCGCGATCGAGCGAGATCACGGGGCATCCGGCCTGCATCGCCTCGAGGAGCGCGATTCCAAAGGGCTCGAACCGCGAAGGCGCCACGAGCAGCGACGCCGTCGAGAAGAGCTCGGCAAGCTTGCTCTGCTCGGGGCCGTCGAGCGGGCCGAGCCACTCGACCCCGTCGGCGCGGGAGCCGCGCATGGGCGGACCGACGACGATGAGCCGAAGCGAGGGAATCGAGCGCTTCGCCAGATGGAACGCATCGACGACGAGTGGCCCACTTTTACGCGCCCAATCGCGTCCGACGAAAAGTAACGTCGCACCGTCATGATGGCGGCGCAGGCCGGGACTGATGTCGAGATTCGGCCCCGCACCGGTCACCACAATTCTCCGCCGCGGAATGCCGTAGTCATCTTCGAGAGACTGCGCGCACCACTCAGTGCGAGGAAACAGCCAATCGCAGCGCTCGAAGACGCGCCGCTGACTCTCGATGCAGGTCTCGACCTCGAGCGGCGTCAAATCGTCGAAATGCCACTCGGAGGATCGCGCGAGCTGCGCAAAAGTGCAATCGAGCCCGGCTCCGACCGGGACGCCCGGCGACTCTCCCGGCCGCGCCGGGAAGAAATCCGTTCCGTACAAAAGCACGGCCTGCGCCGTCGGCACTTTGCGAAGCAGATGGCGCGCCCTCTCCGACCGGCGCTCGATCTCGAAGGCGGTCCATCGCGAAAGCAGACGCGCCGCGCGCGTTCGCCGACGAAGTCGAATCTGCCCAAGGACGGAGCGCCAACGCCAGGGCCGTCCGCGGTCGACGTCCATCGCAGTCAACAGATCTCCGCGCGCGTCGAGCGCGGAAAGGAGCCGCCGCAGCGATCCGGAGTAGGACCGCGGGCTTTGCGGGTCTCCGGCGCAGAGACCGAGGATCTTCATGCGCGGGGTGAGCGAGTTCGGCTGCTAAGACGCGCTCTCCCCTGCGCGTTGTGCCACCGCATTTGCACCGAACTGCATGTCGTGGAGCCGTCGGTAGACGCCCCCCGTCGCAAGAAGCTGGTCGTGCGTCCCCATCTCGACGATGCGCCCTCGGTCGACGACCAGCAGCCGGCTTGCGTTGCGCACCGTGGAGAGGCGATGAGCGACGACGAGCGACGTGCGCCCCACCATGAGCTTCTCCAACGCGTCGCGCACCGCGGCCTCGCTCTCGCTGTCGAGGGAACTCGTCGCTTCGTCGAGGAGGAGGATCGGCGGATTCTTGAGCAGCGCGCGAGCGATCGTCAGCCGCTGGCGCTGGCCGCCCGAGAGGCGCGCACCGCGGTCGCCCACCTCCGTGTGGATTCCCGCCGGGAGCGACTCGACAAATTCCAACAAATTCGCCGCGCCGAGAGCAGCCCGAACCTCCGCGTCCGTAGCATTCGGTTTCCCGTACGCGACGTTCTCACGTATGGACGCATGGAACAAAAAGGGCTGCTGATCGACGAGCGCCCACGCGGCGAACCACGCGTCGGGGGCGAGTTCGCGCACGTCGATTCCGTTCACAAGAATTGCGCCCGACTGCGGGTCGTAGAAGCGCGCGACGAGATCGAGAAGTGTAGATTTTCCGGCGCCCGACGGCCCAACGACGGCGATCGTCTCCCCCGCTTCAATGCGGAACGAAACGTGGTCAAGTACCGGCTCCTGGTCGTAGGCGAAACTCACATCGCGCAGCTCGACCTCGCGGATCGGTCCATCGAGGCGGCGCCGCCCGGAAGGCTGCGTCGCCGCAGCCGGACGAATATCAAAAATCTCAAAGAGACGCTCGGCGGCGCCAAGCGATTCTTGAACGGTTTGGTAGCCTTTCGAAATGCGCCGGATGTGCTGATACATCGTGGCGAATCCGACGAACCAGACGCTCATGCTGCCGATGCCGGCGAGCACGCCCCACTGCAGGTGCGCCAGGCCAATTCCGCAGATGAGGAGCGCAAATCCTGCATTCGTAAGAAGGTGCGTGGAGCTCTCCGTGAGGGCCTTGGCGCGGACGACCGTCATCGACCTGTCGATCCACCGCTCATTGGTCTCGCGGAACTCTTGCAACTCCCGCTCTTCCATGCGGAAGGCCTTCACCACGCGAATTCCGGCGAACATCTGGGACATCGCTTCGGTCGACTCACCGAGGGCAGCGAGCGACTTGCGGGCGCCCTTTCGCACGCGCCGCCCGAAGATGGCGAGCGGAATCCCAACGATCGGCACAAGCACCAGGACGAGAATCGTAAGCTTCGCGTCGCCCACCAGCGCGAGGACGACGTTCCCGAGAAGCTGGGCCGGCTCGAGAATGAGATCGTCGAAGAAGAGTGCCAGCGCCGTCAGCACAATGCCGACATCGGTCGTGGCGCGAGATAACAGATCGCCTTTTCGCGCCGATGTGTGGTATTGCATTCCGAGGCGCAGGATGTGGGATGCCAGATCCTGGCGCAGGTCGGCGAGGATCCGCAGCGACAAGCTTCGCGACGCCGCCTGGAATGCATACTGGCAGAGCGCGCCGAGAAGCGTGAAGACGACGACGCCGCCTGCGATCGCCACGAGCAGCGCTGTCTTCTCCCCTTTCTCCATGTCCGTGGGCGCCGCGCTGACACTTCGCAACAAATCGGCGATGGCCGGCAGCCACGCGCGCAGCGCCTCGTCGAGGCGGGCCAGCACGGCGGATTTCGCAGTCTCGGCTCCGGCTCCTCCGGCTTTCAGCTCGAGGATGGAGTCAATAAAGGGCGCCAGAAAGAAAAAGGGCGCCTTCACCAGGACTCCCGTGAGGAGTCCCAAGAAAAGCACGAGGGTGGCGCGCGCCCGGTAGCGCCAGACGTAAGGTCCGAAGCGCTGGAGCGCGCGCCCGAGAGAAACTTTCGGAGGAGAGCGACGCTCTGCGTGTCCGGTCTGGCCGGGCACGGCCTCCAAGCTAATTCACCACCTCGATCTTGGCCTTCGCGATCGCGTCGTTCACGAATGCGATGAACTGATGATTGATCATGTCGTCGACAGCAAGTTCGCGCGAGGCGGTTTCCTTCAGCTCGAAGACCTTGCCGCCCGGAGTGCGATTCTGCACTCGTGCAATGTAATATCCTTCGGCGCCACGGAACGGACCGACGACCTCACCAATCGGGGCGCGGAAGAAAAGCTCCTCGCCGATCGAGTAGCCCTGGAGCAGCGTCACGAGCTCGCTCTCGTGGAGCTTCTCAACCATCGGATTGCGCTGCTGCGGGCCGAATCGGCCGCGATTCACTTTCGCCATCGTGCCCGGCTGATTGGGATTCATGCCGTCGCGGTAGTCGGAATCGCGCTCCTGGATCTCCAGGAACGTAAACCCCTTGGCCGCATCGATGGCTGCCGCCTCGGCCTCTGCGGCCGTCTTGCCTGCGTCGATCGCCGCTTTCTTGGCCTTCTTCGCGAGCTCGGCGCCTTTCTTGAGGTCGGCGATGGCCTGCTCGGCGCGCTTGCGCGCCGCGTCGAAGCCGTCCTCGTGGGAGCCTTTTGTAGTATCGCTATGATAGGCGTACCAGATCACTTCGGCTTCCGCGGAGCCATTTGTAAAGAACAGCTTGTTGCGGTCGACGTGGCCCGCGAGCATGTCCTCCGTGCGGTCCTTTGCGGTCGCGCGACGGAACGACTCAATCATCTGGAAATGGAGCCGGTAGACCTGCATCGAGGGGAACTTGCGGAAATGCACAAGTCCCTTCAGGTCGAACGGCGGCGTCGGATATTTCTTCTTTTCGTTCTCGAACGCCTCTTTGAAAACGTCGCTTCCGTCGACGAGCCAATACACCGGGCGAGCGGGATCGGGCGCGTCCTCGCCCTTGGCGCGGCGCGCGGCGGCATCAGCTTTCTCGGCAGCCCAATCGGACTCCTCTTTGGCAATGATCGCCTGGTGCAGCGCCTCGCGAGCCGTCATGAATTCGATGGCCTTGAGCGCTTCCATGTAGCCGCCAAGTCCCATGCCCTTGTCCTGGAGATCTCGCGACTTGAAGGGCATTTCGCCGACGACGAGCCCCACATCCTTCGGAATGCCGTCGAGCGCGTCCTGCACTGGCACCGTCTCAAGGAGTTTTGTGATGAGCTGGCGCTTCACCAGGAACGTCGCGACGCCGACGTTCTGGTCGGTATTATTGGGATCCCGCGACTTCTTGATGGCTTCCTTGATGCGCGTAATCGTGTCGGCGCGCATCTTGGCGTCGGTTCCCTGGTAGAGGCTCGCAGCAGCTTCCTCGGACTGGGCCGGCCATTCGGTCTCGTCGGCCGGGAACCAGACCGAATCAAAGACGGCCTGCGATCGGAACGACCAGGCGAAGCTCGCCGGTGTCTGCTTTTGCCCCGAGAGAAACTGCTCCCAGGTCATGTCCGGTTTCATTTCCTCGACTCTTCGCTGGAGCAGCGAGAACTGCTCCTGGAACTTCGCGTCATCGATCCGGTACTTGGAGACATCCTTCCCGGCCTTGGCCTGGCGCTCGATCTCGCGCTCCGTGGCGACGTAGAGCCGAAGCCCCTGGATCACCCCCTCACCCGAGAAGTAGAGCGCCGCGCGCAGGAGTGCATCGGGCTCGACGGCGACGCCATTCACCTTCATCGTCGGCCAGGCCCCCGCCCGATCGGGAAGGGCGTTGAGCCCCTGGCGAACGCTCGCCGCCTGACGCGCCAGCTCCGTCAGATCGGGCGCCGGCTTCTCGTCGATCTTCTTCGCGTCGGCCTCGGCGGGGTTGGCCTTCCCGGCCTCGGCAGCGCCTTGGAATGCCGCTCCATATGCGGAGGGCAGGCGCAGGCTCGTCGGGGCGAGCCCGGCGATCAGGGACGCCAGAGGAATCCAAAGAAGAAGCGTACGGATGCGAGGCATGGTCATGGACGAAGGGGCCGTCTGCGGTTGGAACGAGGCTCTCGAATCGGCCGCGCGAGGTCGCGGGGTCGAGGATCTCTTGCCGTTCCGCAGGAGGGATCGGCGCGAAGGATGAGTTGGGGGGCAGTCTATCGGGCGCGGATGGGCTCGGAAAACCCTGCGCGCCGGCGACCTACGGACGGCGCACGTCCCCCGTGGGCCTGGGGCGCTGCGGGCCGGCCCCCCGGTTCCTCCCGCGTGCGTGCGCAGCTACTCTGCTCCCGGATGCTCTACGACCCGAGAACGATCGCGTTCGTGACCGAGGCCTACTTCCCGCCCATGCAGCAGGACGGGCTTCGGGTTCAGCAGGTGCACCACGAACTCTTCGGAAGCACCCGCGCCGGCTATCGCAACTTCAACCTCGTGGCGGGCGGAGCGATGCTTTCGAATCCGCACATCAACGGTGCGGCGAATTCCTCGGTGACGGTGCTGCAGGACCGGGTGCGCATCGCGGAGGAGCTGACAGACACCTCCCTGGACGATTTCTTGGCGCGTCAGGAGATCGTGCTCCGTTTGCTGGCCCAGAAGCTCGAAATCCCCGTATTTGTGGCGTGCCAGGTGGCGATCCGATCTCTGGTGAGTTCGAGGCAGTACCGCGACGCGCGGGAGTTCCTCGCACGCGGCGTCCTGCGATTCGGCGACGACGGGCTCGCTCCTTTCGGCCGGGCGCCCCACACTCTCGGGCTGCGATTTGTGTTTCCGCAATCGGCGGACGAGCGGAATGTATATCAAGTAAGGATCGAGTCGTACACCGGCGACGTGCGGTCGGTTTTTCTTGAAAATGTGGGGATGTTTCCCGGCGTCGTGCTCGCGGGCGACGTGGAGAAGCTCGGGGAGCCGGTGCGGCAAACTTACAATTTTCTGACGGAGCGCGTGCTGGAGTTCTTGGCCCGCTTCGATCAGCGGACGTCGATCGACGGGCTCGAGCGGTGACACGGCTCCGCGGAGTGATGGCCATCGCGGCCGCGGGGGCAGCTCTCTGGAGCGCGGGCTGCGGCGATGGCGGCGCGCCGGCTGCGGCGCTTCCCGCGGATGCAATTCTTGAGATCGACGGTGCGGTGGTCACGGAGCGCGACGTCGAGGAAGTGTTGCCTTCGCTCATGGCGTGGCATCCCGAGCGCGGTGAGGAGTCGGTGCGCAGCGAGATCCTGACGGCGGCGGCGATCCCGCGCGCCTTTGCCCGGCATGATTTTCCCCAGGGCGTCGCGCGCGCGCGGGAGCGCGCGGCAGTCGCCATGTCGATGCTGCGCGCGAAGCAGCCGTTCGAGGATGTGCAGAAGGCCATGTCGGAGGCGCCGATTCCGGACACGATGGTGAAGGCGTCCCGGCGCGTGATGGACGCGTACCTCGGAGCGGCCGTGTTCGGACACCCGGCTGGAACGGTGACGGAGCCCGTGGAGACGACCTATGGGGTCGTGATTGCCCGCGTCGAACTCCCGCTTCCCGAGGCTTCCCCGCAGCAGGACGGCGTGATCCTGAGCGCGATCGAATTTTTGTATGATCCGTCGCTTGCCGACGCCGACCTCCGCGTGCCCATGTTTCAGGAGCGGATGCTGCGCTCGAAGATTTTCGTGATCGATCCGCGCGCCAGCCGGTGGATCGCGCCGGTGCTGCAGTCGCGGATTGCGGGCGGTTCCGGCGGAAAGAGTTCGAAATAACTTTTAAAAAATATCAAATCCCAACTCCATGGCCGCAGTCTCGATCTCGCTGCTTTGCGTTCTCGCCGCCGTCCAGGCTCCCGCCGCGTCGAAGCCGGCCGCGGCGGCGTGGCCGAAGCTCGACGGCAACCGGATGAAAGAATTCGGGCTCGCGCTCGATTCGTTGAAGCGGACGCTCACGCCCGAGGGCGTCGAAGAGATGGCGACGAAAGTGGCGAGCTTCGGGAAGGGCGGCGTACCGCTTCTGTATGAATCGCTCTCGAGGCAGAAGTCGGTTCCCGAGGAGGACGAGCCGGAGGACGTGAAGCGCGTGAAGCGAGCCCTCGATCGGATCGTCACGAAAGAGGATGTTCCGCGCCTCTCGGGCGACGTGGTGCACAAATCGGCCTTTGTGCGGCGCTTCGCGCTGCGCAAGCTCGCCGAGTATCAAGACCCTGGCGCGCTCGCTGCGGCGCGCAAGGCGCTGACCGACCACGACGAGGAAGCGCGGTTCGAGGCGACGCTCACCTGCTTCGCGCTCGGGTCGATCGATGGAATGCCGGTGATGATCGAGGCGGCGCGCGATCGCTGGCCCAAGGTCGGCGTGAGGATTCGGGCGGCCCTCGAGAAGCACCGCTCCGACGAAGCGACCGACAGACTGCTGCCGCTGCTGTCGTCAAAGGAGTGGCAGGAGGTGTGCGCAGGGCTGCGGCTTCTGGCGGGAATAGGCACAAAAAAGAGCATCTTTGCGGTGTCGAAGCACCTCGACTCCACGGACAACCGCATTAAAGAAAATGCTATCAATGCTCTGCGTGGCATCGTCGACAATGAGAAGCCGATCGAAAAGCTCTCCGCGTTCGATCTCGCCGAGCAGGCCAATGCGTGGAAAAAGAAACTATGAGGCTCGACGTGACGACGCAACGGTCCCTGTATCCATCGCCCCGGAGGCGATGGTCCTTGCCGCGCTGGATTCTCTTGGCGGCGATGGCGACGGTGGGCGCACTGGCGGCCACGGCCGGCGACGCGGCGGCGAGCGCGCCGACGGCGGCATCGGCAGCGGAGCCCCAAGGGAAGAAGGGCGAGCCGGTCTGTCCGTATTGTAAGAATGACGAGAAGGTGCTGGAGGGAGCCGCACTCAAAGGGCACGGGAAGATGCCCTTCGGTAAGAACAATTCCGATGAGATCAAGAGATTTCTGAGCTACACGAATCCGCTGTTCATCGAGTCGAAGCACTTCCGGATCGGCTCTCTGCTGGAGTCGTACACGATCCCGGAGTCCGACTGGAAGGCTTACGCCGCGGAGTTCGCCGAGCTGCGCAAGGTGCTCCCGGCGGTGCCGGCGAAGCCGAAAGTCCTCGACCCGTGGCTTCGGCTTCATCTGTATGCCTTGCGCTGCGAGAAGCGATACGAGCGGTTCTTGAAAATCATTCAGCGCAAGGAAGAAGATTTCCCCGACAAGCGCATCTTCGGCGCGCCCTACATGGGCGAGGGGCGCTACCTCGGGATGCAGGATAAGTACGAGGTGTTCCTGCACAAGGATCTGCGCACTTTCACGGATCTGCTCCGCGAGCACTCGGGAAGCACGACAAAGAAGACGAAGCGCGAGCACTACGTCGAGCGCGGCGCGCTCGGAGTTCACATCCCGATGACCGACGAGGTGCGCGCCGACCTCGACCTCTACGCGCACCTGACGCACAACCTCGGCCACCTGTTCCACGTGGGGTACAAGCATTACACCTACGAGCCGCCGAAGTGGCTCGAGGAGGGCTTCGCCCATGTGTTCGAAAAGGAGGTGAACCCCGAGTACAACTCCTTCGACAGCGAGGAGGCGGCGACGGCCGACATGTACGAGGGCGATGATTGGTATGGCGCGGTTGTGAAGGTGATCGACCGTGGAAGGGCGGCGCCGCTGGCCGATCTCGTGCACCGCAGCAGCTTCTCGTCCTTCGGCAAGGAGGACCACCTGATCATCTGGTCGAAGGTGGAGTTCCTGATGTCGAAGCCCGACTTGATGGCAAAGCTCTTCGACTCGCTCGCCGGAAGACTCAATAAAGAGGGGTTCGGCGACGGGTCGAATCTCCAGGGCGTTCAGCGCGATTTCTTCAAGAAGGAGGCGGGCTGGACGTTCGAGGAGTTCGATCGCGAGTGGGAAAAGTACGTTCGCAAGACGTACATCACGAAGAAGCCGTAACAGGACCAGGCCGCCACGATTCCCGGAGCTCCCCGCGTGCGCACACTCCTCGCTGCGGTTCTGTTGGCCTCCAGCGCGATAGCACAGAAGTCCGCCAAGGAGGAAATTTGCCCCTGGTGCAAGAACGACGTCAAGATTCTTGCGGCCGCCGGCTGCGTGAGTCACGGCCCGATGCAGATCGGGAAGAAGGGATCCTCGGAGCATTCCCACGATTACCCGGGGAAGCCCTGGATCTATCTCGAAACTGCACATTTTCGATGGGCAACGAGCATGGGCTCGGAGCCGGTGTCGCTGAAGGACCGGCCGCGCGTGGAGGCGGAGCTGGCGCGCCTGCGCAAGGCGATGCCGTCGATCCCGACGCGCGTCGCGACTTTGGATCCGCACCTTCGACTGCATCTCACGGCGATGAAGGCGGAGGAATTGTACACTCGATTCCAGGCGATCCTGGCGGTGCAGGATGGCGACTTCCCCGATTCGCGCCAGCCGACCGGACCGTACATGGGCGATGGACGCTTTCTGGGGGAGAAAGAGAAGTTCGAAGTGGTGCTCCACTCGAACCGCAAGACTCACCATATGTTTACGAAGGAGCAGATGGGCGTGCTGGTGACGGACGCCCTTCGGTGGCATTTCCCAAAGATTCACAAGATGTGCGCGTCGCTCCCGGCTGAGGACGGCGACCTTCGGCAGGACACATTTCTGTTTCCGCACATCGCGCATTGCACGGCGCACCTGCTCTTTTGTGCGTACAAGCATTTCTCGTTTGATCCGCCGATCTGGCTCGACGAGGGTTTGGCCCATGCACTGGAGTTCGAGGCCGGCAAAGATTTTAATGTAACTTACTGCTCCGAGGAGGGCGCTGCACCCGACCGCGAGTCGTCGGGCAATTGGGCAGGCAAGGCGAAGGAGCTGCTGGAGAAGGGCAAGGCGACGTCGTTGGCAGAACTAATGCATCGGAAGACCTTCGGCGAGCTGACGAAGGAAGATCACGTCACGGCGTGGAGCAAGGTGCGCTTTCTGTTGGATACGCGGGCGGTGGAGACGGCCAAGTTCCTCGGGCTGATCAAGGGGCAGTTGGATGAGCAAGGCTATCCGTCGAACAAGGATCTCCCGGGGCTGCAGCGCCGCAGCCTGAAGGAATGCTACTCTTGGACGCCGGAGCAGTTCGACGACGCCTGGGCCGCATGGGTGAAAAAGCCCCCGGCGACGGAACCCAAGAAGTAAGCTTGGCGCGGCAGCGGACAGTCCAAGAGGCCATTCCAGGATTCCTCCGACCTGCGCGCGGGCCTCGGCGCCCAGCGCGGCGTTGCGCGTCCTCGGCGTAGCTTCTCGCTACGCCTGCGGCGCGCGCCTTGCTCTGAGCGCCGATTCCTCGCGCTCGCTTTGCGGAGGAATCCTGTCATGGCCTCCCGACGCTCGGCGGCCCAATGGCTGCGCAAAATCCGACCGGCGCTTCGCGCCAGTCGGATTTTGCGCGCGCCATGGCCTCGCGTCTGCGGAACTCGCCGCGCCAAGACCGACCCACGCCCCATTCCTAGCCGTCACTTATTTGTGAAGACCTGGGGAGCTCGAAGCTGGAAAGGCTGCCGTGCGACCCGAGACGGGCTCGAAGTTGTAAAGAGCGCTGTGGGGCGCGTGCGCGCGCGGATAATTATAATGAACGCTGGGGAGCCCACGCGGGCTCGCTCAATTATACTGGATGCCGTGGGGCGCGGGCGTCGCCCGCGCCGATCTCGCGCGCACGCGCGCTCTACGATGCAAATCCGCCGGAACCTTTCAGAAGCCAATTATTCCCAGGGCTCCACGCAATAAATCGGTACAGCGGGGCGAGCTTGCGCATGCCTTCGACAAGGGTGCCGAGGAACTCCGCGCTAGTCGAAGCGGGGTCCGCCTTCGGGATGGCGCGGTAGCAGCGCAGCTGGTGTTTTCCCGGCTGGAAATACTTCAACACTTCCTCGACGCCGTCGCGGCTTATCGACTCCGTCGGGTAGCGCTTTTCCCAATCATGGATTCTCAATAAGAACCCAGGGGCGCTTCGCAGCAGCTCGACCAACGCGCGCCGCTCAGGGTCGCTCTTGCCGCACCGATTCGTAAGGTTCTGTGCGTCGTACCATGCCTCCACGCCAACGCGCAGCCCGACGGTGATGCCCTCGTCATCGATGGATGCGAAGAGCGCCGCGTTGGCGTGTCCGGGGTCGACGTCCTTCCCGAGATCGGGACCGACGGCGCGTGCGAACTCTTTGCGGGCCTTCGCGTCGCGGAAAAGTGAGGTCCACTGGGCCACAACACGGAAGTGATTCACGGAAAACGGATGGTGCAGGCTCTCACGCCGCTCGAACCCGAGCCCCTCCTCCGCCAGCGCTGCCTTCGCCGCCTCGCCGATCGCCTGCAGCCGCTGCCGCACGACGAGGCGCTTCGGATTCAGCGTCTCATCGGAGCGGTTCTGCGGCTCGTAGAGGCGGAAATCCTCGGGGCGAAACGGAGAAAACTGCGGAGACGCGGGCATCGCGCGGCAGCATACGGACCTCGTGCCTGAACACACCGTCCCCGCGGACCTCGACGGCGCTCGCCCCGAAGCGATCCTGCGTCATTTCCAACCGGAACTCTCGCGGCGCGATGCGCGTCGACTCGTCGATTTCGGAGCCGTCGCGCGCGGCGCCGACGACGACGCCCGTATCGCGCTTCCCCTCGAGCGCCTTCGCACCGGCGAACCGGTCTCCTGGGAGAATTCACTTTTCTCACTCACGCTCGCGCTGCGGCTCCCCGTTTTGTGGGGAGATTCCAACGCGCTCGTCGTCTCGAAGCCGCCGGGGCTTGCCTGCCATAGCGGTCCGCTCGTCGACGACCATGTCGCGGCGCGCCTCACGGCGCTCGATCCGGGCGCCGGGCTCGCCCATCGCCTCGATCGCTCCACGTCCGGGGCGCTGCTCATCGGGCGAAACGCGGCCGCGCTGCGCGCGCTCGCGGAAGCCCACGGCGAGAGCGGGCGCACTTACTGGGCGATCGCCACGGGAGAGCCGCCGGAGGAAGCCGTGCTCACTTTTCCGCTCCGCGTGACCGACGAGCCGATGGGTGACCGCCCAAAGGTCGTCGTCGGCGAAGCGGGCGGCCAGCCCGCCACCACGCGCGTCCGCGTGCTCGCGCGGCTGCGACGCGCGGCGCTGGTCGAGCTCCGCCTCGAAACCGGCCGCACGCACCAGATTCGCGCCCATCTGCGCGCGCTCGGAACCCCACTCCTCGGCGATCCGCGCTACGGCGACGCCGAGGCCAATACCCGCGCCCGCGCGACCTTCGGTGTTCGACGTCCGATGCTTCACGCGGTCCGTATCCGGTTCCGACCGCCGGAGGCCCCCGCCGAAGTCGAGATTCGGGCGCCTCTTGCGGCGGACTTCGCGTCGGCGCTCTCCGCCCTCCGTGGGCGCGCCGACGGCCGATAGCCGCGCCGTCGACGGCTGCGAGAACGTTTCAAAAGTCATCCGAGCTGCGCGAGGAATCGTCGCGCTCGCTCTGCGGAGCACTTTTGAGACGTCCTCCTGCCGGGCACCCCGCCAGGGCGCCATCTTGCCAAGCGATTGTCCAGGTTCTATTCTGCACACTCCTTGGTGCGGCCCTCCCGTTTCGGGGCCGCCTGGTTCCATGCTCCACCGTTCCGTCGGCGCTCTGGCGCCGAGCCGTCCTCAGCGCCCCACGGTTGCCGTGGTCGGCGCGGGTATCGCGGGCCTTGGCTGTGCCCGAGCCCTCGCGCGCGAATTTCACGTCGAGGTCTTCGAGGCGCTGCCGCGTGCCGGCGGGCATGCGAATACGGTCGACGTGCCGACGGCCTCGGGGCCGCTCCCAATCGACACAGGATTCATCGTCTATAACGAGCGCAATTATCCGCGGCTCACGCGCCTGTTCGGCGAGCTCGGAGTGAAGACAACAGAAACATGCATGTCTTTCTCCAGCGCCTGCGAGGCGTGCCGCTTCGAACTCGGAAGCAACCGCCTGAGCTCACTTTTTCCTTCTGTTGGCGCTTGGCTTGAGCCGTCGCGCTGGCGCCTTCTGGCGGGATTGATGCGTTTCTTCCGAGTTGCCAAGGCCGACCTCGCGGCCGGCACCGACCTCAGCGCGGTCACCATCGGCGAGTATTTGCGCGAACATCATATTTCGGAACTCGCCGCTCGTCACTTCGTCCTGCCGATGGGCGCAGCCGTCTGGTCGATGTCGGCTGAACGGATGCTCGATTTCCCAGCCGAGAGCTTCCTGCGTTTTTTTGATAATCACGGAATGCTCGGCGTCCGCGAGGCTCCGCAGTGGCGCACGGTAGTCGGCGGAAGCCGCAATTATGTTGCAAAGCTCATCGAGAGCTCCGGGTTCAGCATGCACCTGTCTGCGCCGATCGCACGCATCCTGCGGCGCTCCGACGGCGTACACCTCGAGACGGCCGCAGGCGAGAAGCACCTATTCGACAGCGTCGTCCTCGCGACGCACGCGCCGACGACGCTGCGTATGCTGGGCGATGCAACCGAAGAGGAGCGAGCCATCCTTGGGAGTGTCGGCGTGACTCGAAACGAGGCATACCTACACTCGGACTCCTCCCGCATGCCGCGAGCGAGGGCAGCGTGGGCGTCGTGGAACCATCGCGTCGAGAGTTGCACAAACGCGGGCGCCGAGGTCGAGGTGACCTACTGGATGACCCGGCTGCAGCCGCTGCCGAGTAGGCCCGACTATTTTGTGACACTCAATCCTACGAGCGAGATCGCCGAATCGAGCCTGATCCAACAAATCACCTATGCGCACCCGCGGTTCGACCTCCCAGCGCTGAAGGCACAGAAACGGCTGCCGGAGATCCAAGGGACGCGCCGAACGTGGTTCTGCGGCGCCTGGACGAGCTTTGGCTTCCACGAGGACGGGCTGCGCTCGGGAGAGCTCGTCGCAGAGCAGGTTCGCGAATCGCTCCGCGCCGGCGTCGAGGTGGCCGCGTGAGATCGGCTCTCTACCGCGGAACGCTGACGCACGCGCGATGGCGCCCGGTCCACCATCGGTTTCGTTATCCCGTCTATCTGTGGCTTGTCGATCTCGACGAGCTCCCGGAAATCCACAAGCGGCTTCGCCTCTTTAGCTACAACCGCTGGAACATCGTCTCCTTGCATGACCGGGATTACCAACAAACTTCCGGTGGCTCGCTTGCCGAGTCGGTCCGGCGCTTCTGTGTCGAGTCGGGAGCGCCACGCCCCGCGCGCATCCTGGCGCTGACCCATGCGCGCGTCTTCGGTTACGCCTTCAACCCCGTGACGTTCTTCTACGCGCTGGATGAGCAGGACCGCGTCCAGTCGATCGTCGCCGAGGTCAATAATACTTTCGGAGACACGCACCGATACCTTCTCGATGGCCGGCGCCGCACCTCCTCGGCTCATGTGTATGAGCACGAGAAGCTGATGCACGTCTCTCCCTTCTTTTCTCTGCTCGGCCGGTACCGGTTTGACTTCTCTCAGCTTCCACAGGCTGAAGATGGTTCGCCGCTCGAAGTTGCAATGGATTACGAGGACGAGGGCCACCCCGCCTTCCATGCGCAGCTCTCCCTGCGGCGCAGCCCCCTCACCGATCGGACGCTCGCCGCGTGCCTCGTCCGGTTCCCGCTGATGACCGTACAAGTAATTGCACTCATCCACTGGGAAGCGCTGAAGCTCTGGTGGAAGAAAGCACCTTTCCATTCCTGTCCCCCCTACGATCCCCAAGCCGCTCAGTTGTTGCATGAACGAGAGTCCGCTCTCCGTCACCGCTCCGATTCCGATGGAACGCCCGTCGAGCCGCCCGTGGCTGCGAAGCCTCGTGCTGAGCGGGCTTCGCCGGTGGCAGCACGGCCACCTCACGCTGCGGTTTCCTGACGGCGATCTTGCCGCCTTCGGAGACGCGAATGCAACGGATCGCGCGACGGTATTTGTTCGCGACGACGCCATCGCACGCCGGCTGATCCTCGGCGGCGAGATCGCGCTCGGAGACGCCTACGTGGAAGGGCTCTGGGATGCCGACGACCTCGTCGCACTCCTGCGCCTCTTCGTGCGCAATCGGGCATCGTTGAAGTTCAATTCACCGCTCGCCCGCATCGCGCAGCTCGGAAGCTGGATCGACGAGCGCCTGCGCTCGAACACCAAAGATGGCGCGCAGCGTAACGTCCACGCCCACTACGACCTGGGCAACGATCTATATCGTTTGTTCCTCGATCCGCCGACCATGGCGTACTCCTGCGCGGTGTATGGCTCCCCCGAGGAGACACTCGAGCAAGCGCAGACGCGCAAGCTGGAGCTCGTCTGCTCGAAGCTTGAGCTGGCGGCCGGCGACCATCTCGTCGAAATCGGCTCGGGCTGGGGCGGACTCGCCATCCATGCGGCGCGCACGCGCGGCTGCCGTGTCACGACGGCCACAGTTTCCCGTGAGCAGCTCGCACTCGCGCGCGAGCGCATCGCTGAGGCCGGGCTCAGCGATCGCATCGAAGTCGTTTATTGTGACTATCGCGACTTGCCGGGGCAGTACGACAAGCTCGTTTCTATTGAAATGTTCGAGCAGGTCGGTCACCGCTTTTATGGTGACTTCTTCGCCACCTGCGCGCGATTGTTGAAACCAAATGGCATCGGCGTCATGCAAACGATCGCCATGCCGGACCAGGACTACGCGGCCTACCTAAAGAGCGTCGATTGGATGCAGCGGCGCATTTTCCCGGGGACGTGCCTTCCGTCGCTGCGGGCGATGCTCGAAGCCATGACAAAGCGCACCGACCTCGTGATCCGCCATGTCGAGGACATTGGTCCGCACTACGCGCCGACACTGCGCGCGTGGCGAGAGCGGTTCCTCGCACGCCGCGAGGACGCCGCGCGCCTCGGCTACGATCGCGCCTTCGCGCGCACGTGGGAATTGTATCTTGCCTTCTCGGAGGCCTCCTTCGCCGAGCGATCCTTGCAAGATTATCAATTGACCTTCGCCCACGTCGGAGCGCGCAGCGAATGATTTCGCTCGGAGCCGCTGCTCTGCTTGGAGCCGCCTGCGTGAGCGCCCTCATGGGCGCTCTGTGGGTGCTCGGTCGGCGCATCGCCAATATGGCGGTCGTCGATCTTGGGTGGACACTCGGCCTCGGCTTCCTCGGCGTTTTGTATGCTTGCGCAAGCGATGCACCCGACGCGCGGCGCCTCCTGATCGGCGGAGCGGCCGCGCTCTGGAGCGTGCGCCTCGCCATCCATCTTCTCCGCGATCGAGTGCTCGGCCGCGAAGAGGAAGGTCGCTACCGCGAGTTGCGGCGTCGCTGGTCGCCTGGAGCGGATCGCGCCTTCTTTTGGTTCTTCCAAGCGCAGGGGCTGCTCGACGTCGTCCTCTCCGCGCCGTTCTATCTCGCAGCGCGCAACACGACGCCCTCACTTTCACTTTTCGAAATCGGCGCCCTCGGGCTGCTCCTCGTTTCTGTTGCAGGAGAGGGAATCGCCGATCGGCAGCTTGCACAATTCAAGGCCAATCCCGCAAACCGCGGAAAAGTGTGCCGCACCGGCCTCTGGGCCCTGTCGCGCCATCCCAACTACTTTTTCGAATGGCTCGTCTGGTGCGCGTTCGCGCTCCTGGCTTGGCCGGCCCCGTGGGGAGCTGCGGCGCTCGTCTGCCCGGCGATGATGCTCTACTTCATTCTCCGCGTGACGGGGATCCCCGAGACCGAAGCGCAGGCGATCCGCTCGCGCGGAGAGGAATATCGGCGATACCAACGCGAGGTGAGCCCGTTCTTCCCATGGTTCCCGCGCTCCTCGGCGGCCACATCCAGCCCCTCTCTCGTTTCGCAGGCACGTCCATGAAGACTCCGACGGCACGAGTTGTTCAGAATCCTTTTGTTGGAATCACCATTCCGCGACCGGCGCCGAAGCCGGCGCCCGTTTAACATGTCGACGGCGACAGCAACTCAAACGGCTTCCGCGAGCGCGCGGCGCTCGGCAGACTCGGGGCTGCTCGGAGGCGCCATGCAGCTCGTAGAGCGCGGCCTCGTGCCCGATGCGCTCGTGCGCGCCGCGATTCGCCAGATCTGTGCAGCGCGACTGCGCGAGGAGAGCCGCGGCGGGGAAGCCGCTATGGAGCGGCGAATCCGTGCTTTCCTCGCGGCACGACGCGCGGGGCCCGTGGCGCTCGAGACGGGAGCGGCCAATGAGCAGCATTACGAGGTGCCGACCGATCTGTATCTACAGATGCTCGGACCGCGGCTCAAGTATTCGAGCGCCTGGTGGCCCGAGGGCGTCGTGACGCTCGCGGCGGCGGAGGAGGCCATGCTCGAGCGCACCTGCGCGATGGCACAGATCGAAGACGGCCAAACGATCCTCGATCTCGGCTGCGGCTGGGGATCGCTCTCTCGCTGGCTCTGCGAGCGCTACCCGAAGGCGCACGTCGTCGCCGTGTCCAATTCTCGCACGCAGCGAGAGTACTTGCGGGAGCAAGCCAAGCGGCGCGGCTTTGCGAATTTTGAGGTTCACACGATCGACGCCAATGTGCTCGAGCCGGCGCAGCTCGCTCGCTTCGACCGCGTGATGTCGATCGAGATGTTCGAGCACTTGTGGAATCACGAGCTGCTGCTCGAACGCGTCGAGCGAGCGCTCACGCCGGGAGGAAAAGTGTTTCTCCACGTCTTCTCGCACGCGCGCTTCGCCTATCCGTTCGAAGACAAAGGATCGAGCGATTGGATGGCGCGACACTTCTTCACGGGCGGGACGATGCCCTCCGATGATTGGTTTGAGCGCGCGCCCGGCCCGTTCCGCGTCGAGGAGCATGCGCGGATCGACGGCACTCACTACGAGCGCACGGCGAACGCGTGGCTTTCGAATCTCGACCGCAACGCGGCGCTGGCGCGCCCGATTCTGGCACGCACGTACGGCGAGGCGGAGGCCGGCCGGTGGCACCAACGCTGGCGCGTCTTCTATATGGCGTGCGCCGAAATGTTCGGTTTCGACGAAGGCAAAGAGTGGCTCGTCACCCACGTGCGCTTGTCGCGCCCGTGATCCGCTAGCGTCCCCATTGGGGAGTCACATGCCACGATTGCAGGAGTGACATGTAATTTCCTCGCTCGTAGTGGGACGCGTCGGGGCAGCGCTTCAGGTTCATCGAACCCTGGAGCTGCTCGATCGAAGTGTACTCATGATCGGCGAGCCAATGGTTCATCTCGGCCAACATGACGGAGATGTGAGCCGGCCCGCGCATGAGCAGCGCCGAGACGACTTGCACCGCATGCGCTCCTGCCATGAGCGCCTTGAGGGCATCTGTGGCTTCGTGCACGCCGCCGCTCGCCGCGAGCGAAATCGAGGTCGTTGGCGAAAGGATCGCGAGCCAGCGAAGTCGCAGTGGCAGCTCCACAGGATCTGAAAGCCGCAGCGCTCTGTGAACTTCAAGATTCTCGATGTCGATGTCGGGCTGATAGAAGCGATTGAACAGCACCGCGCCTTGGGCACCGATCCGCTCGAGCTCGCGAATCATGTTCGGCAGCGAGGAATAGAAAGGAGTGAGCTTGACGGCAACCGGCAGCTTCACCGCCTCCCGAATCCCGCGGACGACCTCGAGCTGGCGGAGCTCGACGTCGAGGGCGTTGGCGTCGGGATTCGTGGGAATGTCATACAGATTCAGCTCAAGCGCCGCAGCCCCCGCCTCCTGGAGAAAACCCGCATACTTGGTCCAGCCTCCCGGCGTCGTGCCGTTGAGCGACGCGATCACGGGAATGGAAATAGCCTCCCGAGTCTTGCGGACACGCTCGAGATACTCCTCCGGTCCCAGCGAGAACACGTCGGTCTCGGGAAACCACGATTGAGCCTCGGCGGACTCCGCGTGACCATACAGATGTCGATGCGCGCCGAGCTGGTCTCCCGTGATCTGCTCCTCGAAGAGCGAGCGCATCACGAGAGCCGAGGCGCCGGCATCCTCGAGGCGCCGCACGGCGTCGAGGTCGTCGGAGAGCGGCGACGCTCCCGCGACGATCGGATTCTTGAGGTCGAGTCCGAGATATCGCGTTCGAAGCTGCGCGCTCATCGTCCGGCTCCTTGCATCTGTTGTGTCTCGTTGGCGACCTTGAGTCCTGCGAGCTGCTCGTGGAACGCACGCCGCTCGCGCACAAATCGCTCCGCATCGGCGACGAGCCGTGCGTAGCGTTCCTTGTCGCGCAGCTCGACGGCGCGGAAGCGCCCCTCGCGCGACATGTAATCGGCGACGCGCGCCTTGATGGGGCCCGACTCGATTTTGAGTGGAGTCTCGCCCTCGGCAAGGCGCCTCGGATCGAACCGATAGACGGGCCAGATCCCCGACTCGACGGCGAGCTTTTGTTGATCTCCACTCTTCGAGAGATCGTATCCGTGGGCAATGCATGGCGAGTGGGCGATCACGAGCGAGGGACCGGGGTAGCTCTCGGCCTCCTGAATCGCCTTCACGGCCTGGGCGTCGCGCGCGTAGAGGGCGATGCTCGCCACATAGACGTGGCCGTAGCTCATGGCGAGCAGGCCGAGGTCTTTCTTTCCGATTCCCTTGCCGGCGGCGGCGAACTTCGCGGCGGCACCGATGGGCGTCGCCTTCGATTGTTGACCTCCGGTATTGGAATACACTTCCGTGTCGAGCACGAGAATATTGACATCGGCAGTCGTCGAGAAAAGGTGATCGAGCCCGCCGAAGCCGATGTCGTACGCCCAGCCATCGCCGCCGACGATCCAAACACTCTTCTTCACAAGAGCATCGGCGGCCTCGTCGAGCGCCTTCGAAAGCGGTCCGGGAATGTCGCGAAGCAAACGCCTGAGCGCCACGACGCGATCGCGCTGATCGGTGATCCCTGCCTCGGTCGACTGGTCGGCCAGCAGAAGTCCGCTCACGAGCGCTTCGGGGAGCTGCGCGGCAAGCCCGTCGAGAAGTGTGCGCGCGCGCAGCGTGGCCGCGTCGGCGGCAAGCCGGAATCCGAGGCCGAATTCTGCATTGTCCTCGAAAAGTGAGTTCGCCCACGCGGGTCCGCGCCCGGCGGCATCCTTTGCCCACGGCGTGGTCGGCTGGTTCCCGCCGTAAATCGACGAGCAGCCGGTGGCGTTGGCGATGAGCGCGCGATCGCCGAAGAGCTGCGAGACGAGCTTTAAGTATGGAGTCTCGCCGCAGCCGGCGCAGGCGCCCGAGAACTCGAAGAGCGGCAGCAGAAGCTGCGAGCCCTTCACGTCGTTTTTCACGGTGCGGCGGTCGACCTCGGGTAGATTCTTGAAGAACTCCCAATTCACCCGCTCGCGGTCGCGAAGGCCGTCGACCGGCTCCATGTTGATGGCCTTGTGCTTGGGCGACGATTTGTCTTTCGCCGGGCAGATGGCGACGCAGAGGCCGCAGCCCGTGCAATCATCGGGCGCGACCTGAAGAGTGTATCTCTGCGTCGCGCCGTCGGAGGCGCGCCAATCGGTGGAGGCGAAGCCTTCGGGAGCGCCGGCGAGCTCTGCGGGATCGTACACTTTCGCGCGAATGACGGCGTGCGGACAGACGAGCGCGCATTTATTGCATTGAATGCAGAGATCCGAATCCCACTCCGGGATCTCGCGCGCGATGGCGCGCCGCTCCCACTGCGTCGTGGCGGTGGGCCACGTGCCGTCGACGGGGAAGGCCGAGACCGGCAACAAATCGCCCTTGCCGGCGATCATCATGGAAGTGACGCGCTGGACGAAATCGGGCGCCTCCGCAGGCACAGCCGCCGGACGCCTCGCTGTGGTCGCCGCCGCAGCGGGCACGGCCACTTCGCGCAGCGCCTTTGCCGCCAGCTCGATGGCAGCAATATTGCGTTCCACCACTTCGGCGCCGCGCTTTCGGAACGTCTTCTCAACGGCGCGGCGAATCGCCGCCATCGCGCGCTCGCGCGGGAGCACGCCGGAGAGTGCAAAGAATCCGCTCTGCATCACCGTGGAGACGCGTCCCGGCAATCCCACCTCGTCGGCGACGCGGTGGGCGTCCATCACAAAAAATCGCAGCTTTCTTTCGACGATCGCCTCGGCGACTTCCGCCGGGAGACTTCCCCACACTTCGTCGGGACCAAAAGGTGTATTCAGCAGGAATACGCCGCCCGGAGCCGCGAGCTCGAGGACGTCGAGGCGATTCACAAGCTGCGGCTGGCTTACGGCAACGAACCCAGCGTGCCGCACAAGGTAGGTGGAGTGAATCGGACGGGGCGAGAATCGCAGGTGCGAGACCGTCGTGGAGCCCGATTTCTTGGAATCGTAGACAAAGTAACCTTGGGCGTAGAGTTCAGTCTCCTCACCCACGATCTTGATGGTGTTCTTGTTCGCACCGACCGTACCGTCCGATCCGAGCCCATAGAAAACGGCTCGCACCACATCGGGCTCTTCGATGTCGAGCGAGGCATCCCAGTCGAGGGAGCGATGTGTGACGTCGTCGCGGATGCCGACGGAAAAGTGATTCTTGGGGTTCTCGCGGGAGAGCTCGCTGAGCACAGAGAGCACCATCGCCGGAGTGAATTCTTTGGAGGAGAGCCCGTAGCGTCCGCTGACGACGCGCGGCGCGCGCGCAAGCGGGCTGCGTCTCTCGGCTTCCGCCTCGGAGAGTGCACAGATCACGTCGAGGTAGAGCGGCTCGCCGGGCGCGCCGGGCTCCTTGGTGCGATCGAGAACGGCGATCGTTTTCGTGGTCTTCGGCAGCGCGGCGAGCAGCGCTGCGCCATCGAAGGGGCGATAGAGCCGCACTTTGACGAGACCGACGCGCTCCCCGCGCGCCACGGCCCACTCGACGGCCTCCTGCGCCGCCTCAGCGCCGGAGCCCATGAGCACGAGCGCGCGCTCGGCCTGCGGGTGGCCGACGTAATCGAAGAGCCGGTAGCGCCGTCCGGTCACCTCCGCGAATCGCTCGAGCGCCTTCACCACAATTGCGGGACACGCGTCGTAGAAGACGTTTGCCGCCTCACGCGCTTGAAAATAGGTATCGGGGTTGTGAGCGGTGCCGCGCACGACGGGCCGATCGGGAGTGAGCGCGCGCGCGCGATGGGCGGAAATGTGGGCTTCGTCGATGAGCTGGCGGAGATGATCGTCGGTCAGCTCCTCGACGCGCTGGAGCTCGTGGGAGGTGCGGAAGCCGTCAAAGAAGTGGATAAATGGGATCCGCGACTCGAGCGTGGCCGCGTGGGCGACGGCGGCGAGATCGTGGGCTTCCTGCACCGACGAAGCGCACAGCATCGCGACACCGGTCTGACGGCATGCCATCACGTCGCTGTGATCCCCAAAAATCGAGAGCGCGTGGGTCGCCACTGTGCGCGCCGCCACATGCAACACAAATGGCGTCAGCTCGCCGGCGATTTTGTAGAGATTGGGGATCATCAGCAGAAGCCCCTGCGACGCCGTGAAGGTCGTGGCGAGGGCGCCCGCCTGGAGCGCGCCATGCACCGTGCCGATGGCGCCCGCTTCCGACTGGAGCTGCTCGACGCGCGGCACCTGCCCCCAGAGGTTGCGCCGACCGGCGGCCGACCACTCGTCGCAGCTCTCCGCCATGGGCGACGCGGGCGTGATCGGATAGATGGCAATGACTTCGGAAAGGCGGTGGGCGACCGAGGCGACCGCTTCGTTCGCGTCGAGAATGTGGGACATCGTGCGTGGGTGGCCCGCCGGGCGGCGAGCGCAATGGGCAGCCCCGGTGCGAATGGCGCGCCAAGCCACACCGCGCGCGTAAGTCGTGAAACGAACGGCGCCTGCGGCGCCGCACGCCGCCGCCGACTGTCCCCCTGCGTTCCGCCGCTGTGTCGTCCCTGTCCCCTAGGGTGACGGTTGACAGATCCCCGGCCCCGGCTACGCTCCCCATCGCCTTCTGAGCGGGCGTAACTCAGTTGGTAGAGTGTCAGCTTCCCAAGCTGAATGTCGAGAGTTCGAACCTCTTCGCCCGCTCCAACGCTTGACGAAGCTCTTCATTACTTTTTCTGGTACCTGGAGTCGATTAATGTGCTTTGAGAGTGTTGATTCGGCCGAGGTTGCTCGGCTCGCGGTCGCTTCGCTTAGTCTCCCCCCCGGCCCTAACTCTGGGTTCCCCGTCGGTGTAGATCCCCAAGCGCCAGGATTTGGTGCAACACAGTGGCTATTAAGAAACGGATTCGCGCCTATGCCACAACAAATGCCAACAGGCCAATCACTTTGGTCTCATCCAAGTCCAATTGGAGTCGACAGCCAAGATTTCACCGGAGCTTTGGTTCGCACCCCGCTCGATGTGCCATCGATTTACGTCTTGGACGAATCCGGAGCGTCGCCGCGACTCCAGCGAGTGGGCCGAGTGAATGACGATGGTAGCCTTTCTTGAACTCCATGCCTGCAATGCCGCATCAGCACAATTCGCTATTGGTGACCGGAGATCCCAAACTGAGTATCGCGGGCTCGAGCCTCTTGACGCGCTCCAAACATCAGTAGCAACGCGGGTGCCACCAACCGCCCTAAAATCGCCCGCCTTTCAGGTTACGGCAGCTCAGGGATAGTCGTGGACACGAGTGACCACATTCCTTGTGATGGCCCATCGATCTTTTCCCATCCGTCGGGAAGCGGCGTTCGATGAGCATTTTGATCGTCCACAGCGATTCCAAGTATGCCGTTAGCGCCTCCTTCCGTCGGCCGCGCGAGGGCCCAGAGCTGGACCTCTTGGAGTCGTTCCTTCGGGCGATGCCGCTAGAGATCCCAGATGGTTGCCGCGCGACCGTATTTCGGGAGCCGCGCCTAGAGTCGGGCTTCCCGGACTTGGTGATCGTCGTGTGGCACCTCGCGACAGCCAAAGCGTGGAGCGCTCAGAGGAAAGCAGTTGAGCCCCGCGACTTGCGGTTGATGCACTACCTGCATCAGGTGCGCTGGGCGACGACAGCGGACCTGGAAGAACGCTTCAGCCGGCGCGCAGCAGCCGGCGGTTTGGAGCGCTTGCAGCAAGCGAACATGATCCGACGCGCCGGAGATTCGTGGACACCGCGCGCGCTGAGGGCTTCGTTCGCTGCGACCAAGATCATCGCCATCGAGGCAAAGGTAGATCGATGGTCCGACGCGATCGCACAGGCGGTTCTCAACACCTGGTTCGCGTCGAAGTCCTACGTGCTCGTTCCGAATGCACCGTCGTCCGAGCTTCTCCATGCGGCGAAGCGCTTTGGTCTCGGTGTTTGCTCGCTCAACAAGGAGTCAGTCCGAGAGGTCGCGACCCCTAATGGCGGTCTCCCGCGATCGTATGCCTCCTGGCTATTGAACGAGTGGGCTTGGCAAGCATGGAGAGGTGCCAAGGACTCGCCTGAATGAACGGAGCTTCCCAAGTCACTTCGGCATGGCTCGCAATCAACTTCCCTGACCTCCAGGGCATTCAACCGCTATCGAGAGGAGGTCAAAAGGAGGTGTTCTCCGCGAAGCACAATGGGAACGGCGAAGTTGTGCTGAAGCTGATGCACCCGAACTCCGATGTCGAGCGAACGAAGCGCGAACTCCTGGCCGTCGCGAAAGTCAGGTCCCCGCGTGTGCCCGTGATCTTTGACCAAGGCAGCATCACCACGCCCGTCGGCGATTGCTTCTGGTTTCGCGAACAACGCGTCGCCGGTCAGTCGGTTAGAGCACGACTTGCGGGTGGTGCGATGTCCACCGCGGAAGTGCTCCGCCTTGGCCTTCACATCTCGGAAGCACTGCTCGCCGCAGAAAGCGTCGGGATCGTCCATAGGGACGTAAAACCCGACAACATCATTCTCGACCCGCACGGAGCATTCTGGCTCATCGACTTTGGACTCGCGCGGCACCTGGGCCTCGAGTCACTGACCGCGACCGCCAACGCCTTCGGTCATGTAACGTGGGGATACGCACCGTTGGAGCAGTGCAGGAACCTCAAGCAGGAGATCGATTCAAGGGCTGACCTGTTCGCGCTCGGAGTGACGCTGTACGAGTGCGCCACAGGTGCCAATCCGTTCCGAGTCGGCGCTGGAAACGTCCTCGACATTCTGAAACGGGTTGAGCAGGGACAACTCGCGAGACTGAACCTGAGCTTCCCTTCGTCGAGCACCTTCGCGGATCTTGTGTCGGCTCTGACTCAGAAGCAGAGGGTGCATCGCCCTCAATCGGTCAAAGATGCGTACGACTGGATCAAGGACATCTGCGCAGCGGAGGGAGTGCAATGAAATGGAACTGTATCTGCACGTCGGGATGTTCACGGTGCGCCGCCGTGCGCGTCTACTGGCGCGAACGAGGTCTCGACTAATGGAGCTGTACCTTCAGTTCGGATACGGAATGATGGAGCACTGCCGACACCTTCTCGAATCATGGGACGGGGGAACGGCCATCCTGAGTCCGCGCGATCTAAGCGACGGCCAGTTGCGCAAGATTTCGTCCACGATTCACGACATCGAAGGAGGTCGAGTGCTCCTAGATCCGCAGTTCTATCTCCCGCACGCGGATCATGAGCGCCTATGCTCTCACGACTATTGGCCCGCCGACTTTGAGAGTGGCACGTTCTTTCAGGGCGCCGCGCTTCGGACTTTGCTCACCAAGCTCAAGGTGCTGAATGACGCGCTCGACGCCGACGCGATCATTCTGCCGGGGCTGCTCGCGAGCGAGATCGGCGACGCTTGGCTCGAGACGCAGCGCGCAATGATCGAGGCATCGCGTGAGACGTTCAAAGGGCAATCTGTCTTGGCGACGATCGCTCTCAGTGCGGACGCCACGAAGAATCTCGAGCAGGTTGCGACTCTCTTGGAAGCTGCACCAGGTTGGAAGGCCGACGGGTACTACGTCGTGTGCGAGCATCCGAACGGCGACTACCTCGTGAAGGACCCCAATTGGATTGCTAATGTACTGGACCTGGCAGCGGGACTTCGGCTCGCAGGAGCGCAAGTCGTTCTTGGATACTGCAACCATCAGATGCTTGCAGCGTCCGTCTCCAAGGTAAATGCGATTTGCTCCGGGACCTGGATGAACGTCAGATCGTTTCCTCCGGACAAGTTCCGCAGCGCATACGATGAGGAGATCAAACAGCGTGCGACTTGGTACTACTGCCCGCAAGCCCTCTCGGAATACAAAGTGCCATTCCTAGATATCGCGCAACGGCAAGGTGTCTTACAACGGATGGCACCGCCCGAGCATCTGGATGGTGGCTACGCCTCTCACCTGTTTAGCGGCCCTCAACCCACCACAGTTGGCTTCACCGAGCAGGCCGCATTTCGACACTACTTGCACTGTCTCCGTGCGCAGGCCCAAGCCGCTAGCGCTGCGACATACGATGAAACTCGGGCGAATCACGAAGCCCTGCTCGATGGAGCAGAGACGCTCCTCAGCACTTTGGTTACCGCCGGAGTGAGAGGTCAGCAGCGCGACTTCACAGAGAGCCTCGACGTGAATCGGGCGGCGCTCGCCGTTCTAGATTCGACGCGCGGACCCATTATGCGGCGGCGGTGGGGCGGAATTGAATAATTGCGGATGTCCACACGGCGTTGGCAACCGTGTTAACAACGAACGCCCCCGCACAGAAGTGTCCGGTGCGAAGGGGCTGTCAAGGGACGCGAAGTCTTGCACACTTAGGGGACGTCTAGTTTTACGCACTGGGGATTGATGGGGAGGTCCAGTGGCCTGGGGGATTCGGGGAGATTTGTGTTCTCCGGAGCGTGGGGCAGCCGCAGGCGCCCTCATGGGGCGCCTTGTAGTGCTCCCCTGGAGTCAAGCCGGGTGACACCGAACGTTCACTGATCAGCCTCCTCGGCGTCCTCGGGGCCGAGACCCCGAGGATGCCGAGCTCACGGGTCCTGCAATTCTCTGCGACTTTGCGCTCGCTGGGCACTCCCGAGGTTGCCTCACGGGCGACCCAGGAACTTAGAGGAGCGGTATAAGATTCGACATTTCCACGGGCGTCTCCTCTCCGAATACGGAGGGACGGGATTACGCCCGACACCTGCGTGGAATGGATGGCCGGAACCCGTGGAATGAAGCGTCGCGCAGGCCGAAGAGTCACAAAATTTAACGAGCATCTCAAGCTGACATCTTCACTCGCAATTACGCAACTTCTTTGCAGGTCACGGGCCCGACGGGACAGTCCGTTGGCCGGTTCCGGTTCCAGGTCGCGATAAGGGTCGCGCGATTCTGTTTATGCCATTCGCGAATCGTCTTAGTCCACTTGCGTAGTGCCCCGCCGACGAGAGGATTGCCGCTGCAGATCTCAAAGGAAGCGTCCTCCCCTTGGTACTCAACGTGGAAGTGTGGAGGACCGTGCTCCCTCGAGCGAACAGTGATGCGGAGGCCGTCGACCTGATCGACAAGCTCTTTTTCGGTAAGCGTCGACTCGCGCTCCTCGATAGGACCGCTACGGAATTCGAGGTCGAGCGATTGAAGCGCGACACCTGCCACTTGAAAAACGAGGTCAGTATTGTGGTCACACATAGAGGGTCAACTTGGAAGATCTAATCGAGATTCTAGCGATACTAATTCGACGACGCCGGAGCGTGCCGCCACAGAATACGAGCAGCGGCACGGCGCCGGGCGCGAACCTGATCATCCGGTGATGTCGCGTTTGCGCAGGCATCGAGTTCGGACTCAAACTCCTGCTCCAATAGCCGGGCCGCGCGGACAACAGTTCTTACACTCGGGTGGACTCCCAGGCTACGCGTGAGTAAGTCGTGAGCAAATTGGGCGAACGGCCAGATTCGAACATTGACACTTAGCACGTGGGCCGCAAGGCTCTCTGCGGACCCGTCACTATCCGACACAGAATCGCGCTCGAATTCTTGGCGTAGTGCAGCCACGTCATCGACAAACTCGCCAAACCTCCGCGGGGCGTCGTCATCAGCAGGCCCCGTCAATAAGGGTGACTCAGCTTTCAGTCGGCGCAGGTAATGAACGAACGCGTTCAGAATTATCTCTCGCGCGCGCTCGGCGTCGATCTGACTAGATGGAATCGAGAGAGCGTTGAGAAGTCGGGTCAGTACGTGGTTTGGATTTGTATGTAGCGGCATGGCATTTCCTTGCATTGTGGATATAGCGTATCTGCTTATTTGCTTCCCAGTCACGATCAGTCACTGATATCTGTGATAAATATTATGGGGGAAAAGACAGAACCAGTTCGCGCTCTTGCGAATTCGCTAGCGAAGGCGCGCTCCAACCTCTCGGATGGCGTCTTCGACTTCCCGAATGACCTCCATTACGAACTCATTTCGACCTGGCGATGGAGTAACATTCGGGATCGGGGCGGCTGGATCGTAGATATCGATGCCAATAATGTGCGCACGTATGTAGCTCGAGCCTTTGCCTCGCTGGTCGTACGCTGTTGTCCACTTGCCAGACTTCTCTTCCCAAACTCTTCGGCGAGCAAGTCGGAGCATTCTCTGACTGATATTCTCGGCCAAAGCATTGTACATATTCTGCTTCTCGTCGTCAGTGGGACTTCCGCCTTCCCATTGCCGTGGACTCTGCAGAAACACAAATATCTTGTCAAGGAGGTCTTTGCGCAGGCTCGCAACCGGCCTCAACGAATCGTACTCGTCCGCGACCCCTGTCGCGAGGCGCCGAGCAAGCGCCTTGATTCTCGTCCAGTGCTCTTTGAGGATGCCAGCTTTTTGTTGCAATCCAAGCAGCGGAAACCAGGAGTCGTGGAAGGCCTCCGCCGCTGCCTTCACGGCAAGTACAAGATTGATGCGGTCATAGACTGGTCTGGCGTGTCCAGGCTCTGTCGGTTCACTGACCGCCTCAATCGAAGCGATTAGTTTCTCGATTTGCTTAATCGTGCGCACACCGTCTTTTTCGTTGGAGGAAAGTGGCCTGTTAATCCCACCCAGGAATACACGTGCCGATTCAATTCGCTGACGCAGAGCTCGTTCTGCAAACGGTCCGAGCTCCTCACCAATGGCAGCAAGGACATTTTCGGCAGATGCGAGGACGTGCTCAGTCTTGGCCGTGGCGGTAGGAAGATTGTCTCCCATGACTTCGTCAAAGTGAGTAAATGCGACGACGAGCTTTCGTGCGTTTCCCGAGGAGACTATTTCGCGCATTGCGGCAATGGGTGCCGCCTGCATCGGCTGCTTCGCGCTATCTACAAGCACGATCGCGTCAGTCTCATTGATCCGCCTCATCAGCGACGTTGAAAGTGCCGTGGATGGGTTAGGTACGTGACCTAATCCTTCTCCGTCGAGCAAGACAAACCGAGGCTGCGCTCCATGGGCCCATTTCGGCGAGAACGGACCGGCAACGCGAACTCCGCTCACCAGTGGCGTCATCAAGTAGCCGAAAAGCGGAGCATAGTTGCTCGAAAAGCAGGCGATGGCTTGCATGAACTCCTCGCGTTCGTGAGTCGGCCATCGTGAATGCCAGGCGATTGGCCAGCCTTGTCTGCTTCGCGTTACTTTTCCCTCTGGAAGCACGTCAAATCGCTTTTCAATTTCGTCTATTAGTTCATCCGCTAGTGAGTGTGCAACCTCATTGTCTCTGAGGCGAGAGTCAAGTTCCTCTTCGAACATCTCGTCGATGATACGTTCATCACCTCCCTGCGCATCCAATTCAGCTCGAGCATTCGAGCCCAGCTCCTTGGCAAGTGCGCGGATTTCCTGAACTGCGCGATCGAGCAACGAGTTGGTAGCATCGAGATTGATAGAAACTTGAGCTCTTCGGAGGTAGTGATCAGTTGGACCGGCCGAGGACGTCGCGCCAACACATTCGTCATCCTCGAAATCATTACCCGCCTTGGTAGAGCCGTTCCCGAGAACATAGCTGAAGCGAAATCGCTGATTCACATGGTTGAGGAGCCTACGCAGAATCTCCGCATCGCGCGCGCCCCGGTAAGCCGTGAGCACCGCGGCCGAGATGCACTCGTTCATGTATTCACGAACCTCATCGATCGAAACAAATGTTACGACGGCGCGCCATTCATCCTCGTCCAGGATGATTTCAGTATCGTGTACTGTCGTTTTCGCAGTCGATGTAGAGGGAAACCGTTCTGTTTCAGGGTCTGTTCCTATGAGTTGACGGACTAGGGTCGTTTTTCCTGCGCCGGTTGTCCCAATGAGTAGGACTCGGCGATAACCAGTGGCTTCACCCGGTAGTGGTATTAGGAGCTCTCGGAGTGCCGCATGATCGTCTCCGTCTGGCTCGACGCCGTCGTAGAAGATCTCAACAACACGTGAGTCGAATCTGTGGGATGCGTCAGCGCGCGCTGCTGCGCTGTGGAAGGACTTATCCTCGAGGATCTCGTTGAGCTGTCCGACTAGGCGTTCAGCCTCTCCACGATCTCGAGTCCCGAGTCCGCGTCTTACTCGGAGCCCGAGCTTGCCGGTGGCGCGGTCATGCCTCAGGGGATGTCTAAAGATGATTGACCAGCCAGCGCGTCCTTGCGATTGGCTGAGACTTGCTTCGTGTGTCGTTCGTGCCATGCTGAAATCCGTTGTTCAGGTGTTGTTCCGGAGCATATACCTCGGCCGAACGCGTGTCAAGGGAGTTTGGAACAACCGCAGAACAACAGCAGCGTCGGGAATTAGTCCGGCTTTCGAGTTGGCTCGCAACCAGAGCCGAGACCCCGCCTGCCGTGGAAGTGAATCGGGTCCTGGGTCCAATTACCGCAGTGGAGGCATCGATCTACATGTCGAAATCTAGGCAGTTCTTGACAAATTCCGCCAAGTATTTATGCTTTTGCCTATGGCAACCGACAAGAACATCACGACGCTCAACATCTCCCTGCCTGAATCCATGAAGTCCTTCGTCGAACACGAGGTCTCTGAGGGAGGCTACACCTCGGCCAGCGAGTATGTGCGCGAGCTCGTTCGTCGTGCCAAGCGAGAGCGCGAAGAGCAGGAGAACTTGGAGAAGCTGATTCTCGAGGGCCTCGGTTCTGGGCCCGCGACCGAAGTCACCCCGGAATATTGGAAGCAGCTCAAGGGCAAGCTCGCTGCGCGACACGCGAAAAGGCAGGGCCGATGAGGTTGCGCTCTGTTATTCGGCCGCGCGCGCAAGCCGATATCGAGGAAGCGTTCGATTACTATGTTCGAGAGGCGGGAATCGAGATAGCCGACCGATTCGTAGACTGCGTCGCTAAGACGCTTGAATTGATCTCGTCCAACCCGTCGATCGGTTCGCCTCGCAGATGGATGAACCCGAGTCTTTCAAATCTCCGGTCTTGGCATGTGGGCGAGTTCGACAAGTTTCGCGTGTATTACGTGATCCAACCCGAGACGATCGAAGTTGTCAGAGTTCTTCACGGCGCACGTGAAGTGCGGGAGTTGCTCAGCGAATAGTAATATGCGGTGTCGAGCTCCGGTGATTCGGGATTTGAGCGGACCTCGACCCACTCGAGATCGGCTGAAATCGGGGAAGCCCGGTGAAATGCGCAGATCGCATCCCGATTCATGAGGGCCTATCCGAAACAGTCCTCAGAAATATTGGCAAATTGAGCCCGCCCGCCTCACCTCACCTTTGCCATCCACGCCCGCAACGCCGCGAGGTACTCGATGGGCCGGTCATAATTGGCAACGTGGGCCGCGCCGGCGATCACCACACATTCCGAGTTCGGCGTCAGCGCCGCATAGCCGCGCGTCGACTCCGGCGTCGCTTCATCGTGTTCACCACAGATGTAGAGTACAGGCACGCCGAGGTTGGCGAGCCGCGGCGTGACGTCGACAGACTTGAGCGACCCCGTGACCGTAAACTCCGTCGGCCCATTCATAGTACTGTACACTTCCTTGCCGAGGCCAGCGAAGGCGCGGTTGAGTGCATCTGGCCACGGCTCGCTCCGACAAATGTGACGCTTATAGAAAGCCTCGGTCGCGTCGAGGTACGCCTTCGAGTCGGTCTGCCCCGTACGCTCGCCTTCGAGAATCGCGCTCGCCACAGGCTCGGGCAGGGCCGCGATCAGCCGGCGCGAATCGTCGTGCCATCGCGGGATCGAGAGCGCAGGACCGGCAAGGATGACGCCGCGAATGCCCGACGAAGGCGCGCCGGCCATTCCCGTGATGGAGTCGACGGCCAGGATCGTCCCCCACGAATGGCCACAGAGAATGACCTCGTCGAGCCCCAGCGCGCGACGAACCATGTCGACCTCGCGGGCGAAGCGTTCGCGCGTCCAGAGCTTCGGATCCTCGGGGCGGTCCGACTTGCCGCAGCCAAGCTGGTCGTAAAAAACCACAGGGCGCTCGTCGCCTAGGAGCGCGAGATTCTCGAGGTCGTCGTGCGGGACGCCTGGGCCACCGTGGAGGACCAAGAGCGGCGTGCGGGTGCCGGTGCCGTGAATCCAGTACGCGACTTTTCCTCCTTCAACTGTGACATATCCTGTCGCGGGCTTCGCGAGAACAGCGCGCGCGGACGGGCTCACCGTCGACGCACAGCCAACGACGGCGGCGGCCAAAGATATCGATGCGAAGGCGTTACAGATCGAGCGCTTGCGGGTCATGGGCGAGCTCTTGGGGGGACGCGATCGAGCCAGAGGATACCCGCCCTGGCCCAGAGAGTCTGCTTCGTTGGTGTCCTCGACTCGAGATGGACGGCATGCACACACAAATCCGATCCAATCGCAAGCATCGGGATCTGAACACTCCGCCATCTCAAATCCCATCGCCATGCATCCGTAGCGGCTCGCTCGGTTTCAACGTGACGAAGCCTCATGAAGCGATCCGTCCGCGCGACGTGCCCCAGGCCGAGCCCCCACGCGCCGCAGAGGAAGCATGTAATTCGCCGACATGTCGCCGCATGGAGCAGGAGTCCAGGCAGCGGCGGATGCCCGCTGCCTCAATCCCCTCGGAGGACCCTCATGGATCGCCTTCACATCTTTGGCGCCGGCATGGTTGTATCGCTGGCGCTCCTTCCTGCGGGACTCGCAGCGCAAACCACGTTCACGCCGTCCACATATGTGAGTTCGACGCAATGTAACTCCGTGACGTTTGGAGACCTCGGAGGCGGCCCGCTTCCAGAAATGGTGAACACCAATCTGCTCAGCCCTCGAGTGAACTTCTGGCCGAATCTCTCGGGATGTCAATTCAACCCGGAGACTCCCATCCCGATGTCTGATCCTCGGGACGCGATCGTCGTGGATGTCAATCAAGACGGCTTGAACGACATCGTCGTAGCGCAAGGGACGCTCAACCGCGCCACGGTGCTGACTGCTCCATCGTTTGCGGCCACGCCGTACACGACAACGGGGACGGCTCTTCAAGTGCTCGCGCGCGATTTCGACCTCGACGGCGATCCCGACCTCGCGGTGCTGAGCACAAATGGCGCGACCGGCACCATGATCGATCTCTTCAAGAATGCTGGGGGACTCTTCACTTCGGACCCATCGGTAACCCTCGTGGGCTTGCCGCTTCCGTACCGCTTCGCCTCGGGCTCGATGGATCGTGGCAATTGGGGAACAGCGCTTCCCGACCTGGTCGTCACTCGCGCCGACAGCACGGCTACAGTTCTTCTGAATACAACACCTTTTCCAGGCGCGGCGATCGCATTCACTGCGGCTCTCCCGATTCCGGTTGGTCTTGATCCGAAGGGAGTGGCCGTCGGCGACTATGACGGGGACGGCTACGACGATGCCGTCACCGCGAATGCCACAAGCAACACCATCTCGCTGCTCACCAATTCTGGCCCAGGTGGTTCATACACCTTGTCCGTGACGGCGACAACGGCCGTCATCGCGCTGCAGCCGTCATCGGTCGCCTCCGGCGACCTCGACTGCGACGGTGACCTCGACCTCGCCGTGACATGCTCCCAGAGCACGCAAGTCGTCTGCCTGTGGAACGAATTTGTGAGCGGCACCGTTTTCTCGTCGGGCGGCGGGGCACAAATGGCGATGCTGAGCGGCCAGATTCCCGTCGACGTCGAGATGGCGGATGTGAATGGCGACGGTTCGCTCGACCTGGGTGTCGCAAGCCTGAACGGCAGCATGTACCTCACCGTTTATTGCAATAACATGGTGGTCGGACACTGCTGCCATCACATGAACGGAGGAATCAACGATGCCTACGACAACTCGAGCGCGCCGGTACCCGAGCATGCCTGCCCGCGAGCCGATCTGGAGAACTACATCACGTCGCTTGGCGCGCCGCTTCGGGATTTCGACGAGGACGGGTGCAACAAGCACTTTGGTTACTCATTCGAGAACCTCCCCGAGCATATCGTCTCCGCGGAGCTTACAGTTCGACTGAAGGCCGCATGCACCAACGTGAATGACGGATTCGCTCTCGACTTCGCGGGAACCACGTTCACCTATCATTCCTTCCTATCCGTCTTCACGCCTCCCAGCTCCACGGATGCCACTTTTACGATCGACCTCGCGAACATGCCTGGCGGTGGCAACCTCCTTCCGCGGCTCAATAAAACGCGTACGCTCGATGTCTTCATTCAGGACGACACCGTCGTCGACTATTTATTCCTTCACATCGAGTCGTGCTGCCCCTTCGCTGAGCAAAAGATCGACTACTCGCACACGCCCTTCATTCAGGGCCAGACGACGACGTTCACCATTTCGAACGCGCCCGTCGGCTCCGTGACCGCCATCCTCGTGGGCGACGAACTCGGCTGCGCAATGCTGCCTCAGGAGTACGCCGGCCTGTGCCTGACGGGTGGCCTTTCAAACCTCGGGCTCCTTACGACGGATGGCACCGGCACGGCGACGTTCTCGGTGCCGATTCCCCTTGCGTCCTTCCCGCATTGCTTCGTTGTACATACACAAGCAATCGCCCTCGACTTCATTACAGGCAAAGTTCTGTGGTCGTGTACGGAGACGGACCAAGTCTACTAAAATGGCGTCGAGCCGAGGAGTGAATCGAGCGGCGGCGCGTGCCTCGGCGCGCGCCGCCGCGATAACCGGCTGGAGCGTGTAGCTTCCATGGCCACAAATGGGAACTGGAAGCACGAGTCGAGGCCGCTGAGGCTCGGCGCCCCGGATCAGCAAGAGTCATCCGAGCTGCTGCAAAAGTGCAATCCGATCCGGTCCGCTGTCCACAGTTGGCTTCCAGCGTTCCATGTCCGGATTTTCTGGCGGCTATCGACCCCCGATGTAGCCGATCGACTGCAATCGCTCGGCGTCACCGATCCCAAGCTCCACGATACGGCCTTCCCTCACCGTCATCGTGTTCTTGGCGCGCTGCATGTCGGCGCGGATGGCCTCGACGATCCCTGGAAACTCGCGTGCGAGATTTGTGCGCTGCGTGGGGTCAGCAGATCGATCGAAGAGCATGGCGGGCTCCGCGTCGCTCTCGGACTCGATGAAGTGCCAGCGCAGATCGGTCCAAGACCCCTTTGCGTACCCGTAAGCGATGGAGCCGCCGAGTTGGCCGCGTGGCTCCAGTCGCTGGCCCCGAATTGCGGGGAGAAGCGAGCGGCCGTCCATCTCCTGGGGAACGGGTCGCCCGACGAGATCGAGGATCGTCGGAGCGATGTCCACGAGGCTCACGGGATCGGAGATGCGACTCGCAGGGATTCCCGCTCCGACGAGCACGAGCGGGACCCTCAATAGTTCGGCGAAAAGTGTGTGGCCGTGACCAATCCCCTGGAGCCCGCGCGGGTCGAAGCGCGGAACGTCGGCGTGGTCGAGGATCTCCTCGCCGTGGTCCGACGTGATGACGAGAATGGTTGGGCGTCGGTTGGCGCTTTCGGCGGCGGCGCGAGCGATCTTTCCGATCTGTCGGTCGACGTAGTGGATCGAGCCGTCGTAAGCGTGAAGGCGCTCTCTTCGGAATCGCTCCCGATCCGGAAAGGCCGAGGAGTCGAGCGTGCGGGCCCAGAACTCAGGAATCCGTCGAGGTTCGTGTTCTCTGGAGACGGCCATGAGGTCCTCGTCGGGAGCGAGGATCGGGTCGTGGCACTCCATGAAGTGCGCGTAGAGGAAGCGCGGCACGTCGGAGTGCGACCGCAGGCGGCTTGTCGTGAAGTCCGCGACGTCGGATCCGTCCTCCACTCGGATGACTCTCTCCCGGAACGAGGAGAGGAGGTCTCGAACGTACGGATTCGTCACGAAGGCGTCGCATTGGTACCCAAGCGCTTGGAGTCGCTCGGCGAGCGTCTGGACTCCCGCCGCGAGGCCGGTCGGAGTCGTCGTGTCGAGGTGGGTGGGCGACTTGCCGAGTTTCCCGGCTCCATGCGAGATCGGGTGAAGCCCGGTGAGGATGCTGGCGACGCTCGGAACCGTCCACGGGGCGGGACTCCAGGCGTCGGTGAAGATCGCACCCTCGTTCGCGAGCGCTTCCAGGTTGGGGGACGTGGGGATCGTGCACCCATAGGCGCTCAGCCGGTCGACACGAAGGGTGTCGATCACTACCAGGACGACGTTCGGCGTCCTCGAAGCTGCGGGCGTGCACGCCCCAACGAGGAGGAGGGCTGCGAAGCTGGTGAGAAGCCGGAAGAACATGCGCGATCGCGTCGACGACCCATTGGGGCTGCGCTGTACCTACCTCTAACCGCGCCCCGCGGTTCGTGGCATCTCGCAAATTTCCCGGGAGCTACCGCGGTCGGCCTCGAAGGCGCGCTCCCCCGGTGTCAGGGTCGATGCCGCCTGCGACCCCGCAGCGCCGCGATAGGCACAAGCCGATCTCGGAGATGCAGTTTGGATAACTCTTGCTACGAGCTCTTCAGGCCATTCGAGCACCTGCTCGTGGATCGGGACACGGGCTCCCGACTCGCCGACGATGTGCAGCATGCCAAAACTCAGGAGAACGATCGGCGCTCTTCGCTCGACGAGGAGCGAAGCCATGCACATAAATGGCACGCTTTTCTTATAGAATGCCGCGACCATCTGGAGCGGTTGGCGGAGCACTCGCTGAACCACGCGTCACGCGAATGATGAACTACGCCCCGTGTCCATCACGGCAGGATCTGAACTCGAAGCCCACGCGAGGAGACCAGATCGGCAATCGCGTCGCTGCAGGTCAGGGCCGGAGGCTCAATGAACATTGACTGTGCGTAGTAGATGGCACCGATGAGAGCCGGGCTGTTGGGAATCGGAGTAGACACATATCCACATCCGGCCGCATCTGTTCTGATGTCAAGATCGATGATCTCCGCCGATGCGAACAGATCAACGTGAAGCAATAGCTGGATACCAAGGGAATCGGAACCGGGAATATCGCCGCCGCTCGCGACAACGCATAACCCAAGCGATTCACTCGGTGCATTCGTACACACAAAGCCGAATGCAGTGCTTCCCAAGTGAGGAACAGCGCTCGCATTCATGCCGAGAGTTCCCATGCATCCCGGCGTACCACTGCCGTAGCGCAGGAGACCTGGCGAATAGTCGAGCTGATTGCGCAGCACAGAGACGCTGCTCTCACCTCCGCTCGTGGCCGCCAGATCGGGTCTTCCATCGGCATCGAAGTCCGCGAGGGCAAGTGACTGCACGTCACTGCCGACGGGAAAGTGAACAAAGGGAGCGAAGGTCCCCTGCGGGTCACGGACGAGAACAGCAACTGCGCTGACGACCGATCCCACTCCCACTGCGACGATGTCGGGCCAACCATCGGAGTTCACGTCCCCGATCTCGGAGTCTCTTGGATTGAGCCCCAATGGGAAATTGTTCGGCGCTCCGAATGTACCGGCTCCATTGCCGAGGAGCACTGAAGCGGCCTCCCCGGAGGATTGCGCAACTGTGAGATCACGATTCCCATCGCCGTTCATGTCGCCGATTGACACAGATCGCGGCGAAAGCGGCGTACCATAGGCGGTCGCAGGAGAAAACCCACCAGCCCCATTGCCAAGGAGAACTGAAACAGAAGAGCCGAGGGAATCCGCAGTTGCGATATCCGCTTTTGTGTCATTGTTGACATCACTGATATCAATGGAAACGGGCAATAGGCCAACCGCATAGCTGGTTGCGGGGCTGAATCCCCCCACTCCGTCGGCAAGCAGCACGACGACCGATCCCGGCGGCCTCACAGTCGCTGCCAGATCGGCCTCTCCGTCATTGCTCAGATCCGCCATAGCGACATCGGTCGCGTCGCCAACTGCCAGAATTGAGGAGGATCCAAAGCCTCCCAGCCCGTCGCCGATGCGTATCGAAATGCCGTCCGCACCGACAGAAACGAGATCAACCACCCCGTCGCCATTCAGATCGCCGAGCGCGGCGTTGACTGGACTGGTCGGCGCAGAGAGGTTCAGGGAGGCGCCGAAGTAGCTGTCTCCATTGCCCAAAAGAATAGAAATACTTGCAGAAAGGCTCGGAAGTCCCCGATTCGCCGTTACGAGATCGAGCGCGCCATCTCCATTGAGGTCGGCAGTGGCAATCCCATCGGAGTTGATGCCGATTGGAAAACTAGGAACAGAAGCGAATCGGCTCTGGCCAATTCCTATCAGTATTGTTGCATCATTCGAGGCGCTGTTTGCAGTGATGCCGTCAGGACGGCCATCGCCGTTCAGATCCGCCAGGACCACCGACTCCGGAGAACTCCCTGTGGCGTAGCCGTTTGGTGTTCCAAATCCGCCGGCCCCATTGTTCGTAATCATCCATACATCGGATGCGAACGCGTCGGCCGCTGCCAAGTCTCGGTCGCCATCGCCATCCAGATCCGCGATTGCAATCGATCGCGGCGCAAGGCCAATGGGAATCGACTGTGCACTCCCGAGCCCTCCTGCCCCGTTTCCAAACAGCACAGCCAACCCGATATGACTCTGTGGCCCGCCGCTGATCGCAACCGCGACGTCAAGATTGCCGTCTCCATTCAGCTCTCCGAGGGCGAGACCTTGGGGATAGAGACCCGCCGCGAAGGTCGCTGGAGACGAGAAACCCCCGGTGCCGTTCCCAAGGAGGACCGCGACATGCCCCGTGATGAAGGCACCGATTCCTGCGACGAGATCCATGTTCCCGTCACTATTGAGGTTTCCAGCGGCCACCGAGCTGGGAGGAGCAGCGAGTGCAATGGAGAGGGCAGCGCCAAGTCCGCCGGCTCCATCGCCCAAGAGAATCGAAAGGTCGGACGAACTCATATTTGCCGTCACGACGTCCAGATCTCCGTCGCCGTCCAGATCGCTTCCCACAATTGCGACCGGTTCCAGTCCCACGGGAAACGTCGCCGAGGCACCCAGTCCGCCCGAGCCGTCGTTGCACAGTAATGAGACGTTATTTGAGCCTTGGTTGGCTGTTGCAACATCGAGCTTCCCATCGCCGTCGAAATCGCCTAGCGCAATGGACCGAGGCGCGACGCCTGTGGGAAAGACCGTCATCGTTCCGAGACCGCCGAGACCATCTCCAAACAGTACCGAAACGTTATTTGAGCCTCGATTTGCTGCAACGACGTCGAGCTTGCCATCACCATTTAGATCTCCGGTTACTGCAGAGGTCGGCGCCTGTGCCAAGGCGAAGGCTGGAGCAGGAGTTGTGAAGGACGCTGCCTGACCGAAAGCCACAGAATCAACCATCACAATCGCGACAAGAGAGGCAATGATCTGCCATGGGGCGGCTGCGACACCGCTGCCACAATGAGAGGGCCGGTTCGCCTTCGGCGTCCGGACTGGGCAGTAGCTCTGCTCCACACGTCGATCCGTTACCGACTCCAGGCAGCCGAATGGAAGGGCTTGAGTCATGTGCGAGCGAGTAGGATCGAACCCAAGGATGGTGATCATGGATTTGCCTCCGGGAGACCACCGCCGACGTCGTCAAACAACGTGCCACCGATACCCCCGGACATTGCGTAGCTGCCGTTGCCAAATGTCAACCAAGCCGCGCACGGGGCTCTTTCGCGAACTCCTCGTCGGACCGCCTCGCCGTAACTTCCTACTGCGCCTTGCGCCGTCCTTCTCGACCTCACGAAAAACCCAGGCGCTCGCTCTGGGAAGCAACTCTGCCACGGGCTGCGAGCCCACAGGCGCTTCCTTGGGTCCCAATATTGCGATATTGTTGCCAACGGAGCCTAGGGTGATTCGCAAAGCGACAGCCCGATGAGAAGTGTGGCCGGAGTGCGCCTCCGGGCTCAGGCTCGCGGAGGATGTCTGTAATTCGGCGGGGCGTCACCGAATGGACTGAGCGTCCAATCGGCGGCGGCCGGCCGTTCAGTCCAGAGCCCCCGCCCCCATGCTCGATGCTCAGGACGCGATCGTTGTGGATGTCAATCATGACGGCTTGAACGACATCGTCGCGGCGCAGGGCGCGCTCAACCGCCTCAGCGTACCGAGCTCTCCGTCGAGACGAGCCACGGGCGGGAACGCGCGGCGGCGGAGGTCCTCGACCGCTTCGCGCAGTGGGGCGTCTGCGTCTCCCGTTCCAAGCGGCCCACCTATTGGTGATAACGGTCAGCGATCGGCAGAATTTCGACGGCCGAGCCGCGATGTTGTCCAAGAGGCGCGCCCTCGTCCATCGGGGCTATACGAATCGACTCCTCGAGATCGAGAGCCTCAATCATCCAATGGTCTCCGACCATCTCCCTCGATTCAATAAAGGGCGGTCCGTCAACATCTGAGTTCCGATCCGAATGCGAATTGTGGTCATCGCCGACTCGAGGCTCGCGTTCATCACGACCTGCCCCGTGCGGCGCACCTCCCCGTCCACCGGGCCGCACTTCGCCACGAGCGCTCCGAACTCGGCCTTGGTCAGGGCCTCCATTTCTGTCTGTTCAGCTTCGGCGAGACGCAGCTACTTCACGGGATGAGCCGCAGGGATTGGGTGGGGAAACGCATCTGGTCCTGCGCTGGTGAACGCGATCGACATCGAGCTCCCAGCCCAAGGGGTCCTGCTCGCCGGAGTTCGCTCCCGGCGACCACCACCCCGTCCGGAGGCGAAGCCCTCGGGGAAACGACTGCACCGTCGCCTCCTGTTCCAAGCCGGACGATCTTCAAACTCGCTTCTCCGCTCGGCGGCCGCCGATGGGGGCGGCTCCCAACAAGACCCTTGCGCGGCAGCCCAATGCGAGCGATGGAAGGGTCCGCGCGCGACCCTGGAGAACGAGCCCCGCGCGCAGCTCGACTGACTTTTGAAACGTTCTCCACCGCCGCTCCCCCACGTCTCCCTCCCGTTCCAGGCGAATCATGACAGGCATCCCCACAAATCCCAATCAACTGCTATGGGAGAAAGGTGATTTCACAAAAATCGCCGACACAATGCGCGAGAGCGGAGAGGCGCTCGTGGCGAGGATCGGCATCCGCCAAGGACACAAGATTCTCGACCTCGGCTGCGGCGACGGCACGACCGCGCTGCCCGCTGCCAAGCTCGGCGCTCAGGTGCTCGGCGTCGACATCGCGAGGAACTTGGTCGAAGCCGGGAATCGGCGCGCTGAGGAATTTGGGTTCATGAACTGTAAGTTTCAACAGGGCGACGCCACCGATCTGCGCCCGCTGGCCGATCGCTCCTTCGACATGGTCGTCAGCATGTTCGGCGCCATGTTCGCACCGAAGCCCGCTGACGTCGCCAAGGAGATGGTGCGCGTGACGCGCCCGGGAGGTCGCATCGTCATGGGGAACTGGATTCCCAACGATCCCACTCTCGTGGCACAAATCCTGCGAATCAGCTCCGGCTACACTTCGCCTCCACCGCAGGGATTTGTGAGCCCGATGACCTGGGGCGTCGAGAGCAACGTGCTCGAACGATTCGCCGGTGCAGACATCCCAGCGGAGAACATTACCTTCGCTCGAGACACCTTCACATTCCGATTCGCCGGGACGCCGGAGGCCTTCGTCGACGTGTTCCGTAACTACTACGGACCGACGATGAATGCGTTCGAGGCCGCCGAGAAAAGCGGTCGCTCGGCCAACCTGCTAGCCGAGCTCCGGGCCCTCTTTGCCGCCGAGAACAAGAGTGCAGTCGGCACGGTCATTCCGGCGACGTTTCTTCGCGTCGAAGTGATCTGCTGATCGCCGAGCGACGCAGACGACTCGGCCCGCGAAACCACGACGGACGCAATGCCCGTCTTACTTTCGCTTGGGCTTTGGCACGTGCTGATCAAACAGAATGGGATTGCCGTCGGGATCGGCAATCATGAAGTGTGCAGGGCCCTCCGACTTCGGATCGGCCTCTGCCTGAAACTTGATCCCGCGCTCTTTCAGGATCTGTTGTAGCTCCCGGACGTCCTGGAAATCCTTCGGGGTCTCCCGATCGGAATTCCAGCCGGGGTTGAAGGTCATTGTATTTCTCTCGAACATGCCCTGGAAAAGGCCAATCTTCACATCTCCATTCCGAAGCACGACCCAGTTCTGCTTGATGTTTCCCCCGACCTCCTTGAAATCGAGCTTCTCATAGAAGGCCTTCGAAGCCTTGATGTCTTTCACAGTAAGACTGACGGAGAAGTTGCCAAGCTGCATAGGATTGCCTCGTGCGCTTTCTGCTGAGACCGTGTGAAGGGCGACGGGATAGGCCAATGCGGCAACGCCGCAGGCCATTGCGATGGAAGTAAAGGTGTTCATGGCGGTTCCTTGTGCGAACCCAAAGGGAGGTCGATTGGGGCGCAGGTGCGATGCTACCGTAGCGCACCCGGTCGAGCCCGGCTTGCCAGATCTTGCGAAACTTCCCAAACCCCAACGGCGACGCTCCCGACGACTACATCGAGCGGGTCCATCGGGCGATCGACTACGTCGTCGGCAACCTGACGGGCGACCTCAGCCTGGAGGCGGTCGCTCAGGCTGCCTGCTTCTCGCCCTTTCATTTTCATCGGGTGTTCAAATCTCTGATCGGAGAGACGCTGGGACAGTTCGTGAAGCGCCAGCGCCTCGAGCGCGCGCTCTACCTCATGTCTCACTCTCCGCGCCGCACGCTCACGGAGGTCGCATTGGATTGTGGATTCTCGTCGTCCTCCGATTTCTCGCGCAGCTTTAAGCAGTGGTTTGGCGTGCCGCCGAGCGCATTCGACGTGGGCGCATTTCGAAATATGCGGCGCGAAGAGTTCGACAAAGCACACATGGGTCCCGATGGCTCGCCGCGCTATCCACGGCTTCCTGCTGGCGAGAACCCCGACGGATTTGTGGTCACGCTGCGCGATCTCCCGCCGCGGACGGTGGCATACGTTCGGGTGCTGAACCCCTTCCACTCATTCAACGCCGTCGTTGAAGCCTACGAATACCTCATGGCCTGGGCCATGAAACGCGGTGTCGCCGATCGGCAGTGGCTCGGATATATGTGGGAAGATCCCGAGATCGTTGCGCTCGAGAAGTGCCGATACGACGCCGCGGTGGAGGTCGACGACGTCCAACCCGACGGCCGAATCGGCCGATACGACTTTCCCGCCATGCGCGTCGCAGAAGTAAGGATCGCGGGCGGCGTCGATCTCGAGACGCGCGCCCTCGACTGGATGTTCGGAACCTGGCTGCCGCGCAGCGGATATGTGCCCGACGAGCAGCCATCCTTCGAGGCGTGGATCGGCCGGCCGTTCGCTCACGGAATGGAGCACTTCACCGTTGCGTGCCAACTCCCCGTGAAGCCCGCGTAGAGCAACGATCGAAGCTGACCGGGCGCGTTGGGTCAGACTCGGAAGTTGACGCCGTGCCGATCGGCGATTTGAAGCAGCTTTGGAACGTCGGGGGGTCCGGGAGGAAGCTCGCGGTCCAGCGCGGTAAAGAAAGGAATCGAGTCGCTGCCGGTACCTGTGATTTCCAACATTTCCCCGCCGCCCTTTCCGAATTGAAACGCGTGAACGACGCCGCCGGGGACATATACGAGCGAACCAACACCACACATGATGGTCTGTCCGCCGCAGGAGAAGTGCACCTCACCCCGAGTGACGTAGAACGACTCATCCCAGCCGTGGCAATGGGGGGGCGGGCCAGAGCCCTCCGCGCCGGCCTGTATCGTGAGTCGCTGGCTCTTCGATTCCGCGGCCGAGATGAGAACCGTCACGTCAATCCCAACGACGCTGAGAGGAGCCTTTCGCTCGCTCGGCGTCACGACAACCGGCTTCTGGGTCATGGCGCAACAGTGTAGCGCCCGCATCGCCCGCCGAAAGACGGCTCGTTCGCCCACGCCGCGGACCGCGCTCTATGCTGGGGAGCCTCACAAGCCCCCGCCCATGCGCTGGATCCTCCCGCTCCTGCTCGCTGCCATCGCTCGATCGGCCGCTGCCCAAAGCCACAACATGATGGCGAATGGAGGTGCCTTCTCGGGCGCGCTCGGCGCTCCCGGAGAAGTGGATTCCTGGTACTTCCAGGGATTAGCGGGCGCGAACCTCAATTTTTCAGTGCAACGCAACGGCAAGAACAGTGCGCTCTTTTCCATCGAGCTGCAGAACCTCGCCGCCGGTTCTGCCATCGCACCGAGCAGCGCATGGTCGGGGAACGGCTCGGCTGCGGCCAAGATCGCCAAGCTCACGCTGCCCACGACGGGGCTTTATCGAGTTCGAATCGCCGGAGCCGGAGGCTCGACCGGAAGCTACAAAGGCAAGATCACTTTCACCACTCCGTCGAGTGCGCTGAAGGTCAACACCACTGTGGCGCTCGCTTCGGGTGCGACAGCCTCGATCCCGCTCTCCGCTCTCGAGGGCGCGACCGTCTCCGGATCGATTCTCCGCACCAAAGGCTCCGCAGCGCTTCCCGCTCCTCTCGACTTGGAGACGTCCGCGGGGGCTGTGTCGCTTGCGCCCTTTTCAAAATCCGTATCCGGAGGATTCAAGCTCACACAAGTGCCTGTCGCCGCGCTCGGGCCCGCGAGTCTGCGCATTCGCAATGACGGCGCCGCGGGCTCGATCCAGGTCGCTCTTTCATTGAAACTCAAGAAAGCGCCTGGTGGCACTCTGGTTGAGGGAAGCGGCACCGCGTTTCCTGGTTTCTTGCAGGTGAAGTCTGCGCCGCCGCCGACATCACCGATCAATGCCGATGCAATCACCTTGGAAGTGCTCGCCGAGGAGTTCTCCGAGGTGCACTCCGTCGCGCCGGCCGGAGTCGTCGGCGTTCGGAGCGGCGCATCCTTCTTTTTGTATCGAATCCCCTTGACCCCGGGGCCGAATGTTCTCGAGCTTTCCGGAAGTGGCCCCGCAGGATCGGTCACGCGAAAGCTATCGATTCAGAATTCCCTGCAGCCCAAGCGCGCAGTCGCCCTCACGCCCGCGCCCGCCCTTGGTTACCAACTCCCCTTCTCGACGAATCTCGCGATCACGCTCTCCCCGCAGACGGCGGCCGCCGTGGCGGCACATATCGACCTCGACGGAGATGGGCTGATCGATGAGACACGCGCATTCGCCAGTCTGATTCCTGTCACCTTCACACAGATGGGAAGCTACAAACCGCGCGTGACCATCGAGACTCCGGAGGGATGGCTCTTCACCAATGAGCCGGCCGCGACGGAAGCGATCAAGATTCTGAGTGCTCCGACGGCCAGCGGGGCGGGTGGCTTCGCCGCTGCGGGAACGGACGTTCGCGACCTCGAGGCCGACGGCGGCTCGGGCGAGCGGTTTGCGCTGACCGCCTCAGGCGTTCTGCGATTTGAAGCCTCCGGCACGCTTCTTCAGACGATTCCCCTTGTGGGCTCCGCCGCGAGCGGCCTCGCTCTCGACCTGGAAGGGAATCTTTATGTCTCCGATTCCGCAGCGAACCACGTGACGCGCTACCGCCGGCAATCGGGATACTCGCTCGACCTTACCTTTGCCCAGTCGGGCTACCTGAGCGAAGGGATCGAGGCTCCGCGGGATGTTGCTACAGTTCGCTCGAACGCCGACGGCAAGACTCATATACTCGTGGCTGATGGTGCCCATCAGCGCGTTGCACAGTTCGCACTCGACGGCACGCTGGAGCTGGAAGTGAAAGCGGGGCCCGGCCAGCCGCCCCTCCTTCCACTTTCAGTGCAGGGACGCCCGGGTGGCGGCGCCGCCATCCTCGACGGCAGCGTCCCGAGGCTGCTCCTCGTCGACAGCGACGGAAAGCCGACCAGCTCGACGCCGCTCGTGGGCTCTCCATCTATCATCGGCATGCTCACGCGCGATTCCGCGAGCGGCGATTTGCTCCTCGGAATACCACAATTCGGAGCCGTATCACGATTCCGCAAAAACGGCACGCTGCGCACAACGATACCACTCGGCGCAGTCGCACCGATCGCGGCGCTGCTCGAGGAGTCGCCGATCGGGGAGCCGGAGGCGCTGGCGGCGCTCGCAGGCTCCGGGCTGCAGCGCTATCCGCTGCCGACGGACGCCCCGACGGAGCAGCCTGCACAAGTCGTCGCGCTATTGCGCTCGGCTTTGGCGGCCGGAGACTGGAACGCCGTCGCGACGCGCACGACACCACAACTCCACAGCGCTCTTCTCGCAGCATCGCAGGCCCCGCAAGGGCTCGCGTCACTTCTCGACACACTCGCGACGCTCGGCCCCGGACAGATCACTCATCTTCGGGAGCCGTCCTGCCGCGTGCAGCTTTCGCCGACGGTGCTCGGCCAGCTGCCTATGACCCTCCAGCTGCTCCGAGACCCTGCCTCGGGGCGCTGGCACGTGACGAGCTTTTGAGCATCAGGAATCCAGCCGCCATGCGCCCCATTCTCGGATACATCGCCGCCCTCGGAGCGAGCACCGTTGCCCTCGCGAGCACCGCCGCTTCTCCGAGGCGATATTGGCAGAATACTCATCAGCGATTCACAGAAGAGGCGCTCTTCCGATCGGCAGGGTTCCGACAATTCACAGAAGATGTAGATTTCAATCGTCACCCGCTCGTCGGTGAGCAAGTGATCCAGGCGAACCTCGTGGACGGCGTGGAGATCGGAGCGCCGCAGTCTGCCGAGGCATCGATCCTGGCGGGCGCCGTGCTCGAAGACGGCGTTTCGCTGGAGGACGTGCAGTGGAATACTGCAGTCCGAACGCCGCGCCATTTCCAAGATGCCGCCGGCAACGGGCTCTTCTCGCTCTCGAGCGCGTCCGACTGGGGCGCATCGAATGAGGGTCTTCTTCCCAATCACCACTCATGGACCCGCGCCTTCGAGTTCCTCGAGCAGTTCATGATGGGGCCCGATGAGTACTTGCAGTCGCTGGCGCTCGAGGAGGCGCTCGTTTGCCTCGGCTGTAATCTTCATCTATTGCAAGACCAGTTCCAGCCGTCCCATACGCGCCGCGATCCGCACATGGGGCACGACCTTCCCGCAAATGGGCTCGGCTCCGGAGTGAGCGAACTCGAGGGCTACGCGGCGCGGGTGCTCACACCCACGTCGAGCTACGCAATCGGTCCGGTCTCTATTCCCGCGTTCACGCAGAGAGATCAATACTTCACGAGCGCCGTCCAGTGGACCAGCTCGCGATTCCTGAGTGATGACACGATCGCAGACGCCGTTGCGCTGTCGCCAGCGTTCCCCCACCCGGTCGTGCCCACCGACTTGACGATCACTCCCGAGTTCGCCTGCGGACCAAGCAGCGCTGAACTTACTGATTTCTTTCGCCACAACACACTGCAGAGTATGGGCGGCGGCGGAGCCTACATGGCCCGTAGGAAGTTCGAGAAGGAGTGTTCCCCGATTGTAGGCCCCGGAGGGACGGTTGTTTCCTTTTTCTGTAATGATGTTCCCAAGTACACTCTTCTCGATGAGCCGTGCGGGGTCTCGGAGGAGAGGATCCTGCGCGACCATTTAGCGCAGCTCGCGCCCCAGGCCGTCGGCTACTCCGCAGGCCTTCTCGATTTCTTCTTCCGCGGTCGGCTTGAACTCCAACGGCTGCCCGGCGGAGATCTCGAGATCAAGAATGTGAGCCAGCTCGCGTCGACCGGCGAGCCGCTCGCACTCTCGGCGGGCGCGGAGGGCTCGGGAGAATTCTTGATCTGCTATGAGAGGCCCGACGGCGCGCGCGCGCCCATTCCCGGGATCTCCCCCGTGCCACTCCAGCCCGGTGGCCTGGCCTTCGGCGCGGCGCAAGTGGTGCCCGGCGTGGCCGGCAAGCTCCCCGACGACGCCTGGAATCCAGGAGGTGCTCGGATTTATGTCATGTTTCACGATGGCAACGTCGGTGGAGATGTGGGCTTCGCTCTGCGCTGGACCTCCTTTGAATTGTGCTCGAGCCTCTGCCTGCCGCAGACGGCTCTCGTGGTCCGCCCGGCCGGAGATGTGAACGGAGATGGCAATGATGACTTCCTGGTGCGCACGCCGCAGGATCCGGGGTCGAGCCCGCCGGGGCTCGCCTCCCTAACGGCGTACTCCGGAGGCGCGTGCGAGCCGCTGTGGAAAGTGTATGGCTCCAAGCCGCTCGACGGCTTCGGCGACGAAGCCCTCCCTGTCGGCGATCTCAGCGGCGCGGGCGCCGGCGATCTCGTGTGCAAGAGCCGTCTGGTTCAACTGCCCCCGGTGACCGGTCAGCCGCCGAAGTTTGAGTTCTACTATTCCCGCCTGTCGGGAACGAACGGGGCATCGCTCGGAGAGTTCTCGGTGGCCTCCTTTGGGAAGTCGGTCGCCGTGGGCGACGTCAACGGCGACGGCGTGGGCGATTTCGTGATCCAAGGCACCTATTCGGGAGTGCCCAGCGTTCCGCCGAAAATGATCTGTTACAGCGGCAAGACGGGACTCGTATTGAAAGTCCTGGGCGACGTCGAATCGAGCGCAAAAATGAGCGCTGCCTCCGATTGGAGCGGTGATGGCGCGTTGGATCTCCTCGTCGAGAAGACGGACGGGTCCTTCCGGATTCTCTCGACGGCGAACGGGGCCGTGCTCGCCTCGAAACAATTCTCGAACGGGTTCGAGCTCTCCAATACGTTCACCGATGTGGTGGGGCTCTCCGACATGAATGAGGACAATATTCCTGACTTCGTGGCGCGAAACGGAAAGGGCGACCTCGCGGTGATCTCCGGGAAGAACAATGGGATCTGGCTGCAGGAGCTGGCGTCGGTCAGCCAGGTCGCGCCTGCGGGTGATTTCAACGGCGATGGAAAGCCGGACTTCACGACGAGGAAGTTCGTGCCTCCTCCGACGCAAGGAAACCCTCCGAGCTACATGCTCTCCGTTCGTGCAGCGTACGATGGCCAGTGGTTTCATGCGTTCACACAATTCGAAACTGTAGCATCTCTTCCACTCCCGCTCGGAGATCTCAATTCCGACGGGCGCACCGACCTCGGATACGTCGAGTACAGCCCGAGCCTGCAGCTCACCTGCGTTCACCTCGTGTACGGACGCACTCCATAGCGGCCCGCGGCAGGCGAGCGAAGGAAGCCCATACACTAGCGCAGGGCGGCCGTGAGCGTCGTTCCATGCGATCGAGCCAGTTGTGGCATATTGCCCTACGCCATCCAATGCAACTCTACGATCAGGTAGCAGATTTGCATGCGTGCTTCCCAGGTTCCTCCAAGCGCGCCTCATCATCCTCGACGAGCCTCAGCACGCGCCCGACTTCGCGGGCTACCTTCAAGCCGAGATCGACCGTCGCCGCCATACTCAATTTACTGCCGCTGAGCCTCGCGGAGCAACAGATCATTCTCCGAGATGCCAACGAAGTGGACCAGTGGCTTCTGCGCGACAGCTACCCGGAGCCGGCGTCCCGCCCTGAACTCTAGCCACACTTGTGGGCGTCATCCTATCTTCGAACTGACGTCGATCGAGATGTTCGATGTATTGTAAATGTTGAGAACCTTTCAATCTTCGATCGACTCCTCCGCCTCGCCGAAGCACGGTCCGGAGGCTCGCCCAAGCTTTGCTTCAGTGATTCGACATTGATCTGCCTTCTTTGTAGTACTCGGAATGCCGAAGCTCCCTCGATCCATCCCCTAGGACGACTTAGTCACTAATTTCGAACACTCCACCCCATTTGGGCACAGATGGAGTGCCCGAAATTAGTGACACAGTCGTGCTAGGAGGTCATCTATTCGAGACCGCAGTCGTCATAGATGTGCTCAAGGCTCGCTCCGTAATTCCCGCCGCACCGGCGCTTCACTTCTTCCGAACTGCTCAGGACCTCAAGGCCGATGTGCGCGTCGACCCAGGTGATGCCGATTCACTCGATCCGCCCTGAGCTCTTCTCTTAGCGATTTGGGGCGACGGCAAGGGAGCGACGAACGCGCTCCCAGCGGGCCCTTGCGTCGTCGGGAAGATAATTGCGCTTCTCCTCGAGGAGATCCTGCAGGCGGCGAAGCGGCGCAGCGGCGGCGCTCGCCAGGCAGCGCTCGGCGAGCGCGACCGCGGGAACCGTCCAGTACCATGAATTGGGGTGCTCGCTCCGGTATCGCACGAGCCTCGTGAGTGCCTCGTCGACGGGCGCCGATTCGCACAGATCCCGAAGGATCGCGGCCTCCTCACGGCCCGCGCTTGCGGCGCGCGCCCACGCCCGCCGCGAAGCCTCTTGGCTTGCCGCCTCTAGATCGGCCTCCGCCACCCCGAAACTGGCCGCGGCCAACGCGGTCGGCGTCTGAGAGCGGATCCACTCCCGCGCGAGAACCGATGCTGACTTCTGTAATCTCTCCGCAGCGCCGAGGACTCTCAAGAAACCCTCGAGATGCGGGTCCGATGCCGCCGAAGGCTTCGCACCCAGCGACGACGCCAGCGCTCGAGCAAGGAGCACGGGCCCTTCGCCGGTCAAGGTCACCACAATTCCTTCCTGGATCCACGTCGGCGCGCGCTCCGCCCCTGAGCCGGCCGCTTCTCGATGCAACACATGAATCAGCTCGTGGCGAAGCGTCTCGTCGATCTCGTCGGCGTCGCGCGCCAGAAGTGAAGGGAACACAATCACTCGGTGAGCTGCAATGCTGCCTCCGCGATCGGTCACGCAGGCTGCGGCGCCTCGCGCGCCAAGTGGCGGCCGCCGCAGCTCGACGGACCATTGGATAGTTCCCCAGGCGACGCCGCACATGTTTGAGGCTGCCGCGGCCGCGCGGTCGACGCGGTGCGGCATCGATTCGATCACTTCTCGTCGAACCTCCTCTGCCGCCTGCGGATCGACGGCCCCGATCCAACGCGAGCCGGCCGAACGGCTCTCCGTTTGCGTGGCAGCGCCCAAGGCAAGCGCAGCCGCGAGGATCAACGCGGAGGTGTTTCCCACGCAGTATCTCGCCAATCGAGGGAGAGCACTTCTCCTGGGATCAATGTCACAGATCGGCTGCGCGTGACCGGCTCCGACCTCACAATGACGCGGGCGCTCCCGGGAGCCAACGGGCCGATCGAGGGGATCGGTGCACCAGAATCCGAACGCCATTGAATGGAACTCGCTGCTCCCGAGGACGGAATCACCTCAAGGGTCCAGAGCGTTCCGGCCTCCGAAGGCAGACCGTGCACAGAAAGGTGCGCTCCAAGCACGAGCCGAATCGGAACCTCGAGCGTGGCACCGTTCTGTAATGTGATCTCCTCGACAGATGCCAAATATCCGCGAGCCGCCACAAAAAGCCTCCATCGGCCCGCCGTGAGGTCGGGATACCGATACCGCCCCTTGGCGTCGGGTGCCGCACGCCAACGCTCTGCTCCGCCAGCATCGCCGACCTTTCTCAGCACGACCTCCGCGGCCACCGGCTCCCCGCTCCGTGAGTCGAGCACCGAGCCCTCGATCTGGCCCGATGTGAGGTGGATCTCGATGGGCCCCTTCGCGGGGAGAACTGCCTCGGCCTCAGCCCCGTTCAATTCGCCTCGGACGCCCTCAGCAAAGATGCGGACCTTCCCCTCCGGCAGGAGCGGAATCGAGAAGCTCCCATCGGCGGCGGTCCGGGATTGCATGCGCGCATCACCCGCGACGGCGGAAATTCCATGTCCAGCGCAGGGACCGCCCGAGGAAGAAAGAACTTTTCCAGAAAGCACATGAAGCCCATGGATCGGGATGACCAGAGTGCTCGGCGTTTTGCTGATCATGACGCCGGCGCTCGCAAGCGTTCTCGCGCCGTGGCGTGCCTCGACGCGGTACTCCCCGCTCGGCAACAGAAGCCGGCAGAGCCCGATCTCACTCGTGAGACCCCCAGCTCGAATCTGATCCGCTGCTGCGTGAAGGGCTCCCTCTGGCATGTCCCCGCCCTGCACCGGCTCGACGTGGATCTGTATGTGTCGAAGCGGCGAACCTGCGCCATCGACGCACCGAATCTCCAACGGTTCGACATCAAGCCGGATCGTCCGCGTCTCCCGGCTTCCTCCCGATAAGAGGAAGATCTCACTCTTCCCCAGCCCAGAGACGAACGAAGCGGCGCCGGGAGGCTGCCAGCGAAAATATACAAAGAGGTTGCGCCCAACGGGCGCGGGATCGAAAACGGCGACGCCATCCGGCCCCGTCGGCCGATCCTCGACAATATTGTAGCCTTGCATGTCGGGCGACCAGATCTGTGCGACCACGACCCCAGGGAGACGCTCGCCTCGCGCGTTCTCAACGGTGACGTCGAGGCGCGAGCGCCGCTCATCGAGCTGCACCTCGAGCGGCATCGTCCACAAATCGCTGCCCTCCACGACACGCTCCACCCTGCCGAAGTCCGCGGACTGCGCCGTGATTCGCAGGCGCGTGCTGCCTTCGGGAACGGCGGGAACTGCAACATTTCCGTCGGGACCGCTCTCGACCGTCGGGCACACTGCGAGCGCCCCGCCGTCGGGTGGCCATGCCTCGACGTCGACGCGGGCTGCTGCGACGGGCTTCCTTGAGGAATCCACAACACGAATGCGCACGTCGGCCTCGGCAGACATGACGAGCCGAAGATCCGCCGCTTCGGAGCCCTCCGCCACCACGAACTTCGCGAGCCCTTTCGCTGCCGCCGCGACCCACAAATCCTGAGAACCGAGGGCAACGGAGGAAAACTCGAAGCTGCCGTCGGAAGACGACACCGCGGTGCGCTCTACAAATCGCTGCGCCGGTGCGGGCCACGCCGACGGCGCGATGCGAAGGCGCGCGCCGCCCATGGGCCACCCCGCGCGATCGAGAACCATGCCGCGAATCGCTCTGCCCGTTCCCAGGCGCAGCACGGCTTCTTGTTGCATCTCTTCGATCTGTATCGACTCGGGCGCGAGTCCCTTCGCGCAGGCGAATACCGTGATCGCCCCGGGCAGCAGCTTCTCAAAGACAAGGATGCCATCCCCCGACGGGCGACCGAGGCGCACTCCCTCCTCGTGCAGTACGGCGGCCTCCGCACCGGACGCCGCCTGCCCCATCGAATCCAGCACTCGGAGCACGGCAGCTGGAGCGTCTCCTTCGCCGTAGCGCCAAACGGAGCGCTCGCTCGCACCGGAACTGAATCGCCGCGCGGCGACCCCGTGCGCCGTGGCCGGCAGCCCGTCGGCAGCGCCATTCGGGGCCGAGACGGGGTGTGCCCCGGACGCGGCGTTGAGCGACCCGCGTAACCACAGATACCACGCGCCCGCGCCGAGGAGCGCGAATGCCACACATGCCGCCGCGATCCGGACGCGCCAGTTCATGATTCGATCAGGCCGTGAAGCCGACGCTCGCGCGGCGCAAGATTCAACACCTTACTCAAAAGCGTGAACCAGGAACGCAGAGCGCGATCGGCGCTCTGCCAGGGGACGGCAAAAGCATGGCCGATTCCCTTGCGCGACAGAAGCTCCGAGTCGGCCGCCAGCACGAGCCGCCCCCGGCCAACGGTGCGAACCATCGCCTGCATGGACGGCTCGGGCAGCGGGATCGGATCGAAGCCAGGTCCATCGATGTGCGGCGCGCCCTCTCCGACGTGCAGGCCGCCCTCGAGTCCGAGCGCTCTGAGGTAGGCCGCCAGGGCGCCGGAGGAGGCGCTCGCGAACCGATCGATGATCATCACGTTTCCGCCTGACTCGAGATAGCTCCGCAACTGCCGGAAGTATGCATCCGAAGGCACGACCACTGGATTCAGGATGATGAGCGCCGCAGGCAGACGGTCAGTTCCCTCGAGCTGCGCGTCGTCGCCGGTTTCGAAGCAGCGCGCGATCTTCCACGCGATCTGCGGCCTGAGACCGAGCCGTTGCGTTGCCACAAATAGGGTGTCGAAAACGACCTCATCGCGGTCGACCGTGGCTCCCAGGACTGGCGGAAAGCCCGCCTGTCCCCCTTCCCATTGGAACCGGACCTCGGGGACTTCTGTATGAAGCCTCGGAGCCACCATCGCGCGCTCCGTTGCTGCCTCGTCGATCCACGCGGCGCCGGCTGCCGCGCACACGCAGGCGCATACGACGGCCGGGGAAAGGCGATTGCCCGCTCGAGCGCAAAGCACCGCTCCTCCCACGGAGAGCAGAGCCATTAAATAAAAGACGGCGTCCAGGATCCGGCCGTCGACCACGGACTTTCGGTTCAGATACTCGACCGAATTCAGGAGGTGAACCTCATGGCCATTCTTGAACAAGTCGAAGGACGACCAGACCGTGCTGTCAGTGAAAGCAACAACTCTCCCGTGCCCTGGCTCCGCCGCGGCACTCAGGATCATCGGTCCGCGCTCCATCGAAGGATCCGTAATCGGCGCGCCGAAGTGGCTCGGATTGGCGTAGTCGGCGGCCTCGCGGATACTGTCGCGCACCACCATCACAGGCTTTGCTCCGTTCCGGATGCGCAGCGAGCACGAGGTCATGAATTCGAATCGCTCCACGTGAGCCACGGCCGGATGGCGCCAAAACGCGCTGCCTCGGTATTGTGAGAATCCATGGTTGACTCCCTGAAGGACGGAGTCGTATCGAAACTCCAGGCCCCACGGCTCGAGGATCTCATTGAGCCGCGCGCTGCTCCCCAGAAGATTGGTATGATCTCCCACGGCGAGGAGTCCGCCGCCCGCTTCCACGAATCGGCGAATCGCGCTCACCTCCTCCGGCGCGTAGTCCTTGAGCGGCGTCTTCAAGATGAGGACGTCGTAGCCATGGAGGCGCGCCTCATCGAGCCGCCCCTCCATGTTCACATCCACCACATAACGTCCCGCGAGCCACTCGACGGCGCTCGCGAAGCTGTATGTGGAGAAATCGCCATACCACTGCTCGTCAAGAATCCTCGCCGATGGCTCCCAGTAGCTCGAGTGGGCGTCGTCGACGAGGATCCGCCCCGCCTTTCGGAAGCCGCAATCTTGGTAGAACCCAACGAGGGCCGTAAGAAATAGGGTGATTACGACGGCACCCGGAAGGAGTCGTCCCGAGGAGACCCTTGGCCGCGCGGTCGGCGGCGGCGCCTCGAGCGCCGATCGGGTGCTCCGCGTCGTAAGCCGCTCCACGATCCAGCTTCCGATCACAAGAGTGGCGATGAGTACATCAATGCGATAGAAAATCGCGAGAGGCGATGGGGATCCGCGCCGGAGAATCTGCTCCTGCTCGAGGTAGAAGAGCAGGAGGACCTGAAACCGAAGCAGCCAGAAGCCCAATAATCCGACGGCCGCAATGATGAAGCGGCGAGGCCATAGGCGCTGACTCTCCATCGCACAGATCAGCGCGGCCGTTGCAACGCTCTGGATCCATGGGATGAGCGCGGTCTTGTCCGGAGAAAGCACGATGCGAACGGTGCCCTCGGGATGGCGCACCAGCAGGGAGCCCTGCTCCACGGCCGCGTGAATGCCAGCGATCGCCAGCGCGGGGAGCGACGCGTACGCAAAGATGGGGGAGTTGGGGGCACCCGCCGCCCATCCACGAAGACACAGATCCGCGAGCCAGAGCGCCCCCGTCACGGCACCCGCCGCCAGGACTCCCCGCAACAGACGCTGCGCGCGGGTGGTCGGATCCTGGCCGTTCGGGCCGGCACGGCCATCCGCCGGGTCCGCCGCCGCCCAGCCCCAACAAATCAGCAACCACCCCGCTGCGCCGCACACAATGGCCCAAGCCGGCGCCGCCGGCTCATAGTCACCGCTCTGGGCCTGCCAAGCACCGACCAGCAGGGCCGCACCGAGCCAAACAGCTCGGCGAGGGAATCCAAACCATCGCGAATCGGTTCTGGTCATTGCAGCGCAGGCGGATTGGGAAAGATCGGCGCAACCGTGTCCGGATCGCGTCCGAGAAACTGTTTTGTGATTCCATACAGGAATTTCAGATTTCCGAGCGAGTACCAGGACACGTCCTCAATGTTTCGGCTTGCGAAGAACCGTGGATCACCGAAGAGAATCAGCCCGCCCTTTCCGACTCGTCGATGGGCGGCGAGCGCATGCTCCCCGTAGCGAAAGAGGATCTCGACGTTCTCACTCTTCTGGAGCGGCCTGGCCTTCCCATCGCGGTCACGCAGCAGAAGTGGCGAAGGGTCCAAGAATCGAGGCTTCGCATCGAGGTCGGCCTTCTCAAGATCGGGCGGCACGGGCCCGAGCGAATGAGGCAGCAGATCGAGATCCAAGGCATGCAACAGCGGCGCGACGGAGTCCGCTTCGCGATGTCCCACGGCAAGCACCACTCGAGTGCCGCCCTCCATGGCATCCAGCAGCTCGCGGATGCGCTCGGACCCGAGCCGGCGTTGGGGTGCCACCAGGGCGTAACATCCCACTCGACCGACGGCCCCACGTTCATACTTTTCTGCGATCCGAATGATGTACCCCGCCCGCTGAAGCGTGGAATAGAGAGGTCCGATTGAATTCAGCCCCGCTTCGTAGTGGCCGGTCGCCGGGAGTAGCTCGTCGTCGATGAGTGCACAATTGCGATCCAGCGTCGGCTCGTAGCTCCAGCGTGCCTGCGCCAGCCTCGCTGGGAGCGCGCATCCCAGCAGCACGGCCATTGCGAGCGCGGTGACGAGTCGGTGACGCGCAATGCACGCCCAGATGAGCAATAGGAGCGATCCGAGGCCCACGGCGCGGCGCAGCCCCATATCGTCGAGAATCGTCGTGCATTCTCCGAGCCATCGAAGGAGCGGAACGATCTCACTTTTCTCGAGGTATCCCGCGGAAGAATTCTGAAATGTGGTGGTATCACCATAAACGACGACGCGCCCCTTTCCGGCATGGGCCCAAGCCACGACCGGCAGGTCTCCAACGAGCTCGCCCGCGTCGAGCGCATAATTACCGAGGAATGCACCAATCGTGTTCTCGGCGACGCCGAGGTCGCTGTGTGCGTAGCGCGCGACGGCGAGCGGCCGCGCCCCTTTTGCCAGCTCCAGGGAGGCGCCGATGCCGATTCCGGGCGGGCGCACACCCCACGGCTGCCCGAGCGCGTGCGGCGAGACCTCGATGGATCCCTTCCAAGTCGTGCGGGCGTGGTACGCCGAGTCGAACCGAAAAGTGATCCCGAACGGCTCGAGGAGCGGATTCAAACCGTCGCGCAGCCCGAAGACATTGGTGTGGTCCCCGAGAACGAGGAGATTGCCGCCGCTATGCACAAATTGCTCGATCGTGGAGCGCTCGTCGGCAGACCACACTTTTGGACAATTGATCATGACGAGCGTGTCCGTCTCGCGCAGGCTCTCCGCGCTGACCGTATCTCGATCGATCACGTCAAAATCGAAGCCTGCACTCTTCACATATTGAGGGAGGAGCCCGAACATCCCGCCCGTGAAACCGCCGAACCGGCCGTACTGCGGCCGGTCCCAATCGAGTCCGCCCCGATTGAACACGCGGATGCGATGCTGCTCCCTCGGAATCCCCATCGGCGAGACCCCCGATGCAATCGCCCCCGCGAAGAGGAGCAGCGCCGCTGAGCCGAGGGCGAGAGCGGGCGCCGATCGCAACGGCTCCGGCGAGGGCGGCTGCGGCGCACGAATCGACGCCTCAAACATCCCAAGGATCAGCGCAATGCCCGCACCAAGCCCAGTGAGATGATCAAAAATCGGAGCAGCGGTCTTGCCGGCCGCCACGGCCGGAAGAGTCCCGAAGTAAGTCATCCAGGCGGCGAAGAGCGTGAGGACGCCCAGAACACGCACCCTTCGCGTCGCGCCCGACCCTGGGCGCAGGACCCACAGAAATCCAGATGCCACCAATCCGAGCCCGCAGGCCGTCGGCCCGAGCTTCCAGTCGAGCACTCGGCCGGTCATCACCGCGAGCGTCGACTCGGCGAGCTGTTCCGCCTCGGGAAGAGCGCCGTCGATCAGCAGGCGCGCTGCGGCGAAGGCGCAGAGGATCGGAGGCGCACCGCGCGGGACAGCTCCGCCTCCGGCGCCGATCCAGGCCATTGTGGACGCTGCAAACATCGCGGCGAGCATCCGGCACTCCCAGGGCGCGGCGGTCCACGTTAGCAGCACCGCACAGATCGCAGATGCCGCAGCGGGCATCCACGCCGTTCGCGAGAACCCGATGCGTATCGCGCACGACAGAACGGCACCAATCGCCGCAAGCGCCCCGACCCCGCGAACTGTCTCCCAGTCGACGGGCGCGAAGTCACGGAAGTACCAAGCCACAAAAACAAACGCTGCGGTCGCGAGCGCGGCCTGCGCAGCGCGGTGTGCGTATGACTCGCGCGGCTCGAGGATCACGGTGCGTTTAGCTCGGCTACATGGGTCGCAACATAGAGAGGGCGCGCCAGGGCCTCATCGGCCGTGGCGCGCCCATTTGTAGCATCGCAACGATTCGCCGAGCACCGACTTCTCAGCCCCGGCTTCGTTCTCATCTCAGCGTCGCTCGGCGATCAGTGCGGCGTGTGAGTGCCGCACCGGCCGTTCGTCGGCTCTTCACTCTTCCCGCCGGGCGAATCGTCGATCACGCTGCACGTCACAGGCGGTGCGGCGGCCTCTTGGCCTTCCACCATCGCCTTGGCGACGGTAACAGTTGTGCTGCACGTCGACGCATTGGGACCGGGGGAAGTCTTGCCGGCGTACGAAGTGCACGAGGCGTTCGTGGCGCCCTTCTTGACGGAGCAGGTCGCTCCAGTGCCGCCCGATCCAAATACCGAGCATGACTGCGTGCCCGGCGTCACGGCGCCGCCCGGGTAGCCCGAGATTGCGCTGCACTTGTTACCCATGTTGCCTGCGCCGCCGCCCGAAGCGGAGCAGAAGGTCGTGCTGGGAGGTGGCCCCGGCGAAGATTGCGCGCTGCAGGTATTTGTGCCACCCGCCGGCGTATTCCCGGTCGAGCAGGACATGTGCCCGCCTGTTCCTCCTCCACCGGTGCCGTTCGTGGAGCAGGTCGGCGACCCGCCCACGGGGCCCTGGAATGCGGAGCAGGTTTGACCGCTGCTGCCCGGCGTTCCCTGGCCCGTTCCGCCCGCGCTGCAGGATGAGCCACTATTGTTATTCCCGTTGTACGCCGAGCAGCTCGTGGCGGTCGTCGTGCCGGACCCGCCCGACGAGCAGGAGCTGCCGGCCGGCGGATTCTGCCCGTTCACAGCGCTGCACGTCTGGGACTGAGGGTTGTTCGGCGGAGCACCGCCGCCCGTGGCTGAGCACGACTTGCCGGGATTCGTCCCCGGCCCCGTCGCAGAGCAGCCCGCTGCGCCGCCAGCGCCCTGCTGCGAGCTCGTGAACCCGGGCTGGGGCACCGGAACCGGCACAGGCTGAGGGTTCTGCGCCGCAGCCGACCAGGCTGCCGTGGCCCAATCCGGGGCCGGCATCTCCATGCCGGCATACTCGAGCTTCGCTTGCGCGCCCACGGCGTGGGCCGCGATCACCGAGGCGCCGGGACGATAGCCGTCTCGGTCGTCACCGCCCGAGGAGACGAGCGTTGGAAACGCCGCCGCCCCGAGGGTCAATGCAACAACTCCACCGATGAAGTGGAGCCCTTCCAGGAATCTCATGGGATAGCCTCCTCCTGAGGTTGGTCCGCAAAGAGATGGGATGACGAGTACTGAATTCGCTGCGAGCGAAAGCAGCCGTACCGCGCCTTAGGGCGAGCGAAATCCAACCACACGCATCGCTCACCGATGTACCCCGCTGAGATGCGATTCCCGTCGAGCCCGAACAGGCCCCGTCGGCAGTCGCAGTCCGAGCATGATCCGGCCCTGCTTGCGCTGCGTCAATTGGCGCGCCCCCGATTCAGTGCGGTGTGTGATTCCCGCACCGCCCCTGTTGAGGTCCCTGATTCGCCCCGCCCGCGGCGGGATCGATCGTGCTGCAGACCACATTGGCGCCTGCGTTGCCGGCGCTGCATTGGGAGTTGGCGGGCCCCGGCGTATTCGCACCCGCGAACGACGTGCAGGATGCGTTCGCCGTTCCCTTCAGCACGGAACAGGTCGCGCCGGTGCCACCGACTCCAAAGACAGAACAGATTTGATTTCCAGCACTCACGGCCCCTCCCGGGTAGCCGGAGATCGCACTGCACTTATTCCCAAGGCCTCCCGCGGGAGCTGCGGAGGACGAACAAAACGTAATCGACGGCGGAGGTCCCTGGGAGAACTCTGCGGTGCAAGTATTTGTTTTATTCGCCGCTGTATTTCCGACCGAACAGCTCATGTGGCCCCCAGTTCCGCCGCCGCCAGTGCCGGACGTAGAACAATGGGGGAACCCGCCGATCGGTCCCTGGAATGCCGAGCAAGTCATTCCGCTGCTCGGGACGCCTCCCGCTTGTCCCGTACCACCCGCACTGCATGACGACCCCGCATTATTATTGCCATTCGAGGCGGAGCACCGACTCGCGGTCATGGCACCGGGCCCTCCCGAGGAGCAGCGGCCGCTTCCGGGATCATTACTATTCACCGCGCTGCAGGTTTGCGTCTGGGGATTCTGCCCGGCGCCGCCACCGGTCGCCGAGCAACCCGATCCCGGGGGACCCTGCCCTCCGACGGCGGAGCAGCCGGCACGACCGCCGGCCCCCGCCTGCGAGCTCGTGAACGCGGGCTGGGCAGGTCCCTGCTGGGGAGCACCTGCGGCCGGCTGCTGCGGGAGGCTCGCGGCCCAGGCCGGCAATCCCCAAGGCGGCTCGCACTCGGGGCTGAAGAAGGGAGTCCAGTCGGCGCGCGCATTGGTCTCGGCTCGTGGGACGGCGGCCGTCGCGAGCTGCCCGATCCCTGGCTGGTCGTTCCCCGGATGAACGAGCCCTCTTTTCAGGGCGACACCGAAGCCGAGGAGCATCAATGCCGAGGCGCAACGCGCGAGGAGGCAAAAGGAATGTCGCATGGTCCGCTCCGCCGAGGCACGCCGCGGGCCGACGGGAGTCCGCCCAAGGCGCAAGAAGGATGAAACACATCTGCAACAGATCTCGCGCGCCTTCGACAAGCCGATCGACGCCGCGAGAATGCGGACTCTGTGCGAGGGATCATCGGGCCCCAGGTTGAACTCGTCAAGCGGTGACAAACCTCGGGCGCGCAGTTCCAAATTGGAATTGCTCGAGAATCTCCTGCTTACTCCGGCACGGGAGATCCCGGACCCCAAATCACATTTTTCGGAGTTCCGTCGCAAGCCACAATTCGATAAGTGCCATAAGCTACATTTCGGAATCGAACAGCGCCGTCGTCTTTGGCCGGAACCTCCGCGACCGTCTCATACTCTTCCGAGCCGCCGCGCTTGCGCTCCAGACGAACCATCGCACCCGCCGGAGCATTCGCCTGAATCGCGAGCCGGAAAATCTGGAGCTCAACGAGCTCCTCCCGCGCCTCGGGCCGAGACGTGACTACTTTGAAATCCTTCAGCGCATCGGACTCATCGGGCGGCTGCGCGAAGATCGTATAGCTCGCCCCCGGCTCGAGCGAGGCGAACCGGAAGTAGCCCGAGCTGTCTGTTTCTTGACGCTCAACAAAATAGCGGAAGGAGCGCGTGTCCTGCGCCCAAACTGCGGCCTTGGCCACGGGGAGGCCGGCCTCCGAGCGTACCCAGCCGTGAAGAATGCGGCTGCGGCGGTTTCGGAGCTGGATCTCATCGGCCGACGAAAGGTGAACCTCCGACGTGCGCCCAGGTGCAACAAATACAAGCCGCGAAAATCGAGGTGCGTCCATTTCGCCTCGGCCGCGGATTTCATAAATACCGGCCGGCACGCCGTCGAATTGAAACTCCGCGGCCTCTGAGGAGAGCGACTCTCGCTGCGTCCGCCCATGCAGCGCGCGAATCGATGCAGGGAGGAACCCGCGTTCCACAAATCCGTGGATCGAGCCCGATGCCGCCCCTGCCGCTGCGGGCACGGCCTCCGGGGACGGCGTGGCCCCGGAGCCGAAGAGCCAACGATGGGGCTCGTCCAGCAGATCGCTCAAAAGGATCTCGCCGACGATCTGTAGCTTCGGCTCCGCGCCGGTCTCGAGCGAAAGCCTCCCCGCGGCGGCGTTCGCGCCAACCTTCCAGCTCCCGAGGAACTTCACAGATCGATCCTGCTCCAGCCACGCGAAACCCGAGGACGCCTGTCCCCCCGGACCTGTGAAACGGGCGACTCCGTCGCGCACCTCGGAACGCCATGCGCCAGCGAAGAGCCCCGTTGAGGTAAGCCAAACCGCTGAGGCGGCGCCGGGCGCAAGCAGCGATTCCTCGATTGGGAGTTCCAGCGGCATCGCTTTCGAGAGCGTCGCATCCTGACCCCAGGAGGAATAGCCGTCGCGTACGACGAAGAGCTGCTTCCATCCGACTGTGCGGCCCGGGAAGGTGGCGCGCATCGCCTTGGCCCCAGGGCGAGGCCGAGGAAACAAATAGACGCCGTCGGCGCCCGTCGTGGCCGTGGCCTCGATGGGCCACTGCGTGGAGAGGAGCCGCTCGCGGCGACCCGCGGGCTCCCTCGCCGCGTCGAGGACCGCCGCCACATCGAGAAGCTGCACCTGCGCTCCCGGGAGCGGCCGTCCGTCCTCATCGCGAATCGTGCCGCGGATGTCGGAGAACCGGTCGACGTGGTAGCTCGCAGCGTCGCCCGCGGCCACGCGCGCGCGATGGGCCTCCCAAAGCGCTCGGTCCGTCTCACCCCGTGACTTCTCTGCCAGCCACAGGACCGTACCTGTGGCGAGGCCGCAGAGGGCAACACCGACCAGGAGAAGAGCCGCTGGGTTTCTTGTAGCGTTTGCCATGGCGAGGATGCTCCCGCGAACCCCGGAGCGGACGCGGATCCTACAAGCGACCCGCCGGGCTCGCGCCAGGAGGACGTCTCAAAAGTGCTCCGCAGAGCGAGCGCGAGAAGTCGTCCCCCAGCGCAAGAAGCCTCGCCGCAGTCGCAGCCAAGGAGTTCCGTCGAGGACGAGGCGACTCAGCGATGGGCGACGAGGCCCGCGCGCAGCTCGGATGACTTTTGAAACGTCCTCCCCGATTCTCCCGATGGCGGCTGCGTCCCTTGACTGCAGCGCGCCGTCGGCGAGGCTCATGGGCCCGGCGCCGCGCGGCGCCCTCCCCGCCCCGCCCCCAAGCAGACGGCCCCTTGCCCCATCCCTCGATCGCGCTGGCTCCGGCGTTCGCGCTCTTGGCGGGAGCGTCGCCGGCCTTCTTACAAAAACAGGACGCCGAGGAGCAGTTTGAGAAAAAGGTTCGGCCTCTCTTCGCGGCCCATTGTTACGAGTGCCACGGGAAGGGAGCCGAGCGGGTCGAGGGAGGATTATTGCTGGAGGACGGCGGCTGGATGCGCGGCGATTCCGGACCCGCCGTCGTTCCGGGAGACCCCGACGCGAGCCGCCTCATCCAGGCCGTGCGCTACACGAATCACGACCTCGAGATGCCGCCGGCTGGAAAATTGAGCGACGAACAGATCCGGATTCTTGAGGATTGGGTGCGCGCCGGCGCCCAGGGGGCGCGCGACGCGAGCAAGGAGAAGGCGGCGCCGGTTCGGGCGCCGTCGCCGGCCGAGGCCGCGAGAGATTTTTGGGCTTTCGCGTCATACGGCGACCCGAAGCCGCCCTCCGTACAGAACGCGTCGTGGCCGCGCGGCGATCTCGATCGCTTCGTGCTTGCGAAGCTCGAAGCAGCCGGCCTCGAACCCGCCCCTCCCGCGGACCGCCGGACGTGGCTGCGCCGCGTCACTTGGGATCTCACAGGGCTTCCGCCTACCCCAAGCGAGATCCAACAATTCGAGGAGGATCGTTCGGAGCGCGCGTTTGAAATCGTCGTTGAGCGGCTCCTGGCGTCGCCCGCCTACGGGGAGCGATGGGCGCGCCACTGGCTCGACGTAGCTCGCTACGCCGACAGCAACGGCCTCGACGAGAATCTTGCGATCGCCAATGCGTGGCGATATCGCGACTATGTGGTGCGCGCATTCCAGGAGGACAAGCCTTACCACCAATTCGTGACGGAGCAGCTCGCCGGCGATTTGTTGCCTGAGCCGGAAGACGCCAAGGCGTTGAAAGATCAGCTCACGGCCACGGGATTCTTGGTGCTCGGGCCGAAGATGCTCGCGGAGCAGGACAAGGAGAAGCTGCTGATGGACACGGTCGACGAGCAGGTCGACGTGGCCGGCAAAGCATTCCTGGGACTCACGCTTGGATGTGCGCGATGCCATGATCACAAATTTGATCCGATCAGCCAGCGCGATTACTACGCCATGGCGGGGATCTTCCGCAGCACGGCGACCTTCGCAAACACGGGCTTCGTGTCGCGATGGCGCCAGAGCGAGCTCGCATCGAGCGCGGAGCGCAAGGAGCGCGATGCGTGGATGGCCGCGCGCCAGTCGGCCGGCGAGCGGCTCGAGAAACTCTCCCGCGATGCGCGCGAGGAGTGGCTTTCGAGCCGGCGCGCCGACTTCGCGCGCTATCTGTGCGCGGCAACGGCGCCGGCTCGGGAGATACAATTCTTCCAGGCAGAGGATTTGGCGCGAGGAACGCTCGGCGTCGACCGCAATCAGTGGGGTTCGGCAGAAACCGTCATCGTGCGGACGACGATGGCGGGGCCGCAGTTCGCGGAATACGACGTCGTGGTTCCTGAGGGCGGATCCCACGATTTATACGTTCGTTACGCATCGGCCGAGCGCCGCCCCATGCGCGTGATGCTCGACGGCGCCTTGGCCGCCGAGGCGCTGGCGGAGTCGACGGGGAGCTTCTTCCCCGATGGCCAGCGGTGGAAAAAGGCAGCCACGCTGAGCTTGAAGCCGGGGAAGAACACGGTGCGGCTCGAAGCCACTGTGGCTTCGGTCCCCCACCTCGATGCGCTCTTGCTGGCCCGTGGCGCCGCCGCGGCGCCTTTGGGCGCCGGGGCCGAGCTCGAGCCCGAGATCTTACAGATGTCGGCCGTGATGCTGGCGTCGACGGCCCGAACCAAAGATTCCGTTCTCGAATTATGGCATCGTGCCGCGGCACTCCCTTCGGGGTCCTTCTCTTCGGAGATCGCGCCACTGTGGAGTTCCCTGCGCGCGGAGCGGGCAGCCGGTTCGCTATCGCTTGCGGCGCCGGTGGGCGCATTGCTCGACGCGCCCGCTCCGAGCACGCTCGAGGATCTCGCGGCGCGCTACCAGGCCGTGCTCGCGACGGTCGACGCGCAATGGCGCGCCGCGGTCGCGCGGGCGCGGGCTGAGAAGCGCCCGGAGCCGAAGGCGCTCGAAGACAAAGAATCGGAAAGCCTTCGGCAGATCTACCATGGCTCGAGCGGCCCCTTTGCGCTGACGGATGCACAGCTCGAGTCGAAGTATACGAAAGAGGTCGCGACCGCCATCGCCGACGCCCGCACAGAGGTCGATTCGCTCGAGAAGCGCAAGCCGAAGCCGTTCGAGCTCGCGCCGGCCGTCGCCGATGGCCCCGCGATGGATCTCCCCATTCACATCCGCGGAAGCCACCTCAACAAAGCCAAGGACGCCGTCCCGCGCGGATTCCTGAGCATTCTCGGACAGGCTCTCCCGGCTCCGCCGATTCCCCAAGGATCGAGCGGGCGGCTCGAGCTCGCGCGCTGGATCACGGATCCAAAGAATCCGCTCGCGGCCCGCGTGATGGTCAATCGGATTTGGCAGGGGCATTTCGGCGAGGGCATTGTAAGAACGCCTTCGAATTTTGGGCTCCGAGGCGATCCGCCGAGCCACCCCGAGCTGCTGGATTGGCTCGCAGCTCGATTTGTGGAGTGTGGCTGGTCCGTGAAGTCCATGCACCGAATGGTGGTGCTGTCATCCACCTATCGCATGTCGAGCTTCGGCCAGGAGAAGGCGCGCGCGCTGGATCCGGAAAATCGGCTTCTCTCGCGGATGCCGAGGAGGCGGCTCGATGCCGAGTCGATTCGCGACGGCGCCCTCGCCGTGAGCGGCCGGCTCGACCGCGCGGTTGGGGGCACGCTCCTGAGCACGGCCGATGGCGACTATGTGACGAACGACCAGAGCAGCAACCAGGCCCGCTACGCATCGCCGCGGCGCAGCCTCTATCTGCCGATCATTCGTAACGCGATGTTCGATCTGTTTACTTCCTTCGATTACAACGATGCGAGCGTCGCCGTCGATCGGCGCCCCGTTACGACGGGCGCGCCCCAGTCCCTTTTCCTGCTGAACAGTCCGCTTTTCATCGAGAGCGCCGGGCAAATTGCGAGCGCAGTGGCGTCTCTGCCGGACGACGGCGCTCGGATTCGCGAAGCCTGGAGGCGCATTCTCCTTCGCGATCCGGCCGCAGAAGAAGTGAGCTTCTCGGCCGCCTTCGTCGAGCGTGCACGGAAGACTGCACTTTCCTCGGAGATGCTCGCCTGGCGCGGCCTTTGCCAGGCGCTTCTCGCTTCCAACGAGTTCCTCTATGTCGATTGAGCTTCCCAGACACGATCGCTGCGAATGCACCTTGGGGCGCCGGCAGCTGCTCCAAGAGTGGTGCTTGGGTTTCGGCTCGATCGCCGCAGCGGCGTTGCTCGGCGGGCGGTCGGCGATTGCGGGAGGAGTGCAGGGGCCGCATTTCCCCGCGCGCGCGAAGCGGGTGATCTTCCTCTTCATGCACGGCGGTCCCTCACAAATCGATACTTTCGATTACAAACCAGCCCTGCAGCGCGACCACGGGAAGCCGCTGCCGTTTGCGAAGCCGCGCGTCCAGTTCGCGCCGACGGGCAACTTGATGGCGTCGCCGTGGAAGTTCCAACAATACGGACAGTCGGGAGCGTGGGTCAGTGAGCTGTTTCCAAATGTGGCGCAGCACGTCGACAAGCTCTGCTTCGTGAAGTCGCTCCACGGCACCAACGAGGCCCACGGCGGGGCGCTGCTGGCGCTCCACACCGGCAGCGACACCTTCGTGCGCCCGAGCATGGGCTCCTGGATTTTGTATGGTCTCGGTTCCGAAAATCAGAACCTCCCGGGATTCATCACGCTCTGTCCGACTCTCGGCCATGGGGGCGTGAATAATTGGTCATCAGCATTCCTTCCCGGGATCTACCAGGGCACCCCCGTCGGCAACGCCGGTGTGCCCGCTTCGAAGGCGGCGATCGAACATCTGCGGCACCCCGACGCGTCGCGCGAGCTTCAGCGCGCGCAGCTCGACCTGTTGCAGACACTGAATCGGGCCCATAGCGAGAGCCGGGGACACGAGGACGCCCTGGAGTCCCGCATTCAGTCCCACGAGCTGGCCTTCCGGATGCAGACGCAGGCGCCCGAGATTTTTGACCTCTCGGCGGAGAGCGATGCGACGAAGAAGCTCTATGGTCTGGATGACCCGGTGACTGAGAATTTTGGCCGGCAATGTCTCACGGCGCGCCGGCTCGCGGAGGCGGGAGTGCGTTTTGTGCAGTGCTCCCATAGCTATAAATGGGATCAGCATGAGAAGCTCAAGGAAGGGCACGAGCGCAATTCCCTGGAGGTCGACAAGCCGATCGCGGGTCTCCTCGCCGATCTTGAGTCGCGAGGTCTGCTTCAGGACACGCTTGTCTTCTGGGCAGGCGAGTTCGGCCGCACTCCGACGGTGCAGGGAGGCGACGGCCGAGATCACAATCCCCACGGTTTCACTGTGTGGATGGCGGGAGGCGGCGTGAAGGCGGGCATCAGCTATGGAGCGACCGACGACTACGGCTTCTATGCGACGTCGGACAAATTGCATATTCATGATTTTCACGCAACGCTTCTCCATCTCCTCGGGCTCGACCACGAGAAGCTCACCTATCGCTACTCCGGCCGCGACTTCCGCCTGACCGACGTCGCGGGCCGCGTCGTGAAGGAGATCCTCGTGTAGCAACGGTCCGAGGGCCGAGACGGACCACCTACGACACATCATTGAGTTCTTCGGCCGACTGAGGTGCTTCGACTGCCATGCGTCATGGAATCCTCCTCACCGCAGCAATCTTTGTGTCTTCCCCGCTCCCATCTTTGGCGGCGCAGACCACACTCTTCTCAACGGATACATCGGGATTCGGGAATCCGACATCGCTGGACGGAGGCGGCGACGTGGATGGGGACGGCACGCCCGACTTTATTACTTCGGCCTTCTCCACGACCGGGACGATTGTTTGGTCGGGAGCCAGCGGAGCACAGATCCTGACGCTGAAGCTCCCCTACTCGCCAGTGCTTCTCTTGTATGGCACCTCCGTCGCCGACATCGGAGATGTGAATCTCGACGGCCGCCGCGACATTGCCGTCGGCGCGCCGATGAATGACAAGCCGTATGGGTATGACCTCATCCCCGGGATGGTTTTTGTTTGCTCCGGTGCGGACGGGTCGCTGATGTATCGCGTTGCAGGGGTTGACAACTCCGCAACGGTCAACGATTTCGGCAAGTCAGTCTCCGCGATCGGAGACATCACTGGAGACGGCATCCCGGACTTCGCTGCCGCTGACCCTGGGCTTGCCTTCGTGCGAGTGATCTCCGGCTGGGATGGACTCGTGCAAATGCATGTGCAGTCCTCGGGCGGCTTCGGCGCGTCGATGAGCGGCGCTGGCGATGTGAATCTCGATGGATTCGTAGATCTCGTTGTGAGCCGACCGGGCGGATCGCCGCCCTCCGTGCAAGTGCGGTCGGGCCTCGATATGTTGGTCGTCTGCGAGTTTCTGGCGGCGGCGCCGTTCTTTCTGTATGGATTCGCGGTCTCGGGAGGCTCCGATGTCGACGCCGACGGGGTACCCGATATTTTAGTGGGAGACCCCGGACACATCGGTTCACCTGCATTCCCAGGCGCAGCGTATCTCTATTCGGGCGCGAGCGGCGTGCTCCTCAGGACCCACATGGGAACTCACGCATCGAGCCGATTCGGAGCCGGAGTCGAGTTTCTCAAGGATGCCACGGGCGACGGCATCGATGATTATGGGATCGCAGCCCCGAACGACACAGCGTTCGGCACGGGCCCAGAATCGGGGGCAGTTCGCCTCTTCTCCGGAGCGACGGGCGCAGTCAGCTCCACAGTGCACTTAAAAGGAGCCGCCGGCTCCGCGGGTCGCCTCATGGCGAGTGTCAACGATCTAAATGGCGACGGGCTCTCGGATCTCGTGGCATCGGATCCGCCCAACATCGCCGTGCGCGCGGTCTCCTTCGCACCGGGGCTCCAGCAGTACGGATTCCCAACGAATGCGTGTCTTGGAGACCAGATCATGAATGCGACGCGCGTACCGAAGCTCGGAGAGAGCGCCTTCGAGTTCACATGCACGGGGCTCTTGAGCGGCGCCGCCAGTATTTGTGTTGTTACGGACCGCGCCTTGATTCCCCCGGAGGACCCGTTTCAACTGGGGCTCCAGATGCACATCGATCTCCTCGGAGCTTCGGAGACGTTCGCGATACCGATGGTGACAAACGCAGCCGGCTTCGGCATAGCCCCGGCTCCCATTCCCAACGACGCCGCACTCGTGAACCGCTCCTACTTCGCTCAAACGATCACTCTTTTCCCGCCGGGCTCCTGCCTTCCGTGGCAAACCCTGAGCGCCTCAAGAGCGCTGGTGGTCACCCTTCTCTTATGAAGAATTGGGCTGAGATCGAACTCACCGGTGGATTCGATCCCAGCCATGATCCAATCCCACTGTCGGCGCAATGGGTTGGCTCACTCTCAGCTGCCGAGCCTCACCTCGAGCGCATTTGAGAATCGAAAGCTCATCGTCGAGAGATCCACATCCAGCGCCTGGATATAGAGGGCATACGGAACTCCGGAGGAACCCGGAACAACAACGCTGGCATCGCCATTGAGATCTGTCCGGAATCCCACCGCGTCGATGAGTGGGTTAGGAACGAGCCACCCTCCCAGGAGAGGCGTCGGATTGGCATCCGATCCGATGAGCACATACACAGTGCTATTTGGTGTGCCTCCGGAAATTGTCAGCGTCGACTGCGTGCCCGGCAGTGTCAAGAATCCACCGCACATCGCCATCTGCAATTCTCCTGGACCGCCATATCCGAGGTCCTTCTGGCAATAGAGCCCCATAGGAGAGAGCAGGGCGACTCCGCTCGGGTTCCCAGAGATATCTTTGACGCCGACGAGCATCTGTCGCTGATTGTTGATATCGCCGCCGCTGCCGGCGATCCACGGCCCCTGCGAAGGATCGATCAGCGAGCCAAATTGGTAGTAGCCGATCCCCTCGAAGTTCACGCCGAATGCCCATGTACCAGCCCAAGTCATGGCATCTCCCAAGTCATTGAGAGCATTGGCGCCTGTGTTTTGACCGCAGCCGCCGACGAAGGTCCAACCACTGTTCGGCATGTATCGGACGGGGAAGGCACCGCATGTCGAGGACCATCCGATCAGCGTCCCCGCCATCCCGTCGACCTCGTTCAAGGCATAGCCGGCGAATCCGTTCCAGTTCCCTGGAGGCAGCGGAATCGTCTGCATCTGATAGGTATTGAGATCGAAGAGTGAGTTGCCGGCGAGCACTTTCCGGTTGTTGTTGACATCCACAACTGTGCTCAATCCGGGAAGCAAAACGGGCCCCGCCGATGTGAAGTGCACTGCCTGGCTGAAGCTCCACCAGAACACAGTAGCCAAAGCACCCACAACATCTCCGATGTCATTGACGCCGAACGCAGCGCTGTAATTGTATCCTGCCGGGACAGGAGGAACCTCGACGACGTAGCCGCCAGGAGTGGGCCGCCATATCGCCGCCCGAGGCTCCATATGTCCAATGGTGCTCGGGCTGACGACGCCCACTACGAGGCCCAGATCATTGACATCGTATGCTTTGGAACTCTGGAAACCTGCCGGCAGCGGCAGCGGGACCATCGGCTGTCCCCCATGGGAGATCGATGCGATTGTCACTCCGCCGGAAGTAATCCAGCCGACTGCCGTTCCAAATTCGTTGAGAGCGGCGCCCGAGGTTCCCTGACCAAGGAAGTGGACTTCGTAGGTCGGGGGGCCCACTTGAGCCGCACCTGACGCCGCGAGAAGCATCCAGAACGCAGATGTTGCCAAACGTGTCATAGGTCGATCCTCCGAGGAAAACGACCGTGCCACGCGCAATCGCCATACCCAGGAGCCTCGGACCACTCCGTCCGAGATCCGGACTGCTACGGATACGTCGGCCGGAGAGCCACTCCAACGGCTTCGCGAAACTGGTTCTCACTGAAAGGACGCGTGTCAAACGGCGCGAGCCCGACCGCCATGAGTTCGAAGAGCCGGCCGCCGTTGTTCTCGCTCAGGCTGTCCTCGCGGCCGAGCTGCGAGCCCGTGACGTTATAGTAGGCATGCACCATTTCATGGAAGAGACCGCAATGCGGCGGCCGGAAGTGGCCGTTCACGATCGTCTTCTTGGGGTCATAACAAATGCGAGTGCTGACGCCTGGGCCATTGGCGAGATGTGTGTCGAGAACGATACAGAGAATATCCATCTCGTCGCGCGACGGCGGACCGCCGACCATCGGTGTCGCACTCCAGTTCGCAACCATCTGCTCGATGAGCTGAACCGGAGTTGCCGGCAGAGGCTTCGGCGCGCCCGATGTCCGGGGAGCGGCAGGTGGACGGGGCGGGTTTCGGAACGGACTCGGCGAGGAAGTGCCGTCCCAACGCGGCAGCTGCGTGTCGTAGAGCCGACGCGCGAGAACGGCCGGTGCCATCCCCGAACGCCCGATCGCCGCAGCGAGCTCTGTTGAGAACTGTGCCCACGCGCTGCCGTCGTGGTGTGCGCGCAGAAGCTTGTAGCCGGCGGGCGTGCCAGCGGCCGAATTATTGTTGGGACCCGCATAATTGAGCACGACTCGGCGCGTCGTCGAGCTGATGGCGTCGAAGAGGTCCTGGCCGACCTGGAACGAGCGAATCTCCTCCAGATGCTGGAGCGCCACCGTCGCAAAGTCGCCCCCGCCCTGCAGTTCCTGGTTTGTGCCGCGCACATAAATGTTAAAGGTTCGAAATCGGATCTCACCGGTGCGATGCGCTGCGGCCGTCGGGCGACTCACGGCAGGGCTGAGACCAAATAGGCTTCGAAGATTCGGCATGGCGTTCGACACCTCAGGGTTTCGCCTATTGAGACCGAACCGCGCGCGCAACGCCACCCGAAAAAAAGGCCCGGGTCACCCGCCACAGCGCCGCCGGCTTCAGGACCCCGGGGTCGGCGCCGATAGAGTCGCAACATGGGAATCAGGTCGGGACTGGAGATACGGCGTGCGGCCGTAATCGGCTGCATCGGATGGATTGGACTTGCGTGGGCGAGCGGGCTTGCGCCCGCGGGCCCGGCTCCTGCTCCCACGATTCTATTTGTGACGCAGCCGCCGTTCCCGGGGAACTTCGCGACGATCAATACAGTCTTCGGGAATCACCTCGCCTATACGCCCGCGGTGCCTCGTGGCGGTGACTTGTATATTCGCTATGGAAACGGCACGCTGCGGAATCTGACAGCGGAGGCAGGCTTCGGACTCGAGCCCGGCAAAGAGATCGCCGTCCGCGAGCCGAGCGTGCATTTCACAGCGAAGAAAGCACTTTTCTCGATGGTGGTCGGCGGCGCGACCAAGGATGTCTTCACTCCGGTATTCTGGCAGATCTATGAAGTAAGCGGGCTCGAGCCCGGCGGGAAGGCGGTTATTGTGAAGCTGCCCCAGCCGGATAAGTCGAACAACGTCTCTCCGCTCTACGGCACCGATGAGCGAGTGATCTTCACTTCGGACCTTCCGCGCAACCGCAACGCGGCCAGCTCGCCGCAGCTGGATGAGTATGAATCGGTGCCGACGAACACAGGCATCTGGTCCATGAAGCGGGACGGCACCGACATTCGAATCCTCGACCACGCCATCTCCGGCGCCTTCACGCCCATCCTCGCCTCCGACGGGCGCGTCATCTTCAGCCGCTGGGATCACTTGGTCCGCGATCAGCAGAACAACGATGGAACCGAAGGCTTCGGGGCTTTCAATTACGCCTCGGAAACGAGCACGGCTGCGCTGCCGACCAATATTGAGTCATTTCCCGAGCCGCTCGGCGCCTCCCAAGGCGGCTACATGCTCGGGCACAAGTTCAATCATTTCTTCCCTTGGGAGATGAATGAAGACGGGTCCGCCCTCGAGACCCTGAACCACGTCGGGCGCCACGAGTTGCTGAACTACTTCCAGCCGTCTCACCTCGGGCTTCCCTATTTCTATGAGCCTCAGCGCAAGGCGATCAACGGGCTCCTTCTTCAGATCAAAGAAAGCCCCACGGAGCCGGGCCGGTTCTTCGGAACGACGGCGCCCGAGTTCTACACGCATGGCTCCGGGCAAATTGTGAGCATCCTGGCTGGGCCGCAAGTGAATCCCGACGACATGGAGGTCGAGTACATCACCGATCCGATCACGGTGAGCCCTACTCCGACCGGTCAAGCAGCTCCCCCGAACCATCCTGGCCGCTTCCGCAATCCGCTTCCGCTCACCGACGGCTCCCTCGTCGCCGTCCGAACCTCATCGCCTTATGTGAATCAGGCGACCGGAGGTCCGCTCGGATCGAGCTACGACTTCCACCTCTCCAAGCTCGAGAAGAATGGGGACTACTTCGCCCCCGCCGCGCGGCTGATTCCCGGAGGAATTCAGAAATCGATCTCGTATTGGGACAACTACACCTATTCGCCCGTGAGCTGGAGCGGCACCCTCTGGGAGCTCGACCCCGTCGAAGTGACCGCGCGCAAGAAGCCGAAGAAGCGCGTGACTCCGCTTCCGGCGATGGAGCAGCAGATCCTCAAGGAAGAGCTTGGCTCCGCTGGAGTGAAGCGCCTGCAGGGGTATCTGAGGGCGAATCAGCTGGCGCTGGTCATCAGCCGAGACGTCACGCGGCGCGCGGATAAGCAGCAAGATTTCAATCTCAAGATTGCAGGGAGCTCCACGCAGACGGCGATGCCGGGATCGACTCCTGTGGAGATTGGATTCTTGCAGTTCTTCCAGGGAGACCTCATTCGCGGCTACACGGCCTATCAGCAGGGTCGGCGGCCCATCGCAGTGCCGATGCATGACGGCGTGCTTCCCAAGGTATCGGGCGCCCCCAAGGGATCGGTAGCCCTCGGCGCCGATGGCAGCATGGCGGCCATCGTGCCCGCCGGACGCGCACTCAGCTGGCAGCTCACAAAAACTGACGGCGAACCCGTCGTCCGCGAGCGCTATTGGGTTACGTTCGCCGCAGGTGAGATGCGCGTCTGCGCGAACTGCCACGGCATCAACAAGGGGGATGTGGTGCTTGGCGAGCCTTCGCCCACAAATCCGCCCCAAGCACTGCGCGATCTGCTGACTTGGTACAAGAACGCAACGGCCAATGGAACCACGGGGGACACGGTGGGCGCCTACGCACCGAGCGCTTCGTCGCTCGCGCTGACGCAATCGCATGCCGCGGGACAAGCGTCGGTGAATTGGCAGGAGCCGGGGACCGAGCCGAGCTGGCTGCCGATCGCCGGCGACTGGGACGGCGATGGCATCGATTCCATCGGGTTCTACGATCCGGCGACCTCAACATTTCATCTGCGCAACGAGTTCGGGGCCGGCGTCGATGATCTCACATTCACTTTCGGGACGGCGAACCCGGCCCTTCGACCGATCGCAGGCGACTGGGATGGCGAAGGAACAGATACGATCGGCCTTTACAGCACGACGACCGGCGTGTTTCTGTTGCGCAACTCCAACAGCTCGGGGCCGGCAGACCACACCTTCTCCTTCGGGCCACTTGGCGGCGCAGTCCCCGTGGCGGGCAACTGGGACGGAGTGGGTTCGGACAGCGTCGGCGTTTATGTGGCTTCGACCGGCCAGTGGCTTCTGCGCAACGAGAACAGCGCCGGCGCTGCCCACGTGAGCTTTGTGTTTACTCTCAAGAGTCCAAACGCCGTCCCCCTTGCCGGCGATTGGGATGCCAACGGCACCGACACGCCGGGCTTCTACGAGCCCGCCACGGGCGTGTTCACACTTCGAAAAACAAGCTCGAAGTCGGGGGCGAAGATTACTGTGAAGCTCGGCGTGCCAAACGCGATTCCAGTGGCTGGCGACTGGAATGGCGGCTAGCGATCCGCAAGATCGGGGTCGAAGATGCGGGCGCCTCCGGCAGGCTGCACCCAACCTTGGAGAGACCTCGGTTGGGACCCCGCAGCATTCCAGGCGGCAACTACCCTGACACCGGGGGGGTAGCTGAATTCGGGACAGGAACTCAAGGCTGCTCGGGGACGCATGTGCTCGACGTGACCCACGCGCCCATTACAAATTCACCCTACGACGCTGTGGCGCTGTGGGCATGGACATCCTGCGCGGCGGACGTTCCCAAAGTCATCCGAGTTGCGCGCGGGCCTCGTCACGCTCGCTTTGCGGAGCACATTTGAAACGTCCTCGACGCTCCCGCCCCACACCCTGAGCGTTTCGCCAGGATTGATACTCACAATTCTTGCGCCGTAAGGATGGCTTGCGCGAGGAACGATTGCGCCCCGAACGGAACTAGCCCGTCTGGGATGCTCCACAGCACGCCGCCAGGCGCCAGCAATTGGGGACGCCGTGGAAGTTTGGCTCTGTTTCTCATCCGGCGGCGCATGCGCCGCCGAATCGTCGCGGGCGATGCACGCGCCCTACGGCGGCAGTGAAGGAATCTGGCGGCATGTTGTCACACCAGTTTGCTCCCTCCTGCAACTTTACAGATCGGGGATGACTGTAAACGGGGCGTGGGTCGGTCTTGGCGCGGCGAGTTCCGCAGACGCGAGGCCATGGCGCGCGCAGAATCGGATCGGCGCGAGGCGCCGGTCGGATGCTGCGCAGCCGATGGGTTGCCGAGCGTCGAGGACTGTCCACTGGCGCGCCAAGACCGATCACGCCCCATTCTTCCCGAGTCACAACCCGCCAGCCTCGCGCGCACGGAAGACGTTTCAGAAGTCCTCCATACGCCGACCCCACCGGTTGATCCGCCCGGCGCCGAGGCCAGCGCGAAGCTCCGAGAGATCCTGCATTGGCCGCTTGGACTGTCCGCAGCGTCCCCAGGGCGGCCGAACGCCTCCATCCCCTTCCAAGAAGCCCCTTCACCGCCAAGGCCTCCCTATGCGACCCTGCGCGGTCCAGTGACCGACTCCACGCCTGAAACGACGTCCTCCCCGGATCCGACTCCGACCCCGGCCGCCGCGCCGCAGCCCGTCGGCCCCTCCTTCGCCGACCTCGGCGTCACCCCGGAGATCGCCGCCACCCTCTCTGCCCTGGGCTACGAGGAGCCGACCCCCATCCAACGGGACGCCATCCCGGCCCTCCTCGCCGGCCGCAACGTCCTCGGCCAGGCGGCCACCGGCACCGGCAAGACTGCCGCCTTCGCCCTCCCGATCGTCCAGCGCCTCGGCGACAAGCGCCCCGAGCCCGGCCGTCCCCGCGCGCTGATCCTCGTTCCGACCCGCGAGCTCGCCATGCAGGTCTCCGAGGCGATTCACAAATACGGGCGCGCCAAGCAGGTCACCGTCCTGCCGATCTACGGCGGCCAGTCGATCTCCCAGCAACTTCGCGTCCTCGACCGCGGCGTCGACGTGGTCGTCGCCACGCCCGGCCGCGCCCTCGACCACCTTGAGCGCGGCACGCTCCGCCTCGACTCCATCGAGTCGGTCGTCCTCGACGAGGCCGACGAGATGCTCGACATGGGATTCGCCGACGACCTCGAAGCCATCCTCCAGCGCGTCCCGCAGAAGCACCAGACTGCACTTTTCTCCGCGACGCTGCCCGACCGGATTATTGCCATCGCCGAAAGCCATCTCGCCGACCCCGTCCGCGTCACGATCGCCAAGGAGCGGCCGAAGACCGGCGAGGCGCCGCGCGTGCGCCAGGTCGCCTACGTCGTTCCGCGCGCCTTCAAGCATGCGGCGCTCGGTCGCGTGCTCGACATGGAGAACCCCACGTCGACCATCGTGTTCTGCCGCACGCGCATCGAGGTCGACGAACTCACAGAAGCGATGAGCGCCCGCGGCTACCAGGCGGAGGCGCTCCACGGAGGCTTCTCCCAAGACCAGCGCGACCGCGTGATGAAGAAGTTCCGCACCGGCGCCGCTGATTTGTTGATTGCAACGGATGTCGCGGCGCGCGGGCTCGACATCGAGCACGTCTCCCACGTTGTCAATTACGACGTGCCGTCCGAACCCGAAGCCTACGTGCACCGTATCGGCCGCACCGGCCGCGCCGGCCGCGAGGGCGTCGCCATCACGCTCGCCGAGCCGCGCGAGCACCGCCTCCTGCGAAGCATCGAATACGCGACGCAACAAAAAATCGCCATTGCAACGATTCCGACGGCGGCCGACTTGCGCACACGCCGCCTCGAATCCACGCGCGAATCACTGCGCGAGGCGGTTCTCGCAGGCGAACTCGAGCCGTTCCGTGCGATTGCCGACACGCTCGCAAGCGAGTTTGACCCGATGGATGTGGCTGCCGCCGCCGTCAAGCTGGCGCACCACGCCGAGTTCTCCGAGGCCGCTGCGGCCGCGGATGAGCAGGACATCCCGCAGGTCCACGAGCAGCGCGAGCGCCGCCCCTTCCGAGACCGCCCCGCTTACGGCCACCGCGAGGGCGGCTTCATGCCGCGCAGCGAGGGCTTCCGGCCCCGCGAGCGTGAAGGGGGCTTCGCCCCCCGAGGTGATCGCGGCCCGCGACCGCCGCGTCGCACCCCCTTCGAGGCCACGAAGCTGTTCATCGGCGCCGGACGCATGGACATGGTTCGCCCGGGCGACCTCGTCGGCGCCATCGCCAACGAGGCGGGGCTCTCGAGCTCTTCGATCGGCGCCATCGAGATCATGGAGCGGTTCTCGCTCGTCGAGGTACCGTCGGAGGTCGCCGAGGACGTGATCCGCGCGCTGCGAAACACCACCATTCGCGGCCGGAAAGTTCTCGTAAAACGCGACCGCTTCGGCGCCCAATAGAGCATCGCCACGGTGTGGCGTTTTTGTGCATGCGACTCGACCGCCGCACCCTCCTGATCCTTACAGCTTTGACGGCCTCGGCCTGTCCGGGGCCGAAGGCCGCGCCCGGCTCCGCCCCGGCAGCCGCCGACGGCCCGCGCGCCGTGCAGACCGCCGTCGCGACCGAAGAGCCGTGGGAAAAGGTGCTGCGCTTGCCCGGCGAAATGTTTGCTTTTGAAGAAGCAACTCTTTCCACCAAGGTGGCCGGCCGGCTCGAGGCGCTGGAGGTCGACCTCGGCGCGCGCGTCCGCAAAGGGCAGCGGCTTGCGCGCATCGATCCGCGCGACGCCGAACTCCGCGCCGCGCAGGCGGAGGCGGCGGTGCGCGCTGCACGCGCCCGCGTGGGACTCGACGGCTTGGGCGAGCGCGACGACGTCGAGATCGAGAAGACGCCTCTCGTGCTGGCAGCGCGCGCCGAGCTCGAGGAGGCGACCCGCGAGCACCAGCGATTGAAAGGGCTGCTGCGCGATGGCGTGGTGTCGCCGGCCGCCTTCGACTCCGCCCAGGCGCGCCTCGTCACTGCCGAGAGTTCCTTACAAAACGCCCTCGAGGAGATCCGCAACCGAATTGCTGTCCTCCTGCAGCGACGGGCCGAACTCGCCCTGGCTCGCCAGCAGGTGGCGGATGGAGAAATTACAGCTCCGTTCGACGGCGCCGTGGCCGCGCGGCTCGCCGGGACGGGAGATTACTTATCTTCCGGAGCCTCCGTTGCGCGCCTCGTGCGATTCGACCCCGTGAGGCTCCGCATCGGCGTTCCCGAGCGCTACGCGGCCGCCGTGCGCATCGGCGCGCTCGTGAGGGCACGGCTTGAGGGGTCCGAGCGCACCGTCGAAGGTGCCGTCGTCCGCACGAGCCCGGTGCTCGACGCCCGCAACCGCACTTTACAGATCGAAGCCGAGATCCCCAACGCCGACGGCTCGCTGCGCCCCGGCTCTTTTGTAAAGGCCTCCATCGTCCTCGACGCCGCAGCGAAAGCGCTCACCATTCCCGCCGACGCCCTCGTGCGGTTCGCCGGCATCGACCGCGTCGTCGCTGTGGAAGGAGGAAAGGCTCTCGAGAAGCGCGTGACCGTGGGACGAATCGAGGGGTCGCGCTGCGAGATTCTTGATGGCCTCCGCCCCGGTGACGACGTCATTCGCACACCCGGAAATCTTCGCACCGGAGATCCCGTGACCCTCACGCGCTGATTCACGGGACCGAGATTCGTGCGCCACCTCGTCGATCTGTTCATTCGCCGGCCGGTCTTCGCGACGATGCTGATCGCATCGCTCGTGGTCGTGGGGCTCTCGAGCCTCTTCCGCCTGCGCGTCGACCGATTCCCCTCCGTCGACCTGCCAACGATTACAGTTCGAACGACACTGGCGGGCGCCTCCACTGAAGAAGTGGAGACGCTCGTGAGCCAGCGCATCGAAGAAGCCGTCAATACGATCGACGGCATCGAGCAGCTCCGGTCCATCTCGGGCCCAGGCACATCGTTGGTGGTGATCACTTTTTCGCTCGACCGCCACGTCGACGCGGCAGCCCAAGACGTGCGCGACCGCGTCGGCACCGTGCTGCGCCAGCTCCCGCCGGAAGCCGAGCCGCCGATCCTCGGAAAGTTCGACAACGACCAGACCCCCGTCGTCGCCTTCGCGCTGTCCTCCGAGCGTCCGATTCGTGAGATCACAGAAATTGCCGACAAGATACTGAAGCCGCAGATCGAGCGCAGCCGCGGCGTCGGAGAAGTGAGAATCGTCGGCGGCGCCGAGCGCTCCATCCATGTGTGGATGGACGCCGACCGCCTCTGGGCCTACGGCATCCCGATCACCGCGGTGCGCAATGCTCTGCGCCGGCAAAACGCCGAGACACCGGGAGGGAATGTCACAGGGGATCGCCAGGAATCGGTGCTTCGCACGATGGGGCAGCTCTCCGACCCGAGGGAGTTCGACGACCTCGTGCTCGCCACGATTCGCAATGCGCCGGTGCGGGTCGCCGACGTGGGGCGCGCCGAGGATGGCACAAAAGAAGTCCGCTCGCTCTCGCGGCTCGACGGCAAGCCGTGTGTCACGCTCGAGGTGCGCCGGCAATCGGGAGCCAACACGGTGGAGGTCATTGAAGGGGTCCGCGAGGAGCTGAAGAAGCTACAGAAGGAGCTACCCCCAGATATCCGCGTCGAGACGATCCGCGATCAATCCCGTTACATCACTGCGGCGCTCCACGAGATTCAGGTGCACCTCGTTCTCGGCAGCATCCTGGCAAGCGCCGTCGTGCTGATGTTCATGCGCTCGTGGCGCTCCATGGTGATCGCCGCCGTCGCGATCCCCTGCTCGACGATCGCCTGCTTCGGCGTGATGGAGTCGCTTGGATTCACCCTCAACAGCGTCACCATGCTGGCCCTCGTGCTGATGGTCGGCATCGTGATCGACGACGCCATCGTCGTGCTCGAGAACGTCTTCCGATTTGTGGAAGAAAAGAACATGTCACCATTCGAAGCGGCTCGCGAAGGGACCGCCGAGATCGCGCTCGCCGTCATGGCAACGACTCTGTCGCTCGCCGTGATCTTTGTGCCGGTCTCGTTCATGTCGAGCATCTCAGGAAAGTTTCTGTATCAGTTTGGAATCACCGCGGCGACCGCGGTGATGGTGAGCCTGCTGGTCTCCTTCGTGCTGACCCCGACGATGAGCGCGCGCATGCTCCGAGCGCGGCCCGGAGCACAGAGCAGTCACGGTGCCTCTAGGAGCGGGCTCTACGGCCTGCTGGAGCGAGGATATGTTGCACTGCTGCGGGTGAGCCTGCGGTTCCATCCCGTTGTTGCGGCTCTTGCCATCCTTACGATTGCGACCGCGTGGCCGCTCTATGGAAGAGTGAAGCAGGAGTACTCGCCGACCGATGTGGACGAAGCGGAATTTGAGGTGAGCGTGTCCGGGCCCGAAGGCGCGAACCTCCACGCGATGGATGAGGCGGTCGCCGCGGTGGAAGCCGAGATCCGCGCCGTGCGCGGCGTCCGCTCGACGCTCACAACGCTCGGCGGCAGCTTCCTCGGGCAGGTGAGCCGCGCCGAGATTTTTGTGCGTATCGCCCCTCACGACGAGCGGACGGTTTCTTTCTCGCGATTCTGGCGGGAGCTGCTCTCCGGAACGCCGGGCCGCGCTTTCGAAGGCAATTATTCGCAGCGCGACGTGATGGTCGACGTGCGGCGGCGCCTCGCGAAGTTCCGGGAGCTTCGCTGCTCCGTCCGCAATCTCACCTCGTTCAACATTGGGGGCGGCAATTTTGAGATCGACTTCTCGATCCTAGGTCCCGACCTCGAGGCGCTTGCTCGCTACGGCGAAGAGCTGAAGCAACGGGCGGAAAAGGCGGGCGGGATCGTCGATGCCGATACCACACTTCGGCTCGATCGTCCTGAGCTGCGGGCCGTCGTCGACCGCGAGCGCGCCGCCGATCTCGGCATCGCCGTCGAGGATATCGCCGCGGCGCTCCGGCTCATGGTCGGCGGCGAGGAGCGAGCCTCACGATTCCACGATCGGGCGCTCAATGAGAGCTACGACGTCGAGCTGCGGCTCGAGGAGTCCGACCGCGGAACTCGCGAGCGTATCAGTGAACTGTATGTTCCGGCCGGCGACGGCGGGCTCGTCCGCCTCGACAGCCTCGTGCGACTGGAGCCGGCCGCGAGCCCTTCGCGCATCGATCGCATGGACCGCCAGCGGCAGGTGGCGCTTCGGGCCGCCATCGGCCCGGGCTTCGCGCTGGCCGACCGGTTGGAGGCCCTGCGGCGGGCAGCCGCCGGCATGAACATGCCGGCCACCTACACAACGCGCGTCGCGGGGCGCGGCCGCGAGCTCGAGCGGACCTTCACGGAGTTTCTGTGGGCTTTTTTCCTTTCGGTCGTCTTGATGTACCTAATCCTGGCGAGCCAGTTCGAGAGCCTCACGCATCCGTTGACAATTCTCCTCTCGCTGCCTCTCTCGGTCCCCTTCGCCCTTTGGTCGCTCGACGTCACCGGCAATACGCTCAACCTCTACTCCGCGCTCGGGATTCTGGTGCTTTTCGGCGTTGTGAAGAAGAATTCAATTTTACAGATCGACCACATGAACCAGCTTCGTGAGCGCGGGATGCCGCGGCACGAGGCCATTCTCGAAGGGAACCGGGATCGGCTGCGGCCGATCCTGATGACGACGCTGGCGCTCGTGGCGGGCATGCTGCCGCTCGCGCTCGGCACCGGTCCGGGCGCCGAAGAGCGCCGCGCCGTGGCGGTCGTCGTGATCGGCGGCCAGACGCTCTCGCTGCTGTTGACGCTCCTCGTCACCCCCATCGCATATCTGTATTTCGATCGAATCGGCGAGATCTTCGGCGCGAAGCGCCCCGCGCCATGACCCGCCGCCCAGCGATCATTTTTCACGTTACGCCACAGAACTCGACGGCGCTGAACCTGCTGCTGGCGGCGCTCGAGTCTCGCGGTGAGACCCAGCATCTCGACGTGATTATGGCCGCGGGGCGAGCCGCCGCGGCGAAGGCCGCCCGCGCGGCGGCGGAGGAAGGCGCCGACGTGCTCGTCGCCTGGTCGTACTACTCCCCCGACGCGAGCCGCGCGGCGCGAGATCTCGCCTGGTTCCGTCGGCGCGTCACCTCACCTCGAGTGCAACATATCGCGGGCGGTCCCCATGCGACGGCGGAGCCCCGCTCCGTGCTCGCCGATGGCTTCGATCTCGCGGCTCTCGGAGAAGGAGAGTTCACCATTCTCGATCTCGCTCGCGCGCTTCGCGAGAAGTCGGCGCCCACCGCTTGCCGCGGCATCGCATTCACTGAGAACTCACAATTCGTCTCCCGCGGCTATGGCCACCGCATCGAACTTGACGATTTTCCGCCCTTCCCGGTCCAACATCGCCGCCTCAATCCGATCGAGATCACCCGAGGGTGCGTCTACTCCTGCTCGTTCTGCCAGACTCCATTTCTATTTAAGGCAAAATTCCGACATCGCTCCGTTGACAATATTACAGAACATGCGCGTATCATGGCCGCCTGCGGCGCGCGCTACATTCGGTTTCTCACGCCGACGTCTCTCTCCTACGGGGCCGAAGGCGAGGAGCCGCGCCTCGATCGCGTCGAGGCGCTGCTCGCCTCCGTCCGCGGCGCCCTCGGCTCTCGAGCCCACATCTACTTTGGCACCTTTCCCTCAGAGCTCCGCCCCGAGCACGTGACTCCGACGGCGCTCCAGATGCTGAAGCGATATGTTTCAAACTCCAATCTCGTGATCGGCGGACAATCGGGCTCCGACCGCGTTCTGAGCGCGAACCGGCGCGGGCACACGCGCGACGACGTCGTCCGCGCCGTCCGCTCTTGCGCGGAAGCCGGCTTCCTCGCCAATGTGGATTTCCTCTTCGGACTTCCCGGCGAGGAGCCCGACGACGTGAATGCAACCGTTTCGCTCGCGCAGGAGCTCGCTGCCCTCGGCGCTCGAATTCACGCCCACACATTCATGCCGCTGCCTGGAACTCCGACGCGCGACGCGCCGCCGGGGCGCATCTCCGAGTCGACGCGGCTTGCCCTCGACCGCCTCGTCGCCGACGGGCGCGCCTACGGACAGTGGAAGGAGCAGGCCCTGATTGCCCGGCGCCTCGCTCGAGCGCGCGCGTCGGCAGCTACACTCCGGGCTCAATGATCCGCGACCTCGGCGATGACGCCCCGGCCACGCTCCCGGAGTATGACGTCTGCATTGTCGGTTCCGGCCCCGCGGGGATGACCGTCGCGCGCGAGCTGAGCAGCGGTGGGCTGCGCATCGCCGTGTTGGAGAGCGGAAAATTGAAGCCCACTCCCTTCGGCGATCGCCTTCGATTTGTGGAGAGTGACGGGATCCGCATCAAGGAGTACTCGCGTGAGCGCGTCCTCGGCGGCGCGTCCAGCACGTGGGCCGGGCTGTCGGCTCCGCTCGACCCGTGCGATTTCGTCGAGCGTCCCTGGATGCGCCACTCCGGCTGGCCGATCGCGCGCGCGGAGCTGCTTGCTCACTACGAGGAGGCCTGTGGGCGCTACCGGTTTGCGGCGCTCGAGCGGTTCGGCCCCAGCGGCTTCGGCGCGCTGCGCTCGAAGGGCTCCCACCAGCCGGCTTGGAAATCCCTCGAAGAGAAGATCTTCCTTGCCTGTGCCGAACCGCAACATTTCGGACGCGAGCACCGAAGCATCTTCGATGCACAGGGCGTCGATTTGTATCTTGATGCCACCGTACTCGCGCTCGAAGCCGATGCGATGCGCTCGCGCGTGGATCGCGCGCGGCTCAGGACAAGCCAAGACAAGGAGCTGCGGCTAACGGCCGGAGTTTTTGTGATCGCGACGGGAGGGATCGAGAACGCGCGCCTCCTTCTCGCCTCGCGCGACTACTGCGAGCGCGGCCTCGGCAACGAGAACGACGCCGTCGGGCGATATTTGATGAACCATCCAAAGCACTACCATGGAGTGCTACGGCTCGACCGCCCCGTCGACGACCTTCCTTACTATTTTGGCTGCATCGTCGACGATTACGCGGGCTACGCCGGCTTGCGCCTGCGGGAGGAGGTCCAGCGGGAGCGCCGCCTCCTCAACTCCTACGCGCGCTTTGAGCCCGTCTTCCCATGGACTGGGAGCACGGGCGTCGAGTCTCTCGTCACAATCGTGAAGCGCACAAAATTTGCCCTCAAGAGCTTTCGCGCGCGACGAAAAGGAAAGGTGGTCACTCTTCGCGACTACTCGGAAACAGGTGACGACTCGGATCTTCAGAATGAGCGGAAGTCGGCCACGGGCTGGCTCAGTCTCGGCTGGAATGTGCTGGCCGATTCGCCGCGCGTCGCCTCCTACGCTTATTACCGATTTGCCGAGCGCGCGAAGCCCCCGATCGGCGCAGTGCGCCTTCGGAATTTCATGGAGATGGAGCCCGATCCCGAGAACCGGGTGACCCTCGGGAGCAGCCGCGACGCATTCGGCCAGCAGGTGCCCTTCGTGCGCCACCGCTGCACCGAGCTCGACCGGCGTTCCCTCGTGGAGCTTCACAAAACGCTCCGCGACGAGTTCCCCTCCGCGGGCCTCGGACGCCTTGAAACCACCCTCGAGAGCGCCGATCCGTGGCCCATCGATCAGGACGCGTCGCACCACATGGGCACGACGCGAATGGGCAACGACCCGAGAGTCTCGGTTGTGGACCGGACCTGTAAGATTCACTCCGTGCCCAACGTCTACCTCGCGGGCGCATCGGTCTTCCCGACCAGCGGCTGCGCGAATCCCACATTTACCATCGTTGCTCTGGCGATTCGCCTCGCCCGCCATCTGCGGCAGGGAGCGCGTTCATGAGGCGCCTTCTGATCGTCGGTGCGGGCAAGCGCGTCCGCGATGCCGCACTTCCCTGCCTGGCGCGCCTGCGCGGACAGATCGAGCTCCGCGCGATTTGTGCGCGGTCCACTGCGGAGGCGCTCGCCCTTGACGGCGGGCGTTACCCCGTCGAACCCCTGGCCACGCTGCCCGATTCCAAATTTTCCGGCGTCGATCTCATCTATGTCGTCGTCGGGAAAGGAAACGTGCCGGGCGTGCTCCAGGAGCTGCGGCGATTCGATTTGTCGCGAGTCGACCTTCTGATCGAGACGCCGATTCTGCTGTTGAAACACTTCCGCCACGTGGAGCGGCTGCGGGCCTTTCGCGGCGCTTCGGTGGCCGAAGACTGCTGCGAGCTTCCGTGGCTTCGCCTTGTGCAGCGGCTCTCGGCGGAAGGCCCGCTCGGCCGCATCCAACACGTGACATTTCATCGCTCCGCGTACGCCTATCACGGTATGGCGATGGCGAAATGTGTGCTCGGAGATCCCAATATTTCGAGCGCCAAGCGGACGCGCACGGCCGATGGCCCGACGCGCTACCTTCGATTCCAGGGCGGTGCCACTGCCTCGATCGTGGAGCCGCGCGACTACTCCCTGGGGCATTTCGAGATCCGCGGCGAGCGCGGTCTGCTCGCAGACAAGCCGGGGATCGCGAAGGCGACGCTCCGCATGGAGGCGCTCGTCCAGGGCGGGCGCTGTGTCGGCTTCCGCGCCGGAGACGCCGAGGAGCCGTTGGATGACGACGAAGTCGCCCTGATGGCCCTCGATCCCGATGCGGCGCGGCTGTCGCCCGAGTGCGCCGTCACGGCTCGCATGGATGGGCTGAAGCGCGTCGGATTCCTGCGCCTGCTCCGTCGGCTCGCGTCGGGGAAGCCCGCCTACTCGGTCGAAGCCGGTCTCGACGACATGCTCGTCGACTATGCCCTTGAGAAGGCCGGTCGCTATGTCGCGACGCCGTTCACCTGCGTTCGGAGCGGACCCGCGCGAACCCTCCTTGGCTGGGCCAGCCGCTTGGCGGGGCGCTAGCTGCCCGTGACAAAAGTCATCCTTGCCACGGGCTGCGCGCGGCGCGCCCATCGCGGGCGGGCCCGTTTGTCAAGCCGCGATGCTCCCATGGCGGAGCGCGTGGAGAAGGTGGCGGGCTAGACAGGTCTCCGCCGCCCCCGCACCCTTTGCGCTCCTTCGGTCCCGAGGCATGGGATCGGAGGCCCAGTCCCACCCCGGGACCGCCCCGTCCCCGTTACCCGTCAATATTCCCATGTCTCACAGTTGGAAATTCTTCCGGATCGGCGGCTTCGATCAGGTTCGACTCGACAGCGCGACCGACATTACTTCTATTGACCAGCTCAACCAGAAATTGTGGGCCGCCCTCGCCTGCCCGACCCGCGGGCTCGAGTTCGATTCGGCCACGCTGGATATTATTGATACTGACAAGGATGGCCGAATTCGCGCTCCGGAGCTGATCGCGGCGACGCGCTGGCTCGGCACGGTGCTGAAGGATGCCGGCGGCATCGTAAAGGGCGGATCTTCTGTGGCTTTATCCGCGATCAACGACAGCACGCCCGACGGCAAGGCCGTCCTCGCGGCGGCGAAACAGATCCTGCTGGATCTCGGGAAGAAGGATGCACCGTCGATCAGCCTCGACGACACGCTGAACACGGCGAAGATCTTTGCGAACACGAAGTTCAACGGCGACGGCGTCATCCCGGCCGAGGCGGCGGAGGACGACGCAACAAAAAAGGTCGTGGAGGACGTGATCGCTTGCTACGGCAGCCTGCCCGACCGCAGCGGCAAGCCCGGCATCTCCCAGGAGAAGGCCGATCTCCTCTACACCGATTGCGCCGCGTTCGCAGACTGGCACAAAAAGGCCGAAGCCGACAGCGCCATCATGATTGTCGGCGCGAAGACAGCCGATGCCGCCGCGGCCGTGAGAGCCGTGCGGACGAAGGTCGACGACTTCTTCGCCCGCTGCCGGCTGGCCTCCTATGACACGCGCGCCATCGCGGCACTGAACCGCAATGAGCAGGAATACCTCAATATTGCCGCGAAGGATTTGAGCATCGACGCGTGCGAGATCTCGGGCTTCCCGCTGGCGCGCATCGAAGCGGGCCGCGCGCTGCCGCTCGAAGGAAGCGTCAACCCCGCATGGGCCGGCGCAATCGCCGTGCTTCGCGACCACGCCGTGAAGCCGATTCTCGGCGAGCGGCGCGAGCTGACCGAGGCCGACTGGTCGGCGCTGAAGGCCAAGCTCGCTCCCTACGAGGCGTGGACAGCGTCGAAGGCGGGCGCCGCGGTGGAGAAGCTCGGCATCGCGCGCGTTCGCGAGATTCTGGCTGGAAAAGGTAAGGATTCGATCGCCGCGCTCATTGCCAAGGATCTGGAGCGCAAGCCGGCGGCCGATGCGATTTCGGCTGTGGAGAAGCTCGTGCGGTTTCAGCGAGACCTGTACAAGCTTCTGCTGAATTTTGTGAACTTCAAGGACTTCTACGACGGCGGAGACAAGGCCATCTGGCAGTCCGGCGTCCTGTACCTCGACGGCCGCAGCTGCGAACTCTGCATTCGCGTCGAGGATTCCGGCAAGCACGGCACCTTCGCGGTGCTCTCGAAGTGCTACCTTGCATATTGTGATCTCGTCCGCAAGTCGACTGGCGAGAAGATGCAAATCGCAGCGGCGTTCACCGACGGCGACTCGGACAACCTGATGGTGGGCCGCAACGGTATCTTCTACGACCGGCGAGGCAACGACTGGGATGCAACCATTACAAAGATCGTCGACAACCCGATCAGCATCCGCCAGGCGTTCTGGTCTCCTTACAAGAAGCTGATTCGTTACATCGAGGAGCAGATCGCCAAGCGCGCCGCTGCCGCAGACGACGCCGCCAACAAGCGGCTTCAGGAGTCTGCCGATTCGATGGCGAAGTCCGCCGAAACCGGCGAAGCGAAGAAAAAAGAGGAGAAGAAGATCGACATCGGCGTCGTCGCCGCCTTGGGAGTGGCCGTCGGCGGAATTACGGCCGCGTTGGGCGCGCTGCTCCAGGCGTTCTTCGGGCTCGGGATGTGGATGCCTCTCGGATTGCTCGGCCTCGTGATCCTCATCAGCGGCCCGTCGATGGTCATTGCTTGGCTGAAGCTGCGCCAACGCAACCTCGGCCCGCTGCTCGACGCCAATGGATGGGCGGTGAACACGCAGGCGAAGATCAATATTCCGTTCGGCAAGTCGTTGACCGGGATTGCGACGCTTCCGCCGGGCTCGCAGCGTGATCTCACAGATCCGTACGCTGACAGCAACAAGGGACGGAAGTGGTTCGTTACGACTCTCGTTCTCGCCTTGCTGATCGCTGCGGCCTGGTACTTCGGCCTCTTCCACCAGGTGCCGTTCCTTGACAATCTGCCGAAGTCCTCGTTTGTTGAGAACATGCAGAAAGCAGAGCAAGAGGACGCCGCCAAGAAGGCGCAGCCGAAGTAAGCCGCGCTTTGTTTGCTCGAAAGGTCGCGTCGAGTTCTGCACGTGGCTAGCTACAGCTGCGGCGTGCAACCTCGGCGCGATCGCTGCCGGAGTCAGCGCGGGCGGGAGTTCCTTGTGGGACTCTCGCTCGGAGGACGTTTCAAAGGTCATCCGAGCTGCGCGCGCGCCTCGTCGCGCTCGCATTTCGGAGCACTTCTGAAACGTCCCCTACTCTCTGCGGGCGCGATCCCCAATCGAGGCGGGAGGCTGAGGTGAGCTGGGTCTTCGCGGGAGTGCTGGCGTATCTGCTTGTGCAATTTGCGATCGGTGTGTTTGTATCGCGAAAAGTAGCAAGCCAGAGTGATTACTATCTGGCGGGCCGGCGGCTCGGCCCCGTCCTCGCGGGCTCGTCGATGTTCGCGACCTGGTTCGGCGCCGAGAGCTGCGTCGGCGCTGCGGGCCATGTGTATGAGAGCGGGTTTGACCGCATGACGGTGGAGCCGTTCGCCTATGGCGCCTGCCTGTTATTGCTCGGCGTTTTCTTTGCAATCCCGCTCTGGAAGTCGGGAGCCACCACCCTCGCCGACCTATTTGCGCAACGTTACTCGGGCAGCGTCTCCCGCATCGCAGCAGTCCTTCTCATCCCCACGTCGATCCTCTGGGCGGCCGCACAGATCCGTGCCTTCGGACAGGTGCTGGCATCGGCAAGCACCCTCTCCGTGGAATGGGGAATGGGGATCGCAGCGCTAATTGTGATTCTTTACACGGGCGTGGGAGGGCTGCTCGCGGACGTCGTGACCGATTTCGTCCAGGCGATCTGTCTCCTCGTGGGACTTGCGGTTGTGCTCTTTGGCGTCTGCACCACGGTGGGCGGTGCCGACCGCGCCTGGGAGCTCGCCTGGGTGCCGCGCACCGCGCCGTCGGCGGCCGCCTCGTGGACTGAAGTATTGGAGGCCTGGGCAATTCCGATCTGTGGATCCGTCGTGGCCCAGGAGGCTGTCTCGCGGTCGCTCGCATGCCGAGCGCCGAGCGTCGCCCGCGGTGCCGCGTTGAGCGGCGGTATCCTTTACCTCTTCGCAGGAAGCATCCCCGTATTCTTGGGTTTGGTGGGAGCCCACGCGATTCCCGGGCTCGACTCCGGGCAGATCCTGCCGCGGCTCGCGCAGGAGCACCTCGGCACCTTTGGATTCATACTTTTCTCCGGCGCCCTGATCTCGGCGATCCTCTCGACGGTCGACTCGACGCTGCTCGTCTCTTCGTCGCTGATCGCTCGCAATCTGCTGTTCACCTCGGGTGAGCCGAGCGATGCCAAGAAAGGGCTGCTCGTGGCAAGGGCCGGCGTCGTCGGTTCGGGAGCCGCGGCCTGGGGGCTCGCTCACTATTCCGAGGGCGTCTCTGATCTTGTGGAGCAGGCCTCAGGCTTCGGAAGCGCCGGCATTCTCGTATTGGTTGCATTTGGGCTTTTCTCACAATTTGGCGGCCCCCTGGCAGCACTCGCATCCCTCACCGTCGGATCGGCACTCTGGGGCTGGGGGCGCTATTTCGGCGGAGAGACGTCCCACCCCTACCTCTGGTCGCTCGCGGGCGCGTTCGGAGCCTTCGTGCTGGCGGGGCTTCTCGAGCGTCGGCAGCCGCGCGCAGTAGGCACTTGACGAGGGGGGAGTCGCGAACCGGCTGCCGCGAATCGACGCGGGCTCGATCTTCCAGCGGGGCGCCATTCGGCGACCTGCTCGGACACGACGGGGGACGCCCCGTGCTTTCTCTCGGCCTATCACGTCGGCGTCCTCCGTCCCGAGCGTTCTCACCGTGGATGGTGGATCGCAACCATGTCGACCTCTTCCCTCTCGTTCCAAGCCGTCGGCCTTGCGGCCGGCGCCGCGCTCGCCCTCGGCGCGATCACGTTCACGCCGGCTGCCCCCGCCGCGCCCCCGATGTTTCATGTGGAGGTGCTGCCGCTTCCTCTCTTCCAACCTGGCGCCGTTCCGACGTGTATGAGCGCCGAAGGCGTCATCGCAGGACATTTCACCGATGACCCATGGAGCCCGACGGCGCAGCCGGCGGCCGTCACACCCAAGCGCACGCAGATTCTCACAAAACCATTCGACTCATTGAACTTCGCGCTCGGTATCGGGCATCCCGACCTCGTGGTCGGATCGAGCGCAACGATGCCTGTTGCCTGGCTGAAGGGTCATCCGCAAATCCTCTCTCCCGTGGCCGGACTGGTGAACGGCGCCGCGCACGGCGCGACGCGCCACGGACGTATTTGTGGCACTCTCTATAATGATCTTGTGGGAACCCAGATCCCCGTGGTGTGGCCGAGCCTGACGGGAACGGGCGCACTGCTGCCCATCGGAACCGCCACTCAGGGGGCGGCGTTCGCGATCAATGAAGCCGGGATGATTGCAGGCATTCTCCAGGGCGGCTCGATTGTAAACTTCGAAGCCGCCCGCTGGGACGACCCGCTCCTTCCTCCCACGCTGCTGGGGCGGCTTCCTGGCGCCATGAACAGCGAAGTCGTTGCCATCAGTGGACGGGGCGATTGCGCCGGCCGATCGAGCTTCCCCGATTTCAGCACCGAGGCGGTCTTACACATCCGTCGGTCAAACTCCTTGGTCGGTCTCGGCAAGCTCGGCGGCAACTATAGCTCCGCCTTCGGCGTGAACTCGTCGCGGCAAGTCGTGGGGACCTCCAGCTCCGCGTCGGGAGAGCCCCACGGCTTTCTGTGGCAAGATGGCACAATGCACGATCTCAACCATCTCATTCAGTCGACGAGCGAGCCGATCCTCTACATCGAGAGCGCTGTTGCGATTCATGAGACCGGTGAGATCGCTGCGATGGTGCGGACTGCGGGATCCTCGGGATCCGTGATGCGCATGGCGATTCTGAAGCCGTAGGCGCTTCACCCGCAGGTTGAGTGCGGGCTCGTTGAGGCGCGTAGCGCAGGCTGCGCGCCTCTTTTTTATTACCACTGAAGCAGCAGGAGCTCCGAGCAGAATCCGGGCCCCATCGCGAGCATCATCCCGTTCGAACCCTTCGCTGGACGGCGGGATGCCATCGTCTCCTCGAGAATGAGCATGAGCGACGCACTCGAGAGATTGCCCGCGCGGCGCAGGCTGCTCCAAGACACGGCGAGATCCTCGTCCGTCAGACCAAGCCCGTCGCGCATCGCGGAGAGCACCTTGGGCCCGCCGGGGTGGCACACCCAGGACGCGATTTGTGAGCGCGAGAGACCATGGTCTTTGAGGAACGCGTCCACATCTCTGGGAAGATACTCGCGCGCGACGGACGGCACGGCAGGGCTGAGCACAATTCGAAAGCCGTCGGTTCCGATGTGCCAACCCATCACTTCTTCGGTATCCGGGTAGAAGACGGAGCGCGTTGCGCGGACCGAGGGTCCGTCGCCTTCGCGGCGTCGTTCGCCGGCCACGACCGTCGCACTCGCGCCGTCTCCGAAAAGCCCCGTGGAGATGAGGTTCGCCATCGATCGATCGCTTCGCTGAAGCGTAAGCGAGCAGAGCTCAATCGTAAGGGCGACGGCGATCTGGTCCGGGTAAGCCTTCACATAATCTGCTGCACGCGCGATTGTGGCGGCGCCCGCCACGCAGCCAAGCCCGAAAAGTGGCATCCGTTTGACGTCGGGCCGCATGCCGAGCCGATTGATGAGACGTGCATCAATGGACGGGCTCGCGAGCCCGGTCACCGTCGAGAAGAAGAGGGCATCGACCTGGCGCGGCCGAAGACCTGCGCGGTCGAGCGCCCGCGAGATCGCCTGCTCGCCGAGGTCGATAGCGCAGCGAATGTACGCATCATTGAACTCGCTGAAGGTCCTCAGCTTCGCATACTCCTCCAGCGGCAGTGCCGTGTGGCGCGATTCCACCTGTACGTTGGAGTGGAGCAGCTGCATGCGGCGCACCGCCTCGGGGTCGTCGGCCCACTCCCGCGCGAGGTATTCGACGAGTGCCGATTGGCTGTAGACGTGGCGAGGGAGAGCGGAAGCAACAGAAGCGATTCTCATGGCAGCCTTGGCAACAGATAGGGAACTCGTCTTCGGTATCGCTCGAAGCGCTCGCCGAAGTACCGGCGATATCGCTGCTCTTTGTGGACGGGTCCGACGACACAATAGATCGTCCATGAAAGAGCGAGCAAAAGGCGGTCGAGCGTCAGCGTGGGGCCGGTCCAGAGGGTGGCCGCAAAAGCGAGGTAGATTGGCTGACGGCAGTAACGGAAAAGCCCCGTCTCGGGCATCGGGCCATAGCTCGGCTTGCGGCCGCGGAAGACGGCGCTCCAGCCGGCGAATCCCGTTTGGACGCTGGCGCCGCCATCGATGATCGCCCGCGCCAGAAGAACCCAGCTCAGCGCAAAGGCAACTCGAGACACCCAGAGCGCGACGCCGTGCGCTTCCCACAAAAGGATCCCCGTCGGAGACCACAAAAGAAAAACGGCGCCGAGCTGGAGGCTCGCCACGAGCGCATACATCGTCGTCACGAGGTCGCCGCCGAGCCCCGACGGTGCGAGGCGCGCGAGCAGCGCGCGTCCACGGGAGCTCAGGAGCCAGGAATGCAAGATGGGGAACTGCAATAATAGCGCAAGATTCCATGCGGCCGAAGAGAGGCCGCGCGCCGGCCCGAACCCAAGCCGCATCCCGTCGTAAAGCGACAGAACCATCAGGATGATGGCGGCACCGAAGGCGAGATGGGTGACCGCACCGAGCAAGAGCGCGTAGATCCGGACGGGAGCGCTCGGCGTCATGGCGCCTCCTTCACAAAAAGCGCGCTGTAGCCCACCGACAGATCGTCGCAAGGCTCGAGCTCGATAGCCCAGCTCGCGATCGTCGACAGCAGCTTTGGCCGCTCTCCCAGGAGCCGCAGGCAGACGAGCCCGCGGGCTTCCGCTTCCGAGCGCAAAACATCGGGATCCACAAAAAGCTCCGGGTCGTGCGTCCCAGGCGGAATCAGACGCACTGTCTCGGCCACAGCGACTGCTAGAAACCGCGCCTTGCGCGTGCGGTTCACTGTGTTGATGTATAGGAAGCCGCCGCGTCGAAGTACGCGCGCCGCTTCACTGAGCAGTTGCCCACGCGCTTTCACATGTTCGACGACGTCTGCGAGGATCACAATATCCGCACATCGATCCTGCAGTGGAAGCTCAATGAGGTCGGCGGCGAGCCACCGAGTCTCGGTGCCTCCGTGCTCCTGCGCCTGCCGCAGGCTGGCACGACTTCGGTCTACTCCGACGACCCGCGCCCCCATTTGTGAAAGTGGCACCGAGAGCAGCCCTCCACCGCACCCGAGGTCGAGAACGATGCTCTTGGGAAGGTAGGGCCCCAGCCACTCGCGCAGAATGCGGACTCGAAGCCCATGGATGCGATGGAGTGAGCGAAACGCGGGAGCAGTGGGGTTCCACCAGTCCAATGCGTTGCGCTCATAGAGATCGGGGTCGTTTCGCATGGCGCGGCACGCTCAGCGCAAAGACACAGAACGAAGTGTCAAGCTTCCCTGTTCCGACTGAATCCTCAGATGTCCCGGCGCTGCGAGAGCAAGAGCGGGCGCGGCGTCGTCGAGGAGAAGGCGTCCCTCTTCGAGCCTCCACCGGCCCGAGAGCGTTTGGAACTCCGGTCGCGCACCCTGCAGCACCAGCGCCGCGCCGGAGTAGGATCCATCCCTGGAAAAATGATACTCAATTCTCCAGACGACCTCGGCCATTTCGCCCTGGAGCTCCACGGACTCAAAGAGCCCCTCGAGCTGTGACGCCGCGGCCTGCGTCCACTCGAGCTGGAGCGCAGGCGACTCGATCGCCCGCTTCTCCGCCTCGAGAACGCTCGGAGAGATACAGCTCGGGAGCGCTGCCACACCCGCGAGAGCGAAAAGAAGCCTAGCGCGCACGAGCCGCCTCCCTGGGCTCGGCGGCGCCCGCCCACCGAGCTCGGAGTTCCAGCCAGATTTGAACTTCCTCGTCCATGGAGATGAGCCCGAGCTTGCTCGGGACCGGCACGCCGTAATCCGGCAGCCGCACCTTCGCCTGTCCGGAGATGGAGAGCCGGTGGCTTGCGTCGGTCGACACTTGGACGGGAATCACAAATTCTCGCGACACGCCGCGGATCGTCAGCTTTCCCTTCGCATCGCCCGCGAACTTCGAACCTCGCGCTTCAATGGACTTCGGCTCGAATCCGAGCCACTCAAAGCGAATGTTGGGGTGTTGCGCCGTGTCGAGATGCTTGCGCATCTCCAGGTCTCGATCGTCGAGGCCGGTCTGGAGTGCAGCCGCCTCGGCGAAAATCTCTCCTTCGCAGTCCTCCTCCGGCCGACCGAGGCACGCTTTCAGCTCGCCCCGGACTTTCGTGCAAGCGCCGGAGAAATCGTGAAGAGTACTCTTCGCATCGAAGCCGACGCGTGACGCGGACTCGAGGATCACAAATCGCTGCGCCTTCTCGAGGTCGAAGCTTTGGGACGGGAGCTGGAACGTAAGAAATCGCTTTCCGCTCGTCACAGGCAAGGCCGGCGGAGACGACCCACGCTCAGGCAGCGGCTCCGCCGCGGAACTCCCCGAGGCTGGCGCGTCGAGCCGTGCAAGCTCCGCGCGCTCCTGGGCTTCTCGCTGAAGCGCCTCGAGGGATTTCGCCAACGCCGCCTCACGCTCCGAACGGGTTGCGAGCGCATCCTTGAGGCCCGCACCGATCTGTTGCACCGCTTCGGCGAGGCGAGCCTGCGACTCGGCGCCGGCGAGCGCGGTGACGCGCCGGTCCAGAGCTGCGATGGCCTCCCGAAGTGCCACGGCCTCTTTCTGTAAGGAATCCGCTTGCGATTGTGCGCTCCGATCAAATTCGTCGCTGAGCCCCTGGAGTGCGGTGCCCGTGCGCTCGGAGAGAGCGCGCAGATCGGCCTGCATCAATCGCAGGTCCTCAGACAGAAGTGAAACAGAAGCTGTGAGTTTCTCACCCTCGCGGGTCCCGTCGGACGGCGAAACAACCACCGTGACGCGGTCCTTCACCACAGCGAGAGCCGCTGCGGAAGTGACAAAAATCAAGCCTAGGGCGAGCCATCCGGCCCACAGAAATGCTTTCGATCTCACTATCGACCTTCAGCAATCGGCGGGCCACGACCGCGTTGGTGCCAGCCGCGTCGCCGTCTCCGGGGGACTGGCTCGTTTGATTGAAAGTTCTGCCCGCTCAATGAAGAAACGACAAGAGCCGCCCGAGCGTTGCCGCGCCGCCGTTCGGATCCCCGCTTACTCCTGCGCTTCGACGGGAGGCGGCAATGGCGCCGACGCGCGAAGAGCGGCCGTGCAGCCCGCGGCACGGCAAGTGCTTTGGAGCAATGCGAATGCAGCCGCACTCTGCGCCCGGCCATCGACAGCATCGTTCTCGAGCGTGGGTGACGCTCCTCGCTGTGGCATGGCTCACCGGCCTCTTCTTCTGGGCGCAGCTCGACCAGAAGGTCGATGTCGAGAACCGATCGCTGAAGTCGGTCGGCACCGCTGAGGAGGAAGCGCACGCGCGGCGCGTGCGTGGTTTCGGCGAGGACGCCACCGTGGTGCTTCTATTCGAGACGCTCCCCGCAGGGACGGGCACCGTCTCCGCATCCGAAGTCGCCCGCGTCGCCGCGGTTCGGCAGAAGATCGCGGAGCTGCCTGGAGTCGCCTCGACGCGAGAGGTTCGGGTCCACCGCGAAGGGGCGCTCGCGCTCGCGGTAACACTTTACTCTTCGCGAGGCACCTGGCCGGAAACAATCACCAAAGTGCGCGCCGCCGCCATGGAGCATGGGCCGCCGTCGATGCGGCTCGCGATGAGCGGGCAGCCGGTCGGAGAAGTAACGATCGCTAGCGAGGTCCAGCGCGAGCAGCGGCGGGTAGTGCCGCTCATCGCCGGAGGTCTCGTGCTGGCGCTCTTCCTCTTCTACCGCCACGCCGGGCTTGTGGCCGCGATTCTGCTTCCCGCGGGCATCGGAATCGTATGGACCGGCGGTATTTGTGCAATCCTCGGCCGCGAGCTCGACCCCGTGTCGGTGATGCTGAATCCGGTTCTATTGACAGTGGGCGTCGCCAGCGGAGTTCACTATATCGAAGGTTATCTCGACGAGCTTACGGCGGGCCGTCCCACCTGGATCGCCGCCCACCGCTCGATGGCGAACCTCCTCAAGCCGGCCATGCTGGCCGCGCTCACGACGGTCGTCGGATTCCTCTCGCTCGCGATCAACAGGATTCCTGCAATCATCGACTTCGGCATATTCGCGGCCTTCGGAGTGGGTCTCACTTTTGTGATCGCCGCGCTCACGACTCCCGCTCTGCTCGGACTGCTGGCACCTCGCGTCAACCCGCGATTTCTGGAGCGGCGCGGCTCCTTCGCAGGAGAGCTCGGGCAACGCGCGGCCGACGCTCTCGCGCGCCACGGGGGAACCGTGCGCGTCGCCGCGTGGGCCGTGGCGCTCATGGGCGCGATCGCGTGGACGCGCATCGGCGTGGACAACGATCCGATCCGGCTGCTGCCCGAGGATCACCCCTTCCGAGTCGAGACTTCACAGATATCGGCGGCCCTCGGCGGATCCGAGACGTTCGACGTCCTCGTTCCGAGCGGCGGTCCGCTGGCATCACCGCCGCAGCTCGCGCTGCTGGCGGCGCAGACCTGCGCGCTTCCAGTGGTGGCAGGGCCCGCCGGTCCGGCCATGCGTGCCGAGAACGGAGATTGGCTGCTCCGTTTTGTTCTCTCGCCCTCCGGGAGCCGCGACCGGGAAGCCACATTTGCAGAGATTGAGCGCCGCGCGCGCTCGCTCGGAGGCGACGACCTGAGTGTGACGGGCACCTCAGTGCGGGTCGCGCGTGACTCCGGGACGCTCGTGCGTGGCCAGCTCTCGGGCGCAGGGGCCAGCATGCTCGTGCTTTTCTTGATCTTCTGGATCGCATTCCGATCGCTGCGCTACGCGTGGCTCGCAATGGTCCCCAACGTCTTCCCGTGCATTGTCGTGTACGGCGGAATGGCGATGCTCGGACGGCCGCTCTCGGTCTCGACGGCCATGATCTCCTCCGTCCTTCTCGGACTTATTGTAGACGATACAATCCATTTGCTGCATCGGCTCAGGGAGGCGCGCGAGGCGGGACAGAGTCCGCTCGAGGCAGTCGAGTCCGTCTTCCGGAACTCCGGCCGTGCAATTGTGATCACATCGTTGGTCTTGGCGGGCGGATTCGCACTCAGCATGACGGGCAGGCTCACATCGACGGTGGAGTTCGGCGTCCTCGCATCCATCACGGTGATCACGGCGCTGCTGTCCGATCTGTTGTTGATCCCCGTACTCATGGTTCCCACGCGCGACGAGATCGTTCCGGATCCTGTCGACGAAGCGGAGGCGGTCCATGCGTGAGATCTCCTGCGACGTGGCCGTGGTGGGCGGCGGACCGGCTGGCGCGACGCTCGCGCAGCGGCTCGGCCTGCTCGGATTCCACGTGATCGTCCTCGAAGCCCGACCATTCCCGCGGCACAAGCCGTGCGGAGAGTTCATGAATCCGGCGAGCCTCGAGATCCTCGAGGAGCTGCGTGTTCTGGAAAATGTGGCTTCTCTGGGCGCCCGTCCCATCCGCGGCATGAAGCTCTTCTTGCACGGACGATCGGCGGCCGGCTGTTATGGGAACATTACAGACGCTGGAACGCGGTTTCGCCACGGATTCGCCGTGCGGCGCGAGCGCTTCGACCAAGTCCTGCTCAATGCGGCGCTCTCCACTCCGGGCGTTCAAGCGCTTCAGCCGGCGACAGTGTCGCGCGTCCTTCGCGGTGCGGGCGGAGAAGTTCTCGGAGTCGAGGCGCGCGACGCAGTTGGCGAACGAGTGACCGTGAGATCCGCATTCACGATCGGCGCCGATGGCGTGCGGTCCCGAGTCGCCCGGGAGCTCGGCGTCCATCGGCCGACACCGTGGCTCGACAAGCTTGCGCTCGTGACACGGTACGAACATGTTCCTTGGGGCGCCTTTGCTGAAGCTCACTTTTATGACGGCGGCTATTTTGCATGTGCGCCCGTCGACGGCGGATTGTTGAGCCTCAATGCCGTCGTCGATCGCCGGGCCTACCTCGAGGCCGGGCTAACGCCCGAGGAATTCCTGACCCGAAGACTCGTGGCTGTCCCGGAGCTGCGGGAGCGTCTCGCGGCAGGGCGCCGATGCGATCCCATTCGCGGCATCGCTTCGATGGCTGGGAGTACAACACAACAAATATTCGACGGTGCAGCGCTCGTGGGGGACGCCGCGGGATATGTGGATCCTGTCACGGGCGAAGGCATCTACATCGCACTCCGCGGGAGCCAGCTTCTGGCTCCTGTGCTCGCGGACGCGCTCCGGCGCCGGGACCGAAGTCAACGATCTCTCGACGCCTATCGCACAGCGCGGCGGCGAGAGCTGCTGCCCCGGCGGTGGTCGGGTTTGCTGCTCCAGCGGCTTCTTCGATCGCCCATGGCGAAGGAGGCAGGCATTCGAATTCTCGCACGAAATCCGGGCCTCGCAGACCTCGCCGTCTCCGCGACGGGCGAAGACCTGCCGCTTCGCAAGCTATTGTTACCTTCCGCAATCCTTCGGGCTTTCGGCGGCAGGCCGATGGCGACGGCAGGAACATGAAAGGAATCCTGCTTATCACAATTCCAGTCGGGCTCGCTGCGGCCGCCGTCGGATTGCGAGAGGGTACGCGCCCCCGCCGGATGGTCGCGCAGCTCGAAGGGCATCCCGCGGAGGTCTCCCCTCCTCCCATCTTCCTTTCCGCGGCGCGCGCTTCCCAACAGCCGTCGGCGTGGCGCGTCGACGCGGAGGCGTCGAAGGCCGCTCTGCGCCCCGAGGGAGACGCGGGAAGCAACACCTGCTTCCAGATCGACGGCACGCTCGACCTCGGCCCCGAGGACTCCATCTTGGGCGCGGATCTGGATCTGCGGCCCGACCGGGCTGATGCGTTTCCCATTCATATTCGGATTGAGTCGGCGCCGAGCACGCCTTCACGCGTGCCGGGCCCCCGCAGCGCTCTCGTCATCGCGTCGGTTCTTCACAATGGAGAGCTTCGCACGGGCGTCACTTCGCTCTATCTGCTGAGGGTTCCTGGCGGAAGGCTTCACGTGCAGATGTTCTTTGACATTCCGCAGATACCCATCAGCTTGTCCCCGTTCCGCTGGCACTCGATACTGCACTCGACGATGCCCGGCATCCTCGGGCTCAATCTGCAGTTGCACTCCAGAACTTAGGCCGCCGTGATCGCTTCTAGAAACCACAACTCAGCGACCTCGAATCCGCCGCCTTGGATGCGCTGGACGATCGGGCGGAAGCTTGGGCTTGCCTTTGCATCTGTTGCACTCTTGCTTCTCGCGATCGGAGCGGTCGTTTGGGTAGAAGTGCATAGGATGAACGCGGCGCTGGCCGACTTGCTGGAGGAGCAGGTTGAGAGTCAATATTCGCAGCAGCTCCTGCGCGGGCTCCAAGTGCTGGATCAGTCGATTCGCGTGATGGGAAGCGGAGGGGCAGTCGACGGAGCGGGCGTCGCACAAGTGCTCACCTCCCCTTTGGAGGAGTCGCTTCGGGCCCTCAGCATTCTGCGCCAGGGCACGCACGGGATCCCCGAACCGATGACGGAGCACGCGAGCCACGAGGAGCGTGAGCAGAAGCTCTACGCCCGCATCGAGAACGCTCTCCGGCAAGTTCAAGAATCGTCGAAGAGTGCCTCCGACTTGCAGAGTGCGCGCGCCACCGTCCAGGAAGCATTGCATGACACAGAAAGCCTCCACGGGGAGATGGCGCGACGCGTCGCGGCTTCGGGCTCCGAAGTGCGCGCCGATGCGGCACAGCTGCGCAGGCTCGTCTTCTGGACGACGGCCGCGGGTCTTGCCTGCATCGCCGGACTTTTGTACGTTCTCACCAGAACGATCGTTCGCCCAGTCCTTGCGCTGCGAGCGGCGGCCGCCGAACTGGAGCACGGCGGAAGAGCGCCTCGCCTCGCTGCAGCCGGCGGCGATGAGATTGCCGAACTCAGCGCCGATTTCAATTCCATGGCCGCGGAAGTGGAATCCACCCGTGAGGATCTCCAGAAGCGGGTCGAGGAGCGCACGCGGGAGTTCCTGCGTGCCGCTAAGCTCGCGAGCCTCGGCACCTTGGCGGCAGGGGTCGCGCACGAGATCAATAATCCACTGGCTTCGATCGCCTCCTGCGCGGAGGGGCTGGATCGGCGGCTTCGGACGGGCAAGACGACCACAGAAGAGCAGCTGGAGTATCTGCGAATCATCGGGCGCGAGGCCTACCGCGCCCACGAGATCACATCTCGGCTTCTGGACTTCGCCCGGCAGGACGCCGGCGAGAAACACCCCTTCGATCCGAAGGAACTCTTCGCGGAGGTGAAAAAGCTGCTCGGCCATACGCTGGAGAAGCAGGGGCTCAAGCTCGAGATTGAGTGCGATCCAAATCTGCCGAGGATCCTTGGGAATCCCAATGAGTGCAGACAAGTGATCTTGAATTTGCTGCAGAACGCCATCGATGCGACGCCTCCCGGCAAGACCATTCGAATCCAGTGCCGTCGAGCCGAGAAAGCGGTGATGCTCACAGTGGAAGACGAGGGCACCGGCATTCCGCCCGAGCATCTCGACCGTATTTTTGATCCGTTCTTCACGACGAAGGAACCCGGAAAGGGAACGGGCCTCGGTCTTGCGATTGTTCACCGGATCGTGGTGGACGGCCACGGAGGTCGCATCGAGGCCGAGAACACAGGCCACGGAGCAAGGTTCCGCGTCACAATTCCATCCGCAGAGGAGATCTCTTGAGCTGCCCGAGCATCATTTTCATCGACGACGACGACACGCTGAGAGGCGTCCTCACCCGCGAACTCGAGTCGCGTGAGTTCAAAGTGCAGGCCTTTCGGTCCGCCGAAGGCGTTCTGGAGTCGGTGCGCCTCGAGTCGCCCGATGCGGTGCTCCTCGATTTGAGGCTTCCGGGAGTCGATGGGCTGGAACTGTTACAACAAATCCGAGCGGCCGACCCCGACGTGCAGGTCGTAGTCCTCACCGGCCACGGCTCGCTCGAGCACGCCGTCGAGGCGATGCGGCGCGGCGCCTTCGATTTCCTCACCAAGCCCGTAAGCCTAGACGTCCTCGAGCAAACTCTGCGCGGTGCCTCTGAGAAGCGAAGCCTCCTCGCCGACAATCAGCGGCTGCGCCGCGCCCTCGGCGCAGGCTCGGGCACACAAAAGCTCCTCGGCGAGAGCGCGCGCATGCGCGAGCTTCGGCATACCATCGAGCGCGTCGCGCGCTCGGAGAGCCATGTGCTCATCGAGGGCGAGAACGGCACGGGCAAGGAGCTTGTGGCGCGAAACATCCATGAGCTGAGCCCGCGATCCGAGTCCCCTTTTGTTGTAGTCAATTGTGGAGCAATCCCGAGCACGCTCGTGGAGAGCGAGCTCTTCGGCCACGAGAAGGGCGCCTTCACGGGAGCCGACCGAAAGCGCATCGGCCTCTTCGAAGCTGCCCACGGCGGCTCGCTGTTCCTCGATGAAATCGGCGAGCTTCCGCTCGCGGTTCAGCCAGCGCTGCTGCGGGCCGTACAGTTCGGCGAGATCCGCCCCGTCGGCAGCGACCGCACGAGAAAAGTGAGTGTCCGGGTGATCGCCGCGACCAATCGAAAGCTCGGCGAGCTGGTCGATCAGGGAAAGTTCCGTGAAGATTTGTACTATCGTGTCGCGACTCTCGTCATCGACGTTCCGCCGCTTCGCGCCCGCCGCGAGGACATCCGTCCCCTGCTGGATTCATTTCTCGCGCGCGCCTCGCTCAAGTGCGGGCGAAAAGTGACTGTGGACGCCGCCGCGATCCGCCGGCTCGAGGAGTATGATTGGCCCGGAAATGTGCGCGAGCTCGAGTCGGCTGCCGAGCGCCTCGCAGTGATGGCGGACCGAGATGTGATCTCGTCGGATCTGGTCGAGCGCCACGTGCTGCGTCGGGATCGGGCGCAAGGCGAGCTCCCGACGCTCAACATCGAGGAGCTTGAGAAGCTGGCAGTTCTCGCCGCGCTGAAGCAGCACGGAGGCGACAAGCGGGCGGCCGCGGCGACGCTCGGCGTCGCCCTCAAGACGCTCTACAACAAGCTCGAGCGCTATGGGATGAAGGCCACCCACGCCGACCCCGCGGAGCCGGTGGAATAACCGACGCCCCGCCGCTCGCCGTGGAGACCGGCACTTCTCCCGCGGGCGGCCATCGGCGAAACTCGGGGAGCGTGGACACGCTCCGCACGATCGCCGTCACAGGCGCAACCGGCTTCATCGGGCGCGCTGTACTTCCTGCGATCCGCAGGCGGTTTCCCCAGGCGCGGATCCGCGTCCTCCTGCGCCCCGAGTCGCCCGCAGCGGTGCGCACCGAGCTGTCGCAGCTCGGTGTCGAAGCCGTCGAGGGCGATCTTCGCGCGGCCGAATCGCTCGAACCGCTGGTGCGCGGCGCCGATGCGCTGCTCCATCTCGCGAGTCCGGGTCCGAAAAGCGACGGGCCGACACTCCACGAGGTGAACGTCCGCGGTTCCCGCGCGCTGGCGAAAGCGGCAGCCCATGCCGACGTCCACCGATTGGTGTACTTGAGCGCCGCGTCGGTCTATGGCGCGCCCCACCGCGGGAACGATTGGGGCGAGGACGCGCCGACGATTCCCTACCACGATTACGGTCGGACGAAACTCGGCGCGGAGAGCGCCGTCACCGCGTCGTTCCTCGAGCTCCCCGACGCAGAGCCCGATGCTTCGATGATCCTCGCCCCGCAGCCGGGCGGCGGTGCCGAAGGGCGAACGCTTCTCGTACTGCGGTCGACGGTCGTCTACGGCCCCGGCAGTCCCTACTTGAGGGCGCTGCTGGAGCGGCTGCGGCAGCAGCCGAAGCTGCGAACGCCCCCGGGAGACGAGTGGTTGAATCCGATCTACCTCGGCGACCTCGTTGAGATCCTCGGTCGCGCTCTGGAGGAGCCGCGGCCCGGCGCGCTGGTGGTGAATGTCGGCGGACCCGAGCGCGTGCTGCTCGAGGAGCTACGCGACCGGGTGGCGAAAGCTGCTGGGATTCCACGGGTTCGGACGGTGATGCCCGCCTGGCTCGCAAGCCTTCGCGCCCGCTGGACGACGCGAAGCGAGTTGCCGGCAGCCCGTGCGGTGCTCCTCGCGAAAGCGCGCGGAGAGACGTTCAACGGCTGCGTCGCCATCGATCGATTGAATGCCCGTTGGGCGCCGAAGCTCACGGCACTCGACGCCGGGCTCGCGGCCTCGCTGCGCTAGCGCGCGCGTAAACCTCAGGGCGGAGAAGGCTCCGCGCGGTTGCGCTACCTCGCCGCGCCGAGTACCTTGCGATACAAGGTAGTGTGGCGACGTGAGCGCGGCGAATCCCCTTCCCGATCCCTTCGAGAGCTGGACCGTGCAAATGCGCAAGGGGTTGCTCGACCTCGCCGTGTTGAACGCTCTGATGGAGTCGGAGCGCTACGGGTACGAGCTGGTGAAGAACCTCGTCCACGTGCCGGGGCTGACCGTCACAGAAGGGACGCTCTATCCGCTGCTGTCGCGCCTGCGACTCCAGGGGCTTGTGAAGACTCGCCTCGAGCCTTCGGAGTCGGGGCCTGCGCGGAAATATTACTCGCTCACCTCTGAAGGGCACAGAGCCGCCAAGCTCATGAACGAGCACCTTGAGGAATTAGTAAAAGGCTGCAGATCGCTGCGGAATGGTGACCAGCAATGAGCAGCTTTGCGAATCGGGCTCGATCCGAATCCGCTGAGCGCTCCGAAGCACACACATCGGATCCTGGCCAGGCGCCTCCGAATTCTATCACAAGATTGTTTACACAATTGAATCAGCAGCAGCCTCGGATGGGCCGCACGTTGGCTGCACAACTTCTCCGAAGTCTGGAGGAAATCACATGACGGAGTGGACACCTTCCGCAGATCAAGCACTCGATGCACTTCTGGAGCGCGCCCGCGCGCGCGCACGGGCAAACGGCGCCGATCCTGACGAAGTCGCCGACGACGTGCGCCGGCATGTGGAGGCGGAGCTCTCTGCTCGGGATGTTCGATTGGTCACAGCGGAGCGCATCGAGATGGTGGCTGCAGAGATTGGTCTCGGTGCTGATGGGAAGGAATCCACCATTCCGCCAACAATTCGCACTGTGGATCATCCACCCAAAAGGCCGCTCAATCCCCCGAGCCCCGTCTGGATTGTTCTATTCGGCCTGGTGCTCCCGTCGGCCGCGCTGTTCATCGAGGTGGCGTCCGCCGCGTTGTCGGAAGCCATCGACCCGGTCCCCTCGCTCTATTACGCGGGGCTCATCGCGCTCGTTCCGCTGACGTCTCTTCTGTGCCTACTAAAGGAAGAAAGCTCGAGCCGGCCGCTGCGGGCACTTCTCGGCTTGCTGAACGCCATGTCGTTCAGCATCTGCCTCGTTTATTGCATCGCCTTCATTCCGATGGTCCTGCTGGGGCTGATCCTGATGCCCTTCGGCATCGGATTCCTCGTGATGAGCCCGTGGCTCGCACTGCTGGCGGCGGCGCTGACCCGGATTCGGCTGTGGGCCGCGGGCACCCTGCCTTCAATCCTCGGACTGCCGACGGCCGCTCTCGGGTGTGCCGCAGGGCTTGCTCTTGCCCTCGGCCCCGAGGTGAATCCGCTTCTCACGGAGCTCGTCGCGCAATCGGCGATTCGCAACGGGATAACAGAAGCGCCGACGCAGATCGCGTACCTCCGCCGCTTCGGCGACCGCAACGCACTCTTGGCGCTGGCCCACGGCGCGCAACCGGATAGTTCACTTTTTTCACATTATCGCAGCAGAGCCGCTGGAACCGAAGCGCGATCCTCGGAGCCCATGGCAAATTTATGGTTTCTCGTTACGGGTGAATCTCTGGCAGGAGCTTCGTTCACCGCGACCGGCGATCTCCAGGAGCGGCTCGGGCGCCGGAGGCGGGCAGGAGGCCGCCGGCTCCCGTTGTTGAGCCAACCCGCGGGAGACACTCCGCTCACTCTCGCTGCGTCGCGTCTCGACGGCAGGCTCGAGGGCGACGCGGCGGCCGCCTACTTTGAGTGGACTCTCACTTTTGAGAACAGCTCGCGGGAACAGAAAGAGGCCCGATTTGAGCTGTTGCTTCCAGCCGGCGGTGCCGTCTCGAGAGCGACGCTCTGGGTGAATGGCAAGGAGCAGGAGGCCGCCTTCGGTTCTCGGGAGCGCACGACAGCGGCGTACGCGTCGGTGGTGAGCCGGCGTCGGGATCCGCTGCTCGTCACTTCGCTCGGAGGCGACCGCGCCCAAGTGCGCTGCTTCCCGGTGCCGCCGGCAGGCCAAATGAAGATTCGCCTCGGCGTCTCGGCGCCGCTGCGCCTCGCCGAGAGCGACGAGGCGGCGGTGCGCGTGCCGCGAATCGCCGACACGAATTTTGAGTTCCCCTCGTCCACACAGCATGAGATCTGGCTCGAATCGATGGAGCCGATCACCGCCAGCTCGACGCTCTTATCGGTCTCGAAGCCAACAGATGGCCGATCGCTCGTGCGCGGATCCGTTGCACAAGGTGCGCTCGACGAGCAGGAGATCGTGATTCGCCTGCGACGCAACGGCGCCCCTGCCGATGCGTGCTTCGAGGATTCGACCACATCCATCGACGGTTCGCTGGTGCGCCAACGAGTCGAAAGCATCACTTTTCCTGCGCTGCGCCGGCTCGTCGTTGTCGCCGATGGATCTCGCGGACTCGCGAAGCGAAAGCACGCAGTGGCCGACGGGCTGCGACGCATGGAAGGCGGCCCCGACTTTCTGTTCATTCTCTCGGGAGATACTCCGGTGAACCTCGAACCGGGGCCGCTGTCGCCGATTCCCGAGCAGTTCGCGCGGGCCGCCGATCTCGTGGAGAGCAGCGCCTGCAGGGGCGGTGCGGATGCGGTGACGGCCCTGACGCACGCCTGGGACCTCGCGGCACAGTCCGAGGCCTCCGCTGTTTTGTGGATTCATGGCCCGCAGCCGGGCGTCATCCGGCCGGTGGACGCGCTGCGACAACGGCTCGAGCGGCAGCCCTCAAATCCGAGGATGATTACGTTTGCCGTCGAGGAAGGACGCAATGTGGTTCTGGAGCAGCTGCCGCAGCGCGGAATCTCGCGCATCGGGCGCACGGAAGGTACGGCTGCCGACCTCGCGCGGCTCCACCGAATCCTTACAGGACGCGAGCCGTATGTGTACTTATCTCGCTCCCGGATCTCCCCCACAGAAGCGGCAGGACTTCCGCGCCTTGCCTCCGCCCACGTCGGACGGCTCTGGGCCGCGGAGGAGATTGAGCGGCTGGCGAGCAACATCACCGAGGAGGCGCGCCAAACGGCGATCGGCCTCGCCATGCGTTACAAGCTCGTCTCCTCGGTGAGTGGTGCGGTCGCGCTCGAGAGTGAGGCGCAGTTCAAACAATTCCAGCTGCAGCCTGCCGACGTGTCGCAGCTTCCCCAGATGCCTGCGGCGCCGATGATCGGCGGAGCCCCGGAGCCGGAAGAGTGGGCGCTCCTCGCGGTCGCGCTTGCCGCACTCGCCTACTTCTGGCTGCGGAGGCGAACATGAGCCGTACCGGTTGGATTATTGCCACGACGGCGGCAGCCTATTGGCCAGCTTGGATTTGGTATGGCGGCCGAATGGTGCAATTTTCGGAACAGCGCGTGGGGCTCGCCGCGCTTGCGATCGCCCTTGCCATGGCGGTCCGCGATCATCGGCAGCCCGGGAAGGCGGCGGAGCCCGATCGCGAACGGCGTGTGCTCTGGGCCGTCGGTGGGTGGACCGCTCTCTACGCACTCACATTTCCGTTCGTCCCCGCGCTCGTGCGCAACGCCTTCGCACTGGGATCCATCGCAGTGCTGATCCCGATCTGTGGTGGTCCGAGGAGAGCCTCGGCCGGAGTCTGGGCACTTCTGCTGCTTGCTACTCCGGCCATTCCATCGTTGCAGTTTTATTGCGGCTTCCCGCTGCGGCTCGTCGCAGCCTGGATCGCCGAACAAGCGCTCGCGGTCACGCCGCTTGAGGTGGAACGCGTCGGCGTCTCGCTGCGCCTGGGCGAACGAATCGTGCTGGTGGATGCACCGTGCAGCGGAGTCCGCATGCTCTGGTCGATCTTGCTCGTGGCGGCCTCGATCGCCGCCTGGCTGCGGCTTCCTCCTCTCCAAACGGCGCTCCTCGGGGCCGCGTCGGTGGCCGGCGTGGTCCTTGCGAATGCCGTTCGGACGACTGCACTTTTCTTCCCCGAAGCGGGACTCGTGTCGCTGCCGTCTTGGGGCCACTCCGCGATTGGAGTCATCACATTTACCGCGGCCGCGGCATTCTTGGTTACTCTTTCACACCGCATCTTCGGAGGGCGACGATGGCAGCGCGTATCGTTTGGCTTGTAGCCTGCGTCGGGGCGGCGCTCGTGCCGGCCCTCGGACCGGCTCGCATGAGCGAGGCACGGCTGACCTCCTTTCCGGGCTGGCCGGCGTCGCTCGACGGTATGCCCCTCGACGAGCAGCCGCTCACGTCCGGAGAAATCCGCTTTCTCGAAGAGATGCCGGGGCGAATTGGGCGCTTTCGCAGCGGCGGTCGCGAGATCGTGCTCCGTTGGGTCGTCGAAGCAACTCGCAATCTGCATCCGAGCAGCGATTGCTACCGAGCCGCGGGATACTCGGTGGAGCCCCGCGCCGCGGTGCGCGGCGACGACGGCGCGCTCTGGAGCGCCTGGCGCGTCGAACGCGATGGACAGACGCTGCTCGTTCGGGAGCGGGTTTACAATTCTCGAGGGGAATCCTGGACGGATGTTCCCTCCTGGTACTGGTCGGCATGGCTGCATCCCGATGCGGGGCCGTGGTGGTGCGCGACGATCGCAGAGCTAGAAAAGTAACGTTGGCAGGGCGCGCAGCCGTCCTTATGCTCGGCTGCAATGAATCTCTGGATGCTGCTTGAAGAGACGGCGCGCAGGGCGCCCTCGGCGCCTGCCGTCGTCGACGGATCGACGCGGCTCAGCTACGGAGAGCTGCGGCAACGGGCCGCGGCTCTGGCATGCGCGATGGCGGAGCGCGGCGTCTCGCGCGGCGATCGCGTGGCGATGCTCGGAGTGAATTCTTGCCGTGCGCTCGAGCTCTACTTCGCGTGTGCGGCCCTCGGCGCCGTGCTCGCGCCGCTCAACTATCGCCTCGCTCCGCCTGAGATCGGATTCATACTTCAAGATTCGGGAGCCTGCGGTGCCGTCGTCGATGCCGAGTTCGCGCCGCTTCTTCGCGAGGCGCTTGGGGCAGAGTCCGTCCTCTCCTGGGTCTTCTGGAGCGAGCCTGTGGCGCCGGGTTCCCGGGAGGCCTTCGGAGGAAGCGACGCTCTGCAAGAAGTTCCCTATGCTCAGGCCCTCGAGTCGGGGCGAGAGATTGAGCTTGTTCCGACGGTGATCCCCGCCGATGCGCCAGCGCATCTCTACTACACGAGCGGCACGACGGGTCGGGCCAAAGGAGTGATCCTCACACATCGGAACGTCGGTTACCACGCCGCGGGCACGATCGAGGAGCTCGGATTGAGCAGCAGCGACGTATGGGCCCATGTGGCCCCGATGTTTCACCTCGCCGATGCGTGGGCGACGTTTGCAATCACACAAGTAGGCGGCAAGCACGCGATCGTTCCGAAGTTCACCGTGGAGGGCGTTTTCGAGCTGCTGGAGCACGAGGGGGTCACGCTCACTAATCTCGTGCCGACCATGCTCAATCTTCTGGTGAAAAGCCCGAGCGCCGCCGGCCGGCGCTTCCCCGCACTTCGGAGAATTCTCTCCGGCGGAGCGCCGATCGCCCCGGAGGTGGTCCGCGCCATCGTGGAGGTCTTTGGCTGTGAATATGTGCAAACGTACGGGCTCACGGAGACGAGCCCCTACCTCACGTTCTCGCTTCTCGACGAGAGCCAGAGGCTCCGCTCCCCCGAGGAGCGGTTCCGCTTGAGCGCCCGGACGGGGCGCCCCGCCCGATTTGTGAGCGTTCGTGTCGTGGACGAGACGGGAAGTGACGTGCCGCGGGATGACCAGACGGTCGGAGAAGTGATCGCCTCGGGTCCCACTGTGACGCCCGGATATTGGAATCGTCCCGAGGAGACCCGCGCCGCACTGCGAAACGGCTGGTTCCATACGGGAGACCTGGCGGTGGTCGACGGCGACGGATTCATACAAATCGTTGATCGCAAGAAAGACATGATCAACTCCGGAGGAGAAAAAGTGTACTCCGTCGAGGTCGAGAGCGCTCTCTACTCGCATCCGGCAGTGCTCGAAGCCGCCGTCTTCGCGATGCCGGATGCGGTCTGGGGCGAGCGGGTCGCAGCGGCGGTCGTCCTCCGCGTCGGCGCGCACGCCGGCGAGCGGGACCTCATCGATCACTGCCGCGCACGGCTCGCACATTACAAAGCGCCCCGAGAAGTGCATTTCGTGGACGAGCTTCCCAAGACGGGCACGGGGAAAATCGCCAAACGCCTGCTGCGGGATCGATTCTCGGGCGGAGCGTCGTGAGCTTCTACTCGCGCACGGGTCCCGAATGGGGTCGAAGAACAGTGTTTGCACAGGTTTGCGTCTGGACATAAACTGCACCGGTTGCGGGACGCGGCGCGCCCCGGTCACCGGAAGCCCGTCGGCCCGTCCCGGCCAGCGGACTGCCGTTCAGTCCTTCCCGAGCTTCACACGGCGCGGGATCGTGACTGGGGAAGCACTCCCTCGCGTCCGCGTCCCGCGACTCGTCGAAATCGCCGCTCCGCAGGAGCGTCCCACTGCCCCATGAAGCCCCTCCATCGTCGGTTCCTGCTGGCCGCTTTCTCTGTTTTGCTGGCTCTAGCGGTTCCCGCCGTCGCCTGCCGGTCCACAGTTCCTAACAAAGAGGCCCGAGAGACGGTTTTCCCGTCGGTCACCGGCACAGCGCTCGACGGCCGCGAAGTGCGCATCCCGGAGGACTTCGCCGGAAAGCCCGTGCTGCTTCTCATCGGCTACGAGATGGAGACACAATTCGATCTCGACCGCTGGCTCATTGGACTTCTGCAATCCAAGACACCGATTCAGTTTATTGAGGTTCCGACGATTCCTGGACTCGTTCCGGGGCTCTTCTCTGGCAAGATCGACGATGGAATGCGGAGCGGGATCCCGAAGGAAGACTGGGGCGGGGTCGTGACGGTCTACGGCGGAGATGCGTCGAAAATTGTGGAGCTCACAGGAAACGAGCGCGACCGCAACGGACGTATTTGTTTGCTGGACGGAAAGGGACGTGTCGTCTGGTTCCACGACCGAGGATTCTCTGCGTCGAAGCTGATGGAGCTGGATTCGTTCGTGCGGGAGAAGATGTAGGGGGATGTAATGATGGAGCGTGGTCGGTCTTGGCTCGGCAGCGGACAGGCGATCCAGGCCGCCGGGCCGAGCCGGATCGGAATCTCTACGAGGTCGAGCCGCTCCCGCAGCTTCTTGCGACTACTTACAAAAACGATCTGGCGATCGCAGGTACCGCTTTTGCCCATCACGATGGCATCGAGCCGAGCCCCTTCGGGGAGTGGCCCGAGCGTCTTCACAAATTCAGCAGGAGCGCCAATAGTGAGAATACACTCCTGCGACTTGATTCCGAGCTTCCTCACAAGCGGCGTCTCCTAGCAGCCTGCCGGATTGTTTGCCTGCAGCGCCTACTTTCGTGCGGCCATCGGTCAGTCCTTCCTGTAGGAGCACTCGAAAAAATAGCTTCCGGATTCCACCTCAAAGACGCTCGCCCCCGCGACGTTGCGAGCGGATCGAACGCCGGGGGATTGCGCCGCCGCCTTCCCCGATTCGAGCACGCGAGCGGCTGAGGCCTCCGGAATCCATACTTCGGCGGTCATGCTCGGAGGCACCGTCGCCTTGAGGATAAACTTTCCGTCTCGAAGCTCCCACGAAGATGTAACAAGACCGCGCGGAGTATCGAGGGCGGCGCCGCCGTGCCGAAGCGTGCCTCCGGGGATAGGGCGGATTTGTACACGGGCGAATCCGGGCGCAAGCGACCGAAGGCCGCCGATGACCTCAACCATCCATTGGCCGACGGCACCGAAGGCGTAATGTGCGAACGAGTTCATCCCGGGATCTTGGAAGCCGCGCTCCGGGGTCCACCCGTCCCATCTCTCCCAAATGCTGGTGGCGCCATGGCGAATGCTGAATCCCCAGGACGGGAACTCGGTGCTCTGCGCGAGGCGGTAGGCGACATCGTTTCGGCCAATCTTGTCGAGAACGAGCATCAGATCTTTGGTTCCCACAAATCCCGTGGAGAGCCGCCCGCCGCGCTTCTCGATATCGGCGATAAGCCTCTCCGCTGCCTTGGTGCGGAGCGGCTCATCCAACAGATCGAACGCGAGCGCAAGGACGTAGCCGCACTGCGTGTCGCCGCGCACGACTCCGTCGGCACCGACGAAATTCGATTGGAACGCCGCTCGAATCCGGCCATGCAGCGCGCGCAACCGAGCCGCATCCTCCCGGCGCCCGAGGACTTCCGCGGCGCGCGCAGTGAGCTCGGTGCTGTATGCGAAGTAGGCCGAATAGATGACATCGTGGGGTGTGTCGGCGCCGATCGCGACCCAGTCGCCGAAGCAGTGATACTTCTCCGGCGGCGAGACTCCGTTACGGCTTCGCTTCTCGCAGAAATCAATAAACCGCAGCATCGCCGGGTAGTGCCGCTCGAGCTCCGCCCGGTCGTCGTAGGCGTCGTAGATCGTCCACGGGCAGATGACGCCGGCGTCGGCCCAGGCGGGACCGCCGTCATCGCCAGCTACCTTGAGCGGCGCCACCATCGGAAACTGCCCGTCGGCGCGCTGTGCGTCGTCGAGATCAACGAGCCATTTCGCAAAAAACGCCTGCACGTCGTCGAGATAAGTGGCCGTGCGACAGAAAGCCTGAGCGTCGCCAGTCCAGCCGAGGCGCTCGTCGCGCTGAGGGCAGTCGGTCGGGACATCCACAAAATTCGCCCACTTGGTCCAGCGGATGTTCGACCAGAGCTGCATCAGCATCGGATCGGAACACTCGAATGAGGAGACCGCCGGCGTATCGCTCGTCAGCGCGAGCCCCACAAGCGTTTCGCGTGTCGGCGCCGAGCCAAGTCCGCGAATCTCCACATATTGAAACCCGTGAAACGTGAAGCGCGGCTGCCAGATCTCGACGCCGTCGCCTCGGCAAATGTATCGATCCGTCGTGCGCGCCCCCCGCAGATTCGTGGTGTAGACGGTCCCGTCGGGATTGCAGCGCTCGGCAAAACGCAGCACGACCTCCTGCCCCTGCTTCCCCTGGACGCGCAGCCGCGCCACGCCGGCGAAATTCTGGCCGAAATCAGCCACATATAGATCTTCGCCAACTTTTATGATCGATCGCGGCGCGAGCTCCTCAATCACCCGCACCGGTGGTCCCGGATGGGCCTCTACGCGGGCGGCGACCGACGCGCTCACATCCACGGGGCTCCACCCGCGATCGTCGAATCCGGGCTCGGCCCACGCGGGCTGCTCGAGACGCGCGTCGTAGGTCTCCCCCATCAGAAAATCCGACTCAAGGATCGGGCCTGTGGAAGCGCGCCAGGAGCCGTTGCTCGAGAAGCGCTCAACCCGGCCGTCGGCTCGCTCCACGACGAGCAGAGCGCGAAAGCGGGGGCTCTCACCGTAGTGGTGGCGATGGAGCCCATACCCCACATATCCCGAATACCAACCATCGCCCAGGATCGCGCCCAGGACATTCTCCCCCGGGCGCACGAGCCCCGTCACATCGTAGGACTGCACATAAACGCGCTTCGTGTAGTCCGTCCATCCCGGAGCGAACCAATCGGATCCGACGCGCTCGCCGTTCACATAGGGTTCGTACACTCCAAGGGCGCTCGCGTAGAGCACGGCGCGCGACACGGCGCCGCCGACAGTGAAGCGGCCGCGGACATAGCGAGGAGGAGGCAACAAAAGCGCCGGTGGCGCCCCCGCCGGCCGAGACGCGTCCTTTTCACTCGAGAGCTTGGCTTTCGCCGCCGCCACGGGGGCATCGAAGCCGACCCACGGCCCGGCAAACTCCGCCGGATCGAGCAGCCCGACCGTGAAGCTCGCCTCCGGGCTCCACGCGGACACCTCGCCGTGCTGATCCCAAACGCGCACTTTCCAGTAGGCGCGACGGTGCGGCGGAAGCGGCGATCCGGCATACCGAATATCCAGCGTCTGCGCCGTGACTACTTTTCCCGAACTCCACAAGTCGCCCTGATCGCGAGCCAACAGATCGTGGGACGAAGCGACGAGCACCTCGTAGGCGGCTGGGCGAAGCCCCCGCGGGGCCGCCTCCGCAAGGTCGACCTTCCAGGAGAGCCGCGGCCTTGCGTCGTCGATTCCCGAAGGCTCGACGAGGTGCTCACAGGCGAGCGAGCGAACCGAGAGGCCCGCGCCGCTCTCGCCGCGCTGCTCGAGGGTTCGACACCCAGCCGCGAAGAGTGCAATGGATAGAAGCGCGGTCTGTGTAAGCTTTCTCAACGGTTCGGCCTCGGGAGTCTTCGGGAAAATTCATCTCTACGAAAGGGCGTCTGCCACGGGATTGCGCAGCACGCCTAAGCCGTCGATCTCGACCTCCATCACATCGCCGGGCTGCACATACACCGGCGGCTTGCGCGCGAAGCCGACGCCGAAGGGCGTTCCGGTCGCAACCACGTCGCCGGGCTCGAGAGTCACAAATTCCGTGAGCGCCTCGATCAGCTGTGGGATCCCAAAAATGAGCTGCTCCGTGTTGGAATCCTGCATCGTCTGGCCGTTGAGCCGCAGCCGAATTCGCAGCTGATGCGGATCGGCAATCTCATCCGTAGTGGCGATGTACTCTCCCATCGGGCAGAACGTGTCGGAGGACTTTCCGCGCTGCCACTGGCCATCGGCGAATTGGAAATCGCGCGCGCTCACGTCATTGATATTCACATAACCGAGCACGTGCTCCATTGCGTCTGCAGCCTTCACACGAGTCGCGCGACGGCCCACGACAAAACCGAGTTCCGCTTCGTAGTCGAGCTGCGTGCATCCGATCGGGCGAACAACCGTCGCGCCGGGGCCGACGACGCAGCTCGAGAACTTCGAGAAGACGAGCGGCCGGCTTGGAATCGCCATTCCGCTCTCTTTGGCATGGTCTCGATAATTAAGGCCGATGCAGATCACTTTTCCCGGCCGCGGGATCGGCGCAAGCAGCTTCGCCGCGCTGCGCTTCACGATGGCGCCAGCGCGTTCGAGCCCCGCTCGAAGCGCCGCATCGCCGCTCACGCGCGCGGCGAGGGCCTTGGCCGCCGGCAGGCTGCGGCCTGCAAGATCACACCAATCAAGCATCGATCGGCTGCGCGGCACGTCGGCAGCCGATGCCGCAAAATCGAGGATCAGATCGCCGGAGCCGAGGAGTGCACCGGGTCGGAGGGTATCGTCAGCGCCGAGGGTGAAACAGACGAGCTTCATGCGGGGTCGGGGACGGGACGGAGAGAACCAAAGATTACACGAGAGCAGTGAATCGGGTGCACTGGAAGTTCACCCCTCCTCCAGAAGCACCACATGGAGCTGCTGCGGGCCATGGACGCCGACAACGAGGGTGAGCTCGATGTCTGCCGTGCGCGACGGCCCCGTGATGAACGTCACGGCCCGGCTCATCGCTTCGGGCCGTTCGCGGGCCACTTTGGCGAGCGCGTCGCCGAGACTTCCGACGATCGTCGACGCGCGCAGCAGCGCGATGTGTAACGGGCAAAGGAGAGACACCAATCGATGGCGCTCGGCGTCGCTCTCAAGGACAAGAGTTCCCGTCTCGGCGATGCCCCATTGCGCGTCGGAGATTCCCGCGGGGGCACGCAAGCAGCGCGTGCGATCGGCGGAGCCATCGAAGGTGGCGACGGCGCTGGAGAGTTTACGAGCGATCTGTTGCGTAAGCGCGCCATCGGAGAGCGCCAGCTCGTGAGCGCCCGTCTCCTCAAGAATTGAACTAACGGCCCGAACGGCGCGTTCGACGGAGCGAACGCGGTGCACGCGGCCGCTCACGGCCTCCAGCGACCGAACAAACAAATCCAGCCGCTCTGATGGAGTTGTAATACTCTTCGGCGATCCGGGCACGCCCGCCGCCGAAGGCAGCGGCGGGACCTTCGCTCCGGCGAGGTTCTTTCGGATGCGTGCAAGAATCTCGTCTCGGGCATGGGGAGCGTCTTTCATTGAATACTCCCCTTCTCCCACAGATCGCGGAATGGGCGGGGAGCCGGGCGCGGCGGCTCTCGGTCGGCACACCAGGCGCGGAGCGGCCCAAAGCGGACCAAGGGTCCGTGAAACCAGCGCGCGAGGCGGCTCGTCAGGCGATAGCGCGAAGCGCTCGTCATCGCCCAGGCCCAAAGGCGAAAGCCGAGCCGTTCGCTCCAAGGGCGAGGTCGGGCGCTTTCGCCAGGAGACGGCGCCACGGCGCGGGCGCGCAATCGCAGCAGCATCCGTGGAATGTCAATTTTTACAGGGCACACATCGCGGCACGCGCCGCAAAGGCTCGACGCGAACGGCAACTCACCAGCGGCGCCGATTCCTGCCAGCTGGGGCGTCACGATGGCGCCGATTGGCCCAGGATACACAGAGCCGTAAGAGTGACCTCCGACGTGGCGATACACGGGGCAAGCGTTCAAGCAGGCGCCGCACCGGATGCAGGCGAGCGTCTCCCGCTCCAGCTCGTTGCGAAGCATCGAGGAGCGCCCGTTGTCGAGAATCAACAGATGCACCGCCTCGGGCCCCTCATCTCCGAGTCGGCGCTTTGCGCCCGTGAGCAGCGACTGGTACGTCGTCAGCCTTTGCCCCGTGCCCGACCTTGGAAGCAATCTCAGAAATACCTCCAGGTCGGCGAGGCGCGGAAGCAGCTTTTCCACGCCCATGACGGCCACGTGCACCTTGGGCAGCGACGTCGTCAGGCGAATATTCCCTTCATTCTCCAGCAGCAGGATCGACCCCGTCTCGGCGATGGCAAAGTTCACTCCACTAATACCCAGGCCGGCATCCACGAATTCCTCCCGCAGGATGCGCCGCGCAATGCGCGTCAGCTCCGCCGGATCCTCAGTCCGGTCGACATTCAGCTTGCTCGCGAAGAGATCCGCGATCTGCTGGCGTGATTTATGAATCGCCGGAACAATGATGTGCGAGGGCATCTCCCCGGCGAGTTGCACGATCCACTCGCCGAGATCGGTCTCGACGGGACGAAGCCCGCGTTCCTCGAGCACGCGGTTGAGCCCGATCTCCTCCGTGACCATGCTCTTACTTTTCGCGATGGGGTGCGCCCCGGCCGCGGCCGCGAGGTCACCCAGGATCGAGCAGGCCTCCGCATGATCGCGCGCCCAGTGGACGACGATTCCTTGGCGCTCCGCATTCCCAACAAATTGTAGCAAGTAATGATCGAGGCGCGCGAGCGTGTGCGCCTTGACGGCACGCGCCTGCTCGCGCAGCTCCTCCCACTCGGGGATTTCCAGGACGGCCTTCGCGCGACGGTCGCCGATGGTGTCTGTCGCGCGCGCGATCGCCTGGCGCAAAGGTCCGTCGGTGAGCGCGTCACGCGCCCGCTCGGGGAACTCTTGGGCGTGGAGATGGGCGATCACAGATTACTCCTGCGCGGCCAAGAGTTCGGCGATGTGAAGCGCTTGTACCTTGGATCCGCGCCGTGCAAGGCGGCCGCCGAGGTGCATCAGGCAGGAGACGTCGCCGGAAACAATAGCTCGAACGCCGAGCGACTCGATTTCGTCGAGCTTCTCATCGGCCATCGCCACAGAAAGCTCCGGATGTTTGATGGAGAACGTGCCGCCGAAGCCGCAGCAGGTTTGGGCGCGCTTTGCTTCGACGAGCTCGAGCCCGCGGACGCGCGCCATCAGAGACCGCGGCTCATCGGAGATGCCGAGATCGCGCAGGCCGTGGCACGCGTCGTGCCACGTGGCTTTGCCGGTCCAGCAGGCTCCGAGATCGAGCAGACCGAGACGGCGCACGAGAAAAGTGACGAACTCGTGGGTGCGCTCGGCGATGGAGGAGGCCAGCGATTGCTCCTCAGGAGATTCAAATAATTCGGGCAGGTGCCGAATCATCGCGGTGCAGGAGCCCGAAGGAACCACGATGGCGTCGGCCTTTTCGGCAGCATAAATAGCCATTAGGGCGCGTGCGACACTTCTCGCCTCGTCAACATATCCCGCGTTCCATGCCGGCTGCCCGCAGCAAGTCTGCGCAGCGTGAAACGTCACTTCACATCCAGCCCGCCGAAGAACGCGCACGGCGGCAACCCCAACCTCGGGCCGGATCTGGTCGACGAGACAGGTAACAAAAATGGAAACGCGCATGCCGCGGAGATCAGCGGGGCTGTGCGACGGGGTCCGCCCGCAGCGTGAAAAGCAGCGCGACGTTCACAAAAGCAAGTCCAACCCAAGGCGTCGCGAAGAGCGGCCCTACCTGCATCGCCACGAAGGCAATCGTGCCGACGTTGATGAGGAGGTTCACCGCGCCGAGCGCTCGGAGCGCATTGGCGGAACCGGGCTGGCGCATAAGCCCCATGAGCCCGACGAGGACGTGCGGGATGCCAATCAGCAGCAGAATGGCCGCGGCGAAGCCGCAGAGCTGCGTCACGATTCTGTCACATCCGCTCGACGCAGCGAAGCCAATGAACGAGCCGAGGGCGCCGAAGACGCCGACGAACGTCGCGAAGGCCCCGAATGCAAGGACGAGGACGGACCAGACTTGCTGCGAGCTGCTTTTCATGAAAATCGGATTGTGCGGCCCAGCGAATTTCTTTGTCCCTGGTTTCGGCGATAATTAGTAATAAAGCCACGAGTGAATTTCGACGCGCTCCACGCGTCCATTGGAATCGGGACGAAGCACGAGCCACGCAGACATCTCGCGGTTGAGATCATCGATCCGTGGGGAGGAAGGATCGTCGAGGCTCCACATCCAATGGAGAGTGGGCTTGCTCCCCTCGGTGCTCGGCAGCGGCTCGACCGCCGAGGGCGGCCCGAGCCGGTCGACCGCTTCCGCATAGTTGAGTCCTAGAATTGTCGGATCCCGGACTACTGCACCGCACATACGCAGCCGCGGAGTTGCCGCATTGGAATCGGAGGCATTGGCACTCGATTCATTTGAAATCCAGGCGTCGCGATCGAAGGGCTCCAGAACTTCGTCGCCGGGCTGCGGCGCCACATAAGTTTCGAGATGATAATAAAGTGTGAGCCCAAGGAAAAAAAACAGGACGAATCCCAAGGCGTTCAGCACCGCGATCATCCAGAGACCCACTCCGAAATGCAGCCGCGGGCGGGCACGGATGACCGGAGGCAAATTCTCCAAGGCGGGAGCAGGCAGAAGCGGGCTCATCGGGCTGCCTCGCCATGGGGTGTGCGCACCCATCGCAAGAGAAACGAGCGTTGCAGCCGATCTTGCTGGTCGTACTGAGCTGCAAGCCAAGTCTCCACAGTTCGCGCGCCGTTCTTTCTTCGCTCGACGAGCTGAAGCGCCGTCGGCGTGTCGGGAAACAGCGGTGCGGTGCCGTCTTGCCCCGCCGGCTCGAATTCGTAATCCGAATCTCCGAACTGCTCTTCGACCGATTCGCGATCGGAGCCCGCCCGCATCGCCGAGACGGCATTCCCGGCCATCTCCTTTCGGCCATGGGTGAGTAGGAAGCGCTGATAGCCGGAGGGCTTCGCCCTGCGCCACTGTTCTGCATCGAATGGCCGGGTTGCCGACCGAAGGGGCGGCTTTGGAATTGCAACAATACAAATTCCCAGGAGGAGATTGCAGCCGTAGATCGGCACCAGCACCGCGGCGAATGCGCATGTGTACCAACGCATCAGCGCACCTCTCCGGTCGCCTGGCGGTGCGGCTCCAGATGGACGACTGCCTTCACATAGCCAGATTCGCGGTGCGTGCCGGAGAACGCCGCGGGAACCTCTTCGAGTCCCATAGCCCGATGAGTGATGATGTCCGATACTTCGATGCGGCGCGATTGCAACAGCTCAAGTGCCCGCCGATAAACCGCTGGCCGGCCGTCGGCGTCGTGCCCGCCGCTCGCTCCGCATGCGGTTACAAATGCTGTCTCGCGGAATTGAAGCGTGTTCAAAGCCTCGAGGCCTGTGCCACCGTGCCCATGACCGTAGAGCAGAAACGTCCCCTGCTTTCGCAGCAACCCCGGAGCCAGAGTGAAGAGGGAGCCGGCACCGCAGGCATCGATGAGAATCTCGGCGAGCTTGCCCCGCGTGAGCGCCGCCGCGATCGCCGGCAGGTCGGCGGCGGGATCGAGCGCCGCCGAGGCGCCCGCAGCCAGCGCGCGCGCGCGCTTTGCGGGATCGGGATCTGTGGTGATTAGGAATCCGTCGAATCTCATCACATTGCGCAGCGCCTGAATGAATAAGAGGCCGGCCGGGCCCGCCCCCGCGATCCAGATCGTCTCCGCGCGCCTGCCACCGCCGACGCCGCCGACCGCATACCGGGTCCGCGCCCGCGACATCGCTTCGAGGTTATGAAGCACGCATGCGAGCGGTTCGGCGAGCACGGCCTGCTCAAGCGGAATCTCGCCTTCGATCCGAATGCAGTTCACGGCGGGCACGGCCATGCGCTCGGCCAATGCTCCGGGCAGCCCCGTGATGCCGTGCTCCGCATACTGCTCGCATTGGTGAAGATCACCCGTCTCGCAGTACTCACAAAAGCGAGCTGCGCCTCGGCTCGAGCAGCTCCGCCCCTGGTCGACGAGGACGCGGTCTCCCGCACGGAGGCTCCCGCACGCTCCGGGACCGAGCCGGTCCACGATCGCCGTGATCTCGTGCCCGAGAATCTGTGGCGACCGCTCTAGGGGAACGGGACGCCCCGCCGCGTCGGCGTGATAATTGGCTTCTCCTGCGTGGATGTGAAAATCCGTGCCGCACAGACCGACCGCCGCCGGCCGCAGCAGAACTTCCCCAGCTCCCGGCTCCGGCGCCGGCACGGCGCGGATCTCGATGCGCCCCGGCGCGGTGAGGAGGGCTGCGAGCATCGTGTCGGGCACGGGGCCAGTCTAAGCGCTTAGACTCCGGGCCTGTGCGCCGCTTCGCCTCTTGCGCTCTCCTCTCCTGCGCGATCGCCTGCTCGCCCCAGCGCGCCGAACCCGCGGAGCACCGCGACGGCTGGCAGCCGCTCTTCGATGGCCGATCCCTCGCCGGCTGGCACGTGAGCGCGCGCTCGGGGCACAGCGCGACGAGCGCCCACCGGTCGGGCGGCCGCTGGCGCGTGGAGGAGGGCGCCATCGCCGGCTCTCAGGACCAGCCCGGCAACGGCGGCCTGCTCCTCACCGATCGCAAGGATTTCGGCGATCTCGAGCTCGCCGTCGAGATGCGCAACGACTTCGGCCCCGACAGCGGGCTCTTCCTGCGCGCGACCGAGGAGGGCGTCGCCTACCAGGCCCACGTCGATTACCACGCGGACGGCACGCTGATGGGGCTCTATGGCGAGGGCATGGCGCGCGGGTTCAATCATTACGCATTTCGCTTTCTCGACGCCCCCGATCGAATTGTGGCTGAGGCGTCGGCCGGGCAGCGGGTAATTGAGCCAACTCGATGGGCGGAGATCTGGCGCGCCGGCGCGTGGAATGAACTCCGCGTGCGCATCGCCGGGCAGCCGCCCCGCATCACGACGTGGATCGGGAATGCACAAATTGTCGACTGGCAGGATCCGGAGGTCCGCCACCCGGCGCGCGGAGCGATCGGGCTGCAGCTCCACGGCGGCGGCGATTTCACCGGCACTTCAGTTCGCTACCGGGCGATTCGTTGGCGGCCACTTTTGTAATTATGAAGAACATCATGAAACTATTCTTTTTGTCCACCAGTTCCGTTCTCGCGGTCGCCCTCGCTCCCCAGTCGGGAGCGCCGTCGCCTCAAGTGGTGCGCGTGCCGACTCGCTGGAGCGCCGGTTCGAAATGGGTCTACGAGCGCACGAAGGAGCGCGTCGATGTGCGCAACGGCGAGCCGCGCTCGGCGGGCCGGGGCATCGTGCCGATTGAAGTGGAGGTCCTCGAGTCGGGCGAGGGGGCGAGCGCGCTCCGCTGGACCTACGGAAAGTTGAAGCTCGAGTCGATGCCGTCGCTCGCGGGAGCACCGGCGGAGGTGAAGGAAGCCCTCTCGAAGCTGCAGGATTTGTCCTCGGGGCTTGCGATGGAGTTCAACACCGACTCAGGCGGTGTTCCGGTTTCTGTACGAAACGCGAAGCCGCTCTTCGACAAAGCCATGGAGGCCTTCGATGCCGCGATGACGCAGCTCAAGGCGGCAGGAATGCCCGAGGCGCAGCTCCAAGCGCTCGGCGGCAGCGCACGGCAATCGCTCACGGCGGATTTGTTTGCTTCCTCCATGATTCGCGAGCCCAGAATCCTTCATTACTTCTGCGGTCGAACCGTCAGCGTCGGCGGCGCGGAGGAATCCGATTCGGAGATCGGAAGCCCGCTCGGGACCGGGACGTTGAAGGCGCGCCTGCGGCTTGCGGGGGAGCCGGTTGAGGGTGCGCCGAACGAGGTTCGCATTCAATTCCAGCTAAGAATTGATCCGGCGTCGGCGAAAGCAGTGGTCGAAGATATTTTTGCGCGTGCCAACTCCCGCGGCGGTGCGCCAACGAGCCTTCCGGCTGATGCGCCGCCGATCGAGCTGAGCGACCGTGGAACGGCGCGGCTCGACCTCACGACGGGTCTGCCGATCGAGATCGAGCACACGCGCACTTTCGAGATGCTCGGGCAAAAGCGGATCGACAAGATCCAGTTTCGGCGCCTTGAGGGCGCCGCATCGAAGCCGGCGAAGAAAGAGTAATCTCCTCGCTGGCTCGTCCCGTGGGAACGCCACGAACTCCCGTCGGCGACGCACGGACCAAGAGGCTCCTAAGCGCGCGGAACCACGCTCGTAATTGCCAGAGTATTGCCTTCGCTATCTTTGAAGAAGCCGATCCAGAGATCTCCGTTCGGCATGGGCGCCACTTTGTGAGGTTTCTGTACGATCTCGACCGCCTGCGCTTCGAGGAAGGCGTGGGTCGCCTGAATGTCGGGAACATCGAAATAGAGAATCGAGCCCGGATGGTCCTGCTGCGGATTCTCAGGCCGCCCCAAGAGGAGCCTCACGCCTCCAGCGTCGAAAAATGCCATCCCCGACGCCGAGAACAGATGCCGTATCCCGAGGCGATCCCGGTAGAAGGCCGTAGCCCGCTCCACGTCGTGGGCGACCATGCTGATTTGAGTGATCTTCGAATTCGAGAGGTTGGGAGTCTGGCTCATGGCGAATTGGGGCACAGCGATGGCACACGAAGTGAGGAGGGGCGCAGCTGCCGCGGCGAGGGCATGAATCGAAGGGGGACGCACGCGAACCGTTTCTGCGAAGCGCGCGGCCTACTGCGTGCCTCGGTCTATTAGCATAGCTAAATACCTAATCATCCATGCAGCGTCAACCCACCGTCGGCGATCCGCCGAGCCCCTCCGAGGCCGCAATCCGCATCCATTCCGCCGCCATCCACGTGCTCCGGCGGCTGCGGCAGGTCGATTCCGCCCTGTCCCTCAGCCCCGCTCGGCTCTCGGCCCTCTCAGTGATTGTCTTCGCCGGCCCCGTAACACTCACCCAGCTCGGCCGCGCCGAGCAGGTCTCCGGCGCCACGATTACACGCCTCGTTCAGGGGCTTGAGGGCTCCGGCCTCGCGCGGCGGCGAATGGACGCCGAGGATGCCCGAGTTTTCTGGATCGAAGCAACTCCGAAGGGAAAGTCGCTGCTGGAGGAAGGGCGCGCGCGTCGCGTCGGAGTTCTTACAGCTCACTTTTCCAAACTCTCCCACGACGACCTCCGCGCCCTGCACCGCAGCGCAGAGATCTTGGAGCAAGTGCCCGCGCCGTCGAGCACTGGACTGCCCCTTCGCGGCCGGCGTCGATAGATCAATTCTCAGCGCGCCGAGGCAGGCTGCGCACTCGGAGCGGAATGTCATCAAGAAGTGGAGAAGCCCGAGCCTGCCGAGGGGTACCACAATTGCCAGCGCGAAATCGGCTACTGCGGGAAAGACATTTGTTCGCCCACCGGTGTCTGGATGTTCAGCCCCGACGTCGATAGCGCGGAGAGACCAAATCGCTCTTCGCTTTGGCTCGTCTCAAGACGTAGGAGTGCGGAGGGAGTACCCTCCAAGGTCTGGCTCGAGAGGCTCACCTTGGCCGCACCATCGCATGATGCGAGATAAAGTGCGGCGCCGAGAGGTGTCGCACTGATGCCCCCGACGACCGTGCCCGACTTATCAACAATCTCGAGAGTGTTTACGCGAGGCGCAGCCGTACCGATATGGCCCGCCGCCCACGACGGCTCACCCGGTCGTATCGACGCACCGCAGCCGATCAGGAGCCCTCCCAGCAGGAGGCTCTTGGCATCGAAGAGAACAATTCGATTCGAATTCATTTGGGCCATTGCGCTTCTCATGGGTTCAGTGGGTTCTGTATTGCCATCCAGCCCGATCGCGTCGGTGGTTTCGACTTCCCAGGGGAGGAGGCTCGGCTCCCGCGATGAGGACGCCTCGAGGGAGCTCCGCTGGGCCGGTCACTTTTGCTTCAAGTAGCTCTCAGCGAGCAGCTCTCCCAGTCGAACGACCCCCTCCGTCGCGAGGACCAATTTCTCCTTCTGCGGAGGCAGATCAAGCGCCTTGATGTGAATGAATGCAGGGTCTGAGAAAGCCATGGCTTCAAGATTCGCAGTGACGTCGATGACGCTCAACTCCTTCGTATCTGTTGGAGGCTGCTGGCTGACAAACCACTTCAGTGCAGGCAGGGATAGATCTTGACGGCTCTGCGCAACGATGGCTCGGAGCCATTTGGGCGCGTCCTTCCGGTAGGGCCCGAAGGACATGTCGTTCTCGCCGACATGATAAAAAATTCCCGCCAGCTCCACGCTCTGACCTTTGGCCTGTAGCCCCTGAATGGAGGCTCGAATGAAGTCTATGAACTTCGGATAAAGATTCCGCTGGACTGCGCTCGTTCCCGATGGCGTCCAATCGATGATCTGTGACCCACTGTGAGTGAACTTAGCGATAGCAATATTACTGGATAGCTTGCTCTGTAGCATCTTGCCGAAACTGAGCTCGGGGCCAAAAGTTCCGTAGAACCCGGCAGGGCCAAGGGGTTCCCATCCCATTGAGATCTTGTAGCCTCCGCCGATGCTGTATGTGAACGCAATCTTGTCGTTGTCCTTGGCCAGGGCTTCCCTTCCGCGCAGCGACTTCAGCTCCGCGGTGAACGCGCGTTCGCCCTCCATGTTGCGATGCCCGGCGAGGATGAAGAGCTTGACACTGCTTCCCGGTTTGTATGGCCATACCTTCAGCGGTCGAGCTGTTTCCGGCGCCCTGCCGATCGCTCGCAGATAGGCATTCGCATAGTTCACGCCATGCTCAAGCTGCCCGAGCGTTCCATAGTGATAGTGCAATCCCTCCTCGCCGCCGATCTCTACGGCGTCGTGCGAAGTATGCACAAATTCCGCAAATGGATCCGAATCGGTGACAGCGCGCTGTTGCTCGGCGATGGCATACATATTGTCACGATTATCCATGCCCCAGATCGTCTTGGTGCAGAGCTCGCCGATGTAGAACCTTAGATTTGGAGACTTGAGGTCGCGCCGCCATGAGGCGAGGAAACTCTGTAGGTTCTTCCCGTAGCTCTCCCGCAATTTGTCGTCGAACATATCGTTCTCACCCTGGTGCCACATGAAGCCTTCAATTCGATAGGTTATTCCCCTCCGGCTGAGTTCGGTTAGCGATGACTGAACGAGCTGCAAAGCCAGCGGATAGAGTCTGAAGCCGCTCGGGTTTGCCGGATTCCAGTCGCCGCCCAGGGTTGTGCCGCCCGCGGCGCACTTGATGATGGCAATAGGCGCCTTGGTCTCCTGCGCGACCGCCCGAGCAAAGCTGAGTTCGGGGCCTACCACATTGTTGACTGGCCGCAGCGCAGTCCAGCCGTTGGATGTTGCCTTATCCTCACGGCCGATGCAGTACGAAAAAAGCACCTTCTCCTGCGGCTGGTCCAGTCCGTCGAAGGGCGGGAAGTGCTGGATGTCACGAGCGCTGGAGTCGGAGCCGACCATGTTCGACTGACCTGCAAATATGAATACGCGCACAGACTTCGTGTCCGCGTCCGCCTTCGATGATTGAGCAGTCGCTGCGACGGATATATGCAAGAGGGCAGTGAGAATTCCGGCAATCTGTCGCATGCTATTTCAGTCGCGCGAGCTTCGGGAAATCTTTCGAAGCCTCGAGGGCTTGAATCGTGTCGCGGATGCATTTGGCCTTCATCACCATGAGGTCTTGCGGGAAGTCCTTCTCCTCTTTCTCGAAGTAATGTGCGATCCTCTGCAGTTCTGGAATGACCCGTTTCCCATGAGCTCCGTAGCTCACTAGAATTTTCATTAATTCAGGTGTACGCACTTGGCTATCCCAGGGGTTCTGATCGCGTGTGTATCTCACGCAGGCGTCGATCCCTTCTTCAATGTGGTATTTCGCCAGAAGCCGAAGCCCTTCCACTCGGATCGAATCGGCAAACATCTCTCCGCTGGGGGCGGGCTCGACGATGGCTTCATAGATTGCCGGCAGTAGCGGCCGAATCTCGCTGGCGGAAAGATTCCTGTACACAGAGCCGATGCTGCCTCGGGCACGGCCATCCTGATTCCTGAGCCCGGCTTTCACCGCTTTGTAAAGAGCCTCGCGATCGACTCCATTCAGCGAACGGCTGAGCATCCCTTCGTTCAGATCAAATAGCGCAAACGTAAGGTATCGCTGCAGCATGCCGCGCGGATCGCTATCCTTGTCCTCGCGAGCCAGCAGATCCAGAAGTTCGGGCACTGCCGGCATGGCGGACGGGCCGATTTTGGCCAGCGCTTCAGCCGCCTTGATGCGAAGCCACAGATCCTTGGCAGCCAGCTTCTGTCTCAGCGAATCAACGGCTGAAGCACCTCGCCGGCCGAGGGCGGCCAGAGCCTGGCAAGCGCCGTACTGGGACTCGAGCCGCTCGGACTCGAGCATCGCGAGCAGCGGTGCAACAGACGCATCCTTGCGGCTCTTGAGGGCCATTGCGGCGCGCTCTCGAACGACAGGCGACCAGCTTTCGAGGCGCTCGAAGAGCTGGTCCAATGTCAGTTCATCGTAGGCTCTGTTCCGATCCTTATTGTTCCAGCCCCGTCCATCGCGGATCAGTAACTGAGCGGAGGCGGCATCGAGCTGCGGGGCCACGCTGGCTCGACTCCCGGTCAAGTGGATCTTCTTCAGCGGCATGGCATAGGCGAGCAAGCAAGCCCCCGAAGCATCCCAGCCGCCGTAGCTGTCCCCACCCGGCTCAGGTGGACCTTGATGCGGGAATGTGAAATCCCAGCTCCTGGCGAGGTCAAAATACCAGGCGCCGAATTCGTGCATCCAAGCGCCGGCCGCCTGGGGTCCGGCCTGCGCGACGCCGGGCATTGCCCATAGAATGTTCAAGAAATTGCCTGTGTGCCCGGTGTCGCGCTCCGGCCCGTGGGAGGCAACACTCATCCGGGAAAAAAACTCGGCCCCCGTGGGCTCACTCAGCAGATTAAACAGTACGGCTGCCATACCACATTTCCCATTGTCTTCGTGGCTCTCGATCCATGGGTGATGGTCACCATAGGGAATCGCCCCTTTGCCGACGTAGAATCGCAGAAGGCGCGCGCTGCTCTCGATGGCCCGCTCGACGACGGAGTCCTTCACGCCGGCTGCTCGCGCCAAGAAAAGTGAGATGGTAAGCGGCACTCCGGGAGAGTTCATCATTCCGTAGCCGTTGAGCCGCCCATCGGGCCGAGCAAACTTGTGGCCCCAAGAACCGACGGCACTTTGGCCTTGAGCAGTCTCCAGAGCGAGTCGCCGCAGACCGGGCATGACCGATTGGTCTCCGGTAACTATCACATATTCAGCGAGCAACATCATGACGTAGCCGTAACGCCATGACGGGAAGCTGTCGTCTGAATAGCCTGCGGCCCATCGCGCCTCCCTCTTGATCAGCGCGCTATATGCGGGGTTGCCGCTCGCTAATAGCGCGAGTGCATTGAGAGATCGTGCGATCGGATCTCCACCGCCGCCCACGCCATAGGCCGGATCGGACATTCGAGCAGCCAGAGCGGCACAGCCCCGCTCGAGGATGCGCTTCGACTTCGGACAGTCGTAGGGCGCGATGGCGCCGTAGCTCCCGAGCACTGGAAGTTTCATAATCACCTTTCGAGTCTCGCCCGATCGCCAACGAATCAGCTCAAGCTTCCCCGCTCCTGCCTCAGATTCCGCAACTCCCAGCGCAAGCCCCAACTCGGTGCGCGGATCGTAAGAAAACAGCTTGCCCCCGACTCCGAGAATCACGTCACCCACGGTGAGAACTCCCTCCGCAGGAGAACTCTTTTCAATCTTCGTAATATATATCTGTCTGGCGTCGCTGGTCACAAGTTGATTACAATAGATCCAGCCGCGCGCACCTGTAGCTCCGAGGTTCCAGTCATGCTTGGCTCCTGCAGGAATCGCATCCCCTTGGGTGAAATCGGGGCACCCTGTGCGCTCTTGGGCGGCAGCGGCCGAACCGAGCCTCACAATACTCGCCAAAGCGAGGCAGGAGAGGACAATGTTCATAGGTCAGTCAAGTCAGGCGATGAGAGGGACTGAAGCGGGAGATCTCAGTTTATCGTGGCGGACGCGGCAGTCCCCGTGGGGGTTCGAATCCGATCTCCTGAGGACGACTCACGGGCTGCTCAATGCCCGTGGCAAAGGTGCTCCGCAGAGCAAACGCGTGGATTTTTTGCGAGATCGAGAAGGACCGCCGTAGACGTAGCAAGAAGTTACGGCGAGGCGGTCCGACGATGGGATCGCGAAAGGGTCCCGCGCGCAGCTCCGATGCCTTTTGCCACCGGCAGTCAAGCGTCCAAATCTGCCGTCGAGAGCCTGCCCTCACGCTGGAGCATCGAGAAATGTTGCATCGTCTCCCTCACGCCACGGTCAAGGTCGGTATGGGGAAGTGGGCCCAAATCCCGTATCACAGCCGAGCCGTCCATCGCCGCGGGGATCGGAAGCACGGGCCCGCCCAGGGTAATTCGCTCGCGAGTGCCCGGAGGACCATGCGCCACAATTCGGTCGACGATGCTCGAGACCGTTACCGAGTCGCCGTGCAAATTATAAACATTAGCCCCTTCGGGCGAGCGGTCGGCAGCCGCAAGAAACGCGTGCGCACAATCGGAGACATGTAAGAAATCCGTCGCCCCGTCGAACCGAATGTGGAAACGGCGCCCGAGGACGGCAGCTTTCATCGCACGCGTCGGATCGCTCGTCATGCCCTGATCGCGCCCCACCCCATAGACCGTGAGCGGACGCAACCCGACGCTCGACATCCTTCGCTCGAGCCAATAAACGCGCGCGTTCCCTTCGTTGGCCTGTTTGTAAACGCCATAGTGCGTCGTGGGCGTCGTGCGCGTCGACTCGCTCGGCGGGAGCCCGTCGGGACCGGCATCGTCCAGGCTGTAAACGGCCGCCGAGCTCGCATACACCACGCGATGGGCACCGACGGCGAGCGCCGCTTCGAACAGATGAATCGTCCCGAGCACATTGACCTGAGCGCCGGCGATGGGATTCGCGCGACAGGCGGGAACTTGCAACCCTGCGAGATGAATAATCTTCTTGGCTCCGCAATCCTGGACGGCCCGCGCGACCGCGGCGGCATCCGTGATATCTCCCTCCACGAAGATGACACGGCGCAGGTCCTGCGGCGAAATCACATCTTCGAGCCGCCGACGATCCTTGCCGAGGTCGAAGACAACGGGTGAGTTGCCGCGCTCGACGAGATGCTTGACGACCCAAGCTCCGATGCATCCGAGGGCGCCCGTCAAAAAGTATGTTTCAGCCATGGGGTTCACCGAGAGAGCCTGTACGCGCGCGACGCAGTCCCGCCGAAGAATTCGGAGCGCTCCGACGGTGAGAGCTTTCCCGCGAGCCGCTCGGCGATCAGCAGCACGTCGGAGTACTGGCCCGCAAGCAAGCAGACGGGCCAATCGGACCCGAAGAGGAGCCGCTTCGGCCCGAACGCCTCCAGCAAGGCGTCGAGAAAGGGATCGAAGTCCGCCGCCCGCCAGCGGTCCCACGCCGACTCCGTGACAAGCCCCGACAACTTACAAAAAACATTGGGACGGCGCGCGAGCTCGCGAACATGGCGGCGCCAAGGCTCGAGCTCCCCCGTAGCAATCGGTGGTTTCGCGCCATGGTCCAGCACGAGGCGCACGTCGGTGACGCGGTCTGCAAACGCGATCGCGGCCTCGAGGTGCCGCGGATAAATGAGAACGTCATAAGTGAGATCATGCGCCGCAAGCGCGCGAACGCCACTCACGAAGTCCTCGCGCAGAAGAAACCGATCCTCGATCTCATCCTGCACGAGATGGCGCACTCCGACGAGCTTCTGGCCCGCGAGCGCGTCCAGCGATTGCCGCACGCCCGCGCCGCGAAGATCGATCCAGCCCACAACCCCAAGAATCCAAGGATTCTCGCGCGAGAGGTCCAGGAGCCAGCGCGTCTCCATCGACGACTGCCGAGCCTGCACGGCGACGCACCCATCGAATCCATGGCGATCGAGCAGCGGACTCAGGTGGCGAGGCAAGAAATCTGCCCGAAGCGCCGCGAGCCGATCGGTGATCCACGGATACTCGCGCGGCTCGTACTGCCAGAAATGCTGATGGGCGTCGATGCGCATGGGGCCGCCCAGCGAACCCTCCGAGGCGCACCGTTGTCAACTCGGGTTTGTGGCGAGACGCACCCTCGGAACGTGCTTGGCAAGTTCCTCGCGAAGCTGCGCGAGCCGAATCGGCTTCGCGAGGTAGCCATTCATGCCGGCGGCAATGCAGGCCTCCGCGTCGCCCGGAAGTGCGTTCGCTGTGAGCGCCAGGATAGGAATCCCCTTTCCCTTCTCACCCATCGCGCGAATGCGACGAGTAGCGCCGATCCCGTCCAGCCCGGGCATCTGGAGATCCATCAGCACGATATCGTATCGGCGCGAATTCACTTTTTCGACGGCTTCGAACCCGTCGTCGGCAGTCTCCACTTCCATCTGTAGCTTGTGAACCATGGCGACGGCGAGGCGCCGATTGACTTCGTTGTCATCGACGACAAGAACGCGCGGCTTCCCATCTCCCGACTCCTCCGCCGCCGGGAGCGCTGGTGGTGTGCCCATGTCCCCCGCTCGGCGAGGAAGCAGCTTCTGAGCCTCAACGGGGGTGGCTAGGTGCTGGAGAAGTCCATAGAGGGTCACTTCTCGAATCGGGCGTACAAGCGTATAGCGAATTCCCAACGATCGGAGGAACTCCGCGTTGCGCTCCTTGGTCATCGCATGAATACCAATCATCCGCGGGCGAGAGAGATGACGCTCGAGATCCTTGAAGCTTGGCCCGCTCTCCATGCAGGACGCATCCACGACGACGACATGGAACTCGGCATTGGCGGCGAGCCGGGCTGCCGCCGCAATCGACTCGCACAGTTGAACTTCGAACCCCCATCGGCGCATCCAAGCGGCGTAGATCTCGCGCTCGACTCCTTCCGCATCGACGACGAGGATGCGCGCTCCCGGCTCGGCGAGCGAGGCGCGCTGTGTTGGCGGGGCCGCGACAGGAAGCAACACATCGAACCGGAACTGGCTCCCCTTTCCGACTTCGGAGCGGACGTCGATGAGGCCGCCCATCGCCTCAACGAGCCGTCGGCAGATCGCGAGACCAAGCCCTGTTCCGCCGAAGCGGCGCGCCGTAGCGGCGTCCTGCTGGGAGAATGGCCGGAAGAGCCTCGGGAGCACATCGGGCGCGATGCCGATTCCAGTATCTCGGATCACAAATTCGACCCTCGCTTCACTCCCGATCTGTGCGATGCACCACACCTGAATATCCACAGATCCCCGCTCTGTGAATTTCACGGCATTTCCGATGAGGTTGAGGAGCACCTGGCGCAATCTTGTTGCATCGCCGAAGAGCTCCGCGGGTACGTTTGGGGCAATATCCGCCGCGAGCCGCAGCCCCTTCTGGTGCGCCTGGGGTGCCAGGAGTTCCACGGCTTGGGCGACCACCGACTGCGGGGAGAAGCGCTCGCGCTCCAGATCGAGCTTGCCGGCCTCGATTTTCGACAGATCCAGCACGTCGTTCAGAATCGTGAGAAGTGCATCGCCCGAACCGGCGAGCGTCTCCGCGTAACCGCGCTGCTCGGAATTGAGGTCGGTTCCAAGGAGAAGCTCCGCCATGCCGAGAACGCCGCTCATCGGCGTGCGAATCTCGTGGCTCATCGTGGCAAGGAAATCACTCTTGGCGCGTACCGCGGCGATCGCTTCGTCGTGCGCCACTGTGAGCTCCGATTCCTTGCGATCGATCTCATCAATCATCTGATTGAATGCGCTCGCAAGGCGACCGAGCTCGTCGTCGCTCACCACCGGCGCGCGCGCCCGCCGGTCGCCGCGCGCGCGATCCCGTATCGCCGTGTGGATACGCGCAATGGGATTGAGGACGTAGCATTTCATCAGCCAGAACATCAGCAGCGCCAGGAGAAGCTCGAGCCCAAGCCTGCCGACGACGGCCGACGTCCATGGATCCCGAACCTCGAAGTCGACGAGGTCGGATCGCATCCGCACGAGAATGACCGCAGGTACAAGTGTTGCATTCTCTGAGCGAGGATCGGGAATGCCGGCGACGCTCGCGCAAAGAAGCGAGCCGTCGGAGTGATAGGCCGTTGTCCAAGGGAGCTTCTTGTAAGCGGCCGATTGAACGAACGAGGCAAGCTCCGGATCTTCGGCGCTGCGGAGCGGAACGCCGGGCGCTGGCGCGTTCGTTCCGGAGACCACAGTGAGATCCCCAGCGAGAACGATCGCCGTCTGCAGAAGCTCGCGGTCGGCCCCGATCGCATGGACAAACCGGTCGAGCTGCCGGCTTCCGCTGTAGGTCGTTGCAGCACAATGAATCGCGCTCGTGAGTGAGCGAGCCCGATGCTCCATCTCTTCTCGCGCGTGAGCATAAGTGCGCTCGTACTCAATACCGAGCGCGGCAGCGCCCATAAGCAACACAAACGCAAGTACCGGAAGAAGCATCTTCCGGCGAAGCGAGTCTGTGAAGTACGAGTGCACGCCGTCCCGCTAGCGCAGCGAAGCCACCCGCGCGTCTTGAAGGAATGCGAATAAGTTCTCTTCGGGGAGATTCCCCTCGAGAAGACGTTGCTGTCGCAATGAATCGTGAAGACGCGCAAGAATCGCGGAGAGAGACCCCGAGTCGCCTAGGTACTTCTCCTGCTCCGAGGCGGAGATGATCTGGAGCCCTTCTTCGTAGCCGCAGCGGAAGTCCTCGAGGCTCATTCGAGACGCCACGGCCATCCTGCGATAGGCGTCCTCTCGATGAGTTGCAATGTACTCTTGGGCTTGCGTGATTCCAGCCAGGAGCCGCTCGAGCCGCGGCCGATCTGTTTCGAGGAGCGGAGCGTCCACCGCCAAGATATCCACAATTTCCCCGGGAATGCTCCTGCTTGAGAAAAGTGGTTTCGCTCCTTCGACTCGGCTGCAGTCGGCGCTGAATGGAGGATAGGTCACGACGGCATCGACGGTGCCCGACTGGAGGGCGCACGCCACGTCGACTTGGGCCATCGGAATAGTCTTGATATCTCCCCAAGTAAGGCCCGCGCGCGTCAGAGCAGCGCTCAGGAGATAGCCGTTCAGCGTCCCCGGCTCGAGGGCGACTCGCTTCCCCCGCAGGTCCTTGAGCGAGCTCACCGCAGAGCTCCCGAAGATCACGTCGGCGCCCTCCGACGCGTCGAGGACCCGAATCGCAATCGGCCTCCTTCCGCTCGACGCATGGGCGGTCAGGATCTCCACCCCCGTCCCCACGACCGCATCGACCTGCTGAAGCTGGAAAGCTCGCCACGAGTCGCCGAGAGCTGCGAATCGAACGATCTCCACGGGAAGATCGAGCTTCCCATAGAACCCGAGGTCGTCGGCGAGAGTGACACATTCGCACCCGGGCCATGGGTTCACGCCGACCCGAAGCGGCTTCGCGCTCCGATCGGAACATCCTGACATCAAGGAACTTAGAGTGAGAAGCAATGCGGCAAAGCGGCTGCCCGCATGCTGGAGGATGTCCACAAGACCTCGGGAGGCGCCGAAAGACGAGGCGGCGCAAAACCTCACCGCGGTTATCGGCAACGGCGCTCTGCTGCCCGAAGCGCGTCGCGGGCGACCAAACCGCGTATGCTCCGGCGATGCGCATTCCCCAGCTCGCCGCGAGCGCGCTTGCAGCTCTCGCAGTTCTCGGCTGCTCCAATGACTCTGGAAAAGCCGCCGCCCGCAAGCGGATCGCCGTGATCCCCAAGGGGACGACCCACGAGTTCTGGAAGGCAGTGCACGCCGGTGCGGAGCGTGCAGCTCAGGAGATCGGCGCCGAGGTGATCTGGAAAGGGCCGCTGAAGGAGGACGACCGGGAAGCGCAGATCAAGGTGGTCGAGGATTTCATCACCCGAGGCGTCGACGGAATCGTGCTGATGCCGCTCGACGACAAGGCGCTCGCGGGCCCGGCGAAAGATGCCGCAAGCCAGAAGATCCCCGTGGTGATCGCCGACTCCGATCTGCAGTGGGATGGCCGAGTCAGCTTTGTGGCAACCGACAACAGAAAGGGCGGAAGGCTCGGAGGCGAACACCTCGGCAAGACCCTCGGCGGGAAGGGAAAAGTGCTCATGATGCGATACCAGGAGGGATCCGCATCGACGATGGAGCGCGAGGCCGGGTTCCTCGATGCCATGAAGGAATTCGCAGGCATCGAAGTGGTTTCGAGCAATCAATATGGCGGAGCCACAACCGAGAGTGCATACAAAACGGCAGAGAACCTTCTGCAGAGCTTTGGCGACATCGCCGGCATCTTCTGCCCCAACGAATCGACGACCTTCGGAATGCTGCGCGCGCTGCAGGACGCAGGCAAATCAGGAAAAGTGAAGTTCGTAGGCTTCGATTCGAGCGAGAAGCTCCTGGAAGCGTTGAAGAAAGGTGAGCTTCAGGCCCTCGTGCTGCAGAACCCCGTGGAGATGGGGCGTCTTTCGGTAAAGGCGTGCATAGACGCTCTGGCCGGGAAGCCGGTCGAGAGACGCATCGACACGGGAGCAACTGTTGCAACTTCCGAGAATCTGAGCGATCCAAGAGTTGCAGCCCTCCTCAAGCCCGATCTGTCCATTCTCGCGGGCAAGTGACGGCAGAGGCCCCCGTCGTGCTGCGCATGCGCGGAGTGCGCAAGCACTTTGGCGCCACGGCGGCGCTCGACGGCGTCGACCTCGAAGTGCGCCGCGGAGAAGTGCACGCGCTCCTCGGCGAGAACGGCGCGGGGAAGAGCACTTTGATGAAGATCCTCGCGGGCGCCCACACGCCCGACGAGGGCTCGATGGAGCTCGACGGACGCGCATACGCGCCGCGCGGAACGCAAGAGGCCGCGAGGCTCGGGGTCGCGATGGTGTATCAAGAGCTCAATCTTGCGCCGGACCTTACCGTTGAGGACAACGTCATGCTCGGACGCGAGCGGGGCTCCGTAGGATTTGTGCGTCGCTCGGACGCACGTCCGCGGATCCGCGAAGCGCTGGCGCTGCTCGGCCGCTCCGAAATCGACCCGCGGGAGCGTGTGGCCGCGCTCGCGCCGGCGGCGCGACAAGTTGTGGAGATCGCGCGCGCACTGGTTTTCGAGGCGAGAGTGGTCATTCTCGACGAACCGACGAGTTCCCTCACGCGCGAAGACGCGGAGCGCCTCTTCGCCGCCGTCGATCGTTTGCGTCAAAGCGGCGTGGCAGTCGTGTACATCAGCCATTTCCTCGAGGAAGTTGTGAGAGTGGCACAGCGCTATACCGTGCTGCGCGACGGCCGCAGCGTGGGCGGAGGTGCAACCGACGGCACGCCGATCTCTTCGATGGTGGAGCAGATGGCGGGGCGCAAGCTTGAGGAGTTCTTCCCGAAAACGCCCCATCAGGCGGGTGAAGTTGTTCTCGACGTTCGCGGACTCGCCGGGGTGCGCATGCCGCGCGAGGCAACGCTCGCATTGCGCCGCGGTGAGATATTTGGGATCGCCGGACTCGTCGGAGCCGGCAGGACGGAGCTGTTACGATCACTCTTTGGACTCGACGGCGTCCGGAAGGGAGATGTGCAGATCCGTGGAGAAACGGCACGGGCGAGCAGCAGCCGGGACCGGCTCGCTCAGGGGATGGGTCTCGTGCCGGAAGATCGCAAGCACGAGGGGCTCGCGCTCGCGCTCTCGATTGCCGTCAATACCACTCTCTCGAATCTGAAGCCATTGGCCAGCTGGGGATTTGTGTCAAGTTCACGTCAGGAAGGCGCCACGAGGCGCTGGATCGAGCGTCTCGGCATTCGGTGCCGGGGGCCGGAGCAGGTAGTCGGTGAACTCTCCGGAGGGAACCAACAGAAAGTCGCGATCGCGAGACTCCTTCATCACGACGCGTCCATCCTTCTGTTCGATGAGCCGACCCGCGGGATCGATGTCGGAGCAAAAGTTGAGATTTACAAAGCGCTTGGAGAGCTGGCCGCGGCGGGAAAGTCGATCCTCGTCGTGAGCAGCTACCTCCCCGAGCTCTTCGGTATTTGTGATCGTCTCGCGGTGATGCACCGCGGCGTGCTCGGCGCGGCGCGGCCCATCGCCGAATGGACCGAGCTCGAGGTGCTCGACGAAGCGATCCGAGGCGACGGCGCGCGGCGCGCGGCCGCAGGCGAGGAGGCGCGGCCGTGACCGCGGAGAAACCCGGGTCGGCGCGCCGCCTGATGACCCTCGTGGGCCCGTTCCTGGGGCTCCTGGGCGTGATCGCGTTCTTTGCGCTGGTCGCTCCTGAAGGATTTCTGTCCGTCTACAATTTCAAGACGGTTGCCACGCAGACCGTGATCGTCGGGCTTGGCGCCATCGGAATGACGTTCGTCATCGTGAGCGGCGGGATCGACCTCTCCATCGGGTCGGTGATCGCACTTTCGTCAGTGGCATGCGCCCTGTCGCTGCGGGCAGGGCAGCCGCCGGTTGCCGCGGCGCTGCTCGGCGTGCTGACGGGAATGATTTGTGGCTTCGTCAACGGGCTGCTCGTCACGACGCTTCGCATCATTCCATTCATTGTGACTCTCGGAATGCTCGGCGCCGCGCGAGGCCTCGCGAAATGGCTTGCCGGAGAGCAGAAGATCGACGCGCCCGCAGGCTGGCTCGCCGATGTGATGACGAAGGCTCCCGAGCCGGCGTGGCTGACGGTTTCTCCGGGTGTCTGGGTGATGGCGGCACTGGCTGCTCTCGCTGCGATCGTGCTGCGCAGGACCATTTTCGGGATCTACACATTTGCCATCGGCAGCAGCGAAGCCACGGCCGTCTTGTGCGGTGTCCCCGTTCGCCGGACGAAGATACAGATCTATACGCTCTGCGGATTATTTGCAGGTCTGGCGGGAGTGCTCCAGTTCGGACGGCTCACCGTGGGCGACCCCACGACGGCGATGGGGAAGGAACTCGACGTGATCGCGGCAGTAGTCATTGGCGGCGCCTCCTTGAACGGCGGAAGCGGCACGATCCTCGGTTCGATGGTCGGCGCATTTCTGATGTCGTTTCTTGCGAACGGATGCAACCTCGCTGGAGTTCCCAATTATGTACAGGAGATCCTGATCGGGGTGATCATCGTGGCTGCAGTGGCGCTCGACTCGCTTCGCCAGCGCAAGAAATAGCGCGAACTTCCGCGGTAGCACCGCGTCGATCTCGGCGTGCTGAGCCTCCTGCTCGCGTTGCTCGTCCAAGATTCACGCCCGACGTCACGCCCGACGTCACGCCCGACGTCACGCCCGGCGTCGCCCGTGTCTTCGCGGCCAGCGGATCCCATTGCTCCGCAGCCGACGGAGCCAATTTCCTTCGAAGACGACGCTGAAGCACTCGGATGGGAACCACAATCCGAGGTGATTCTCGAGGGCACCGTGCTTGTGAATGATGAGCCTCGCGGCGGCGCACACATCGAGATTCGTGGCACTCTATTTGGCTGCATCAGCGCGGCTCATCCCAGCCCCCGACTTCAGACAGTTTCGGCCCCGGACGGCCGCTATCAGTTGCGCATTACTGAAGACGAGAGTCTTTGCGGACCACTGTGCGTGCGAGTCGACGTGAAGGAAGGATCCGACGCCTTCCCCTTGGAGTTGCCTTGGAACTCCACCGCAACCAGACCTGAGCGCCGACGGATCCCTATGGATCTGCCGAGTCGATTTGGCTCGGTTTCCGTCCGATGTGTGGATTCGCATGGTCAACCCGCAAATGTCTGGGTCACGTCCATTCCATGGTTTGGAAGCTCGGAGCGCGACGAGGCTCGTCGTCTGTATGGGTCTCCCACCTGGGAGACTGAGCGCACAGATTCGGACGGACGCGCTCTCATCAAGTGCTTACTCGGCAATGTGTATGCATTGAAGATCAAGGATCCGTTGCTCCGCTTCGCACCCATGCTCCTCGATCGGTTCACGGTGGGAACGACTCCCGTGCAGCTCGGCACCATCGTGCTCGAAGAGGCTGCGGAGCTCACGGTGATCGTGGAGCCGTGGCGTGGCGAGCGCCCGCAAGGCACCGTGGTCGTGCGCTGCCTCGCCGACGAGAGCGATTCGAATCTGCGCCCTCTTCGTCACGAGGAAGATCTGAAGGGCCGCGGCGCGATCCATCTCCGGGGACTGAAGCCGGGCGACGGCTGGGTCGAACTCCGGGCCCACGGGATGGCGCCCCTTCGGAAAGCGGTGAGCTTGAAGCCGGGGGCCGCGAGCGTCGTGCGGCTCTAGGACCGCTCGGCTCTGCCGCCGAGTGGCACCCGGATTGGGCGCCGCCGCGGTATCTTTCCGGGGCCCATGCGAAGCCTGCTGCTCGCTGCCGCCCTTGCGCTAACGATCCCGCCGCTCGCCGAACGCGTGTATGTCGACGGCGCGCAAGCCCAGAGCGTTCGGTATGAAGGCAAACGATGGGAGAAGATCGGACAATCGTTGGAGATGGGAGGCCGGGGAAATGCACTCTTCCCGACCGATCAACTTCTGGATGGAGACTTCACTGTTCGAGCGCGGCTTTCTCTGCAAGATATCAACTCTACAGAAGCATCGCTGATCCTCGGTGACTCCACGCTGTGGCTCGACGGCCAGGGCAAGCAGATTGCGCTCGAGGGGCGCATCACGGGCGGAAAACGGCAAGTGCTCGGTGACGCCGTGCGCCTCCTCAAGCCGAGCCGCGCCTTCGACCTCGAGCTCAAGCGCGAAGGAAATGCACTGCAGCTGCGTATTGATGGAAAGGCGGCGGGCGGCCCCATCGCAGCCTCGGGCCACATCGGCACCTTTGGGCTTGCCCCGGGACTTAACAGAATCCGGCTCTATCGATTCGCAGCGGACGGGGCGGTCGGCAAGCGCGCGCCGATCGGGTTGGCGGATGTTGCAAAAATCCAGCCGGACATCGACCACGCCATCGATCGCGGCGTGGATTGGCTTCTCAAGGAGCAACTCCGCGACGGGTCGTGGAGCACGCGCCAAGGGATGTTTCTCGGAGGGCAGACGGCCCTGTGCGCTTACACGCTCCTGAAATGTGGCCTTCCGACGACGCACCCGGCGGTGGTGCGGGCGTTCCGCTTCCTGGACGGCGTCGATCCTGCGGAGACCTACTCGATCTCGCTGATGCTGATGGCCTACGAAGCCACCCACGATGTGGCCAATCAGCCGCGCATCCGCAAGCTCCTCGACGCGCTGCTCAAGCTGCCGAAGGACGGCCTGATCAGCTATCCAAATAAGTGGGGTCCGGACGACACGTTTCTGGATGAGGCCGAGGTTCCGGATCTTTCGAATCAACAATTTGCCGCGCTCGGAATGTGGGCCGCTCACAAGGCCGGAGTCGACGCTCCGCTTGAAGCGTGGCGTCAGATGGCCTTCGCGATTCGGCTCTATCAAGAGAGGGAGAAGCTGATCGACGCTCCCGCGGAGAGCGGCAAGACCGGCACCGGGAAGCTCGGCATCGCGGGATTCGGGTATCGCAATCGCAATAATCCGTACGGCTCGATGACGGCGGCGGGAACGAGCGCGCTCAAGGTGTGTGTCCACGCGCTGGAGAAGACACTCACGGCCACGGAGCGCCGCGAACTCGACCTTGCGATCGACCGAGGCGTCGGCTGGCTAGCGCATCATATCTCCTTCGAACGCAATCCTGGGACCGACGACCAGGCGCATTTCTATTACTACCTCTATGCGGTCGAGCGAGTCGGGTCCTTTCTCGGGATCGATCACATCGGCGAGCATGCTTGGTATTTCGAAGGAGCACGGAACATCCTGAGCAAGCAGTCGCCGGATTGGGGCAATTGGGCGAGCTACTACGCGCAGGCCGACACCTGCTTTGCGCTTCTGTTTCTGAAGCGAGCCTCGGCGCCGGTGATCACTGGCGGCGACGGTGCGAAGATCAAAGATCTGTACCTTTGTGAAACCGCTTCGAGCCCCGTACATTTCCGCGTGCAGGGCTCGCAGACGATACAGCTCTCTCTCACTGGATTCAGCGAGGAAGTCAAGAAAACATGGGGAGCTGGAAAGCTCGGCGGTCTTCGTGTCGCGGCAGTCGAATACCTCCTCGATGGCGAGCCGATCGTTCGAGTGAATGGCGACCCGACCCGGCCTTGGAAAGAGTTCCGCCATGCGGCTTCCTACACATTTTCGAAGAAAGGAACATTCAAGCTTTCCGTGAAAGCCCACCTCGTCGAACCAGAAGCGCCGCCCGAGGAACGCAATCCTACAATCGCGCTTCAGTCGGAACCGATCGCCATTCGAGTGCAGTCAGTCCTGGAGCCGTGGATGATGGAAGCGGCCTCGCACCGCACGCGAAACCTACTGATCGGCCAGCGCGTGACGGCGACCTCGAGTTCCGATGCCAACGAGGCAGAGACGGCAAGGCGAGCGGTCGACGGCCATGAGTCGACTCGCTGGGTTGCGGCCGTGTCCGACCGCTGCCCGACACTATTCCTGGAGCTGTCGTCGCCGATCAAAGCAAACGCTGTGACATTCACGTCAGGCGCCGTGAATGAGTGGATATACGGCCGCTATGATCGGACACAGAAGATTGAGATTCGAGTGAATGGGGAGAAGAAGCCCACAGTTGTTGCGGAGTGTGAGCCCGACGAGCGTAGGCCTTCCGTCGTTCACCTTCCCAAGACGCTCGCGATCTCCCGGCTCGAGATTCGAATTGTGGAGCGCGCACCCGGCGGCATGTGGAAGGGTCACGCGAGCTTCGCGGAAGTTGGGCTCGAGCTGCGCAAAATCGAAGCGGCGCCGAAGTAGCTCGCCGCGCTCGGCGGAAGCTGCTGGCTCCCGGCCCGCGGCACCAGCGGATATTCTTCAAAGCTGCTTCTCAGACCGGCCGCGCCCACCGGCCCTCGATCGATCCTAAGATGATGTCCTCCATGGATTTACACCTGACCCTTAAGCACGCTGCTCCTTGGCTCTACCTCGCCGCGGCCCCAGCGATCCTCAGCGCCCAGCAGCTGCGCATCGCCGAGTTCATGGCCTCGAACTCCGCGACGCTGGCTGACGAGGACGCCACGTCCCCGGATTGGATCGAGATCGAGAACATCTCGCAGACCCCCGTGAACCTCGCCGGCTGGCGGCTCACAGATGATGCCGCAAATCCGAGCAAGTGGACATTCCCGTCGAAGGTGCTCGCCGCGGGTGCACGTATTATTGTTTTCGCTTCCGGGAAGAACAAAATAAATCCGTCCGCGAATCTGCATACCAATTTTCAGCTTTCTGCCAGCGGTGAGTACCTTGGCCTCTTCCCTCCGGCAGGAGCAGCAGCCACCGAGTTCGCACCGAGCTATCCGACGCAGACCGTAGATGTTTCTTATGGATTCCCGGCGGGCGGAGGCCCGCCGGCATGGATGGAGCCTGCGACACCCGGTGCGCCCAACGGCCCCGGAGCCCAGCTCATGGAGCCGATCCAGTTCAGCACGAAGCGCGGGATTCACACGGCGCCATTCAATCTGTCACTTTCTTGTTCCACGCCCGGAGCGCGTATCCGCTACACGATGGATGGCACGGAGCCAAGCCCAACAAATGGATCTCCGTTCAGCGCGCCGATTCCGATCAACACAAGCACCACGGTGCGCGCCGTGGCTTATCTCGCCGGCGGCGCATCCATCGCGAAGTCGGAAACAAGTACTTACATTTTTCCGACAGACGTGATTCAGCAGTCTCAAGCGGGAGCCGTCTCCAAGGGATTTCCTGCGAGCTGGATCGAGGCGGACGGCACGCCTTGGACCGTGACGCCCTACGGCCCGCATCCCGATGCGTGGTACGGAATGGATTCGGCGATCACGGCGCTCTACACGCCGCAGCAGCTCGAGGACGCGCTGCGCGCGATCCCCATCGTTTCTGTTGTGATGCCGATCGCCGACTGGTTTGGCTACAATCCGCCTCTCGGACCGTTCGGAATCTATGCGAACTCCGAGGAGGAGTCCGATGAGTGGGATCGAAAGGCGTCGATGGAGTTCATCGATCCGAGTGGCGGCCCCGAAGTCCAAGCGAATTGCGGCATTGCGATTCAGGGAGGCTCGAGCACATCGGCCTACTATCGCGCACAGCTCTCGATGTCGCTCAAGTTCAAGTCGGGTCTCGGAGAGCCGAAGCTCGAGTTCCCGATCTTCCCCGGCTCGCCGATTCAGCGGTTCGATCGCCTCGTGCTCGACGGCGGGAATCAGGACGGCATCTATAGCCAAGGCGGCCCCGCCGCCATGAACCACCATATTAATTTGAGAGACCGCTTCGCGATGGATCTTCAGCTTGCGATGGGCGGGAGCACGTCGAGAGCTCGTTATGTTCATCTATTCCTGAACGGACTTTACTGGGGTGTCTACAGCCTCCATGAGCGCCCCGACGAGAACTGGGCTCCCGAACTCTTCGGCGGCGAGGATCATCAATACGACTGGGTGAAGGAGAACGGCGTCTACGAAGGTAATAATCATGGGATAAATACATCGACACCAGGAGCCTGGCATGTAGCAACCGCGATCGCGCAAAACGGCGTCGCTTCCGGAGCCACCTATCAGGGACAGAACGCCTATGCGCTGTTGCAGGAATACATCCACCTCGACGACTACATCGACTACCTGATTCTTAATTTCTATCTCGGCAACAATGACTGGCCGGACCACAATTGGATGGCGACGGCGCATGCGCGTATCGGCCCGGCCCTCAGCGATGTCAACCCCGATCTGATCTTCCGTTTCCACAGCTGGGACGCGGAGCATTCGATGTTCTGGGACGGGTTCGAGACGCTGATCGGGGACGGCTATTACGACCAGACAGGCGTGAACTGGACCTTCGCCGGCCCGGTCGCATATTTCCATAGCAGGCTTCGCCAGAATCCGGAATATGTAGTGCGCTTCGGCGACCGCGCTCACCGACACCTTTTCCACGGCGGCACACTGCATGTGCAGCCGGAGTTCAATATATCCGGAACGGTGTTTGACCCGGCGCACCCAGAGCGCAATCGACCTGCGAGCCTGCTGCACAAGGCAGCGAAGGAGATGGAAGCGGCCATCCCGCTGCAGTACGCGCGCTGGGCGAACTATTTCTATACTCCCGGCCTCTACAAGCCCGCGGTTTGGTTCACAGAGCGAGATCGACTCGTGAATCACTGGGCTGCAATTCGGAGCGACGTGCTCCTGGCGCAGCTGCGCAACTCGGGTCTCTATCCGCAGCTTGATGCTCCAACCTTCAGCAAGCAGGGAGGATTTGTGGCTCCAGGCTTCCTGCTTTCCATGACGGGACCGGCGGGTGCCACGGTGTACTTTACCACTGATGGAAGCGATCCGAGGCTGCCGGGCGGAGCTCTCTCGCCGACGGCGCAGCTCTACACGGGCGCGGTGGCGGTCAACTCGTCGACAACTATCCGAGCCCGCACTTTTCAATCCAATCACTGGAGCGCGCTCAATGAGGCGGCGTTTTATGTAGAGTTCGCGTTGCGAATTTCTGAGTTCATGGCCGACAACACATCGACGGCACAGGACGAAGCAAACGACTTCGAAGACTGGATCGAGCTCGTGAACTTGTCGCCCATCGCGCTGCCGCTCGATGGAGTGCACTTGAGCGACAATTCGGCAACGCCGCTCAAGTGGGCAATGCCCTCCGGAACTGTGATTGAGCCGGGTGAGCGATTGATGATCTGGTGCGACGAGGAGCCGGCCGAAGGGCCGTTCCACGCGGGCTTCAAGCTCTCGAAGTCCGGCGAGACGGTCGTGCTCACGCTCGCGACTCCAGGGGGCAATGTGACGCTGGACAGCATCGTGTTCGGCGCACAGGTTACAAACGCGTCGAGCGGCAGGATCCCGGAAGCAGTTAATAGCATCTATACGATCTTCGATCCGACGCCCGGAGCATCGAATGTGCCGGGCCCCGGAGAGACGCGGCGCTACGACGCCGCGGCGTGGAGCACGACGGTGTCGAGCCTCTCGTTCGCATCGCCTGCACAGCTCGGGAGCACGCTTTTGATGCAGATCTCCGGCGCGCCCGCCAACGCGCAAGGCGCTGTGTTCTTTGGATCGGATACCGGGCTCACAACGATCCCCGGCCTCGGGCCGTTGCTCATGACTACAGTTCTGGATGGGCCCGTCGTGTCTTATGTGGCAGGTCCGACGGGGACGGCAGCGCCGACACTCGACGTGCCGGCCATGCCGGCACTTGCGAATCTGGTGCTCACGGCGCAGGCGCTGAACAACGGTCAGGGTCTGACGAGTGCCGTAATTTTCGGGATCGCACCGTAAGCCGCCATGCGCTCCGATCGACGCACGTTCGCAGCCGCCGTCACACCGCTCCGTGATGGCGGCGCGAGCGTCGATCTCGACGCCATCCCGCCTTATACACAATTCCTTGCGCGGAGCGGCTTACACGGTGTGCTCACTCTCGGAACGACCGGCGAGGGCATCCTTCTATCGCTCGAGGAGCGACAGGCCGTCGCGCGCGCGTTTCTTGAGTCCGCACAGATCTCACTTGCAGTGATTGTGCACTGCGGAGCGCAGACCACACGGGAGACCTGCGCGCTGTCGGAAGCGGCAGCAGCCCAAGGCGCCGCCGGAGTTGCTGTCATCGGCCCTCCATACTTCACACCCGATGACGAAGCGCTTTTCGATCACTTTTCGCAGGCGGCACGCGCCTGCGCTCCGGCCCCTTTCTACCTCTATGAGTTTCGAAGGACGGCCGGATACTCGCTCTCGCTGCCACTTCTGCAGCGTCTGCGCGAAGGGTGCCCGAATCTCCGCGGCATGAAATGCTCCAATACGCCCTGGGAGCATTTAGAGCCCTATCTGTTACCTGCCTGGGATGTCTTCGTCGGCGCGGAGGCGCTGCTGCTGCCGGCGCTTGAGCGCGACGCCGCGGGCGCGGTGTCGGGGCTTGCGGCGGCATTCCCCGAGTGTGTCGTGGAGCACGTTCGGCACCCCGATGCGGCGGGATCGGCCCAAGTCACTCATCTCCGAGCGGCGCTGCAGGCTATTCCGTTCCACGCAGCCCAAAAAGTAGCATTGGCGATGCGCGGCATCCCGATCCGGCCCGACGTGCGCGGTCCCCTGCGCGGACTGAATGCGCTCGAGCAATCCCGCGTCCGTTCTCTCGTTGAGGATTACTGCTCCGCACTGCCCTCGCGCGCGAGCCGCTCCTGAGAGTGCTCCGAACCCCATCCAGAATTCCTGCGCTCTCGTCGCACTTCCGCAACCTAGATACAGGCTGAATCATGAATCACCATCGGTCACTGAAGCTCACCTTTCTTCCTGCAATCGCTGGGACTGTACTCTTTCACTCCGCGGGAGCCGCAACCGCGCAGGTGTTTGCACCCGCAGTCAACTATGCGACCGACTCGCTACCCGTCGGAATCGCATCCGGAGACGTGAATAAGGATGGCTTCGCGGACATCATCAGCGCCTCGCAAGGAACCTCGACGATCCAGCTCCGGCTCGGAAATGGAACCGGCGCGCTCGGGGCTCCTGTCGGATACGCCACGAGTGACGTGCCGAACGAGGTCATCCTCGCTGATCTCAACGATGACGATTACCTCGATATGTTGACTGCGAGCCTCAACAATATCAATCCGACTGCGAAGTACATGTTCCGAGCGGGAACGCCGTCCGGATTCTTCGGAGAAATGTCGTCGACCCTCGGATACTCATCGCCGTATCACATTGTTGCGGGAGACTTCGATCTCGATGGAGGTGTCGACGCCGCAACCGTGAGCTGGTTCACGAATGAGGTACTGATCTCGAAGGGTAATGGCACGGGGTTCCTTGCAATTCACTCGGCCGTCGCCGTGCCGTCGATTCCCTATGCGATCAAGGCGGGCGATCTGAATGCGGACGGCGAGATCGATCTCGTAACGGGCTCGGCGAACGCCTATCAATTCGGCGTGCTGCTGGGAGGAGCAGGGATGAGCTTCACCGCGACGGCGCACACCTCGTACGGAACGAGCTGCGTCGGCGTGAATCTCGCGGACTTCAACGCCGACTCGAAGCTCGACGTTCTGCTGACCGACAACACGATTCTCCCGGGGTTTCCGCGCGTCGTTTTCGGCTCCGGGACCGGCACGTTCCCAACTCAAACACCGGTCGCATTGAACGGGATGGACGCCGGCTCCGCGGTTGCCGATCTCAATCATGATGGCCTCGTGGACATGCTCGGCCTTGGCTACTGGACGTCACAGATGAAACTTGTCCTGGCGACCGGGCCGGGCACGTTCTCACCGGTGGCGCAGCAGTACACCACTTTGACCAAGCCCGCAGATCCGACACTCATCGACCTGAACCTGGATGGCCGAATCGACGCCGTGATCACGTGTCGTGACTCGGATCGACTGCAGGTGTATCTCAATCAATCCAACCTGGGCACCTTCATGTCAACTTTCGGTGCGGGCACGGCCAGCTGCTATGGCCGCGCCAACATGGCCGCACGCGGCACCGCTTATATTGACAACCCATTCTGGGGACTCACTTGCACGGGAGCGCCGAAGCAGTCCCTTGGTATTTGCATCATCGGCACCGCTGCAATTCCAACCGCCGTCGACCTCTTTTCTGTACAGATCGGAATCCATGTCGATCCGTTCAACTCCACGGAATTCTACGCGCTCGACATCTACTCCGACATGGGAACGACATCTTTCTGCCCGATTCCGCTTCCGAATGTCAATGCGCTGATTGGTAAGATCTACGTAGCGCAGTCGATCTGGGTCGAGAGCACCATCACCGGGCAGGCATGTTCGATTTCCGGATACGATCTGTACTCTTCGAACGGGCTTCAGTTCACGATTCAGCCGCCCTTCGCCCCGTGATCGCTGCCGTTGCGTTGCGCAAGCGGGTCTGTGGTTTTGGCGCCCGCCCCACATGGCAGGGTCAACTTCGGCGCGTGCGCCCGCGACGAAGGCGTCGGCACAAGGCCTTGAACCCGTACGTCTTCACTGATACGGGACGGCTTGGATCGGGGCGTGGGTCGGTTTTGGTGCGCACAGTTTTCGTTTCGTAGGATCGGCGCTCGCGCCGAACCATGGCGCGGGGCTTGCCTCGCGCGATGACGAACCGTCGAAGGCCGGCTTCCTCATCCGCGCGCGCATGCGCGCGCGAGATCGTCGCGGGCATGCCCGCGCCCTACGTAACAAAACAGCGCCCGCCCTTTTGGATTGGGGCGTGGGTCGGTCTTGGTGCAGCGAGTTCCGCAGACACGAGGCCATGGCGCGCGCACGCGCGCGCTCACCGGTCGGCGCACGCGCCGACCCCACTTGTCGAATGGGTAGTAGCGCGCACGCGACGACGCCACTTTTCAGTTCTCGAAGAGTCGCGCATACAGGCCGCCCCGGACCGAGGATCGTCCGCGGCGACACGAGGCTCCTCAATCGGAATCGCTACGGCAGACGCCAGTCGATCTCCGGGCGGCCCCATGCCCGTAGATGTGCATTCGCCCTTGAGAACGGCCGTGAACCGAAGAATTTCCCTCGCGCCAGCGGCGAGGGATGCGCCGCCTCCAGGGCGACGTGCGGCGCGCGCACCAGCGGCGCGAGGAGCTTCTGTGCCGGCAGCCCCCACAGCAAGAACACAACAGGTTGCTGCCCTTCCAGAATTGAGGTCACTACTGCAGAGGTAAATTGCTCCCAGCCGCGGCGCGCATGAGAGTTCGCTTCGCCTTCTCGCACAGTCAGCACCGTGTTCAAAAGCAGCACGCCCTGGCGCGCCCACGGCCGAAGATCTCCCGAGGACGGAACCGGAATCTTCAAATCGCTCTCCAGCTCGCGAAACACATTCTTGAGCGATGCCGGGATTCGTACTCCTGGAGGAACCGAAAACGCGAGCCCGTGGGCGTTCCCGGCCGTCGGATAGGGGTCCTGTCCGAGAATCACCACAGAAACGCTTGTTGGTGGCGTTGACTCCAGAGCAGCAAAAAGATCGTCATCCCTTGGCCACACGGAACCTCGCTCGCGCTCTTCGTCCACAAATCGAGTCAAGTCCCGATAGGTTCGCGATGATAAAAATGGGCGAAGCGGCGCGCGCCACGCCTCCGGAACCGGCCGCACCTGCGTTGCTCCGCTACTTTGAGTGCGAGAAGGCCGCCGCAGGAATCGGCTGAAGCGCCTCGCCGACGCGCGCCCACCGAAGCTGAAGCTCCGCACCGCCCGCGGCGTTGAACCATTCCAGCACGATCTCGTGCTTCCCTGCGGCCAAAGGCGCATGCCCGCGCTTCTCCGACGGAGCGTGGGGACCGTCGTGATCAATCACCACTTCTCCATCGATGGAGAGGCGGCTCCCGTCGTCCGAGATCAGGGAGAACTCATACAAATCGTCGGCAGGCACCTCGAGCACTCCCAAGAACCGCCGTGCAACCCACTCATCGGCGGGCACCGCAGGGACCGGCAGCACTTCCTTTCGCACGTGCTTGAACGCGGGAATCCGCTCAAACTTGCCTTCCACGATTTCACACAGAATCCCGGGCTCGAGCGCACCGAAGTGGCGCGCCGGCTTCGGGACCACCTTCTTGAAGGCGCGCCGGACAACGGGGCTCACCGGACGGCCGCCGTGGAATGCACGCGCGGCAATGGTGGCATCTCCGCGAAGCACGATGGCATCGCCAGCAACCATCGAGGTGCGGCTCGGCTCGCTGCCGTCGAGAGTCACGCGCACATCGAGGCCGGGACTTCCCGCGATCCGCACCGGAAGCGTCGCAACAAATTGATCCGCAGCAGCCTCAATCGTCGGAGCCTTGTACACAATCGGTTCACCGGACACTTCGACAGCCACCACCGAAGCGATGGCATCGGGTGCACTCCGGGGAACTTCCACGCTGACCGATCCGTCGGCAGTCCTGCAAGAGAGCGCCTTCTTCGGATCCGCAAGAAGCCACGCGCGCTCCACCGCGCTGCCGAGCCCAGGGATACTCAACTTTCCATCGGCGGGCCAATCAAATACATGGAAGTAGAGCCGCGTGCGCGCACCGCTGCGCCGCACCGTGCATCGCCCCCAAGGCAGCGCATCGAATACGCTTGCGGTCGTTCCATAGAGAGCCTCGCCGTTCGTTGCCGTCCATCGGCCCATGGCCTGGAGGCGCTCAACGCTCGCCCCCGGGATCTCACCCTCGGCGGTCGGCCCGACATTCAATAAATAGTTGCCCCCCTTGGAAGCAATGTCGCACAGCATCCGAATGAGCTGCTCGCTCGATTTCCAATTCTGATCTGCTCTGCAGTAGCCCCAATGATCATTGAGAGTCATGCAAGTTTCCCAGTCGACGCCGGAAAATCCGGTGGCCGGAATCTCCTGCTCGGGAGTGCCGAAATCACCACAGTACTCGCTGCCCTTGGTCATGCCCGCCATGCCGCCGCGCCCCACGTCGACGCGATTATTCACAATCACATCGGGCTTGACGCTCCGGCACAGCTCATAGAGCGCCTTTCCTCGCTTGTGGTTCCAGGTGCTCTCCCACTCGCCGTCGAACCACATCACGCCGATGTCTCCGTACTCCGTCAGCAGCTCCCTCACCTGATTGTGAAGGTGCTCCACGTAGCGGTCCATATTTGCGCCCGCCGCCGAGCGCTTCTCCCATTCGCGCCGAGGCAAATAATCGGGGTGATGCCAGTCCATGATGGAGTGGTAGAAGCAAAGCCGGATGCCGTGCTTGCGGCACGCCTCCGCGAGCTCCTTCAGGATGTCGCGCCGAAACGGCGTGGACATGACGTCGTAGTCCGTAAACTTGCTGTCGAAGAGACAGAAGCCGTCATGGTGCTTGCTCGTGATGGTGATGTACTTCATCCCCGCCGACTTTGCGATCTGCACCCAACGCTCGGCGTCGAACTTCACCGGATTGAAGTCATTACGGAATTGCTCGTATCGTTCGAGCGGGATCTGGGCGGTCGTGTAGATCCATTCGCCGTGGTCCTTTCTCGTGCCCCATTCTCCTGCCGGGACGGCGTAGAGGCCCCAATGAATGAACATTCCAAAGCGCGCCTCGCGCCACCAGTCGAGGCGAGCGTCGCCGGAAGCATCGGCGTCTTGCGCCGGTTTCGCTGACTGACACGCCGAAGCCGCGATCAGTGTAGCCAGGACGGCGCCTGCAAGACGCCCATGGAAGGTTCTCACGTCGTTGATTCCTACAGCTGACGAATGTAGAGGTTGGCGAACTCGAGAGCCGATCCGTGGTGTTGCAATCCGATCGGACCGCGCGCGGCGACTCCGGGGAGCGCGGCGTCGACGATCACATGCTTCCCGTTGAGCCAAACATTGAGTGTCTCCCCCTGCATTCGAATCTTGAAGCGGTTCCACTGGCCGACCGGAGCGTCGGCGCGCTCCTTCGGTGTCACAGCAGCGCGGACCGCAGGGGGCATGCTCCCGTCCGTTCTGTAGCCATAAACCTCGCCGCTTCCGACGCTCCAGTTCCACATGTTGACTTGGCTCTTGCTGTTTCCGCGCAGGAAGATTCCGCTGTCGTACTCCTCAACTTCCTCCTCTTTGTTGGTGCCGTCGGGATTCCTGGCAACGGAGCCATCGGGGGCGATCACCGGGCGCTTCATCTTCCCCTGCGACTTGCCGGCCCACCGCCAGTCCGCGATGAGCTCGAAATCGGCGAACTCCTCCTTCGTCCACAAATCCCCGCCTTTGCCATCGTAGGCGAGCACCCAATCCCGCGGTGTCCAATGCCCTTCCTTCCCCGAGTCCTCCTTGAAGGCCGTCAGAGTCCCGTCGAAAAGCACTCGGAAGCCGAGGTCGGCTTCGGCAACGAGCGACGCGGGAAGGACCGGCACGGTTGCGGGGAGCTCTTGAATCTTGAGATTGCGAAAGTGCACCTCCGACCCTTCGGCTTCGAGGCAAATGTATCCTTTGCGGGGAGTAACCTCGCTTCCGCCGGAGACCTCCTTGCCGTTCACCGCAAGTTTGATGGTGCCGTCGAGACAGGTCACGCGGTAGTGATTCCACTGCGGAGCGGGCTTCGCGCGCTTCTCGCTCGGTAGGCACCGCTCCCAGCCGGCCGGATGGGGCCGATCGGGCCGCATCCGGGCGCCGTGGATCGCGAAGATGTCTCCATCGCTTGTGTAATTTGGAGTCTCGACGCCATCCATGACCTGGACTTCGATCGAGCGAGTGAAGGGCTGACCCTTTGCCGTCAGTGCATCGGACCAGATGAAAAGCCCCGCATTGCCGCCCTTCTGGAGATGGCGATACTCGAGTTCGAGAACAAAATTCTCATACATCTTTTCTGTACGAAGCACTCCCGTCGGCTTTCCCGAGCAGACGATCATTCCATCGCGAACGGCCCACGTCGAAGGCGAGCAATTCACATTGCGCCAGCCACTCAGATCCGTCCCATTGAAGAGCGGCGCAAATTTGTCTGCGCCCTCCTGCGCGGCGCGAGTCGTCCCGCACGCGGGAGCGATCGCCCAGAGCCCAAGGAGCGTCCATCCGTGAAACAGCAAGGCGGGAGTCCGCCGCGAAATCCAGGTGATGAGCATGGGGTGGATTCTGCCCGATCTCGTCGGCGATGGAACGCGAGAGCTTTCATCGCTATTTGCTCGCGCCCATCTCTCGAAGGCGATTCTTGAGACGTAGTGCGAGCTCCGCCTGCTCGTAGCTGCACGCCGCCAGCGCGCGCTCCAGCGCCTGCGTCGCCGCGCCGCGCTGTCCGTCCAGGGCTAAGGCCAACGCGTAGACCTCAAGCGACTCGGCGTCTGCAGCCTGGGTGAGGGCGACGAGGTCGCCCGCGAGCTGCACCATCAGCGGCACGGCAGACTTCGGACAGGGGCCTCTGCGCTCATCGATATAGAGCGTCGCGATCCACTGCAGCCGAAAGGCGGGAACTTCATACAGATGCTCGCGGCGAAGGCGCCCGTAGACCTCAAGAGCCTTCGCAAAGGCCCCCTCAAAAATGAGCTCCTCCACCGCGATCCAAGCGCTGTCGCCGCGCGGCGGTCGTACGCGATCGAGGAATTCGGCCGCCGAGGCCGCGGCCGGTCCGGGTGCGGTCCGAAGGCGCCATCGAATCGCCTCAAGCGCCGTCGAGTCGAAAGGGAGCCACTGAAAACCAGCTTCCTTGAATCCACTTTTCGCCGCCGCTTCGTCTCCGCGCTCGGCCGCGGCAAGGGCATCAAGAAATTGGATGCGCCGACGAGCGCGCGCATCGACGCTCGCGGCACTGTAAATCGCGGTGCCCGCCGAAGCGCTCGTCACGAGGAGCTCCCGAATCCCATCGCCATCGAGATCCGCCGCGCGCACCGACGTTGCGAGCGAATCCCGCAGAATCGTGAACTTCGTCTGGAGGTGGCGGTCCATCACGATGAGTTCGTTCCCGACGCCCACGATGACTTCGCCCTGTCCGTCGCCGTCGAGGTCCTCAGCAAAAAAGAAGTTCACTCGATCGCCAAGCCTGCGGATTGCGACAGGCCTCCCTTCAGCACTCATCACGACCATGTCCGCAGCCTGAAACGCCGCGACGATCTCGGGACGCATGTCACCATCGAGATCATGAATCACGGGGTCGATGCGATGCCGAATGCGGGAGTGTTCCCACCACAATTTGCCGTCTGACCGATAGACATGCATCACGTCATCCACGTCGATCGCGAGAATCTCGGCTTTCCGGTCACCGTCGAGATCCCAAACGAGAAACTCGGCGCAATTCGGCGCGAGTGCAAACGATCGCAGAACCGTACCGTCGAGCCCGAGCACAAATACACCCTGCGCCGGAGTGAGAACCACGAGCTCGAGGCGGCCGTCTCCATCGAGATCCGCAGGAATCACATCTCGAATAGATGTCGGGATCTCGCGCTCCCAGAGCTTGGCCCCATCGGCACCGCATGCTGTTACATATTTCGCGGCGACTCGGCTCACGAAGTCAAGATGCCCATCCCCGTCGAGATCGGCGCGGTGGAAGAAAAACGTGCGCATGCGCTGAGTCCATAGCACCTTTCCGTCGCGGTCGAACGCGTACAGGACTCCGTCGGCATCCATCGCGGCAACGCCGAACGCACCGCTATTGGGAAAGCTCATTCGTTCGACCTGCATGACGGCGCGGGAGGTCTTGAGTTCCATCACCTCCTTGCCGCTCGGCGCCAGCACGAGCACATCGTGAGGTTCGAACCCGACGACGATCTCGGGTGCGGAATCCCCGTGCGCATCAAAAAAATCGACAACGCGGCCGTGCGCCCGATCGCGCGACGAGATCTCAAATTGTACTGTCTTCTTAGAGGAGACGGAGAGCGCCTGCTTGGCGCTCGTGCCAATCACAATATCCGTGAATCCGTCTCCTTCGAGATCGTCCACAAGCCCGGCAGTAAGCGTTCCGCGGTAGGGAATTCGTGACAACAGCTGTCCGGCGCGATCGACCAGGCAAACTCCCGAACTCTCCCCGCCGACGGCGATGAAGGGCCCCGAAGGTCCCATCGCTGGCGCGACGAACTGGCTCACTGCGCCACGGAGAATCTGCTCGTCGAAGGGGATGGTCCCATCGAGCTTCATCGCTGCGAGGCGTCCAGTGAACATTCCAACAATCAATTCATCGAGCCCGTCTCCGTCGAGATCCATGGCCGCGGGGTAGATTCGCCCCGGCGGCGCATCGAGACGCAGAAGTGTTCCATCGCCTTTGCGCAGAACGACCTTATTGAGGTCCCTCAGCACCGCCTCGGATCGTCCGTCTCCGTCGAAGTCGCGAAGAAGCACTTCTTCTTCGCCCTGTTTCGTCGGCAGAGTGAAGGCTGTGGTGCCGTCGGCTCGAATCGCGGTCGTCATGGTCGCGCCACAAATGAGCGCCGCGAACCCGATCTCCGGTTGGGGATTTGAGATGATCCCCAGGCTCTGGCCAGACACAGCTACTCGCCACAAATCGCTACCATCGCTTCGAATCGCGCGAATCTCGCCTTTCCGAAAGCAGATCATGAGTTCCTCGCGCCCGTCTCCGTCGAGGTCTCGAGCCGCCAGGTTCTCAATAGCTTCCATTTCCGGCAGCCGAAGCCTCTCGCTGCCGCGGCTGTCCAGGAGGATGACCTCGCCGCGCCGAGAGCGTGGCCCCTGATCCGTCGTTGCGGCCGCTACCTCGAGATCACCGTCACCGTCGGAGTCGAGAGCAACGAGATCGACGGGCGCCAGCGAGAGCCCGACTGTAACAGATGCCTTCGCCTCACGGTTCATCCAAAGCAGCCCCGGATAGCTGGAAGCCGCGACCACGAGCTCGTCGATTCCATCTCCGTCGAGATCGCGCGCCACAAATCGCGTCGGGGCGCCTCGGTGGCTCGCGCCGAGGGTCATTTGGGATCCATCGGCGGACCCGATGAGTGTCTGTCCCGAAGCCGAGAAGGCGATCACTTCCTTGCTGCCGTCTCCGTTCAGATCCGCCGCCGCAACCCGAAACACCGGCCGGTCGAGCTGCGTCTCCATTCGATGCTCAAGCGGAGCGAGCCGCACAGAAGCTACAGTTCTCCCTCCGTTTTGAATGTGAATCGCCATCGGGCCGGACGCTTCCCAGCGATGGCAGCCGTCTCGCCGAGCGCGCAACGAATACTCGCCCTCGGGAAGCAACAATGGAGCGTCCAAGGGAATCGCCGCCGATTTGAACGGTTTCACGCCCTCGGCGCTCCGTCCGGAGAAGACCTCCAGCCGAAGATTGTCTTGCTCGGCGTCGATGACCAGCTCGCCGACCGCCCAATCGGCGGTGCACTGCACCTGAGCACCCCCGGGCAGCACGTCGATCGGCTTGGAGATGGGCGGAAAGCCCTCAAAAACGAACTGTGCGCGATAGGCTCCCGCGCGCAGGGCAACAAGCTCCGGCGCACGCGCCCTCTTCACGATGGCGCCCCCGCCGTCGGAGATCATCACTTCGGCGCCTGGCGGCGTCGAGAGCAACTCCACAATTCCCCTCAAGCTCGCAAGCGAACGGTCCAGCGGCCTCGACTGTCCGCGCCGAACGGTAACTTCCTCCTCCTGGCTCGCGAGATCTTGGTCGCTTTTCTCGAGCCGCACTCGATGGGCTCCCGGCGACACCTCAACCAACAGCGGCTCCGAGTCCTTGGTGAATCCCCGGTGCACGCCGTCCACAAAAACGGCGGCCCCCGCGGTTTTCGACGTGACCACGAGCTGGCCGGGCTGAACCCACCAATACACTCCGGCCATAGCCGCGGCCGCCAGTCCCGCTGCCAACGTTCCAAAAAAGGCCGGCCGCCTGCGCAACGCCTTGCCGACGTGGGTTGCGAACCCCGCCGGCCGCGCCGAGATCGGCCGAAACTCAAGAAATGCTCTCAAGTCGTCGGCGAGAGCCTGCACCGTGCCATATCTACGCGACGGCTGCTTCTCGAGCGCTTTGAGTACGATTGTCTCCAGGTCGCGCGGGATCGAGGGCCGGAACCGGCGCGGGCTCGGCGGCTCCTCCGCTCCGAGCTTTGTGAAGACTTCGTGGGCGGTATCCCCTTCGAATGGCAAATGGAGTGTCAGCGCCTCAAAGAGCGTAACTCCCAAAGCATACACATCGGTGCGCGCGTCGACGGGCGCATTCACGACTCGCGCCTGCTCCGGCGAAACATAGCTCGGCGTCCCCGTGAAATCCGACGTGCGCGTCAGCGACGGCAGCGACTCCTCCCGCGCCAGCCCGAAGTCGGTCAATACCACCGATCCGTTGGTCCGCAGCAGAATATTGGCCGGCTTGACGTCGCGATGGAGCACTCCCTGCTGGTGGGCGAACTCGAGCGCGTCGGCCACTTGAACGAGCACGCGGCAGATCGTCTCAACATATGTGCGATCCCACACGGGGCCGCCGCGGCTCCCTGCGCCGCTGGAACCCTTCGTGGAGTTCCCCGATCCCCGGGTCGTCGGCGCCACGCCGCCGCCCACGATCTCTCCAACATGCCGCCCATGGAGCTGCTCCGATGGCTTGCTTCGGAGTCGGCGCAGGACGTTCTCGAGCGAGGAGCCTTCGATAAGTTCCATCGCAATGTAATGGGCGCCGCGCTCCTCCCCGATTGCGTAAACTTCCACAATTCCCGGATGGCGCAGCCGCGCCGCGGTGGAGGCCTCGCGGCGAAACCGCTCCACCGAGGTCGGGCTGAGCGACGCCAGCGTCGGGAGCACCTTGAGGGCCACTTGGCGCCCCAAGGAGACCTGTTCCGCCAGGTACACGACACCCATGCCGCCGCGCCCGATCTCGCGCACGATGCGGAACTCGCCGAGTTGCTCTGGGGGACTGCCCCCCGGCGCGTGGCCAGGATCGCCGACTATTCCGAGCGCCCGCAGCGCCTCAAGCCGACGGCGAATCTCGGTCGCGAACTCCGGGTTCTGCGCGCAAATCTCGTCGACGGCCTTCGACCCCTCGGTCTCCATGCGTTCAAGGCACGCCTCGACGAGCGCATCGGCGCGCGATTCGTGGGGATCGGGGCTCGAGTCGGCCACGCGCCTATCGTAGCGGCCGGAAACGGCGCGGCGCCGCCGGAAGATCCGGCGGCGCCGCAATGCGAGGCCGAGCTACTGCTTGACGATCTGTAGCGTCCAGGAGTTCAGCGTTCCGACATCGATCGAAGCGAGATCCTTCACCTTGAGCTGCCACGTGCCGTTGGGATTCTTCCCATTCAGCACCGTGAGCGATTGCGCGGGCGCAGTCAACGTGTCGTAGGTCGTGATCACGTTGTCTGCCGATCCGCCAGTTCTGTTATGAAGAATAACGGTCGTGCCGTCGGGATGGACGAGGCTCACCTGCAGGTCACCCTTGTAAGTGTGAGTGATGTTGCAGGAGAGATTGACGTCCACAACCGTCCCCGTCACGCCGCTGACCGAAAGGACCGACGTAATGCCGATCGTGTTGTTGTCGGGAATCGACAGCGGCACGTTCGTCGACGGGAAGTTCAACGTGGTCGTCGGGGGAGGCGGAGGCGGCGTCGTGCCTTGGGCGGCGAGCACGGCATTGTAGGCATTCACCTTTCCGTAGCCGTACTTCGTCGAAAAGCCGTTCACATAGCCGCCGCCGGCCGTATCGATCTTGGTCGCCGTATTGATGAGGTGCGTGCGGACTTGGGTATAGGTGAGGTTCGGGTTGATCGAGACCATCAAGCCCGCGACGCCCGCCACCAGCGGACAGGCCGACGACGTGCCACCGAAGCTGCTCGTGTAGTTGCTCGTGGAATAGCCGACGGAGCCCGTCCGATCGGTCGTCGTGATGCCGCTCGTCACGCCGCCGTTGGAAGGAGCGCACACGTCGAGCGTCGAACCGAAATTGCTGTAGTAAGCCTTCAGATCCTGGTCGGTCGACGCGGCGACGGCGATCACGCGCGAGTAGGCGGCGTAGCCGTTGGCATCGACGTTCTTATTGTCATTACCCGCGGCAAAAAGCACGACGCAGCCCTTTCCGCCGCGGCCGTTGGTCGTGGCTGCGTCAATCGCGGCCTTGGTCGAGGAGGGCAGCGTCGCCACCGATCCGATCGGACCCCACGAGTTGCTAATGATGTGGGCGCCGTTCTGCCACGCGAAATTAAACGATTCCGCCTCGTCGGCGATGGTTGCGCCGGAGACGATCAGGCGGATCGGCATTACCTTACAATTCGGGCAGGAGCCTGTGACGCCGATGCCGTTGCTCCCCTTCGCCGCCGCGACACCGGCGCACGCCGTGGCGTGGTTCTCGCCAGAGCCCGCCGTTGGGTTGTTATTATTCGCAACCGCGTTCCAGCCCGTCACATAGGTGAGGTCTTGGTGGACGAGGTCCATGCCCGTGTCGATAACCGCAATGATCGTCGACGTGGACCCTTGAGTAACGTCCCACGCCTGCGGCGCGTCGATGTCCGCGTTCACCTTGGCGCCGCTCTGGCCCGTCGAGTTCAGGTGCCACTGACTCGTGTAAAGCGGATCATTGGGCGTATAGGTGGGAACGCGGTCCACGACGAAGTCGGGGTTCGCGTAGTCGACGGCGTCGCGGAAACCTTCGAGGAGCAGGTTGCTCACTTCCACCGCGTTGAGGGGCGACTCCTTCGGGAGCTGCGCCACGAATGTGTTGGGGCCCGAGGCGAGCGACTTCACCACAGAAGCTCCGACACCGGCGAGGAGGCCGTCGGTCTCGGCCGTTGTGAGATGATCGGCGAACTTCACAATAAATCGGTTCGTGCCGCCAAAGCGCTCCGTCTCGTGGAAGTACACGGGCTCAGCGTAGACCACCTGCGGGTCAGCCGTGATCGCGCGTGCCACAGTCCGGAGATCATTCTCCGAGAGTCCTGGAAGCAGCGGGATGTACGCCGAGTTCCTTTCTGTGAAGTCCACTCCATCGAGCGACACGCTGTCGACGCCCGCGTGCCCGGCCAGCACGCGCCGAGCCGTCTCGGCGCTGAGCCCCGCGGCCATGCGCACCGAGAGCATCGACACCGACGGGCGAAGCGGCACCTGCTGCTCACCGCGGCCGCCTGCGCGGAAATAGTGATCCGTGGGCGTCGCCTTCTCTCCGGCGGTCAGATCCGCAGGCAGGCCGGCGGGCGGGGCGGAGGTGCCGCCGCGAAGAGTGCCCTGCTGGGCGGTGACTCCGACGGCCGCGATACCCGCGACCGCCACAAAAAGGGTCCATGCAATCGAAGACAGACGGAACTGCGTGCGCATGCCGTACTCCGAGGGTTGGGGACGGGGTGGAGAGACAGCACGACCGGCGGCGGCCTGCCGCGCGTCGCGCTGAGGTGGCTCTTCGGGGGAACCAGCCTGCGTCTCGGAACTGCTCGAGGCGTCTGACAAAGATCCCGCTCGTCGGCGTGACGTCCGGCGAGCGCGAGGAGTCTGCCGCGCCGAAAGCCCAATCGAAAGGGCCGCTTTCGAAAAGGTGACGGCTCAGCCTTCGCGAGACGGCGAATCGGCCGCAAGATGTTCCGCGCTGCACGCAACCCACTATGCAAGCCCCGACGGACCCGCTGCCTCCGTACGATTTCCAGACTTGGTGGGCCTGTGTCGGTGAGTGGCAGGCCGTGAACCTCGCGCTCGCTACCATCGCGGCGCTGGTGATCCGCGGCTTCGCCCTCGGCCGGCTACCGCGGCGCCCCGAGGAGGGGCAGGGACGCCGCTGGCTTCGAGACGTTCTCGCGATGCTCGTGGCGCTCGTCCTCGCTCTCGGCGGCGTCGTCCTCGGCGGCGCCATGGCGCTCGTCGCCCATTTCCGGATCAGCGTCTTCATGCTGCCGGCCGCTTTTGCCTTCTATCTGTGCGGTCTTTGCCTGCCCGTGCTCGCGCTCGTGCCGGCGCTCACGCGCAAAGAGTGGCTTCGCGTAGCGACGGCGGCGATGCCGGTGGCGCTCTCGCTCGCGATGCTCTTCATCGAGCCCAACCGCCTCGAGATCCGCGAAGAAACCATTGAGCTTCCGACGCTGCCGCGCGGCTCGCGTATCAAGGTGGCGCACCTTACAGATCTGCAGTGCGTGGAAGTGGGCGAGCGCGACCACGCCGCGGCAGCCGCCGTCGACCGCTTCGACCCCGATTTTGTTGCGTTCACCGGAGATCTCATCGCGACGGGAATGCATCCGACGCTCGTGGCGCACGTCCGCGCGTGGCTCGCGGGACTGCGCTCCCGCTCGACGCGATATGTGGTGAACGGCGACTGCGACGGCGATTTCGACGGGCTCGTGCGCGACCTTCCTGGGATCGAGTATTTAAAAGATCGGGGTATGGCCGTCGATATCCGCGGCGCCAAGCTCTGGATCGCCGGACTCGACAACAAAAAGCGACCGCCCGATCCGGCTCTCGCGCTGCGCGACGCCCCCGCCGGCGCCACGCGCATCTTCCTCGCTCACAACCCCGATTACTTTGCGCACGCTTGGAAGGGCGGCGAATGGCACGCCGAACTCGGCCTCGCCGGACACACCCACGGCGGGCAGATCCAGCTGCCGTTCTATGGCGCTCCGGTCACGCTTACAAAAATCGGCCGGCGCTACGCCGACGGCGTCTTCGGCCCAGAGCAATTCTCGCCACAATTCCAGTGGCGCGTGGATCGGTTTGTGGTGTGCGCCGGGCTCGGGATGGAGGGAGGCTTCGCGCCGCGCGTGCGGCTGCTGCGTCCGCCCCAGGTGATGCTGCTCACGCTGGTCGGCCCGGAAAAGTAGCTTCCCGGCGATTGGAGGCTTCCGCGCCCGCGGAGAGTTCAAGAATGTGGGGCGCGGCGCGGGGGCCTCTTGTGTGGCGTCGGCGGAATCGCGGCGCCTTCGCGCTCAAGGAGGGCGCGCTTCACATCGAGAAGGCACGCCGCCCCGGCGAAGCCGCCGAGCCCAGAGGCCGCCACGACGCGATGGCACGGCAGCACGATCGGAATGCGATTGCGCGCCATGACGCGCCCGATGGCGCGGGCGGCGCCGGGGCTTCCGGCGCGCGCGGCAAGCTCGCCGTATGTCGCCACGGTGCCGTAGGGAATCTGGGCGAGCGCCCGCAGCACCCGTTTCTCGAATTCGGTGCCGTGGGCGCGAAGCGGCAGGTCGAACGTGCGTCGACGCCCTGCGAAATACTCCTCGAGCTGGCGGCGTGCGCTCGCGAGGGTCGGAGTCTCGCCGGGCGACGCGCCGCGCGGAAGCCGCGCAACGAACTCACTTTTGCGCGTTCCCGGCAGCGAGATATCACAAATCTCGGCCGCCGTGCCGGCGACCCAAACGGTGCCCAGCTCGGTCGGAATGGGGAGATAGCGGATCGCGGCGAGATCGGCGATGCAGGGGGCGGCTTCCATGGCCGCGCCATGGTGGCGCGCAGGAGCGTCGCGCGCGAGAGACGGTACGATTGCGCTGCTGATGGAATCGCTCGCGCGCCGGCTTGCCCTCGCCTTCGTGGCCGCGGCCGTGGCCGTGGTGGCAATCCGAGGCGCCTGGCTCGAGACGATCCCAATCGACGGCGCCTACTACGTCGCGAAAGCGCAGTCGCTCGGGCGGCTCGAAGGGCTGCGGGTTCCGTGGGGAACTGGCGTCGACGCGAAGTTCTTCCCGGGGCTCTCGCTACTGATGGCGCTGCCGCTGCGGCTGCTCGGACTGCCGTGGGGTTGGATCCTGGTGGAGGCGGCGAGCCTCGGAGCGGCCGCATATCTGACAGCGCGCCTCGGACGGCGCCTCGGGCTTGGCGCCGTGGGCTGCGCCGCGGCGGCGGCGCTCTTCGCCGTCGATCCGCTGGTGATCAAGTGGGCGAGCGTCCCTTATTCGGAAATCCCGGCGCTCACCTTTGCGCTCGCGGCGATCGAGTTCGCATTTGTAGCTTCGGAGTCGAAGCCGCGCGGCGCGCGCGAAGTCGCCGCCGCGCTCGTGCTCGGCATCGCCGCCACGATGCGCCTCGAGGCGCTGATCGCGCTCCCGATCCTAGGGCTGATCGCGCTGCGCGGCCGATCTCCCGTGCGCGGTTTGTTGACGGCGGCGGCACTCGGCGTGGCCGCGCTGCTGCCGCTCGGCGCGCACGTGGCAGTGATGTCGACGCAGGGGGTCGACCCTGGGCGGATTCATTATGTTCAAGAATTCATCGCGAACTTCCGCTGGGCGAAGTACCGCGAGAACGTGTCGTCGTTCGCTTTCGAACTGGCGCGCGCCGTTCCGCCGAAACCCCACTATCTGGCCGCGATGCCGGTTTCTGTGGTGAGCGCACAGGCGGCGGCGCGGCCAATCGTAGCGCTCGTGAGCCTCGTCGGGATTGCTTTCGCGCTGCTCGGCACGAAGCGTATCGCTGCGGGGCTTGCGCTCGCGAATTTGTTGCTCTACCCGATCATCCACGGGCTGTGGCATTACAACGACGCGCGATTCTTGATTATTGTGTGGCCGCTGCAGGCGATCTTCTTCGGCAGCGGCGTCGAGGCGCTTCTCACGGTGCTGCCGCTCGTGCTGGCGCGCGGAGTGATCCGGCGCGGGAACCAGGCGCAGGAGGTCGTGGCGGCGCTGCTTCTCGTGGTGGTACCGGCGTGCTGCGCGGCGCTGCTCGCCTGCGGCGAGCGCACCGCGGCGATCCATGCGGGGGAATGGGTGAATGCAACACAGGGGCCGGCGCTCGAGTTCGAGCGCAAGCTCGGCGAGGTCGTGGCACCCGACGCGACGGGCTACTTCGAAATCGGCGGACCGATGCTCGCCATGAGCCGGCGCGGCCCGGTGAAATTCACTTTTCCGATCAAGGACTTCTTCGAGGCCGACCTGCCGCCGAGCGCCGTCGCCGCGCAGCTGGAGCGCGGCAACGCCTTCGTCGTCACCGGCGAAAAACCCGACACCTGGCGCGAAAAGTACGTTCCCGACCCCGCGAAGCGCCCCCGATTTGTGGCCGTTCTGGAAGAGCCGCGCCGCACGGTGCTGGTTTACCGCGCGCCGTGACCAAGAGCCATTGCTTGCCTCCGCTATGAACTCGAGGGGGAGTACTTCGACGTCCCAGAGAGGTGATTCAATTCGGACCGCCAGCGGTCCCTTGGAGAGAAAATGCGCGGGAGATCGATGCCGAACTCAAGTCGTTCCACTGAAGCAAGCCAGTTCTCTTCGCCGTCGGCATTCGATCCGGCGCCATGCAGTGCAAAAAATCGATTCAAGGAATACAGTATTCGCTCCACTCTTCGACCACACTAGGGAGAGTTAGTCGCCACACTGTCGAAGAGCCTGAACCATCTATCAATAATTGTGTAGCTTACACCATCTAGCGATCGCACAATTTACGCCGATCGCCTCTCGGGCATCATTGGGGGGGATTCACTTCTATCACGATTATCTCTTTGCTGTGCGCCGTGCCCCAGGAATTCCCCGCACGATTGGCGTCCGCGTCATGGCTGGCTACTGAATTGTAAGCTGAATTCCATTCGACGCGCTAAGCCCGAATGGAAAGTTCCAGCTCGCACCACAGTATGGCCACGCCCAGACAACCTGCGAATAGTAGCTGTTTCCCGAAAGGGTGGGGATGTTCGGAATCACCACGTGAACTGCAGCATAACCAGCCCATTGACTGAAAATATCGAGAGCATGTACATCAGTTGAAGTTCCGAGATCGACATATACTGGTATTCCGATCCCAAAAGGGTTCGCTCCGCTAGGACTGGCCCGATTGCCAATCAGAAGCAGGCCAAGGGGCGGATTCGGCGACGATGAAGGTGCATTAGTACTGATGAAGCCGACAGCATGTCCGACAACTGCAGGCGTAGAAAGGAAGTGTGCGTTGACGTTACCGCACGATGGAGTCGAGTGGCCGAACGCAGATCCATACAAAGACCCAGATGAAGCGTCACCAAAAAGCAGCGTGAGCGTGCTCGCCCCGTTGTTACCGACAACGCAGTCGCTTCTTCCGTCCATTCGAATGTCGCCAACGGCGATTCGGTAGGCATCGGCCTGAACTGAAGTAAGTGCGGGTGATGAAAACGAGCCGGTTCCATCGCCGAGGTGGATTGCCAAGTACGATGGTGGCCCCTGAATTGAAACGACCAAGTCGCTCGCCAAATCGCCATCCATATCAGCGATATTAATAAAGACGGACTTAGGTCCCCCCGCTCGGATTGGTCCAGCACCCGATGAGTTGAATGCGCCGCTTGGTGTGCCCAAGAGCAGTGAAACGCTCGATGATAGCTCGTTAGCTGTAGCAAGATCGGGTAAGGAGTCGCCGTTCAGATCACCGGTTGCAAGCCCCCGAGGGGCGAGGCCCACGGAATAGGTTGCCGATGGTCCGGGTGGGAAGAAACCTGCGCCATTATTCAGATGTGTTGTGACAAATCCCGGAATGCTCAATGAGCCGCCTCCGTAGTTTGCCACGCCAATATCAAGATCGCCGTCAAGATCGAAATCCGCCGACACCAGCTCGGATGGACGATAGCCCGCGACGAAGCTAAGCGTCGGCAATGGGCTGAAGTGAGGCATCGCTCCCTGATTGACGAACAGGTGGATTCCGGTGGTCTCACAAGCAACCGCGAGATCGACCAAGCCATCTCCGCTATAATCACTAATTGAAATAGAATTTGCTGGGCCCAGCCCAAGTAGCGGTGTACCGGGAACTTCGGTGAATGTTCCTGTTCCGCTCCCTGTTGCGACACCAATTCCCGCCGATGAATCGTGTGTCGCACAGACAACGTCTAGCGAGCCATCCAAGCTGAAATCGCCGAATGCAATATCAACAGGTAGACTCCCGAGCCCTAGAGAGGGCGAGTGGTAAGTAAAATCACCCGCGCCATTTCCATTGAAAACCAGCAGTGCGCTCAGTCCGTCGGTTGAAACCGCGATGTCAGGAATTCCGTCACCTGTCAATTCTGCGACTCTGACAGCGAGTGGTTCCTGTGAGGCATTTGGAAGGCTCATCGATGATTGTCCAGCGAAAGTTGACACTTGAGGCATCGCAAACACTACCCCGTCCTCGGCAATCAGCATGAGGCACGCGAGTACAGAGTAATGGACGAAATCCATTCGTCGAAAAGCCTTAAGATACGAAGCCCCAAACATTCTGGGTCTCCAAATGCTGCCGTCCACTGACGGGGGAGGAATCATCATCATCATTCTTAGCCTCCTGAGTAGGGTTCGAATCCTATTTGAGAAGGCGGGACTACGTCAACCAGAGAGGTCGCGGCAAGTGCGCTCGGAGTCGATGATCGAAGTTGCAAACACGTACGCCCGATGACTTGGAACGCGATTCGAGTTCCGGGGCGTCCGAGAGCGAGATCGCATGCCTCGAGTGCGAACAGGAGCAGATTGAGGCAGCCAAAAAAAAGCCGCGCGCCAGGGGCGCACGGCTTCAGTAGGAAACCGAATTGAACTCCGAGGTGGACTCATAAGTCATCCGAGCTGCGCGCGGGCCTCGTGGCCCACCTCTGTGTCGCCTCGTCCTCGACGGAACTCCTTGTTACGCCTGGGGCGAGGCTCCTTGCGCTGGACGACGATTCCTCGCGCTCGCTTTGCGAAGCACTTATAAAACCACCTCTAGAAGCTCAATCCGACGCTCAGCACGTAGCGCACATCGGTGCGCTCGGCGCCGGAGGCCGGCGTGTTGTCGTAGCGCAGCTCGACGCGCGCCTCGGCGAACATCGAGGAGGTGAGCGACGCACGCAGACCCCAGCGGGCATCCACGAAGTGATCGTCGGCACTCTCCAGACCGGGGAACCACTCGACCGTATGGAAGCCGTTCACGCTGTCGGAGAACTTGCCGTCCATCGCGTAGGCGAGGCGGAGCGCCAGCGTATCGTTGGTCGGCGTATTGTTACGGTAGTCCTCATAGAACCACGTGAGGCCCTGCTCCGTCCGGAAGTTGAACGTGCCGCTCTCGACCCACTGTTCACCGAGGCCGGCGCCAGCCACAAGTCGCAGATCCAAGTTGGCGATCGCGTCCTTCTCAGCCCGGGCGAATCCGCTGAAGTAGATCTTCTTCGACACGAAATAGTCGTACTTGAGAGCCCCACGATAGAGACGCGAGCCGGTGTCATATTCGTGAGTGCTCTTGTTCTTGATACGGCTCTCGAGGTAGCCCGCGTTAAATGTAATACGATCGTCTTCGCTGCGCCGGTTCGCGTTGAAGTCCACCGTTGCAAGATTGGTGTCCGCGTTGCCGCGCGTCATGATCAATCCCGCGCTGATATCGCCCACCCACTTCACAGGAGGAGGATTGATCTTTCCGATCTGTGTAATCGGCAGCCCCTGCCCCTGCAGCACACCAGTCTTCTCGATGCGAATCTGACCATCGACTCCGGCCAGCGCCTTCTGGTGCACGACGGTGCCATCGGCAAAGTGGATGTCGATCGGCTCGTCCGTCGAGAACGTCTTGATCTTGTCAAGCGGGATCGAGATGGCTCCGAGCGACTCGGACGTCACTTTGAGCGCGCCATCTGCGGCGCCGGTGACCTTGCCGAGCACGCGCTCGCCGTTCTTGAGGAGGATCTCATCCGCGAAGGCGGGCGCCGCAAGGAGCGCGAGAGCCACGACGCCGGGGGCGGCATGCGTGAGGATGGGCTTCTGCATGGGGTTGGTGGACTGAGGAGCAGAGCGCGCGCAGCGGTGCCGCCGGAAACGCGCCCAACAGGGGCCAGGGGACACTTCCGCGAACCGCGTCGACCGTTGGATGGCCGGCTCGGTGCGCCGATGTGGGTGCGGATGGTAAGGAGCGCTCCGAGATGCTCCTAGCGAGGTCCCTTCTCGCAACTCAAAAGGGCGCCTCGCTGCGCATTGCTTGCACCTTGCCGAATTTCACTCGCCGCGGTACTGCGGCTTGCGCTTCTCGCGGAAGGCAGTGAGCGCCTCCACGCGATCCTTCGTTGGCAGGATCGTCTCGTAGCACTCAAATTCGTAGCGCAGCCCTTCGAGCAACGGCATCTCGCCCCCGCGGTCGACGGCGCGCTTGGCGGCGCGTACGGCGAGCGGCCCATTGGCGGCAATTTCGGCGGCCACCTCGGCGACGCGCGCCGAGAGCTGCGCTCCGGGCACGACGTCGTTCACGAGCCCGATCGCCTGCGCCTGCGCAGCGGTGATCTTGCGACCTGTAAGAATCAGCTCCTTCGCTTTCGCACGGCCAATCAGGCGCGGCAAACGCTGCGTGCCGCCGGCGCCTGGGATAATTGCAAGAGTCACTTCTGTGAGGCCGAGCTGCGCATGGTCGGCAGCGATCCGAAGATCGCACGCAAGGAGCAGCTCCGTGCCGCCGCCGAAGGCAAAGCCGTTCACGGCGCCGATGGTCGGCATCGGCAGCGCCTCGACCTCATCCATGAGAGCGCGGATCGACTGCACAAAAAGCGGCACCCTCTCGAGCGGCATCGTGGCGCGCTCCTTGAGATCGGCGCCTGCACAAAAAGCCTTGTCGCCGGCACCGGTGATTGTCACGGCGCGCACACCGCGGTCGCGCGAGAGATCGGCGACGTGGGCGCGCATTTGCGTCAACGTGTCGAACGAGAGGCAGTTTGCGACCTCCGGCCGCTGAATCACGAGCCGCGCGACGTGCCCGTCGCGCTCACACCGCACGAGTTCGCTCGAAGTCACGGCGCTCAAACCTCCAGCTCAAGAATCGCGTCGCCGTCGTTCAAGAAGTCGCCTGGCTTCGCATGCACGGACGCCACTTTTCCGGATCGGTCGGCTTGGATCGCCAGGTGCATTTTCATTGATTCGATCATGGCCACGTCCTGCCCTTCGGAGACGGTTTCTCCCGGCTGAACGAGGATCTCAAGCAACGTGCCTGCCATGTTGGAGCGAACGACGTGGGTCATCGGCGGCAATCCCAATCCATCAGCTAGAAATGTGGAGGTTACTTATTTTGGAAGACGCTGCAAGAAATCGGTCGAGAGGTCGCCGGAGCGGAAAAGCTCGCTCTCAAGAATGCGGCGATGCAGATCGAGATTTGTCTTAAGCGGGCCGACGCGCGCTGCCGTAATCGACGCGAGCGCCCGCTCGATCGCCTGGCGCCGGTCTTCGCCGTAATAGACGAGCTTCGCGATCAGCGGATCATAAAAAGGCGTCACCGTGTCGCCAGCCGCGTAGCCGACGTCGAGCCGCACGCCCTCGCCCGACGGAATATGAAGCTCCTGGATCGGCCCTGGCGAAGGCACAAATCCCCGCGCCGGATCCTCCGCGTAGAGGCGGAGCTCGACGGCGGCGCCGCACTGGCGCACCTGCTCCTGAGTGAAGCTGAGCGGGTCGCCCGCCGCGATGTGCAGTTGCTCGCGCACGATGTCGAACCCGGTCACCATCTCCGTCACCGGGTGCTCCACCTGGAGACGGCAATTCATCTCGAGGAAGTAATAATTGCGCGACGCGTCGACCAGGAACTCCACTGTACCCGCGTTGCGATACCCGGCGGCACGCGCCGCGCGGACCGCCGCATCTGTAATCTTCGCCCGCAGCGAGGCGTCGTCGATGGGCGACGGCGACTCCTCCACGACCTTCTGATGGCGCCGCTGGATCGAGCATTCACGCTCATACAGATGCACGACGGTGCCGTGCTGGTCGGCCAATATTTGCACTTCGATGTGCCGCGGCTTCTCGAGCGCCTTCTCAAGGTAAACGGCCCCGCCGCCAAAGAAGCGCTTCGCGCGCTCGGCGACGCCCTTCATGGCGCGCTCGAGGGCCGCTTCGTCGGTCGCCTTCTCCATGCCGATTCCGCCTCCGCCCGAGGCCGCCTTCACCATCACCGGGTAGCCGAGTTCGCGGGCGACGCGCTTGGCCTCTTCGAGGTCCTCGATGGCTCCTTCCGATCCGGGGACGACCGGCACGCCGGCGGCTTTCATGCGCGCCCGCGCCCGGGTCTTCACCCCCATCTCGGCGATGGTGTCCGGACGCGGGCCGATCCAGGTGAGGCCAGCTTCTTCAACGCGTCGAGCAAAGGCCGCATTTTCCGAGAGGAGCCCGTAGCCCGGGTGTACCGCATCGGCGCCCGACTTCTGAGCTGCTTCCAGCAGGGCATCGACCTTCAGATAGGACTCTTGAACCGGGGGGGGACCGATCCGATAGGACTCCCGCGAGGCCTTCACCCAGAGCCCCCGGGAGTCGGCGTCGGAATGCACTGTCACTCCTTCCACCCCTTCCTCATGGCACGCACGCAGCACGCGGGCGGCGATCTCGCCGCGGTTCGCGATCAGAACTTTCCGAAGCTTTCGGGTGCGGTTCGCCGACATGGGCGAAGCATGGTAGCGGCCCTCGGGCTTCACCTGCTCGCGGCGCTCGCGCTGCTCGCTGCGCTGTCGCTTCCCGTGGGGTGCGCCAGCGGTCCGCAGGTTTCGCCGGTGACGGCCCGATTCCTTGGCCCCGTCGGCTCGACACCAGTGCCGGCGGAAGCGGTGGAGGTGATTCCGAAGATCGATCGCCGTGAACGGGAGCCGATCGCCGAGCTGGAGGCAAAGACCGACGGAAGCTCCTTTGACGCACTCGTCGCGCGTCTGCGCGAGCGTAGTGGACGCCTGGGTGCAGACGCACTCGTCGATGTTCGACCGATCTACGACGTCGGGACGGGAGGCTCGGCGGCAAGCTCCGACGACCCCAACGGCGAAGTGGGCGGCGAAGCGGCAAAGGCGGGCCTGACGATTCTGCTGAACCGTCCCAAGTGGGTCGCGGTGCGTGGAACCGCGGTTCGCTTTCCCGCTCGCCATTCCCATGAGAAGCTTTTCCGCACCTACGACGGAACCGACTCGCGGCCGTCGCCGACGCTTGCAGCCCAGCAAGTCGACGTGAGCAACCGCAAACCTCAAGGCCCCGCCGAAGCCACCCCGGTAGACAAGCCATGAACCGAATCAGCCGAGGAGCGCTCTGTGCTCCTCTTTTTGGTGCGTTGCCGCTTTTTGTGGCAAGTTGCGCCACGCTCTATCCGGTGGATGTGAAACATGTGAGCCCGTCCACCTTCGAAGAGCGCGATCCCGTGCATGTGGAGATCCTCGAGCGCGAGCCGGACCGCTCCTACTTCGAGCTCGCGACGCTCTCGACCCAGAGCCAGAACTACGATAGCCCTGCCCATGCGATCACGCGGCTGAGGCAGGTGGCGGCGAGCCTCGGCGCCGATGCGCTGCTGATCGATTCCCAAGGCGCGCGCGCTGTGGCAACTCCCCTTGCGGCGTTTGCGCTGGAGCGCGACTTCGGGTTCGCGACGGCCAGCCCCTCACAAAAGGGCGCGGCGACTCTCTCGCAATGTTACGCGCGTGCCATCGCGATTCGCTGGCGCGTGAGCGAGGCACATGAGATCCAGGAGGCGGCTGCGCGTCTCCCGATGCGCCCGTCGAGCGGGCCGGGTCCCACTGATGCGAAGGCAGCGCCGGGGCCATTCTTCCCGACGCCCGTCGTCAGCGCGCCGGCGAAAAAGTAAGTTCCCCCTTGGGATCTTCGGCGGCGGTGAGCCGCGCGAGGGCGGCCGCCAACACGCGGCTTGCGGCCAGCTGCTCCATGCAGCGGTGGTCGAGCGGGCAGGTCTTGAGCTGGCATGGGCCGCATTCCACCTCCTCGCGGACGACCGTCGTGCGATCGAGGTTGGCCGCCGTGTAGCGCGGATCATTGGGCCCCATGACGCAGACCACGGGGCGATCGAAAGCGACGCCGTAGTGACGCACGCCACTATCTGTACAAATCAACAGATCGCAGCGCTCGACGGCGGCCTTGAGGCGGTGAAGATCAAGGGGCGGCCCGTCGGCGAGCACGGGGGCGGATTTGCAATGATCCGCAATGGCGCGCGCGATTGGCTCCTCGCCCGGCCCGAATTGTATGAGCGTGCGGACGCCAGCTGTCGAGGCAAGGCCATCGATCACTTGGGCAAAGCGGTCGGATCGCCACAATTTGCTAGATCCGAAAGAAGCGCCCGGAGCCACGAGCGCGAATCGCTCCCCCGGCCCGAGCCCCTTTGCCGCAAGCCAGCTGGCGACGCTCGCGCGCGTCGCATCGTCGAGGGCGAGCCGGGGCCGAATACTTCGCACTTCGACGCCGGCGAGACCGACTAGGTCCGACCAATAATACGGCATCGGCGTCGGCACGCGCCGAAACCCCTGCATCGGCGGCCGAAGCCGATCTGTAAGGAGCAGGCTGCGCCCGTTCAGCGCGTATCCGAATCGACGCGGAATGCGCGCCAGCGCCGCAACGAGCGCCGTCTCGAAAGAGTTGGGAAAGAGAATCGCGGCGTCGAACTCGCGACGCTTCAGCTCGGCCGCGAGCGCCCGAATTCCCCCCCAGCCGGGCTTCGGCGGGCAGGGCAGCAGCTCGTCGAAAGCGTTGCATCCGCGGAGCACCGCCTCGAGATGCGGCCGCGCGCCGAGCGTGATGTGAGCCTGCGGAAACCCATCCCGAAGCGCCTGGAGGATCGGCGTGGCCATCACAACGTCGCCGACCCAGTTGGGGATGCGAACGTAGAGGCGCCGCGCGACGAGCTTCACGGGCGAAAGGGTAGCAAAAAGCCGCCGGGCCCCCGAGAAACCACGTTTCTCGGGGGCCCGGCCGGAGAGAGTCGGGGCGCGCGGCGCGATCAGAGGCTGATCTTCACCACGTTCGTCATGTCGAGAATGTTCACCGGCGGATTGGTCGGCGAGGAGATGTCCATCACCCAGGCAGTGATATAGAACGACGTGCCCTGGAGCTGCGGCACCCCCTGCGGGTATTCGACAATACCCACGGAGCCCGTGGCTCCCACCGGAACGATCGGTGTGTAGCCATACTGGCCTCGCGAGAGCGAGCGAAGTTCACCCACGAGGTTCACGTTCCACTGCACGAGGTTTCGCGAGAAAGCTCCGGTTGGATTCGACGTTTTGTTGTAAGCACGAATTTCGGGTCCAACAAATCCGCCGGCCAGATCGGACAGGGCGAAGCAATTGAGCAGCACCTGCAGGTTGAAGTAGCCATTCGCCTGATCGGTGCCAAGCCAAAGCCCGAGCGTCGAATTATTTGGATTGAGCCCTTGGCCTAGGCCGGGGAAGAGCCCGAATGTCGCTGCGATATCCTCGAGCCACGATTGCAGCGGCATCGGGTGGATGTGGCTTTCCTGCGCAGCGCCGCCGTTGGCGACCCAGTCCTCCGGGTTCGGATTCGCGCCGCCTCCGGCCACGTCTCCCGAGAAGAGCACCAGCGGAACGATTTGTACATTGCCGGCCTGGGCGCCGAGCTTCGCCTGCTTATTGGAATTGACCTGGAAGGAGATCACATCTCCCGGCACCGGGTTGAGGGCGCCGTGGCCGTCGTCCATCGTGAAGCCGGCAGTGACCGAAGCGGGAAGGACGCCGCCCGGGACCGCCGCGCCGGGGGCCAGCTGCTTCACGTTCTTGACCGGCGTGATCATTGACTGCTCGAAGTAGAACGTCACCGCCATCTCGGTCGAGGCGTTGGCGCCGCCGAAAGAAATCCACACATCGCCTCCCGCAGGCGTCGTCTGGCCCGAGAGATTCTGTGCCAGCGTGCCCGACTCGCCAGCCGTGGTGGCGTTGCCCGTGAAAACAATCATGAGAGAATTCGGAGTCGTCGCCGTCGACCCGTATTGCTTCATGTAGTCGACCCAACGGAAGCAGAGACCGTCGCCCGTGGCGCTGCCGGCCGGCACCTTCACCGGAACTGTGAGCATCTTGGTCGTGTAGTTCAACCCGATGCCCGTGGTGCCCGGCGCGACGCTGTACTGGCTGATCTGTTCCGGAATCGTCACATAAGCCGGAGTGCTCACGTCGGGGATCCAACGCCCCTCATTGGGCGCCGGGGCCTGAATCGCGCGGCGAAGCTCGATTCTCGGCCCGTTGTGCGTGACCGCGGTCGTACCCGTATTGGCGGGCAGTCCCACGACCATTGTGAAGCCCCAGAAATCGAGCTCGCGCACACCGCCGTCGGCCTGCGGCTTGAAGTAGGTGAGCACGTCGGGAGGAAGAACGCACCAGACGTGGTTGCCGGTGGATCCCGCCGGAACGCTCGGAATGAACAGGGCCGTTCCAGGGAACTTATCCGATCGCCACATGCCGACGGCGTTGGGATTGACCTGTCCATAGACGGCCGACGCCATGGCAACTGTGGCCGAGATTGTGAGGATGCGCTTCAACATGAGTGACCTGCTGGGCTGCTGGGAATGCGGGGATCCAGGGGGCCGGATCGGGGCTCGGCGGGACGAGCCCTCTCGAGTGTTCGGATCCGCTGGGAATGCGGACTTGAAAGGTAGCGTACGGTGCCAGATGGGGCACGTTCCGTGCTTCTAAACGTTTGCGGACGTGAGACGCGCGATCTGCGACAGTTCGTTCCGTGGGGCCCGGGAGGTGGCGAGCTTACGCACGCATCGAGTCCCATGTTGGGCCCGATCGAGAGGAGGTTTCAAAAGTTCTCCGCAAAGCGAGCGCGAGGAATCGTCGCCCAGCGCAGGAGGCCTCCCCGCAGGCGGAGCCAAGGAGCTCCGACGAGGACGAGGCGACGCAGCGAGGGGCGACCTTGCCCGCGCGCAGCTCGGATGACTTTTGCCACGGCTGCTAGGCGCAACCCACCACCGCGTTTCACTTCTTGTGGATACAACCCTCTCCTGGTGAGTGGTCGAGCTTGCGCACCCGCCCCCGTGAGGGTGTCTTTTCCGTTGCGCCGCCCATGGGCCTTCTCCGCGAATTCGCCTGGTTCCTTCGCCGCCATCCGGCCTGGTGGCTAACCGCCATCGCAATCTCACTTGCGATCCTCGGCGCCTGGGGATGGCTCGTCGGACGTGCACCCCAGTTCATCTACTCAATCTTCTAATGGAGGAGATTCGTCTGACCACGGGGAAGAAGCTGCTCTTTAGCGCGGCGACGACGCTCGCGGTGCTTGCATGCCTCGAGGGGTTGGCCCGCACCTGGGCCGTGGAAGCCAAGGAGCGTCCGCCGGTGGCCTTCACGGGGGCGACCATCGGAGACGGCAAGTTCCCGATTCGGTGGAGCGATGATCGCTTCTGGGAGCTGATTCCCAACGGAGCGATTGCGCTCGATGAGAGGATCAATCGAGACGGACTCCGCGGCCCCGACCTGACGTGGGAAAAGCCGCCCGGCGTGCGGCGCGTGCTGTGCCTCGGCGATTCGTGCACATTTGGAATTGCCGTGCTCGAGTGCGACACCTTTGCGCGGCGGCTCGAAAAGTGGCTTTGCTCCGATCCGAGCCTGCCGTGGCAGACCATCAACGCGGGCGTCCCGGGATACAGCGCCTACCAGATGTTACAGACGTGGCATATGTGGGGTCCGCGTCTCCAGCCCGACGTCGTGATTCTGTATGCCGGCGTGTGGAATGATTACGGCCCCGCGGTGGGCGCCGGCGATCGCGTGCTCGCCAAGCGCCTCGCGGCGCGGCGCAGCGGTTCCGCGCTCGAGGCGCTGTCGCCACATGCGCTCATGGGGTTTCTGGCTGGGTCCTCGGCGGCACCGTCCGCGCCCGACGACGCGCGCGTGCAACAATATCGCGAACTGTGGGGTTCGGAGCAGAAGCGTCCGGACGGCCCCCGCCTCGAGCTCGACGACTTCCGAAGCACGCTGGTGGAGATCCTCCGGAGTGCTGCGAATGCCGGCGCGGCCACGGTGGTGATCGTTCCGCCGGCTCCCAAGTCGACACGCGATCGTTTTCGTGACGGCGATATCTATGCCGCGGCCGTGCCGGAGGCCGCAAGGGAAACCGGCGCGCTGCTCGTCGACGCTCGCGGATATTTCCAACAAATCGAAGCAACGGAGCCCGTGCCGCTTTTCGCGGATATCGTGCATCCTTCCTTCCGTGGCCACGGGATCCTGGCTCGGATGGTCGCTGAGACACTACAAAAGTCCCGTGTCGCTGGAGTGCCGGCAGCCGACCCGAAGCTCCTCGGAGAGCTCCCCGTCTCTCTCAAGAGACTCCAACCCAAGGCGCGTCACGAAGTCGGTGATCCTCTCGCGGAGATCACCGCCGATAAAGTGACAAACTACAATCCCGAAGCAATCCTCGTGGAGTGCCCGAGCCGCGTCACCTTCGCGCCGATCGGCATCCCGGCGAGCGCGTCGCTCTGGGTCGATTATCGCTTCTACACACGTGAGAAGCTCGGCGCGGATCCCACCGTTCGCCGCGAAGGTCCGGCGCGAACTGTGGGCCCCGTCCGATTCACCATCCGAGCCGCGGCCGAAGGCGAGGAATCGGTGGTCCTGCTCGACGATTCGTTCGATGGGCCGGACACCGAAGTGTGGACTCCCCATCGCCACCGCGACTTGAGCCTCCACGCCTTCGGCGGCAAGCGCGTCTCTCTCGTGTTGGAAACAAAAGGAGCGGCGCTCGCCGTCGATTGGGGAGCGCCGCTCCTGTTGGCCTTCCGCTGAGCAGTTCGGAAGCCGCCCGCGAGCCGTCCTGCGGGATTAGTGGTGCTTCTCTTTCTTCGCTGGCTTCTTCGAAGCAATCTCAATCGCCTTCGCCGGATCTTTCTTCACGGCGTCGACGCACTTCTCGCAGCAGAGGCGAATCACTTTTCCTTCCGCCACGGCGATGTGCGCGGGAGAAACAGGCTTGTCGGAGAATGGGCACTTCTCGTTCTGTAGATCCACAACTTTCGGATCGAGCGCGGCCGCGAGCGTGGCGAGCGGGGCGGCTTTCGCCTGCGACGGGCAATCGTCGCAGCAGACGCGAATCTTCCGCCCCATGATCGTCACCGTGTCCTTCGAGTCGCCATTGTCCTCATTCATTACGGGACACTTGGCATTCTTGAGCTCCGTTTCCTTCGGGTAGGCCTTCGCGACGGTGCCCTTCTCGTCGGCGCGCCCCTTTGCGATGCACTTGTCGCAGCAGAAATACACAATCTGGTGGTCCAGGATTGCATACTTGTCCTTCTTAACATTCTCGCCGGACACTGGGCACTTCTCGTTTCCGAAGAACGGAACTGTGACCTTCTCCTTCTCCTTCTCCTTGCCGGCGTCGGCCGGTTTCGCCGAATCGGCGGGACGGGGCGGAGCCTTCTCTTGATCATTGATCGTCGACGCGACGGCAACGGCGCCGAGAAGTGTCACAGATGCAAACAGCGCGAGGAGTTGGAGCTTCATGGGGGACCTTGGGTACAGGGATCGCCGGAGCGATGGGGTTCTTGTACGGGATTCCGCGCGGTCTAGCGACGGCAGCCTTGACCGCAAGCGGCGACGACCTCCGAGGGGTGCCCACCGTCCATTGCTGCGTTGCCCCGGATCGCTACTCTCTCCCGCCCTAACTGCTCCTGCCCCCAAACCCTCGACCGAAGCATGGCTGCCAAGAAGGCCCCGAAGTCGTCCCAACGCCACGAAGACGCCCACGACACCAGTGCGGAGTATCTCGAGGCGCCCTCGCCCGCGAAGCACAACCCCTTCGAGTCGATGCTGGCGCGCTTCGACAAGGCGGCTGAGAAACTCCAGCTCGACCCGGACGTCTACCGGATCCTGCGCCAGCCCGACCGCGAGCTGACGGTGTCGCTCCCCGTCCGCATGGATTCGGGTCGGATCGAGGTCTTCACGGGCTACCGGGTGCAGCACAACATCGCCCGCGGGCCCTACAAAGGCGGCATCCGCTACGCGCCCGATGTGTCGATCGATGAGGTTCGGGCACTGGCCGCCTGGATGACCTGGAAGTGTGCCGTGGTGGACGTGCCGTTTGGCGGCGCGAAAGGGGGCGTGATCTGCGATCCGCTCAAGATGTCGGCGACGGAGCTCGAGCGCCTCACGCGCCGCTACACGGCCGCCATCGCCGACATCATCGGGCCCGACCGCGACGTGCCGGCTCCCGACATGAACACCAACGAACAGACCATGGCGTGGCTCATGGACACCTACTCCATGACGAAGCGCTACACCGTCACCGCCGTGGTCACGGGCAAGCCGGTGGGACTCGGCGGCTCGAAGGGGCGCCGCACGGCGACTGGCTTCGGGGTCGAGTTCGTCACGCGCGAGGCGCTGGCCCACTGGAAGATCGCCAAGCCCCAGAAGGCCACGGTGGTGGTCCAGGGCTCGGGCAACGTCGGCGGCATCGCAGCCGAGCGCTTCGCGGCACTCGGCTACAAGGTCGTCGCCATCTCGGACGTGAACGGCGGCATCTACAACCCGAAAGGGCTCGACATGGCCAAGGTCATGGCGCACCTCGCCAGCAAGCGCACCGTCGCAGGCTTCGGCGGCGCCCAGGCTGTGACCAACTCCCAGCTTCTCGAGCTTCCCTGCGACGTGCTGGTGCCGGCAGCGAAGGAAGACCAGATCACCGCAGTCAATGCCGATCGCATCCAGGCGAAGCTGATCGTGGAGGGCGCCAACGGCCCGACGGCGGCTGACGCCGACGCCATCCTCGACCGCAAGGGCGTGATCGTTCTCCCCGACATCCTTGCCAACGCGGGCGGCGTCACGGTTTCCTACTTCGAGTGGGTCCAGGACCGCCAGGGCTACTTCTGGGAGGAGGACGAAGTGAACACGAAACTCGCCAAGATGATGAAGGCGGCGTTCTACGACGTCGTCGCCTACCAGGACCGCTACAAGGTCTCGACGCGCATCGCGGCGTACATGCTCGGAGTCGATCGGACAGCGCGCTTCACTCGACTGCGCGGGCTCTACGCGTAGAAGCCTCGAGAGATCACAATTCGTTGCAGAAGGGCGCGCCGCAGAGAGTTCTGCGGCGCGCGCGTTTTCCGGCTTGGGAAACCCCAGCAGCTTCGCCGATCTTTCGCGCCTCCATGGAACCGTCGATTCCGCCGATTCCGCGCGCCGCTCTTCTCGCGGATGCGTGGAGCGGCATCGACGGACTTCGGGCGCAACTGGGGGCGTTCGAGGAGGTCCATCGCGCAAGCCGAGCCGACCCGCTCTGCTGCTCGCCCGAATGGACGCTTGCCTACGCAGAGGCCTACGCGGCCCCTTCGACGGTCTTCGGTTGGACCTTTCGAACCCCCGACGGCGAGCCGGTGGGCATCCTCCCGATGCGCATGGAGCCCGGGAGGAAGGCGTGGGAGTTGAGGCGGGCCATCCTCGTAGCGGACGGCACCTTCGACTCCGACTACCTCGAGATTCCGGTGCGGCGCGGCTATGAGCTGAGCGTCGCGGAGGCCTGCCTCGACGTCGTCGGCGCGCGCCCCGGGGTGGACGCGCTGGTCATTTCCTGCATGCCGGAGAACTCCGCCATGCTGCGGGCCTTTCGCCTGCTGCTCGAATATCGCCGGCTGCCTGCGCGCGAGATTCCCGTCGCCTGCCTCGCGGCCCCGCTGCTCGGCAGTTTTGATAGTTACATCTCCTCGCTGAAGCCGCGCATGCGAAGCAAGGTGCGCTCGGCGATCCGAACCGCCGAACAAAAGGGCGCACAGCTCGCATGGTGCGACCGCGCGGAAGAGCTGGATTTCCACTTATCCGGGCTCTTCAAGCTCCACGGCGACCGATGGAACGAGGTCGGCCAGTCGGGCAGCTTCGCCGATACGCGCCGACGCGATTTCTATCATCGCATCGCCCGTGTGCTGCTAGAGCGTGGAAGGCTGCGGTTTGCGCGCCTCGAGATCGGCGGCAAGATTGTTGCGTATCAATTCGGCGCGGTCGCCGGCACTTCTTACTATCAGATCCAGGAGGGATTCGACCCGGAATGGAAGGAGGCGCGCGTCGGCGTGGCGCTGCGCGGAATCGTCGTGAAGGAACTCCAGAAGGAAGGCACCCAGCTCTACGACTTCATGGCCGGAGGCCAGAGGCACAAAGAGGAATGGGGCGGGAAGCTCCGCCCCTGCACGACGCTTGCCTTCGCCCTCCCCAGGCTTCGGGCCAAGATCGCCTACGGGATAAGGCAGTGGCTTGACCGACGCCGCCGATACTCCCCGCCGCCAGCCGCCGCGGCCGCACCTCCGGCCGAGGACGGCGACAGCGCTTAGCCGCCCGTGGCCGGAGTGGTTCGCAACGCGGGGACGAGGAATCGTCTCCCAGCGAACGAGGGCTCACCACAGGCGTAGCCAGGGAGTTCCGTCGAGGACGAGGCGACGCAGCGATGGGGGACGAGGCCCGCGCGCAGCTCGGATGACGTCGGAAACTCCCTCCTGGGCATGGATGGGCGCGCGGCCCAGTACGCCAGGCTTCTCGACGCAGTGATTTCTTTCGTCACGGAGCGGAGTTGACTCGGCTTGTGTGTCCTCGGTGGCCCTCTCGGCGATTCCTCTGAGGAAACCCTTTCCGAGAAGGATGCGCCGGCTAGCTGCCCCGGCGTGGATCGGCCATTCTTAGGCACTCTCCCACTACTCCCCCAGTGGCTCAACAGCATCGCCTCCTCGAAGGGCTGCTCTACGCAGTCATCGTTTGCGCTCCCGCGTTCGGGCAGATCGGCACGCTCGCAAATGTGAGCGGCCGCGTTGTGGACATGACGACCGATAGCGCCGGTCGCATTCTCTACTGCACCAATGAGAGGGAAGTCGGCCGCGTTACGACCTCTGGCGCCGTCACCATTCTGGCTGACGGCACAACCGGCCCCTTCGCCAATCCTCTTCGCGGAGTCGTAGAGACGGCTTCGGGAGATATCACCGTTCTCGATTCGGTCGGCGACCTCTATCGCCTCCCTTCGGGCACGACGCCGGCCGTGAAGATCTTCACCGATTTTTTCATGGTGAACGATCCGACCGATCTCGCGATCGACGCCGCCGGCAACTATGTCATCTGCAGCAGCACGCCGACGAGCTTCGTGCGCGCAGTCAACTGGGTGAGCTCCGACGGTCTGCGCTGGGGCTACTACCTCGTGAACCACACCCCGCTCGCGGTTTGTAACGACCCGAGCACGGGGAAGATGCTCCTGAGCGATTCGAACAGCGGCGGCGCCATTCGCCTCGTCGAGATCGCCGATGAGTCACACCCAACGTCGCCCATCGAGACCACGGCGTTTCCGGGATTCAACGCTGCGAACAATGACGGCGATCTCGCTCCGGAGGCATCCGGCGACATTCTGTACGTTGCGGGCGGAAAGCTGTTTCGGCTGAACCGGCTGAATGGCACGTCGGCGACGCTCGCGTCGGGCCTCGGTCAGCTTCGCGGCGTGACAATTGCGGCGTCGAGCGGCGCGGTGCCGAGCGCATCGGGCTGGAGCGCCTACGTCGCGGAAGGGAACGGCCCTACAGCGATTCGTGAGATCGGCAACGTGGGCGCGCCGGCGAGCGTCGTGATTCCTTCGCTCGGAACGGTGCCGAGCCGCGGCATCCAGCAGCCGGTGGCCTTCGGCCTCAACTGTTACGACATGACGACCGACACCAACGGAGATCTGCTCATCGGAGGCGATCTATTTGGTGTCAATCAAGCGATCAAGCGCATCGCGCTGCCATCGCTCACCATCACGACGATCGCCAATGCGGCAAGCGGCCTCCTCGGTCAGGTGACGGGGCTCTGCTGCTTGCCCTCCGGCGAGATCCACGCGCTCATCAGCGCGGGTCAGATCCAGAGAATCACAGAAAGCCCCTTCTCGCTCACGACGGTCTACACCGACTCCCCGAGCCTCATCGGCATTGGTGAGGACATGATTGTGCAGCGCGACGGGAGCTACCTCGTCGCGAACCGGACCGGGTTCAACACCGGCAATGTGCTGCGCGTGCCAACGAGCGGTCCGCCTACTTCGCTCGTCAACACGCAGGAATCCCGCGGAATCGAACTCGACCCGATCTCTGGCCAAGCGATGGTGGTTCAATGGCACAACTCGGGGTTCGTTGGCTCCGTGTCGCTGCTGAACACCACCAATAATACGCTCACGCCCATTCCGGGCTTCTCCGGGATGAACTACTCGAACGGCGGCGTCTGGGCCGACGGCGATTTGGTGGAGGACTGCCTCGGCAATGTATACACCTGCTCCGAGGACGACTTCTCCGTCCATCGATTCAATCGATACACCGGAAAGCTCGTCCGCATCGGCAGCGGATATGTGAATCGCCTCGCGGGTCTCTCCATCGCTCGGTCGACACCAGGCTCCGGCAGCACGACCGGCTGGAGCCTCTACGTCGCCGAATATTTCTACCTGTGGGAGATCCCCAGCGTCGCCGCTCCGGCGCCCAAGAATTGGATTGATACCAATTCTCCGGGCGTCGGGCGCGGTTATGGATATTTGCCTTCGTCCGGAGGTACGCCGCGCGCAATCGTGGCCGACCCCACCGGCAATGGACTGCTGGTCTCGACGTCGGGCTCGCGCCTCTACCGGGTGAACGGCTCGGCCGGCGCCGCAACGCAGGTGGCGGGCACCCCCCAGGGGCTCTCCGGCGACCTCACCGGGCTCGCCGTTCGACCGAGCGGCCGCCTGGCGGTCGGCAGCCGATCCGGCGTTCTGTATGAAGTGGATCCGACCTCTGCCTTCGCGACGACGGTGTCATTCACCAATGCGCCCGCGAGCCTCTCCGACGTGCGAAGCCTCGTCGTCGACGGCCTCGGCCGGACGCTGGTCGCCGATCGCCCCGCCGGGTCCAACGCCGGCCGCTTCTACCGCGTCTCTGGCGGAACCGCGACGCTGCTCCATCACACCAATCGCGGCATCGGATCCGCAATCGATCCGCTCACCGGTGATGTGTTCATTTCGGAGCTCGGCACAGCCGCCGAGAATGGCGGCGAGATTCTCCGAGTCGATGAACTCTCGGCCGTCTCGTCGGCGGGCCACTTCCGAGGATCGAGCTACTACACGTTCCGATTCGACACCTTCGACGGCGACCTCGCCTTCGACGCCTCCGGCAATTTCTATGTTGCCGCCGGCGCGGAAGGCCGCGTCTACCGCGTGGACCGCTCGACCGGTGCACGCACCGTGCTCGGCGGAAATTACACTCAACTATCCGGTCTCGCGCTCGCGCCCGGCACGCCAGGAGTCGCCGGCCCTCAAGGCACGAGCCTCTTCGTACTCGACGGATTCGCGATTTATGAGATCGGCGTGACCGGACTCCCAGCCGGACCGGCGCCACTCACAAATCCTGGTCTCGCTCCGCCCGCAGACCTGCGCGTGAGCGGCATTGCCACGCTCGGTGCCGCGCACCCGGTGGCGATCACCAGCGCAACGGATGCTCATCGCCTCTACCTGATCGTTCCTTCGCTCTCCGGCAAGCTCCCCGGCTTCTTCCTCGGCGCGTCGCTCGATCCCGGCGACACCCGCACGATTCCCAATAATCCGGACTCCCTCTGGAACTATGTGAATGTGCCGTCGATCTTCCCCGATTTCTTCGGGTCACTCGACGGAGCCGGACTGAGCGCTCCGACCGCCGCCATCGTGCTCCCCAATGATCCCGCGATCCTCGGACTGAATCAGTTCGTCGACCTCGCCTGGATCTCGCTCGATCCCATGGCGATCAGCGGGATCGCCACCATCGGCGGCACAGCCCAGCTCTACCTCGGGAACTGATTCTCCCCCGCGCTCGACCGCGAAGTTCGAGCCCAGTCGCGGCTCCCCGGTGACGACCGCCGGGGGCGGCGCGAGACTGTGGGGCGCGACCGATCCATGGCATCTTCGACGAGCGCCCCTTGGTGGCTTCCGCTGCGCCACGCCCTTGGGCGAGTCCGTCGGCGTTTCGCCCTGGACACCTTCGACATCTTCGTTCGGCGGGTCGGGCCTTCGGACCGCGATTTCGATCCTCACTTCGAGGCCACGACCAAGGACGGAAAGTCGGCCGGGAGCTACCGATTCGCCTGGGGTACGCCAGCCGACATCCTCGGCTGCGACGCGCACCACACGGAGCTCGACGAGCGTGAGCGTATCCTGGGGGCCCGGCGACTCGAGTTCGGGCACCAGGTGGTCGTCGTGTTCCACGCACAGACGGTCGTCTTCTCCATGTGGGTCAATCCCCGCAACCTCAACGTCCCCGGCGCCCTCAAGCGCGCGCTCGACCCCCATCAGGCCTTCATCTACAAGGCCTTCACAAGCCCCGAGCACCGAGGGCGCAAGCTCTACGAGGCGGGCATGCGATTCGTGCTGGCCGACCTCGCGCGGCAGGGCAAGACGGAGCTGGTCGGGTATGCCCACGTGAAGAAGGATGTGTCGCGCAAAGGTTTGGCGGCGCTCCAGTTCGAAACGATGGGGCGATTTCGCGTGCTCCGTTTGCCGGGCTTTCAAACGACGCTGACCTCTGCCGAGCTCCGGCGGAACTTCCCCAAGAAAGTCCAGCGAAGCCGAACGGCGGAGCGCCTAGCGTCCCCATCTCCCCCTGAAAGGATTCCTGCGTGAGTTCGCCCATCCCGATTCTCCTTCGCATGGCGACCGCCGGAACAGTGGGCGGCACTGTGATCGGCGGATGCTTTGCCGCCGCGCATGTGTTCAGCCGCGACCATGTTCGCGAGTTCCAAGCCGGTGCGCCGTCTCCGATCACCGAGCGGCTCTTCGGATTCGCGATGTGGACCGCCGTGGAAGGGCTCGGATTTGGTGCGATCGCTCTCGCTCTCGGCGTCCTGGCGCTCGTCCTCGCCAAGCTGCAGCGGACTTCGCCCGAGCGCAGCTACGCAAAGAATGCTGCCTCGGTCTGGATCGTGTGCGGCGGCGCCTTCGCGGCGTGGGTGACCCTCGGCACGTGGTTCACCTATGAGGCATTACTGTTCCTTCCGCCGGGGCAGCTGGTTTTGTTGAACCTCGGCGGCTACGCGGCGGCGCTGATCGGGTTGTTGGTGTGGGATTGCATCACAACGCGCCTCCCATGGTCGCCGCGCTCCGAGCCGGCGGCGGTTTCCGCCGCACTCATGGCGACGACGGGGTTCGCGCTCTGGTTCGCCTTCCGCATCATCATGGGAGTGAGCGGCGGCTGGCGTCAGCCGATGCGCGCAGGCGGTGCGCTGGCAGTTCTCATCGCATCTGCCCCCGCCGCGTCGCTCATCGCCCGACTGATCGCTCCGTCCGTCGGCGCGATCGGCTCGCGGCTCGCAGCAGGAGCGCTCCTACCAAGACCGCTGCTCTATGGGCTGCTCGGTCTGCTGGCAGGCTGCACGCTCTGGACGATGCCACAATTCAGCCTCACCTCTCTTCCGGCCGGGGTTGATTACAAATCGCAGGCGCCACACGGAACGCCCCAAGGTCCGAACGTCATCGTCATCACGATTGATACGCTTCGAGCCGACGCCCTCGGCTGCTACGGCTACGGCCGCCCCACGTCGCCGTTCCTTGACTCGCTCGCCGCGAACGGCGTGCGATTCGACGATCCCGTCGCCTCCGCGGCTTGGACGAAACCCGCCACGGGCACCATACTCACTGGCCTGCACCCTTCGCGCCACGGCGCGCTCTACCACGGCAGCCGCCTCATGCTGCCGAAGGGCTGTCGCACGATGGCTGAGGCATTCCGAGATTCCGGATATGTGACGGCCGGATTTGTCAGCAATCCGAATATTAAGAAAGTTTTCGACTTCGACCGCGGATTCGATGAATACTTCGACTCCCCGGTGGAAGATACGATCTCGCACGCCTCGATGCGGAACTCCTGGTTTGGCCGCGTGCTGACGGAAATTACGCGTCACCAGTTTAATTGGAAATATGAGAACGATTGCCGCGAGATCAACCGGCACGCTCTCGCGTGGATCGAGAAGAACCGAAGCTCAAAATTCTTCTTGTATCTTCACTATATCGACCCTCACGAACCATATTCGCCTCCCGCCGACTACGAGGCGCAATTCCGCCAGGATCACGGATTCATCACGTTCAATAAGCGCAAACAGCTCATCGCACGCGACCTCTACGATGGGGAAATCCGCTACAACGATGACGAAATCCGCCGGCTCCATGGTGAGCTGGCGCGGATGGGGCTGGCAGAGAACACCCTGATCGTGGTGACGGCCGACCACGGTGAGGAGTTCTTTGAACACGGCGCATTGGGCCACGGATTCTCGCTCTACCAGGAAGTCGTCCGCGTGCCTTGGATCATGAGCGGCCCCGGCGTGCCCAAGGGAGTTGTGGTGAAGTCGCCCGCGCGCATCGTCGATCTCGCGGCAACGACGCTCGACGTCGCGAAGACCGGAATTCGTGCACTTGGCGATGGCCAGTCGATCGCCGCGGCGTTCGCCGATCCCCAGTGGAAGCGCCCGGCTCCCATCTTCCTCGAGAATGAGTTCGGCGAGAATGACGAGGACACGCGAAGCTTTGTTTTCAGCGGCGTCCGCGACGGCGAGTGGAAGTTCATTCTGACGACGCAGAATGCCCATCGCCCCCCGCAGGATCCGCGGTACGGCCCCGTCGAATTATATAATCTCAAGGCGGACCCGCTGGAGCGCACGAACCTCGCCAAGGAGGAAGCACAGAAAACGCGCGGCAGCGGCTATTTCGAGCGGCTGCAGGAGCATGCGAAATTCCTGGACGAGCCCGGCTTCCGAAAGATTAAGCCCGATGCGCTCGATCCGACGACGGCAGCCCAGATGAAAGCCGTCGGATACCTCGGCGGTAAATAACACTTCCGCGAAGTGTCCCATGCCGCCGAAGCTGCTCTTTACGATCGACGTCGAGGAAGACATGCCGCAGTGGCGGGTCCAAGACCCGATCACGGTGCATAATGTGCGCGTGCTTCCGAAGCTTGCGGAGATTTGTAGGAAGGCCGGTGTCAGTCCCACGTATCTGTGCACCTACCCGATGGTGACCCAGCGCGAAAGCGCAGGCATCCTGAGGAAGCTGCACCAGGAGGGCGGCTGCGAGGTTGGGATGCACCTGCATCCTTGGAACTCGCCCCCGTTCCTCGGCGTGCCGGGCAAGCGATTCGACGAGCGCACCACGCCCTATTACCAAAGCGACCTCGACGAGGACCGGCTGCGCCGGAAGCTCACAACGCTCCATGAGGCGATTGGTGAGCTCTCCGGGAGCGCGCCAAAGTCCTTTCGCGCGGGACGATTCGGAATGAGTAACGCGGCCATGCGCGTGCTCATCGAGCTCGGCTACGAGGCCGACACGTCTGTCACGCCGCTCGTGCATCATTTTGAGGACGGCGGGCCCGACTATCGCCGCGCTCCGATGGTGCCTTATCTGCCAAGCGCTCAAGATTTCCGCAAGCGCGGCGATCTGCCGATTGTGGAGATCCCCGTCTCCATCTCGCTGACGCGCCCGCTCTCGGCTCGCGTGCAGCGAGCCTACGCGCGGATACCACAAAAAACGCGGATCCGCGGACTTCTCTCGCGTGACTACCTCCATATTGTTGACTTCGCGTGGCTCTACCCGGCGCGCTTCGATGAATCGCTGCTGAAGCGATGCGCCGACGCGATTGTGAAGTCCAAGAATCCGGTGCTGAACATATTCTTGCACTCAAGCGAACTCATGGCCGGGAAATCGTCCTACATCGAGACGGAGGCGGATGCCGCCGAGTGCCTCCGCCGCATCCGAGCTCTGCTCGAGTATTGCGTGAAGGAGCTTGACGCTCAGCCGGCCACGCTCACGGAGGCGGCGCGCGCGCTGCGTCCCTCTCTCGGTCCGGCGACCTCCGCAAAGCGGCACAAAACGGTACGCTGAGCAGATGGCTCTGCTCAGCGTCCGCGATGTCGTCAAAGGATACGACGCAAGACAGCTTCTTCGCGGCGTAACGCTACAAATCGAGGAGGGCGAGCGCGTCGGGCTGCTCGGGCGCAACGGCACGGGGAAATCCACTCTTCTGCGCATTCTCGCTGGCCAGGAGTCCCCCGACTCCGGCGAACGCGTCATGCGTCGCGACCTTCGGCTCGGGTATCTCGAGCAGGAGCCACACCTCAATGAGCGCGCCCCGATCCGAGACGAGATTCGATCGGGGCTCGCGGGGCGCACGAAGGTGCTCGCCGACCTCGACGAGGTACACGAGGCTCTCGCTCACCCCGACCTGACGCCGGAGCGGATGGAGTCGCTGCTGGCCCGCCAGGCGCGCCTCGAGGATCGGCTCGCGCTCCTCGGCGGCCACGACGTGGAACATCGCGTCGAGTGGATCGCTGATAGCCTCCGCCTTCCTGGTCCCGACACCCTTTGTGGCATTCTCTCCGGCGGGGAGCGCCGCCGAGTGGCTCTCGCACGCCTCCTGCTGAGCGGACCCGAGCTGCTGCTGCTCGACGAGCCCACCAATCATCTCGACGCGCTGGTCGTCGACTGGCTCGAAGATTTCCTCCTGGAGACGGAGACGCCGCTGCTCATGGTCACCCACGATCGTTACTTCTTGGATCGGGTGGTCCATCGCATCGTGGAGCTCGACCGAGGCGAGCTGCGCAGCTACGAAGGAGGGTACGGCGATTATTTGGTTCAGCGGGCGGCGCGGCTCGAGGCCGAGGAGCGCGCCGAGCAGTCGCGCCTCAATATTCTTCGCAGGGAGACGGCCTGGATGCGGCGTGGTCCTCCCGCCCGCACGACCAAGGCGAAAGCGCGCATCCGCCGTTATGCACAGATCGTGGGCGACGAGCGTGAGGCGCCTCCGGCGGAAGTTACTTTTGAGATTCCGCCGGGCCCAAAGCTCGGCAACCGGGCTCTCCGCCTGCAGCGAGTCGCGAAGCGATTCGGCGACCGCACGATTCTCGAACCGCTTGACCTCGAGCTGGGGCCCGGCACGCGGCTCGGGGTCGTCGGGCGCAACGGCGCCGGAAAATCTACTTTACTCAAGATCTGCTCCGGTGAACTCGCACCCGACTCGGGCTCCGTCGATAGCGGACCGACGACGCGGATCGCGGCCGTCAATCAGCTTCGAACCGACCTCGATCCCAATAAAACCGTGATCCAGGAGGTCGCAGGGCCGAACGACCATGTCCGATATGGCGATCGGCTTGTGCGCGTGGAGAGCTTTCTCGACCAGCTCCTGTTCCCCGGACCCCTGAAGCACGCGCTCGTCGGACGCCTCTCCGGCGGCGAGCGCAATCGCCTCATGCTGGCCAAGCTCCTCACTCAGGCCGGGAACTTACTCATCCTCGACGAACCCACCAATGACCTTGACCTCGCCACGCTTCGCGTTCTCGAGGAAGCGATCCTGGAGTTTCCGGGCGCGGTGATCGTGGTCAGCCACGATCGTTACTTTTTGGACCGCGTGGCAAACAAGGTCCTCTATCTCGATGGGAACGGCAAGTCGATTCACCACGAAGGCGCCGTGAGCGACCTGCTGAAGCGCCTCGGAGATCAAAGAACGCGCACGACAGACGAAGCCCGAAGCACAAGACCGGCGGCGTCGGAATCTGTCGCGGCAGCCGCGTCGGAGTCCTCGACGAGCAAGAAAAAGCTCACCTATCGGGAAAAGCAGGAGCTCGACGCGCTCCCTGCACAAATCGCCGCCGCAGAGGAGACCCTCGCGGTGTTGGATGGGGAGCTCTCGGACCCTGCGCTCTACGAGAAGCCCGGCGCGAAGCTCGAGGACCTCACCCGCAAGCGCGCCGCAGCCCAAGCTCGCGTCGACACCCTCTACAGCCGCTGGCAGCAGCTGGAGGAGCCGTAAGCCGGAGGGGCGCAGGGCCGATTTATGGTGGTCGGCGCGCGAGAATTACGCCTCGGGAAAAAGTGGGGTCGGCGCGCGCGGCTCAGCTTGCCCCGTACGACGAATCTCCGTCCGCCAAGCGCCGCGCAGTGGCAGCCGTCCGAACAATACCGAATCCGTCAGTCGTTATTCGTGATAGTCACAGTGTGCGTCTTGGCAGCGCCGACGGCTCCGAGAGCTGCACGGTTGATGGTGATGATCACCGTTTCGGCGGGCTCCACGTCGGTGTCGTCATTCACCTGAAAGGAGAGCATCGCCGTCGCAGCGCCCGGCGAGAAATGGACCGGCACATCGACAAAGTTCGGCAGGCTGTGGTCGGGGAAGAGTTGATTCGACCCCGAGGTGCTTCCCGTAATCCGCACCCACGCCACGACGGGATGGTTGACAACGGGGCTTATTTTGAAGCTCACTTGAACGGTGCCGACGCTTTCAGAAATGCTCTGGCTCGTGGAGCTCACCTGAACGACGCCGGTGAGATTGGGCGGCGTGACGGAGAAGGGCTCGCTCAGGGTCGGCGTAGCGCCGGCCGCCGATGCGAGAAAGCGATACCCCTGGGCTGGCGCGTTCAGCGTGACGGTGGGAAACGTCGCGATTCCTTGCTGCGAAACCGCCGAAATCTGTCCCCCAAGCCGCGCGGGGAGGTAACACATCGCTTCGCTCGTGTCGCCGTTCCCCATGTTCAAGAGAAGCGTCATGGCGCCGGTCGACGGATTGACGCGGTAGAGCTTCTTCTTCTGTATAGAGCCCTGGCCGGTCCAAGCGTAGAGCCGGCCGTCGGGCGTCGCGACGACGCCGGCGACCTTGTCGCCCATGAATCCCACAAGGGTGGCGAGGCCGTTGCTCGGATCGAGCCGCACGAGCGCACGATTGGATTCTCCGACACTGAAAATATTAGCGACACCAAACATCTGTCCGGAGGCGGGGTCGACGGTGAGCCCATTGAATCCCTCGATGGCATCACCGGGCGGGACCATTGGAATCAACGGTGTCGGCACGCCGGTCTCAGACGAGATGGCATACAGAATGTTGCTTTGTGACGAAACGCCATACATCAGCGTGTCGGTTCGCGGCGTGCAAACAAGCCCCTTCATATTGATCGGCAGCGTGCCCGAGGGCGCCACGGGAGCGATCGCACCCGTCGCAGGGTTCAACACATGCATTCCCTCCACGATGTCGGTGGCGAAGACGAGCCCTGAGTGCGGATCGAGAGCAAGCGACGAGAGATTCGCAGCGCTCTGATCGGGCAGCGGAGGAAGCAGCGCTGGCGTAATCGGGTCGACGAGTTCCAGCACATGATTGAAGGTCCCGCTTGCATGGAGGAGCGTGATCCCGGGATTCTCCGCGAGCGTCAGCGAAACCGATGTCGGCTCGAGCACCGTGTTCCCGAAGAGGTCGCTCACCAAAACGGAGATGCCCTGGAGCGGCTCATGGGCGGCACCGGACGGCACACCGAGGAACTGCAGCTGCGTCGGCGCTCCGGGAGCGACGTCGAACGGCTTGCTGGTTACCTGCTGCGTCCCGCGCCAATGTGCAGTCATCACATAAGCGTCTCCGGCGATCGGCACTTGCAAGTCTTCAAATGTAGCGCGCCCGAGCACGAGCGGTCGCTCGAGCGTGCCGAGGAGCTGCCCGGCTCCAGAGCCTTCGGCAACCTGCACACGGATGGTCCCCGCCGCCGTCGCAACGGGAGATCCCGTACTGTCGACGACTTCGACAACAACGGGCGGCAGCACCGCGTCGGCGTGCGCCGATGCAGGCCCGGCAGTGAAGATGAGCTGCTGGCCGCCGGGGAGTGGAATGAGCGCGATTGCCCCGATGAAGTGAAACATAAAGACCGAACAGGTTGTTGAAATATTAGTTTCGAGCGGATTGAAGCTCACTTTTCTCGAGATCGAGAAGAGACGCGAGAGGCGCAGCAAGGAGCTACGGCGATCGCGGCTCGCCGGAGATCGATCTGTATGGTCTGCGAGGACCCGGCGGCGCCAGCCTCAAACACCGTGCTGGAGAAGTGTACGCGGTTCTGTCTCTTTGAGACCAGCGGGGGGAACTCCCCGAGGGCTGCCAACGAGCGGTCCATGGAGGAGATCATGCTTGTGGTTGCGTTCGCGGACACCCAACGCTCGTAGGCAGGCCGCACAGGGGCCGCGATCGCGAGGAGTATGCCAAAGGTCAAGATTCGCATGGAGGATCCGCGCGCGCCGCAGCTGGCCGGCCGCTCGGTCGCATGAGTGTCAGCGACGGTGGGTCGTTTGCGCTACCCGGGAGGCGCGGGCTTCCGTGGCGCTTGTCGGCTGCGGCTGAGGAGACCCCAGGCCGCTCCGAGCGCACCGCCCGGTGCCCAGACCCAGAGCAGCTCGCTCCGGAAGACTTCCCAGCCGCGCTCGGTGAAAAAGCCCGAGACCGAGAGCGGAGCCACTTCAATGGGGCGCCACGGCGCGTGACACCGCGCCATGCTGAATGGCCACAAAAATGCGATGCCGGAACCGCCATTGGTGAGGGCGTCGAACGCGCCATGGCTTGCCATGGCAACAAACAGGAGCAGCCAGTGCCTTCCGGTGCGTTCCGGGCGCGGCAGCACGAGGAGCGTCAGCGCGGCGAACCCCGCCGCGAAGACGATCGAGTGAGACGCGCCGCGATGCCCCCAGGGTCCCTCCTCAATCGCGGCCCAAAGGAGATCCTTGGGGTGTAAGAACTCTCCGATCGGCGTATCGAGATCGGGAATCACCGGGAGCAGCGCGCAAGCGGCCCAGAGCCGTGCCGAAGCCGGCTTTCGAGCAGCCACCGCGGCCATGGCGAGACCCAGTGCCGCATGAGTGATAATCGTCGTCATTCGATCTCACATTAACGCCAAGCTACTTCTCCGCGCTCGACGCTCCAATCATTTCCGAAGAAACCCGCGGCGGCGATTCCTGCAGTCCCTTTCGTAAGGACCTCGGGTGTAAGAACCAACAGATCTGGAAGGTGCAGCCCTGAAACAAAGTAGGGAACGCGCCCCGTAAGCCGCATGCCCACGAGCCCGGTGCCGCCGACGATGCCGATGAGTGCGCCCGAGGGATCCCTTCGGCGAACGCACAAAACGGCGAGATCCTCGCCTTGGCGCTGAACGCCGCCCACGTGGAGAGCACCTCGCCGCAAGTCGACAGCCTTGTCAACCCCGAACCGCTCAAAGGCGCTATTTGTGTCTCGATTGCCGTAGAGAATCACGTTCGCGCTGAGATGGTCCTCCTCGGCGACATAGGAGACATCAGAAGCCAACTGTACGGAGCCATTTCCGCGAACCCAGAAGGTTTCGGCGTCGAAGCGGGCGCGGGCATAGGACCATGCGTTCTCCTCAGCGCTCCCCTTGGTTCCATAAATGAGCACCACACCATTGCGGAAGGCCTCCTTGAACGGCCCCGTGCATCGTGAATACCGCTCTCGTTGACGGTCGATTGCGCCGATGCTCCAGCGCCCTTCGCGGCGAACGAGGAACACCTCTCCACGTGCGGACGGCGGGGTCTTTGCGAGCTTCTGCCCGTCGATCTCGATGGAGACCGCAAGAGACTCCTCCGCGGGAATTCCCGCCGCACGCAGAACAAGTGCGGCCACGTTGGAGGTCGTTCCCTTGAAGGACTTCGCAGCGCGATCGATCTGGAAATGAGCTTCACTGATCTCCCGGATTCGCTCCTGCTGCTCGATGCGAAGCCATCCGCACTCGGCGCTCACTCCTGGGTCAGGTGTCACAAAATCAACCGTCGTACGCTCCTCGTCTCTCGGCAGTTTCGCCCGCTCGAACATCTCAAACATCGGCTTCCAATCGACGCACTCGTTCCCCCACCAATGGCCTGCGCCCTTGCGCTCGTAATAGCTGAAATCTGCGTGCATCTTTCCGAGCCATTCGCGCATCGTTCGCGCCTGCGTCACAGGCACGTTGTCATCGGCATCCCCGTGGAGCACGTACACGGGCCGCGACAGCAGATTTGGCGCGAATCCCATCGTGTCGCTCGCGCTCGCCGCTCGACGCAGAATCTTGCTCACGCCGTCTTCGCCCTCCACCGCGCGCCCGCCGGCATAAGTAAGAAAGCTGATCCACCCAGCGCTTGGCGCGACGGCCGCGAAGCGGTCGGGGAAGAGTGAACCCAGCGACCAGGCTCCATGGCCGCCCATGGAGTGTCCCGTGACCATCACGCGCTGCGGGTCGACGTTGTAACGTTCTAAGACGAAGTCGAGCACCTCGATCGCATCGAGGCGCCCCCAATCCTCCCAATCGAACCCAAATGGGCGGCGGTTCGTGGGCGCCACGATGAGTGCATCCTTCTTCGGTGCGTAGGCCTCAGCCTGGCCGATTCCCTCGACGGCCGCGCCGTGCAGCGTCAAGACGAGCGGATGACGTCCCGTCAGGTTTCGCCGCTGAAGTCTGTCTGCCGGGAACGAGTTCCGCCGCAGATCGTCGCCTTCCAGCGGCGGCACGAGGCCGAAGTACTGCAGACTTCCGTCAATTTGGCTTTGAAATGTGATCTTTCTCGCCGCGTGCCGCCCGACGGTCCGCAAACTCACTTCTCCTTGATCCATCACAGCGCTGCCAGCAGCGCTATGCAGGGAGAGCCTCACGGACACCGCACCGGCCTTCCCCTGCGCGGGCACCGCGATGGGGAATATCACTTTTTTTGTGGAGCAGGGGGGCAGGTCGGGGACTTGCACCTCTGCTGCCTTCGATCCAGCGACCTCAACCCTGAGCACGTTCCCCTTCAGAATCCGCGGGGACGCATTGATAACGACCGCCGCACCCGAGGAAGACAGATCCTCACCCTCCACGGCGTCCGGAAGTGTGCAGTCCCGCAGATGCAGCAGCAGCGGCGCCTTGGGCACCACAAGCTTCGCCGCCACGCGGCCGCGTCCGCAGGAAAACAAAAGCTCATTCTTCCCTTTCTTGAGCTCCACCGGGAAGACGAACGCTCCCGTCGAGTAAGGGTCACCAGCGCGCGGAACGCCATTCACAAAAACGCCGCTGTGGGAGCTCGCATCGAGCAGTGCCACGCGGTCCTCGGGCGAATCCACCTGCCAGAGCGCGTACCCGTCGCGCAGCGCGCCATGGGTGATGGCGCCGTCGCGAGCGGGCACCTCCTCCCAAGCCTGCTCCGACCCGTCGACAACCCCCCACTTCTCGCCCGGCGCGGGCGTCCTCCAGGTTCCGAGTACGAGACGCCCTGCGACAGGATCGGCCGAAACGAGCACGCGCCCTGGCGTCCCCTTCCGAGGAAGCACCAGCGCGCGATCGATCACCTGCTCCCCGGCGTCGGCCTGCGTCGGCGCCAGCGAGAGCCCAACAGAACAAAAAACCTGCAGCATCACAGCGGCAGGGACGAAAGCGTGGGTCGTGCGCACGGAAGCGCTGTTCTAACACAAAGACCGGCGCACCGCCCAGCGCGCCGGCCCCGGCGCACGGCCCACGGCGTCCCTAGGCCGCACGCGCGCATCGTCACCCGGCGGCAGCACCCTTGCATGGCGCTCCGCCGCCGGGACGAGTCAGAGAAGATTGAGAATCCCGGCCGCGTTGGCCGCATCCGTCAGCGTCTCGACCGCCGCGAGGTAGTTCACGTTCTCGCCGAACTTGGCGTTCCACGGCATCTCCTCCTTGTCGCCCACGATGCCGAGGGCCGCCGCGGCGAACGCACGGCTCACCGCCGCGAGCTGCTTGGGCTCATCGCGAAGCGCTGCAACCAATGGAGCCACCGAGCGCCGATCTCCCACAAATCCGAGCGCCATGGCGATTGCGGCTTGGACCGCCAGCGTCTGGTTCTCTGGATGCTTGAGTAAGTCTGTGAGAGTCACAACCACCGATTTGTCGCCGAGCAGGCCGAGTGCCATGGCGCATTCGCGCATGACTTCCGGTCGCCGCGTCGATGTTCTCACCAGCTCCTGGAGCCGCGGAAGCGCTTCGCGATGATTCATGAGCCCAAGCGCCGTCGCAAAATATCCGCGCACCGAATCGGTCTTGACGCGATCGAGGCAGGCAAGAATCGGCTGCGCCGCCTCCTTGGCGCCGAGAAGACCGAGCCCCAGCGCATATGCGGCCTGCTGTTCCGCATTCTTGATATTCTGCAGCATATCGACGAGAACTGGAATTGCGGGGTGACCCTCCACGCGTGCTTTCGACGCCGCCTGATAGAAGCCGCTCACGCCGAGAGCCAGCGCGGCCCATGCGCGAGACGCCACGCGGCCGCCCATCTGCGACGCGCGCTCCATCAGGAAGCGGTCGATCTCGTTGCCGGGGGCGCCAGTTCCGGAGATCTCGCCGAGCGCCATGATGCTGAAGTGGGACACCACAGGAGCCTTCGCCGTTTCCTGGGTCACTCGCTCCTGCAGTTCCGCGACGACCTTCTTCGCGAACGGATCCGAAAGATGAGTGATCATGCCCAACGCTTGCATCACAGATGCGCGGACATCTGGAGCGCGCTTCTCTTCTGTGTGCTTCGCAAGAGCGAATAGATCCTCCACGGTCTTCTGCCGAACTGCCGGAGGCAACTTTCGAACAAGGCGCGCGATGGAGGTCGGAACGTGCGAAGTGACAAGCTTCTCTCTCTCCAGCTGGTTCTCAACAAATCGCCAGAGCGAGCCGACGGCGACGCCATCAGGATCCGGCACGACGCCGAGAGAGAGCACGGTGGCCACGCGCAGATCGCGGGGCGTACGACGGCTCTGCCCGGGTCCTTCGAGGAACTTCAAGAAACAGGTCTGAATATCCCGAGCCACGTCGGCTTCACCGTTCGCGGCTCCGATCAGGCCGAGTCCGTAGGCCGCGAAGGTCCTCGTTCGATATGGCACCTCTTTCTTATGGCTCACGAGCGCTCGGCCGGCCGGCTCGTCGAGATACAGATCGCGAAGCGTCGGGATCGCCGATGGCGAGCCCAGGATCCCGAGGCACAGAGCCGCCGTTTCCGCGAGTTCCTGATCGGGGTCCGCTAGGAGCCCACGGAGCAGAGGAACCACCTGATCCTCACACTCGCCGATCTTGGCGAGCGCCACCATGCACGCGCTTCGAATATCACGATTCGTTTCTGTGCGTAGGGCGCGAAGAAGTTCCGGCACGGCCTCCGAAACGAGCTGTGCTTTCGATGGGCGCATCGAGTCGCGCACCTGCAGGCCGCTCAGCAGGTCGTCGCCGGAGCCTTGAGTGATCACACTTCCGGCCGAAGCGATGTGCGATTTGATCTGTAAGAAACGCGGCTTGTTCAGCTCCCACCAAAACTGCCAAGCATCCAGATCGGGACCGGACTGCATCGGCCCTGTGACGCCGCCCGGCCCGCCGGCTCCGGGAATCGTGCCGCCGGGGCCCGTCGGAAGCCCGGGTCGTGCGCCTCCGGGACCGGGCGGAACACCGGGCTGAGGCGTCGACGGCAGCGGCGGTCCCGGAGTGCTCGGCGTAGAACCGCCCGCGCCGGGCGGAACGGTATCGCCGGGACCGGGATAGCTGCCGCCATGGGCGAGCGCGAGCCCAGCTGTAATGAACGAAGTTGTAAGGAACACCGAACTGAATTGTTGGAGACGCATGGCAAACCCATCCGAGAGGCCGCAAGTCGGCGGCCTGCCGGCGGAACTCCACGCAAGGGCCGTTCCACGCTCGCGCCGGGGCTAGCAGCCGGACGGCCTTGCCCGAGAGGTTCCGCGGCGGGAACAGTCCGTAGCGCGCGCGGAACAGACGCCGAGAGAGCGCTTCCCGATCGATGATGCCGCCCCGCCACCGTGCGAGGCTCGTTTCAGGGAGCGCGCTCTGGGAGCTTCGCGTCGGCGCGAGCAAGCGCGTCGCGGAAGAACGCGGAGTATGGAGCCAGCTCTTCGATGTACCCGCGGACGTCCGCCCGCGCGTCGGGTGTGAGCTCCGCGAGCGGCACGATGTGCTCATCGGGGACGAAGCGAAATGTAAAGTTCACTCGCCGAGTCTCGAATCCTGGAATCTCGGGTGCGAAGCGGCATCCAGCCCGCCGATCCACGCGCAGAACCCGATGGAATGTACGCGACTTCCACTGCTCGCCGCCGAAGATGAGAAGCGATCGGTCGTCGAGCCACTGCGGGTGGACAACGTCAGCCTGATCTCCGCGTCGCGCGCTTCGCACAAATTGGAAAAGCGCCCGTTCGCCGAGCGAGATGGATGCGACAGGCCCCGGCTCAAAGTCCTTGTGCTCGCCGACGCGTGCCGCATCGATGCGGCGCCCTTCCTCGATCCGATCGCCGTAGAAGTTCACAAGGCAAGTGTTGAGATGCCAGCCGGCCGGAATATCGGCAGGCGAGAAGCGCTTGCGCGTGATCTCTTCGGCCCGAGCGACGAGGCGCGCGAGCACGGCCGGATAGGGCTCGGCCGCAACGCACCGGTTCAAGATTCCCTGGGGCGGATGATAATAATCGAGACAGGCGAATTGCCAGTTGCCCAGCCAGTAGACGGGGCGGAGCAGCCGCCGCTGCTGCTGGCCGGGCGGCGGTGGATTCCTCGATGAGTAACGCTCCTCCCAGATCGGATGCAGCGTCGCCAGCCACTCGCGGATCTCGCGATCGTCGGTCTCGCTCACATACGCAGGATCATAGTAGAGACCTTGGCGGTTCCGCGGTCCGGCGGACGCGCTCGACCACGGCCGAGCAGTGCGGTCCGCACCTCCGTACGGCGGCGCCCCTGGACGCCCTGGTTTCTGGCTCGCGCGGTAGCCCGTGGCTCGCGGTTGCGGTCGGCGTGCGCTCATTGTGGCGACAATCTCACAAAACAATCTTGTCGATAGTCGTGACGCACATCGGGTGATACCGACTGCGCGCTTTTTGATAAATCGCACGGGCGCGTGCCCTGCCCGACTCCGACTTCGCAAGCTCTGTGTAGAGCGGCTTCAAGAACTTGCGGCGACCCACAGATATGAGGAACTCCTCGAGGCGTGCGTCGGCAGCCGAGTAGCCGCGCTCCACGGCTCTTCGAAGCCAGGGGCAGGCGATCTCACAATTCCCAGATTGAGTGAATCGAAACGCCTGGTCGAGCTCCGCCATGCGCGTGGGATCGATGGTCGCCGGTAGCGATTCAATGAGATGAACCCACTGCTGCGTCGTCCACCCGGCGGTGGCGAGCTGCGCGGCAGGCTTTCCCGCCTGCCACGCGGCCAGCTCGCGATCCACGCGCTGCAGCGCATCGGAGGCAGCCCGCGGCGCATCGGAGGGCAGCCCAGGCTTGTGAAGCCACAAATCGAGATCGATCGCTTCCGCCCGGCCCGGCTTTTGGTCGAGCAGCTCGCGGCGCAGGAAGGACACGAATTCTTCTGTATGAACACTCCGGAATGCGTGGCCGGAAAACCAGCTTCGCAGAAAGCGGTCGAATTCCGTCCGCCCCGTGATCTGCTCGATGCGCCGCAAGAAGAGAGCGCCCTTTTCGTACGGGACCGTCGAGAAGCCGTCGTCGGGATGCCGCCCCGCGAGGTCGATATATAACACCTGATCTGCCGGCGGCAGCTCGGACAACTCCCGCTCCAGCTCCGCCAACGCAAGCTGCTTCTCCATCTCGGCTCGGGCCACGCCGAACACCTCCTCCATGATGCGCGCCTCAAGATAGACCGTGAACCCCTCATTCAGCCAAAAGTCGCGCCACGTGGCATTGGTAACAAGATTCCCCGACCAAGAGTGAGCCAGCTCGTGGGCGATAAGCGCCACGAGCGATTTGTCACCTGCCAGAATCGTAGGAGTCGCGAACGTGAGACACGGATTCTCCATTCCGCCGAGCGGGAACGCCGGCGGCAGCACCAGCAAGTCGTACCGTCCCCAACGATAAGGTCCATATAGTTTTTCGGCGGCGGCGATCATCGCCTCAGTATCCTCGAGCTCCCGTGCCGCCCCCTCGACGACCGACGGCTCGGCCCAAACGCCACAGCGTGCCGAAATCGGCGCAAACTTCAATTCTCCGCAGGCGAGGGCCAGCAGGTAAGGTGGGATCGGCTTGTCGAAACGGAATCGGAAGGCTCCGTCGGCGCCGCGTCCCAGCTGCTCGGCGGCCATCACTACAGTGAGCGCCGTCGGATCGGGCGTGGCCGCGGTGGGTGCCACGCGCACGCTCGCATCAAAAGTGATCCTCACACCTGGCGAGTCCTGCAGCGGTATCCACGAGCGCGTGAAGATTGATTGTCCCTGCGTAAACAGAAATGGAAATCGGCGCCCTGAGGTCTGCTCCGGCGTGAGCCACTGCAGCGCGCCCGCGTTCTCGGTCGTGTGATACCGTACGAGCACCTCCTGCTCGCCGCCCGAGAGCTCGATGCGAAGCGGCGCGCCGAGCTTGGGGTCGGCCGCACCCACAGTAAACTTTCGCGCCTTCCCGTCCGCGCCCACGACCTCCTGGACGACAAGGTCCTGCGTATCGACGACGAGAACGCGATCGCCTCGTTCGCGCGAGCACCGGAGCCGCGCCGATCCGGAAAGCGTCTTCTGTGAGAAGTCGACCGAGAGGTCGAGCCCAACATGAGTCACGCGCACATGATCGGGCTCGGCATAAGAATGAATGTCCATCGGAAGCGCTGCACGCATGTCGGCGGGTTCGTGCGGAGTCGCCGCATGCCGGCACGAAGCCGCGCCGACGAGCAGCAGAACGAGCCAGGGAAGAACGCGCATGGAGCGCGTAGGCTACCGCGCGGGACGACCGCGCTCGTAACGAGAAGGAGCGGAAGGACCTTGAGGTTCGAGGTGGTGAATCCAATCGCAGAGCTGCCCATGGCAAGAGTGCTTCGGGTGCTGCGCACTGCGAGCGCGAGGATTCTCCCCTGGATCGAGAAGAACCGCCGTAGACGCAGCAAGAAGTTTTGACGAGGCGGTCCGACGATGAGATTGCGAGAAGAGGACGCGGGCCGCCGGAATGAGCTTCTCAACGACCTGTTCGGCGTCCGACGCGCCGCGCACCGTGGTTCGCGGAATGGAACCGATTCTCGGCCGGCCGCCGTTGATGGCGTGATGGCAGCGTTCGACGCACACCAACCCACTCCAGATCTCCTGCGAAAGCACCGCGCTTTCGCGCGCAGCCTCGCCTGGAGCCTGCTGCACGACGAGCACGAGGCTGAGGATGTCGCCCAAGATGCGCTGCTCGCGTCGTTGCGCCATCCGCCGCGGGACGATGGCGGCGAGCCTGAGACCACATGGCGCCGCTGGATTTCCGTTGTTACAAAGAATTTGGTTCGCGACAGGAGCCGCGCGGAGGCTGCGCGGCGGAAACACGAGCCTCGGACGAAGCCCGAGGAGCACGCTCCTTCGGCTCAACAAATCTATGAGCGTGAAGCTGCGGCGCGAAAAGTAATTGATGCCGTCTTCGCACTCGACGAGCCCTCTCGGTCGGCGATCCTGCTGCGTTATTATGAGGATCTCCCCCCGCGCCGCATTGCGGAGAGGCTCGGACTTCCTGTGGAAACTGTAAGATCGAGAATCAAGCGCGGACTCACCGAGCTTCGGCGCACCCTTGCAGCGGAATACGGCCGCGGCTGGATGGGATTCTTGGTTCCGCTCGCAGGAGAATCCGCTCGATACACGAGGCCCGAGATCGCCCTCGCGTTGGCCAAGGCGGGGACGATGCTCGCCGCTTCGTTCTGTATTTCTATGACCTGTTGGTACTTCTGGCCGGCTGGCGCCGTCGCGGTACGCGATCCGCGGGCGCTGGAGCCGGCGTCCGTCGGATCGAGCCTGGCCCCGGGCGCGAGTCCAGTAGGACAGGCAACCCCAGATCTCGCTTCGACCGAGAGCCGCAGCTCTCGCACTTCAGCGGCCGGATCCCCGGCCCCCGTGAAGTCGTCTGCGCCCTTGGTGCATGCAACAGGTACTGTCGTGAAAGAGGACGGTAGCCCTGCGGCACACGCACGAATCGAAGCAACACTTCCGGCGACGCTCCGATCGGGGGAGCCCACGCCCCGAACTCAAACCGACGAGCGCGTCGGTGAAACAACTTGTGACGAACGCGGACAATTCTCGATCGACCTGCCGGTGAGAAGCAGAACAGCCGGCTCGATCGTCATCTCGGAAGAAGGGTCCCTCGCCAAGTCGCTCAGGATTCTCGATCTCGGAGAACCTCGAGAGGAGCGATTTGGTGTGATTCGCCTCTGCCGTCCGGGGCGAGCAAAAGTGCGCTTCGTGAACGCGGGCGGCCAACCGATCCGGCTGACTTTCGACACGGCATGGGCCAGTGCGGAGCAGCCTCCCGATGATCCGAGAATTGTGCCAAGCAGCGGCTACTCCGACAGCCGGTGGACCGAGCTGCCGACCTTCGAGCAGCTTGAGCCGGGATCTTACACAATCCGCGTGCGCCTCTCCGACGCGTCCGAGCCGGTCATTCCCGGAGTGGTGGTGCGGAGCGGCGAGGAGACAGTAGCCGACCTCCAGTACGACGGCCCCGATCCAGGACAGATCCTCATAGTCCGGCTGCGGACGAAGCTACTTTTCGTGCCATCGGCATCGTCAAGCATGATACGCCTCGAAATTGCCGGGGAGCCGCCTCGCAGCCCAGAGGAGATGAAGCCTTCGCTCCCCTTACAATATCAGTTTCGCGGCGTGCCCCCTGGAGAGCACACGCTCGTCGTGGACGATCCGCGCTATGCCCTCTGGAGAATGCACCCAGTCCGCGGCGGCGACCGCCCCGTTGATGTGCAGCTTGTCGGAGATTCGAAGGTCTCGCTTCGGGTGATCGACGATCAAACATCGCGTCCGATCGAGCGTTTCAGCGCGACGCTTCGGCTGCATCAGAATTCTAAGGATGCACAATTTGGCTTCGATAGCAAAGTTCTGCGGACCCTGGAAGACAAGCCGACTGCCGCGGCGGCTTTCTCTCAGATCCCTGCCATCGACCATACTTGGATCGTCCACGCACCTGGGTACGGACCGGCTGAGACACCTGTCCTCGGGCTGAAGCGAGGAGAGGCGCGCGAGATCGTGGTCCGGCTGCAGCACGCAGGCGCCGTACAGGGGATCGTTCAGTCTCGAGACGGGCAACCGCTCCGGGAAGCGAGTGTCCGGCTCTTTGCGCCCGCCGCACGGAATGACAGCCCCAGCAGTTCGCTCAAGCTGCGAGGCGTGCTCACCAGCGGGATCGAGGCGGACTCCTTTCGAGAGGAGCGCTATGACGCGACAACTGACGGCGAGGGACGGTTCCGAATCGAGGGGATCGCTCCGGGCACATACTGCGCGGTTGCATTCTTGACCCAGGAGTTCTACACAAAAACTGAAGGAGTTGTGATACAGCCAGGAGAATTCCATAAACCGTTGATACTACAGATCGACGAACCGGCCCGCGCAAGCGCGACGGTGATCGGGCCAGCCGGTGCGGATCTCTCGCAGATCGGGATTCGAATCGATCGGCAGTCCCCGGATGTTCCGATGGAGTCCAAAGTGTATGGTCTGCTGGGTCGAAGCACTCAGACCGTGCGCGTCGCCCATGGGCGGTTCGATCTCGGATCTCTCCCTCCGGGAATGGTGACCTTGGCAGCAGACTTGCTCGGTGCCGAGGGGGGCTCGAGCCTCCCGATCGACTCAATTCCGCTTCCTCCGATGCGGCTCAAGCCCGGCCCGCAAGAGCTGACGTTGGATCTGCGGGATCGTTGGCCGGGGTTCCTTCATGTGAGAATCAAAGATCCGTCGTCCTTACCACGGGAGTCCTTAGCCTGGGCCATTCGTGCTCCATCGGGGCGCGCCCGCGTCTATTCCACCCAGCGGGCAGTCTTCGACGCTTCGGGCATGGCCCGCATTGGCCCCGTGTTCGGCGCTCGCAATGAAGAAGAAGCCTGGTGCGTGGGTATGGCCGGACCAGGGAACTCCTGGGTTGCGTCAGCAGAGGCGCGTGCCCTGCTGCCTGGCGCGAGCGAGGCTGAGGTGGTCCTCGATCCGAAAGTTGCGCGCGGGTCCATTCGTGTACTCTTGGATGAAACCGGTGAGCCGATGAGGCGAACAGGAGTGAAGATCAGTTTTATGCCGGAGCTTGGGCTGAGCCGGATTGTGCGCACCGACGAGAATGGGCTCCTTGAGATGGAGATGCCGCCGACCCGGTTCATCCTTCAGCGGGACCTGCCGGGGCTCTCCTCCAAGCAGGTGTCGGTCGATTGGCCGGCTTCGGGGCCGCCCCCAATGGAGGTTCGGCTCCCCTAGGAACCCGTGGCGACGGGAGAATCCTTCCGCGCTGCTGCAAGATTTCCTGGAGATCTTGCAGCAGCGCGGCAAGGCGGACCTAACTCGCTACATCGTACTGAATCCGCCGATTTGTCTCACCCGACGGTAGAGCAGTATGAAGATCGGCAGTCACGAAGCCGTCGGTCTCGTCGTCGATCGCGGCCGCGAGGTTGGTCCGCTGGCCGAAAGCGTGTGGGCGGTGCCCGACGCCCTGCTGCTGGGTGCCCGCGACGCTTGACCGGATGACGGGGTGCGGCCGCCGCACCCCATGCGAGCGCCCACGGCGTCGGGTACCCTACCGGCCGCATGCGCATCGTCAGCATCGGCGGCGGACCGGCCGGCCTCTATTTCAGCCTTCTCATGAAGAAGGCATACCCTTTTTGTGATATCACAGTTTACGAGCGCAACCGCCCCGACGACACGTTCGGGTGGGGCGTCGTCTTCAGCGACGAGACGCTCTCGAATTTCGAGGAGGCCGACCCCGAGTCGTTTAAGGCGATTCGCGAGAGCTTCGCCTACTGGAGCGACATCGAGACGCACTACGGCGGCGAGGTCACCCGATCCACGGGCCACGGTTTTTGTGGGCTCTCGCGCAAGAAGCTTCTGCAAATTTTCCACGACCGCTGCCGCGCGCTCGGCGTGAAGCTCGAGTTCCAGAAGGAGGTCACCGACTTCGACTCGCACCTTGGCGCCGACCTCGTCCTCGCGGCCGACGGCGTGAATAGTGCGATTCGCTCCCGCTTCGCCGAGCACTTCCAACCGTCGATCGGCATGGGGAAGTGTAAGTTCTCCTGGCTCGGCTCCACGCTCCCTCTGGGCGCGTTCACATTCATCTTCCGCGAGAACGAGCACGGGCTGTGGCAGATCCACGCCTACCCCTTCGAGAAGCTCGGCGCGGTCGAGCCGGGACAGGCGGTCAGTACCTTTATTGTGGAATGCCATGAATCGGTTTGGAAGCGCGCGGGCCTCGATCAAGCGACGGAGGAGCAGACCGTCGCCTACTTCGAGAAGCTCTTCGCGGATCACTTGGGCGGGCATCGCCTCCTATCCAACCGCTCCATCTGGCGGACGTTCCCTACGATCTCGTGCGCGCGCTGGAGCTGGCGCAACGTCGTGCTCATGGGCGACGCCGTCCACACGGCACATTTCTCGATCGGTTCGGGTACGAAGCTCGCGATGGAGGACGCCATCGCGCTGGCGCGCGCGTTCCAGCGGGAAGGCGGAGCTGATCTCCGCGGAGTCGACGTGCCGAAGGTGCTCGCCGCCTACGAGGACGCGCGCCGCGTCGATGTTTTGAAAATACAAAAGACGGCGCAGGTCAGCCGCGAGTGGTTTGAGCATTGCGCGCGCTACATGGGGCGGCACCCGACTCAGTTCACAATCAACTTGATGACGCGCAGCAAGGCCATCACATGGGACAACCTGCGGCGCCGTGACCCGAAGCTCGTCGACCAAACCAAAGAGTGGTTCGCGCGCGAAGTGGGTATGAGAGCGAGCGACGGCAGCGCCCCCGAGCCGATGTTCGCGCCGCTCAAGCTGCGCAGTGTGACGGTCGAGAACCGCGTCGTCGTGTCGCCGATGTGTCAATATTCCGCGACCGACGGGATGCCCAATGATTGGCAGCTCGTGCACCTCGGGTCGCGGGCCATCGGCGGCGCGGGCCTCGTATTCACAGAAGCCACGGACGTCTCGCCCGAGGGACGCATCACGCTTGGTTGCACCGGGCTCTGGAACGAGACGCAGGCCGAGGTGTGGAAGAGAATTGTAGACTTCGTGCACGCCCAGTCTCGGGCGAAAATTGGGATTCAGATCGCTCACGCCGGCCGCAAGGGCTCGTGCCGCCTCCCGTGGGAGGGCGACGATCCGCTGCGCGACCATCGCGCGTGGCAGACCCTCGGTCCATCGGCCGACCCATTCGGCCCCGGTTGGCCGGCGCCGCGCGCCATGACGCGGGCCGACATGGATCGCGTGCGCGATCAATTTGTGCATTCGACGCGGCTGGCCGCGCGAATCGGATTCGACATCGTGGAGCTTCACTACGCCCACGGATATTTGCTCTCGAGCTTCCTCTCGCCGAAATCCAACCGCCGCACCGATGAGTATGGCGGCTCGCTCGAGAACCGGATGCGCTGGCCGCTCGAGGTCTTCGAGGCTGCGCGCGCGGCGTGGCCCTCCGACCGCCCGATGTTCGTGCGCATCTCGGCGAGCGACTGGCTCGACGATCGCGGCGGCTTCACCGCCGATGAGGCGGTCATCGTCGCCAGAGAACTCGCGGCGCGCGGGTGCGATGTGATCGATGTGTCCTCCGCTGGCAATACGCCGGAGTCGAAGCCCGACTACGGCCGAATGTATCAATTACCTTTCGCGGAAAAGATCCGCTACGAAGCCGGCGTGAAAGTGATGGCGGTAGGTGCCATCCAAGGCGCTGATCACGTCAACACGATTATTGCCAGCGGGCGCGCCGATTTGTGCGCCATCGCGCGAGCACATCTCTCGGATCCCTATCTCACGCTCCACGCCGCTGAGCGCTACGGTTACGCCGACCAATTTTGGCCCAACCAATATTTGGCCGTGAAGCCGCGCCGACGGCCGTGAGAATCGGCGCACATATCTTTGCGATTGCCGCCGCGGTTCTCGCGGGAGCGAAAGCCTACTCACAATCTACAGTTTGGAGCGCCGACGGTTCGGGCCCCGGCGAGCACGCAGGTGCAGCCCTCGCCGCCGCTGCCGACATGGACGGCGATGGGGCAGCCGACTTGGCCGAAGGTGCGCCCGGTGATCCCGGCACTCCCGGTTCGCTCGGGCGCGTCCGGCTCCGTTCCGGACGCACGGGCTCCGTTTTGTGGACTCGAATTGCGGGAACTCCCCAGGATGCCTTCGGACACGCCGTCGCCGGTCTGGGCGATCTCAATCAAGACGGAATCGGTGAGATCGCCGCAGGCGCGCCGCTGGGCGGCGGAGCATCCATTCTCGGGTTCTTGAGAGTTCTCGATGGCGCAACTGGGGCGCCGATCCGAGACCACGCGGGCGCAGCCGCGGTCGACCTCCTGGGTGCAGCTGTGGCGTCGCTCGGCGATCTCGACGGCGACGGCGTCTCCGAGTACGCGGCCGGCGCGCCTCAGGGCGTCGAGGGGGCGAGCGTCGGCGCAGGATATGTAGCTGTGTATTCAGGATCGACCGGCGCACGAATTCGCGTCCATACTGGATCGTCCGTCGGAGATCTCCTCGGCTGGACCGTGGCGTGCGCCGGTGACCTCGACCTCGATGGGATCCCCGAAATCGCCGCCGGCGCACCGGGCGCCGGCTCCGGAAAAGTACATATCTATCGCGGCTCGACCGGCGTGTGGTTTCGAACCCTCGTCGGCGGCACCAACGGAGATTTCTTCGGCGGCGCGCTCGCGGCGATCGGCGACGCCGACGGCGATGGCCTCTCAGAGCTTCTCGTCGGTGCCGATGACGACGACGCGGCCGGCAACGAATCGGGGAGCGCGCGATTGTGCTCCGGCTCCTCAGGAACTGTGCTTTTCGAGATTCTGGGCACTCCCGGGTCGGAGCTCGGCCGCGCTGTGAGCGCGGCGGGCGACTTCGACAGCGACGGATATGCGGACTTCGCTCTCGGTGCTCCTGCGCAGCCGATCGCTGCGCTCGCGGGCGGCGCATTCGAGCTTCGGCGCGGTCGCGATGGAGGCCGCGCATTGGAAATGGTGACCATAACTCCGGCGTCGATGAGCGGCGCGGCTCTCGCCTGCGTCGGCGACGCCGACGGCGATGGTTTCCCAGACCTGGCCCTCGGAGCGCCGGGCGAACCCGCGTCTGCTTCGGGCGTCCTGACTCTTGTGAGACTGCTTCCGATCGGGCTCACGCCCTTTGGGACAGAGCTCCACGGATGTGCTGGCCCCCACATCCTCGCAGGGAGCGGAGTCCCCTTTCTCGGAAACACCACATTTGCGCTCGGCGCCAAGGCGGCTCCGCCGAGCGCTCTCGGTCTCTTGCTCGTGACCGACCAAGCCGAGAGCTCCGGCAGCGACCTCTTCGGAATCGGCGTTCCCATCTATTGCGGATTTTCACAAGCCACCTTCGCGGCGGGCTTCGACTTCCCGTCCGATGCGCTCGGCTTCGCAGGGACCACTCTTCCCGTGCCCTCTTCCGCTTCGCTCGCAGGCGCACAATTCTTCGCGCAAGCCATCTTCGCCTGGACGCCACCGTGCGCCCCGTCGCTCTTCGGGCTCAGCGCGAGCGGCGGGCTCAAGATCCAGATCGCCCCGTAGGATTACTGGATGTGAAGGAATCCGCTGCCAAGCGGAACCTTACTCTTCGGAGTCCGCACGAAGGTCATGTACCAGCCGGCCGGCACCGCGCCGCGATTCGCTGCCGAGGGCGGATCGACGGTCAGCCGATAGCGTCCGCCGCCCAGCGCGACAGCCTGCCGCACCGAGAGCTCCACGAGCCTCGAATCGTAATCTTGGTGATGCGTCACCGCGCCGCACTTCATCAGGATCACGCGGCTGTCGGGTTCCCCCACAAATGTCTCGGCCGGAAATGCCGGCCCCGGAGTCATCTCGACCTCCATGGTGAACGGCGGCGCGCCGTAGGTTGTCTTCTCAGGCGCGCTCACGATACGCCCTGCCACACCTTGAAACTTGTAAGGAGGCGAATAGATCTCCGCCGTGTTTCCCGGCCAAGGGATGCTCTCCGTCCCCGGAGCCACAGGCGACTCGGCGCCGATGCGATCGTCGCTTCCAAGCGACATCACTCTTCCATCCGGTAACAGAATGGCAACCGCGTGGTAAAGCCGGTGCATCGCCTGCGGCGGAGCTTTCACGAGTCGAAGCGGGCTTCCCGGCCCCGAGGCGCCGGGAGGATAGAAGAGTTCCGGCGTCATGACGGGCTGTGCAAAATACGGGCACGGCGGCGCGGTGAATCCGTCCGTGTCACAATTCGCCAGCTGCGGAAACTCAGAGTCGACGGAGCTTCCGCCGACCACAAAAACGCCGCCGTCGGGCAGCAGCACGGAATTCTGCCAAACGCGCCGCTCAGGAGTGAGCCCCGGCGCCGGCAGGTGGCGAACCCACTGCCCCGTTTCGAGGTTCACAAATTCCTCATACGTATTCAGCGCGGGGTAGCCGGCGCCCGGCTCCGGCGAAAGCACCTGATTCGAGCCGCACATCGTGAACACGCGCTCCGCCATCGGCAGTGCCGGATTCTGTGGACGGATCTGACACATCATGACGGCACTGCCGTACCGGCGGTCGGCGGAGGGCGCGGGATCGCTCGAGAGAGCGCCGTCATGGATGCGCAGCCGCTGGTCGGAGCCGCGATAGGTATAAGAGGCCTTTACCGGCGGCGGATTGCCGAGGTCCTCGACGCGCACGACGTCGTTCGCAATAAAAAGCCGATCGAGCCCAGCCGGATCGTTGATCGTGTAGGTCCGCGGGTAGTAATCGAAAGGATATGTAACATGTGTCCCGAGCGGCGTCCAGCTCTGGTCGGCGAGAGGCGGCACGAAGATCCCCACCGTCGACAGCAGCGTACCGCGCACCTTCAGGAGCTCCCACTCGCCGAACTTTAACGCCGGCGTCTGAGTCTCGTCCCGTCCACCCACCATCGAGATCACTCCCGATGGCAGAACTGTGAGCGTTGGATAGAAGCGCGCCCGATGGGACGACGGCCCGATGTGGAACTGGGCCGTGAGCGGATCAAACAGAAAGCTACTGTTGGAACTCGCCGTGAGGTCGGCCCCGGCGACCACGAGCTTCCCGCTCGGCGTCCATGTCACGCCATAACAGAAGATCGACGTCGGGACGTGACCGTCAGGCACCGCGATCTCGGTCACCGACGGCGGCGAGACCATGGGATCCACGACCCACACTTTTCGGGTCACCGGGTACTCCACATATCCCGACGGCCCGAAGAAAGACACAAATTCCTGACGATCCCACACGAGCACTTTTCCCGCGAAGGGGCCCGCCGGACCTCCGGGCGGCCCCGGCGGAATCAGGCAGGCGTGGCCGATCTCGGTGTGAACGAGGATGCCGGTCAAACCTCCGTCGCGGAACGGCGCGACCAAATGCGCCGGCGTGTGTCCTAGAAACGGGATCTGCGGGTAGGGCTGGCTCCATTTCCCCTGAACGGAGTCCTGGGCGAGCGTCCGGCCGCAAAGCGCCAGCGCAGAAGCGACCGCGATGGCGATGAGCCGAGAAGGTTGAGGCATGGGTGGGCGCTTGCGCAGAGCGGCTGGAAGAGGCAGGCGCGGCTTAACCGCCTGTGGCAAAAGTGCTTCGCAGAGCGAGCGCGAGGATTTTTCGCGCGATCGGGAAGGATCGCCGTAGACGTAGCAAGGAGTTACGGCGAGGCGGTCCGACGAGGAGCTCGCAAACAAGTCCCACACGCAGCTCGGATGACTTCTGCGACGGTCGATGAACTCTCTCTGCGCTGGGCATTTGCGGCAAGGGACCTGCCTCAATCCGCCGGAACTCCGTGGCGCGCTGCCGCCCCTCCGCGCGGAGGTGCCCTCCCCGGTGAGCATGCCCTGACGAGCGGAGGCCAAGGTCGCGCCCGCCGCGGGCCGATAACCGAGCGCGGAGAGGTGGCGCGCGGAGGCGTCGATGGAGCAACGGCGGATTTTGCAGCTGGGAGCCGGAGTCGCGGGAGCGGGTCTGACGGCGGCGCTTGTCTACGTCGCATTCTTCACGAGGCTCGATTTCCTGCCGTTCAGCCCGTCCCCCAAGAACCACCAATTTCAGGAGCTCGAGAGGTCGCTGGACGCCCTCGCACAACGGCTGGAGGAAGCCGGCGGGGAGGAGGAATTCAACGACGCTGCCGAGGACGGCGCGCCGCCCGGGCGCGTCGCGGCCCGGTCGAAAGCCGCTCTGGTGGAGCCGACAGCGGCCCCAGCGGGCGCTCCGCCGACGCCCGCACCTTCGGCCAGCGCCCCATCGCTCCGGGAGCCCGCTTCACGCGGGCGCATCCTGGGCTTTGTGCCGGGCGATGCGTGGCTCGTCGTCCGATGCCCCAAGCTCCGCGAATTGCGCACCGCGCTCCTCGACCCGCGCATCACGAAAGCGATCACCTCGCTGCTGCCGGGCGAACTCACAAAATCGGCGCAGTCCGAGATGCTCGGATTCCTCGCCGAGGCAGAGCCGCGCCACCAGCGGGCGTTCGAGCTGGCATCGGCGATGGCCGACGGCCAGGGCGAGTTTGCCCTCGCCGTGCGCGGCTTTCCGAACGTCGCCGGATCGAATGCACTCAAAAGCGGCGGGTTGCAGATCGCACTTCTAGCGGACATGGGCAGCCGAACGGGCGTCCTGGAAGGACTCATCGCTCGCCTCGACAAGACCGCCCCCGCCGATGGCACTACGCTGCAGATCCACGCGGCGGCGCGCGACGGCGTCGCGATCTTGATCGGGTCCGATTCCGCCATTGCGCAGCCGCTTGAGCCATGGAAAGCCGCGCACGCAACAAGCAGCTTCCTTACAAAACCTATTTGTCACGAGGCGCCGAAGGCGCTCGCGAACGGCGACGAGCCGGGGCTCGAGATTCTCGCCGACTTTGCCACTCTCGCGCAGACGCTGCCGATTCCGAAGGGCGCCGCGGAGTCGGTGCTCCAAGCGACCGGGCTGCGCAGCGTGCATGGCGTCTCCTTGCTCGTCGGCGGGCGCAACGGCCGCTTCTCGGAAGAGTTCGGAGTTCATACCGAAGGAGAGACGGTCCTCCAGCGAGTGCTTTCTCCTCAGCCGATCGATCCTGCCTGGGCGCGGTGGGCTTTCTCGGACGCCGACTCCGGCTCGATCGCGTCGCTCCCGCTCGGCCGCCTCTACTCCGAAGTGGCGGCGCTCCTGCCTTCGAAAGAGCAGAACGAGCTCCAGACCACACTGCACTCGCTGCGGGAGCGGTACGCCCTCGACCTGCGCGCCGACCTCATGGAGCAGCTCGGCCCGCAAATTGTGGTTTCAACTCGGGTGCGTACGGGGAAGCGTCCGGCGCAGTCGCTGCCCTACGACGTCGCCATCGCCGTCGAAGTACACAAACCGGAGCGGCTGAAGGTAGCGCTCGATGGAATTCTGAAGATCGCCGGAATCTCAGGCTCGAAGCGGACCCAGCGGATCCAGGGCGTCGGCGATGTGTATACACTCGTGCCCGAGTCCGGTGCCGCGGCACGCATGCCAGGCTTCGAGCCTTGCTTTGCGTTCAGCGATCATGCACTCCTCTTCACGACCTCGATCGACGGCATGAAACGGCTCATGGGCGCTCCGCGCGACACGGCGTCAGGGTTCCCGGCGCGCCTCGAGCGCGCCGCCTCCAGCGCGGCCGACGGCGCGATCTTCGCGAGCGTCAGCGACACAGCTGCACAAATCCGGCAGCTCCTTGGGTCGATGCCACAGCCACAAAAAAGCGCGGCCGCCGGGAGCGAGCTCCTTCAGGGACTCGGCACCGGATCTGCCGCATCCGACACAGTCGTCATCGGAATCTGTCACGAATCCGGGTTCTCGTTTCGCGCTGAGTCGCCCGACTTCCCCGCCCTCACGGGCGGCACGCTCATCGGTGCCGCCATCTCGGCATCGGTGGCGCTCCCGAGCCTCCTCAGCGTGCGGATCGAATCGAACGAGCAGGCGGCGATCGCCCGTCTCCGCGCGATCGCGAAGTCACAGTTACGATTCCGAGAAAACCGCGTCATCGATGCGGACGGCGACGGCGTCGGAGAATTTGGATTCTTCGGCGAGCTGACTGGAGCGCACATGCTGCGCGGCCAGAGCATGGCGCTGGAGCCGCCGCTGCTGGAGCCCGACGCCAAGCCCATGACGGCCGGCACGTCGATGCGATCCGGGTATCTCTTTCGAATCGACCTTCCTGCGGAGAACGGCAGCATGACCGCCGGCCCGCCCTCCAAGGAGGAGGTCTCGATCTCGGGCGCGGAGAAGCGTTTTGTTGCGTACGCGTGGCCTGTGGATTTCGGCACGTCGGGCCGCCGCGTCTTCTTCGTCGATGAGAATGGCGAAGTGTATGCTTCCGACAATATCAGCTCCGCGCAACATTACTCCGGAGCTGGGAAAAGCCCCGGCTACGACGCCGCTCTTCCGCGAACCACGGCGAAGTCGACGGCCGACCTCGGCTCCTACCGCAACGCGCGGGATGGCGCGCTCTGGGAGCGCCTCCCTCGCTGACAGCTCCTCAGCGCCCCATCGCCTCGGCCAGCAGGCGATGGAAATGGTGCACTCCGATCTCCTGCGTCGTCGAGTAGCGCGCGCGCCGCGCGAACCGCGACCGGACTCCGATCTGTACGGAGCAGACAGCGTTCTCATCTTCCATCTCGACGCGGTGCAGCCCGGAGCCGGCCCCCTGCTCCCGCAGCTCCGGCTTCCACACATAGCTCGCAAAGCTCACTTTCGTCCGCGCCGGGCCGAGCGGCTTCACGTCGTTGACGGAGAGCCCCCACGGGTAGAAGTTCAGCATCGTCGACGGGTAGAGCCAGAAGTAGTACGCCCCGACGCGCTGTCCGAAGTCACAGTGGGCTCGCGGGAGCTCGAACACGGGCTCGCCGTCGGCGGCGATGCCGACCTGAAGCGACGAAGTGCCGAAGGTCTCGGTTCTGTAGTTTCCGAAATCGAGCTTCTCGATCAAAGCGGCGTGAATGAACGGAATGTGGAAGCCCTCGAGATAGTTGTCACAATAGAGGGCCCATGCCGCGTCGAAGATGTAATCTCGCTGCGAGGCCGGGTCGAGCCGGAACTCCTGTAAAGGCAAGAATCCGACGCGATCAAGCACGGGAGCGATCCAGTCGGCAAAGGGCTCTCGCGGAGCCAGCGAGGCGAAGGCGAGCGGGCCGAACGTGCCCGAGGGGAGTGTCGTAAGGTCGTCCGCCGTGGAGGGGAATCCGGCGACGCCCTGGAACTCCGGCATCGCGCGGCAGCGTCCGTCAAGCGCGAAGCGGCGCCCATGATAGCGACAATACAATTGCTCAAGACAGCCCGGCGCTTCGACGACGAGCTTGCCGCGATGAGTGCATACATTGGAAAGGCACCGCAGCCGCCCGTCGGCGCCGCGCGCGAGCAGCACCGGCTCGTCGAGCACGCCCTCGAGCAGCATCTGCGGGCGCACGGCGCCGACGGCCCCGAGGCTCGCCGCCTCGCCGAGGCCGAGCCAAGCCGATTCGAAAATCGAGCGACGCTGCTCCTCAAACCAGGCGGCGTCGCCATAGAGCGCCGGCGGCGGCCCCTGCGCCCGCGAAATGTCGGGGTCGATCTCGAATCGAAAGCGCGCACGTTCCGGCGTCGTCGATGGCATGGGGTTCGCCCCCTATGCTGGCAGATCGCCCATGAATCGCCAAACCGACCCGCTGGCCCGCCTCGATTGGGATGCCCTGTCCCACGAGTACTTCGAAGATCGGCGCGGCCGATTCACGGCGGCTGAGCGGCGCCGAGTCCTCGAGACGGGGATAGCGGCGGTTGCTGCGATGGAGCGGATTCGCGAGGCAGCACAGATCGAGGGTGCGCGAGGAACGACGCTCGTCGTCGGCGTTGGGATTGCTGAGGTTCCGTTGCTTGTGGCGCAGGCGCGCAGCGGCCGGCGCGTCGTCGCGTGGACGCGCCGGGCGCGAGAGGCCCGGATCCTCGCCGAGTTCTGCGCACAGGGCACCCCCGCAGCGCAGTTACAGATCGTAGCTGCCGACGCCGGGCGCGCGCCGATTCCCTCTGGCATCGATCATTTGTGGATCGTCAGCGTGCTCAATGATCCGACGGAGTTCCCCGCTCTCCACGACTTCTACTACCAGCGGGCGCAGCCGCGCACCTTCTCGGGATCACAATTCGATGCCGACCGACGGCGCGCACGGGCGCTGATGGGCCGATTGGTGGCTCGCTTGGCGCCGCGGGCTATGGTGACGCTGAGCGACGACGCTTGGCCGTGGCTCGAAGAGGCGGCGGAAGCAACAAAACGCACGATCGAAGCGACGGAGCGGCTCTGGCGCGCTCCGCTGACGCGGGATCCGGTGCGCATCGCGGTCGTCCGGCGCTGACTGGGGCGGTGCGAGGAGCTCGACTCCGCGGCGCCCCCGTCGAACACGGTCACGATGGCGCCGCTCGCAACCGAAGTTCTCCTCGCCCTGCAGACTTCCATCACACATCTTCGCGCCGATCAACTCGGGTATCGGCCGCTGGCACAGAAAGCTGCCATCCCGCGGGAGCCAAAAGTTGGATTCGACGCCCCGCACCCTTCGCACGGGAAGCAGCAGACCGATCCGCAGGGCGGGCGACCAGACGGCGGCGCTCGCAGTGTGCAGCATCGGTGCAAGCACCTGGCAGGCTGTTGAAAAAGCTGCTTTCGAGCGATTCGAAATTCACTTTTCTCGCGATCGAGGAAAGAAGCGTGAGGGTAGCTAAGAGTTGCGTTGAACGCGGCTCGGCGAGGAGATCGCGAAGGGGTGAACAAGAAGCGCCGGAGTGAGCTTTTCAACGATCTGCTGCACCGCCTGCTTCGGCACCACTTCGGCAGTCATTGCTCAGATCCGCTGCGTGGATACAGCGTCGGTGTTGAGCAGCGACCCCTTCGGCAAGTTCCCGCCGAAGGGGTAACGCCTACCGCGCCCACCTCTCCGACGCCGATCCCACTTGGGGCGGTGATCGCACAAAAACGCAGCTGAGCTGCCGCTTCGCCGCCATGGACCGGTTCAGCCTTTATGTGACGAAGGCGCGCCGGTGGTGCCTCGACGCCGCTGAAAGCTATCTTCAAGAACTGCACGGAGCGAATCCTCCTGGTTTTTGTTATCTGATCAATCTCGCGTCCATCGACGCCGCCCGAAGCGTGCAGGAGACCTGTCTACCCGGTTCGCCGACGGCATTGCGTAGAGCAACGCCTCCACTTCTGCGAAAGGCGCCGCACCGGGTTTTCGCACGGGAGTTTCCAAACCCTCCTCCGCTGGCGAAGCCTCCCACGGCAGCACGATGACGCGGCTCCAGGGGCAGCCGATCCCCAAAAGCTACAGAGACTGGAACACGAGCTGGCCCCAGAATGGATGGGAGATCTCGGAATGCCAGCGCGCCTACCATGCGGCGCAGGAAGGAACCTGCCCCTGGCCGATGCAATCGTCAGTGACTGCAGCTCGGACTCCGCCGGAACGACGGTGGTTCCTTCTTTTGGCCCAAGGGGCACCTGGAAAAGCTGAATGCCGTAGAGAGCGGGCAGCTGACGAGCAGCCCCGCCACGAGCGGCACGAGGCCGACGAGGCCCCAGAGCGTCTTCGAGCCAACAAATACGAGCGACAGAAGACCGAGAACGAGAACGACGCGCACGACCCGATCGAGGGCGTGTTTATTGAGTCATAGAGATGGCATTGCAGTTCGTGGAATGGGATCCAGTTCACTCCAGCGATATGCAACCGGCGAGCCATGGAAGGCCCTTCGCAGAGTGCGGGGAGCGGCCCCCGATGGGCGGGGCGGTGTTCCTGAGCGCGCCGTCAACGGCGGTAAAGCTGACCGTCCGGCGTTCGGACCACCGCCTCGCGTACGGTGGGCATCGCCGGCAGCAGCCCCGGCCCACCGACCGATAGCGCCGACGCCCACGCGTCGGCGAGCGCCCCCTGCTCGGCCACAACCGTCGCCGTGCACGGCGCGCGATGGCCGAGCCCCGTGCGCGGATCGATCAGATGCGCATAGGCGACTCCCTCCAAGATCACATTTTGTTCGCCATCGCCTGATGTCGAAATCGTGCAATTTTCTATCTGTAATACGCGTCCCGGCTCCGGCGATCCGTCGCCGAGCAGAATCCGCCAGCCCGGCTCGCCGGGGGGAGCATCACCACAGGCGATGTCGCCTGCGAGCGCCACCATGGCGTGAGGCAAGCCGATCTCCCGCAGGCGCAGCAGGGCGGCGTGCGCCCCCAACCCCTTGCCGATCCCGCCGAAGTCGAGCGCCATCCCCGGCAGCCGGAGCGACACCGCGCCCGCATCTCGATCGATCTGTAGCTTCTCCCAGCCGACGAGCGCCCGCGCTCGAGCCAGCTCCTCGCTGCTCGGAAGGGCACCGAGCCGCCGAGCCCGGCGCCATAATTGAACGCACGGCGCGATCGTGGGGTCGAACGCGCCGTTCGATGCGGCCGCCACCGCCTTCGCCGCGTCTGCCGCATACAAGAAATCGGAACTCACAGAAACCCAGCCGAGGCCGGCCATGGCCGCTACGCGGGCGGGTTCTCCGGCGACGCGATAATCGCTCAGCGCCTGCTCGATCTCTTCGATGCGCGCGTAGGCCGCCTGGGCGGCGCCTTCGGCCTGCGTCCTCCCGGACGCATACAACACAACATGGGCTTCGACGCCCATGGCGAGGCGCACGAACTCGAATCGAGCGAGTCCCTTGTCAGCCGGTGGCCGCGCGGCGCACCCGCCGATCAGCAGCGCCGCCCAGAGGGTTCGCACGCGGAAATCCATGGCGCGCATCCTGCGCCGCCGCTGCGCGCGCCGCGAGCCGGCGCAGCCGAGATCTCTCCTTGGCGGCGGCGCACTCGCGGGGCCAGAATCGGCGGATGCCTCGATTCGTTTGCGCCCTTTCGCTCTCGGCCAGCGCGCTCCTCGCCGGAGCCTGGGTCGCCGCCCAGGACAAGCCTCCTGCCCAAAGCGCGCCCCAGGGAGGCCCGGCGCGCGCCGAGGGCGGCGTTTTTCCCGCGGGCGGCTCGCTCGCCCCCTTCGAGATCGCCGTGCCGAGCGCCGCAGTAAAAGTAACGATGGTGCCGATCCCAGGCCAAGAAGTGGAAGTGGCGGATCCGACCGCGCCGGAACAAAAAAAGAAGCTGGAGGTTGGGCCGTTCTGGATCTCGAAGACGGAAGTCCCGTGGGAAGTGTTCGATGTATTTGTGTATCGTATGGAACTCGAGGATTCGTCGGCCGCCGCGGGCCCCGACGGCGTGAGCCGCCCGTCGCGCCCGTACCTGCCTCCCGATCGGGGATTCGGGCATGCAGGATACGCCGCCATCAGCTTCTCCTTCCACAGTGCACAGAAATTCTGCGAGTGGCTGAGCGTGAAGTCGGGCCGTAAGCTGGGCGTTCCCACAGAAGCGCAATGGGTGGCGGCGCTCGATCCTGCAGAGCGCGCCGTCTACGGCGGCGATCTCGGGACGAAGGAGGCGCTGCTCGGTCGCGCCTGGTACAAGGATAATTGCCAGGGAAAGCCCGAAGCAGTGGGGACGAAGCCCGCCAACACGCACGGAGTTCACGACCTGCTGGGCAACGTCGCCGATTTCTGTACAGATCTCACCGGCAAGCCGGTGGCGCTCGGCGGCTCATGGCGAGATTCGTTGGACAAGCTCCCCGCAAAGATGCGCGCCTACCAGACCTCCGCCTGGAACGCGAGCGATCCCAATATTCCGAGAAGCACCTGGTGGCTTACGGATTGTGATTTCGTAGGCGTGCGCATCGTTTGCACGCCCGATCCCACAAAGTAAGAACTCGATTCGCAGCACCTCCTCACAAAACCCTCCAGACCCGATGTCGCGACTCTCCCGCCTTCGCCGCCGTGCCGTCTCCCGCCGCCAATTCGTCGCCGGCTCCGCTGCCGCCGCCGCATCCTCGGCCCTCGTCGGATGCGCGGCCCCGCCCGCGGCTCCGATGAGCGCTCCCGCCGGCGCCCATGCGCGCGGCGAAGAGCGCATTCGGGTGGGTCTCATCGGCTGTGGCGGACGCGGCACTGGCGCGGCATCCCAAGCGCTCCATGCCGATCCGGCCACGGTGCTCGTGGCGGCGGGCGATGTGTTCATGGATCGCGTGGAGAGTTCTCTGAAGCACCTCTCCGAGGACGAAGAGATCAAGGGGCGCGTGCAGGTGGCGCCGGAGATGCGATTCTCTGGATTTGATGCATACAAAAAAGTGATCGAGCAGTGCGACGTCGTGCTGCTTGCCGCGACGCCCCATTTTAGGCCCGACCACCTGCGCGCCGCCGTTGAAGCAGGAAAGCACATTTTCTGCGAGAAGCCCGTGGCGGTGGACGCGACGGGAATTCGCAGCGTGCTCGCGAGCGCCGAGATGGCGCGGCAAAAGGGGCTTTCCCTCGTCTGCGGATTCTGCTGGCGCTACGCCGACGCCGACAAGGAGACCTATGCGCGCATCCACGACGGCGCCATCGGTCAGGTGGTCAACATGAATACGTATTACTTAACGGGGAACCTCGGCCTCAAGCCGCGGAAGCCTGAGTGGAGCGACATGGAGTACCAGCTCCGGAATTGGTATTACTACACTTGGCTCTCGGGCGATCACATCGTCGAGCAGGCGGTCCACAGCATCGACAAGATCTCGTGGGCCATGCAGAACGCCGTGCCGACGCGGGCCATCGCGATAGGCGGACGCCAAGTGCGCACCGATCCCGCCTACGGGCATGTCTTCGACCACTTCGGCGTCGTGTACGAATTCAAGAATGGTGCGCGCGCCACGCACATGTGCCGGCAGACCGAAGGCTGCTACTCCGACAACACTGATTACATCCTGGGCACGAAAGGCTCCGCCGCGATCAACTCTTGGGGCCCCGACGAGGTCTTCCGCGATCATTCGGGAAAGGCGTACTGGAAATGGGACGGCGAGCGCCACGACATGTATCAAAACGAGCACGATTTCCTGTTCCGTTCGATCCGCGCGCGCGACGGCCATAACGACGGCGTCTGGATGGCGAATAGCTGCATGATGGCCATCATGGGCCGCATGTCGGCCTACACGGGGCAGGCGGTGACCTGGGAGCAGGCCCTCAGTTCCAAGGAGGATCTGCGCCCCGCGAAGTATGAATTCGGCCCGCTTCCCACTCCGCCCGTCGCGGTTCCCGGCCGCGTCAAGCTCACTTGATCGGGGGCACGACCATGACGTCCCAGGAAATGACTCGGCGAGCATTTATGAGTTCCGCCACGGGCGCAGCGATTGCCGCGGCATCCGCGGAAAGCGTCGCGCGCGCAGCGTGGGCCGGAAATGTGGGCCCACTGCGCTATGGCATCATCGGCTGCGGAGGGCGGGGCACGGGCGCAGCCGTCGACGCCTTGAATGCGTCGCCCGACGTGGTTGTGACGGCGCTCGCGGACGTCTTCTCCGATCGGCTCGCGAGCTGCAGGGCCGAGCTGGAGAAGCATGGCGGGCGGGCGAAGGTCTCCGACGACCGATGCTACTCCGGTTTCGATGCGTATCAGAAGCTGCTCGCGACGGACGTCGACGTCGTCGTTCTGGCGACATCCCCACATTTCCGCCCGATGCACTTCGAAGCTGCGATCGCCGCAGGAAAACACGTATTTGTAGAGAAGCCTGTCGGCGTCGATCCTGTGGGAATTCGCCGCGTGCTGGCGGCCGGTGAGGTGGCGGAGCAGCGAAAGCTCTGCGTCGTGGCGGGCACGCAGCGCCGCCACCAGGCATGCTATCGGGAGGCGATCGCCCGCGTGCGAGACGGCGCGATCGGTGAGGTGATCGCCGCGCGCTGCCGTTGGAACATGGGTGAACTCTGGGTCAAGCCGCCGCAGCCGGAGTGGAGTGAAATGGAGTGGCAGCTCCGCAATTGGCTTTATTTCACGTGGCTCTCAGGTGACCACATCGTCGAGCAGCATGTTCACAATCTCGACGTGGTGAACTGGGTCGTCGGACGCGCTCCGGTCCGCGCCGTCGGCATGGGCGGGCGGCAGGTCCGTACGCATGCGCACTACGGAAATGTCTTCGATCATTTCGCCGTTCAGTACGATTACGGGAACGGCGTGATGCTCGCCTCCTATTGCCACCAGACTGCCGGCTGCGACGGTGCCGTGGACGAAACGATCTACGGCACCAAGGGAAAGCTCCAGACGACGCACGGGCGCGCAGAGATCACCGGATCTGTAAAGTGGTCGATGGAGGACCCCGAGGGGCACAATCCTTATGTGCAAGAGCATATCGACCTCGTGGAGGCGATTCGCTCCGGACGTCCGGTCAATGAAACGCGCGCTGTCGCCGAATCGACGCTGACGGCGATCCTCGGCCGCATGTCGGCCTACACCGGGCGCGCGCTTAGTTGGGAACAGGTCCTCGCCTCAAAGCTCGACCTCTCGCCGGCCAAGTACGAGATGGGAAAGGCCCCGCTCATCGAGGTCGCCGTCCCGGGCAAGACGGCGTTTGTGTAGCTGCAGCTCACGTCGGCGCGGCTGAGTCCGCGACAGCTACGAAGCGTTCGTAGCATTCGCCGCACGCGCCGTCGCCGGGAGACCACTTGGCAAAGCGAGACTGGATAAGGTCGCGAATGTCGGGTCGACCGGACCACACATCGGCGCTCGCCCAAACATGTGTTGGAAACCGGCAAAGCGGGCATGGCGTTCCGGGAGCCCGCGAGCCGTGCTCCTCGGCGAGACTCGCGCGGGGATCGCATGCCGCCCCATAGAGCTGAAGATGCGACAAAGCCGCCGAGTTCCAAAGCCACTCGAACGCTCGCTCGAAGTAGCCAGATCCGAGGAAACCGAATCCCTTACCGAAGAGTGAGAACCATTCATCTTTTGGCCGCAGGCCGCGGAGGCCCCGGCGAGCGAGCCGCCCGTCGGCATGGGTCTCCCATAAGAGACGATAGCGCTCCCGCGCCGGCCCCGAGGGAAAGCTGCACTCCCGTGCTCCCGAGAAACCCGCACTCAGCAGGTCGGACACGAGCTGGAACTCATGGAGCAGGAATCCTTCGAGGCAGTCGAATTCGGCGTATCTTTGAGATCGTATCCGAGTAACTACAGAAAGGATCTCAGCCGAACCCGCCGAAGGGCGCATTCCCATCAAGTCGGCTCCTTCCTCGTGGGCCGACAGGACGCCATGCACAAAAATACGCTCAAGCCGGCTTGACTGAAGTCCGAGCTGGGAGGCCGCCTCGACGACGGGACGGTCAAGTCTCAGTCGCGAGAACCAAGCAGCGTGCACGGCCCGCGACTGGCGATCGCGAGCTTCGCCAGGCGGCTCGCCATATGCAGCATCGAGCTCCCGGTGAAAACTCCGAACGAGGCGGCTCTCGCCGCGGCCACTGCGACGCCACATTTCCGAGAAGACGACAGCCTCGACAAAGCCGGCATCGAACTCAATTTTCGCCATGGTCTTCGCCGTTGGCCTCCGCGGCACTGGGGCGCAGCGCGCAGGAGACGCATGCCGCATCCTCTGCAAAGCTCACCGTTCGGAGTGGGAGCGCGTCGTCTCCCGTTGCGATGTCGCGAGATCTGCACTCGATTTCAATGAGTGCTCGAAGCACCTGGCCGGCATGCCGGTAGATCCCCGAATCGCCGATGCTCGCGAGGCGACGAGTGAATGCGGGCGCAAACTGCGCAAGGTGGTCCGAGAGAAGCTTACACGTCGACTCCTCGCACGCTTCGACGAGCGGACCGTCGCCACCGAGCGTTGCTCGAGCTGCCTTGCAAGCCAAAAAATGTAAGAACTCCGCTTGAACCGACACGTGGTCCGCACGTTCGGCCCCAGGTGACAACACGAGGCCGTGGGCGCGGTAGAAGGCGGAGAGATCAGCAATGCGATGGGGCTGAAGTAACCCATCCGCCTTCCCCCATTCCGACTCATAGGCCGGCACCGGCCCACGCACCGTGTGGCCGAAGCAACAGCCGTGCGAGTACTCAAGGGCGTCATCGGTGGAAGCGTTGAGCGTCTCATGCGCGGTCAGGATCGCCTCGCGGAGGCTCGCTCCTTCGAATCTCTGCGCGGCGTCGAGGGCGCGCGCCCACATCGGCTCGGAACGAAGCTCCGCAAGCCCGTGCCGGTTGGGGTATCGGAGAAGCGCCGCCGCAAGGCGCCAGAGCGCAGCCCGATCGAGCGCCAGCTCAGCATTCCAGCTATCGATAGACATGAGAACTCTCTAGATGGAATTCAAGTGCTTCTCAGGACGGACGTAGACTGGCTCCTCGACTTTTGTACGAAATAGCTCTTTCCCATCATGTCCAAAGGCAATCACTGTATCGTCGTACAGTTCGAACTTGCCCTGCGCCGTCTGAGTCTCCCAGACTTTGGGACCGGGCTCGATCTCATATCGGAACACAATCAGATTCGAGCGCCGGAAGAGCTGGAGCACGGCAAGGAGCTCACGGTCGGGGCGCGTGTAGGCGTCGATCGCGTGTCCGACTCCGGGACCAAACATCTGCTCGAGGTACTGTCGAGGCACCCAACGCGGTGGAATGTAATAGCCATTGGGCTGAGTTCCGAGCTGCGGATACAGCGGCAACGCCACTTTTGCCACCTTCACGAGATAATAGATGGGATTCTTGCGATCCTCGGTCCATTCGCCATCGGGTCCGATCGGGACTAATCCCTGAAGACGAATCTGACCGATGCATGCCGACATGCAGCGCGTCTCCATCGGGCGCCCCTCCGCGCGCGGATCCTTTCCTTCAATGCGCGGATAGCACGCGATGCACTTCTCCGAGACTCTCGTCGAGCCCCGATACATAGATTTCTTGTAGGGGCACGCCTCGACACATTTGCGATAGCCGCGGCATCGCTCCTGATCGATGAGCACAATCCCGTCCTCGGGGCGCTTATAGATCGCCTTCCGCGGACAAGCTGCGAGACACGCCGGATAGCTGCAATGATTGCAAATGCGTGCCAGGTAGTAGAACCAAGTCGCATGAGCAGGCAGTGTCGTACCCTGAGAGTGGAGCGCGTCGGGCCGGCCCGCGGGGCCAACCGGAACGTCCTCATACAGATTGGGGGTCACCCACTCGTCGTCGTTGGGGAGGTAGCCGAGCGCCACCTGCTGGTGATCGCCGATACGTGACTTCGCAGCCTCAAAGATCGTCTTTCCGTCGTATGTGCCGTAGGGCTTCTTCGCCTCCGCATCGCCGCGCCACTGCATTCCTCCGGGATCGGCTTCCTCGAGCAGCTCAAGAATCTTGGAGTCCCAATGCCGCGGGTAGCCCCCATAGGGCTTCGTTTCGACGTTCGCCCACCACATCGATTCCTGCCCCTTGCCGAAGGTCCATGTGGACTTGCATGCCATGGTGCAAGTCTGGCAGCCGAGGCAGCGATTGATATTGAACACGAAGGCGAACTGCTTGCTCGGATAGGCGGCCTCATACGGGTACTCCATGGGTCTGCCGAGCTGCCAATTATGAACCTGACTCATGTGCGACCATCCGCGCCTCGCAGCGCCATGGGACGATAAAGGGCCATCGATTCGCGAATTCGGTCGCGCACCCAGTCCTCGCCGCGGGCCGCGAGGACAGCGTGGGCGCCCGCGTAGAAAGAGCTGCTGAAGATTCGGAGAACCTCCTGCTCGTCGTAGGCGAGGCGCACAAGCTCCTCGATGAGTGCACGGCCGAGCGCCTCCTGCGCAGCTGCGTCTGGCGCCGGCAGCGCAACGCTCATGAGCTCGTGAGGATCCTCCGGGTCCCATTCATCCTTCGGCATGGCTAGGCGTCCTTGCGGCGCACAAAGCCGCCTTGGAGGTAACGACGGAAAGCATCGCCCTCTTTTGTGGGAGTCTTGCCTGTCCTTGCGACTTGCCAAATGCCCTTCCCACCCAGCCCGCCATCTTCTGCTTTTGTGATCCTCACCAGGGTCTCTTTCGGAACCGTGTTCACGGCATGGTTGTCTGCCTCTCCGCCGAAGAGGAATCCCACCCCTGCCTTAGTCTTGTGGAACAGCGTGTCAGTCTGGTGCATCGGCATGTGCCAGTTCCGCGTGACGCTCTGCTGAGATCCGTAGCGGAGATTCGCCTGATATCCCGTTCCCTCCGACTTGGCAAGGCCGTCGGAGCGTGATTCATGCGCTTTGACGCTGCGCTCCGTGGCGATATATGGAGCATGCTTCATCATGACGATGTTGTAAGGATAGGCCGGGTTGTAGATCACGCGGATCATACATCTTGCGACCTTATAGAACGGATCATCGGGAGTCGCGCCAACATAGGGCCGATCCACTGGGTTGGCATCGACGTAGACGTAGTCGCCGTCCTCGATCCCCTGGTCGCGCGCCGCCTGCGGATTCATGTGGAGCTGGTGCTCGCTGACGCCGGGCGTTCGGCGATCAATTCGGTAGGGATCACCGAAATTGGAGTCATAGAGAGCGTGCCAGTCCACGTCGCTCCATTGGGAGTGCACGCGATGGCGTGTCTTCGGCGTGAGGCACCAAAATCGGTAACCTTTTTTCCATAGTGCATTATCTGTCGCTTTGACCTCGCGCCAGGGCATCTTGACATTGAAGACGGTCCGCTCGTCGGCACTCCTCGCGTTCGGTACCACTCCGTAATCAACGGGCCGAACCAGCGGGTTGCTGCTGACGATCACGTTCGGCAAATAGGGCGTTGCCTCGGGACCTTCGCGATGAACAATGAAGTTCTCCCCATACTCGATCGCCTCGGGCACATCAGAGTAGGCCTGAAGCCTGCCATGGGACGTGAAGAATGGCTGGTCCTCGTGCACCTGCTCCCAGAAGGGGATGCGCGGATAAGTACGGAACAGCATCAGGGCTCCGCCCGGCGGCCCGTACTTCCCAGCCATGATGTCCTCGAGCTTGTAACCCGCCGTCGTGGTGCAGGTATCCAGGAGCCTCTGGATGTACACTTCTCGCTTTCCCTCAAGGGCAAACTTCCAGTAATCAGCGATACGCCGATCGCTAGTCACCTCACTCAGGCGCTTGGCGATCCCCGCCAGAATCATGAGGTCGTCGCGCGTATCGAAGAGCGGCTTGATGCCCCCCTTCCAAATCTGTAAGAACGGATTGCTGCACGAGGCCGTCACTTCGAGCCCTTCAAACTCAACCCATGTGTTGGCCGGCAGCGCGAAGTCGGCATACTCCACCGTAGCCGTCATATTGATGTCGGCTGTGATGATCATGTCGATCTTCGGATTCACATTCTTGAACATCTCATACGCATGCTTGGCGTTATTAAAGAGATTCACGTTGCAGCAGTAAATTGACTTCGTCGGCGTCGGCATATGACTCGCGCCGGTGAACACCTTTCTCCCTGCTTTCGGAGTGTCGACGATGAGGGGCCGATCTCCGTGATTCCAATAGGCCGGCTCTTCGTCCTTCGTGTAGGCATGCGCATGGATGTCCTTGCCGTGAGCGGTCGGGTCAAGATTCGGCTCAAACGGGTCCTCTGCAACCCAGCCTTTGAATCCCGGGCCGGTCCATGGCGACCCCTGGAACAGCGCCGCCTTGTAGTTGCCCGCCCATGTGTGGCATCCAGTCCCCGGCTTCCCAATATTTCCGGTCAGCAGCAGCGGCAGGTAGGCCGCGCGGTTCATCTCCGTGGCGTGGAACCAATGATTGATTCCCTCGCCTTGGTGAATCGCTGCGGGGCGGATCGTGCCCAGATCCTGCGCGAGCTGCTCAATGAGGTTCTTCGGAGTTCCTGTGATCTCGTGAACGGAGTCGAGATCGTAGTCCGCGAGGTGGGTCCGATAGGCACTCCAGACGGTGAGGCACTGGACTTTTGTGCCGTCCAACAGCGTAACCTCACATTGGGCTTCCAAGACCGGATCGAGCCCGGCCGCAGCCATTTGAGCACCCACTTCATCGCGGCTCAACGCGACCGGCTCGCCGCGCTTGCGATCGAAGATCACGAAATCTCCGAGCTTCTCGTATTGCTTGTCTGTGAGATTCTGCTTCTTGAAGCTCACTCCGTCTTTTTTGAGTCTCGGCACATGCCCCTTGAAAACGTCCTTCGCGGACAGGAGCGTGAGCGTGTCGGTCCGCAGCAGAAGCGGGAAGTCGGTGAACGACTTCACGAATCCTTCGTCGAACCATCCTCGTTCGATCATTATCTTGGTAACTCCGAGGAAAAGAGCCGCGTCGGTGGCTGGGCGAATCGGCATCCAATAATCGGCTTTCGTCGAGGGAGCTCCATATTCAGGGGCGATGACCACCACCTTTGCCCCGCGCTCCATGCACTCGATGAACCAGTGGGAGTCGGCCATCTTGTTTTCGACGAGGTTCTTTCCGTCCATCACAATCAGCCGCGAGAACCGCAGATCATTGAAGTCGCAGTCGCTCGTCTGCAGTCCGTGCACCCACGGGTGCCCCGGCGCCTGATCGCCGTGCCAAGTGTAGTTTGACCAGTTTCTACCTCCCTTCGCCTGACTGTGCGGGACCTTACGAATCGACTCGTCCAGCAGAGCCATCGTATTGGAAAGACGATAGGCACCGTACTTCCCGAATACACCGAGGAGTCCCATCCCGCCTCGAAACTTGAGTGTTCGCGTCCCCGCACCCTCCATAGCGGAGACCATTTCCTTGGGATAGCCCTCGGACAGCAGGCGCTTAGCGCCTTCGTCTCCGGAGTATGCCGCGGCAATCGCCACATATCCTTTGGCGATGTAGTCGTTTGCTTCGTCCCAGGTCAGCCGCATGAACTGATCGGTGCCGCGGGAGTCGAATCGGTAGCGCTTTCGATTCTCCGCCGTGAGATAGGGAAAGCCGGCGTCGGCCCATTCACGCCACCCCTTCCGAACCATCGGATATTTGAGGCGGTACGGTCCGTACACGCGCCGGTGGAAAGTATATCCTTTCGCGCACTGCCTTGGGTTCCAGTTCGCCGTCGCGTGATTACCGTATAGATCGCAATAGTCCTGAGAATTATAGTCGTTGCCGAGACGAGTGATAACGCCGTTGCGCACATAGGCCTTGACGCGGCACGCGTGCGTGTCGTTCGGTGAGCAGACCCAACTGAACGTCGAATCGAAGTGATACTGATCTCGGTAGACCTTCTCCCAGTCCCGCGCGGGGTAGGTCGCAAGCGGATTCGCGATCTCGTCCTGTGGCGCAAACGAGCTGAGGGAGAGGAAGTCGTGGGAGATCCACGCCGCAAAGCCGGCAGCGCTCGCCGAGACGAGGAACTGGCGACGATCGATGTCGGAGAGGTTGCTTCTCGAGTTCATGGAATCGGGTCCTCAGCGAGGAATCTCGAGGTCGTGCCAAATAGTGATCGATTTCTGGCCGTTGCGGTCTGCTGCTGAACCGTCCCAGACGGCGAACGCGAACGGGATATGTGTGCCGAGTGCAATCGGCGCCTCCTGGGGTCCTGCCGCGGCGATCTCGCGACTGAGAACGACGCGCCACACGCCCTTGGCCCACGCTCCTTTACCACGAACTTTTGTGGAGACCGTCGGCAGCGCTCGAAGAGTAGAGAACCCGCGCGCGGCGAGATTCTCGGCGGAGCTCTGCGGCCGCGGCTCGGAGACGGGATTCCCCGCCTGCCACCCCGAAGCTCCGCGAGGACCCATTTCCGCGAGTGCGCGCTTCACATTTTCGTCCTCACCTGGACGCCAGCCTTCCACCTCGGGGTAGGCCATGATGTCCATATTCGGATAGACCGTGTGCACATCGGGCCGCTCACGCCCCTCGACCTCCTTGTCCGCTTTCCACATCCAAATATTGACGTCCTCGACACCTGCTCCCATGGCTATAAAAGGAGCTGTTGAGTTTCGCGCCCATTGAACTGCGACGGCATCTCGGAAATCTTGAGGGCGCACCGCGGTCGAGTTCTCCGTCGGATCTTCCCACTGAAGGTTGACGTAGACGCGCTCTCCATCGACGGCGGCACGAATCAGCAGCCCCTCGACTCTCTTGGAGCGCCACCAGAGCGGCATGAGTGCAACATAAGTGGGATCCAGGGAGTTCCACAGCTCGGAGCTTGGGTCGTTCCATTCCTGCGCTGGCTTCACCCGCCGAGCTGTAATACTCCGCCGACGCTGCTCCGCCATCTGCTGTGCGCCGGGGCGTGCCATGGAAAGCACAAAATGCACGACGTCCCAGCGCTCCGCTGGCGTCAACATCTGCTCATGGGAGGGCATTGGCGTTCCCGGCATCCCGAGCGTGACACGCTTGAACAGCTCCGTCGGCTCGCTACCACCCTTGAAAACGCCCGACGTGTAATCTCGCGCAGGAATCGGATAGCCCGCATGGTCCCTGAGCGTCGGTGCCGACGGTCCGTCGCCTCGGCCCTCGTCCCCGTGGCATTTCCAACACTCCGCTTTTCGGAATACTAGTTTTCCTCGCGCGATGGACTCCGGGGTTGACGGCGGCTCCGGCGAAACGTCGAGTGGCTTGAGCTCCCCGGCCTGCTCGTAGAAGGAAAAGAACTTCTTCTCCTCAAGATCATAGAAGCCGGTGATGGATTGTACGAAGGCTGCAAGATCGATTCGGTCTGCCTCGGAAAGCAGGTCCCAGCCGGGCATGGCCGATCCTGGCATGCCGCGCGTGATGGTCCGGAGGAGGTCTGCTTCGCTCGGAAGCCCGCTCCCGGAGGTCGACGTGATCCGGAAGACTCCTGCGGAGAAGTCGCGGGGCTTCGGATAAAGATGTGTCGCAGCGGGTCCATCGCCGCGCCCCTCGCTGCCGTGACATCCAGCGCAATTTTGCTCATAAACCACTTTTCCGCGCTGGATCGCCTGGGCTCGTCCGTCCTGTCTGGCATCGAGTCCGGGGAAGACCACGGCCGGCAGCCAACCGGTGATCGCGCCGGCAGCGAGTAGTATTGCTCTCGAGTTGGGGACCATGTGTGAGCTCCGCGATGGCACGCCCCCATCGACTCTCGATCCGACTCCATTGAGTGCGATCAATGCCGCCGGCACTCTTTCTGCGCGCGGCTACTCATATCGCCAGAGTCTTGAAACTCTTGAGTCTCGAACCCCGCGAAACGTAATCATTGCGAGCATCCAACTAAATTTCCGGGCAGTCCTGCGTCTTGGAGCTTCCTTGCGCGGCGCTCCATCGCTTCGCCCAGCCCGGCGTATTGTGCCGAGCGGATTCAGAGTGTTTCGCTCGGATGCAGCGAAAGCTGCGAGCCGAAGCAGGGCGCTCTCATGGATGGCCTGGGTTCTTGCAGACACCCTTGGGGGTAAGCTCTGCGCGTCCTCGTTTGCACGATCACTTCATCGCAACCTGCCCATGCTTCACCGCCGCGAATTTCTCGCAGGCAGCGCGCACGCCCTCGGCGCCGCCTGCTCCGCTCCGTTGCTCAGTGGCATTCCACAGCAGTCGCCAGCCCCAAAGGTCGCGACGTTCCGGCTGCGCTACGCGCCGCATTTCGGCATGTTCGGCGCCCACGCGACGAGCCCCGAGGATCAAGTCCGTTTCCTCGCCGACGAGGGCTTCTCGGCCCTCGAAGACAACGGCATGCGCGGGCGATCCCGCGACGAGCAGGAGCGCATCGCGGCGGCGATGGAGAAGAGCCGAGTCGCCATGGGCGTATTTGTCGCGAACGACATCGACTGGTCGAATCCGACCCTCACGACGGGGAGCAAGGACTCGGTCGATCGATTTGTTGCGAATTGCCACGATTCTGTGGAGACGGCGAAGCGGGTGCATGCCAAGTGGATGACGGTCGTTCCCGGAGTGGTCGATCAGCGGCTCGACCCCGGCATCCAAACCGCCCATGTCGTCGATGCCCTTCGGCGCGGAGCTGAGATTTTTGAGCCCCATGGATTGGTGATGGTTCTTGAGCCGCTGAATTGGCGCGACCACCCGGGACAGTTCCTGCGGTATGCGGCTCAAGCGTTCGAGATTTGCCGCGCCGTGAACAGCCCGAGCTGTAAGATTCTGTTCGACGCGTATCATCAACAAGTCTCCGAGGGCAACCTGATCCCCAACATCGAGCGCTGCTGGAGCGAGATTGCATACTTTCAAATCGGCGACAATCCGGGGCGCTGCGAGCCGGGGACGGGCGAGGTGAATTGGCGCAACCTCTTTAAGTTCATCCATGGGCGCGGGTTTCAGGGCATCCTCGGCATGGAGCACGGCAACTCGCAGCCGGGCAAGTCGGGCGAACGGGCGGTGATCGACGCGTACCGCGAGGCCGATCGTTTCTGAATCCCGCCCATCGCGGCGACGACCTGCTGGACAGCACGAGCCGAAGCGGGGAAGCTCGGCGGATGCTCCACGCGAATCCTCGGCCGGCACTCCGGTTCTTGCTTCTCGTTCTGCTCTCTCCTGCGGCGTTGGGCCAGGCGGAGGGCCTCACACCTCATCGGGTCTCCGCGCTCCGTTTGGTGACAGCCGCACACATGTCGCCCGACGGTTCCAAAGTCGCTTATGTGCTGAGTGTGCCGCGGACAGCCGGGAAAGACGAGGACGGCACCGCATGGACGGAGCTCTATCTATTGGATGTGGATACCGGGAGGTCGACGCCGTTCATCACGGGCGAGACCTCAGTGGCCGGAGTGGCCTGGGTGCCGAGCCGGGCCGAAGTCTCCTTTTTGACGAAGCGCGGAAAGGACAGGACGCGATCGGTGTACACCATTCCGATTGGGGGCGGCGAGGCGCGGCCGGCTCTGGCCCACAAGACGGATATTCGTACATATGCGTGGAGCCCGGACGGGAAGGAGATCGCGTTCATCGCGCCGGATGAGGAGCCCGAGGCGGAGAAGAAGCGGAAGGAGAAAGGCTTCCGCCAGGAAGTGTATGAAGAGGATTGGCGGCGATCGCGGCTTTTTGTGGCAGCGACGGAGCCTGGCGCGAAGCCGCGGGAGATCGCGGTGGATGGGATTCCGCAGGCGCTTGAGTGGAGCCCGACGGGCGACCGGCTCGCCGTGTCTGTGGCGCCGACGCCGCTCGTCGACGACGTGATGATGCGCACGCGGATCCATGTGGTGGACGCGAAGAGCGGCGAAGTCCGCGGAAAAGTTGCAAACCCCGGCAAGCTCGGTCAGTTCACCTGGAGCCCCGACGGCAGCGAGCTCGCGCTGATCTCCGCGGCCGATGAGCACGATTCCTTCGCGGGGACGCTGATGACGGTGGCGGCTACAGGTGGCACGCCGAAGCCGTATCTGCAGTCCGTCGATCTCGATACCGCGCATGTCGACTGGCTCGACAAGGATTCCATCTTCACTCTTCTTGACCTCGGGCTCGACACTGCGATGTTCGAGTGGAAAGCACCCAACGTCATGAATACACATGTGAAGTCGGGGGGCCCGTCGCTCACGGCGATGAGCCTATCGAAGTCGGGGCAGCGAGCGGCCTTCGTCGGGAGCACCGCGAGCCACCTGCCGGAAGTGTATTTATGGAAGGGGCCGCAGGCGCCCGGGCTGGAGCGGGCAACGAATAGCAATCCGGGACTCGATCCTGCGAAGCTCGCGCCCCAGGAAAGTGTGAACTATACGGCGCGCGACGGCGTGAAACTGAGCGGCGTGCTGATCCGCCCGCTGAACGAGGAGAAGGGAAAGCGCTATCCGCTGGTGCTTTGCGTGCACGGCGGACCGGAAGCACATATTCGGAACGGCTGGCTCACGAGCTACTCCAACCCCGGGCAGATGCTGGCGGCGAAGGGCATTGCAGTCTTTTACCCCAATTATCGCGGAAGCACCGGACGCGGCGCCGCGTTCCGAAAGTTGAGCTTTGGCGACCCGGCCGGCAAGGAGTTCGACGATCTCGTCGATGCGGTCGATCACCTGGTGGCGACGGGGCTCACCGACAAGGACAAGGTGGGAATCACCGGCGGCAGCTATGGCGGCTACGCGACGGCCTGGTGCAGCACGCGGTACACCGATCGCTTCGCCGCAGGTGTGATGTTTGTGGGCATCAGTAACAAGGTATCGAAGGTTGGCACGACGGACATCGCGAGCGAAGAGTTCTTGGTGCACGCCGGGAAGCGCCCCTGGGAAAATTGGCAATTCTTCCTGGAGCGCAGCCCTATCTACTACGCGCAGAAGAGCAAGACTCCGCTGCTCATTCTGCACGGCAAGGACGATCCGCGCGTGAGCCCAACGCAGTCGCGCGAGCTCTATCGGCACTTGAAGGTGGCGGGAAACGCGCCGGTGCGACTCGTGATGTATCCCGGCGAAGAGCACGGGAACCAGAAGGCGGCAGCGCGGCTAGACTACTCGCTCCGGATGGTTCAGTGGTTCGAACATTACTTGAAGGGCCCCGGCGGCGCGCCTCCGCCTCACGAAATCTCGTACGACGCCGCGCGGAAAGAGTAACATCGGGCGGCGAAGCCGCTGGATCTCCTCTCGAATGAAGTGGGGTCGGCGCGTGCGCCGACCGAATTGTGCGCGCGTGCGCGCACGACTCGACGTTACACCGGAGCCGAAAGCGCTGCCCTCTCCCGAGCCAGCAGCCGCGCCACCGCGGTCGCATCGGAGACCGTGGCGCGCAGCGCCGTGCGCCCTTCCGCGATGGCGCCCACGATCTCTCTCACTTCCCCGTCATAGCCCGTTCCCGCCGGCAGCTCGACAGCCTCCAGAGCCCCGCCTCTTGCCACCAGCAGCGGCGTCGGTCGCGCGAGGTCGAACGTCGCCGTTGCCCGATCGAAAACAACCACATATCGCATACTGAACGGGATTCCGGGCGTGTGATCCCAGCCCCCTTCCGCAACGACATGCGCCGGCCCGCGCCGGTAACGATAGAGCGTGGTCACATGGTCGACAGACCCAGTCGAGGCAACGGCGTCGGGCTCCCCGAAGCACCACTGCACAAAATCGGCGTCGTGAATGTGAAGATCATAAAGCGCGCCGCCTGTCCGAGCCGAGTTGCGATAAAAATCGGCCGACCAGTCGGGCGGCGCCGACAGCCGCTGGAACATGGCGCTGCGCACCGCGCCGTACACACCGTCGGCGATGCGCTCCTTGAGCCAGCTCCACCCCGGCCAGAAGCGCATACAGAAAGCCGGCATGCAGAGCTTGCCGCTCCGCGCCGCCGCGCGCTCGACGCGCTCACATTCGGCCGGGTCGAGAGCAAGCGGCTTCTCGACGAGGACGTGCTTGCCCGCCTCCAGCGCGCGCACAGCCAGATCCGCGTGCGTGTCGGTTGGCGTACAGATGGAAACCAGCTCGACCGCCGGATCCTGCAATAAATCCGCAGCGTCGGCCGCCATCCGCACGGCCGCCGGATCGAACAGCGCCCCCGATCCGGATACTTGAAGATTCCCGGCGCGCTCCGGCATGGAGCCTGCCGCGGTTCCTTTGCGATCATAAATCGCCACGACTCGGCATGGCAAGCCGGCCGCCGCCGCATCGCGATAGGCGGCGAGATGCGTGCGCCCCATGAACCCGAGCCCGATCACCCCGACGCCGACCGTGCGTTTCCCGCTCACGCCGCCGACTCCCGCTCCACGAGCTCCCGCGCCGTGCAAATATCGGCGATGCGCTGCGTCCCGGCCTCGCGCTCGATCATCAGGTCGATGTGTGGCAATCGGCTCACGATGCGCCGCGCGAGCTCGCTCCATCGAGCCCGACCTGTTCCGACGGGCACCTCAGCACCCCACTCGCCGGCGCGCGCCGCCGGCAGCGCGTCTTTCACGTGAATTTGTACGATGTGCGGAGCGAGCCGATCGAACGCCTCGAGCGGCTCCCCCATTCCATACAGAATCATGTTGGCGGGGTCAAAATTGACTCCGGCCGCCGGACGCCGCAAATCCGCCAGCGCCTCCAGCAGCGTCGCCGCCGATTCCTGTCCCGTCTCGAAGCCGACGCGCACGCCGCGCGCCGCGAACAAATCCACAATCTCGGCGAGCCGCGCAAGCAGCACGCTGCGCTCCGGATCACGGCGGTCGTGCGGCAAGAATCCGGCGTGGAACGTCACGAGCGACAGCCGCAGCCGCTGCGCCAGCTCCGCGTTCGCCTCCGCCGCCGCCCGATTCTCCGCCCAGTGCTCCGTCGGGCGCACACCGCCGGTCGTGCGAATCGTCTCGAGCGTACTGTAATCTTCACCTTTCGTTCCCATCATGCCCGAGGCGATGCCGACGCCCGCACTTCGCAGCGCCGACACCGTCTCCTCGACGCCCCACGCGCCCGTGCGCAGCGGGTCGAGCGCAAGCTGCGTCCAGCGCACGCCCACGGCGGCACACTTCTCCGCGAGGTCGCGCGGCCCCTTCGGCTCGAGCGACCAGGAGCACACGCCGAGCCGCCGCGTCACGCGCCGCGCTCCGCCGCGAGTTGCGCGCGGCTCTTGCCGCCCGGATAGAAAGCCCACAGAAGCCCGAGGCAGACGAGCGTCGCCACGAACGGAATCCCGAAAAGCATCTGATAGTTCATTTCACCGTAGCGCTGCTTCACCCAGGCTGCCGTCTGCCCCGAAAGGTAACTTCCCACGACGACGCCCACGCCCACGATCACGAGATTGTAAAGTCCCTGGGCGCTCGCGCGCACGTCGCCGGTTGTCTCCTCGTCGACGATCAAGAATGCGAGGAAAATAAAGCCGCCGAAGACAGGTCCGTGCAGCGCCAGCGCCGGCACCGCCACGCCAATCGAGAACGTGAACGCGAATGCCGCAAATCGGAGCGCGTAGGCGACGAGCCCAATCGTAAGAATCGTCTTGCGCGTGAGCTTCTTGGCGAAGAACGGCACCGCCGCGAGGAAGAAAATCTCGGAGATCTGACCGATGGTCATTAATCCGCCGCCGCCCACGCCGAAGATGCCGTCGATCCAGGTGCGCTCCGTCTGCAGTTTTCCGAGGTACGCGCCCGCGTGATAGAAGAAGAATTGGTGCAGGCAGCTCACCGGAAGCGACAGAAGGAATAATGTAATGAGCGGCTGCTTGCGGATCTCGCCGAGGGCCTCGAGCGGCGCAATGCTCTGCTTGCCGGGCTGCGGCGGCGTGTGGGGCAGCGTGAAGCAGAAGAGTCCCATCACGGCGCCAAGGAGGGCGCTCAGCCGGAACGCGTCGGCCATTCCTTCGACTTGCTTCGCGCGCACGATGGCGGCCGTCACCCCCGCTTCCGCCTCCGCCGGCGTGTAATAGTGAAGAAGCCACTGACCCATCCCGATGCCGACGGCGATCCAACCGATCGTTCCCCAGAGACGCACGCGGCCGAAGCCCTTGTCGCGGTCCGGCAGATGGTGGAACGCGAGCGCATTCGTGAGCGGCATCGTCGGCGCGTAGAGCATCGAGTAAGCCAGCGCGAAAACGAAGAGCGAGCTGTAATCGGTAAATGTGGCAAGTTGCCAAATGAGCGCCGCGCCGGCGAGATGTAAGATCCCGAGCACCTTCTCCGTCGAAAGCCACCGATCGGCGATCTGCCCCATGATGAACGGCGCGATCACCGCGCCGAGCGCCCCGACGGCGCCGATGTTACCCACCTGCTCTTCTGTAAGCTTGCGATGCTCGCCCAGGAACGCCGGGAACAGCGGCAGCCACGCCCCCCAGATCGCGTACTGGAGGAACATCATCACGGAGAGTCGAACGCCGAGGAGCGGCGGTGTCTGCTTGGGTTGCGCCACGCGGTACCTCAGAGGTTGCCAGGGGGCGGGCAGTGTAGTGAGGCGTGGCGACGCGCGGTTCTCCTACGTGGGACAACACCGTCGCACTCCCATCGTAGGACTGAGCGCGCGAGCACTTCCCGGAGGAACACGCAATCCACTAACCTCGGGAAATGTCTTTGTGGACTGCCGTGAATCCGGCACACCAGGCCGCGCTCGACGCGATGCGAACTCCTCTTGCTGGAAGCGCGGACATCCACCATCGCGCGCTCGAGAGAAATTTCCGCGAGGAGGATCGAATCGATCCGCGAGCCATAGACGCCTTCCAACAGCGGGCGGTCGTCGCGGCAGCGGCAGGTACAGGTGCTCCCCAAGAGATTGCGACCAGACTCGGCAATTCTGCCGAAACTTCAGCTCGGCTCTTGCCGCTTCTGGGGCCGGCCCGAGCTGCCATTGGCGGCACGTGGCGAACGCTCTATCGCTGGTCTGCCCTGCTTCGCCGCGGGCTCGCGGCGCGATCGAAGAAGCACTTTCCGTCGCCCAACCCCGCGATTCCTCCGCCTCCACAAGTCACTCTCGAAAATCGGCTTAGTTACAAGCGTGCAGCACTCCCCGGCGAGCGGGATTATCCCGCGCCAGCCAAGGAGGAGAACCTCTGGATGTCGGACGCGCATTTTTCCGACGCAACAACGGCTCGGAATCGGCTTGGACTCTGCGGCGCGGCAGACGGGGAGTGGCTCTTTGAGTATTCGATCGATCTCACCGCGGACATTCGCGAGCTCTGGTGCCCGACTGCGCTCGACGCAGGAACCGGCCGTAGTGCTGCCGCATGGAGGCGTCCAACGAGCAATGCACCTTGGGGCTTCACTCGCGATCTCCTGACGGGAGCCGAAGCGGAGAGAGAAATCCTGATGCTCAGCACCGACGAGGACCATCGCGACTTGCGTAGCCTGGGGCGCGTCAACGGCGCCCCGCCCGATGGATACCTCAAAGGCCTCTGACCCGACCTCTCCGCGCGGAGCCGATCCGAAAGGGTGAGCCTCTCGCTAAGCTCTCTCCGCCATGTCCGCGCGGCTCTCTCCTTCCGACCTCGATCGAGCGCGCCAGCTCGCGGGGCTCTCCGTGGATGAGCTACGCCTCGAGCTTGAGCAGACGCTGCGAAACTCTCCCGTGACATCGCGCAATGCGACCTCACGCGACTCGTTCGCATATGAAGAGTTCTGTCGCATTGCGGTGGCTGGATCCGGTGACGAGGTAGCGGCTGCTACATCTTTTGAAAATGCGGGCGAGCGGGAGCTTCACGCAACCCAGCTCAAACGGCGTAGCCGGAACGCCGAGGACCCCGATCTCCCGACACTGCGAAAACGCATCGAGGCAGCGGCCTCAACGTTACTTTTTCAGCTCGCCAGCGATCCGAATCCATTCCAACGAGAGGACCACGAGTATCACTTAGAGCTTCTCTCGCTAGTGCGATTCGCGAGCCTGCGAGGCTGCCTACGCCCCATTGCTCTCCTTGCCCGGGAGGCGTTTGACAAGCCCCAGGAATTCGACGGTCACCTTTGGACGCAGCTCCTCGTGACGCTCGCGACGATTCAGGAACCCGCACTCTTTGAGGCGGATTGGCTGAAGCTCTGGGACTCCAACGATCCCGATGTGTGGCCCATGGCGCTCTCAGGGCTACAGAGAGCGAATCCCCCAAAAGCCATCGAGATACTTGAGGAGGCGATCACTCGAATCAAGTCAGGGCAAGAGCTTCCGCTCGGCCAAGCAATCTGGAGCTTCGCACACGACCCACAAATCGACCGGGCTGCGTTGCGCACGATGCTTGTAAAACACCTTGAGATCGTCAACTCAGCCCTTCAGAAAATTGGGTCCTCTGCGCTTGGAGTCCTCGATCTCTCGAAGGATGCCAACGAGCCAACACTCGCCGCCAGCCCAGATACGGCGGAGACTGCCAGGATCCTACACTTGAGAAGGAAGAAGCTCATCACACCCTCTCGAGTACTCCAAAAGCTTCCGGCGCTTGGCTAGGTGCGGAACGCATGTCCCCCGCTCGCACGCGCTCGATCATAACATTCTACTCCTACAAGGGAGGCGTGGGCCGCTCCATGGCGCTGGCGAATATTGCGGTGCGCCTCGCAGCGCGGCATGAGCGAAAAGGTGGAGTCGTCGTCATTGATTGGGATCTCGAAGCGCCTGGCCTCCACCGATACTTGGGCTTTCGCGATAAAGATCTTGAGGACAAGCCGGGATTACTGGATTTCCTCCTGACCTGGAAGCAATCCCATAATGCAAAGCCGCCGGCGGAACCGGTGCTCGAGGATCTGCTCCTGAATTGTCGCATTCCCGAGAGCACGCTACGCAAGTTCTCCCCCGAGCTCACGCCGTCGATGATTCGCATTCTTCCGGCGGGGATGCTCGACAAGGGATACGCCAAGCGGCTCAAGCAGATCGATTGGCAGGTCTTCTACCGGCAGGAAGAAGGCGCGCTCGCCGTCGAGTCGATTCGCGAGCAGCTCGAAGAGCTCGATGGAATCACGCTGGTCGATAGCCGCACCGGCCTTTCGGACGTGGGCGGCGTCTGCGCCATTCAGCTTCCCGACGCCTGTGTGCTCATGACGGCGCCCAACGAACAGAGCGCCGACGGCATCGTGCGAGTGGCCCAATCGATCGCGCGGTCCCAAGGGGAAGAGCGATTCGATCGCCCCATTCCCGCACGGTTTTTAGTGGTCTCAAGAATCTCCGAGCTGGAGGAGCCGACACGGGCGCAGCAGTGGCTCGATAACCACCAATCGTGGTTTGAGGAAGGAGCCAAGCAAGGCTGCTGGAACAGGGAACTTCATGCCACGGGGCTCCGCTCCTTCGTTCTGAAGAATTCGGCGCGATGGAGCTTCGAGGAGTCGATCGTTCCGCCCGGCGTCGGCAGTGACGTCGATATCTTGGATCAAGGGTACAATCACATATCGAACGAGCTGGCAGACTGGCTCTCGCCGATCAATACGATACTTGGACCAGCGGTCCAGCTGAGCGCCGCTCTTGACCTCGGACAAGCCATCGCCGATGCAGAGAAGCAGGCTGAAGCCGCGCGGCTTCGCGGCGACGACTCAGCGCTCTGGAAGGCCCATATCCAGATCGGTGATGCTTACTATCGCTCCGGTAATACTAAGGAAGCCTACCGCAACTTTAGCTTTGCGCTCGGCGACGCCACAGCGGCTGCCGATCGACTGAAGCAGGCGATCGCCCATCGCATGCTCGGCGCACTGCACATTCAGCAGAATCAGCTCGCCCAAGCTCGTTCCGCTCTCACCCATGCCGAAGGGATTCTGAGCGAGGCCATCGTACAAAACCACGACGCTGAGGCCTCGATTCTGGAATTCGCCTCTGTGCTCACAGAACAGTTCCGGCTTGCGTCGCTCGAAGGGCGCACGGCCGAAGCTCAAGTTGCGCTGCAACGAGCTCAGGACATCCTGAAGCGCTTCCCCGAGAGCGAGGAGGCGAAGGAGCGGCTTGCAGACCTCCTTTCTGCACATGTCCAGCAGGCTCGCGCCGGCGCACCCTCGAAGGACGACTCGTGGTCTTCCGACGGTCCTCCGGAAGCGCGAAGCGCACTCGAGCTTCACCGGCGGCTCTCACCCGCAGGCACCCCGCCCCGATTCGATGTATTCTTTTCTTACAGCGCCGACAACGGCGAGCAAGCGTCGGCCATCGTGGCCGCAATCGAGGCGCTCGGACGTACTGTATGGATCGCCCAGCGAGATCTTCGCCCAGGAGATCCGTGGGTTGAGGCGATCTCTGAAGCCATCAACGCCTGCCAGTCGCTCGTCGTTCTCGTAGGGAAGCGCGGCAGCGGATGGCAACGCGTCGAGGTCGACGAGTTCGATGCACGTACCCGCGATATTACTGACCGCAAGACGATCCCGATCTGGCTCACTCAGGTCGATCCCAGCTGGTCGACGCTGTCGAAACGCCAAGGGATTATCGTGGGGAAGCGGAGTCCGGCAGAAGTCGCCCACGACATCGTGAGCGCGCTCCCAACTCGCCGGACGCCGATTGCTACACCAACAGCTCTCGGCCCCAACCTGCTCGCCGACTATCGCGCGTGGGTTGCTAAGAATAATGAACGCCTCGTCCCCTTCTTCGATGGCGCCAGCGAGCGCCTGCTCGAAGAGGTCTGCGTCGAGCTGAGCCTCGACACCGAGCAAGAATCCCAAGAGAAGCGAAAGCTCACAGAGCTGGAGCGGGCGCAGGCCGATGAGCGACGCCAGTCGCGTCATCTCCGGGAGGTCCTACTGCCTCCCGCCGAAGCGAAGCTGCCTATCCCTCGGCTCGCCATCCTGGGAGACCCCGGCGCTGGAAAGACGACGCTGCTCCGCTCCTTCGCCTACGAGCAGACGCGCGACCCGAAGGCAACCGACCGGCCGATTCCGATCTTCGTCTCGCTCTCACCGATCGATCAGCCCAAGGGATTCGATCCGATTGCGCGCGTCGTCGATCTGTGGGGGTCCAACAAATCCCAAGCGGAACGCGAGGCGTTGGCTTCCGAGCTTGGAAAGCTCGCTGCAAAGGACTCCCAGATCGTGCTCCTCCTCGACGGACTCGATGAGGTGAAGCCCGACGTCCTGCCACAAATGCGCGAGCGCATCCTATGGCTCGCGAAACACAAAGATTCGCCCTACGCCAAGTGCCCGATCGCCGTCTGCTCGCGCCCGATCGGTGTGGCAGGCGAAGAGATGCGCCGGGAGCTGCCGATCGCGCGAGTTCGAGAGCTGAATTCGACTCAGCAGCGCTCGCTGCTGACCCGGCTCTTAAACGCCGAGGACGCCGCCGAAGCGGCCCGAGCCCTCGAATCCAATCCATCGCTGCGCGAGCTCGCCCGGAATCCGTTGATGTTGACTCTTGTGGCCGTGGTGGCGCGCCACTCCAACTTGAATCAATCAAAGATTCCAACAACACGAGTGAAACTCTACGGCCAGGCCGTGGAGCTGCTTCTCACTCGTGGATACGGAGTCGTTCAGAAGTCGGTGCTGGATGTTACCAGTGCCCGTCGCATCCTGGCGGCCCTCGCTCTCAGGCTACACCAGGAGGGAGGCGAGACCTGGCCGCGGTTGTATCTCGAAGAGACCACGTGGGATGTGATTCTCGAGGACACGAAGCTCAGGGAGAGGCTCACGGTCGTCTGGAAAACCGCGACTACATTCATGACCGACATTGGCTACAACTCGGGAATTGTGAGCGATCACGATGGGCCGAGCCAGCCGTGGCGGTTCTTGCATCGGTCGCTGCGGGAGTTCCTCGCGGCGGAGGCGCTGCGCGATCTGCCGAAGGCGAAGCGTGAGGAGTTTTTCCAGAAGTGGAAGGGGGAAGCAGAGGCACGAGCCGAGGCGGCCAAAAAGGCGAAAAGTGACGACCAAAGAAAGGCCAAGCTCGCCCAGCTCCCCAATCCCGCCCGCTGGGCGGAAGTCGTAGCGCTTTTGTGTGGACTCGTCCGAGACCCGACTGAGCCGCTCGAAGCGCTGAAGTCCGTCAGCCCTGATGTGATGCTCCGCGCACTACAGTCGGCAGAAACGGTGCCGGTAGCACATTCGGTAATGTTGCTTTTCACGACCGATTGGAACGCGTGGCAGCTCCTTAAGCTGCTGCGCTCCCGGCGAGCCCCCGCCGAGCAGGCGCGGACTGAGCTGCTCAACGTTCTGAATCAAGAGATGTCCAATAGCGTACTTGGCCAGGCATGGTGGGCGCTGGAATCGGTCGGCGCACTCTCGGAGCCTGCGGCTCGAGAGGAGTTCCGGAAGGCATTCTTCGATCAACTCCGCCCAAAAGCTACACAACGGCCAGAGCTGCAATGGATCACGATTCCCAAGGGCAAGTTCATGATGGGCTCGCCCGAAGAGGAGGTAGGCCGGTCCAACAGAGAGAGCCCGCTCCATCCAGTCAGCGTGCCACAATTCCAACTCGCGGCCACGACGATTACCCGAGATCAGTATTGTGCGCTCGACCCAGACAAGAAGTTCACATCCTGGAAGCTGCCCAAGGATGAAAAGGAGGGCGACCTACCCGCCACCGACGTGAGCTGGTGGGAAGCAGTTCTCTTCTGCGCATGGATGGGTGCTAGACTCCCTAGCGAAGCCGAGTGGGAGTATGCGTGCCGAGCCGGAAGCCAGGCTCCGTACTCGTTTCATGGGGGCGTCGCAGCCTTGGGAGAGCACGCGTGGTTCCGCGCGAATTCGGGACCGAAGCCCCTCGATCCGAACGAAGCGGACTTTGATGGGGCGAGAAAGGCTGGCTGCACACCTCATTCCGTCGGCAAGAAAGCACCCAACGCTCACGGTCTCTTCGACATGCATGGAAACGTCTGGGAGTGGTGCTCCGATGAGTGGCATGACAACTATGATGGCGCGCCGACCGACGGAAGCGGCTGGTGCGGCGATGCCTCCGTGGTCCGTGTGATCCGCGGCGGCTCCTTCAGCTTTCCCGCCAGGCGCGCGCGCTCGGCAGCACGCTACGGGAACCGCGCCTCGTACGGTTGGCACGACGTGGGATTCCGCCCCGCCACGTCCGCTCCTCACAACTGAGCATCTTTACTTCTTCACCACAAATCTCTGGAATTCAAAGAGATCATAATTTCAGCTTGACGGAGGGACTCTAGGGGCAGAGAGTGGGTGAAAGGGGCAATCAGGGTTGGTCCTCAACGCGCACCCCCGAGCGCGAAGCAGCGAGGGGCGCGCGCCATCTTGAGAGACATCCCCCTTCACTTGCCTTCGAGGGGGTTCGCGGAAACGATCTTCAAGAAATTGTGTGGTCGGCAGGTCGGCGGGCGGTGCACGGGGAGGCGGCTATTGTGGCATCACGCGAATCGTCGCACGTGCCTATCCCATGCGCGTCCATCTCCTTACACTTCGATTCTCGCCATCGATCGGCGGATTTGATGACCGCCCGCTGACCGACTTCGTTCGCGACAAAGAGCTGCTTTCCATTCGGGAGCACTTCTTCCTCGTTCACGAAGTGCCCCACCTCGCTTGCGTACTCACCTATCAGGCTCCGCCAGTTCCCACTCGCCCAGCCATCGCGCCACCTCGGTCTCCCCTTCCCGTCTCGCGACCGGCGCCTGCCCCGCCGCGTGAAGAACGATTCGACATAGCGCCCGAGGACCTCGCCCTATTTGAGACGATGCGCGATTGGCGCTCGGAGCGAGCCAAGGCGGAGTCGGTTCCGGCATTCGTGATTCTCAATAATCGCGAGCTCGCTGCCATTGTTGCGGCGAAGCCTCGAACACTGAGCGCCCTCGGATCGATTGAGGGAGTTGGCCCCGCGAAGACGGAGCGCTACGGAGCCGCCATCCTCGCGAAGCTCCATGGATCCCCGCCTGCCGATGCTCAAAGTACACAGAGCCCAGCGTGAGCCTTCCCTCGGAACGTCCGCCGGCGCGCCAAGCAGGCCCCGAACTGCTTGTGCTCACGCGCTGTGAAGAGTTCACAGAATGGCTCCTGGGGCGCACTGCGCGCTGGCCCAAACATGCTCGGTTCACCATGACTCAACGGATCGAAGACCACGCCTTGGACATCGTGGAACTGCTCGTCGTCGCCCGATATCAACGCGCTGGGCGCCGAATGCGCCTCGATGAAGTCAATCTTCGGCTCGAGCGCATGCGACACCTCCTTCGGCTTGCGAGAGCGTCGCAGGTCTGCCCGGCGCCGAGCTTCGAAGGAGCGATGCGCGCCCTCGAAGAGATCGGACGGATGCTGCACGGGTGGCGACAGACCTGCGGCGCCAACCCCGTGGAGAATTGACCATGCGGCGCGTCGGCTATCTGTGGGAGCGTGTAGTGAGCTTCGAGAATCTCATGGCTGCAGCTCGGCGCGCTTCGCTCGGAAAACGCAGCGCTCTGTCCGCACCACGGTTTCTCGAGCGAGCTGAGCTGGAGTGCGTCGCGCTCGAGCGAGAGCTCAGTGATGGAACTTGGAGGCCTTCGCCAGTGACAACGTTCGAGATCCACGATCCCAAGAAGCGCACGATTACGGTTGCCCCCTTTCGGGATCAGGTTGTCCATCACGCGTTGATTCATGTTCTGGAGCCCATCTTTGAACGCCGCATGGTCGCGCACAGCTACGCGTGCCGCCGCGGGAAAGGTACTCTTCGAGCGTTGCGGCATGCGCGCACCATGCTTCGGCGGCATCCGTGGTTTCTGAAGCTCGACGTAGCGTCCTTCTTTGCGTCCGTCGAGCACGGCGTGGCGATGGCTGCCGCAGAACGCCTCGTGAAGGACAAGCGCCTGCTTCGGCTGCTCTCACAGATCGTGGCGGGCCCAAGCGAACCGCCGAGCCTCATCGGGCTTCCCCTGGGCTTCCTCACGAGCCAATGGCTCGCGAACCTCGTGCTTGATCCGCTCGATCACTGGATCCTTGAGCAACTGCACATAGCGGGATATGTGAGATATATGGACGACCTCGTCCTCTTCGGGCCGGATCGAGCGACGCTTCGAGAGGCAAGAGAGCAGGTGGAGGCGTACCTCGCGGAGAAACTCCATCTCAGGCTCAAGGAACGAGCGACTGTGCTCTCGCCATCCGCGGGTGGATTGCCCTTTCTGGGCTGGATGCTCTACCCCGGCGCCATTCGCCTGCGACCTGAGAATCTCCGTCGTTATCGTTGGCGGCTGCGGCAGCGCCGCCGCCAATGGGCCCTCGGCCAACGCTCGACACAACAATATCGGGAGGGAGTCGCCTCGCTCTTCGATCTCTTGGAGGCAGGCGGAGCGCGAGCACTCAAGCGCCGTTGGGCCAATGAGCCCTGGCCCGATTTATGAACTTTCACGAAGCCCGTGCCCCGGCCCCCGAGAACCGTGTGATCCGCGGCGGCTCCTTCAACAATCCCGCCAGGAACGCGCGCTCGGCAGCACGCAACAGGAACCACGCCTCGAACGATTGGAACAACGTGGGATTCCGCCCCGCCAGCCCGCTCGAATCGGCCCGATCTGCGGAGATCGAACTTTTGTGCGCCTCCGCGGCAGCGCAGCGAGCGGCCCGCACGGGCTTCGCCGGAGGAGCTTGCTCGCTCCGAAACCGAATGGACTCACTCAAACTCGTAGGCGCATTGTGCTCGAGCGTTTGAGTGAGTTCTCTTTGGCTCTCAGGCGCCGAACGGGCGTCGACTCGTCCGCGTAGCCGTTCGCTACTACCGTCGAGCTAGATGCGTGGGTAGGGCGAACGAAAATCGAGGCCCGCAGGGAAATCCCCTGCGGGCCTCGGCGCTCTTCATACCGTCACGAATCGCGGGGCGGCGGAGGGCGCCGGCCCGGGCGGAGCGCAACTTCTCGGTTTACGGGATGCGCGCGAGACTCGGAGTTTCGAGCCTCACAGGTTCAACGCCCAAGTCTTGGAAGCGAGGGAGATGCCGCCGAAGCCGATCGCCACAAAAGGCGGACCGCCGACGAGAACGAGCGTGTTCTGGAGATCGAGGAAAATATTGCTCGTCACCACGTTTCCGTTCGGGTCGACCAAGGTCGCCAATGGGCCATCAGTCATCACCCCCGTGACGATGTGAAACGGCAGATTCCCCGTGCAAGTGTCCGGCGACACGGCGAATCCAAACTCCACCCAGAGGCGCCGGCTCCCGGGGAAAGCGAGCGGGCCTCCCGTCCAGCTTCCGAGCGGATTCGCAGCCAGACCTGTCGGCGCAATCGGGGGCACAGAGATTCCCGAGTACGCGCCGCCAGCCACGGGGTTACAAACCGACGAAAAGTTAAGGTTCTGCTGCCACCATGCCGCAGGGCCGACGGGCCCGTTTGAGCACGGGCAGTAGGGCGCAATATTCGCCAGCGTCCCATTCACGACCTGGTCATCACTCAAGCAATCCCACTGGAGCGGCGTCGCGACCAAATTGTATCGAGTCGTGCGCTCCGAGTCGGCGACCAGAAGGCCCGCAGGAGGCGGCGCTGGCGCCCAAGCGAAGGGTAGCGGGCCGACGAAGGCGTAGACCGTGTCGGGATTCGTGGGGGTCCCGAAGGGCTTGGGGCTCCACGAGGCGTGCTCAAATTGTGCACACAGATGCGTGAGCTGGATGGCGCTCTGCCACTGAGCCGTGAAGCAGTCGAACGCGTAGTCGATCGAGCCGGTGAAGTGCACCGTGTTCCCGCCAAGCGCGGTTTTCGGGAACGGGCAGGGAGCCACCGACGTCGCCGTCACCGCGTACGAAAGATCGCCAGAGACCAAGAATCGCCACACTTGACGCGGAGGGAAGATCGGGCTCACCTCCGTCCAGGTCCGCGCATATTTCCCGATCAACAGCCCGCTCACTGGCGTGACGCCCGCGATGCTGATGTTCATCACGAAGATATCACAGAAAATCTGGCCTGGCGGCGACACGGAGATCCCGACAGTCCAAGGCGTTCCCGGTGTGCAGTCCCTAATACAATTTCCTTGCCCCTGGTATTGAATCGCGGGGAACTGCGGGAGCGTTGCTTGCACGGGGACGCAGCACGCGCCCGGCACCGAGAGGCCGTCGTTTGGATTGCACTGCCCGAAGGAGAAGGCCGCGACGGCCGCGAAAGCCATCAGCGCAGCGGAGATAGTTCGGAGAATCGACATCTGTGCCCCACGAGTCAGAACGGAATAGAACGTGAGCCGGAGGATGGAATGCACTCTCAAGCAAAGCGGCCCACCGGATTGCTCCGATGGGCCACAGGCTCGTCTACCTTCCGAGCGGAGGAGAAGCGGATCTCGCCGCACCCAACGCCGGATTCGTTGCGCGGCCGCGAGGCCGCGCGAGGATCTCGAATCTTACAGATTCAAGGCCCAGGTCTGCGACGCGAGCGACGCGCCGCCGAAGCCGATCGCCACGAAGGGCGGACCGCCGACGAGGACCAGCGTGTTCTGCAGGTCGAGGAAGATCGTGCTCGTCTGCGCAATGCCGAACGGATCAATCACCGTCCCGGCGGGGCCCTGCGTCATGACGCCGGTCACCACATGGAACGGAAGATTGTTCGTGCAATTATCGGGCGACACCGCGAATCCAAACTCAACCCAGAGCCGGCGCGTGTTGGGGAACGCTGCCGGGCCGAGCGCCCAGTTCCCGAGCGGATTTGCCGAGAGGCCTGTCGGCTCGAGCGGCGGCACCGAGATTCCCGTGTAGGTCCCGTTGATGGCCGGGCCGCACGCATAGCTGAACGTCAGATTCTGCTGCCACCACATCGCCGGCCCCATCGGCCCCGAGCTACACGGGCAGTAAGGCGCCACTGTCGCAAGATTCCCGTTCACCACCTGCTCCTCGTTCAAGCAGTCCCACTGGAGCGGCGAGACGGTCAGGTTGTAACGCGTCGACCTCTCCGAATCGGCGATCAGCGCACCGGCGGGAGGAGCCCCGCCGCCCCACACAAAGGGAAGCGGACCGACGAATGCATAAACCGTATCCGGGTTGATCGGCGTGCCGAAGGGCTTGGGGCTCCACGACGCGTGCTCATACTGTGCACACAGATGAGTGAGCTGGACAGCGCTGCGGAAGTTCACCGTTCCGCAGTCGAGCGCATAGTCGATCGATCCGGTGAAATGCACCGAGTTGCCGGCGAAAGCCGACTTCGGGAACGGGCATGGGGATGTCCCCGTCGCAGGAACCGTATAGTTCAGATCCCCCGACACGAGGAAGCGCCACACCTGCCGCGTCACACCCGTTGTGCCGGGCTCGATCCACGTCCGGGCGTATTTTGCGATGAGGAGGCCGTTCACCGGCGTGGGGCCGGCGATGCTGATGTTCATCACAAAAATATCACAAAAGACCTGACCGGGCGGTGAAATTTGAATATTGACATTCCACGGCGCTCCGGGCGCGCAGTTGGTGATGCAGTTGCCCTGTCCCTGCAGATTGATGGGCGGGAACGCGGGCAGAACGGGGACGACCGACACGCAGCAGGCGCCGGGCAACGAGAGCCCGTCGTTGGGATTGCACTGCGCGAGCGCCGGGGCCGCTGCGGTGGCCGTGGCCAGCAACGCGGCGGAAAGGCATCGAAGGAAAGACATGGAACCTCTTCGGGAAACGGGGTTTGACGCGTGCGCTCCGCACGGCGGCTCGCCGATGACCTCTCGACGAATGGACGCCTCGGTGAGCCGAAGCCAAACACACTGCTCCGGAGCCCGCCGCTGCGCCCGCCGCGGGGACGCACGCGACTCGGGGAATGTAGCAATCGTGAGACGGGGCCTCCCAAAGAAAAGTTCCCTCCTCGAGGCCTCGCACGCCGCCGCAGCAATTCTCGTCCGGGCAATAACAATACGACGGCGCGCGGATGCTCATCCACGCACCGTCGTGCGGCGAAGGAGGTTCGGCTGGCGGACCTTCGCAGCGGCAAACTTCAACTCATCACAGATTCGCGACGATCGCGATCTGAGGTCATCACAAATTCAAGGCCCAAGTTTGCGATGCGAGCGAAAGCCCTCCAAAGCCGATCGCAACAAAAGGAGGTCCGCCCACGAGCACGAGCGTGTTCTCCAGATCGAGGAACACCGAACTCGTGATCACCGTGCCGTTGGGGTCGATGATCTGCCCGAGCGGCCCGTCGGTCATGACGCCCGTCACGATGTGGAACGGCAGATTATTGGTGCAATTGTCGGGCGCCACAGAAAGCCCGAATTCGCTCCAAACGCGCCGCTGTCCCGGGAAGACATTCGGCGGCAGAACCCACGCCCCAAGCGGGAACGCTTGCAATCCCGTGGGCGTGTTCGGGGGGAGCGGAATCGGCGCGTAGTTCACCGGGGGCACGCCCACGAGGCACGAATAGCTGAAATTCAGATTCTGCTGCCACGTCGGGTTGGGCCCAAGCGGCCCGCTGGAGCACGGGCAGAATGGCCCGAGCGTCTGCAGCGTCCCGCCGATCACCTGCTCCTCGTTCACGCAATCCCACAGAAGCGGCGTCGAAACCAAGTTGTACCGTGTGGTGCGCGCCGAGTCGGCTGTCAGCAATCCAGCCGGCGGAGGCGGAGCGCCCCACACGAACGGCACCGGCCCCACAAACGCGTACATCGTCGTCGGATTGATCGGCGTCCCAAAGGGCTTGGGGCTCCAAGTCGCGTGCTCGAATTGCGCACACAGATGCGTCATCTGCACCATGCTGCGGAACTGGTTGGTTCCGCAATCGAGCGAGTAGTCGATCGAGCCCGAAAAGTGCACCGTCTGCCCGGCAAGGGCCGACTGCGGGAATGGGCAGGGCGCTACAGACGCGGTATTGGTCGTATAGGTGAGATCGCCTGAGACGAAGAATCGCCACACCTGCTCGACCGTGCCCGCGGTGCTTGCCTCGGCCCATGTGCGCGCATACTTCGCGACGAGCAGACCTGAAACCGGAGTCGGCCCTGTGATCTGAATATTCATCACGAAGATATCACAGAAAAGCTGCGCCGGAGGCGTGATGAAAATATTTACATTCCAGGGCGCGCCGGGCGTGCAATTCGTGAAGCAGTTGCCCTGTCCCTGGAATTGGATCGGTGGAAATGCCGGGAGCGTCGGAACGACAGTCAGGCAGCAGCTTCCGGGCGCCGACATATTGTCGGGCGTACACTGAGCCATCGCCGCAGGAGCGGCGGCGCTCGCCATCGATGCGAGCGCGAGCGCAGAAAGAAGTCGGGAGATCGACATGGGGCCTCGTCGTGAAGCAGAACGGGGGTTCGCCGAAATGGCGCGAGAGCGCCGGGTCGCGGCTTCGAAAGCGAAACCGGCGCCCTGACAGAGTACCCTCGCGGCGCCTCCGTGGGACGTCGGAAGCCGCCGTCCAGGTTCCATCTCGGATTCGCTCTATTCGACCGCCATTCATCGACGCGAATGAAATCCTCTCTCGGAAATCGTCCTTTCTATTCGCGCTATTCACGTTCCGCCGCGCTCCTATTCGCCGCCGCGTCGATGACGGCCATCGGCGGCTGCTGCGCCTGCCCGAAGAAGCCGACAAGCGCCGACTGCGAGTCGGGCTTCGTGCCGATCTTTAATGGCATCGACACGACCGGTTGGGTCTACGGCACCCACAACGGCAAGCCCCACCGCTCGGGCGCCGGCTATGGCGTGCGTGATGGAGTGCTTTTTTGCACCGAGAAGGACGGCGGAAACCTCTTCACCGAGCGGGAATACGGCGATTTCGCCTTCCGCTTCGAGTTCCGCCTCACGGAGAACGCCAACAACGGGATCGGCATTCGGGCGCCGCTCGAGGGCGACGCCGCCTTTGTTGGCCTCGAGGTCCAAGTGCTCGATGATTCGGGCAGCGAGTACCGCAACCTCAAACCGTGGCAGTACCACGGCTCGGTCTACGGCGTGGTGGCGTCGCGCCGCGGTGCGCAGCGCCCGGTCGGCGAATGGAACGAAGAGGAGATCTCGATCGTCGGCTCCAAGATCCGCGTGACGTTGAACGGCCAAGTAATTGTCGACGCCGACCTCGCCAGCGTGCGCGATCCCGAGATTCTGAAGGCGCACCCCGGCCTCGAGCGCCGGCGCGGCCACATCGGATTCCTCGGCCACGGTACGCGCGTCGAGTTTCGAAACATGCGCGTGCGCGAGCTGTAACATCCGCGCGCTTTGATTCGTACACTCTCACAGCTCGCATTTTTTTATGCGCTTTGGTTCGCGTGCGTCCTGGGCGCGGCCCACGCCATGCCGTGGCTTGGTCCGGCGGCGGTGATCGCGGGCGTAGCCCTTCATTTGAAGTTTCTCGCGCGCGAGCGGCGCCGCGAAATCTCGACGATCGTACTCGGCGTCCTGCTCGGTGCCGTGATCGACTCGCTGTTCGCCGCCGCTCATGTGGTGAAATATCAATGCGCCCTCGCGCCGAATCTCGCGCCGCCGTGGATTCTTGCACTTTGGGCCGCATTCGCCACGACGTTCGCCCACGGCCTTTCGTGGCTTCGCGGGCGTCCTTGGCTCGCGATGCTGGCGGGCGCCCTTGCTGGGCCGCCAAGCTATCTCGCGGGTGAGTCGCTCGGCGCGCTCACTGTGCTCGAGCCGAGATGGGTGAGCTTCCCCGCGGTGGCCGCCGGATTCGCATTGGCCGTGCCGCTGCTCGCGGGGGCGCGCACACCGCGCCCTGAGCGAGATCACTAAAGCGAAGCAACGATTCGAGCGACGTCGCGGGCGATCGCTTCGCGGTCGGCGCCCAAGACTTCGTGGCGCTTCACGACGGGCTGTCCGCCCACGGCGGCAGCCTCAAGGCTCCACGCGCCAAACGCTTCCAACAAAAAGGCGGGGAGATTCTCCGCGGTGAGCTCGGCGGGAACTTCATAATCGAGGAACGCCACATCGAACCACGAGCCGCGGGCGAACGCACCAAACGGCGCGCGGAACGCGGCGGCGAGCGGCTCGAACGTGGATGCGAGACAGCGCAGACCGAGCCCGGGTTCGCGCGCCTCGAGCGCCCGAAGCAGCGCCCAGCCGTCGGGTGCAGCGCCTCGCGCCGAGAGCGCAGCTCCGGGCGCCGCCACATTTCCGCGAGCGACCTCGGCCAAAGTGATCTGTGAGGCTGGAGATTTCACGATTCGAGCCAACGGGTGCTCCGCAAGCTCCCGAACGAGAGCGGCCGCGTCCGGATCGTCCGCGCTCGGATCCCACTCGATGCCACCGCGCAGACCCACCTCGGCGCACGCTTCGACGACGGCGCGCACACGCGCAGCGCGCGCTCCGCGAAGATCGACAATTGGATGCAGGACTCCGGCAGATGCGCACTCCACAAATGCTTGTGTTGCGATGGTTTTATGAACATCCGCGTCGGCCTGCTCGAGCGCGACGCGCGCTGTGGAGCGACGGCCCGGATGCACTGCACGCAACGCCATTGCGATCGGATCGACGCCCGCGAGCGCGAGCCCGGGGACGACGAGCTTTCCCCACACTTCCAGCACCTCCTCGCCGCGCTCGACGGCGCTGGCTGGCCCCGTCCACGCGATGCGCCCTTGCACGGCTCGCAGATGCCCACGGTGCACGCCGAGCGGTGCCAGCGAGACGAAGCAGCCGTCTTTCAGATGGATGCGCTTGGCGGCGCGAATCGTGTGAATCGGGTCGAGCGGCACGGAGTTTCCTAGAGTGGTCCGCTCAAGGGGCGCCAAGCGATGGCGATGGCGGCGATCAATACAGCAACAATCAGGAATGCAACGATCGCAAGCGAGCGCCGTCCGACGCGGGCGGTCCAGAGCGCGAGAAGAACGACGCGCAGCACCGGCGTGATCGCCAAGATCATGCAGCCGATTGCAGCCCACGCCATTGGGTCGAGATGGATGAACGAATCCACTTGGCGCAGCGGGTCGTGAAGAATCTTCGGCCCCACATCGGGGCGCACGGGCATCAAGAGCAGCGCCCCCGCCATGAGCGTCGCGGCGCTGACGACGCCCGCCAAGGTCACATAAGCGCCGAGCGGACTCTCATCGCGCGAGAATCGCCGTCGCGAGGGCGCCGCTTCGGGTTGCCGGCTCACGAGAGCGCCTTCTGACCCATCTGCCAGGCAAGCGCGATGAGTAAGAACGAGAAGGAGCGCCGCAGCGCCGTCCCGCCAATCCGCGCAGAAATGGCGGATCCCACAAATGCGCCAGCGAGGACACCGAGGAGCACAGCGGCCGTCTCGAGCGGTCGCACGTGGCCGCGTCCGAAGTAGACCGGTAGCGAGGCCGCCGCCGTCATGCCAAGAATGAGGTTGCTCGTCGCAGCCGCTGCGCGAATCGGCACGCGCGCCAACAACGTCATCGCCGGCACCTGGAACACCCCGCCTCCGACGCCGAGGAGCCCCGAGATCGCGCCCGCCAAACCGGAGATCCCCAGGATCCCCTTTAAGTAACGGACGCGATAGATGACGCGCTCACCCGACTTCGGGTCGACATAGGAGCCATCGAAGAGCCCTACCTCCGCCTCCTCCTCATCGTGCTCCTCGCCATCTCGTTCGTCGGGGTCTTGACCGCGCCACATCAGCAGAGAGGTCGTCAGGAGCACGGCCGCGAAAAGGCCATAGAGAAACGTAACATTCACTCTGCTCGTCACGAGGGCGTTGACGAGCGCGATCACTACGGTGGGAAGCGCAAGCACGAGCGCCAAGCGCTGATTCACAAATCGCTCGCGCCCCGTCGCTACGGCCACACCGCCCGACGTCGCGATCACCGCGAGCAAGCTCGTCGCGCGCGCGTGCTCGAAATCCCAGCCGTAATATTGAGTGAGAAGCGGAATGATGATCATTCCGCCTCCGACGCCTACCATCGACCCGACGGTCCCCGCGGCCACGCCCGCAGTGATCAATAAAAGCGTCGTGGTGAGGTCCATGTCGCGTGAGATCAGCTCGGCGTCGGCGCGCCGCGGGCGCGACTCAGTGGCCTGCGCGAGCGGGCGCCTGCGCGCGCTTGCGCGGCGCCGCGGGCTTCATCGCTTTCTTGCTCGGCGCAGCCTCCGGCTTGGCCGGAGCGCTCTTCGCCGCCGGAGCCTTTGCCGCGCGCTCGAGAATTTGTTGAATCGATCGCGGCTTCGGGTCGCCCGCAATCACCACTTTTGCACCGACCTCCGCCGCAGCCGTAGCCTCCGGCGGCGCCATCTCTGCGTAGTCGGAGCCGCGCACGACAACATGCGGCTTCAGCTTTCGCACGATGGCGCTCGGATCGTCTTCCTCGAAAAACACCACATAATGAATGCCCTGGATCTCCGCCAGGATCTCGGCACGCTCCGCGGCCGGCTGCACCGGCCGCAGCGCACCTTTAGTGCGCCGCACGGCGGCGTCGCCTTGAATGGCGACGATGAGATAGTCGCCTCGGCTGCGCGCATCGGTGAGATATCGAATATGGCCCACGTGCAGGAGATCGAACGCTCCCGGCGCCAACACCACAGTTTTCCCCTGCGAGCGAAAGCCAGCTACCACTTGAGCGAGCACGTCCGTATCTTTCTGAACCTTATCCATCAGTAGCCCTCCATCACTTCGTTGCGGGACTGTACGCGTCGAGGACTTTTTGGATTACGTTCGTCGTCGAGCGGCCGGCGACGAGCTTCATGAGCAGCACGCGGCCTCCGTGAGCCTCGACCCATTCTCGGCCCACGACGCCTTTGTCTGCCCAATCCTCACCTTTCACGAGCACATTCGGAGTGATTCGTTGGATGAGTGCAAGCGGCGTGTCTTCGCTGAACGCGATGACGGCGTTCACAACTTCCAGACCCGCCAGCAACTCCATGCGGTCTTCCACCGAGTTTACCGGTCGCTTGGGGCCTTTGATGCGGCGGACGCTCGCATCATCGTTGACACCAACGATGAGGAAGTCGCCGCTCGCGCGCGCCTCGCGAAGATATTTGAGGTGACCCGCATGAAGGATATCGAACACGCCGTTGGTGAACACCACGGCGCGCCCATTCGCTTTGAGCTCGGTCACGAGCCGATCGAGCTCGTCGAGGGAGCGAAGCAGCTTCCCGCTCCGCTGTTCGCGCAGCGAGAGCGCATCGATCAGCTCCTCGCGCCGCACGGTGGCGGTTCCGAGCTTCGCCACCACAATTCCGGCCGCCGCATTGGCGAGGCGCACGGCTTCCTCGAGGGAGGCGCCCGCCGCAAGGTGCAAACCCAGATGCGCGATCACGGTATCGCCCGCACCTGTAACATCATACACTTGCCGCGCCTGGGTCGGGATCAGGTGATCCACGCGATCGGTCCGCGACATGAAGAATACGCCGTCCTTTCCGAGCGTGATCACGGCGGCCTCAAGATCACACATCTCTAGCAGCTTCTCTCCCGCCGCAATCAGATCGGCGCGGTTCGGCACTCCCGACGGGCCGTTGCGAATCGGCACGCCGATCGCCTGCTCCGCCTCTCCGCGATTGGGAGTCACAATGGAAGCACCCTTGTAGCGCGAGTAGTCGGAGCCCTTCGGATCCACGAGCACATGCTTGCCCGCGCCGCGCGCGATCGCGATGAACTCCTGGACCAGCTCGCGCGAAAGGACACCTTTCCCGTAGTCGGAGAGGATCACGAGCTCGAACTGTGATATGTGATCTCTCAAGAATGCGATCCCGCGTTCGATCACCTCGCGCTCAAGCGGCGCACGCTCCTCGCGGTCGACGCGCAGCATTTGTTGCGGTCCCGCCATGTGGCGCGACTTGATCGTGGTGGGCCGCCGCGCCGTCAGAACCGGCTCCGTATCAATTCCGGCGCGCCGCAGGAGCTCGACGAGGCGCGCGCCTGACGCATCGGCGCCGATGGCGCCCAGCACGCTCGCGCGGCCGCCCATCGACACGACGTTGGCGGCGACGTTGCCGGCGCCGCCGAGCTTTAGCTCTTCGCGCTTGACGTCGAGCACGGGAATCGGCGCCTCGGGTGAAATCCGCGCGACGTCCCCGATGACGTATTCGTCAAGGATGAGATCGCCGGCGATCAGGATGCGGGGCGAACCGAGCGCCTGGATTCGCTCCGAGAGAGAGGTCATGCGAGTTGGGTCATTGTGACATCGCAGCGCCCCTTTTCGAGAGCCACGGCGCCAAGCGGGCGCGCAACTCCGCCTCGCCGCGGAGCCACCGCAGCTCGACGCGCAGGACCCAGCCGTCGATCACGCCTAGCCGGCGGAGCTTCGGGGCGTCCTTTTCGGTCGTGAGCCAGATCGTCCCGTCGGTGCCGTCGCGGAGGTCGGGAAGGTCGGCCGGGAGGTAGCGGTGGTGGTCCGGGAAGGCGCGCTCCTCGCGGATCGCAGCGCCGAGGCGCGCGACCGTCGAGGCGAAGGCCGCCGGATGGGCGATCGACGAGAGCAGGCGTACCGGTCGGCCGCGCAGCTCGTCGAGGGCCAACGAGCGATGGGGCACGCCGAGGCTCTCGAGGGAGATCGGGCCATGGGCCGCGTCGATGCGCGGGCCGCCGTAGCCGAAGGCCCCGAGCTGGCGCCAGAGGGCATCGCGTGACGGCTCGTCGACGAGGTCGCTACGCGTAGCCACCACCAGATCGGCGCGGGCGAGTCCCCGGGCGGGCTCCCGCAGGAGGCCGCGCGGCAAGCAGGCGCCGCCACCCAGTGGATCGGTGGCATCTACAAGCACGCAATCAAGATCGCGCTGCACGCGGCGGTGCTGGAAGCCGTCGTCGAGAATCCACAGATCGACTTCCGGGTGCTGCTCGCGCACGCGCCGCGCCGCCTCGATGCGGTCGGCGCCGACACCGACGGCCAACCCCGGATAGCGATCGGTGAGCATCGCCACCTCGTCGTTTCCGGAGAAATCGCCTCCGTAGCCGCGCGCCAAAACCGCCGGCTCGACGCCCGATGCCCGGGCCATCTCGAGGAGCCAGGCCGTGAACGGAGTCTTGCCGGTTCCGCCGGTCGTGAGGTTGCCGACGGAGATCGTCGGGCGGTCGAGGGTGTGGCTCGAGAGCAGCCCCGCGCGGTACGCGGCGAGCCGAGTGCGCGCCACGCCACCATAGGCGCAGCCGAGCGGCGCGAGTGCTAGACGCGCGGCGGCCGCGAGCGGTCCGCCGCCTCCGCGGAGCCAAGGCGGACCCGGAAGTCGCGGGGGAGCGGCGCTCACCGCCCCGAGGCGCGCTTCTCCGCCGGCTCGCGCGGGACGAGCGGCGGTGCACTCGCCGGCGCCCCGGAAGGCCGCGACGCGGGGGCGCTTTGCGGCGGCTCGCTCGAATCGCTCCACCGCCCGCCGCGCCGCGTGAGGAACCGGGCCGAGTCCCAAGCGCGATCGACCGTCAGCAGCAGTAGCCGCGTCGCCGAATCAAAGCTTGCCGGCCGCCGCACGAGCAGAGAGAGGCGGTCGCCATGCCTCGCCTGCTCGAAAACACGCCACAGTTGGGCCGCATCGGCGATCGGCCTTCCGCCGATGGCGAGGATGAGATCGTCGCGCTGCAGGTCGGCGGCCTCGGCCGCCGAGCCGGGCGTGACATGGGAGACGAGAGCGCCGCGGCGCGCGAGATCGGTCCGCGCGCGCACTTCATAAGAAACGTCGTGGAAGGCGGCACCACAAAAGAGCGCGATGCGATCCACGCCCTCTTTGTGAAGATCACTTACTTCGAGATCGACGGCGCCGAGCACGTCGTTTCGATAGAAACGAATCGTTACTTTTTTCCCGACGCTCATGTCGAGCGCGTGCTCGATGGCGCGCGGGTCGTCGGCGAGAACGCCCGCAATCGAGACGACGGCGTCGCCGGGTTGGAGCGTCGCGGAGGCCGGCGTGTCGGGGACGACACCCTCCACGATCGAAAGGATCGCCGCCGCCCCCGGCTCGACCGCCAGCTCGCGACCCGCCTGGAGCGCGAGCCCGCGCGCCGCGTCGCCGGACACGGCGCCCGCAGCGACGGCCTCCGCGAGGTCGATTTGTCGCATTCGCAATCCCACAGTTCCGCGCGGCGGAATCATCCCCGACCGGAGCGTGGCGAGCGCATCGGCCAGATACTCCGCAGGGAGCGCGTAGGAATTGTGGTCGTCGTGGGCGGTCTGGAGGCCTACGGCTCGCCCGCGCGCGTCGAGCACGGGCGAGCCCGAGGAGCCGCCGACGGAGGCGATGCTCGTCTGCATGTAGGCTACGCCCGGATCCTGGTCCCACCATGCGGCGAGATTGGAGACCGTTCCGGGGAGAACCGTGGCCGCAAGTCCACCGTTATTCCCAATCATCCGCACTTCGGCGCCCATGGCGGGCTCCTCGTGGTCGAGCGGAATCTCAAGAATGTCCGGAGGCGCCGCCTTAGGCTCGAACCTCAAGAATGCGAAGTCGTGAAGCGGATCGGCGTAGAGACGCTCGGCCGGGACGGCGGTGCCGTCGAAGAACCGCACCTCGAGATCGGCGACGACGCCCTCGCCAGCGACGTGCCGATTCGTGGCAATCAGTCCGCGCTCGCGGTCCACCACAAATCCGCTCCCTTCAAACGGGCCGGCCTCGTCGCGGCCGACGGAGTAACGAATCCGGGAGCGAATGCTCACCACCCCGCGGAGAGCCGAGGAGACGACCTCGGCCCACGGGGCTGGGGCGTCCTGGGCTTGGAGGAGGAGCAGCGCCGGGAGTAGGGCAATCGACGCCATATCGCGAGGGTACGGCGCGACCGGCGCGAAAGCACCCATTCAAGGGCGCCGCTCGGGGCGGCCGATCCACTCGCGGAACCCCATGGCGACCCACTCCCCCTCGGGCGCCACGACGACGATCGTCGTCGTGACGTTTCAATCCGCCGCAACCATCGCCGCCTGCCTCGACACGGTGGCGCACTGCACGTCAGAGCCCCACGAGGTGATCGTGGTCGACAACGCGTCGAGCGACGAAACCTGCGCGCTCGTGGAGGCGCGCGGCGTGCGGCTGATTCGGAACACACAAAACCGAGGATTCTCGGCGGCGTGCAACCAGGGAATCGCGGCGGCAAGCGCGAGCGCTACAACTGTGGTGCTGCTGAACCCCGACACGGCGGTGACGCAGGGCTGGCTCGGCCGGCTGCTGGCGCCGTTCGCGGAGAAGGACGTGGCGGCCGTCGGGCCGTTGTCGACTTATGTGGCCGGTATGCAGAAATCTTGGGTGCACTGGCCGAACGACGTGCCTCAGTCCGACGACGTGCTGGAGACGGCGCGCGTGCTGGCAGAGCGGAACGCGGGGCGCACCTACTCGAGTCCGTTTTTAGTGGGATTCTGCATCGCGCTGCGGCGCGATCTGCTGGAGAAGCACGGAGGGCTCGACGAAACGCTGGTGCTCGGGAACGACGACCTGGAGCTGAGCCACCGCTACCGGCGGCTCGGATACCGGCTGATGATCGCGCTCGATTGCCTCGTGATTCATGAGGGTCAACATTCCTTCAGGAGCTTGCCGGATTGGAAGCGCGAGGCGATGACTCTCGCGAGCACCGACGCCCTGGAGCGCAAGCTCGAGGCGGAGTACGGCAAGGGAAAAGTGCCGACGTCGCGCGAATTGTGGGGTATGGATTGGTTCATTCCGCGGACGAAGGACGCGGTTTCCATTGTGATTCCCGTCTGGAACAATTCGGCGCTGACGAAGCTCTGCTTGAAGTCGGTGGCAGCCTTCACATCGCATCCCCATGAAGTCATCGTGGTGGACAACGGCTCGACGGACGACACCGAGCAGGTGCTGGCGGAGTTCCCCCATGTGCGTGTGATCCGCAATAGCACCAATCGAGGGTTCGCCGCAGCGAGCAACCAGGGAATGCGCGCCGCCACGGGCAAGCATCTGGTGCTTCTCAATAATGATGTCGTGGTGACGCCGGAGTGGCTCGAAGGGCTTCTCGACCATCCGCGCCTGCACCCCGAGATCGGCATCGTGGGGCCGCGCACGAATTGTGCAAGCGGCCCGCAGCTCGTGCCGAACGTCGGCTACAAGAGCCTCGATGAGCTCGGCGCCTACGCCGCGCGGTTTCGGCGCGAGGCGCGCTGCCAGCGCAAGATCTTCCCGCGCGTCACCGGGCTCTGCATGCTCGTGACGGAGCCGTGCTGGAAGGCTGTTGGTCTTCTCGACGAGCGCTTCGGCATCGGCAACTATGAGGACGACGATTATTGCGTTCGCGCGAAGCTCGCCGGGTTCGAATGCTGCATCGCTGGCGACGTCTTCGTCCACCACTTCGGCTCCCAGACCTTCAAGAAGCTCGACATGAGCTACGCGGGGCTGCTGGAAACCAACAAGAAGAAGTTCTTCGAAAAGTGGGATTGCCTGAAGCGCGGCGAAGACGCGATCCGCACGGAAGGCGCGCAGCTTGTGAAGATCGGGGTGTGAGTCCCTTGGCGCTCTGAAGCGCTCGGCTCACGCCCCCGACCGCGTATTTGGGGCTGGGCGCTCTTCCGCGATCGGGTGCTTCTTCGCGCAATGGCTGCAATATCCGAAGAGCTTCAACGAATGGGACACCGTCACGAAGCGATGGGCGCGCGCCGCGACGTCTTGCAACTCCTCGATTTCCGGCGATTGAAATTCTGTGATCTTCCCGCAGTCGAGGCAGACCATGTGATCGTGGTGCTCGTGCCCGAGGGTGTGCTCATACAGAACGCGGCCCTTTCCCACGTCGAGCCCCTGCACCAATCCCCCTTCCACCAGCAAGTTTAGTGATCGGTAGACCGTCGCCACCGATACCGAGTGGCCGAGCTTCTGCAGATCGCGGTGCAGATCCTCCGCGCTGAAGTGCCGATGGGTTGCGTAGACCGCGTCCAGCAGCGCGATGCGCTGCTTCGTCAGCTTAAGCCCGTTCCGCTTCAGCAGCGCTTGGAACTTCTCTCGCGCGCGCTTCATCGGCCGCCGGCTCCTTACACTTCCTTCAGCGCGATGTCGCGGCGCACTTGCTTGCCGACGAATTCAATTTTGTCCATCGCGGCGTAGGCCTTGGTGCGCGCCTCTTCGACCGAGGCCCCGAGCGCCGTCACCGCCAGCACGCGCCCGCCGCTCGTCACGACGTTCTCGCCGGAGCGCTTCGTGCCCGCGTGGAAAATATGCACTCCGTCGGCGCCGGAGGCGGCGTCGAGCCCGCGGATCGGCCGCCCGGTCTCCGGCTTCTCCGGATAGCCCTCCGACGCGGCCACCACAGATACCGACACGCGCCGATCGAAGCGCGGCCCCTCGAGCTTCTCGAGCGTGCCCTTCGCCGCCGCCTCGAGATAAGGCAACAGATCGTCTTCGATGCGCGGCAGCACCGCCTGCGTCTCGGGGTCGCCGAAGCGCGCGTTGAACTCGAGCACCACGGGTCCCTTCGCCGTCATCATGAGCCCAGCATACAGAACGCCCTTGAAGGGCCGCCCCTCGCGATTCATCGCGTGCACGACCGGCAGCAGGATCTGCTGATCCACCTGCTGGCGCATGCGCGGCGGGAGCGTCACCGGGCAGACGGCACCCATGCCGCCCGTGTTCGGGCCGAGGTCGCCGTCCCTCAGTCTCTTGTGATCCCGCGCCGGCTCAAGCGGCATGATCGCCTGCCCGTCGGTGATCGCGAGAACCGACACTTCGGGGCCGCGCACGAACTCTTCGAGCACGACCGTCGCCCCCGCTTCGCCCAGCTTGCGGTGCTTCATGAGGTCTTGCACGACGGTGCGCGCCTGCTCGGCATGCTCACAAATCGTGACCCCCTTGCCGGCGGCAAGCCCCGACGCCTTCACAACGACGGGGTAATCCTCCAACGTCTCCAGATAGGCGAGCGCGTATTTGGGGTCTTCAAACGTTCGGAATCCGGGAGTCGGCACGCGGTGGCGCCGCAGGAGATCCTTACAGAAAGCTTTCGAGCCCTCGATGGCGGCAGCCGCCGCCGTCGGCCCGAACGCGGCAATGCCGCGCTCCGTCAGCCGGTCAACGAGCCCCAGGCAGAGCGGGTCCTCGGGCCCCACGACCACGAGATCGATCCGGCGCGATTGGGCGAGCCCAACGATGCCATCGAGGTCGGTGGCGGCGATCCCGTGGCACTCGGCGATCTGTGCGATCCCGGCGTTGCCCGGCGCGCAATGGAGCTGCTTCACGCGGGGCGACTGGGCGATCTTCCAGCAGAGCGCGTGCTCGCGGCCACCGCCGCCGACGACAAGGACTTTCATGGGGGGCGGGAGAATCCCGCGGCGCGCCCCGGGGGTCAACGGGAGCGATGGCCAGCGAGGGCGGTGCTATGATCCGTCGTCCCCGGGGCGTAGCTCAGCGGTAGAGCCGTACGTTTGGGACGTCCGTGTCGGGGGTTCGAATCCCCCCGCCCCGACCAACTGGGCGCCGACCGGCCGCCCCGACGCTCGAAACGTGTCTCCAAACGAAGCCCGACTCCTCGAGATCCTCCGCACCGCGCGCACGATCGCCGTGGTGGGGTTTTCGGCAAAGCCGGAGCGCCCGAGCCATTGGATCGCGGAGTACCTGCAACGGAACGGATACCGCGTCATCCCGGTGAACCCCGGCATCGAGGAGGCGCTCGGCGAGAAGTGCTATCGGACGCTGGCGGAGGTTCCGGATGCGGTCGACCTCGTCGACATCTTCCGCTCGCCCGAACATGTGCCGGAGGTGGTGGAGCAGGCGATCGCGAAAGGCGCGAAGGTCGTCTGGATGCAGGAGGGCGCCGAGAACGAGGAGGCCGCCGCGGCGGCGCGACGCGCCGGCCTCGAGGCCGTGGTGGGGCGGTGCATCTTCCGCGACCACGCGTCGTGGATCGGCTCGAAGTAGGGCGCCGTGGCGACTCCGCGCCGCCGGCAATCCACAAAAAAACCGCGGACGGGCGCGCGCCGCGGCCCCGGCGCGAGGTTCTTTCTCGAGAGCGTCGGCGCCACGCTCGGATCGACGCCGATCTCGCTCGAGGCAATTGTGGAGGCGTCGCCGGACGCGATTCTTTTCATCGACGGCGACCGGCGGATTCGTTACTGGAGCCACGGGGCGTCGGAAATGTTTGGTTACGCACGCGCCGAGGCGGAGGGCGCCTATTACGATCTGTTGCTTCCGGAGGACCTCAAGAAAAGCGGCGAGCTGGTGGAGCTGGAGCGCGCCACCGACGCCCAGGGGACGGTGCGAAATCATTTGACGCGGCGCGTGGGAAAGGACGGCCGCGAGAAGCTGGTGTCGCTCTCGCGCACGGCGCTCCGCGATGAAGCGGGCAACGTGGTGGGCTGGACGGCGATTTTACGCGACGTGACGGAGCATTCGCGCGTGGAGGCCGAGCTCTCGCGAGCGCGAAGCCTTGCGATGCTCGGCGAGCTGGCGGCGACGGTCGCACACGAGATCAAGAATCCGCTGGCGGCGATCTATGGCGCTGCACAAATCCTCGTGGCGGAGACTCCGGTGGAGGATCCGCGGCGGGAGGTGCTTGACCGCATCAGCGATCACATCCGGCGGCTCGACGCGACGGTTCGCGATTTATTACGTTTCGCGCGGCCGGAAACACCGCGTCTCGTAGCGCGCGATGTGCGCGGCTATGTTGCCGGTCTCGTCGACGCGCTCGCGGAGGATTCCCGGTTCCGTGAGGTCGTGATGGTGCTCACCGGCGAGACGAAGCTCGAAGTCGATTGCGACGAGCGGCTGATGGATCAGGTGTTTCAGAACCTGATCCAGAATGCGTGCGATGCGGTGAATGGGCGGGGAGAAATTGAGATTCACTTTTCCTACGAAGGCGACGACGCGGTGATCACTGTGAGCGATTCCGGTCCAGGGATTCCCGAGGCGGTGCTGCCGCGAATTTTCGATCCTTTCTACACAACGAAGCTGCGCGGCACCGGCCTTGGGCTCGCCATCTGCCGGAAGAACGTCGAGGCGCACGGCGGGGCCATTCGCGCCGAGAATCGAGCGGAGAGCGGTGCCCGATTTGTGGTACGCCTTCCGCGGCGCGCGAGCGCGCACCGCGCGGGGTAAGCCTCCCGAAGGGCCTCGAGGTCGCCGAGTCTCCGGCGGCCGAACTGCCTCCGGGCGAGTGGCGTCCGACGCGACATGGCGATCGGGCTTCGGCCTCTGATGGCGTTCGTGGCGACCTTCGCGCCCTCTGCGGCGCAAGACGAGGTAGCGGTGCGCACCACGAGCTGCGCCGAAGGATTCGCCAACGCGAGACAATGACTGGCGCGCAGTGGTACGCGGCGAGCGCAGGTGGGAGCCTCGAACTGCTTTGCGGAAATTGTGAGAGCACATTTCGAACGCGAGAGCGTTCACTCGGGCCATTGCGGCCCTCCAGAAGCTGCCGCCCGAGGAGATGCTCGCACGGCGCCAGCCGCGCTGGTCGAGTGTCGTTGGAACGGGGTTCGGCCGACGCAAGCAGTTCCACCGATTTTCATCCGCGCGCGCATGCGCGCGCGAGATCGTCGCGGGCGATGCCCGCGCCCTACGGCTTTACACATAGAAGACGGCTAGGAATGGGGCGTGGGTCGGTTTGGCGCGCGCAGTTTTCGATCTGTAGGGTCGGCGCACGCGCCGACCCATGGCGCGGGGCTTGCCCCGCGCGATGACGAAGGGGCAGCGCGGAATTTCATCCACGCGCGAAAGCGCCCGGATGAGAAAGCCGACGCTCCATTCGGTAGGCCGCGGGGCCACGGCCCCGCGAGCCGGTCGGCGCACGCGCCGACCCCACTTCTCGATTGGGGAATAGCTCCTACGCGCCGACCCCACTTCTCGAATGAGTAGTAGCGCGCACGCGCCCTCGGGCGGTGGCTGCGATTTCTGAGACACAGCCGCGGAATCCTACAGATTCCACATGTCAAATCCCGCGCGCCTTCATCGTCACCGATAAGAGACGGCTAGGAATGGGGCGTGGGTCGGTCTTGGCGCGGCGAGTTCCGCAGATGCGAGGCCAGGGCGCGCGCAGAATCCGATCGGCGCGAAGCGCCGGTCGGATTCTGCGCAGCCATTGGGCCGCTGAGCGTCGGGAGGTCATGACAGGATTCCTCCGCAGAGCGAGCGCGAGGAATCGGCGCTCAGCGCAAGGCGCGCAGCCGCAGGCGTAGCGAGAAGCTACGCCGAGGACGCGCAACGCCGCGCTGGGCGCCGAGGCCCGCGCGCAGCTCGGAAGAATCCTGGAATGGCCTCTTGGACTGTCCGCTGCCGAGACAAGACCGACCACGCCCCATTCTTCCCGAGTCACAACCCGCTAACCACGCGCCTTCCCCACGGATCCCTTAAGTAACCTCGCATCCGCGAAGCCCACAGATCCCAGGACTCCTCGCTCCCGCCAAGATCAATCGCGGATCTGGTTCCACCAATCGGCCATGCGTCGAGCTGCAAACGGATCATGGAGCTGTTCCAGGTAAGGCATCGCCTTCTCCAGCTTCACCGTCGAGCTGCTCACCAAGGCCCCCTTCGCATCATGCACGCGGACGTCGAACTCCTCGAGCCACAGAAACGTCTCCAGCAGCAGCAGCGACATCCGCGCCAGCTCGGCGTGCGTCGACGAGTCGTTCACGCGCCCAATTTTGATCTTCACTTGAAGCTCCAGCCGATCGCCCGCGAGCACCACCGTGGCGTCGCCGATTGTCGACTGTCGCTCCACCGCCTTCTTCGCAGCCTCTGCATCGGCCGCCCGCGCGGAACGCGCCGGCTCGCGCACGAGCTTCGCACGCTTCGGCGCCGACGCCGGCGCCTCCGACGCCTCCGTTGAGATCTCGCCGCTTTTCTCCATCGCATCGTCGCACGCGCGCACGTGGGCGCGCGCCACCGCCTCTCGCCCCGTGTCCTGCAGCTGCCGCGCGAGCGTGAGCTGGCGCTGAAACTCCCTCCGTGCGCTCGCGAACTCCTTCGCCGAAAAGTGCAACTCACCCATTCCCTCCGCTACGAGCTCCTCGATCGGAAGGGCGCGCCACATGCGGTCCTGCGGATCCTCTCCCTGCTCGACGGGCGCCTCGCGAACGCGCTTCGCAGCAGCCGCCGCCGCGTCGAGCGCCTTGCGGGCGAGCGGGGTATCGCCGCTTCGCAAATGTGCAAAGCCGATGCGAGCGTGAAGCTCCCCTTCGAGAGCCAGGTCTTTCGTCTCCGCGGCAAGCGACGCCGCCGCGGTGAATTGCTCGAGCGCTTTTTTGTAATCGGCCAGCTCATAGGACGACGCTCCAACCCAGCGCATCGAGTCCGCTTGCGCCGCCTTGTCGCCCACCTGCTTCGCAAGGGCGTGCCATTGCAGGTAAGCCTCCCGCGCCTTCGCTTTATTGCCCTCATACCAATACGAGGCACCAACGGCCGCGAGGCACAGGCCCTCGCGGTGCCGATCCACCACCTCGCGCGCGAGCCCAAGCGCCAGTTCAAACTGCGTGCGCGCCTTCGCCCAGCGCGACGCGGACGCATGGAGCGATCCCTCCCGATACCGGTGCCGCGCGGCGGCCCGCTTGTCTTGCCGCGCGAGTGCGCGATCGGCCGCGGTCGACCGGAACTGGAGCGCCTCCTCGAGGAGCTTCTCGGGCTTCGTAGGCTCCAGCTCGCCGGGCAACAGTGTTACAAAAAACTCGCCGCCGACCTTCTCACGGGCGCTCGCGACGACGACGCGATATTTGAGCTTCTCATTGGCAATAAAAACGGCGCGTGCATTGGTCTCAAGAAGGCCGTTGTCGTCCTCGCGGGCGAGCTTGCCGTCGGTCGATTCGACTCTTATGAAAGCGTCGAAATCATAGGACTCGAGCGTCACGGTGAACGTGCCCTGCATGCGCACGGCAATCTCGAAGGTCTGCGAAGGGCCATGCCCGGTGAGTGGCGTGTCGTCAGCCTTCAGGATCCCCCGGGTGCGCTCCCCCACTTCGAGCGGCGCCTGCGCCGCGGCCGCCGCCGTGACGAGGAACCACGCGGCCAGCCGGCCATGCGCGCTCATGTGCGATCCCCGTGAAGCACGAAGCGCACGGCATCCTCGGGCATCACCGGATTAATATAAAAACCCGATCCCCACTCAAACCCTGCGGTCATCGTAACGCGCGGCATGATCTCCGCATGCCAATGATAATGTTCGAGCGGGCCGTCAACGAAAGGAGATGTATGAATCACCAAATTGTACGCGGGCGCACCGAGAGCGCGCTCCAGCCGCGAGAGCGTCGTCAGCAGCGCGTCGGCAAACTGATCGAGCTCCGCCTCCGGCGAATCCTCGAAGTGCGAAACGTGGCGCGTCGGCAGCACCCACGTCTCGAACGGAAACCGCGCCGCGTACGGCACGAGCGCCACAAACTCCTTCGTATCGAGGAGGACGCGCGCGCCCTGCGCACGCTCCTGTCGGACGATATCACAATAAATGCAGCGGCCGCGATAGTCAAAAAAGCGCCGCGCACCCGCCATCTCCTGCTGCACTGTGATCGGCACCACGGGCGTCGCGATGAGCTGGCTGTGATTGTGCGGCTGCGACGCGCCCGCGCGCCGTCCGACATTCTTGAACACGAGCGCATAGGCAAGCCGCCGGTCGCGCTTCAGATCGAGCATGCGGATGCGGAACGCGCGCACGGCGGCGCGCACGACCGCGTGGGGCAGCGCCGTCATGCTGGTCGAGTGCTCGGCCCCTTCCACAAAAACCTCGTGGGCGCCGACGCCATTCATCGAGTCGTAGATTCCGTCGCCCGCCTTCTCGAGGTCGCCCTCGACGCGCAGCGCCGGATATTTGTTCGGAACGACGCGCACGGACCAGCCCGGCGTATTCGGCGGCGAGCCCATCGATCGCACCGCATACAGTTCCGGCGGCGTCTGCTGCTCGTTGCCCGTGCAGAACGGACAGCTCGCAACAACAGGGTCGCGATCTTCGGACGCAAAATCCGAAGGCCGGCGACCGCGCTCCTTCGAGAAGATGACCCAGCGTCCGGTAATGGGGTCGCGGCGTAGCTCGGGCAAGTGTGGTCTCTCGTAGCGTTGATATTTGAGGGTTACTTTTCGCCTTCGCCGTCGTCGTCTCCCGGTTCGCCTACGGCGCCCTCGGGAATACCGATTTTCTCGAAGCCAAACTTTTCGATGCGGTAGCGAATCTGATCGCGGTTCATGCCGAGCAGCCGAGCCGCGCGCGAGCGGTTGCCGCGCGTGCGCTCGAGCGCCTGACGCACATATTCGCGCTCGAGTTCATCGAACGTAACCCCAACGGTCGGCAGCTCGTAGCGCGCCGGCTCGGGCGCGCGGAGCGCCTGGGCCGCCGCGCCGACGGGAGCCGCTGCGCTGACGGGCGCTGCGCCCGAGCGCGTCTCGAGTGGGAGATCGCTCACGTCGAGCCACTCGCGGTCTGAGAGCAGCACGGCGCGCTCAATGGCGTTGCGGAGCTGGCGCACATTTCCGGGCCAAGCGTAGGCCGCCATGACGGATCGCGCCTGCGCGTCAAAACCGTGCACTTGCTTTCGGAACTCGCGGTTGAAATGCGTGACAAAGCGGTCGACCAGCGCGCTCAAGTCTTCGCGGCGCTCACGCAGCGGCGGAATCCGAATCGGAATCACGTTGAGGCGATAGAACAAATCCTCGCGGAAGCGACCTTCGGCGACCTCTTTTTGAAGATCACGATTCGTCGCGGCGACGACGCGGACGCTCACTGTAATATCGCGCGTGCCGCCGACACGGCGGAACGCCTTCGCCTCGAGGAAGCGCAGGAGCTTGCCCTGGAGGCCGGGCGAGAGGTCGCCGATCTCGTCGAGGAAAAGTGTGCCTCCTTGGGCGAGCTCGACGAGGCCGCGCTTTTGTTGCCTCGCGTCGGTGAAGGCGCCGCGCTCATGTCCGAAAAGCTCACTTTCGAGGAGCGTCTCAGGCAGGGCCGTACAAGTGATATTCATAAAAGAGCCGGCCGACCGGCGGCTCATGTCGTGGAGCGCGCGCGCCACGACCCCTTTCCCGACCCCGCTTTCGCCCAGGAGGAGGATGGTCGATGCCTCCGACTGAGCGACGCGCCGGAGCAGGCGCACGACCTCCTTCATGGCGGGGCTCTCGGCCACGAGCTCGGGCACGACGGCCGCTCGGCGCGTCTCCTCACGCAGGGCCCGCACCTCCTCGCGCAGCTCCGAGGCTTCGAGCGCGCGGCGCACGGCGAGGAGCAGGTCGTCGATCTCGAATGGCTTGCTGCGGTAGTCGTAGGCGCCTTCGCGCATGGCCGAGACAGCCCCTTCAACCGAGCTGAAGGCCGTGATCAGAATCACCGGCACTTCCGGCGTGAGCCGCCGGACCTCGCGCAGGACTTCGACGCCCGAGCGGTCGGGGAGCTTGAAGTCGAGGAGCACGAGATCGGGCGTCTCGCGCTCGACGGCCGCCAGCGCCTCAGCCGCCGAAGCCGCCTCCTCCACCGCGTAGCCTGCCTCGGTGAGGGCGCGCGTCAGCGTCCAGCGGATCATCTTCTCATCGTCGACGACGAGAACGCGCTCACCCCGCCGGGCGGCCGTGGAGCTATCGGACTTCGGGGAGGTCGGCATCGCGCAATAGAACGTGAATACGCTACGGTACGCGCCCGTGGGACCGAAGGCTCTCGCGCGGCTCCCTGCCGGGCGTGGGACTCGCCGGACCGACGTCGCAAGCGCCCGTAGCTCAACTGGATAGAGCACTGGATTTCTAATCCGGCGGTTGGGGGTTCGATTCCCTCCGGGCGTACCACCGATGCGACGCGTGCGTCGCCAGGAGGCAGAGGCGCGCGCGAAGACGGCATGAAGCGAGTGCCTGTTTTTCACGAAGCCCCGCCTTCGCGGCGCGGTTGAACGGCCTCTCAACATGACGCGCGTGATCTCCGCGGCCGGACGCGACTCTGGTGCGGAACGCTTGTTCCCCCATGGCCCTCGATAGCCGCGGCTCCGACGCCTCGACGCCCTCGCCCTCGCTGCGAGCGTCGACCGGCGTGGGCGCGCTGGCGTACGAACTCAAATTCCTGCTGACCGAGGAACAGGCCGCTGCTGTCGAGCGCTCGTTGGCGTCGGCGCTGACGCCCGATCCCCATGGCGAAGCGGCCCTCGGAGGCGCGTACCGCACGTTGAGCATTTATTGTGACAACGAGCGATGGGAAGTGCTCACGCGCTCCGGCGCGGGCGCGACGACGAAGCTGCGCGTGCGGCAGTATGGCGAGCGCGGTCCGATCTTCCTCGAGCGCAAGCAGACTCAGAATACACAGGTCACAAAAAGACGCGTCGCCGTGGCGCGGCTCGATGCGCGAAGCGGGAGCGCCGAGGAAAGCTGGTTTTGGAACGAAGCTATAGATCGTGGGCTAGTGCCGGTCTGTGCCGTTCAGTATGAACGCCGCGCGTTCACAGGTGGTGACGGCCATGACTGGCGGCTCACGTTCGATCGAAACATTCGATGCGCGAAGGCGAATGGCTGGAGCTTGGGCGTCGCGCCTTTGGCGCCGGTGCTCTCCGATTGCGTGCTGTGCGAAATGAAATTCCTCGATGTGTTACCTTTGATCTTCAAGCGGACGCTGGAGCAGCACTCGATCGCACCCGTGAGCGTCTCGAAATATCGCCGCTCGGCGCGCGTGCTCGGTTTGGGCGACGGAGCCGGTCCCGATGCCTGAGTGGCTCACGGCGGCAAGCAACGACGCGCCGGGGACACCGGCAGAAATCGCCATTCGACTGATCGTGGCGGTCGTGCTCGGTGGATTTGTGGCCGCGATCTACCGGCAAACGCACGGCCGAAACCGGGCAGACTCGCACACGCTCACGACGACACTCGTGCTCCTCACGGTGCTGATCGCCATGGTGTCGATGGTGATCGGGAACAGCGTGGCGCGCGCCTTCAGCCTCGTGGGCGCGCTCGCGATCGTTCGGTTCCGCACCATTGTGGAGGATACGCGCGACACGGCCTTTGTGATCTTCGCGGTGATTGTTGGAATGGCCGTAGGCTCGGGACTTCTGTTGCTTCCCGCCCTCGGGATCCCGATCGTCGGAGCCGCCGCGCTGCTGCTGAGCCGGCTTCAGGAGCCGCCGATGGAAGCGGGCGAGCGCTGCACGGTGGTCGTGCGGCTTGCGCTCGGGCGCGAGGCGCAGGCTTCTCTGGGCGAGCCGGTGGCGCGCCTGCTGCGCGCGAGCCGGCTCGTGGCGACCGCGACGGCCAAACAGGGCGCCGCGATGGATCTCACCTATGTCGGCGCACTGCGCGACGGTGTGTCGGCGGCGCAAGTTGCCGCGGAGATCAATCGCGTGGAGGGAGTTCAGAGCGTCGACGTGCGCGTCGGATCCGCGCTCCGCGATTAGTTCTTCATCCTCGAGATCTTCGGCGGTCTTTGCCGCGCTTCGAAACCCATGACACCAACGCTGTCGATGTTACTTTTCGCCTCTGCCGCCATGATTGCATCCCAGGGGCCGCCGGATGGTCCCCCGCAAGGTCCGCCTCCAGGCGGCGGCTTTGGCGGACCGCCGGGATTCGGTCCTATGGGCGGCGGCGACCGAGAGATCGTGAAAGAGTTCGACAAGGACGGCAACGGGAGGCTCGATAAGGAGGAGCGGAAGGCCGCGCGCGCGAGCCTACAGAAAGAACGCGCGCAGGGCGGCGGCGGCCGCGGAGGCCGCGGATTCGGTCCTCCGGGCGGCCCCGGTGGCGGCCCTCCGGGAATGGAGGGCGAGCGCGTGGAGGCCAAGCCCGGTGTGAAGATCTCCCCGAGCGATGTGAAGCCGGTGGACGGCGGTTTTTATGAGCCTGGCGCGCTCCGAACACTGTTCCTCGATTTCGAGGGAGCCGACTGGGAAAAGGAGATGTCGGATTTCTATCGAACCGACGTAGAGGTGCCGGCGACGCTGACGGTGGATGGCAAGACATATCCCAATGTCGGCGTCGGCTTCCGCGGAGCGACATCGTTTATGTTCGTTCCTGAGGGATCGAAGCGATCCTTGAACGTCTCGGTCGACTTCACCGACGAGAAGCAGCGGCTCATGGGATATCGCTCGCTGAATCTCCTGAACGCGAACACGGATCCGAGCTTCCTGCGGACGGTTCTGTACTTTCAGATCGCGCGGCAATGGATCGCCGCACCAAAGGCAAATCTTGTGCGCGTAGTCATCAACGGCGAGAACTGGGGCATTTATGTGAATGCGCAGCAGTTTAATAAAGAGATGATTGCGGAATGCTTCAAGAGCTCCAAGGGCGCCCGCTGGAAGGTCCCCGGCAGCCCGCGCGGGAGCGGCGGGCTCGAGTACTTCGGAGAGGACGTGGCGGAGTACCGGCGGAGGTACTCAATCAAGTCGAAGGACTCCGACGAGTCGTGGGCAGCTTTGATTCGGCTCTGCCGAACGCTGAAAGAGACTCCGACGGAGAAGCTCGAGGAAGCGCTGGCTCCGATGCTCGATATCGATGGCGCGCTCCGATTCTTGGCTATCGACAATGCACTTATCAATAATGACGGGTATTGGGTTCGCGCGAGCGATTACAGCATCTACCTCGACGAGAAAGGCGTGTTCCATATTCTCCCCCACGATGCCAACGAGACGTTACAGCCCGCATCGATGGGACCCGGCGGAGGCGGACGCGGAAGGCGCGGCCCCGGCGAAGGGGGGCGCGGTCCGGATTCGCGGCCAGGGGATGAGGCCGGTGCGCCAGGCGGAGCTACGGCGAGCGCGCCACGCGGAGTCGGTATTGAGCTCGATCCGCTGATCGGGCTCACGGATACGAACAAACCGCTGCGAAGCCGACTGCTGGCAGTGCCGGCGCTCAAGCGGCGGTATCTCGAATATGTGAAAGCGATCGCCCGTGACGCGCTCGACTGGAGCAAGCTCGGCCCGATGGCAGAGAGCTATCGCAAGCTGATCGAGAAAGAAGTTGAGCTCGACACGAAGAAGCTCGTGCCATTTGCGGCGTTCCAACAGTCGATCAGCGGCTCCTCGGATGGCGAGGCCGGACGCCGTGGCATGCCGAGCCTGAAGGAGTTCGCTGAGCGTCGAAGGGCGTATCTGTTGGCACACCCGGAGATTCAGGCGCTGGAAAAGTAAGGCGCTGCCAACAATCGGTGTGCGCGCAGGGCACGTCCCGCGGAGACGGTTCGGCGCACGCGCCGACCCAGCGGTCAGCGATGGAATCGTCCGCCGTAGACCGCGGATGCGCGGCCTACTGCAGCGGCTGGATTTGCTTACTTCCGCGGCTCGTCGGCCATGGAGATCTTGGCCGTCGGCGCGTTCGGGTAACGATCCCAGTTCATCAATAGATCCTTCAGCGCTTCGATCTGTGTCTCGCGCGGAACGTTAAAGATGTTCTGGAAGTTGCCCGGCATCGGCATGCTCGTGCCCGGATAGATGAGCTGCGGGTTCAAGAGCCAGCGGCGCACCCAATCGGGGCGCAAGCGATCCTTCACTCGGCTCAGATCCGGCGCCCATGCGGCCTCCTGACCGGAGGGTTTCACCTCTCCGCGGAAATGGCAGTTGTAGCAATTGCCTGCCGTCGATTGCGAAGCGATCTCCGCAGCCTTGGCGAAATAGCCCGAGTGCATCGCGGTGACTTGCGCAAGGTAAGCCTCATCCCGCTCCGTCACGTGCTCGAGCACCTTCGGCGGATCCGGAGTCTTCACTTTATCGCGATTCGCATCGACGAACGCCTTCATGCGCTCGAACACATCCGGCGGAGGCGGCCAGCCCGCCTCGATGGACCTCACTTTTTCCACACCGCCGATCTTGGAGTCCATCGCGAACTTCTCTTGCGTCAAGCCGAGCGAAGCTCGTGCATCCAGCGCAAGCCTCCGCGAGTACGACCGCCCGTACTCATAGGGGAAGTACTCCGAGATCGCCGTTGCCTCGGCATCCGAGAGCGCAAAGTTCGGCATGTGAACTTTGAGCTGAGGACGAACTGTGAACGGCTGCTTCAGGAATCCGACGAGCCACGGCGCGCGCACTTTGTCGCCTTCCGCGATGAAGACTGGCGGGACCAGCGCCATCGCCTCCGTGATGCCCTTGTTTTCCTTCTCCTGATAGTAGGACCAGAGCGAAGGCAGGATGCCGCCGCCCTTCATGCGCTCGCGCGAGATGATCTGCTTGCGCTCGAACGACGCAATCTGCCCGATCTGGCAAGCTTCGGGGCTCGTCGGATCAAGGTCCGGCGAGGGCTCCCAGAGTTGCATGGTCACAGAATCCTCGCTCGGGTCATCCACCGTCACGAGACCCGATGCGACCACAGTTCGGCCGTCCACGTTGGCAGTAATCCGCTCCATCTCGAATGCGTGGCATCCGACACAGTTGTTTTCGCGGATCGCATGCCACCCGTCCTCGCGCGCGCGCCGAGAAGCATCGAGCGACATCACGCGATTCGGCGCCACATCACCCTGCTTCACCATGCCGAGGACGAAAACGCTGATCGCGTGGATCTCCTCCTCAGTGAACGCAAAGTAAGGCATCCGCCACTTATCGAGCGGCAGCTTGTCGCGACCGCGGTCGTACGATCGCGGCGCGCGGAGCTTCTGGGCGAGCCATTCGATGCGGCTCTCGTGATTCAGGCCGTCGGCGGGCTCGCGCCCGGCCGTCGGCGACCCCGGCAAGTTCATGTAAGGATGCTTGCCGTGTCCGAACTTCTTCGTGATCTCGTAAGTGTGCTCAAGAAGTCCGAAGTCGAGCTTCTCGACCTCCTTCGAGCCCCACTCGGTCAACTCCGCGCCGATGGCCTGCGCGTCTTCCATGCCTTTGATGGTGTGGCAGGAGAAGCAGCCCTGACGCGAGATCCAGCGCTCGCCGAGATAGAAGAGCACGGCGTCGGTGCCGGTGAGCGGCTTCTTCGGAAGCAGCGCCGGATTCATCACTTTCGCCAAATCGCCCTTCTGGATATCCGAGAGGAAGACCTCGGTCTCCGCCGCGGAGAACTTGGAGTTCAAGAAAACGCGGGCCTGCTTCTCGGCGATCTTCGGATCGACGGGGGGCCGCACCGGCTTCCAGGAGTCGTTCTTCTGCTCCAATAGATACGCGGTGATGTTCGCAGCCTCGTCATCCGCCAGGCGGAGATTCGGCATGCGCGTATCGGGCCACCACGCGTGGGGATTCTTGAGCCAATTGTAAAGCCACTTTTCAGTGACCTTCGACCCAATCCCCGAGAGGTTCGGCCCGAACTGGCCGTAGGGATTCTCCTTCCCGACCTTCGAGTCGCCTTCGCCGAGCTCGTGGCACGCAAGACAACCCGCAAGCTGGAATTGATCCTTACCTTTCGCGGCGTCGCCCTTCACAGGCGGCGCAGCCTGCTCTACGGCGTCCGAACGCTCGAAGAGCCACCGCACGATGGACTCGATCGCCACGTCATCCCACACGTTCTCCGTAAAGGCGCGGCTCATGCCGTCGTACTGTGCCTTCACCTCGGGCGTGCCGTCCTCGGGCTTCACGACCTGCGCATTCTCCAGGTGGAAGATCTGCGGCATTCGAGTGCCAGGACGGAACGACTTCGGATTTGTGACCCAGCCATACATCCAGTCCTGCGTGACCTTCGACGAGATATTCGTGAGCTGAGGCCCCTGCCGACGCATCTCGCGCCAGCCTTGGAACTTGTGGCACGAATAACAGCCCGCGTCCTCCGCGAGTCGCCATCCGCGATACAGAGTCGGCGCCGCATCACGGATGATCTCCATGGATCCCCAGTGACACTGTAGGCAGCTCGCCTCGGTGTAGGACGCCGGCAGCATCGGGTAATCCCAGTGATGCTGCTTGTGCCAGTGATACTCCTTCTCCCACTCCGCGGTGTTCTCTTCCACGCGGTGGGCGTTCTTCGCGAACTTCTCGGCCTCCGAAATCGGTTCGAGGAAAATCTCCTTGTGGAACTGTTCGGGAGCGTGATCCACGTGCACAAAATCCACAGATTCTCCGGAACCGCGGTGGCACACCGAGCAGCCGAACGTCTCGATCGGGTGCGGCGAAGCCGCCGATAGATACAGATCCAGACGCGGGTGGCTGCGCAGCGGCTGCGGCAGCTCCACCTCGACTTTCTTGATTTTGACCTCAGCGGCAATCGCGCGCGCCTGATCCGCCGTAATCTTCTTTCCCTTCTCGGCGAGCTTCGCCGTCGAGCCCTCGACGGCCACGTCGGCCACGGGCTTCATCCCCGTGATCTGCCGCGCGAATTCCAACTGATCCACGCCCTCGGCGCGAACGATCGTGTGCGTCTCGTACCCGACCGAGTCGATCGGCAGGTGGCACGTCTGGCACATATCGATGCGCTTCTTGCGCGTGAAGTTGAGATCAAAGAAAAGGTCGTCGAGAACCGTCTTCTTCACCTCGATCGTTGGCTTCACGAAGTCGAGCATCGGCGCGTTCAGCACCTGCTGCCTCGAGAACGAGGTCAAGTCTGCGAGCCGGCTGCGCAGCAGATCGATCGACCGCCGCTGCCCTTCGACTTCGCTCTTGCGAGAATTGATACCCGCAAGAATCTTGGCGACCTCGTCTTCACCGACTTTCGAATCGGCGAGCGCCTTCTCGTATTCGCGCGTCGAGGCCGCCGTCTTGGCGATCGCCTTCTGCAGCTCTTCCTCGCGCCAGGTCCTATCGTTGCGCGCCTGGCGCTGCTTTTCGACGTCGTACCGGAGGGCGTCCTCTTCGGCCTTCGCGAACTTCTTGCGCTGTTCCTTGTCGAAGAGCACGCCACCCAGTTTTGTGAGTTCCTCGCGCTTGCGCCGAAGCTCGGCGTTCTCGCGCTCCATGGCCGCCTCTTCCTGAGTGAGCTTCGCCATCTCCGCATCGAGACGCGCGATCTCTCCCGCCTTGGCCGCCTCGATCGACGCCAGCGAGCCAACGATGCGCTGCTTCTCGATCTCGCGGAACTGCTTCTGATACTGCTTCCAGGGGCGGTCGTAGTCGGCCCACAGAAGCCACACAAGCGAGAGCAGGAGCGCGACGCTCGACAGAGCGAAGATGAGGTGGAGCGCTTTCATGCTCCATGCAGTTTCGCCGCGGTCAGCCATGATATGTGTGCCTAGATGTTAAAGAAGTACTCGGGGAACGCGACGACGTACTTCAGATTGATGGTCCAGCGCAGGACCATCTTGATGGGAAGGCTCATCTCCACGAGGAGGAGCATGATGAAGGTGGCATAGCGCGCCGCACCGAGCTCGAGGAAGTAGCTCCGGAAGAGCTTGCTCGTCGAGAGCAGCAGCGGCGGGACGAGCGCGAAGTACGCCACGATGAGTGCGATTCCAGGCAGCTCTCTCAAAATGGCGTTCGCCGGAAGCGGTGCCCCGAGCCCACGAACCCAGAAATACTCTGAGAGGTTCACGTTCACGAGCGGCTCGAGGAAGTGGATGTCCCAGGGCTGGAACGGCCCGAAGAACGACCAGTTCGGTCCGCGGAGGAACGTTCCGAGGACGACCAGCGACACCCACAGAATCAAGAATCCAAACATGAAGAAGGCGATGGCGAACGGCCGCTCCTCGAAGGTGTAGTAACCATTTCCCTTCGGGTTGCGGTCGAGGTACGGAATCGCCATCAAGCCCACGATGATGAGGCTCGGCAGCACCACGCCCGCGATCCACGGGTCGTAGTACACGAGCATTTCCTGGAGGCCGAGGAAGTACCACGGCGCCTTCGACGGGTTCGGCGTTCGCGCCGGTGCGGCGGGCTCTTCGAGCGGCGCGCGCAGGACGATGCTCCAGACGACGAGCGCCGCTGTACACAGAACCATACAGATGAGTTCTGTGTAGACGAGGTCGGGCCACGTGAAGACGCGGTCCTTCGATTCCTTCGCCTCTAGGTTGGCCTCTCCGCGCTTCATGAGCTCATCGTTGAGCACGGCGCGGCGCAATCCGAGCCAAGTTAAATAAAGCACGAGCCCGAGCATGATCACGATCGGCACGTTGTCCGGTTTCGTGACCACCGACCGGAAGGTCGGGTCGAACATCGAGAAGATGAAAAAGGCAACGCTGCCGAGCAGGAACAGCCACGCCGAGATCGGATGCGTGAGCTGTTTTCTGAACTGCAGATACGCCCAGAGCCCAACGATGGTCAGGAAGAAGTAGACCGTCGGGTTCGAGAGCGCGTTGACGAAGTTTTTGATGGCGTCAACCATGCGCAGCAGGCGGAGTGTTCAGCTCTTCTCGAAGGATTTGTGTGAAGAAGCGAATGCGGGGGCGCCCGAGGCCGAGCCAGGTACCGCTGGGATCTCCGGCTTGAGCCGCGGGCGATGCGGAGTTACAGCGGACCCGAGATGCCGCCGTCTTTGCGGACGCGCCAGAAGTGCACCGCCATGAGCGTCGCCGCGACGAGCGGGAAGCCCACGCAATGGAGCACGTAGAAGCGCAGCAGCGTCGCCTCGCCGACGAACCGTCCGGAGAGAAGGGCGAACCGCACGTCGTCGCCCGCGTGCACCAGGTTCACGCCGCCGAGCTGCAGCAGCGCGGCGCCAGGACCTTCGTGGCCGAGGAACGGCGTCGCGCGGGCCATATTCGTACCCACGGTGACGGCCCAGATCGCCAGCTGGTCCCAAGGCAACAGATAGCCCGTGAACGAAAGCAGCAGCGTGAGCACGAGAAGGATCACTCCGACGTTCCAATTGAACTCGCGCGGCGGCTTGTAGGATCCCGTCAGGAACACGCGATACATGTGCAGCCAAACGGTGATCACCATGGCGTGGGCGCCCCATCGGTGCATTTCGCGCATCAGGCCAAGCGCCACGTGCTCGCGCAGCGCCATGATGTCCTGGAACGCGAACTCGGCCGTCGGCCGATAATAGAACATCAGCAAAAGACCCGTGATCGTCTCCACGAGGAACAGGAAGAACGTGAGTCCTCCCATGCACCAGGTGTAAGAAAGACGAATTCCCGACTTGCGCACCTTGACCGGGTGCAAGTGCAAGAAAAAGTTCGTCAGGACGACCAGCGTGCGGTTACGCGTGGTGTTCGGCGGACCGTGCCGGAAGATGGACTTCCAGACCTGAGTCTTCCGAAGCGAAGTGAGAAGGTCAGGCATCGAGGGCTTTGGGGCGGGTTCGCGGCGGAATCTTGAGAATTCGGGAGGCTCGGATTCGTGGCGCTCGAAGCGGACGGGCGTGCCGAGCGCGGGGATCTGTGAACTTAGCTTTCGGTCAGTCCAGGCGGTTCGCTAGACGGAGTAGATCAGGAACGAATCGGGGCTCGCCCACTCGCCCTTCTCCTGTTGGAACTTGCGGTTCTTGTCCACGAGGATCTGGCCGTCGTCGGCGAGCCGAATCGCAAACCGCTCCAGCGGGCGCGGCGCCGGACCTTCGAAGTTCACTCCGGTCGGCTGAAAGCCCGAGCCGTGGCACGGACACTTGAACTTGGATTCCGCCAGCAGCCAGTTGGGTGTGCATCCAAGGTGTGTGCAGACCGTCGAGAGCGCATAGAAACCCGACTTCTTCGTCGACGGGTCATAGCCCTTCACGATCCAGACGTTGTAGCGAGCCTTGAATCGCTCATCGACTCCGACGGGAAAGTCCGACGGGAAACCGAGCTTGAACGACTGGGGCGGCTCGTAGCTGACGTTGGGGAAAAGGAACCGGGTGAGTAGGCCGCCGCCGAAGGCGAGAGCGGCCGAGAAGGTCGCCCAGCCGAATGCCACCAGGCCAACAAACCCGCGCCGCGTCGTCTGGCCCTCATAAAACGCTGCGGGAGGCGCCGGTGCGACCGGCGTCTTCGGCGGCGCCGGCGCGGCCTTCTTGGAGGCCGCATCCGAAGCGGGCGTCGGGGACTTGGTTTCGCTCATCGTGTTTCCGGGGAATCGTGTTTCCGGGGAGCTGTGCGCTGCCGAGGAACTGTGGCTCCTGCCCGTTGCCGGGCTCCGACCACTTCGCGTCGAGCCGATCGCGAATGCCATACCGCGCTACCGCCGTGGAAACGCCCACGAAACAACGACTCCCCCTTCCTTCGCTCGATCCGCGGAGCAGAGCGAGGCGAACGAGGAACGGCGAGCCGAAGTCGTGGAACGGCAGAGAGTTGTGCGATTCGAGGCTCCCGGGGCGGCAACGCGCGTGTGCCACGATTCGGCATGGCATCACACAACGCGGGGCAGCACCGGGGGTCGCGGTGCGCGCAACGGGCCCACGGTAGGGCGCGATGGCGCGGGGAGGCTAGGGAAGCCCCCCAGGGTGGTCAAGCAACGACCGCGAACTTCTCCCACCGTGCGCGATGACGGGCGGCTAGCTGCCGAGCTTGGCAAGCGCATCGAGAGCGGCGCTGCGTACGCGTAGGTTCGGGTCGTCCTTACTCATCCGCTCGAGCGCCGCCTTCGCTTCGGTCGCCTTGAGGAGCAACAGACCGCCGATGACCTGCCGGAGCGCGTCCTCGCGGTACGACTCGGCCGTCTGGAGGCTCGCAGTCGCGAAGAGACCGCTCCCGTAGGTGGAGCGGAAGAGACGCTCGCCCTCGGGGCGCGACGGCTCCTCGGCGATGCGCTCGAGACCTTCCATGAGTGCCGGCTTCGCGAGCGCCGCCTGGGCCGGGTCGATTTGGATGCGCTTGGCGAGATTCACTGCGGCAGTCAACCGCACAAAAAACCAGCTCGAGGGCCGAGCGGCTTGGGCACGGGCATCGTCCGAGGGCTTGCCGACTCCCGCGGCGGAGTTTGCCTGGAGTTCCGCGCCATGGGTTCTTCCGTAATCCTGGATCTCGAGGAGCCCTCGGGTCGCCTCCTTGCTGGAGAGATTCCCGAAGCCGGCCGCGATCGCCTGCGCGACGCCCGCGTCGGGATCGTTGCGCATCGACTTCCATTGAGCTTGGAAAATGGGAAGCGCGCGCTCGCTGCCGATGCGTGCCAGAGAAACCAACACCGCCACGCGCCGCTTGCCCCCTTCATCGTTACCGGCGGCGCCCTCGAGATACTTCGAGAGGACATTCACCGTCTCATCGTCGCCGACGAGGCCGAGCGCCGTGATCAGATAGATGCGCGTGTCCTCGTCCTCGCCCGCCAACTCCAGCGCGCGCTCGAGGCGCGCGAGGTCCTTGCGCGGAAGCTGTCCGTGGGGAAGCGCCGCCGGATCTTTGGGGTCGCGCGCGAGCCGGCGATTGTTCTCTTCCACCTGCTCGGCCAGCTCCCGAGCGAGCTCGAAGGCCGCCTGCTTGCGCGCGTTGGCTCCGCCCTTCTGCATCTCCTCGAGGCGCGAATCCAGCGTGCGCGCGTCGCCGCGGCCGAGCAGAAAATTGGCAAACCCGACAATGGCGAGAATCGTGAGCGCAATCCCGAGGGGAATCACCACAAAAGGCACGAACCACCGTTCGCGCTCGGGTTCGCCCGTATTGAACTCCTCGCCCTGAACTTCGAGGGTGGGCGTCGGCTCCGAGCCGGCGTGCTCGCGGTTCTCAGTCGAGGCGGCAGGCTTCGAAGCGGATTCGTCTTCGGTCGGGGGCGGCACAGGGATGGCGATCCGTTACTTCTTGGCGCCGCCGGAAGGGGCGGCGTCGCTCGTTCCAACAAAGGGCGAGCCAGCCGCAAAGTGGATCCGCCGATCCTCGAGCCGCGCCGTCTCGGGGAGCTGCCCGACGAGGGGCCGCACATAAGTAAGGAAAGCCGGCGAGACGTCGTTCGTCCCGCTTAGGAACTCCTTCGACATCGACCGCGTGTTCTTCGCCACCGTGGAGAGCGGCGTGAGGAAGGTCTCGCAGCAGTATTCCGCACCCTGGCCGATGCGACGGAGAGCGATCGAGGCCGACTCGGGGGCATGGGGATCGGTCGCCGCTGCGACGGCGGCGTGGCCAACCCTGCGCGCCTCGCTCCGATCGACCTCACTCGAAACTGACGGGAACGAACGCTGCAGATATCCGAAGGTATCGGCGCGCACGCGCAGCTTCGCGCCGAGGCGCGATTTAATCAGATTTGCCAGCGTGTCTCCGACGGTGCCCGTGCCCGACAGTTGAACATTCCCGTGGGAGTCGCGCTCGCCGGTAGCGCCGATCTCGACGCCGTCGGCGCGGTGGATCCCCTCGCTGACCGCGATCACGCAGCGGCCGAGCCGCTTGTAGACCGCGTCGACGTCGGCGAGGAAGCGGTCCTCGTCGAAGGCGTTCTCGGGGCAATACACCAAATGGGGACCGTCGTCGTCGCGCCGTCGCGCGAGAGCGGAGGCCGCCGTCAGGAAGCCCGCCTTGCGCCCCATGATCACATCAATCTTGATGCCCGGCAGCGAGCGATTGTCGAGATCGTCGCCCATGAATGCCAACGCAACAAATCGAGCCGCGGAACCATAGCCCGGGCAATGATCGGTAACAAGAAGATCGTTATCGATCGTCTTCGGGACGTGGTATGCGCGGAGTTCGTAGCCGACCTCGAGCCCCATCTTCTCGACGAGGTACGCCGTCTCCGCGGAATCATTGCCGCCGATGTAGAAAAAGTAACGAACGTTGTGGCGCTGAAAGACCTCAAATACGCGCCGGCATTCCTCTTCTGTGGGTTTCTTGCGCGTGCTCCCGAGCGCCGACGACGGCGTCCGCGCCACGACGTCGAGCACGGAGCGCGGCTGCGCGCGGAGGTCGAGGAAATCCTCCTGGAGGATTCCACTGATGGCGTGGCGCGCCCCGAAGATCCCTTCGATCTCCGGGCGCTGGAGGGCCGCCTCGACGATACCGACGAGGCTTTCATTGATCACGACGGTGGGGCCGCCGGATTGGCCGATCACGGCGTTCCCGCGAGGCGTTGCCATAGGATGGGCGAAGATTCTAAGGCGCCCGAGACCATGGCTTCTGCGCGACATCCTTGGCCACATCCTGAAGGGGAGGTTCACATCGACCTCCACGGAGAGGCTCCCGCCGAAGTCGTGCGCCGCCTTCAGGACGAGCTCGAACGGGCGTTTAAGGCGAAGATCCGCCATGTGGTCTTCATCCACGGGGTGGGGAACCACAGCGGCGGTGCGTCGCCGGTGGCATCAAAGACGCGCGAGTTCCTTCGATCCCTCGAAGAGACTCCCGATTCGGCCGTGCAGAAGCTCGAACTCGGAGAGCGGCGGCGCGACCTCGGCCTCAATGCCGGCTGCGTTCGAGTGACGTTGGCGATCCAGCTCCCACAGAGCCAGGTGCGCTACACGGCGGCGCCGTCTTCGAAGACCGCCAAGCGCGTCGACCGCAAGCTGGCGGCGCGCCTCGTGAATCCGCCCGACCACGCGCGGATCGACCACCATGTGCGGCGTGCTGAGGACGAGCTCTCGCGCCGCTATGGGAAGCCCGGCCTCGACAAGCCGTATCGGCCGCCGTCTCCGAAGCGGGGCGAATGGCCGGGGCAGGGTCCTGAGTAGCGCGGCGCGACGGGCGCGCTGCGTGATTCCGGCGCTCGACGCGGGGAATCGGACGCGCTCGGATTGACGCGCCCCCCAACGCGAGGCGAGAGTCTGGGGGTCGCTCGCACTCAAAGCCCTAAGAATGCCGCCCACGAGAAAGGAAAAGCCCGGAGCCAAGCCATCGAAGGCCGCTTCGTCGAAGGCCTCCAAGAAATCGGAGGAGCCGAGGAAGCCCACGCCGGAAGAGGTGAAGCCTCTCGAGGAACCGGCCCCCAAGGTCGTGAACCCGATTGCCGCGGCGAAGCCGTCGGCGCCGCTCGCCAAGGGCGCGGAGCTGAAGGAGGAGGAAGAGGAGGAAGGGGCCGCCGCCGCAGAGACTTCGAAGGGCAAGGCGAAGCCGGGCTCTGAGGAGGAGGACGATTTCGACATGCCGGAGGAGGAGGTCGACGCGGTCGCCGCCGGCAATCGCCCGAAGGACGTGGTCGGGCCGCTCGGGTCGATCAAGACGGAAGTGCTGGTGATCGCGCGCGCGAAATACAGCGTTGCGACCGACCCCGGCAGCGTGGCGGTGAGCCGCCCGCGCAAGCGCGATCCCAAGAACCCGCGCACGTATCGCTTCACCGAGAAAGGGATGGAGCAGGCGCGCCGACATCTCGCCGGCCGGTCGGTCACGCTCGCCGATGCGACGGAGCTCCTGCGACAAGTGAAAGTCGGAGAGCTCGACGGACTCGAGGGCGAGGCGCGCAAAGTTGCGACCAAGTTCCTCCTCGTGGCACTCGCGTCGCGCCTCGAGGCCTCGCTGGACAAAGACGGCGACCTCATCCTGGTGCGCGTCCCGTTCAACTCGGCCGACCTCGCGTAATCCGCTTCGCGACGGCCGCTCGGCGCACGCCTCCTCGGCGCGCGACGACGAAGTGCACTCCCGCGGAGTGCGCTGCCGGATTGCGTCTGCGAGCAGCCCGGCCCCAATCTGTCCTATTCACTTTTCCGAACCCCAATCGCTCCCTCCATGAAATCCACGCTCTCGTCCCCCACCGAAATTTCGTCTCTCTGCGGCAAGGAAGAGGCGGAACGGGGGCTCTCGTCGATGGCGCTCGGGCTCGTCGGCTCGGAGATCCTGAAGATCGCCGCCGAGATCCGCGCGCTCGCCGCGGCGGGGCAGGATGTGTGCAATCTCACGGTGGGGGATTTCAATGCGGCGCAGTTTCCCATTCCCAAGTATCTGCGCGACGAGACGACTTCGGCGCTAGCCCGCGGCGAGACCAACTATCCGCCGAGCGACGGCATGCCCGAGCTGCGCAAGGCGATCCAGAAGGAATATGAACATCGTCTCGGGCTCAAGTATCCGGTCGATTCGGTGCTGATCGCGAGCGGCGCGCGGCCAATCATCTACTCCACGTACCGGGCCGTGCTCGACCCGGGCGAGACGGTGCTCTTCCCGACGCCCTCGTGGAATAATAACCATTATGTGCATCTGTGCGGCGCCCACGGAGTCGAGGTGCCGGTCGGCGCGGAGACCAATTTTCTCCCGACGGCAGGTCTCCTCGCTCCCCATCTGCGCGAGGCACGGCTCGTCGTGGTGAACACGCCGCTCAACCCGACGGGAACGGTGATGGCGGAGGCGGAGGTTCGGGCGCTCGGCGAAATGTTGGTTTCGGAGAACGCGCGGCGGAAGCGCGAAGGCGGGCGGCCGCTCTATCTGATGTATGACCACGTGTACCGCACGCTCACGTTCCGCGGCTACCACCACCACACGCCGGTGCGCCTCGTCCCCGAGTGTGCGCCTTATGTGATCTTTGTCGACGCGATCTCGAAGGCTTTCTGTGCCACGGGATTGCGCGTCGGCTGGGTGGTGGGCCCCGCGCCCGTCGTGTCGCGCATGCGCGATATTATTGGGCATGTCGGCGCCTGGGCGCCGCGCGCTGAGCAGGTGGCGTCGGCGAAGCTGCTCGACAATTTCGAGGAGGTCGACCGCTTCCATGAGTCGATGCTCGAGCAGGTGTCGGTGCGTCTCGAAGCGCTCTACCGCGGCCTCGACCGCCTGCGCGCCGCCGGCGTGCCGATCGAAGTGATCGAGCCCCAAGGCGCCATCTACCTCACGGCGCGCTTCAACTTTATTGGGAAGAAGGCACCGAAAGACGCGCGCTTCCCCAACACGCCCGACACTTTCCAGACGAACGAACAAATCCGCCGCTTCCTCCTCGAGCGCGCCGGCTTCGGCGTGGTCCCCTTCCAAGCCTTCGGCGTGAAAGGTGAAAACGGCTGGTTCCGCCTGAGCGTCGGCGCCGTCTCGGTCGCCGACATCGAGCGCGTGATGACGCGGCTCGAAGCTGCGGTCTCCTCGATCCGCTAGATCGCCACAAAAGGCCACGTCAGCCCAGCGAACCCAAGCGGCCGATCCCACAAAAGCAGCCGCTTGCTCCGCAAAGTCGCTGCATTTGTATTCCCCCTTTGGGGGACGACGAGAACGGGGTGCGCTTCGCGCACCCCGTTCTCGTCGGGGGGACGATCAGTCCCCCATCGGGGGACGGCGTCCTGCGAAGCGCGCTCCGCGCGCTTCGCAGGCGCAGGGGGGGACGATCCAACCGCCCCATAGAACACAAAGAAAAAGGCCGACGCAGAGCGTCGGCCTTTTTCTTTGTGTTCTATGGGGCGGTTGGTGCCCGGGACAGGATTTGAACCTGCACGGCTTTGAGGGCCACCAGCCCCTCAAGCTGGCGTGTCTGCCAATTCCACCACCCGGGCACTGCTGAGATTGCCGGCCAAGGCCTGCTTTCCCAGTGAGGGGGCGGAGATCCTATCGGCGCGCCTTCGAGGCGCAAGCCCGCCCGCTACTCGAGGAGGAGGTTCATGTAGACCGTCGCGTGCTTCGCCGTGAGCTGAGCGCCCGCGAAGACCGCCGGCACCGCCTTCACCCACGAAAGCACCTCCTGGTAGCGCTTGCGCAGCTCCGGGGTCGCGCGCGCCTTCGCGTCGCGTTCTCGCTGCTGCATCCGCTGGTCGACCACCGCCTCGACCTCGTCGCGCTCCTTCTGCGGCACGCCCTGCGGCGTGAACTGCGGGTACTTCTCCCGCAGCACCTGCGCGAAGAGCGCCTCGCGATCGGCCCGCTGCTTGTCCGGGTCGGCGAACGCGTCTCCCTGCACCCACGAATCGACATAGCGCTGGAGCGCCTTTGAGAGCTTCGGCCCGTAGGTCCACGCGAGCACGTTCATGTTCTCGCCCGTGGCCTCGTCGACCAGCGCACGGAACCCCGGATCCTCGCTGTAGGGCTTGTCCGCCTCCGTCGCCGTGAGGCGCCAGGTAGCGAGCACGTTGTCGAGCATCTTCGCCTGGTTCGAAACCAACACTTCCTCGGTCCCGACGGGGAGCATCGCCATCTCGCCCGTTCCGGGCACGAGCGGCGAATAGAACTCCGTGCGCTGGAAGCCGCGGACATCTTTGTTCCAAACCTCGGTGATTCCGAACTGTTGCTTGTTGTTCAAGAAATACTCGCGCAGGTGTCCGAGCTTCTCCTGCGAGAGTTGGCGCATTGCCACGGCAATCGCCGCATCGGGGCCGCCGTCGTTCTTAGGATCGCGATCCTCGGCTGGATAGTTATTCTCGCGGGCGATCCAAATCATCCGATCGCCTGTGGCAATCGAGAGCTCGTCACAGAACGTCTTGAAGGAATCATATTTCCCGGTGCGCCGGAATCCGTCGTCGACCATGCGCCGGTCCTCGACCGACATCGACGCCTCGATCTCTTTCAACAGATCACCGCCGCCGACGTTCACGACGCCGCCGAGGAACGCCGACTGCGGCACCATGTCGAAAGCGAGCTTCACGTCGCGTTTTTGGAGTGGACGCGAGTCGACGAGGCGCTTGCCGAGCACCTCCAGCGACTTGGTATCGAGATCGAAGAAGGCGTCGATCGCAATGCGGCGCGGATTCTTCTCAAACCTCACGAGCGCTGACACGTCGAGTGGGATCTGTGTATTAAATACGCTGCGGAGCAGCCGCTCCTCGAACACCGCCGACTTCGGGTTCGGCCACTCGGACGTGTCGCCGAGGGCGCGCCGAAGGTTCTCGATGCGCAAATAAAGCTGCAGATTGGAGGGCGCCTGGGAGCGCGTGCCCGTCCGCTCCGTCAATTTGTTCCCGATCTGGTCATTAAACTCGGCGCCCTGCCCGAAGGAGTTCTGTCCGCGCGCCTCGATCAAATCCAACGATTCCTGAATCCACCCTTCATCGGTGGCAATTAGCAACAAATCCTGCACGCGCGCCAGCAGGAGCGAGCCGCCGTAGCCGGGAGGAGTAATCTTGAGGATTCCATTGGGCAGCAGCTCCGGACTCATGCCAGCGAAGATCTTGTCTCGAAATGTTGCGTAGCGCGCGAGCCCCATCCCCGCGCGCACTTTCCAGCTCACGCGCAAATAGAGGCCGAACCGCGACTTCTCAATGCCGCCGCTCTGAGGAAAGACGCCGGCCAGCACGAACTCGCGGCCCACGAGATCGCGCATGAGATCGATCGGCGCGCCTTCGAGGGATTTCTGTAAGTTCGCGACGGTGGATCGCACTTCGGCAATCGCCGCGCGCGGTACGCCGAGGCGCCCTTCCTCGATCGGCTTCCAGAGCGTCGCGTTCTCGTCGAAAGGCGTCAGAACAGTCGACGGGAGTGGCAGGTCGTCGGCGAGGCGCACTTTGCGCACGAAGAAGTCGCACGCGCGCGGAACCGCGTTCTGGAACCCGATGACCGAGCCCTCCAGCGGGTTGAACACGAACGACGTGACGGCGAAGTAAGCCAGGATCAGGAGCACCAGCGCGACCGTCGCGATTTGCGTGCGCCGCCGCTTGCGGCGCTGTCGCTGCTGTTCCTCGACGAGAGCGCGCATCGCGGCGCCGGGGCCGGCTTCGACGGCGACGGGAGCCTTGGACGGGGACTTCGACCCCTTCGGAGGTTGAGCCATAGAGAGGGTTTGCGGGCGAAGCTACGGGGGCCGCCTTCCCGTTGAAAGACCGCGAACCGCCGGCCGCATTCCCTCGAAGATCGGTCTTGGATCGATACGTGGGAGTAGGGATGACGACGGCGACGCGGGTCGCGGGTCGTCGAGACGCGCCGCCCACGGGTATGCTTGCCGGCCCAGCCCGCCGCCCCCGCCGGGAACCGACGTCCGCACCCTCGCCGAATGCAGCTCTCGCAGCGCATCCAACAGCTCACGCCCTCGCTCACCCTCGCCATCGATGCGAAGGCGAAGGAGCTCCAGCGCCAGGGCGCCGACGTCGTGAACCTCGGTGCGGGAGAGCCCGATTTCGATACGCCGGCTCCAGTGGTTGAAGCGGCGCACCAGGCGGCGCTGGCGGGCAAAACGAAGTACACGCCCACGGCGGGGATTCCCGAGCTGCGCTCTGCGATCGCGGCGCGCGTGTCGAAAACCCACGGGATCGCCGTGGATGCCGCCGAGATTGTGGTGTCGAACGGGGCGAAGCAGGCGCTCTACAACGCGCTTCAGGCCGTCGTGAACCCGGGCGACGACGTGCTCGTGTTCGCGCCCTATTGGGTGAGCTACCCCGACATGATTGCGCTCGCTGGCGGGCGCATGGTGCCGGTGGCGGTGCACGAAGGGAGCTTCGAGCCGAACCTGGCCGCCTTGGAGGAATCGTGCACGGCGCGCACGCGAGGATTGATCCTCAATTCTCCGACAAACCCGACCGGCGCGGTATACTCGCGCGAGACGATCGAGGCGATTGTGGATTTTGCGCGGCGAAAGGATCTATGGATTCTTTCGGATGAGATGTATGAGCTGCTGGTCTATGACGGCGCCAAGCATGTGTCGCCCTCACAGATCGGTGCCGAAGGCCGAGCGCGCACGCTCATGGCGAGCGGATTCTCGAAGTCGTTCGCGATGACGGGGTGGCGCTGCGGATATTTGGTGGCTCCCAAGCAGGTCGCGTCCGCGGTGGCGACGCTCCAGGGGCAAATGACCACCAATGTGAATACGCCGACGCAGTGGGCTGCGCTTGCGGCGCTCGACCTCGACGACTCTGTGATGGGCGCCATGGTGAAGGAGTTCGGCGAGCGCCGTCGTCTCCTCGTGCGCGGAATGAGTGAGATTCTGCGGGGGCGCGCGCCGGTGCATGAGCCGCGCGGCGCCTTTTATTTGATGCAAGACGTGCGGCCGTTCCTCGGCAAGCGTTTCCGCGACCGCCCGCTCCGCGACGACCGCGAGCTCGGCGAAGCACTCCTCGATTCGGCGCTCGTGGCCACCGTGCCCGGCTCCGCCTTCGCCGCGCCCGGCTTCATTCGGCTCTCCTATGCGACGAGCCGCGAAAATCTACAGAAAGCTGTGGCGCGGATGGGTGCGTTCCTGAACGAGCTGGCGTAGGTACCCGCCCTCGAATAGGAAGAAGGTCGCCTGAAGGGTCACTGGAGCTTCAGCCGAGCAACCGTGCTGAGGCACCTCGGAGACGCTCGCCTGGCGAATCCCGTGCGAGTTGCCCGAACGTCCTGAATTTCTTCGCTTGCGCCTTTGGGCCACCAGAGGCAGCCTTGTCATCAGCCGCGTCCCCTCGAGCCCGCATGCTCGGCGGGGAACTTCTTTGCGGCGATGTGAGGAGATTTCTGTGACACATAGACTCCTGTCATGCGCGCCGAATGAGGCGAGACGCTCTCTCGCTCTCTCGCTCTCTATTATTGAGTAGCTTCGCAGCAGCTCATGCTGGAGGAGCGGTGGCTCAGGGAACCCCGGCAACCCACGGCCAGTGGAACGGCCCCTACGCCAATATTCCGCCGCTCGGGACCCTGCCCACCCACACAGAGCCGATCATCCATGGCGGCATCGCTGGCACTCTTGTCCACGATGAGATTGGCCACGCCTGCCTGATTCCTCCCCAAAGCACCGAAGGTCCGCTGCACCCCTACGCTGGGAAGGTCCTGGTCTGGAATCGCCAGGAGTTCGCCTATGTGGACAGCGCTCAGGTCTTCCACGAGATCCCCGTTACTCGAAAAGTGTGGGTAATCGATCCCAACACGACTCCGCCCGGAGTCACCGAGATTCCCGTGCCCGACGGCGCCGTCCCGACCTCGATCTTTTGTTACGGTCAAGCGTTCACCGCCGATGGCAAGCTTCTCTTATCGGGAGCGGACATTACCGCCACGGCCAATAGCACTTTTCTCTTCGATCCGGCCGCCCCGAGCGGTACGCCGGGAATCGACGGAGCGTTCTTTTCGGGACCAAGCGCGCACCGTGCCCGCTTCTATCCCACATTGACTCTGCTCCCCTCAGGACGCTTTGCCATGTTCGGAGGGAGAGAGTATCCCGTAACAGGCAATAAATGGCCCGAGGTGGAGTTCCTCGCGGTCACAGGCACCACAATTTCCGTCCTGCAGCTGGTGACTCCGTCATTCACCGATCATCTCTGGAATCACCTCTCGCCGCCTCAGACCTACGCCTTCGACTACTACCCCCGTATGTACTCCATCAATGATCCGGGTCTTGCGGGCGGTGACATGCTCTTTATTGGTAACGACGTCATTGGCGCCTTGACGCCACCACCTAAGCTCTCATCGTACACCTATCGCGCATCGGACAATAAGGCCCGCGTTCACGATGGAGTTTGGAACCCCGCTGATCCCGCGCCGTCAGCCGATCGCCGGTATGGCAGCGCGGCCATCCTCTGCCAGCAGGTTCCTGGTACTAATCCGCTGCTGCAACGAGTCTTCACCATCTGTGGCTCCGACCAGCTTCGAGTAATGACTCCCGGATTCCCCGCGCTGAATACGATGGATGAATTCGTCGATCTGCAAAATGGCCTGTCCACAACGCGCCTTCCGGGCGGCGGACAGACTCCGGCTCCGCGAATCTGGCAGAACGCAACGATTCTTCCCGACGAGAGCATCTTCGTGAGCGGCGGCAGCGCCCATGACTCCGAGGCTGCAAAGTACCTCTGCCCTCCGAATACGCTTTGTAACCAATACGCCTCTCCACAATTGCAGGCTGAGATCTTCTATCCTCCTGCCACCGCGGCAAATCCGTCGCTGACCCTCTCGAGTCTGAAGCCAGCAGCTAGCGCCGCCCTGAATCGGCTCTACCACTCCACAGCGATTCTGCTTCCAGATGGGCGCGTCCTCTCCATCGGCGGTAGCGACACCCAGCTTTCGGAGTCTCCAGTGCTACCTGGCACCGAGAGCTCGCCATGGCCAGGCAATAGCGTTGAAATCTACTCCCCTCCTTACAAATTCTCCGGGATCGGCGGCCGCATTTCGAGCTGTCCGACTACGGTCGATTACGGCTCGACCTTCACCATCGATGTGACCCTTACGGGAACGACCGAGAGCCTCCTCGAGGAAGGCGCGAAGGCAGTGCTTCTCCGCTGCGGAACCGTTACACATCACCACGACTACGACGCACGCTTGGTCGAACTCTCAATCAATGCCACTCAATCAAGTCAGCTCAGCTCTGGCGCCTGGCATCTCTCCCTGAATGCCCCGACGCTGCAGAACGTCGGCGCCTGTCCCAAGGGGTGGTACATGCTCTTCGTCATCACCCCGACGAGTCATGTTCCCATCGGCAGCCGATTCATCAAGATCCGATGAGTACAATTCGACGCTTCCTTGCTGGGCTCCCTCTTCTTCTTTGGCTGGGGACGACAATGGACGCATGGGCGACATGCAGCAACGCCCAAGGAGCGAACAGCGACTCGCTGTATCGCAAGCGGCTCGGCGAGTTTGCGGCATTCCAGGAATGCAGTGCCTCCACCGCCGAGGCCGCCGCTCCACAATGGACCGCTCAGCTCCCTGGAGCGGCTTGTAGTGTAACGCCCACACACATCGCAATTGCGCGAACAGGACGCCAAGCGCTGGGCGAACCCGACGAAAGAGAGTGTGTGTTTCTGGAGCTCGAAGGCGCGGCTCCCGACGCGCAGGTGACTCCGCTCGTGCTTCAGCTTGCGAAGGGATCGAGATTCACCGGAAGCGAGCCCCTTCGGTGGGCTCCCTCCCAGGCTCGAGCGACCCGCCTGCGCGTGGAGGGCGCCTATCCGGATGTGTCGATTGAGGTGTACTTTCTCCATGGAAGGCTTGAGTACGATGTAATCACTTCGACACCGAAAGCTCTCGAGGCTGTGAAGATCCGAGTCGAGGGAGCCCGAGCACTGCGAGTTACAGAAGACGGCTCCCTGTCCGCGGATCTCCCGCTCGGGCCTCTTCTGCAGCGCAAGCCGCGGGCAGCCACCGAGGGCGCGCCGGCAACGACGATTCCGTGCGCGTATCGCGTCCTCGGCCCCCGCACGTTCGGGTTCGTTGCGGAAGACCACATGGGAGCGCTTCGGATCGATCCGCAGCTCGAGTATGGAACCTATTTGGGAGGAATCGAGCTCGACGAAGGCTATTCCATTACAACAGATGGAAATGGTGCCTGCTTCGTAACTGGAAACACCGGCTCCTCCGACTTCCCAACCACACCTGGGAGCTTCAAGACCATTGGCACGCCCTTTGGGGATGCATTTATTACGAAGCTGTCTCCAGATGGATCTCAGGTCGAGTTCTCAACATTTCTCGGGCTCGGCGACATGCGCGCCGTCGCGCTAAGCCCCAACGGTTCCGTCGTGGCAGCCGGGAAGGGCATCTCGACGGGCATACCCTCGGAGAGCTTCCCAACGACTCCAAACGCCATCTATGCGTCCGTCGGCCAAAATTCGATCCCAGCCTTCTGTGTCTTATCACACGATGGCGCTGCCCTTCTCTATGGAACCTATGTCGGTGGCGGAATTGCTCCCATCGAGGACATCTATGTCGACTCGTTGAATCGTCTCTACGCCTGTGGCGCTGTCACATTCAGCTTTAGCTATCCTTTTCCACTCACACCTGGTCCGCTCGGGGCACTCAAAGGACTCTACGACTCGATGCTGATGAGGTTCTCGCTCACGAGTCTTGCCATGGAATTCGGCTGTGCTATCGGCGGATCGGGCACCGAAGGAGCATTTGGGCTGTCGGTGCGATCCGATGGAGCTGCGGCGACCATCAGTCGCACGTCATCTGTTGGCTACCCAGTCACGGCCGGTGTACCTCAGCCCGTGAACAACAGCCCCCTGCACGACAAGCTTGGCGTGACGGTAGTGAGTCCATCGGGAGCATCACTCGAGTGGAGCACCTTCTGGGGCGGTACACTACCGGGATCGGCGTTCGCGTCAAATGCACTTGCCTGCGCCTTTGACTCGACGGGCGCGCTTACAGTCGCGGGGACCACAGCGACTAAGGACTTCCCCACGACGCCTGGAGCTTTCAAGCAAATGGGCCAAGGGAGCCCGACAATCGCGAGCGACTGCTTCGTGTCACGTTTCGCACCGGACGGAACAAGCGTACAATTTTCTACACTTCTTCTGAACGCGGGCGCCAACTTTTTCCGCGATGCCATCGTAGCGCCTGACGGGACGACGCTCGGCACCGGATTTACTACGAGCCCCAATTACCCCGTCACGCCAGGCGCTCTCAAGCTTACTCCTGGAGGTGGAGCGTCCGATCCGGCTCTCGCACGATTCAGCGCCGATGGCAGCGCCGTGCTCTATGGCACTTTTCTTGGGGGAGGCTTCGATACCGCGGAGGAGTCGCACTCGCTGGCCATGGACTCCGTGGGGGCCGTGTACATCACCGGATACACGAACTCCCCGAACTTCCCCGTAACTCCTGGAGCATTCGACACCATCTACAACAATAATGGGTTCTCACCATTCGACTGCTGGATTCAGAAAATCACCCCACCGGTCAACCAGCTCCCGGGCCTGAACGCCTACGGCACCGGCACACCTGGCTGCGCCGGCCCCCACCTTCTCGCGGCGCACTCAACGCCGAAGCTCAACAATCCTCACTTCGCACTGACCTGCGCCAACGCGCCGCGCGGCGCCAACGGGATCTTGATCTACTCCTCGGCGCCGGAGCCCGTCGGCGTCGATTCCCTCGGAATTGGCGCCCTCTCCCACATTCAGATCCTCGGCGCCTCGCTGGGGTGGCTCGATCTCAGCGCGCCTCCGCAGGGCACCTCTACGACCAAGCTTCCGATTCCCAACTCTCCCCACTTTCTCGGCCTCAAGGTCTACGCCCAAGCCTTCTGGCTCTGGCCCGCCTCGCAACCCTGCCCCCAGCTTCCCTTCGGCCTCAGCTCCTCCAACGGACTCGAAATCGTGATTCAGAATTGAGTTATGTTCGGCTCCCCTGTCATCAGAAATCCTATGGGAAATGGATTTCCGAGCGCCGGTGCATGAGCCGCGAGGCGCCTTTTATTTGATGCAAGACGTGCGGCCGTTCCTCGGCAAGCGCTTCCGCGACCGCCCGCTCCGCGACGACCGCGAGCTCGCCGAAGCGCTCCTCGATTCGGCGCTCGTGGCCACCGTGCCCGGCTCCGCCTTCGCCGCGCCCGGCTTCATTCGGCTCTCCTACGCGACGAGCCGCGAAAATCTACAGAAAGCTGTGGCGCGGATGGGTGCGTTCCTGAACGAGCTGGCGTAGGCGGGCTGCCCGGCCGCGCGGACGTCACTGGGCCCCACTCGCGGCGCGCGAGAGGCGTCGGGTAGACTCGCGCGCAATCCGATGAGCCCAGCCTTTTCGAGAAACACGCGTGTGCCTGGCAGGCAGTTCCCAAACGCCGCCTGAGACTTGAGCCCATGGAGAGGTAGCGATCGCAGTTCAGGAGAAGCAGGGAGGTTGCCTCAACGATGAATGAACACTCGAATGGTCAGGAAGATCCCACAGATGCCGAGCTTGTGCTGCGGCTCAGAAGTCCCAAGCGCGAGGTCAGAGACCGAGCGATGGATGCGCTGCATGAGCGCTATGCCGAGCGGCTGAAGCGAGTCATCGCTGCGCGCCTCGGTAGCCAGCTTCGCCGAAAAGTGGGCGTTAGCGACGTTGTTCAGTCTGCGTTCATGGTACTGATGCGGCCATCCCTCAAGCCGCGTGGGGATGATATGTGGAGGCTACTTGTGCGCATCGCACGCCTAAAGTGCGCGGCGCGGCACGAGCACTACACCGCCGCGAGACGCAGTATGAGGAGAGAGACTCCAATCGAGGACTCGGAAGCGCTCCGAAATCAAGCGGAGCTGATGATCGGATTCGATCCGCAGCCCCGAATGGTCGCCGCAGGCTCAATTGCCGATTCTACTGAGGAGATCATCGAAACTGTACTCGGGTTGATGAAGGCAAGTACACGGCTCAAGCCATCTCTCAAGGCATTTCTCGAATTGTACGTGAGATGCGGCGAGCTTCGACTGCCTGAGATCGCACAGAAACTATCCATCTCTCAACGTACCGCCGAATCGCACATGATGACGATACGGGGGATCTTCTGCCGCCTGGCAGGACAGTGCCCAAGCTGCCACCGCCAAGCTGCTGGAATCCCGCACGGTGAGACTATCTGTTGCGAATCGTGTGGACATCATTGGCCCAAGGAGGTCGAATCGACCGCCAAGTCGATCGCCATAGAGATATCCTGAATACACACAAGGAGAGGAACCATGGACGACAGAGCCGACCACAATTCAGAAATCCCGCATCGCGATCGCCCCCAGCAGTCATCCAGCGATACCACGCTCGAGGCCGCCTACGACAGGGCCATGGAATCCGCGGCCCGAGTGCTCGAGGAGTTTCTCCAGGAAGAGTTTTGCCGCAGTCCGGAGCTGGCGGAAAGGCTCCGTGCACGGCACGCTCACCTCAAGAGCGGCGGGATCCTTCCGATCGCACTGCTGGGATATGGAGCTTCGTCCATTCGCTCGAGTCCGATCGCAGGGCCAGTTCCAAGCCGTCCGAGCGAGTATGTACATCTTTCCGACTCGGAGCTCATGCGATATCTGCGCGGAAAGCCTCGGATCGAAGTGCGCTACGAGGTGCAAAGGCCTCTGGCTCGCGGTGGAATGGGCCAGATTGTTGAGGCCCGAGATCGTGAGCTGGACCGGCCAATTGCACTCAAGTGCATTTTGAGTAGCGAGCATTCGTTCGCTTCGGAGCGCTTTCTTCGCGAGGCCCGGATCACGGGCAGCCTCGAGCACCCAGGAATTGTGCCTGTCCATGAGCTCGGGCTCGATGAGAAAGATCGTCTCACTTTCTCCATGCGCCTCGTCTCAGGCGAGGATCTCGGAAGGATATTTGATCGCCTTTCTGATCCGAATGCAGGCTGGACGGTGGCGAGGGCGCTTGAGGTGGTGCTGAAGGTCTGCGACACGATGAGCTATGCCCATGAGCAAGGAGTTGTCCACCGCGATCTCAAACCTGCCAATATCATGGTCGGGCGATTTGGTGAAGTATATGTAATGGACTGGGGACTCGCGAAAGGCAGGTGCGAGAGCGATGGCCAGAATTACGAAGGTCGATTCGCGGAGAAGTCTCCTTCGAGTCTCAGTAACGAGCAGATCGTTACAGCCGAGGGTGCGCTCGCCGGGACTCCCTGCTATATGTCTCCGGAGCAGGCTCATGGGGAGAACGACAGGGTGGGATTCCATTCCGACATCTACGCCGTCGGCGCCATCCTCTATCACCTGCTGACGAGACGCGCCCCGTACGCAGCGGTCGGCCTGAAGGGCGAGCAAGTGTCAGCTCCGGCAATCATCGAGAGAGTTCGCGCAGGTCCACCGAAGTCGATTCTTGAGGTATCGCCGGACGCGCCCGCCGAGCTTGTCTCTATTTGTAATAAAGCGATGGCGCGCGAGATCAGCGGTCGGTACTCCGACATGCAGGCGCTGGCCCGAGACCTGCGCTCCTATCTCGAGGGCCGTGTTGTGAGCGCCCACGAGTTTGGAACGATGGCAGAGCTGAAGAAGTGGGTTCGGAGAAACAAGGCGCTCGCTTGGACGAGCAGCATGGTTGTCCTTGTGACGCTGATTGGCCTTGCCACCACAGTACTTCTCCAGCACAGGCGACTGAACGACATTCTTCTCCGCGACGACGGGCTCCGTCTGCCTCACCTGAAGTCTACAGTTCGAGATCTCGGGGCCGCACTTCCTGAAAATACCACAAAGATGGAAAGCTGGATTGCCATGGCAACGGAGCTCACATCGAGACTCCCCGCCCATAAACAGCGGCTTGCCGAGCTTCGATTGAGTTCTGGGAAGAAGAACGCGGACGGAGGATGGACATTCAACGATCCGAAAGCAGACGGAATGCACTCCGAACTCTCCGGCCTCGTCGAAGGGATCAGGAAGCTTGGTGACCCAACCGGTACGATCGGAACAATCAAGAACGCCGAGGAACGACTCAGCTTGGCACGCTGTCTCGAGCGGCGGACCGTGGATGATCTCGCGCCAGCGTGGCAGCAGATGGCAACAGAAGTCGCGGACTCCTCGCAGCTCCCCATATACAAGGGACTCAGGATCGCTCCACAGATCGGTCTCGTTCCGATAGGTAGGGACCCCATATCTGGGCTGCATGAGTTCGCACATTTCGCATCGGGTAGCGTTCCAGCACGGGGCTCCGATGGCAGACTGCTTCTCTCGGAGGAGTCTTCACTTGTCTTCGTGCTCATACCACCTGGCTCTTTTGTGATGGGCGCGGTACCGCCTGCGGGCGCGCACCCCGATGGAGCTTCCAATGTCGATCCCCTTGCGGCAAGCGATGAAGGACCGCTGCGCGAGCTCAGCGTCGACGCGTTCTTAATCTCGAAGTATGAAATGACTCAAGGCCAGTGGCTTCGAACAACTCGGGAGAATCCAAGCTATTTCCATCCTGGCGAAACGATGGCGGGGCACCCGGCTACTCTTCTCAACCCTGTCGAGCAGGTGAGCTACAACGATTGTCAGGAGGTGCTCCGAATTCTCGACTTGGCGCTTCCCACAGAGCTTCAGTGGGAGTACGCATCGCGCGCTGGCTCAAGTACACCGTGGTGGAGCGGAAGGGACAAAGCCTCCATCCAGGGCTGCGGAAACATCGCCGACGCCTACGCGAGCAGGCATAGCAAGCAAGGCGGATGGAAATATGAACTCTCAATCCACGATGGGCACCTTGGGCATGCTCGCGCGGGCTCCTTTCGCGCCAACGCATTCGGACTCCACGACACGATGGGTAACGTATGGGAGTGGTGCCAGGACGTGCTTGCGTTCTATAGCGATTCGAATGCGGTATCGAAGCGTGCAAGTGGAACGCGACTTTTTGTGCTACGAGGCGGCAGCTACAGCTCCGGCACGTCCGACGCTCGGTCGGCTGCACGCTTGGCGGCCCCGCCGGCATTTGTGGATCGCACAGTTGGCGTGCGTCCGGTTCGGCTCATTCGATAGGCACCTCATGCCGACTTAGCGCCGACTCTTCTCGTTCGAGTTCGGCGCCTGGCTGCCTCGGTATCAAGAATGGCGGGCCGGGCGATGAGCCGCACTCGCCCTCGAGCGCCCGACCCGCACACAGTCGCTACTTGCCCTCGTCCGTCCGACGAGGCGCGCGGCCGAGGGTGACACTCGAGACGGCGGACCGCAGCTCCTCCAGCTCGACGCCCTGCTCACGGATCTGAGCCTGCTGTTGCTTCATGGCTTCGACAAGCACAGCCACGACCTTCGCGTAGTCGAGGCTTCTCGCGTCCTTGCCGTTCTCCTCATAAGTGACGAGTTCAGGAAGTACCTCGCCAACCTCCTCCGCGATGAAGCCAATGTCGTGCTTCTTCGTCGACTTCCAATCGTACGAAACGCCGCGCAGCCGCTCGATCTTTCCGAGCGCATCGGAGATCGTCGCCACATTCTCCTTGTAGCGCCGAGAGCTATAGAGCTGCCAGGCATTCGCGAGGCCGACAGAGCCGTCCCCCATGGAGCCGATCTGAAACTTCGCCGAAGGATTGACATTATTGATCCCACAGTTTCCCGTGCCGACTTGGATCGTCAGACTCTCGGAGTCGCCGGTCACCAGGCTGAGCGAGGGTCGCGGATGGGCTGAGCTGCTCGTCGCTCCAATCGCAACACGACCCGTATTATTGTAGTTTCCGTTGATAAATGCCGCGGTCTGCCCGGAACCGTGGTCCCTGCTGACAGTGAGATCACCATTGTTCACGAGGAGTTTTGCGTTGTAGTCGAGAGCGTTGGACTGTCCGATCGCAACCTGCTGATCGCCCCTCAGCGTGATTGTGCTTCCTTGCAGGTCGAGCCAGCGATTCTGGTTCGTCGAGAAGTTCCGTGATCGAATCAAACTCCGCTCTTCAGCCGCCACATAAGCGAGTGCGAGGCCCTCGCCCGAGGACGGGTTCTCAATGTCGCCGGTTATGAAACACTCCCCCGACATATGAACTTTCGTCTGCGGCAGGACACCGAAACCGGTCTTCCCGTCAGGGAGAATCGTCATCCGCTCCGCGTTCGCAGTCCGGTCGTAAAGTGAGAGGCTGCCGAGGGGCGCCGAGGCCGAGTTTGGATCCCACTCGTAGCGATGGCCACCGGCCCCGCTCGCATCCAGGATGAGCTGGCCGTCCGCGTAGATGTTGCCTCCAATAACAGTGAATCTCTCGACCGGGGTCAGAGTATTGACTCCCACATTTCCTGCGCTGTCCACGAAGAGAAAATTGCCAAGGGGCAACAGGGAGCCCAGCATCGGCGAGCTTGCCGCTGTGATCCGCCCGTTCGGAACGCTTTGATCCTTAATCCAGTTGGCCTGAGCAAGACCGGGACTTGTAACAGCGGGAATACCGAGCAGAAGCAGAATGAGCGAGCGGGACATAGTGGACGCCTCCGTGGAGAGCTCTGGGCTCGCGGACATCGCGCGCCCGGCTCTGCCCTCCCATCCGAGGACGGGCACCGAACCCGCAAGAAATTCCTGCGGGTCGCGGCGAACCCCGAACGAGCCGCCGGCCACCGCCTTCGGCGGACGCCGTCGCGGCCGACCGCCGCTCCAGCGCTACCCCCGCACTTTCACCGCAAACCCAACGCCGTCGCCGAACGACAGAACCTGCGCCAGCAGCTGCGGGTGATTTGTAAAGTAGGGGTTGAATTCGCGGAGCGCGAGCGTCGAGGAACGCTCGTCCTCGCGGAGCACCTCGCCCGCCACTTGCCCCGACCAAAGCAAATTATCGCACACCACAATTCCGCCGATGCGCAGCTTGGGGAGCGCGAGGTCGAGGTAGCCGCGGTACTCCTCTTTGATCGCGTCGAGGAAGAGCAGGTCCAAGGGGCCCGCAATCCGCGGAATCGCCTCGAGCCCAGGGGCCAGGACAAACTCGACGCGCGCCTCGAGCCGCTCCTCGGCAAGGTACGCCCGCGCCGTCGCCTGGCGCTGCGGATCGACGTCGATCGACAGGACGCGCCCGCCCTCCCCGACGCCCCGCGCCAGATGCACGGTTGAATACCCGATGGCCGTCCCCACCTCGAGGACGCGTCGCGCGTTCGCCGCGAGGCACGTCTGCTCGAGGAACCGACCCACCTCGGGATCGACGATCGGAACGCGGTCGCGCGCTGCGAGCCGCTCGAGGGACGCGAGCGCCCCTGTGCGCGGCGGCATCAGCCGCTCGAGGTACTCCGCCTGGGTGCGATGAAGGATGCCGTCGATCAGGCCTTTCATGGGGGGAACCGATCGTCGCCGCCTCTCGTCGAATTCACCCGAACTTTCTACCCCCCGGGTAGGTTTCTACCCGCACCTCGATGACTCCCTCGAGGCCGTCCCCCGACGCTTCGGTACACCCCTGATGCGCCTCCCGCTTCGCTCGATCGCTCTTTGCCTGGCCGTCCAAGCCCTCCTTGCCACGGCCGCCCTCGCCCAAAACCTCCGCGTCTACGCCATCGATGTCGGCCAGGGATCCTCGACGCTCATCGTGAGCCCTACGGGGAAGACGATGCTGATCGACGGAGGGCCCGATCAGTCGGGCTGGATCACAAGCCCGAACGGGCCGGGGCCGATTGCACAATTGTTGAACACGCTCGGGATCGCGCAGCTCGATTTCACGCTGCTGACCCATTACCACAGCGACCATTACGAAGGGCTTACGGAGCTCGCCCAGAAGAACTATCTGAAGCCGACGGCGAAGGCCTACGATCGCGGCAACTCACCGGCGCCGGAGAACGGATTCACATCGCCGATCAATGCTTACATTTCTGCGATGGGTACGAAAAGAACGACGATCGTGCTCGGCGAGGTCATCGATCTCGGTGGCGGATGCACTTTGAGGTGTCTCGTGAAGGCGGGCGCGATCTTGGGTGGTCCAACTGTCAATACGAGCACGTCGGCCCAGCAGGAAAATTCCAACTCTATCGGCGTGAAGCTCGAGTACGGGAATTTTGACATGTGGATCGGTGGCGATCTCACGGGTGGCGGCGGCGGCACATCCGACGTCGAGGGCCCGGCCGGGCCGTTCGTCGGAAACCTCGATGTGTACGTGGCGGATCACCACGGCTCGTCGACGAGCTCCAATGCCGCGTGGATCGCGGCGACGCAGCCGGAGCTGGCGATTGCATCATGCGGTCTTCACAATTCTTTTAACCATCCTTCGGGCACATTCCTCAACAATACGAACTCGGCGGCGCGCTCGATTCTCGTCTATTCGACGAGCGGCGGCGCCGACAACGACGGCTTCGGCAACAACGGCTTTGTGAACGCGGCCGGCACGATCCGGCTCGACGTGAACGGCAACACCTATGACGTGGTGCCGGCAGTGGGCCGGGCGCAGACGCTCGTGTGCGACGAGTTGTCGTCCACCTACGGGACACCACTCTTTGGCGAACTACGCATCAGCGAGTACCTGGCCGACCCAATCACGATCCCCGACGCCGACGGCGAGTGGTTTGAAATCACCAATGTGAGCGGCTTCGAGCGGAATCTGAATGGGCTGCGCGTCTCGCAGATTGATGGCGCAAACCTATTCACGCTTGCATCGACGATACTGTTGAAGCCAGGTGAGAAGTTCGTATTCCACAATAATGGCGACCACCAACGAAACGGAGGGACGGTGGCGCAATTCTGCGAGCCCTTTGGCGCCTTCGCGCTCGGCAACACGAGCGACTCGATTCGCCTGCGGAATGCCTCGAATGTGCTCATCGACGACATGAGCTACACCGGCTCGTGGCCCGACGCGACGGGCATCGCCGGAGAGAAGCGCGACCTGCTCGGCTCCAACGTCATCTCCAACTGGACCTCGGCGACGGCGAGCTACGGCACCGGCGGCGACAAGGGAACGCCGGGCGCAAAGAACACCTTCGACATCACCAACTACCCGGCGATGTTCGTTTCTTTGAATACGCCGCAGATCGGCCAGATGTGGAATGTGAACTTCGTGTCGCTGGGTGAACCCGGCGACATCTACGTGGCGGCGCTAGCGCAGTCAACGGGGGCGCCGCAGTTCAATTTGCTGGGACTGCAGTATCCGTTGACGCTCGATGGGCTGCTGGCCGGAAGCCTCGATCTCCCGGGATTCGTAAACTTCCTCAATGGGAACGGCTTCGCGAAGACTTCCGTGCTGATTCCCAATGATCCAGTGCTGCACGGCTACTCGTTCTTCGGAGCGGTCGGTGTGTTCGACATGCCGACGATTGTGCCGGGGAAAGTGTCGACGGCAGTGCCGGTGACGGTCCCGTAGCGGAGACGCTACGCGAGATTCTGCTCCGCCATCGCCTGCGGGCGATCGTCATCGCGCGGGTTGATCCCGCGCGGCGGCGAGGAAACGGCGCGGAGGATGGTGTCGAGAGCGGCTTGAATGTCGCGCTCGGGATTTCCGCCATAGTCCACAAAAACGGCCGTGTCGTCGCGGAGCATCCTCCAGGGGCGCACCGACTCCAGCTCTTCTGTGACGCCCTCGCGGCCTACGACGACCGGCACGATCGAGAGCGGCGCGCGCGACTCCCTTCGGCGCAAAGCCTGGTCGACCTCGCGCTCGACATAGCGCGTCTCGCGCATTTGTGCGGGAACGAGGAAGGGAACCAACACGTCGGCGGCCTCGATGGCCTCTTCCATCTCCCGATCCATGGCCTCCGCTTCGTCTTCCATACGCCGCGATGTGTAACGTTCGCGGACGTCGATGCCGCGCTCGGCCAGCTGCTCCACGAGCCGAACAGCGAGGGAAACTGTAGCTTCCACGACTTCGTGGCTCAGCACGACGCAGGGGCGCCGCACGAAGTGAAGCTTGCCGTCGGCCGTGCGTGCGACAAGGCGCCCCGCGCTCTCGACCATCGCAAGAATGGGCGCATGCAGCGGCAACGCGGCGAGCAAAGTACCGTCGGACTCTCGCCACAATTTGATCCAGCCGTCGAGGGAAGCTGTCGCCAGTGCGCGGTCGTGAGCAAATCGAACCGCTGCAGTGACGGCTTGCCGGTGCGCCGCAACCGACCAATCCTCCGACTGCCCGCGCCCCACAAGAAGGATCGCTCCATCGCTTCGGCAAACCACAAATCCGGTGGATGGATCGCCAGGAACCACGGCCGTCACGCGCGAACCGGCGGCGACCTTTCCTTGAACTTCAAGCGTCGGACTCGAAAACACCTCAATTGCGCCGGAGTCGAAGGTCACTCGAAGCCGATCGGGAGTCTCGAACTCACAGGAGATCGCGCGCGCGGGAAGCTCAATCCTCGCAATGTCGCGCCGCTCTGTAAGGTCATAGACCACGAGGCTCCCGTTTCGCCGTACGACGGCAGCCGCCAACGCATCGCTCACGGCACATCGATCGCCAGGCCCGATCGGCCCTGTGGCACCCAGATCAAACTCGAAGCGGCCGCGCCGCTCGAGGTCGGACACGAGCAGCCGATTCATGCTCGAGAGCGCAACGATCATTCGACCATCCGAGGAGGCCGCCTGGTCATACAGAGGCTCTCCATACCAAATGGTCTCCTGCTTGGGCGGCTCCCCTTCTTTGACAAATCGAAGGACGAGCAATCCAAATCCGTCGCTCGTAGCGATTTGTACTTCACCACCGGCTGACGAAGCTACTCCTCGATATGCGGGCGGCAGCTCATATGTGGAGCCGCTCTCGCTCTGGGAGCTGAGGAGCCGATAGGCGTTGCCTGGCAGCGAAGCTGCAAGGCCTCCGCCCTGCAACGCCAGAAGTGAATACTTCTTCGCTGCGCGCGATGAAAGCCACCGTACTCGCGGAGGCGATAGAGCCCACTCCGCCCCCGAGATTCGACGGGCATCTGCGGACGGCACCTGCTTGATGGCACTCGTCGCTACAAATGCGAGGTGGTCCTCCGTGATGCAGAGAGCGAGGCTGGCGTTCGCATGCATAGCCCCGATGGAATCACTGTGACTCACGACGTCTCGGGCCATGACTCCATTGGAGGACAGGAAGGCCGAGCGCAGAACGCCGTCGTCACATGCAACCATGAACTCCGCCCCTGCGCGAGCCAGCTGAACGATGCGCGCATGGGGGAACTTCGAATTCCAGCGGGTTTCGACCACTTCGCTTCCTGGAAATCTCACTCTTCCATCGAGCCCCAGAACTGCAACCCCGTCCTCCTCGAGGAGCGCGATGGAACGAACAGCAAGATCGCACGCCAAGGCATGGCCTCGGGGGTGAAAGCCATCGAGCGTCCAGTCACCAACGGTGCCGTCGGCGAAGCCGGCGACCACTCGCTTTTCTGTAGCATCGATCTGAAGGTCGGTCACCGCGGCCTTGCCGCGGAAGGCGAGCGCGAGAGAGCTGTCGTCCAAGTTCAGCTCCAGAACGACTCCATCCTCTCGGCCGATTAGCAGCGACGCGCCGCCGGGAGTCATCTTCACACAAACGATTCCTTGAGGGACATCGAGCGCATGATGCGTCGCAAAAAGACCGGAGTGATCCGCGCGCGGATCGAAGCCTGCGAAATCCCAAACGCGAAGCTCATTCTTGGCATCCCAGGTCACCACATAAAACCGCTCCTCCCGAAGTGACGCATTGGGACGCTCGTGGGGCTCCGTTACCTCAATTCCCCGCAGCGCCACAGTGCTCGCTGCTCGGCGGAGGACTACCGCGCCGGACTCCGCGTCGACCACAGAAAGAGAGCCGTCTCCCCCAGCCACCGCCAGCAGCTTCTCAGGGAGGAATCGGGCCGCCACAATTCCCTTCGTTCCGGCGAACGCCGTCACGACGCGCGGCGTACCACTCAACAAATCCTCGGCGCCCTCCTCGGGATGTAAGAAAAACATACGGCCGTCCTCCGCCCAAAGCGCCGCGATGCCGTCGGCCGAGAGTCGCCCACCCACGACGTCGCTCAGCACCAGCGGCTGATTCGACGCGGGCCCGATCTCCACCGTCTTCCAGGGGCGCAGCAGAGGTCTACCAGGTGGGAAGTCATATTTCGAAAGAATCAAACTCTCGCTTCGGTCCAATTGGGCATTCAGAGCAAAAAGAACCTCCGAGACCGAGTTACTCTCATGTTGGAGTGATTGCAGCATCTCGTCGAGCTCGAATGCCTTGCCCGGCAACAGCTGAAGCTGATTGCCCGTGTTCGCGATATCTCCGAGGAACCGGAGACCCTGCTCCTGGGCACGGGACTCAATATAACTGACATCACGCAGAAGTCTTTCTGCACGCTCTCGATCACCGGCTTCCCAGGCATGAAAAAGTGCATTCCGAACGGCATATGTCCAGCGCTCCGAATCTCGCTCAGCGGAGGTAGGCCACGAGGCCGCCCCTCCCTCACGAATGACCTCCGCGTGGGCACGTAGAAGCGCATACTCCCCAATCGCCTGCCGCCCCGCGGCCCTGAGCTCCTCGCTTCGAATTCCGATGCGCCCGCCGAGATCAACAATGAATGGCCGCAGAACTCGGCGCACCTCGCCGAACCGCGCCAGCGAACCCTGCCCGCTCTGGGGAATGGCGTTTTGTGCAATGGGACCGTCTTCCCCGAGGAACTCTTGAAAAAGGATACTCTGCGGAACCAGCTCCCGCTCGGCGATGAGGCGCTGCACCACATCCGCGATCTCCGGCCCTCCGATTCGCGCGAGAAATGCCAGCGCTGCTCGAAACGCTTCTGTGAGATCTGCTGGCAACATCGCGTCGAATCCAAGCGGACGCAGCTCCGATTGGAGCTTCGCCCAAGTCCACGAGGGGATGCTCTCGCCATTTCGCAGCGCGTCACCGCCAAGTGTCTCCCGAATGGCGTTCTCGCGAATTGTGATCGACTCTCGCGTATCGAGATCGACGGGGTGGAAGTAGCGATCGCTCGCAAGCTCGCTCCGCGACGAGAACGACGCGACACCGACGGCGAGCGCGCCGAGCGGGCAGCGGAAGATCGGCTCCAGCGCCTCCTCGCCGGGAGTTTCACAGCCGTCCAGAACGATCAGCAGCGGACCAAGCTTCAGGCGTTCGCCGCTCTCGGCGTATCGAGTCAAGACTCCCAACAATCTTCCCTCCGCAGTGTCCTCGCTTCCCTCGAACTGTGGAAACGCCCGCTCGATCTGTGCTGCAAGCGAACGCATTGCGATGTCGACGGAGCGCCCATGCGGCATGTCGCGGCGGAAGAAGTGATAGGCGACGCAGCCTGGACCGCTCGAGAAGCTATCGATGATGTTCACACAAATCGCCGACTTTCCTGTCCCCGCGCTCCCGGTGATGAGATTCCACTGCCTGCCGACTGTCGTGCGCTCCAAGTAAGGATTCTTCCCGACGAAGGGCCGGTGCAGATCCATCAGCTCCGTGAAGTCGACGATCTCCCCTCTCAATCGCGCGTCCACCGACGGCTGCGACTCGAGCTCGAATCGCTCGCCGAAGATCGTACGCAGCAATACGCGGTCGGCATGCGCCACTTCGACGCGCTGCATGCCCCACCGCTTTTGTTCGTTCCTCCGCAGCTCCAAACGGCGCACCGTCGAGCCCTCGACGGCCTCCAGCACGAGCGGCGCCGTCCGCGGGACCTCAAGAATCGCAAGCGCATCGCGCTCCGTCGCGTCGGTCGCCAGCTCTTCGGGCGAGCCGGCCTCGAGCTGCCCTTCCCGCAGGCGCACCGCAATGCGCTCCCGCGGGAAGTCCTTGGGCGCCACCCAAGACAGCCATGCCGGAAGCTTTTCGTGATCTTCCGACCGGCGCATCACCCCGTCGAGCCGGAGATGCGCCGCGTCCGCCAGCATGGGCGCATCCGACTGCTGCGGAAGCCACTTTCCGTGACGCGCCAATAGGCGCGCCGCCCAGTGGGCGAGTCCACTCTGCGGGCCAGCCACCATGGAAGCGATGACCGACCGCAGGAGCTCCTGAATTTGTGCGCGCGCCTGCGCTTTCGAGCTCTCCTCCGGATTCCTCGCATCGTCGGAAAGCAGCTCGAGATATTGCAATTTCTCTTCCGCCTGCTCCGCCGCCGGCAGATGGGCGTGGAGATCTTTTGTGAGCTCCCACGCATCGTCGTACTGCTTGCGCCCCCGCAGCCAGAGCCGCTCTCGCAGCGCGCTCCCTGCCTCCGGCGAAAAGAGAAACCCGCGGCGATCGGACGCCTCTACCGCCGGACAAAGCCACACATCAGCCTCAACTCCCGCATCGAGCTCCGGCAGCAAGCGCAGCCGTGCCTCGCGCAGCAGCGTCGGATCGACGCGCGCGGCAAACGAAACCACCTCCGCGAGACGCGTCGCATCGGCGGAGAGCCCGAAGGCCGCTTTCTTACTCATCGGCGCCGGCCTCTCTGCGCCGCCCCACGCGAAGCGCCTGCGCCACCGCTCCGGCTGTCGTGCTGGGGCTCCAGGGAATGATGGATATTTTTCCTTCGAGCCCCTTGGGCCATCGCGCCCGCCGGTAGGGCACGAGTGCAACAAATCGGCAGCCATGCTGCTCAACTGCCGATGCAAGCGCCAGCCACTGCGCCGCGCTCGGCCGCGCATCGCCGCCCGGGCTGCGGCCGATTCCGAGGTCGGTGATACACATCACCGTGGCGCCGCGCGTGATCGTCTGCTCGAGGCCGACCTCGACGCCCTCCTCGCTTTCCTCCGACACCAGCAGCAGCGATTCCAAGGGAAGGCTCCAAAACGACGCGGCGCGCGTCAGCTCGCGACCCACCAGATCCCGCGCGTCCTGCTGGATCTGGCGCACATCCTCTCGAAACGGCTCCATGGCGGCGCGCTCGTCGATGAGAAATGTCACCCCTCGCGCCAGAGTCCACACAGAACGCCTTGGAATCGACCGAAGCACTTGCCCCTTCGCCACAGCTTCCAGCAGGCGATCGAGTTCCACTTCACCGCGCGCGGCTGGGGCCGCCGCAGCGAGCCCGAGCACGCCGCGCATTGTAGGCTTTGGAAAAAGTGATGTGCGCAATGGCTTCGTCGCCGACACCGGTGCCCGAAGCGGCTGCGCCGACGCGAGCCACTCCGGAGCCGCCGACTCACGCCCGAGATCCCTCAGCGTGGCCTTTCGAATCGGCTTCGCCTCCGGCAACGCCGCGCGCGGAGCCGATGCGGCTCGCCGTTCTGTAACAACACCGGCACTCTCGGCAGGCGCTGCCGGTCGCTCGGAAACTGTGGTCTTCGCAGCAGTTGCGCTCGACCCGCGGACGCCCACCTCGATACCCAGCATCCGCCCCACGGCTTTGCACGCGGCATCGTCTGCCGCGCCGAGCGCCGCCAGCGCGCGCAGGTAGTCCCCCGTCGGCGAGCCGCCGCTCACGTCGACTCCCGTCGCGCCTTCGGCTTGAACACCGTGATTTTTGTGAGTGCTTCCCATTCCGCGGAGGTCGGATGGATGCGGAGGTCGCGCGCAGCCCGAAGCGTATCCACAAATTCGGCGGGGCTCGGAAGCTCAGCGTCGGGCGCGTCCCCCACAAGCGCTTTCAGCAGGCCGTCCACGTCGAGGGCCGCTGCCACGCCTTTCTGGACGGGGAAGCGCGCCTTGCCGATCTCGAGCAGCCGCCCGCGGTCGGGCTTGGGAAGCTCGAGCTCCACACATCGCCGTAGGAACGCCTTCGGAAGCACGCGCTCTTCGTTGGTTGTGAGAATCAATAAAGGCGCATTGCCTTCGTTGCAGCGCACCTCGGCGTTCGTCTCGTCGACGAGGAACCGCAGCGACCCGAGCGGCCCCAGGAGATTATTGGGGACGTCGGGATCCGCCTTATCGATCTCGTCAAGTAACACCACAGCCCGAGCGGCCTCCTTCCTGCTCAGTCCGGGATCCGCCAACCCGTCATTGATCGTGGCTCCCTCTGGCCGCCCGCGCCGTGCCGCACTCTTGCTGTCGAACGCCCACCAGAGCACGCCCGGTCTCACGTAGTGCGCGTAGTCGTCGCTGAGCGACTTGCTCTGCGCATCCTGCAGCCGCTGCAATAAATCGACCTCATACAAAAGGTCTCTCGCTTGCGTGCGCGATGTGATCACCCGTTCGTAGTAGCGCCACTGCAGCACGTCGGCGACGTGCATCGCAAGCGACGACTTCCCCGTCCCCGGCGCGCCGCGCACCAGCAAGGGCCGCCCCGTCGCCAACGCCACCTTCACCGACAGCACGATGTTGTCATGAAACACATAGACCGACGGATCGTCGGCGGGCCCGGCCGCCGCGCCGTTCGTCGTCAGCGCGTGCACATGCGGCGGATTGAAAACCCAAGAATTCGTGGTCATGTCAGCTCAGGGATATTGGAAACGTCGAGTTCAAAGGAATTGGCTGCGCTTCGATAATCTTCGATCGATCGGCGCTCGAGGCTCGCATCCACGTCGGGCGCCAAGTACACCACATCCGTCTCGGCGAGCCCGTCGGACTGCGCACTTGCGCGCACAAGGAAGATCCCGACTTCCGGGAACTCCGCGCGGAGCGCGCTCAATAATCCGGCGCTGAGCCCTTCCCGCGGAAGTACCAAAAAATAGCGAACGTCACTCTTCGCTTTGTCCTTGAGCGCCAGCTTCACGGCTTTCGCCCCAGGACGCTTGGTGGCCTTCTCGAGCGCCGCCAGAGCGCTCGCACACAAATCCTCGCGCGCCGCCTGCGGATCGCCGCCGCTCGGCACCCACGCCACCGGCATCGCGGTCCACCCTCGGCTCGGCCGCGCCCCGCGCCGAGCCCACACATAAAAGGCGGGCGTGAACATCGTGCTCGCTTGAGTAGCAATCGTGCGGTGGGCGGGCCCGAGCGAGAAAAGCTTCTCCATCGCGTCGATCGCGGCCTCATCGACCCAGGCCGACGCCAGCACGCGCAGCAGGTCGCTCCGCGCCTCCTCGGCTTGAATCTCGCCAAAAAGATCATTGAGCACGGGTCGCGCCCCCTCGAGTCCGAGGATCGCCATTCGCATGGCGAGCATCTGGTACGGATCGGCGTCGAGCGTCCAGCCGTCGGAGACATGCTCGAGCATTTGTGCGCCGGATTCCGCGAGCGGCTTCGAGATCGGACCCAGCAGCACCTTGAGCCTCCGCGCCGTCTTCTCGAGCGGCGTCTCCCCTTCAACCCCAATTTTTCCTGCCTTGCGCTTCGCCTCCAGATCGGCCACGAGCGCCGCCACGGCGCCGTCGATCGCCGCTTTTCGAAGCGCCGCATCGGCAAGCTCGTCGCGCCAGCGAAGCTCCACTCCCTGCTCGTCCAGAATTTGTGTTGGCCCGGCGATTCCCGCTTTTTTGATCTCCTCGCTCCCGAGCATCTTGATCGGCGCAATTACAAATCGCGGACTCATCCGCTGCCGAAACGCCGCCACGCTCAGCTCGTAATGACACCAAGGCGACCCAAGGAACTTCTCCCAAATGAGCGGAACAAACAAATCGCAGTGGCCGAGCCAGCCGTTCACCACCTCGCGCCACCGATCGCCCGCTTTCAGCTCATCGCGATCGAGAAACACCTCGAATCCCGCCGCCTCGAGCGCCACCTTCGTCGCATCGCGCGCCTCCAGCTCCAAGAGCCCCACTCCGCCCGTCGGGTTCTTGTCGCTGCTATGGCTCAGGAATACGCGGGGCTTTCCCATGGGGAGTTTGCGCCGCGGGAGTATTGCTGCCGGGGCGCAGCCGCGCCAGCGCGCGCTCGCTACCATGCGCGCCCTTCACCGGACCCCCGTGCCCTCGCGCTACTCCGTTCTCCGCGACGCCGTCCACGGCGACATCTACCTCACCGAGGAGGAGCTGCGCATCCTCGACACACCGCAGATGCAACGGCTGCGCGGGGTGCGCCAGCTCGGCACGGCCTACCTCGTCTACCCGAGCGCGCAGCATTCGCGCTTCGAGCATTCGATCGGCGTGGCCGACATGGCACGCCGGATGATTGAGGCGATCCACCGCAACGCCGAGGCCGAGCCCGCGACGCTGCTCGGCATTCCCGAGCGCGAGGCGCGCGTGATTCGCATGGCCGCGCTGTTGCACGATTGCACGCACATCCCCTTCGGCCACGGCATCGAGGACCAGACGGGACTCTTCCCGCGCCACGATTGCGCCTACCGCTACGAGGAGCGGTTCGCGCAGCGCCACGAGCTCGGACGCGTGCTGGCCGAGCTCGGCGTGCTTCAAGAAGTGAAGTCCGTTCTACTGAGCGCCCACGACGGCGGTCCGCGCCCCGCCGAGGCGCCGACGGTGCCGCCCTATTGGTGCCAGATTCTCTCCGACACGATCGACGCCGATATTTTTGACTATCTCAAGCGCGACGCACTCTTCACGGGGCTGCATCTCTACTACGACCCGCGCGTCATCAGCTACTTCAAGGTCGACCGCCGCAGCGGCCATCTTTTTGTGGATCTTTCGAAGCACGGCATGCTCCGGGAAGACATTCTGTCGGAAATCGTCCGCGTGCTCGAGGCTCGTTACTATTTCAGCGAGCGCGTTTATTATCATCACGCGAAAGTGGCCGCCATGGCCCTCGTCGCGAAAGCGGTGGAACTCGCCGTCGGCTCGGGAGCGCTCAAGGAAGAGCACTTCTACGACGCGACGGACGCGACGCTGCTCGACGCCCTCGAGTCGGCCCCCGTGGCGGATCCCGCCGTGCGCGCGCGCGTGCGCGGCCTTGTGGCGCGCTTCCGCTCGCGGCGCCTGCTGAAGCGCGCCTGCGTGTTCCCGCTCGCACAGAATCGCGCCGTCGCCGACGAGCTGGTGCGCAAGTATTTCGCTCCCGGATGTCTCCAGGCGCGCGTCGCTCTTGAGCAGCGCATCGCGAAAACTGTGGAAATGGCCACAGGCCGTCGCGACCTGGAGATCGTCTTCTATTGCCCGCGCCGCTCCATGCAGCTCAAGGAGGCGCACCTGCACGTGCGTTGGCCTGGCGTCGACGGCGTGCGCCCGCTCTCGGAGTTCTCGACGCACGCGCCGCGCTTGCGCGATCTCGAGGAGAGTTACCGCAATTTATGGAAAGCGTATGTATTCGTTTCGAGCGAAGAGCCGGCGGTCGTGCGCAAGGTCCGCGAAGTGTGCGCGCTCGAGCTCCCAGGAACTGTGAATACATATCTTCCGTACGGAAGCGATGGAGCCGACGCGATTTGAAGATTGCGTACGATTTCACCTCCACGGTGAAGCCCGAGCTCACGGGGATCGGGCGCTACGCGGTGGAGATCCTGCGCGCCATGCTGCGGCAGCTCGCCCCCGAGGACCGCGTGATCCTCGGCTACCGGCTGTCGCGCTGGCATCGGCGGAAGTACGCTCCGCAATTCACAGATCCGCGAGTGAGCGTGCGTCCGCTTCAATCGCCGTTTGCATTTCTCACCTACGGCGCCCCCGACGTGTTCCACGGCCTCGGCGTGAACGTGCCGCTCGGACTCCCGGCGAAGCGTAAGTTCGTCACCGTTCACGGATTCGTAAGCTTGGAGGAGGTCGCACCGGAGAAGCGCGAGGCTTATCGGCGCCGGCTCGCAAAAATCCGCACCATGGTGGAGCGCGCCCACCGAGGATTTGTGGTTTCCGAGTTCGAACGCCAGCGCACGGCCGAGTTCGTCGGGTGCCCTGTCGAGAAGCTGGTCGTCGTTCACCACGGCGTCGACCATGCAACCTATCGCGCGGGCGTTCCGGCGGAGCTCGACGAGCGGCTTCTCGGAAAAGCGATGCCGAGGCGTCCCTATTTATTGGCTCTTGGAGCCATCACCGCGCGCAAGAATCTGGTGCGCCTCATGGAGGCCTACGGCAGCTCGCGGGTGCACAACGAGTTCGACCTCGTGCTGGCGGGTCAGGCGCGCTCGGAGTCGGCGCCGATTCTTGCGGCGGTCGATGCCTACGGGCTGCGCGATTGCGTCCATGTGACCGGATTCGTCTCGGCGCAGGCGCTCCCGGCGTGGATCCGCCGCGCACGCGCATTAGTGCATCCGTCGCTTTATGAAGCTTTCGGGCTGCCGCTCGTCGAAGCGATGGCCTGCGGCACGCCCGTGATCTGCTCCAATACTTCCGCCATGCCGGAGGTGACGGCCGGAGCAGCACGCCTCTTCGATCCCACAGATACGGCGGCCATTCGCTATGCGCTCGAGTCGATCTGTTATGACGACGGCCTGCATGCCGATCTGCGCGCCCGCGGACTCGAGCGCGCCGCCGAGCTGACGTGGGATCGCGCCGCGGCGCGCACGCTTGCCGCCTACCGCGCGGAGTAAGTCTTCATCGGTCGGCCCGCAGGCGCCACCAGGCGATCGACTCCGCCCAATCGGGATGGCGCGCGCTCGTGCGGTCGAGAATGGCGTTGGCATCCTCGCGCGCTCCGCGCCAGCGGAGGGCGAGGTCCATGAGTAAGGTCATTCGGAAGTCGCGGTCGGCCTCCGGAACTATTGCAAGCTCCGACTCGGCGGCTGCGCGGTTTCCGTACTGTAAGTGCAAATAGGCGGCGAGCATCGTGCCCGTGGCGTCGCCGAGCTTCACCGCCTGACGAATCTCTGCGCGATCCTCCAGCATGCTGCGGCAGGCGAGCCGAAAGCGCTCGAGCGGTGCTGCCTCGCCGGCGCGCAGCCGCGGGAGTTTCTCGAAGGGGAGCGCGAGAGCGAGGCGCTCCGCCAGATCCGCCGCCAACGCCGGCCGCGGATGGACGGGATCCACAAATCGCTCCTCAAGGCCGTCGCCCTCGATCGCGATGGCCGCTTTTCCCACCGCGCGCCGCAGCCGCTCGCGAGCCGCCGTGGTGAGCCGAATGGGCGCCGGATCGAGGTCGCGCGCCTCCACGAGCAGCGTGCGCGCCCGCACGGGGTCGCTCCCGCGCACGGCCATGCCTTGCTCCCACAATTGCTGCGCGCGGGGAGCATACAATTTACCAGACGAAAGCGGCGCGGAGAGCAGGCTCGACGTGGGCTCCACAAAAACGCACGGAATTCCGCGCTCGCGGGCGCTTTCTGCGATCTGCTTCAGATTCTTCTCATACCGATCGAGGTGAAGCTCCACCTCCCGCGGCTCTACGGGGAGGTCCTCCGGCAAACGCGCCTCGGGGTTGCCGAGGGCCAGGAACTTCGCCGCCTGCGACAGCTCCGACGGAAACGCGCGCGGCATCCCGTCGAGGCGGGCGCCTTCGCGCTGGCGTGCGCCCGTGCGCAGGCCCCGTAGCAGGTCGACCCAGCCGGGAAAGAGGCCGTCGAGGCCGCCATGACGTGCTCTGCCGAACGGGCCAATGTTGGCAATCCGATGAGCGAGCTCGTTGTGCCCGATATACACAATCAGCAGATCGGGCTCGAGATCGAAGGCCGGCTCCAAATCGGCGAGGACTCCGACGGAGCTTCGCCCCTGGATTGTGAAACCCAACAGATCAATATTCTTCCCCGTGGCCGCCGCGAGCCCCTCCGCGAGGAACGCTCCGAACGAGAGATTCGTCGGCGACGTCGGCGGCGTGCCGTCGGGAGCCGGACGGCCGCCTCGCGGCGGCAGAAAGAGGCTGTAGGGAAAACCCACCGCGGTCGAGTCGCCGAGCACCACAAATCGAAGCGCGCCTTTGGGGCCCGTCTCGCGCGGAGGCAGCGGCTGGTCGCTCGGGTGGACACCGAGAGCTGAGAAGTATGCTTCCGGCGCGGCATCGCGCCCCACCTTGCCCTCGTGGAGCTTCCAGTGAAGAAACCACTCCAAGGGCCCGAGCACAAGCAGAAGAAAAAAGATCAACGAAGCGAGGAGCTTCGCGATCGGAGAGCGCGGGCGGTCAGCGGCCATCGAAACCCCTTCTCCACAGATCGACCGCGCGCTGCCACTGCGGCTGGCGTTTCACGGCGCGCGCCAGCAGACCGTCGGCCTCCGCCGACGCGCCTCTCAGGCGAAGAGCCAAGTCGAGCGCCAAGAGGCCGCGCAGGTCGCGTCGCTCCTCCGGAAGCTCAAGCATCGTTGCCTCGGCGGCGGATCGGTTGCCATAGACCAAATACATGAATGCCGCGCGCTGCGCCGACTCCACTTCACCCGCCTCCACAGCTGCCGCGTTTTTTGTAATGTAGGCTTCGGTCGCCGCCCTGAACGCCTGCTCCTCCGCGTCGCTCCAGGGTCCGCCCTCGAGGAGACCCGCTTCCGCCATGCGCCGCGCAGCGTGGGCGGCGAAGCGCGCGTGCGCGCGCTCGCGGGGATGCATGAAATCGGAAAATCCGCCGCGGCCGGAAATCTCCTCGCCGTAGGCCTCGCGAACGCACAGATCGGCGTCGACCACGGGCACGTTCGCCTGCGCCGCCGCACGGTCAAACTCGAGCGCGAAGTCTGCGCTCATGCGCACGGGGGCAGGATCGAGGTCGCGCGCCTGCTCAAGGAGCCGGCGTTTTGGGGCTGGATCCTGCTGAGATCTCTGCGCGAGTGCATAGGCCTCCGCCGCCCGCCCGTCGAAGCCGCGCCCCGAGGCCAGCGGCGGGCAATCGAGCCGAGACGTGGGACGCACTGCGATCACCGGAATCTTGCCGGCGGCGAGCTTCGAAAAAAGTGATCTCACATTTGCCGCAAAGCGGGCGCGGTGGAGTTCACGCTCTCGCTCCGTCACGGGAAAGTGCACCCATGGATCCGTTTCGCGGTCTCCGAAGGCGCGCACGCGCGACGCAACCTCGAGGGCCTGGAGCTGCGGCGCCGGGAGATCGGCCAACGCGGGCGACGGCGGCGGCGTCGGCGGCTCCGCCACCGCCTCGAGAAACTCCGCCAGCGACGGGACCCACTTGGCGGGTGCCGCTCTTCGCTTACCGAATGGCGCGCGCGTCGTCAGCCGCTGCACATATTCATTCTGGCCAACATACAAAAGCACGAGGTCGGGCTCGGCGGCGATCACACTTTCGAGGACCGCCAGCATGCCGGAGGTCGAGCGCGCTGCCTCGGCCACGTGAAACCGTTCGCGCGGGCGTCCCGGCCGCGCGGCGGCGAGCCCTTCCACCAGCAGCGTCCCGAAGGAGAGGCCAGGCCCGTAGGGCACGCCCGCCGCCGTCGACTCACCGACCACAGCGATTCGAAATGTACCTTCTGCCTTGGCGCCTGGCCGCTCCGTCGCCTCGGTTCCGAGCATCGCCGTCGCCGGATCGTCGCGCACGTGGGCACCGAGCCGCTGGAAGTACACATCGGCGCCAGCGTCGGCCGGCAACGGCGCCGTCGGAAACAACATTTGCGCGGCCGCGTCGAGCCCCCAAAGCCAGAGAGGAGCCGCGACGACGATGGCGGCGACGATGGGCATTCGCCGGAGCCGCACGGGATCAGTGAGAGAAGACAATTCCCCGCCGCGCGACGCGCGACAAATACTCGTCAACCGGCAAATCGCGCTCGAGGCGGATTCCGCCCGAAGGCAGCGCCCCTTCCATGGCCAGCTCAAGGACGGCGGCCGCCGGGAACGCTGTCGTGCGCTCCATCGCCGTGAAGCCCGTCTGCGCGTCCCGCAGATCGAACAATTCTCGCGAGACGCGGGCACCCCCGCGCGCCGCCGCATCGACGCGCAGCAGCACGAGGTCGCGCGGCTCGTCGACGGCGAGGGCCGGCTCCAGCAGGCCGCGCAGCGCGGCGCGCCGCTCGGGCGCAAACCCGCCGAGGCGCTTCAGCGTGCGGAAGAAGGTGAAGTGTCCACGGTAGCGGACGGTTTTGTAACGATACGTCTTCACGCGGCGCGCGAACGTCTCCGGCGCCGTCGACGTGCCGCCGCTCGTCGTCGCGCACTCGAGTTCCCCGAGCCTCGGATGAGTAAACTCCACAATATCCTCGAGAGCCGGCTCGACGGCCACGCCTCCGTCGCGCACGACCATGGACTGCCCGTCGTACTCGTTGATCAGGCCGTCGAAGGAGAAAACCAACTCATAGCCGAGCGCATTCCGCGGTGTCTGCGGAAGCCCGCCGCAGCGCAGCTCCACCTCGATCTCGCGCCCGCCTTGCCGCTCCAGCTCCGCGATCGCCCACGCGCCGAGCACGTTGCCAAGCCCCGGCATGAGCCCGCAGTCGGGTGCAACAGATAGATTCCTCGCTTTCGCCTCGGCTGCGAGCCCATGGATCCGCGCCGACTGGTCGAGGTTGCCGCCGAGATCGACAGCATGGGCCCCGACCTCGACGGCCGCTTTGCACACATCGAATCCGTAACGAAAAGGCACTGAGGAGAACACTCCTTGGGCGCCGCGCAACGCATCGGGGAGTGAGGCCGGCTGCGCCGCGTCGGCGATGCGGAACTCGCAGCGATCCACGACGCCGAGCCCCTCGAGCACCGAGGCCGCCTGCTCGAGGCACGCCCCATCGCGATCGAGCACGCGCACGCGCCCCACGGAATCGAGCCGCGCGAGATCGTAGGCCGCGCAGAGGCCTTGGCGGCCCGCGCCCACGACCGCAGCAGTGAATTTCATGCCGAACGTTATACCCTCGCTGCGTGCGTCTCGACCGCTATCTCCGCGAGGCCGGCTGCGGCACTCGCTCCGAAGTACAGCGCTTGATGCGTGACGGCCGCGTCGAGGTCGACGGCGTCCGCATTCGCGAACGCGGCGTTCAGCTTCGGGCCGGCGCCACGGTGATGCTCGACGGAAAGGTGGTGCGGCCGTGGGGACTGCGTGTGATGGCGTTTCACAAGCCGGTCGGACTCATCACTGCAGTTCGCGATGCGAACCTCCCGACGATCTATGAGGTCCTGCCGTTCGGCCCCGACCGCATGCTGCCGGTGGGGCGCCTCGATCGCGCCACCGAAGGGCTGCTGATTCTGACCAATGACGGCACGCTGCTGCACCGGCTCACCGACCCCAAGCGCCACGTTGAGAAGGAGTATCTCGCATGGGTGGAGCCTGAGATCCGCGAAGACGCCGTGTCACGGCTGCGGGAGCCGCTCGACATCGGCCGCGGAGAAATCACACGTCCCGCCGTGCTCGCTGAGCTCACCGATGCTGGAGCCGTACGATTGATTATCACAGAAGGCAAGAACCACCAAGTGCGGCGCATGCTGAAGGCGGTCGGACACGAGGTGAAACGGCTGCAGCGCACGCGCGTGGGATGCGTGCACCTCGGCGATCTCCCCGTGAGCGGACACCGCGACCTCACTGAGGAGGAGGAGCGTGGGCTCCGCTCAGAGACGGGATTGTTGAAGTAGGCCGCCCGTGGAGGAGCGCGAAGTCCCGAGCTACTGCCGCCTCTGCGAGGCGGGCTGCGGCGTCTGGGTGCAGCGCAACGGCGCGGGGATTGCCACGGGGGTGCGCCCGGCGCACGAGCATCCGGTGACGCGCGGTTTCTTTTGCACTAAAGGCGAGGCCCTCGTCGAGCTGCTTCGCAATCCGGGAAGAGTGATCTCACCCCTGCGGCGTGCCGCAGGCTCCGCCCCCGGCGTCTTCGAACCCGTCTCCTGGGAGCAAGCTCTCGATGAGATCGCGTCCAAGATCGCTGCCATTGCGAGAGAGTCGGGCCCCGATTCTGTGGCTTTTTACCAAGGAAATCCGCTGGCGTTCTCGTGGGCTGGGGCCGTGGCGACGACGGCCCTTGCGCGCGTGATTGGCACGGGGCGCTTCTATACGGCCGGCAGCATCGACTGTGCAGAGCGATTTGTGCTTGCCGATGTGTGCTACGGCCATCCGCTTCTTGTGACAATTCCGGACCTGGCGCGCGCTCGCTATGTGCTGCTCCTCGGCGCCAATCCGGCCATCTCCACATGGGCGCAGCTCACCTCTATTCCGAGGTGGCGGGAAGAGGTGGCGGAGCTGCGCAAAGCGGGTGGAAAATTTGTGGTGGTCGACCCGCGGCGAACGGAGACCGCCGACGCCGCCGACGAGCATGTATCGATCCGCCCGGGAGCCGACGCCGATCTATTGCTTGCCATGGCGTCGGTGATTCTCCGCCGCGGGCTTGAGAATCGGGCCTTTCTCGAACGCCATACATCGGGGCTCGAGTCCGTTCGGCCTCGGATTCTTGAGTTCACTCTCGAACGGGCAGAAAGAACCACGGGGATCTGCACGACACAGATCGAGCGGCTCGCGGTCGAGTTTGCCACGGCGACCTCCGGCTGCGCCGTCGGCCACAGCGGCCTGACGATGTCGCCCCGCGGCTCCCTTGCCGAGTGGGCAGTGATCCTTCTCAACGCGCTGTGCGGCCGGCTCGATGCGCCCGGCGGATTGATCTTCAATCCAGGGGTGCTCGACCTCGTGCGTCTCGGCGACCTGCTGCTGGATCGGGCGGCGCCGCTCCCCGAGGGCGTCCGCCCGCCGATGCGACGCATCCTCGACGACGTGCCCGCCGTCGGCCTCGCCGAAGCGCTCGAGACGGGGCGCGCACGAGCCCTGCTCATCGCGGCCGGAAACCCAGCCGTTACTTTTCCGAACGCCTCGCGCATGGAGCGCGCGCTTGAGCGGGCGGAGCTGCTTGTCTCGATCGATCCACACATCAATGAGACCTCTCGCCTCGCGCACTATGTGTTACCTCCACTCTCGATGCTCGAGCGGGAAGATTGTGTTCTGCTGAACTCGAGCTTCCTCTCGGTCCCCTATTGCCAATGGACGGCGGCCGTGAGCCGGCCTCCGGCCGGTGTCCGCAGCGAATGGTGGATTTCGCGCGAGCTCGCCCGCAGGCTCCCGCGGCTGCCAAGCCGCGAGCCGGACGGCCCATGGGCACGCCGCGCGAAGCTGCGGGGAAACTCGCTGCTTTGCCGCGGCCTGCTGGCACTCGGCGAGAGGCGCGTGCTGCGCATGGCGCTTGCCGCGGCGGGACAAGTGACCTTGGGAAAAGTTGCTTCGGCGACCCATGGTGTGCTCCTGCGTCCCAATCGAACCGGCGAGCTGCTGCGGCGCCTTCGAACGCCGGACCGAAAAGTAAACTTGGCCCCTCCCGGAATTCTGGATCTCTTCGATGGCGAGGAAGCACACACCACGTCTCCCGAGTTCCCTCTCCAGCTCATCTCCCGCCGTCGGCGCGGCGGGATGAACTCGTGGCTGAACAGCCTCGCCTCGGCGCGGCGTGTGGATCCGAGCTTGCAGGTCGAGCTCCACCCCGCTGACGCGGAACGCGCCGGAGTCCGAGAGGGCGAACGGATCGCCGTCGTGAGCGCCACCGGTCGATTCGAGGGGGTGGCGAAGCTGTCGCATCGGATGCGGCTCGGGGTCGTCTCCGCCCCCCACTCGCTGCGCGTCGAAGGGGTCGGCAGCTTCAACGACGCCGTCCCCGATCGCCCGACGGATCCATGGACCGGCATGCCCGCGTACCAAGGCACCCCGATTCGCATCGAGCCCGCTCGCCGCGAAATGGGTACTTCTCAAACGACCTCCGGTCCCTAGGCTCTGCTCCGCATTCGCTTTTCCCCAAACAGCCGGTGGCGGCGAACACGTCCACGTGTTCGCACCCTACGCTGTTAGGAGCCCGTGGCTGAAGTCATCCGAGCTGCGCGCGGGACTTTTTCGCGCGCGCTCTGCGAGCACTTTTGCGACCGGCTCTTAATCGCAATCCCAAACGACCATGAAAGCCAATCGACGAACGGATCCAAATCTCCCCCAGCCGAAGCGCCGACATCGACGTACGGAAGAGGAGCTGATCGAGGATCTGAAAAAGAAGATCGCGTTTCTCGAACAGCGCAAGCAGCTTCGCGCCGTGAAGTCAGATCCCGTGCTGAAGCTCGCCCATAAGCTGTTGCGCGCCCTGAAGAAGGCGGAATCGCAGTTCGTGTCACTCGGCCGTACGGATCTCGCCAATTCGGTGAAGGCATCGAACGTGCAAATTCGTTCCTGCTTCGAGAGCCCGGCCTGAGACGGCGCTGCGCCCCGTCGCTCGGGAACGAGCGCACGGCACCCGTAGGGCGTCGATACGCTCGGCTCGGAGTGATTCGCGAGAACGGGCTCGCCCCGTGCGTCGGCAGCGTCGCGACTCGGCGCTGCTTGGCTCTCATCCTCCAGCCGCGGATCCGCCGATCTCGGACGACGCAGCCCGCTGGCGAGGCGCAACGCCCCGATCGCGGAAGAGCGGTGCGACCGATGATCCCGGAAGTGTTCCTTTATTAATTTTCTCTTTCGTTACTTGTCTCTGGCGTCGAGACGGCGCGATCGGGCCCCCCAGGTCACGCGCGCGCAGAAGCATGCTTGAGGCTCTATGAATATGAATGAATCGGAAGTTACTTATTTGCTGGTCGATGGCGAGAACATCGATGCCACGCTCGGCAATGCCATTTTGGGCGGCGTCCGCCCCACGCCCGAGCAGCGCCCGCGTTGGGAGCGCGTGCGCGAGTTCAGCACGAAGCTCTGGGGAGTTCCGTGCCGCGCGCTGTTCTTCCTGAACGCTTCCTCGGGCGCACTGCCGGGCCCGTTCGTGCAGGCGCTCCTGGCGATGGGCTACCGGCCGATCCCGCTGAGCGGCAGCGCCGAGGAGAAGGTGGTCGACCTCGCCGTTCTCCGGACGCTGGAGGCGCTCCGCAGCCGCCCCGGCAACGTAATCCTCGCGAGCCATGACCACGACTTCACGCCGGCGCTCACCTCGCTCATCGACGGAAAGCGCAAGATCGCGGTGCTCGGATTCCGGGAGTTCGTGAGCGCGAGCTACCGAGAGCTCGAGTCGCGGGGCGTCGAGATCTACGACCTCGAGAGTTCCGCGCGCGCATTCAATGTCGCATTGCCACGCGTGCGGATCATCCCGATCCACGAGTTCGATCCCGTGCACTTCTTGTAAGCGTGCGGGGCGCTGCGCCGGGAAGCCCCTCGCGAAGTTGAACGGCCGGGCGGCTCCAGTAGGCTGCTTTCCCGCGTGAGGGCCTCCGGCCCCGCGAGCAAACCCGTGCCGAACGCTTCGAGTGAACGCCCGACGACTGCATCGCGGTCGTCGGAGCCAGCCCCGGGCGGCAACGCTGCCGACCCCACGAAACCGCCAGAAGCCCCATCTTCGGGCGTTTGGCTGAAGAACATCCTTCTCGGCCCTCCTCGCGACCTCGAGGACCGGACCATCTTCCACCGGCTTTCGCTGGTGGCGTTCCTTGCGTGGGTCGGACTCGGTGCCGACGGACTCTCGTCGTCGTCGTACGGTCCGGAAGAAGCGTTTCGAACGCTTCAGCAGCACACCTATCTCGCCGTTGGGCTGATGCTGCTCGTGCCGGCCACGGTCTTCATCATCTCGGCCGCCTACAGCCGCATCATCGATGAGTTCCCATTCGGCGGCGGCGGATATGTGGTGGCGACGAAGCTCCTTGGAGAAAAAGCTGGCGTCGTATCGGGCTGCGCCCTGCTGGTCGATTATGTGCTGACGATCACGACGTCGATCGCCGCCGCGGGCGACGCACTCTTCAGCTTCATGCCGCCGACGTGGCAATCCGCAAAGCTGCCCTTTGAGTTTCTATTATTACTCACTCTGACATGGTTGAACTTGCGCGGAGTGAAGGAATCGGTCGTCGTGCTGGCGCCGATTTTTATTCTCTTCCTGCTGACGCACGCGGCGCTCCTCACGCTCGGAATCGTTCTCCACATTCCTGAACTCACGACGACGGCTCAGCGAGTCAGCGACGGCTTCCAGTCGGGCTACTCGAGCATCGGGATCTGGGGAATGTTGATCCTGTTTCTGCACGCCTATTCGCTCGGCGGCGGAACCTTCACGGGAATCGAGGCGGTGTCGAACGGCGTTTCCATCATGCGCGAGCCGCGCGCCAAGACGGGCAAGCGCACGATGCTCTACATGTCCACGTCGCTCGCCATCGTGGCGGCGGGATTGTTGACGCTGTATCTGCTATGGGATGTGCAGCCCGACCCGGCGCGCAAGAAGACCATGAATGCGCTGCTGCTGGAGTCGGTCACGACGAGCTTCCCGGTCGGCGGCCATCTGTTCCTGATTGTGACGCTGGTGACGGAGGGCGCGCTGCTGGCGGTCGCGGCGCAGGCGGGCTTCCTCGACGGCCCGCGCGTGCTGGCCAACATGGCGGTCGACTCGTGGATGCCACATCGCTTCGCGGCGCTCTCCGAGCGACTGACCACACAAAACGGAATTCTGCTGATGAGCGCCGCTTCCCTTGGCGCGCTCGCGTACACCGGCGGCTCGGTGGAGCAGCTGGTGGTCATGTACAGCATCAACGTGTTTGCCACGTTCACGCTGTCGATGTTCGGTATGGCGAGGTCGTGGTGGAAGCGCCGCCGCGACTCAAAGAGCTGGAAACGGACGACGGCGCTTTTCACCATTGGATTTGTGCTCACTGCAGTGATTCTGGTGATCACTGTGCTGGAGAAGTTCCACCATGGCGGCTGGCTCACGATCGTGATCACGGGCAGCCTCGTAGGGCTCTGCTTCGTGATCCGGCAACACTACAGAAATGTGAAGGGGCAACTGGCGCGGCTCCATGAGCAGTTCGGCGAGATCCCGGCGGCGGAGATCACGCGGTCGTCGGCACTCGATCCGAGCCAACCGACGGCGGTTCTCCTGGTGGAGAGCTACGGCGGACTCGGCATTCACACTCTTTTCAATATTTTCCGTGCATTCCCCGGACACTTTAAAAACCTCGTCTTCCTTTCGGTGGGCGTGATCGACTCCGGCGGCTTCAAGGGCGAAGCGGAGATCGAGGCACTCAAGTCGCGCACGGAGGAGACGCTTCTCCGATATGTGGAGCTGGCGGCGCGCCTCGGCATCCCGGCCACTTATCGAAGCGCCATCGGGACCGACATCGTGGACGAGGCGGAGACGCTCTGCGTCGAAGCGAGCAAGGAATTTCCGAAGTCGACGTTCTTCGCTGGAAAAGTGGTTTTCCAGAGAGACCGTTGGTACCAGCGGCTCCTGCACAATGAAACGCCGTTCGCGATCCAGAAACGGCTCGTCTGGGGCGGACGAACGATGGTGGTCCTGCCCGTTCGCGTGCGCTGAATGGTCTCGCTCGGTCGGCGAGATGTGGTCATCATCGGCGCGGGCGTCCACGGGCTCGCGACGGCCTGGCAGCTCGCGCGGCGCGGCGTCCGCTCCGTCACGATTCTTGAACAATTCGAGGTCGGGCACGCGCGCGGCAGCTCCCACGGCGCCGCGCGCATCACCCGCAGCTCGTACGCGAGCCTCGTCTATGCACAAATGATGCGCACGGCGCGGCTCGAAGAGTGGCCTGCGCTAGAGAAGGACGCCGGAGAACAGCTCATCCATCCGTGCGAAGGCTGCTTTTTCGGTCCGGAGAAGGGCCCGTTCGCGGAGTACCTCGCCGTCGCAGAGCGCCTCGATCGCACCGAGGTGGAGCGGCTCGATCGGGCAACCGCACAGCAGCGTTTCCCCATGTTCCGATTCGAGGAGGGCGATGCCTGCTTGATCGATCGCACGGCGGGTGTCGTGGCGGCCGACCGCACGGTGGCCGCGCTGGCGCGCCTCGCGGCTGCGGGCGGCGTCGAGATCCTGACCTCCACGCGAGTGCTCGCCATCGATCGGTCGCGCGATCCGATGGATGTTCACACAAACCGCGGTCGCCTCGAGACCGAAAAATTGATCCTTACAGTGGGGCCCTGGATTGGAGCGCTGGTGCCGGAGATCGCATTGGCGACGACACCGATTCGCCAGTCGGTCGGCTACTTCGAACTCGACGGCGCACCGCAGTCCATGGAGTTGCCACAGTTTCCGGTGTGGGTCTACTCCGAGCCGGGGCCCAATGGCCTCTGGTACGGGCTCCCAGCGTTCGGGACGAGCGGCGTAAAGGCCGCCCAGCACCGCACCGCCGGGCGCCGCGACGACCCCGACGACGAGGCGGCCGCGAGCGAAGCCGAGCTCGCACACATCGAGGCGTTCCTCGGCAGACGCATTCGCTGGGCTGTGAAGCGGCGCGTCTCCGCGGAGACCTGCTTTTACACCATGACGGCGAACGAGGATTACATCCTCGCTCAACATCCCGGCGATCCGAGAGTTACGATCGGAGCCGGCTTCTCGGGCCACGGTTTCAAGCTGGCGCCCGTCTCCGGGCGGATTCTCGCGGAGCTTGCGCTCGACGGCCGCTCCACGGTTTCCGCCTACGAGCAGCACCGAGCCCAGTTCCAAATTCAGAAATGAGTGACATGCCAAACAATTGTTCGCACCTCCGATGAAATCACTACTCGCTTCCGCGATCGCCGTCTTCCTTTGCGCTGTCTTCACACAAAACCAGACGGCGCCTGTCGCCCCCAAGCCGGGCAGCGCGGTGGAACTGCCGCCGGTGAAGTCCCTCGATAGCACGGTGGTCGCGCTCCCGAAGGGAGATCCGTCAGTGAAAGGCGTGGCCATCTGCTTCACGGCGGCCCACTGCCCCATCGCGACGGCGCAGCTGCCCGCACTTGTGGCGCTCGCTCGTCAATATTCCGAGCAAGGAGTGCGATTCTATTTCGTGGATCCGAACGTGAAAGAGACCACGGCGGATTTGAAGGAGCTGGAAGCTCGGGTCCACGGAGCCGGCCCGCTCATCCACGACACGGAGCAATTGTGGACGCGCGCGCTGAAGGTTTCGAGAACCACAGAAGCATTGGTGATCGATGGTTCGGGGGTGCTGCGCTACCGTGGCGCGTTCGATGATCAATTCGCTCTCGGCACGAGGAAGCCGGAGCCGCAGCGGCATTATGTGAAAGAGGCGCTCGTCGCCGTCCTCGCGGGCAAAGCGCCCGCTCTCCCGGAGACGGAGCCCAAAGGCTGCTTGATCACGCCGGCGGCGCGCCCAGCGGCACCGGTGCCCCCGTCCGGGGAAGTCCATTATCATGAACATGTGGCGCCGGTGCTCCGCAAGCATTGCGTGGAGTGCCACCGGCCGGGCGAGATCGGCCCCCTGCCGCTTCTGAGTTACGACGACGCAGATGCTGCCGCTGCAATGATTGCAGAAGTGGTCGAGCAGCGCCGCATGCCGCCGTGGCACGCGAACCCACAATTCGGATCGTGGAAGAATGCACGGGGACTGAGCGAGGAGGAGCGGTCCACGCTCATTCGGTGGGCTTCGGGCGCGCGGTCCGAGGGGCCAAAGCCGGCCAAACCCGCAGATCCTGCGCCGGCCGCGCCGCTGTGGCACATCGGTGCGCCGGATTTGGTGCTGACGATCCCGAAGCAGCGGATTCCCGCCACTGGGAAAATTGACTATCACTACGTGGAGGTGCCGACTGGGCTGACGGAAGACCGCTGGGTGACTGCTGCGGAAGTTCATGCGGGGGCCCGCGAAGTCGTCCACCACGCCCTCATATTTGTGGTGTACCCGAAGGATCGCCGCCACGAGCAGCCGCCGATCGACGGCGGCTTGAACGGCGGGTTCTTCGCATCGCTCGTCCCTGGGGAACGCCCCAATGAATGGCCTGCGGGCACCGGAAAGCTCCTTCCCGCCGGCTCGGCTCTTCTGTTTCAAATGCACTATACGGCCGACGGCACGGCTCGCGAGGATGCCACGCAGATCGGTCTGGTCTTCGCGAAGGAGCCCCCCGCTCGGCGCGTCGTGAACCGCGGAATCCATCAGCGGAAGCTCAATATTCCTCCGGGGGCTTCGGCCGCTCGATTCGAGGCGCGATGGAAGGTTTCACGCGATGTGGAGATTCTCGCGTTCCTTCCGCACATGCACTATCGGGGCAAGTCGTTTCGATATGTGCTGGAGCACCCCGACGGCCGTGAAGAGACGCTGCTCGATGTCCCGCGGTACGACTTCGGCTGGCAGGCAACATACATTCCGGAGAAGCCCCTGCAGGTCTCGGGCGGGAGCACGATGCGCTGCATCGCCGAGTTTGACAACTCGGCGGCCAACTTGGCGAATCCCAACCCGAAGGCGACTGTTCGGTGGGGCGAGCAGAGTTGGGACGAGATGATGATCGGTTATGTGGACTACGTGGAGAAATGACCTTCGTGAAACAGATCGACGACTCCAAGCGGCTCTACTTCCGCCAGCTCCTCTCCGGCCGCGACTTCGCATGCGAGCAACCGATCGCGGAGCAGATGGTCAATTTTGTGTATCTCATCGGCGACCGCGAAACGAATGAGGCCATCGTGGTCGACCCCACCTATGCGCCCAGTGAACTCCTCGAGATCGCGCGCACCGACGGGATGACACTCGTGGGCGCGCTTGCGACGCACTGGCATCCCGACCACATCGGTGGAGATTTGTTTGGGAATCCGCTCGAGGGAATTCGCGAGCTGCTGGAGCTGCAGGGACTTCGAGTTCACATTCAGCGGGAAGAGGCGCCCTGGGTGAAGCGCATGACGGGCGTCTCCGACAGCGACCTTGTGTTGCATTCCGGCGGTGATGTCGTCCAAGTGGGCGAGATCCCGATCACGCTGCTGCACACCCCCGGTCACACGCCGGGCAGCCAGTGCTTTCTTGTGCAAGATCGCCTGGTGGCCGGCGACACGCTCTTCCTTCAGGGCTGCGGACGCACCGACCTTCCCGGCGGCGACCCGAGCGCCCTCTACCGCAGCTTGACCCAAGTGCTCGCAAAGGTCCCGGACAGCGCGATCCTGTTCCCCGGCCACCAATACGCCCCTCAGAGCTCTGCCTCGATGCTCGACACGCGCAAGACCAATTATGTCTTCAAGCCCAAGTCGGAGCGCGAGTGGCTCGCGATGTTCGGCTAGAGCGCAGGGGAATGGGGTGTGGGTCGGCCTCGACTCGGCAGTGGACAGTCCAAGGGCGAGTTCCAGGATTCCTCCGAGCCGCGCTCCGGGTCGAACAGCCCGTGGCAAAGCCATCCGAGCGGCGCACGCGGGCATTCTGGAAATCTCATCGTCAGGCCGCCTCGCCGTAGCTCCTCGGCGAGGTCTGTGGCGAGTGGGCTCGGCGTTGGAACACGCCGAGATCGAGCCCCAGCATCACAAGTACGAATGCGAGGAACCCGATCCACGGCAACAATCCGAACTCAAGAGTCATGCGCGGCGCCGACTCAGCGGGCCAAAGCTGTGAGCCAGCCGCTACCCGGCATATTCGATGTGGCGGCGGTCTAGAGTCCGGCGCACGCTGCGAGCCACGGCCCGAGAGACGCGCGCGATCGTCACGTCGGCGGTGGAGCGGATGGTGGTGTCGACATCGCCGGCGACGATCTTTCCGCGGCCATCCACATCAACCTCAACAATGCATCGTTTGTCGATTCCACCCTTGTTGGAATTGATATCCGAAAGAGTGACTCGGGCCGTTCGCACGCGGTCAGCGAAGCGGCCGAGGGCGAACCAGAGGCGCTTTGTAATGTAGTCGACGTCTTCCGCGTGGAGAGTTAGGCGGGTGGAGCGGATGAGGATTCGCATGGTCTGCCTCCGGAGAGGTCGAGTTGAAGAGTCTGAGCGGCAAAAGGCTAGCTCGCCCCTAAGCATCGTCCATTAGAATGTTTCACGACAAAGCATCGCTTTTTTCGAATTCTTATGGACTGGCTCAACTACCACCATCTCCTCTATTTCTGGGCGACGGCCAAGCACGGCAGCGTCGCCGCCGCGTGCCACCGCCTGCACCTCGCTCAGCCCACGGTCAGCGGCCAGATCAAAAAACTCGAGCGTTCGCTCGGCGGAAAGCTTTTCGTTCGGCGTGGCCGCGGGCTCGCCCTGACCGAGCTGGGAAAAATGGTATTTCGCTATGCCGACGAAATCTTCACTCTTGGCCGCGAGTTGCTCGACGTCGCCCGCGGCCGCGGCATCCCGGGAGGTCCGTCCTTCCGCGTCGGAATCGCCGATGTCATTCCGAAATTAGTAGCCTATCGGCTTCTCGCACCTGCGCTCGATCCGCAGACGGAAGCGCGCCTCGTTTGCCGAGAGGATCGCGCGCCTCGGCTCCTCGCGGAGCTCGCGACGCACGACCTCGATCTTGTGATCTCCGATGCGCCGATCGGAGCGGCCGGCGGAGTGCGCGGCTTCAATCATCTGCTCGGTGAGAGCGAGATTGCCGTCTATGCCACGGCGGCCGTCGCGCGGCGCCTCGTCCGTACATTTCCACAGTCATTACAAAATGAGCGCTTCTTGCTCCCCCTTCCCGGAACGAGCCTGCGCCAATCGCTCGACATGTGGCTTGAGTCGGAAGGGCTTCGCCCGCGCGTCGTCGGCGAATTCGATGACAGCGCGCTGATGAAGGTCTTCGCCGGCTCGGGAGCCGGAGCGATGGCGGCTTCCGTACTCATCGAGGAGGAGCTCTCGAGGCGATATGACCTCCGTCGCGTCGGGCTCCTGCCGGGTGCCCGCGAGCGCTACTACATCATTACAGGAGAGCGGCGGATCCAGCATCCGGCGACACGGCGGCTCACGGAAGCTGCAAAAAAGACGCTACAGTAAATCTCGGAGGGACGGCTCTCGATGCGTGCCTCACGGCGACGGCTTCCCCGACCTCTCTCTGTCTGTCTCTCTCTCTCGAGCCTACGTTTGCGAAGCTGGTAGCGGCGATCGGATTTGAACCGATGACACACGGCTTATGAAGCCGTTGCTCTAACCGGGCTGAGCTACGCCGCCGAGGCGAACAGACTTGCCAAGTGGGGCCCTGGCGATGAAGGGCGAGGACGCTACGGGCGACGGCCCCATGGGGTCAAGCCCCAGGGGGCCCGCCGAAACGCGTGCAGGGCGTGCTTCGGCCGTTGAACGCTTACCCCGCACCGACGGACCACCCGCGTCGAGCGCGGCGGTTAGAAGATCGTCAGCGGGTACGGATTGGAGACCAATCCAACGGTGAACGGAATCCCGTTCACGCTCCCGGGCGCGGTGATCGCCTGCAGCGGGAACGTCCGTCCGATGAGCCCGGGATCATTGGGAATCACGAGCCCGGGATGATCCTGGCCGGATCCATCGAGCGTCGAGACGATCAGCCCGGCCATCGTGAAAGGATCCAACAAAAGGAAGCGCGGATCGCCGTCGCCGACGGCCGACCACGCAAAAAGGCCGCTCGACTCGGCATACAGAAGCGCATAGAGCTGGCTCGGGGCGCCTCCCGTCAGATCAATCGTAATATTCGAGCCGATGCTCGGTGTTCCGGACACACCCAACGACATATCAAATGTCGAGAAGAGCTCGGCCGTCAAGGACGATCCGGTCGGAACTGTGAGATTGGTCGTGCCGGTGATCGAATTGAATGTCCACGCGTAGCTGTCCGTCCCGTTCAGCTGGACCTTCGACGGCGGCGTCAGGCTGGCGGTCCGCTCGAGCTGCACCACCGTGTTGGCGCCTGTGTTGCTCGAGACGGAGATCGTGGTGTCCACGCCCTCCGCGAGACCGAGGCCGTCCGCATCAAAGCGAAGACCATTGGCCCCGCTCAAGCTCGCCACCGAGAGGGAGCCAGCTGCGGCGTTCACGTTCAACATTCGGAAGCCTACGAGCGGCCCGCCGGAGACGGCCACACCGTTGTGGGTGCAGTCGCGGTCCGCCAAGACGTGGAAATTTGTGGGGTACGCCGTCAGAGACTTCGTTGAAAAGAAGTTAAAACAATCTGGGACATTGAGTATCGCCCACGAGTGGGGCGACGGGTTCCCCGAAACGGGGACCGTCGTCGGTGGATTCCCGAAGTTCGTCAGATAGCTGATGAGCGAATTATTCTGCGTCGGCGAGTAGCTCACGACCGTGTCGTCCGTCGACCAGGTCATGTACCAAGGCAAATGCAACACCGACCGAGCCATCGACTCGGAGTCGATGGGCGCAGCTCCACGAATCGCAGACGTGCGCTGGTACTCAAAAATGTGCGGTTGGCTCGTCGGCACGCCGCCAAAGAGAAAAACCAGAAGCGACTGCGTGGTCGAGTCGCCCTGGATGTACGTCGTCATGTTGTCGAAGCTGCCGCACACCGTGGCGAGAGCTGCGAGCCGCGTCCACGACGGGTCCTGGTGCCGCGCCGCAAAGTTCACAATGCACTGCGCGCCCATCGAGAAGCCGAGCCCATAGACCCGGTTCTCATCGAACGGATAGTTGGCCCGCACCCAATCGATCGACTTCTCGACGGCCTGCTGCCCCGGAATCCACGAGAACGTATTCCCCGCGATTCCGAGCGGGCTCATCAGCATCCAGCCGCGCGCCTCGGCCTCCGCCGGAAGCCCCCACAGCATCGGCTGATTGTGGGAAGTACCAAATCCATGCCACGCGATCACGAGCGGCGGCGGGCTGGACGGGTTGTAATTCGAAGGCAGCATCAACGCGAACTGCTCGCTGAAGCTCGTGTGATTCCAAGTAACTCCCGTCTCCGCCGGAGAAAGTGTAATATTGTATCCCGTCGCCCCCGGGGGCACCGGCCACACCACGGAGGGATTGATGGTCACCCCGAGCGGCGGGGCACCCGACGGCCCGACATCTTCCTCCGAACTCAGCTGGCCGCGCGAGTCGAGAGGCGTCGACTTACCACTTTTCAGAAAGTTCAATGTATCGGCGGCCGTGAACCCGGGCTCGGCAAGCGAGTCGAGGGCCGTGAGCGCTTTCCGCGGCGCCACAGTTTTCGATTGCGTCACACCCGCCTTTTGCTTCTTGGAGCCGGCCTTGGGAATCAGGGCCAGCATTCCCAAAGGAACTGCGGCGATGCTCAGCATCGCGAAGGCAGCGGGCAGAGGAAGAATTCCACGCATAGAGAGCCGTTTCAGAATCTAGCGGCAACGGAGGGCCGGCGCCGCGAGTTCTAGGGAATTGGAAATCGTTTCAGGGCAATCCAAGACTACCGCCGACCCCCGAAAAAGGCCTGACCCGCCTGTTGCAAAAGTGCTCCGGGTACTTGGACCGGTGCTACCCACTGCGGGCACGAGGAGTTTTCGCGAGAGCAAGGAGGGCCGCCGTAGGCGAAGCCAAGGAGTTCCGCCGAGACAGTCCGACGAGGAGATCGCGAAAGAACCGCGTGCGCCGCTCGGATGACTTGAACCACGGGCAGTTTCGGGGTCCCTGAATTCCATCGCATAGAGGCTACCGCGACCCACCGCGGTAGACGAGCTGCAGAAACTCGGCCCGGGTCTTTTCGTCCGATCGAAAGCGCCCGAGCATGCAGGAGGTGACGGTGACCGAGTTCTGCTTCTCGACACCGCGCATCATCATGCAGAGGTGGGCCGCTTCGATGACCACGGCGACACCCTTGGGCTCCACCGCCTCTTCGAGTGCGCGAGCGATCTGCGACGTCAGGCGCTCCTGAACCTGGAGCCGCCGCGCGAAGAGGTCCACGAGACGCGCAACCTTGGAGAGCCCAACGATCTTCCGATCCGGCAGATAGGCGACATGGGCCTTCCCATAGAAGGGCACGAGATGGTGCTCGCAGAGCGAGTAGAGCTCGATGTCCTTCACAATCACCATTTCGTCGGTCTCCTGCTCGAAGACCCCTTTGCCGACAACCTCGGCGACGGTCTTACCGTAGCCCGACGTGAGGTATCGCATCGCACGGTCGAACCGCTCGGGCGTGCGCTTCAACCCATCGCGGTCAGGATCCTCGCCGAGATCGAGGAGGATCTTGCGGACGTAGGGGGCGATCGTCGGCGGGTTGCCCGCCGATTTTGCTCCCCGTTGACTCGCCGCCTTCGCAACACGTTTGGCGCTTCCCGCCCGGCTTGAAGTGGTGGTCGATTTCACAGGGGACGACCATACGACGCTCCCGGGGGAACGCCAAGCGTCGGCGGCGTCGCCTCCAGCACCGAGATCAGGTCCGTCAGGAACTCCCCTTGGGGCGTAAACGAACGAAGCCGGTCGCCGTCCTGATCGAGGACAAAGAGAGTGCCGTCGTCGCCAGCGGCGACCGCCACGGGTGCCTCAATCCAATGCCCGCGGAGAATCGTCTCGCGCAGCTCACCACCGGGTGAGAAGCGGCGCAGCGACGGCTCGTCGCCCTGGCTCAACACGAGAATCTCGCAGGAGCGTTCGAGAGCGATCCCCATCGGCTTCGACCACTCGCCGGCGGTGGCCGTCGTGGAGAAGGCGAAGCGGAACGACCCATTGCGCCCGAAGACCTGCACGCAGCCATTCCCAGTGTCGGCCACGAAGAGGTTGGCATCGGAAACAGCAAGGGAACGAGGCGACGAGAATGTCTCTTCGGGGACGCCGAAAGAGCGGAACGATCCCAGGTAGCGCCCGTCGCGCGCGTATTTCAGCACGGCGTAGCGGCGCGGGCCTCCAGCCGAGCAAACATACACATTGCCGCTCCGATCGACGGCGACGTCGACCGGTTCCGCAAGGAGGCCGCGGCGGTCGGGCGAGACGGGCAGACCGGCAGGCGCCGGCGTACCCACGGAGCCGATCGGCGCTCCGAAAAGTGAAAGCGCGTGGACGAGGCGGGCGCTCGGGTCGGCCACGTAGATCCCGAAGGTAGGGCCGACGGCGATTCCGGCGGGCGCGGCGGGCCTGGAGCCCACGCGCGGGAGCGGCAGCACTCTCTGGAGAGCTGGCGCCAATGGATCGCGCACGTCGACAACGTAAACGCGGCTGGACCCCGCGCCTCGCGCGAGGAACAGGACGCCGCTGCGAGTCGCGATGCCGCCGAACACGTGGGAAGCATGCGGTAGCCATTCGGACGCCGCAACGCGCTTGCCCATCGAGGCGGGGTCTCGCACGATCGAGGCCATGGCGCCTCTGCGGCCCCAGAACGCCTCGGTCGCGCAGCCCGCCTCGCGCGTCGCTTCGCTTTGGCTTGGAGTCGGAGCAGCCGTAGGCGGATTCCTGCTGGGTGCCCTCTTTCCCCATCGCGGGATCTATAACGACGGCATCTTCTTCGTTCAGTGGCTGAGCGACTGGACGCCGATTCAGCCCGACCGGGAAGTGTGGCTTTACCCCCACCTTCTGTACATTCCCCTGGCGAAGCTCTTCCACGAAGCGGCGTCGGCTCTGCTTGGGCTGCGTATCGACGAATCGCTGAAGCTGTTCTCGGCGGTTTGCCTGGGTGCCGCCGGTCCGTTTCTTGTGAGATTCTTCACGGCGCTCATGAGCGCGCCGCGAGCGGCCTTCGCGACAGCCCTCGTCCTGCTCTCGCCGTCCGTCTGGTTTTTCGCGGGAGCGACGGAGATTCATACTCTTCACTTATTAGGCGTGAGCCTCGCGATATCAATGGCGGTGCGCCCGTGCGGATGCCGGCCGCTTCTTGGGTTCGCCGCGGCTGGAGCCGCCGTCGTCGGGACGCATCTTTCAGGCATTTTGTTGCTTCCTGCGATCATACTTCTCCATGTCCGCACCCAACGGCGCACGCCGACGCCAGCCTCGCCATCCTGGGTACGAGTCGCCTTCGCATTCTCCCTCGGCGCCGCCACGATGTGGGCAGTCGCTGGAGCAGTGCACTGGCTCGCAACCGAGCACAGCATCCTTGTCGACTACTTCCGCGCTGTTCATCCGGCGGAGCAGCCCTATTTCGAAACCATCCTTCAGGAGCTCTGGGCTCAGTCGGGAGTCCTGGCCGGAGCGGGACTCCTCGCCGGAATCTTCTTACTGATCCAAGATCGAGCGCTCGCATTCGCTATCCTCGCCTCGCTCGCCGGGTATGCACACATGATCGGCTCAAGCCGAGTGGAGTACACCGGCGGCTATAACATCGGCGTCCTCCCTCTGCTCGCCGCCGGCGTTGCGCAGCTTTTTCCGCGTTGGCGCGGAGCGCCTCTCGCCGTCGCCGCGATCGTACTGGTCTGCACTCAAGCCTTCCTTGCTTGGCCACAGGTTTCGAAAGCCCACCGCAGCGAGAACCATCGGGACGTCGCCGAAGCCCTTGCGGCGCGCATCGGCAAGGGCTCCGCGTTATTACTTTTCCTCCGGTCCGGCGTCGACGTGGAGTTCAATGCGCCGGAGCTCAAGAATCTCACCCGCCTGTATATCGGGCCTGAAGTGCTGAATCTGGCGGAACTCGATGAGCCGGGACCCTTCGGCGTCGACCCCGTAAAGTCAATCGCCGAAACGCAGCGCGCGATGAACCGCGTCGACACCGCCCTGCGGGCCGGCCATAAGGCCTATGTGCAGGCATCCGCCTTGCAGCTCGCTGCCGAGCGGCCCTACCTGCAGCGCTGCATCCATCACCTCACACAGAAGTATGAGATCGGCCCGCCCGATGACGCGGGTTTGTGTGAAGTTCGCGCGAAGCCGGAGTAGTCGCTCGGCAAGCGGTTCCGCGAGGCATCTGAGCTGAGCGGAGACCTCGTCGCTGCTCGCAGGATGCTGCGGCGACGTCATGCAATCATCGGCTCGAGCTCAGATCGCGAACGTATGATTCGTTTCTGTGGGGTGGTGTGCGGGCTTTCGTCTACCGAAGTGGGGTTGGTGGGTGCGCTCGAACCCTGATTTCGGATAAGTGGGGTCGGCGCGTGGAGGACGTTTCAAGAGTCAACCGTGCCCATGGCGATTCGGCGCCGCATACGCCGCCGAATGGAGTATCTCGGTACCGATTCCTCATCGCGCGGGGCAAGCCCCGCGCAATTGTTCGGCGCGAGCGCCGACCCTACCGATCAACATCAGTGCACATCAAAATTGCCTCACGCCCTTTTTCGCGCCATCCCGCATCTGTGCAGGCACAGGTTCTGCCGTAGGGCTCGGGCTTGCCCGAGACGATCTCGCGCGCGCATGCGCGCGCGAGCCGGCGCGGGCGACGCCCGCGCCCGAAGGCAGCGCTTCTGATCTTGCGCTCGCCATTGCCTTCACAAATAGGAGACGGCAAGGAATGGGGCGTGGGTCGGTCTTGGCGCGGCGAGTTCCGCAGACGCGAGGCCATGGCGCGCGCGGAATCGGACTGGCGCGAAGCGCCGGTCAGATTCCGCGCAGCCGATGGGCCGCCGAGCGTCGGGAGGCCATGACAGGATTCCTCCGCAGAGCGAGCGCGAGGAATCGGCGCTCAGCGCAAGGCGCGCGCCGCAGGCGTAGCCAGAAGCGACGCCGAGGACGCGCAACGCCGCGCTGGGCGCCGAGGCCCGCGCGCAGCTCGGAGGAATCCTGGAATGGCCTCTTGGACTGTCCGCTGCCGAGCCAAGACCGACCACGCCCCATTCTTCCCGAGTCGCAAGTCGAAAGTCGCGCGCGCACGCGCGCGCTCACCGGTCGGCGCACGCGCCGACCCCACTTTTCGAATGGGTTGTAGCGTGCACGCGCCGACACCACTTATCCGCATT